>DOTG01000012.1 GCA_003512955.1 Marinilabiliales bacterium
GCTTAGGTCGAACTCACGTTAAAATAACAAACCAAACAGCAATCAGACAGGGAATAAGAAATGCTTTAAATCAGATAGAATCAGAATATGAAGATATTCAACTTTTAATTGAAGAAGCAACAAGAAATATGCCTGGTAGTCCAAATATACCAGCAACAATTTTTGCAAAGATTAGCAATTCTGATATTTTTATATGTGACTTAACAACAATAAATTCATCTGATTCTACAAATCGTAAAGTACCAAACCCTAATGTTTTAATTGAGCTTGGTTATGCAATTGCGAAGTTAGGTTGGTCAAGAATTATTCTATTGTTCAATACAAATTTTGGTGACTTTCCGAATGACATGCCATTTGATATTGATAGGCATAGAGCAAGTAATTACTGTATCATTGATAAAAATGATAATAATGGAAAAAAAAATCTATCTTCACTTTTGAAAATTGCGATTAAAACGATAATCGAACAAGACCCTATAAAGGAATCTGACAATCCAGAAGAGACTGAAGAAGAAAAAAAACGAAGATTGGATATTGCCAATTTGAAATGGTTAATGAATTCTTTTCACATAAATTCATTTGACACTTTCATCGAATACATGCCTGATTTCATAATCAGTCGGATTTTTTATTTTAAGGATGGATTTATTGGAACTATGGATAGTAGTCATTTTCACCTATATGATAAAAAACTCTTACAATTAATAATTGATTTCCGAAATAACTGGGTAAAGTCATTATCCTTTTCAGAACATTATGGTCCAGACAATGCAGGGAAAGGTTATAATTATTATATTCCTGCAGATATATTTCCAAACGAGAAATCAGAAAAGGATTTCCATTTTCTAGTTGATTTACGAAATATACTTATTGGCAATCTCAAATCACTTTTAGATTATATTCGAACAGATTATTTAGAAGTTAATTTAGAGGAAACAAGTAAAACTGCTTTTGAGAATTATAAGAGCTTTATGGATGAAGAATAAACTACATTGCAAATAAACAAACTTGATGATAAACTTAATAATTGGAATAATTGGTGTATTACTCACAGGAATTGGAGTATTTGTAGGTATTCGACCTTTACAAAGGATTAACATCTCATTCATTTTGTTGGATAATTTTTCCTTATTTAATAAGGTAACTAAACGATTTGACCAGATTAATATACAATACTCAAACAAAACGGTTAAGGAGAATATTTTTCTACTCAAAGGTTGTTATATTAATAGGGGGTATAAAGATATTATTGGTAAAAATCTAATAAAACCTTTAAGATTCAGTATCGAAAAACCTTATAAAATAATAGAATACAACATAACAAAAACATCCAAAGACCTAGAAGTTTCAGCCGAGAAAATATCTAAAAAAGAAATAGAATTTAATTGGGACTTATTGAAGAGAGGCGAGTATTTTACTTTTGATTTGTTAATAGAACAATCAAAGAAAACTGATAATGAATTAAATCTAATACCGAGAAAAAAGTACCATTCACTATATCGAGTTGAAAACTCTAGAAAAAATATTAGCCATCGTGATTATTCAGTATTTGAAAAATATGGCTCAATTAAATATCTATTATTTGCTATTGCTTTGCTTTTAGGTGTTTACTCATATGATAACTTCACAAAAATCCCTTATGATTTGACTCATTATATTGAAAAGGACAGTGCAAAATATGTGGTTAGCCTAGCTATAAATTCTTCTGATTCTATTATTGTTAAAAATAGTAATTATAACATTGAATACAAATTAAGTAGCAATCAAAAATTGAAAGAATTAGGAGTGATACCATATCTCTCTTATTCTAAATTTGAGCAAACTATCAATTATATTAATGGAGGATTATATAGTATTATTACTTTGCTTCTTTTATTTTTTGGATGCGTAATGACGTATAGGATAAGAATACTGAATAAAATTGTTAAGGATAACAACTACACACAACACCGCATATAAAGCAGTTGCGGGTTAGTGCAAACTTGAAACCATGAATAAGAAATTAACTATATTGGCAAACCGAAAGGAAGTGCAAGCAAGCGCAACCGCTTCATATGCGAAACGTTAGCGGTCATTGTAAAATGAGCACATTCCAAAATAGATTGATAGAAAAGTTATCTATTTCTCCAAGGCTGATTAATTACTGTTGCTAACGAGGGAGCGTCTTCGAATGAAAAGTTGAGTTATTTTTGTGATGACTCTTTGTATGACCGATTCTTAAAGTGGTGCTTTTAAAGCTCGTGGCGCATTCTGGTTGAAATGTAAAAAAGCCCTTGAAGTACGATTTCAAAGGCCTGTTGATAATTACAGTGGTGGTACCGAGACTTCGGTAACCCCGTTCATAATAATTCTCGATTCAAAGATACATTTCCTGAGAGTCTTTTTTAATAATTAAATGGATAAAAATGGCTCTGAAAAAGAAAATTGGAATGGAAATTATCAATGCCAATGCAGCAGGCATAGATGTTGGTAGCAAATCTCATTTTGTTGCAGTAGGACAATCTTTAGAGGATGTAAAAGAGTTTGGTGTATATGCTGAAGATTTAGTTATACTTTGTGAGTGGCTTTTGTCTTTCGGGATCACAACAGTAGCATTGGAATCGACAGGCGATTACTGGCAAAACCTGTATGTGGAACTACAAAAGCATGGATTAGAAGTAGTCTTATGTAATGGGAAGTTTACAAAACATGCCAAAGGCAAAAAGACCGGTGTAAAAGATAGCCGGTGGATACAAAAGCTACATTCATTAGGATTACTGACAAGCAGTTTTTTGCCGGACGAAACAACAGAAATACTGCGGACTTATTGTCGGCAAAGAACAAACTGGATAGAATTGGCTGCAAGTGCATCTCGAAAAATGCAGAAGTACCTGAAATTCTTAAACTTTCGATTAGATGTAGTTGTAAATGATGTTTGTGGCCAAACAGGCTTAAAAATAATCGAAGATATTTGCAATGGAAATTTAGACCCGTATTCACTTGCAGAACATAGGCATTACAATTGCAGAAAGCCTAAAGAAGAAATAGCCAAAGCCTTACATGGTAATAATCGTAAGGATTTTCTTTTTGGGTTAAAACAAGAGTTCGACAGCTATAATTTTTTTCAGAAGAAAATAAAGGCATGCGATAAGGAAATTGAGCAATTAGTGAAGCAGGAGATTAAGAAGAGCCCCCAAAAGCAAATCCATAAAACAACAGACAAACCATACAAAAGGATTAATAAAAATGCAGTTGACATCAAGAACTTTAATCAAATTGCTTTTCAATATTTTGGTGGAGTAGATTTAATGGCAATCGAAGGTGTCAGTCACGCTACTGTAATGGCAGTAATGAGCGAAATAGGAATAGATGGATTCAGGAAATTTAAATCAGCAAAAGAGTTTTGCTCTTGGTTAAGACTGGCTCCGAACAATAAAATATCAGGAGGAAAGGTCTTGAGTAACCGTATTCCAAAAGGGAGTAATAGATTGAAAATTGCTTTACGTCATTCAGCCAATGCAATAGGAAATTTAAAAGACACCCACCTTTCAAACTTTTTTGGACGAATTGCATATCGAAAAGGTCGTCAGGCAGCTGTAAGTGCAACTGCAAGAAAACTAGCAACAGTTATTTGGACGATGATAACTAAAAAAGTACTTTACAATCCGCCAACTGAATATCTGTTCCTGGACCAAAAAAGGAAGATGGGATTGGTAAATAGAATTAAAAAACAAATGGCTAAATTCGATATAAAACCGGAAGAAATTGGAATTGGTAACTCACTGATTCCCAACTACAATTTTTGACGTTAGTCATAATTTGAACGAACCGATATCGTATAAATTAAGCTCATATCGTATCATGATTTTCGGATATTTATCGAATAAAAACGAATCATATCGTATCAAATTGAGATTCTATTGATATATTTGGAACATGGAAAATAAAGTATATACATTCACACTTAATATCGATTGGGAATTAATCCGACAGATAAGTCAAATTGACCGATTTGATGCTTCATGGACTACGATTGAAAAGAAAGAAGGACAAAGTTTAAAGCAATTAAAAACGATTGCTACAGTTCGTAGCGTTGGGGCTTCAACACGAATTGAAGGTTCAAAAATGACTGATGAAGAAGTTGAAGTTTTGCTTAAAGAAATTGACATCACAAAAATTGTCGATAGAGATTCTCAAGAAGTTATAGGATATTTTGAAACCCTTGATTTAATTTCGGAATCACATGAAGAAATATCAATAACAGAAAGCAGCCTGAAAAACTTGCACAATATTTTAATGAAATACAGCAAGAAAGACCAGTGGCATAAAGGTGATTACAAGCAACATAGCAATGCTGTAGAAGCCAAACTTCCCGATGGAACCCGACAGATAATATTTCAGACCACAGAAGCTGGATTCCCGACACAGGATGCAATGAGATTTCTAATTGATTGGTATGTAAATGACAATGAAACTCATCCATTAGTAAAATGTGCATTGTTTGCCTACGAATTTGTAAGCATTCATCCGTTTCAAGACGGAAATGGTCGTTTGAGCAGATTGCTTTCAACTTTACTTTTACTAAAACATGGATATAAATGGATTCAATATGTAAGTTTTGAACACGAAATCGAAAGTAGAAAAACTGAATACTATAGAGTTTTAAGGAGTTGTCAAGCACAAAGACCCAATGAAGATGTAACGGATTGGATTCGATTTTTCTTTGATGCTCTTGGAAATATTCAGACTCAACTAATGATAAAACTTGAAAGCAAAGGAGTTGAAACGCGATTATCGCCACGAGAAAAATCCATATTAACTTTTATAGAAAATAATGCGGGATGTAAATCGGGAGATATTGCAAAAAAACTTGGCATTCCAAGTCCGACAGTTAAACGGATTTTACCAGAATTGATTGAAAAAAGTTTGATTGAGAAGTTTGGGACAGGACCTGGGACTAATTATTCGATAAAATAAAAAAACACCCTACATGTATAAAAACAATAGCTGAAATAGTAGTAAATTCAAGGGTTGTAGCCCGCTTCAACTTTTGTGCTTTTTGAAAGTGAAGCACAATGCTAGCGCCTACTTTTCATATGCGTGCCAAGAAGTAGAACATCGGCCTTAAACAGTTCTACATGCTTTAATAGAGATGGTGGAACCGACCCACCGAAGTCGCTTTGTAGGAAGGGGCTTCAAACCACCTAAAGGTTCTGTAGTAAAGAGATATGGTGCTGAGCGTTTAGGAAAATATAATCCATGAGGTTATCAGGTAAGTGTAAAAGAGATGAATGAAAGTGAACCTCTGATAAAGTGTCGAGAAAGTGGGACATTCTGTCAAAAGCCGTAGAGGTATGAATGCGGTGATAAGTACAACGGATACCTATTTACCGGTTGTATGGCAGGCGTCTTACAAGAGGCAAGAACTTTATCCGGGCACGGCTATGGAACTTGAGAATCCCGATAATTAATCAGGAGGCAGACTAACTCGTAGTAGTAATGATGCTCCCGTAATGGGAGCGGAGCGAAGGGGTTAGCTAATATAGCTGAATAAATTGCCAACCAGCAATGGGATGAACTACAAAAATAAGCTATATTAGAAGAGCGGTATGACTGGAGACTGACACAGCCTGTCCCTATTTTTTTCATCGGGATACGGTTCTGTGAAAGGCTTGGGGTGACCCCCTTTGACTACCTAGTCCATCAAACGTTATATTTATGTAACAATTGGTCTTATCATGTTTTTATTAAACTACACTGCGTACGGATAGATTCAGAATTGTTAAACGAACGTTTAAAACCTGGAGAAGGTACTAAAAGATGGGATAATACCATTTTGGGATTATCATTCCTTGTTACAATTTCAATGTATGTAATTGCAGGCCTTGATTCCGGACGTTATCGTTGGTCTCCCGATTTTCATTGGAGCATAAATCTCATAGGGATAATTCTAACAATATTAGGACAACTTCTGTTTCTTGTTGCCCAAAAGCAAAATAGATTTTTCTCAAGTGCAGTCCGGATACAAACAAATAGAGAACATGTTGTTTGTCAAACCGGGTTATATAAAACAGTCAGATATCCTGCATATTTAGGTTCAATTATCCAGTCCTTAGGGTTTCCATTACTCTTTGGTTCTCTTTGGAGCATAATACCCATCTGTTTGTCGATTGTTTTACTTGGTAACAAGGACAAACCTGGAAGACAAAACTTTAAAAAATGAATTGCAGGGTTATCTTGAATATTCTAATAAAACTTGTTATAAGATAATTCCATATTTTTGGTAATAACATTCATTGGTTCATTAACTTGTGTTTGAAATCTTGATACTTGACACAAGCTACACATTTTATCAGAACATAGAATATTAGGTGTAACACCATACAATTACGGGAGACAGAGAATATTCCAAAAATAAATTTTAAAAGTTCATAGGGTGGGGCAAACCATGGCGGTCAATTAGTAAAACAAAAAAATTAGAGTATTAACCTTAAAAATACAATGCCATGAGAACACTACTAAAAATAAAAAAACAAGCCATCGTAGCTTTGTTGCTTGTTTTTACGGTTGCGGTATCAACTACTGATGTTTTTGCAGCTAAAAAGAAAACCCAAACCATCGATCCCACCTACAAAACATTCCAGGGAAAGGTATTGGACAAAGAAACCCAGCAGCCCTTGATTTTTGCGGCTATTTCCGTCGAAGGAAGTAACATTGCCACGGTAACCAATACCGAAGGTCGGTTCAGCATCAAAATCCCAACCGAAAACTTGGGGAGTAACCTGAAAATCTCATTTATTGGGTATGAGAACTTCAGTATACCCATCAAGGAATTAAAAGAGGGTAAAGAGAACCTGCTCCAATTGGTTATAATATCGGTAAAACTGACCGAAATCAACATCTTTCCCAACGATCCAAGGATTTTGATTGATAAAGTAATTGAGAACAAAAACAAAAATTACTCTAGCGAACCCTTGTTGATGACGGCATTCTATCGTGAGACCATTAAAAAACGCTGGTCGTATATTGGTCTTTCTGAGGCTGTAGTGCAGATCTATAAACAAGGATACAGCAATTACAAACAGGACCAGATCAAGCTGTTTAAAGGAAGAAAAAGCACCAACGTGGAAAAGATGGATACCCTGCTGTTCAAGCTCCAGGGAGGCCCATACTCAACACTGATGCTCGATGTGATGAAAGATCCTTACATGATACTTTCTGATGATATCCTTGATTCGTATGACTATTCCTACGTGAACATTACCCGCGTGGATGGCCGCTTAAACTACGTGATTGAATTCAAACAACGCCCGCATGTTACAACACCCCTGTTCTACGGCCGGTTCTACATTGATGTGGACAATTTTGCCATCACCAGTCTGTCGTTCAATTTGAACACCGAAAATAAAGAAGAAGCCAGCAGCATGTTTATCAAACGCAAACCGATGGGTGTCACTGTGTATCCCACAGCTGCCAATTACCTGGTAAATTACTCCGAAAAAGATGGCAAATGGCATTACAGCTATTCCCGTGGGGAAGTGGTTTTTAAAGTAAACTGGAAGAAACGGTTGTTCAGCAATACCTTTTCAACCATGGTAGAGATGGCTGTCACCGACTGGAAACCTGCCGACAGTGCACCATTCAAAGCATCGGACCGCTTAAAAATGAACGTGGTGATGTCAGAAACCGTAGATGGTTTTGCTGATGGCGATTTCTGGGGCGAATACAACACCATTGAGCCTGAACAGTCCATTGAATCGGCCATCAAAAAGATTAAGAAAAGTTTAGACAAAGCCAAATAGGCTCCGCATTCTACAGAAATTACCGTAACGCATTTTACGAACCCTTAAAACCACGTTACGGTAATTCTCTGTTAAAATGATGCAGATTGTTATTGTTTAGACTAACTTAAAAAACTACATTTGGGAAACTGAGAACTACCTATGAGCGACTTTGAACAGATAAAACAGATAAAAGCTGGAAACATAAAGGTGTATGAAAGCCTTTTCCGTTCTCTTTATCCCGGTCTTTGTGGTTATGGGCTGAAGATACTTCACAACCGTGAAGTGGCCGAGGAGATGGTCCAGGAGGTGTTTTACTTGTTGTGGAAAAACCGGGAAACCCTTCAAATCAACAGTTCTTTGAATGCTTATTTATACAAAGCGGTTTACAACAAATGCCTGCATTACATTGAACACCAGCAGGTAGTTGATAAATATGCCGCCAACCAGATGACCATTGCCGCGGCCACCTATTCAACAAACGATGCCATGCAAACAGGTGAGCTCTATCTGGTTTATAAAAAAACTCTGCAGCAATTGCCATTGCGGTGCCGTAAAATATTCCAAATGAATCGGACTTATGGCTTTAAATATCAGGAAATTGCAGACAAACTTTCCCTGTCGGTTAAAACAGTGGAAGCCGATATGGGAAAAGCCTTGAAAGCCTTTCGTCAAAGTTTTGCAGAATTTCACATGACCGAGTAACTATGAAAACGAACTCTAAACACCAGAACTATTCCGACTATGCCAAATGGCTGGCAGACGGGAATCATCATGAAGCTCAGTCGATGGAACTTAAAAACTTATCGAGGGAGCAATTCAAAGAATTTGAAACGTGTACCAAAACTTGGGAAATAATAAATCATATGCAAGAGATACAATCCTTCGATACCGATAAAGCATGGAACAACCTGCACCAACGCCTATCGGACGAAAACCTTATTAAGGCGCCAATTCAAACCAAACTACCGATGCGTACAATCTGGAGCGTGGCGGCGTCCATCGTTGTTTTAATCGGAATTACTTCTGTTTGGTATTTCAATAAACCGACTTCGTCGGTCACAACCATTGCCAACCATACCGAGGTTCCCCAACGGATAGAACTGCCCGATGGAAGTGTCGTGTTTTTAAATGTTGAGACCCAGTTAACATATAACCCGATGTTTAACCAAAAACAACGGGAGGTTACCCTTTTGGGAGAAGCTTTTTTTGAAGTTACTCCTAACGCGCAAAAACCTTTTGTGGTGGCAGGAACCGCTTCGAGCGTGAAAGTATTAGGAACTTCGTTTAACGTAACCACCCGCCAGCAATTCATGGAAGTGGTAGTGGCCACCGGAAAAGTGGAAGTGTATGAAAACACCACCCAACAAAATAAAGTGATACTATTACCCGGCGATAAAGGAACTTACCGTGAAGGGAACCTGGATAAAACTTCGAATGAACATCACAATTTTAAAAGCTGGGTCGATCACAAACTGGTTTTTAAAGCCGTGACATTGGATGAGGCTATCCGAGACATCAATCATGCGTATCATAGTCAAATTGAAATTGGCGATAGCTCGTTAAATAATTTATTGATAACCACAACCTTCGACGATATTTCGTTGGACGAAATTGTGGCATCCATTGCGTTGGCATTGGAAATCGACATTGATAAAAAAGGGGAAAGCTATCGTTTGGTACATCGGTAATTTTAAAAACCTATTTCATTGCGCAACATCATAAGGTACAAATTCTTGGCTTTAGGGCTTTTCGTAGGTTTGAATGTGTTGCAGGCACAGACAAAACCTGGCAGCCCCGATTTTTTGCAAATGTCGGTAACCCTTGATGTGGAAAAATTGGCGCTTGATAAGATTTTTGATTTACTTTCGAAGCAATGCCAGTGCTATTTTACCTACAATGCCCGGCAGATTAATGGAAACGACCTGGTAACCTTTCAGTGTACTCAATGGTCATTGAAACGGGTTCTTGATACCTTGCTGCACAACCCGGCATTTTCATACGAAGTTATTAAAAATCAAGTGGTGATTCACCCCATTTCCATTGAAACCAATACCCTGAAAGCCGATATTGACAATTTTATGGTAATAAAGGGGCTACTGAAAAACCGGATAACCCACGAAGCTTTACCTTTTGCTTCAATCTCTGTTAAAAGCACTTATCTGGGCACAATGACCAATGAAGGCGGTGCTTTCCAGCTTAAAATCCCTAGCCGGTTAATCACCGACACCCTCATATTTTCCTACCTTGGTTACTACAACTTGGAATGTCTCATCAGCCAATTTCCGGAGGACGGCATTATTTGGTTGACAGAGGGGACCATCTCGATACAGGAAGTAATAGTCCGTTCCAAAGATCCATTGTACATCATTAAAAAAGCCCGCGAGATGGTAAATGAGAACTATCAAACCCAACCTTACAATTATCAGGCTTTTTATCGCGAGGCCATTAAAACCGACCGGAAATATTCCATTTATTCCGAAGCTCTGATGTCGGGATACAAACCACAGCTCAAAAATGCTTCTTTAGAGGATAAAGTCCAATTGGTAAAAGCCCGCAAGTTTACCAATATTCAGCAAAACGATACCCTAATGGTAAAGCTGCGGGGCGGAGTTGATGCCTGTTTTCAACTCGATATTATCCGTGTGATGCCCGAATTCCTTTTGAAAAGCGGAGGACAGCTTTACCAATTTCACTTGAACGATATTACACTTTGGCAAAATGAATTGGTGTATGTGATTGGTTTTAAGCAACAAAACTATATTCCAGAACCTCTGATCGAAGGCTTGGTGTACATAAGTGCCCAGAACTATGCGATTTTAGGTGCCGATTTCAGTTTTGCCCCTGAAAAGCTCCAGCATTCCGACAAATTATTTGTCATCCGTAAAAGTGTTCAAACCAGGGTAAAACCCTTACAAACCCATTACACGGTAAAATACACACTCATCAGTGGAAAATATTATATTCAATATGTGAGAGGAGAACTGGAACTGAAAGTCCGCAAGCGTAAACACCTTTTTAACCGCAATTTTTCCACCTTAATGGAGATGGTTTACACCAGTATCGACACACTGAATGCTGAACGCCCTAGCCGCAAAGAGACTTTTCAGACCCATACCATCTTTTCAGATTCGGAACATATTTACGACCATGGATATTGGAACCAGCAAAACATTATTGAACCCGAAGAGAATATTCTGGATGCTTTTCGTAAATCAGGCTTTCAGTTACAGAATGAAGGTATTACCAATTGATTGTTCATGTAACCCCTTGAATCCGCTGGTGAGGCTGTATGTTTGTATTTCTTTCTACAGGTTTAAGGCAATTGCTATTTTATCAAAACTCAATTCGTGGATTTAGTATTTTTCAGATCACAGAATTTTTTAAACATTTTTTTGATTTCACCGGAACATTTATACCAACCCCTTTGTTATATAGCAGCAATTAATAAGTAAGAGGTATTAATTGTTGTGTAAGTTTACTATAGGTTAATTTTGTGGGGAGAAAGGCACCGTTGCAAATAGATTGAGTTAGTGTTGATTGAGAAGCAAACGATGCCTTTCTTTTATTTTTTACGCCAGCCTGTTTATTTCTCCGATACTGTTACATTCATTTCTCAAATTCCATCTTTTCTTCGGGCACACTCAAAAGTTTATCTCAAAACATAACATTTTGGATGAATTGTTTTTAATTTTGGTAGCGTTAAAAAAAATGTTATGGAAGCAACAGTTTTTATGGGGATTATTGGAGGGCAGGAGATTTTATTAATTGCCCTGGTGGTTATTTTGCTATTTGGAGGACGGAAAATACCTGAATTGATGCGTGGTTTGGGTAAAGGAATTTCGGAATTTAAAAAAGCTTCGAAAGGTGAATATGACGACGAAAAGGAGAAGGATAAAAAAGAGTAGTTTATGGAATTGACCAAAGCGATATTAGAACGGTATTCTTGTCGGAGTTTTAGCCCTCAGAAAGTTGCTGTTGAAAAACTCCAGCAATTGGCAACTCTGGCTGGTGGTTCGCCTTCGGCAGCCAACAAACAGGCTTATCGGGTATCAATAATTACCGAAAAGGATGAACTTGAAAAGTGTTACCTAATCTATGCGCGCGAATGGCTGAAAACGGCTCCGGCCATCATGCTTATTTGTGCCAGCCTTTCTGAAGGTTGGATCCGTGCCGATGGAAAAAACCATGCTGAAATTGATACCTCCATTTATATTGATCACCTGACATTGCTGGCCACTGATGCAGGTTTGGCCACTTGCTGGATATGTAATTTTAACATGGAATTGTGTAGGAAATTGTTCCGGCTTCCCTCATCGTTGGAGCCGACGGCCTTACTTCCCATTGGCTTTCCGAAAGATGCAGCTATTCCATCAAAGAAACGGAAGGATGTGAATGAATGGTTATTTGCAAATCAGATACCCCATGATAAACTTTAAGTTAAAACCTGCAACAGAAGGTGAGCCCTATATTGAATTAAACAAGCTGCTGAAGGCCACACAAATGGCAGAAAATGGTGCCTGGGCCAATCAATTGATTTCCGGAGGAAACGTAAAAGTGAATGGTACCGTTGATACCCGAAAACGGGCAAAAATATACAAAGGATTTGTGGTTGAGGTGAATAAAAACCAGATTCAAGTTGAATAGATAGAATCGGCAATAAATAAAAAAAGAGCCCTAAAGCTCTTTTTTGCGGTGCGGACGGGACTCGAACCCGCGACCCCCGGCGTGACAGGCCGATATTCTAACCAACTGAACTACCGCACCAAAATAATGAACGAAAGCAATTTGAAAAAGAGCGGTGCGGACGGGACTCGAACCCGCGACCCCCGGCGTGACAGGCCGATATTCTAACCAACTGAACTACCGCACCAAACTTAGAACTTATGGTTTTTTAACCCACTGTTTTTCAAAATTGCGATGCAAAAATAGCTGAATTTTCAATACTTCCAAGCAGGATCATGCTTTTTTTGAAAAATAAATTCCCATTCTCTTTTATACCATACATGAAGTAAAATAATTAGTCGCTCCTTACGA
>DOTG01000010.1 GCA_003512955.1 Marinilabiliales bacterium
AAACTTTGTTAAGGAGCGACTAGTTACCTTATTTCCGCAAGTCACGGGGTGACTAATTGAATAACAATTGTTTGCCTTCTTTGTGTTTGTGTCAAATTGAGTCACCCCGTGACTTTCAACGGTTTACCAAATGATTTACGGATTTTAGGAGTTATCTGAAACGCCTTGGAAATATTGGCTGGAAGGTTTTCATCAGCAAAAATAAGAGAAGGTGGACCTGTAAAAACTGAAATTTAGTAAACCCTTGAACGGAAGGTGGCAGGAAACAATGGATAGATGAGCATGCTAATAGTCCCAAAACAAATAAAACACATCAAACTGGCCAAAATAGCCCAACCGATAGAAATGGTTACATGAAACAGGCTGAACAACCAAACGGTGATAAAAATGGCAAAGAGATTGAATAACCAGAGCTTGCCAATTTTGGTGAATGACCGGATGATAAACAATCCCCAACGGAAATTCTCAAGATAGATTAGAATAAACAAATACATGAAAAGGGTAAGTAATTGGACAGCAATTGCATCTAATAAATAAAACAGTTCACCCCCTTTCCAATTGTAAAGCGTTTGATACACTTTATAATGGTTCAAAATCACCCAAAGCACAAAAAGGAGGGCACTCAAAAGAAAAAGACGTTTTAGTTCCTGGTAACGAAAATGGTATTCAATCAGCCATTTGCCTTTACCCACCAAATAGCCAATTATCATTACCAAGCCACCATACATCCAGGTAATTATATTTACCGGATGGCCAAACTGGCCCAATAATTCGGAGAAACTGATTTGAAGCAATTGCTGGGTAGTAAATTCTGTAAAGCACTGCATCCCAAAATTAGGAATGCCCCCAATCCAACCTACAGCCAATAGCCCCATCAACAGTAAAAGCATGAAAAAAAAGGGTGCCCAACGGTTTGCATTCCGCAAAAGAAAAAGGATGCCCCCAAATATTAAAAGTGGAATGATTACCAACAACATGCAATTAATTACAGAAAGTACCACAGCTGTTACAGCCCATATCAGTGAACGGAAGTAAAAAAAGCGGGGATGGCGGCCTGTTTCGGAAAAAATATAGGCCCTAATGCCAAAGATAAAGGCAATAAGGGTAAACAGCTTCCAATCGATAAACAGGTTGTAAAAATTAATTTCGGTAAACCAGTACGGCTCTTGGGTAGGAACCTTTAAAATGTCCTCCCCGATGAACAGATACCCCGCGAACAGCCACCCAAGAATTAGTGCTAAACTCACCATTGAGGAGTGCATAGGTTGGTGTTGCTGTTGGTGTATATTCATGAAGTGCAATTTAGTATCAACTATTTTTCAGTAACAACCACGGTGCCCACAGCGCCAGTAATATCAAATTCAAGGTTGTGTTTGGTTTTGCCATACAACGCATTGGTGTATTCCTTGCCAACCTTTCTATACCCCGGGGTTTCAACCGAACCCAGGAACCCTTTCACAGTAACTTTTACACCAACATTAGCAGGAACAACTAGGTGCATCTGGCCAATACCCGCATTTATGGTTGCAGAAAGGTCATTTTTCCATCCGCCCGACAAATCGAACAAGGCTTCACCAATGCCTGCTTCTACTTTCAGCAAGGGAACCGATGTGTTGGAAAGGTTTACTTTAAACGAACCAACACCTAGCCGGAAAAGTGCTTTAGAGACGTTCATCCCGCTAAAGTCAGCATCGGCTAAACCGGCCCCTAATACCACCCCTAAAGAATAGTGGAGCCCACTGTTTAGTTGAATCCGGCAGATGTTGTTATCCTCAATATTATTATCCTCCTCCTTCATTTTGGCCATCACCGTGAGCTTACCCACATTTTGGTCTTCGGCAAAGGAGATGGTCGGGTCCCACTCGTCTTTGCTATAGGTAAGCTTCACCAGGGCTAATTCGGTGGCTCCTCCTGTCACAAAAAGCTGACCTCCGGTAACATGTATCAAGGCCTTGATGTGATCCGTTTTTGATTTCTTAATAGTTTGCTCCAAATCCGACAGCGTCAATTGTCCAAAAGAAACAAAATTTAATACGCTGAGGGTAATTATGAGTAAAGCAGTTTTCATATGGTTTTTTTCGTCTATGTTGCAAGCTACTAAAAATGTTGGGGAATGTTCTAAATATACTCTGAAATATTCTACTGTGGCGATTGCAGAATACGTTTGAGGTTGGCATCGAATTGAGGGAGTTTTAAGGAAGCATTAAAGTTTGGATTTGGCACAAACTCTGCCGTGCAGGCATTAATGTATCCTTTAACAAAATTAGGTGCCAGACAATAAATCAAATCCTCCTCAGAACCTAAAAAAGGCTCATTAAGGGTTAACAGTTCCGAAAAGTGGTGTGTTCTGGCTTTCAATTCAGTAGAATAATATTCAATAATCTCTTTTGAAATTTGAATGATGATGGTATAATTCCCATAGGCCTGCCTCACAATGGAAAAATACTTAATAGTGACCGGGTCCTTGGCGGTAACTACGTCGGTGGTGTAATCGAGGTGGCTTTGAAACTGAAACCCTTCCGTGAGAATCCGCATCGCAGTAACCTTATCGCGGGTATTATGCAAAAAAGTGACCACTTCGTGCCCGGTTTCAATAACTTCCTCAAGTTTCTTTAGATAGTCAGCCTCCATAGACAAATCGTTGTAATAATGTGTGTCCAACTATTGGGAATTTTTACTTATTTCATTGAATATGATTTTTTTCATCTGGTCGAATTCTTCACGGTTGAAAAGGCGCGTGGTATAGATGATCTTTCCTTCCCGATCGATGATCACGTTCCGGGTAACTCCAGAAGTTTTCAAGGCATACAATCCAAAGATTTCTGCACCGGGGTCTAATGCCAATGGATATGATATTTTGGTCTGTCCGGCCAATTCATTTGCTTTTTCCAAGGGTTCATCCCGAACAACTCCCACCAACACAAAATCTTTATCTTTCAGGGGTTGCCAGATTTCACTTTCAATAAAAGGCATTTCTTTGCGGCAAACCCCGCACCAACTGGCTGTAAATTGGAGCATGACTACTTTACCCCGGTATTCTGATAACTTAAACGATTTTCCGTCATTTAGTATGGCCTGGAAATCGGGAGCCACATCGCCTACGGTAACGATGTAACCCCGGCTTTCATCTTCGGATTGGGCATCTGCCTGATACCTTGTTGAAAACAAAAAAACAAATAACTGTATTAAAAGTATTGAACGGAACATATAATGCAGGTTTAAGCATGTGAAGGTAAAAAATATTTTCGTCAAGTAATAACCGGGCAAGGCTCCATTCCACCACCTAATTCATCTGGAACGGCTCCCGTAGCTACCAAAAGGCTTCATCCTTGAATGTGCATAATCATCTATTTTTCCATAAATGGAGCTACTTAAGTGACGGATCGGTTTTTTTCAAAACGTGCATGATCCGTTCGGGTTGCCCATCGTTGGGCGCTGGTTTGATTTCAAGCAACGATGCCAACAAATTGTAAATATCCACATTATACAATAGCCCGGCATCATAGCCCGATTTAAAATCGGGTCCAGTGGCGTAAAAAATGCCATACATGTCCTTGTTCAGGTTGTCGTAACCATGCGTGCCGGCATCGTAATGCTTTTTCTTTTTGTGCGAATAAGTGACGCTCCATGCACTGTCAGCCACAATGACCACCTCAGATACCCGCTTGCTTTGCTTGTAATGAAACCGTTCAGGAAGCACAGCTTTGTCCCAGGCTTTTACACCAGCCACATTGGCAAGTGCCGTTAATATAGAATCTTTGCAGTTTTTTTGGGGATGCATTAAAATAAACGGGTTGTTCCCAATGGCCGTATCTATCCAGGGATTTTTTAAATAATCATTTAAGTAAACCACCCGGGTGGTATCAATTTTACCCATTCCATGATCCGACACAATAATGAAGTTGATGGAATCTTTAATAGCTAACCGGCTCATTTGCTGCATAAAATAACCAATCAAACTATCGAGCATGGCGACAGTTTGTTGAATCTGCGGGCTATCCGGGCCAAAATCGTGACCGATGCCATCGGTTTTATCCAAATACCACATGACCAAATGTGGGCGTTTTTCGTAGGGGAGATTCAGCCAGTGAATTACAGAATCGGCCCGTTGCAGGTAAGGAAAGTTGTGATCGTATTTCTTCCAATAGGTGGGCTGGTAGCCTTTGATTTTTGCCTCGGAGCCTACCCAAAAATAGTTTGCAGAAATAACATTTTGAGCTTCGGCAGTTACCCAGATGGGTTCACCCAGGTAGAATTCCCCATTTTCGACTTTTGATCGGTCTCCAATAGCATAGTAATCATCCACATCAGGGGCATAAAAACTGTTGGAGATCAATCCATGATTGCCCGGATAAAGTCCAGTCGCGATGGTATAATGGTTGGGAAAGGTTTTTGAAGGAAACGATGGTTGCAGCCCTTCGGCTTTAACACCCATTTTGGTAATGGAATCGAACCAAGGGGTTTGCACTTTTGACTGATAATCCCAACGGAATCCGTCGAGAGACAGTACCACCGTATAGTTTCGGGAGTCACTTATTTTTCTTGCCTTCCTGGAATTCAGAAAATCTTGAACTCCAACGGCTGCAATAAAAACCAATAGCAGGATGATAATTGTTTTTTTCATAGAACCGATTAAGATTTAATCTAAAAAAGTCATTATTAATCCAACTTGCACAATATAATTTTGCTATTTGTGAAAGTTAGGTTTTTTGCGCTATAACAGCATCAAAGATTACAATTTGCCCAAACTTTACCAAATGATTTAAACACAAACACCCGGAAATATTAAAACTTCCGGGCGTTGTAACCTTGCTCAAATACTATTCTATACTTACAAAACAGTTGTATTCAAAACATCTTTGGTTAAAAGTTTAAATTGAACAACCTTCATTAAAATAAATCTTTCCATTTGTTTTCAGAGTATTTTAATACCTGTTTTTTTCTTTTCATGGTTATTTTTCCCGAATACATAATAAAATACATAGCCGGAATTAATATTAGGGTTAAGAAGGTTGCAAAGCTTAACCCGAAAATAATAGTCCACGAAAGCGGGCCAAAAAAGGCTACATTATCGCCACCAAAGTGGATGTGAGGTTCGAGATGCGAAATTAAACCCACAAAATCGATGTTGAATCCAATAGCCAACGGTACTAAACCTAAAATGGTAGCTGTTGCTGTAAGCATTACCGGGGTAATCCTAGCTTTACCAGCCTGGATGATGGCTTCGCGGGGTTTGTAACCCTTGTCAATCAAAACATCGGTAAACTCAACCAATAAAATACCATTACGGACTACAATACCAGCCAGTGCCACCATTCCCATACCGGTCATGATAATTGAAATTGGCATGCCGGTGAAAACAAATCCCAACAATACCCCGATGATACTAAACAATACTTCGGAAACAATAATGACAGGTTTCGACAATGAATTGAACTGGGTAATCAGGATGAACATGATTAGGCAAAGAGCCAACAACATTGCATTCCCAAGGAAATCGGAAGTTTCTTTTTGATCTTCCTGTTCACCGGTAATTTTAATATCGACACCTTCAGGTTTTTCGAAATTAGGGATACTCCGTTGAACCGCGGCTACCACTTCGTTGGCGGTATAGCCGGTTACCACATTCGAATTTATAGTGATTACACGGGTTAAATCCAAACGGGCAATGCTCCCCACCGAATTCTGGAATTTGGTTTTGGCCACTGCCGATAATGGGATCGAGCGCAGAATACCGGTATTCATATCGCGATAGGTAATATGCAGGTTGATCAGCTGATCGAGGTCTTCACGTTGTTCTTTCTTGAACCGCAACTGGATAGGATATTGCTCTTCTCCTTCACGGTATTTTGATGCTTCAACGCCATAGACAGCACTACGCATTGTACCTCCAACCTGACCGGTACTAATACCTTCGTGGTTGGCCCTTACCCGGTCGAGGTCGATAATCACCTCCGGTTTTGTGCTTTCAAAATCGGTTTTAAACTTATCGGCTCCCGGAATTTTCAATGAATCGAGGTAATGAATAAATGCGTCAGAAGTAGCCATTAACTGTTCTAAATCATCGCTGCTAATTTCAATATTAACCGGCTTTCCTGTTGGAGGCCCCATGGCTTCCTTATCCACATTGATTTCGGCACCGGGAATATCGTTCACCACCTGTCTGAATTTTTCGAGGTATTCGTTGGTGTTAACTCCTTTACGTTTTCCGAATTCAACAAAGTTTACGGTAACTTTTGCTTTATGGGAGGTCTTTGTTCCTGAATCGAAAACATTATCGGAAGCGTTCATGGCAACATTTGATATAACCGATTCTACAACCGGATTATCATTACCTAAAACCCCAATTATCCGTTTCTCAACTTCCTTACATACCGAATCGGTAACCGTTACATCGGTTCCTACGGGCAGTTTAATGTAGGTGAAAATACTGCTAGGTTCACCATCGGGGAAAAATACCACCTTGGGGCTTTTAATTCCGGTAATAACCATTGTAACTATAAACAACCCTATTATTCCCCAAAGCAAGCCTTGCGGACGTTTCTTCTGTAATACCCAACGTAATGCTTGTTCGTATTTATCCAAAGTTTTTGGTATAATCGTTGTTTGGAAACGGTGCAATACTTTGTACATAAATAAATTATGCGATAGATAAACTACCAATCCAACCAGAGCCAGGTTTCCCCAAAATGGACTATGGGCAAGGTGCATAAGCAAGGCAAAAATTACAATTCCCCCACTTACCCTTATAATGGTTTTACGGGGTGTGGCAAGTTCTTCATCTTCATCGCGGTGCATAAACGAAACGGCAAATACCGGGTTTATAATGTAAGCAACAACCAACGAAGCAAACAGGGTGATGATAATGGTAATTGGAATAAATTTCATGAAACTACCAACAACGCCCGGCCAGAAGGCTAATGGAAAGAAAGGTGCCAGCGTGGTTAAGGTACCAGCTAAAATGGGGACAAATACTTCGCCGGCAGCAAATTTTGCCGCAGTGACAATGTCCATACCTCCTTTCATATAAATTCGGTGGGTGTTTTCGATTACCACAATGGCATCGTCAACCACAATACCCAAAGCAAAAATGAACGAGAACATGACCAACATGTTCATGGTAAAACCCATCCAAGGCATAACTATGTAAGCCAAAGCCATTGATAATGGAACCGACATGCCCACAAAAAAGGCATTGGTAACCCCCATAAAGAACATTAACACCATAGTAACCAGTAAGAATCCAATAATAATGGTGTTGTTCAAATCAATAAGTGTGGTACGGGTATATTTGCTTTGGTCACCCGATACGGTAACATCAACGCCTTTGGGAAATTTATTCTGTTGCAGATCTTCCATTATTTCCTTTATCTTATCAGAAGCATCCAACAGGTTTTGACCGCTCTTTTTAATGACGTTCAAAGTAATGACGTTCAGTCCATCTAAACGGGCAAAACTTTCCTGTTCTTTAAAACCCATTTTTACTTCGGCCACATCTTTTAAATAAACCAATCCCCCGCCGGATGAACCAATAACCAGGTTCTTTATCGTTTCAATATCTTTAAACTCGCCTACAACACGGATATTACGGGTCATGCCCATCAGGTTAACGGTACCACCCGAAACGGTCATGTTCTCATATTGTATGGCCATTTGGACATCGTTGAATGTAAGGTTATAGGCATTCATTTTGTACATATCCAGGTTAACCTGAACTTCCTTGTCAAGTGCGCCTACAATATCAACACGGGTAATCTCGCTCAGGCTTTCAATACGATCCTGAACCTCATCGGCATAAACTTTAAGCTGATCCAGTGTGAAATTCCCTGAAAGGTTGATATACATAATAGGTATCTCCGAAAGGTCGATATCAATCACATTGGGGTCGGCAGGCAGGTCGTTTGGCAAATCGCTTTTAGTTTTATCCACTGCATCCTTTACCTTCCGTTTGGCATCTTCAACAACAATATCGGTCTGGAACTCTATTACAATACTCGACACATCCTGAATGGAATTGCTCGATATTTTTTTCACCCCACTGATTGATTTTATATTTTTCTCTAACGGCCGGGTAACCAAATTTTCCATATCCTGAGGCGATGTACCCGGGTATATGGTGCTCACAATAATTGTTGGGATAACAATTTCAGGGAACTGTTCTTTAGGGATGCTCTGATAACTGATCATCCCAAACACAGCTAATATTAAAATCAGCACATAAATACTGGTTTTATTATCGATGGCCCAGCTTGTGGGCTTGAATTCTTTGAACTTTTTTTCCATCGTCGTTGTTTTTTTAGGTTAAAAGCTGATTAAAGCACCTTCGTTCAGCGAAAGGTATCCGGTGGTAATGATATTATCGCCAGATTTTAAGCCATGTGTAATTTCAACCATGCCTTTATAGCTGGCCCCCTGCTCAAGGTAAGCTTTTTTAGCAATTGGTTTTTCATCCTGATCAACGGCAACATAAACATAATTTCCTTTTGTATCGGTCTGAATCAGGTTAATTGGCACAGTTACAGCTTTTTCAGTTTTATAATCGTTGATTTTTAAAACCGCGATCATGTTTGCTTTCATCGAAGTGCTGTTGTTGTTTAAGCGTACTTCAACTTTAAACGAACGGTTAACCGGGCTAATGTATTTGCTGGCATTGGTAATGGTTGCCATCATTTCCTGATCCAGGTCGGGGAAATAAACAATAACAGAATCGCCGGTATTGATTTTTGTTCCATAAGCTTCAGCCACATCGGCCACAATTTTAATTGATGAGAAATTAATAACCGTAGCAATAGGAAAACCAGCCGAAACCGTTTGCCCCACTTTAATAGGGAGGTCCTCAACCGTGCCGTCAATAGGTGAAGTGATACGCGTATCGCTTAGCATTTTTTCGGTTGCAGCTAAACCGCTTTCGGCAGCTTCTTTATTGGTTTTGGCCTGTAAGTAGGCTACTTCCGAACCAATTTTCTGATCCCATAATGCTTTTTGTTTTTCGTAAACACTTACAGCTAAATCGTATTGAGTTTTAACCTGGTCGTATTGTTTCTGGTAAGCCTCAGCATCTACCGAAGCTATAACCTGGCCTTTGCTAACACGTTGCCCAAGTTTAACATGGATTTTATCAATCGAACCCCCTTGAACTTTTGGATAAACCGATACGTTATCTTCGCCATCCAGCTTTCCATTAACCTCAATATAATGTTTAAATTCAACAGGTTTAATTTCCTGCACTTTAACCAGGGTACCTTTATCTACTTTAGTGGTATCGGCTATCTGCTTCTCTAATTCGGCTATCTCTTCCTGCAACATAACAACCTCTTGTTGTTTGCTTGCAATTTTCTTTCTGATGGTGTCACTATCGGCCCCGCATGAAGCCAGCAGGATAATAATAGGTAGGGTTTTAAAAAGTGTTTTCATGTTATATCTTTATTTGTTGAATGAATTACTCGTTTTTACTTAATATTTTTTCCAATCTGTTTTTCGATGACACTAACTCCTGAATGGCCTGATAATAATTCGATTGGACTGTTAGGTACTGATTTTGAATGGTGGTAAGATCGGTACTTGAAATGACTCCGTTCTGGAATTTGATTAATCCCCGGTTATAGATTTTTTTTGCCAGTTCCAGATTTTTTGCTTCAGAAGCAAATTTGTCGCGGGCGGCTATCAACGACGAACGGCTGCTGTAATATTCCAGTTTTAACCCGTTTGAAGCTTGTTCCATGGTGTTTTGGGCCTTTTCCAGTTCGATTTTTGCCTGAACTACTTTCGAATTCCGTTGCCCACTGCTGAAAATCGGGATACTCATACTCGCTCCAATAATGTGTGGTGGAGTAAAAGAAAAAGCATTTTCATTGAATTCTTTCTGGTATTGATAAAATGCAGCTAAATCAGGCAAATAGGCCGCTTTGTTTAATTTTAACAACAATTCCGAGACTTTTACTTGCGATTGAAGCATTTGATAATTTATATTATTTTCAATAACAAAGTCAGCTAATAATAGCTGTTCATAAGCAATTGAATTTATCAGGTTACCCATGTTATCGGTCAATTCAAGATGGGCATCAATATTTAGCCCCAATTGAATCTTCAACAGTTTTTCAGCAATATCCGCTAATCGGGTAATCAGGTCTAATGAAGTTTTAACATTTGTCACCGTTATTTGCATCTGGTCCACATCGGTTTCTTCAATAAACCCTTGTTTGCCGATAGCCTGAATATCGGTTAAAGTTTTGGTCAGGTTTTGATAGGTGGAGTCAAGAATCGATTGGTTCTCGCGGGCAATCAAAACGCTGAAATAGCTGTTCTTTATTGATTCCAGCACATCCTGCCTCGATTTTACCCGGTTCATTTCCGATAAACCTTTATATACCTTCGCCGATTGTAACCCCACAAGATAAGAACCACTGAAAAGCAATTGCGAAACTGTGGCAGTAGCATTCAAACTCCATTTCATATCATTAGGGTCTGTTTGTTCAGGCATTCCAGGATTCTCAATATTTCCAAGTGTTGGATCATCAGATATATTTCCTAACACAGAATCGGCATGAAACATCCAAAAACCTAATGAACTTAAGCTTGAAAAATCTTCAATGCTTGCTGAAAGTTTAGGAGTGTATGATCCAGAAATGGTTGCACTTGCCTGTGGCAACCCAATGGCAGTAGTTTCCCACACCTTTTTCTTGGCCGATTCCACGTCAAGGTCGGCATTTAAGATCGATTGGTTGTTGGTTAAGGCAAATTCTTGTGCCTGCAATAGCGACAACCTGTAAACGCTGTCAGTTTGGGCAAAGGAACCTGAGGCACCTATCCCAACTAAAATCATTGAAATAAATAGTAGTTTCAGTCGAATCATGGTTTGTTATTCATTTAAATAGTTAGAAAATTCTTGTAAATACTTGTTTAATAGTGGCTCACCCTTATCTGTAATCAAACCCCGAAGGTAATAGGTGGTCATTTCTTTAATGGTTTCGGCACTTTTAGCCTCGGCTCCCCAAAACATATTTTCCTCTTTCAGTTTTTCAATCCGTTCGGCATGCAATTGGGCAATCACCTCTTCGTTAATATCGTTACGGTATAGCCCTTCAAGCTTTCCGTTTTTAATATTTGCCCGTATCATTACCATAAATAGGTCATGGAACTCCAACCTCCAATGCTCGTAGAGTTCTGCATAATATTTTGTCAAATCATAAACAGCCACAGGGTTCATAGCTTGTATAAACTTCACCATAAAAAGATTTATCCGGATCAATTCTTCTACCGGGTTGTTTGATTGCTCTGAAATGTTGGTAAGGTTGTTTTTAGCTTTAAAATATTCACTTTCCAGAATCTGAACAATCAATTGGTTTTTGTCAGTTACCACTTGATATAATGTCCTTTTTGAGATTCCCAAACTGGAGGAAATATCGTCCATGCTGATGCTTTTGATACCAAAGCTCCGCATCAATCCGGTTGACTTTTCTATTATTTGGTTTTTCTCAATCATGAAATAAAAAAACTATAAACACGTTCAAAGTTTCCAAAGTTTCAATTAAACCGGTTTTTTTACGTAAAATTCCGGTCCCATATCCCGCGATACAAATCCGGTGCGAAAATAGGGATAGATTAAAGACACCCCGAATAAAAATCGGCGAATGGGGAAAAGTTGTCGGTGAAAGGCTGTTTTAAAGGTTGCGCCCTTTCCGGCTGACACATCGGAAGGTAAAATTCTCTCATTTATGCTTCTTGTTTGAGTCCCCTGCTCCACAAAATACTTCACCTTTAATTCTGATATTACCGAATAGCTACATCTGTAATATCAAACAGAAAGAAAATGAAACAGTTAGTTGTGGTGCGGCTTCTTTAAATCAGGGAATACAAAGAAAACATAAAACACAGAATTTCTAAGAAGTCATCCCGCAATTTGCGAATTTAAAGTATTAACGGTTTTCAAAAAACTGTTTCACTTTTTCAAGCATTTTTGCAGGATCTGTCTCCCCTTTGGCCAACTGTTCCATGGGGCATAAACCGGTTCTGTCGCGGTTTTCAATGGCCTCAACTTTCTTTTTGTATTTCAAAGTAATTCCATACCTTTCGCAAACCTGATGCGCTGTGGTAGTGGTCAATTCAGCATAAATAGCCTTTATTCCTCCATAAACAGCCAACAAGGCAGCCGCTTTACCTATCACTTTATCGGCAATGCTGGCGCCGTCCGCAAATGCAGGTTTACCCGTAACCAACTGATACAAGGGTTTAATCCCGCGCCCATTGGTAACCCATTGTTTATCATTTTTTACGGCAACCATGGAATGCTCACCGTCTTGGAATAATTGCACCGCCTTTTCTAAATCTTTCATCCTTTTTATCGTCGAATTCTCACTCTAAAATACAGTATCTCCAATTAATCGGGTCGAATCTGCATCGAAGGGCTAAAAATATGAATTATTCTAAGAACCATGTTATTTTTGACACATTCAATTTTTAATACAGCACCAATGAACAAAACCGCTTCTTTTCTGATGCTTTTTATGGCCGGGGTTTATACAGGTTATACTCAAAAATGTACTTTGTATGTTCCCAATAAAATAGGAGCCGTTATTGAAACCACCAGTTACGACAAAAAGGGGAAAGAGACCGGGACCAATACCCTTACTATTAAAGCCATTACCAATGTGGCAGAGGGAACTCAGTTTTTGGTAGAAAATATATCGAAACAGAAAAAATCGGAGGAAGTGCCCCCAACGGAATATACATTTTTGTGCAAGGGCGACCGTTTTGTTATGGATATGAAACAATTTGTCCCAAAAGAGCAGGTCCAGTCTTATAAAGATGCCAAAATTGAGGCAACAGACCTGGATTATCCAGCAACGATGCAGGTAGGTCAATCGCTGGCTGATGGCCGCATTACCGTATCGCTCACTCAGGAAGGGATGCCCATTCCCATGGTAACCTCCGTGGATATTTTAAACCGTAAAGTTACCGGCCGCGAAGATGTTGTTACCCGTGCCGGGAGTTTCAATTGTTACAAAATAGAATATGATGTAGCCATTAAAATGATGTTCAAGATAAATTTCAAAGTCACCGAATGGGTTGCGGAAAACGTGGGCTCTGTTAAAAGCGAAACCCGCGATACCAATGGCAAATTAAGTGGCTCAACCTTATTGACGCGTCTTGTAAATTAAGCAGCTCGCTTGATTAATTGCCCAAATCCGTATGGTAGCTTTCCATACGGATTTTTTTTATTTTTAATGCGTCAATTTCAAGTTCATGAAAAATATCCAATTTTTACTAATCGTGTTTGCCATAAGTGCGGGCGCCTCTATGGCTCAAGATAGTCTATACATCAGGGGTGTGATAAACCAATTATGTTCTGAAAAATTTGCAGGCCGGGGCTATGTAAACCACGGCGATGCTAAAGCTGCTAAATTCCTGAGCAAGGAACTTGAAAAAAAAGGGGTTTTACCTTTTGGCAGTAGCTATTTTCAAGAATTTAGCTTTCCCATGAATACTTTTCCCGGGGATATGAATGCCGCGGTTGATTCTGTTGAATTATCCGCGGTTGCTGATTACGTGGTCTCGCCCGATTGCCCATCAATTAAAGGAACCTACGGATTGGTTTATCTACCTGCAAGTTGCGACACCAGTGACCATGTGTTAGATAGCTTAAAGGCAATAGATTTTACAGGGGAAATAGTGGTTGCCCCCTTTCTAAAACGCAGTTGGAGAGAAGGAAACCCTTTCCGTTCGTCAGGTTGGGCAATCCCAAAGAAAAGTATTTATTGGTGGGCTTCTACCGGACACGAAGTGGCAGCAACCCCTTTATTGTTCATCCGTGACTCTGCGCTATTGATGCAACCAAAAACCATTCGCTTAGCTATTGAAAACCATTTTATTGAAAACCACAAAACTCAAAATGTATTAGCATTTATTCATGGCGCCCAAATACCTGATTCCTTTATTGTATTTACGGCACATTACGACCACTTGGGACGGATGGGAAAAGGGAACCTTTTTACAGGTGCCAACGATAATGCCAGTGGAACAACGATGCTTCTTGCTTTGGCCAACTATTTTACCCAAAAAGGGAATAAACCCAAATATAGTATCGCTTTCCTCTTTTTTGCGGCTGAAGAGGCAGGACTTCTTGGAAGTATCTATTATGTGGAACATCCTGTATTTCCATTATCAAAAATTAAAACACTCATTAACCTTGACATGGTAGGTTCGGGTTCCGAAGGAATTTCAGTAGTAAATGGAGAAGCCAACCCTAATATTGTAGCGCAACTTAATACCCTAAACCAAATAGGTGGTTACCTTCCCGACATTAAAGCGGGTGGCGAATCGTGTAACAGCGACCATTGTTTCTTTCATAAAGCGGGAGTGCCCTCCGTATTCATCTTTACACGGGGTCCTGAATGTAAAGAATATCACAACCTGAAAGATACTCCCGCAAACCTCCCATTGACCAAGTTTTGGGAATTACAGTCCCTTTTAATCAAGTTTACAGATTTTTAATCTCCTAATTAGCACAAATAAAATATTAATGATTTAGAAAAACAGGATGGTTCGGAACGGAACGGCTTCTCTAAACCGCGTGAAGAAAACCTAATGTAAAATCTTCATCCTCAAAATAACCGTGCTACAACTTACAGGAAGTAGAAATTTGGTTTACCGAAAAAAAAGGCTATTTAGCCGATAAAACTTTGTAGCCCCTGAATTTGTTTGCAACATTTGAGTTTTTAAAATTACGTTCGAATGAAATATTGGGCATTGATCATCTTTTTAACCATTTTTTTTGGAACCTTCTTGTTAGGTTCCTGGTATGTATTTAATCGAGGTATGCAGGCCTTACCACAAGGAGCACTCCGTACTGTTTTCCCCTGGATATTTTGGGGTCTTGCTGCCACATTTATCGTAGGACAGTTTTTAGAACGGGGCCAACCCTTTTTAGCTGGTAAGCTGGTTACCTATGTAGGTTCTTTTTGGCTAGTAACCCTTTGGTACCTGTTTATGATGATTCTTCTTATTGATGTCGTCCGGTTGGGGAATCACTTTACCGGTTTTATCCCCGCCAGCTGGACAGAATCCTTTTTAAGTGGAAAAAACCTATTTATAGGTGTTTCGGTGGTAACACTTATTTTAGTTATCGGGGGACACATCAATGCACTGATTCCCAGAATCATTCCGGTAGAAGTGCCGATAGATAAAAAGGCAACCGCTCAAAAAGAAATTAAAGTGGCTTTGGTGACTGACATACACATGGGTTTTATTATTGGCAACCGTCGGGTAAAACGGATGGTTAAAAAAATAAATGAGCAAAACCCAGACTTGGTATTGTTTGGAGGCGATTTGGTGGATCACAATCCCCTTCCAGTCATCAAATGGGAAATGGGTAGGCATTTCAAACAATTGAACCCTCCGCTTGGTGTGTATGCCGTTACAGGGAACCATGAATATATTGGTCATCCTGAGGTTAGCATCGACTACCTTTCACAATTTGGCATCCGCTACCTACGCGATACGCTCATAAATGTGGATGGTGTTTTGTTGCTCGGGGGTCGCGAGGATAAAGACAAAATGCGGTTTACCGGTGAAAAGCGGAAACCCATTGCCTCCTTGGTAAACGGAGCAGACAAAAGCTTGCCGATTCTTTTGTTGGATCATCAACCAGTGGAATTTGATCAGGTGGCACAAACCGGAGTCGATTTGATGATGTCGGGACATACCCACCATGGGCAATTTTGGCCTTTTAGCTTCATCACCCAAAAAGTGTATGAACTGGATTGGGGCTTTTTGAAAAAAGGAGACACCCATTATTATGTTTCGTCGGGATTTGGTTCCTGGGGGCCGCCCGTGAGGATTGGAAGCCGATCGGAGATTGTCATCTTTACAATTAAATTGAATTAAAATTTTTACCTGGTTGAAACCAAAAAAATCCGGCAAATACGAACATGTTGCCGGACTTTTTTTAGATATCTAGAATTTATAATGTCCTTCCCGGATAAGCCAATAAAGCTTTTTCCAAGGTTTCCATCGCTTTCTTTAAATCTTCAATTTTTAGTACATAGGCAATCCGGACTTCGTTATAACCTTTGCCCTTTGTAGAGTAAAAGCCACTTGCCGGAGCCATCATCACTGTCTGGTTGTTGTATTCAAAATCGCTCAATATCCATTGACAGAATTTTTCGCTATCGTCAATCGGAAGTTTTACGATAGTGTAAAAGGCTCCTTTCGGTTTCGGGCAAATAACCCCTTCCATTTTGTTTAAAGCTTCAACTGTATAGTCGCGACGGGCAATATACTCGTCATATACTTCATCAAAATATTCTTTTGGGGTATCTAAAGAAGCTTCTGCTGCAATTTGACCGAAACTTGGGGGGCTTAACCGGGCCTGGGCGAATTTTAAAGCGGTAGAAATTACCTCACAGTTTTTTGAGACTAACGCTCCAATGCGGGTTCCGCAAGAGCTGTAGCGTTTTGATACCGAATCGACCATGATGACATTTTGCTGGATGTCTTCCAAAAGCATGGCCGAAAAATGACGGTTTCCATCGTAACAGAATTCCCGGTAAACCTCATCGGAATAGATATAAAGATCATGCTTCTTTGCAATATCGGCCAACTTCCGGAGCTCCTGCTCACTGTATAAATAACCTGTGGGATTGCTGGGGTTACAAACCATTATCCCCTTAGTTTTTTCGTGAATCAGTTCCTCAAATTTTTCGATGGGTGGCAAGGCAAAACCATCGTGTATGGAGGCTGTTACCGGAACCATTTTTACACCCGCCATCACGGCAAAGGCATTGTAGTTGGCATAAAAAGGTTCGGGGATAATTACCTCATCTCCTGCATTTAACGTGCTCTGGAAAGCAAAGAGTAATGCTTCAGAACCGCCGGTGGTTATTAAAATATCTGAAAACTGTACATCAATACCCAGGTTTTGGTAATAACCAGCCAATTTTCGGCGGTACGATTCGTTTCCTGCCGAATGGCTATATTCTATAACCTTGTCGGTAATATTGCGCACGGCATTCAGTGCTACTTCCGGGGTTTTTATATCTGGTTGCCCAATGTTTAAATGATACACTTTCCTTCCTTTGCGTTTTGCCTCTTCGGCAAATGGAACCAACTTACGGATTGGTGAAGCTGGCATCTGGGTTCCTTTAATTGATATTTGTGGCATAACAATGCGAATTAAATTAATTTATGTTTTGGTTTAGGTGTACTTCCATTTTAGTAACCCCTTTCTGGGCTTTACCGTTTTCCTTCATTTCAGTTACAACAGTTCCTTCAATTTTAAGCTGAATCGGCTGATCGTTGAAATTAGTATAAACAAAAACAGATTTATCGAACCTTCCGGCCCTTGAAGAATCATAGATAACTTTCACTTTGGCTACTTCCCCATTTCTAACGGGTTTCTTAGTCCATTTAGGGGTTGTGCATCCACATGAAGAGGAAACTGTGTGTATGATCAGGGGTTTCTCATCCAGATTAATCAGCTCAAAAACAAACTGGGTATGGCTGTCTTGTTTAATGGCCCCAAAGTCTTTAACTGTTTTGTTAACCATCAAAGGATAGTTTTCTAATTTAACCATGAGGTTTTGTAAGGTATCTTGCCCCGAAACCTGTAAAAACAATGCAATGAAAACAATAATTATCAACCTCAACTTTAACATCGTAAAATCAACTAAGAGGGGGCAAAATTACAATTTTAAATAGAATCCGGTTGTAATGGGCTTCTATTATTAAACATCATCTATAGAATAGGAAAGGAATGCAATTCGTGAATAGTTACTGCGGGGATTAGGCGTCAGTGATTTTAAATTAGTTGTTTACTTGCTTTTTACCATATCAGACGGGCGTATCCGCATGGCACTCCAAGTTGCATCTACTGACACCATACCAACCGGCCTTACCCCAAAAGGCTGAATCAGTTCCCACAAAATGTCGCGGTTTAAATCGGTTTTAACTTTTGAAGTTCCTTTAGGATAACAAATCCAAATGAGGCTGTCGTAAACAGTGTGCTTTAAGCAAAGCTCCATAAGTTGGGACAATAATGTAGAATCGTTTAAAAAGATGATTGCTGTGGTATTTTTAGTTCCTCCAAATTGGTTGGTATAACCTAAACTAAGAAATAACCCCTCAATTTCTTTTGGAGCATTTATGATAATTCCATTCTCAGGGAGTTTGGCTTTTTTTATAAACTCATGAATCTGTTGCATGGCTTTTCTGCAATAGGTTAGCGGTTTTGAATGTATGATTAAAAAACCGAAAGACATCATTAAGATATTCTTCAATGGCATCTTTGGTTTTTTTATTGGCTTGACCCGACTAATTGGTTTTATAATCGTATTTAATGTTCTGGAGGTCCTGGTTTGCTTTAATAATCTTAAATTTCAATTCTTCCTTGTATGTAACCGTAGTTTTAAAAATTTCGGTATCACCAATGGCGAGCATTTGAGCTGCCAATATTCCGGCATTCTGGGCTCCATTAATTCCAACAGTTGCCACTGGGATTCCGGGAGGCATTTGAACAATGGAAAGCACGGCATCCATCCCTTCAAGTGAGGCATTGATGGGAACCCCAATCACAGGGATGGGGGTTAAAGCTGCAATCACACCGGGTAAATGTGCCGCCATGCCGGCCCCGGCAATAATCACCTTTATTCCCCGCTCTGCAGCTCCTTTGGCAAAAGTTTCCACCTGATCTGGTGTGCGGTGTGCCGACAGGGCGTTCATCTCAAAAGGGATACAGAAATCGTTTAAAATACTGGCAGCCTTTTCCATAATGGGCAAATCGGAGATGCTGCCCATGATTATACTTACTTTTGGTTTCATTTTTTTGACTCTTTTTTTAATTCACTCATTTAAACACGTAGAAATGTTTATTTTCGCAGCAAATTAAATTAAAAAATAACAACTTTAGGTTTTCACACGTAATTACCAAAAACCACGATTCATAACAGCCATTTAAATTATTGGTAGTTAGTTTTTTGCAAAATTGGAAGGTTCAAAGTATGTTTAAAAACTATTTTTAGAACACGCTTTTATTTCCAAAAACTATTTCTTGTTTATTTTTTAATTGATTGATAGTCTTATATTTGTTTGAAATAGGTTAAAGTTATGTCAAAGGAAGTTCAGGTACTTGATAAAATGTTTAAAGTTTCAATTCCATCAGAGGAGATACAGCAGTCCATTCAAAGGTTGGCGCAACAAATCAATAGCGACCTAAAAGGCAAAGAGGTCATCTTTATAGGCATCCTTAACGGGTGCTTTATGTTTGCCGGCGATTTATTTAAACACATTGATTTGGAATGCCAGATTACCTTTCTGAAACTGGCCTCTTACCAAGGGACTTCGAGCTCGGGAAATGTTAAAAGGCTTATTGGCATCAATGAAAACATTGAAGGAAAAACCGTGGTGATTATCGAGGATATTATTGATACAGGTAATACGTTGGATAGCATCATTAAACAGCTAAAGGGTTATGAACCTGCCGAAATTAAAGTAGCAACGCTTTTATATAAACCTGATGCATACGAAAAGACAATACCTATTGATTATATGGCATTTAAAATCCCCAATGATTTTATTATTGGTTATGGCCTCGATTACGATGGGTTTGGACGAAATCTGAAAGATATTTATACCATCATACCTTAAAAGATAAAAGCCATGTTTAACCTAGTCATTTTTGGGCCCCCTGGTTCGGGAAAAGGAACACAGTCTGATAAAATCATTGAAAAGTACCAATTGAAGCACCTTTCCACGGGTGATTTGTTGCGTGCTGAAAAACGCTCCGGTTCCGAGTTGGGAAAGGAGATCCAACGGATTATCGACAACGGGGAATTGGTGCCTGATGCTATGGTTCAGCAAATGGTAAAGGCGTTTGTTGAAAAAAACAAGGATGCCAATGGCTTTATTTTCGATGGCTTCCCGCGTACGGTGCAACAGGCCCAATGGTTAGATCAAATGTTGCCTGATTTCAACACCTCGGTTAGTTTGATGCTATCGCTGGATGTGGAAGAAGATGAACTGAAAAAAAGGCTTTTGTCACGTGGTGCGGTATCTGGCCGAGCCGACGACCAGAATGTCTCCATTATTGAAAACCGTATCCAAGTGTATCACCACCAAACCATTCCTGTCATGGATTTTTATAAAAAACAGATGAAATATGCCAAAGTCGAAGGTGTTGGCGACATTGACGATATTTTTAAAAGAGTCTGTTTGACCATTGAAAAATACATGAAATAGGAGCTCATTCCTAATACCTGCAAGTAAAATGAACTGGTTGGTCGCGGTGTGACTTTACCGTACCAGATGATGATGTGAGATTGTTGTAAAACACTCATTTCAATAATAGAGCACCGTAACTTGTTGATAGGAACTCAACCAAAAACAGTTGGAAATCAAAAAGGGGGTGACATTGCTAGCCATCCCCTTTTTTATGTATTATTCCACCAAATTTTTTTATAACCTGAAATAACTGATCGATTCTTTTAAATGATTTGCCAAAGCAGACAATTCATCGGCACTTGTGGCCAGTTGTTCAGCGGCATTGGCATTCTGTTGGGTAATGCTGTTAAACTGTTGGGTTGCCTGGTTAATTTGCTCAGCACCATTACGTTGTTCTAAGCTTGATGCTGCAATCTCCTGAATCAAATGGGTATTGCGGTCAATATCGGGAACCAGGGTTTTAGCTTTGTTCCCGGCCTCGGTAGATACTTTCAACCCTTTTTGCACCAAAACATTGATATCATCGGCAGCCAGTTTGCTACGCTCGGCCAGTTTCCTCACTTCGGCAGCAACCACTGAAAATCCTTTGCCGTGATCCCCGGCGCGTGCCGCTTCAACGGCTGCATTCAGTGCCAGAATATTGGTCTGAAAAGCAATTTCGGAGATAAATCCAATTTTTGCCGTGATTTGTCTCATCGCATCAACCGCTTCGGAAGAAAGCTGGTTGGTTTCTGATACATTTTTGGAAGTTGCCAGCGAGATTTTTTCAGTTTGTTGTGCATTGTCAGAACTTTGCTCAATGTTGGCCAACATTTCTTCAATGGAAGCTGAAATCTGCTCTGCCGAAGCAGCCTGATCCGCGGAACCTTTCGACATGATGACCGAATTGTCTTTTACATGATGGCTGGAATCGACCAACCGATCGGCATTGTCGCTAATGTTGCTAACAACGTCCCTGATTTGTTCAGCCATTTCGCTCAAAGCACGGGCCAACTGACCAATCTCATCATGCTGCTTAATGTCCACCGTGGCCGATAAATCCCCCTTCCCAATTTCTTTGGCAAACGCTGTGCTTTTCTTTAATGGTTTGATGATGGCATTATATAAGATAATGGCAATTGAAAAAGACAATAAGAACATGATGACCGAGGAAAAGATAAGAATCCAGATATTGCTGGCAGCAGTCTGCCTCATCTTGACCAGCATGTCTTGGTTTTCAGTCTGGTATTTTGTTTCAATTACTTCAATTCCGGCAATAATCTTTTTTGAAAGCTCGATAATGTCCCCCCCTTCATTCACCATAGGTTCTACCTCAAAAAATATCATGGCATCGTTGTACGAATCAAAATCGACCAGTTTCTCCATGATTCCCCGGGTGAACAATTCCAACGACTCAATTTGGGTAAAGATATAAGCTAACGTATCCCTATCTTTAATATCCTCCCATTTTTTGGACAGTTCATTGAGTTTTGTCTTTTCCACCTTCATATCGGTGGCAAAAAGGTTGTTCAGCCTTACTTTATCTGGCGTGTCGGGTTGTTTATCAATGTAAACCCATCCCCGGATCAAATTCTTCGATTCATTAATTAATCCTTTTAAATGCTGTAAAGACGCCACGGTGGGTGAGTTAATCTCACTGATGTCCTTATTCAGTTTTTGAGTATTGTAAAGGGTGCGATAGGATAATATCGAATTAACTAAGATCACAAAAATGATAATCCCAAATCCAAATACAAGCCGTTGAGCAATTGATGTTTTGATTTTCATAATTTTACTTATTTAACAATGGCGTTTGAAAGGGCAGTTAAGGAGCTACTGAATTTTAATCCAAATTTATCGGCATTTGAGGCACTGATTTCGAATTTAAGTTTGTCGTCACGGACCACAAAATTTATCATGGAACCTTTTTCGGTAGCACCTTCTGTTTCCGTAATGATTAGCGCGTTTTTACCATTCAGTTTTTGGATAACGGTAACCGCGTTTTTAGAGTAGTTTAAGTTTTTGGAGAAATAGAGAATCTGGCAATAGGTAACCTCTTCAACAGTTTTAAATTGCTTGATTACTATATTCTGGGTACCAAACCTTTTGCCGACTGTTTGCATCGAGAGCTGTTCGGTTAGAGCCGATTCCTTCAATACCCCAATCACAAAATCCCCCTCTTTGGCTGCATCGGGCCAACCAATATACCGGATGAAATTTAAGGTAAACATGGCTTTGTATTTGGCTAATTCAGTATCCTGTGCTGAAACAGTGCTACTGAATACAACTATTAAAGCCCCAAAAATAACTTTTCTCATTTATTGCTAATTGAATGTTAGTTAACAGAATGTTTAACGTATTAGTACACACATTTGTTTTTGCAAATAAATGATTTACAATAGAAAAAAAGTTGATGTTGAACTAAGCTAACCTGAACGGGATAACCGTGATTATTACATTGTTTCCATTTTTACTTAACGATAGCATTTGAAAGAGTGCTTAACGAAGTGCTGAATTTTAATCCGAATTTTTCAGCATTTGACGCGCTGATTTCAAATTTTAATTTGTCGTCGCGTACCACAAAGTTAATCATGGAACCACTATTAATGGCTCCCTCGCTTTCTGTAATTATAAGTGAATTACTGCCTCCAAGTTTTTGGATGATTGCTTCGGAATTTTTTGAAAAACTAACACTTCTGGAAAAAAATAGTAATTGACAATCCGTTACCTCCTCCACATTTTTAAATTCCTTAATAACAATATTCTGATACCCAAATTTTTTTCCAACGGTTTGTGTCTTCAAGTTTGCGGCCACATTGGGTTCTTTAAGAACTCCTATCACAAAATCCCCCTCTTTGGAAGCCTCGGGCCAACCAATATTCCGAATAAAATTTAAGGTAAACATCGCTTTGTATTTGGCTACATCGGCTTCTTGAGCCATAGAATGTAAGAATGCGAAAATAAACAGGAAAAGTAAAATCTTTTTCATAACCCTCAATTTTTGGAAAACAACTAATTCTAAATCACGGTTTAATTCTACGATTCTCCATTTTATATGGATGAAAATGAATTGACCAACTACCCATCAATAACCAAAGAGAAAATTAAACCCATACCCTTGGGGCTAAAGATACTATTTTTCATTTAATTGTAAAATTCTGTCCAAAAAAATTGAATAGCCGGTTTTAATAAATTGACTGTATATTTGTACCCAATTTGAAAATCAGAGGCTATGTCGCAGACAAATTTTGTGGATTATGTAAAAGTGTTTTTGAGAAGTGGCAGCGGTGGTGGTGGCTCTACACACTTCCGCCGCGAAAAGTTTATCCCCAAAGGAGGCCCTGATGGAGGAAACGGAGGCCGTGGAGGACATGTTATCCTAAAAGGGAATGAGCAGCTTTGGACACTTTTACACCTGAAATACCAAAAACATATTTTCGCGGGAAATGGAGTCTCTGGCAGTGGGGCCTTAAGTACCGGTGCCGATGGCGAGGATGTAGTGATTGAGGTTCCTTTGGGTACTGTGGTAAAAGATGGCGAAACGGGTGACGAAATAATGGAGATCACCGAACATGACGAAGAAAAGATTTTGATGCCCGGAGGCCGGGGCGGTATGGGAAACGCCCACTTTAAAACAGCTACCCACCAAACACCCCGGTTCTCGCAACCCGGCGAAGAAGGAATTGAGGGTTGGCGTGTACTGGAACTGAAACTGCTGGCCGATGTTGGCTTGGTAGGTTTCCCAAATGCCGGAAAATCCACGCTCCTTTCGGTTGTTTCGGCGGCAAAGCCTAAAATTGCCGATTATGCCTTTACCACGCTGGTTCCCAATCTGGGCATCGTTTCGTACCGTGATAACCGTTCGTTTGTAATGGCCGACATCCCCGGGATTATTGAAGGGGCCCACGAAGGGAAAGGTTTGGGGCTGCGGTTCCTACGCCATATTGAACGCAACTCCATGTTGCTTTTTATGATTCCTGCCGACAGTAAAGACATCCAAAAAGAGTATGCTATTTTGGTAAACGAACTCAAACTTTACAATCCCGAATTACTTGACAAACGGAGGATACTTGCCATTTCAAAAGCGGATATGCTGGATGAGGAACTGATATGGGAGATGAAAAACGAAATGCCCGATATACCTTATTTATTTATTTCGTCGGTAGCACAACAAGGCATCACGGAATTAAAAGATTTAATTTGGAAGGTGCTTAACGAATAGTCCTGTTGATAGAATCGCTGGAACATATCGATCATCGGCTTTTATTGCTCATCAATGGATTTCACAGCCCGTTGGCCGATACCTTGATGACGGCAATTAGCGGAACCATCATCTGGATTCCGTTGTATCTTTTGTTTGCTGCCTTATTGATAAAAAAAGAACGCTCGCGGGTTTGGGTACCCCTGCTTTTTGTGGTTTTATTGATTACACTCAGCGACCAGATTTCGGTACATCTTTTAAAAGACACCGTTCAACGTTACCGCCCTTGCCACAATTTGGAACTGAGGGACACCTTGCATTTGCTGGAAGGGGCTTGCAAAGGGAAATATGGGTTTGTATCTTCACATGCAGCCAACACCTTTGTATTGGCCACTTTTTTATTGCTCCTTTTTCGTAAAAGATGGACTATTCTCCTGTTATTCTGGGCGCTGTTGGTTTCCTACAGCCGTGTGTATTTAGGGGTGCATTACCCTTCCGATGTTGCGGTTGGTGCGCTTTTGGGCATGTTACTGGCATTCATCGTTTTTCGTTTCTATCGGCAGTCCGAAGATTTTTTTCACATAATCCAATTTAAAAAGAACCTGAAAGGATAGAATAAATAAACCTTGTTGAAACCGAGGAAAAGCTCCGCAAATAACAGCGAACCATACAAATTTCAAAAGATCTGAATTCCCAATTCCCTTCCCACAAAAATATCCCCATATTTAGGGATTTCAAACCCCACGGAGGTAGGGTATTTTTGCACCGAAACAATAAGACAAAACTTATAAAAGGTACAAAAATGAAAAAATCAATTCTTTCTTTAATCGCGGTTATATGCACCTACGCGGGTTTTACACAACAAACCGATACCTCGGCATATAGCAACCTGGCCGGGTCCATGATGGCCAACAACAGCAAGCTTACCATTGGAGGGTATGCGCAAATTGATTACAACCAACCCTACAAATCAGACGAGTATAGTTTGGGAACCCTCGATGTACACCGTATGGTGCTCATGTTTGGTTACAAATTTAACCAGCGTACGCAATTTATTACCGAGCTTGAGATGGAACACGTTTCGGAGGTTTATGTGGAGCAGGCATTCCTGAATTATCAGGTAAATCCGTTCCTGAATTTCCGGGCCGGATTGTTGCTGGTCCCCATGGGCATTAGTAACGAATACCACGAACCTACTACCTTCAACGGTGTAGAACGTCCCGTGATTGACGAGAAAATTTCACCCACTACCTGGCGCGAAATTGGTTTCGGGCTAACCGGAACCGTTCCCTCAGCCTCTTTTAAATACCAGTTGTATGTTATTAACGGATTTAATGGATACGATGCCGACAAAGGCGCCTTGCTTTCGGGGCCCAATGGATTGCGTAGCGGAAGGCAAAAAGGGGCGGAATCGTATATGAGTTCGCCTAATGTTACCTGCCGGGCAGAATATTTTGGTTTTAAGGGCTTGAACCTTGGCCTTTCGGGCTATGCTGGCAATACCCAAAGCTATTTGTTTAAAGGATTGGATAAAACGGATGAAGCTGCCCGCGCTCAAGCCGATTCCTCAGTGGTAACTTTGGCCATGGTTGGACTGGATGCCCGCTACACTTTTAAAGGCCTACAGTTAAAAGGACAGTTTTATTATACAGGATTGAAGGATGCCGATCGTTACAATGCGTTTACCGGAAAAGACCTAGGCAGCGCCTTAATGGGTTATTATGCCGAAGCCTGTTACAATGTGTTCCGAAATTTTTCGTCCATCGAGAGCGGATTGGTTCCTTTTATCCGGTTCGAACATTACAACATGCACCAGAAGGTGGGCGTTACCGAAACTGCCAAAGATGCTTTGAATGTGAATGTGTTAACCACCGGGTTGGGCTGGAAAATTACCACGGGATCCATGCTTAAAGCCGATGTTCAGATGGTCAAATCGAAGGCCGATTCGGAATACGTTAAAACATTTAATGCCGGCGTAGCCATTATGTTTTAATACTCACGCGTATTTAAATTGTGCACTGTTTGAATAAAAAGTAAGTAAACCCGTTTTAAGAGAAAATGAGAACAGGATTATTCGTCGGTTTGATGCTGCTGATACAGGTTGGTTATGGTGCGGAACCCGATTATGAGCACCGTTCGCTTAAAAAGGAATTGAGCAGTATTTGGCATATTGATTTGGCTTCGCTAAAAGAAGATTGTCATCTATCTGCGCAGCTCATTCACGAGGGGAAGGTATTTACCGTAGAAAAGGATCACCAATTGTTGGGATACGTGTATGTAGGCCGTATTGTAAGTTGCCGACAAGGAGTGTGCAGCATCGGGGATGCTGCTGCCTCCTCGGAGAGTTATGAATATTTTGATGCCTTTGTGATTTACAATGCCGAAAAAGTGGTGAAAAAGGTCAAGGTGTATAATTACCAGGCCACGCATGGGCAGGAGATATGCAGTACAGGATGGCTCAAGCAATTTACCGATTATACTTCGGAAAACCCACTAATAGTTGGAAAGAACATCGATTCTATTTCGGGGGCCACCATTTCCACTCAGGCCATTACCAACGAAATAAATTACGTAACCCAGCTTTTGCACCATAACTAAATTAGTTCCTTGATAAATATTCGTACAAACTTTTCAAGTTACTGGAGTTAATTTAAATTTTTCGCATAAAACCGCTCTAGTATAGATGTAATCTCTGGGCAATCTCCTTTGGAACCACATCTTTATGTACCACGATAGATAGGGTTTTGTAAAGAAACCAGCTTTCCGATGCATAGAAATATCCTTTGTAGATATTGTCGGTGTTCCAGGAGTTTTTTACCTTAAAATATTTGGTGCCGTTTTGATCGGTAGCATACCCGGTAATGTGCATGCCATGGTCGTCGGTGGTCAGGTAACTGTCAAAAGCCTGTTGCCTCAATTCTTGCGTAATGGTTTTTTCGGGCACAATGGTTTTAAAATTGTAAAGATGTTCCTTGCGTTCCTTTTCCGACATTTTTTCCCATTTCAACCGTTCGTTGTCGGCCATTTCGGCAATCTCATCCTGAGGGACAATGGCCACACCATTCCGGTGCGAGAACCCTTTTTCGCTTACATCGCTACCCCAAAGGATAGTATAACCTTTATTGAGCGAGGCATAGGCAATCTCAAGGAACTCGTTCAAAGGCACATTATACACCACACCCAACGACCAGTTATCGGGAACCTCCATCACAAACTGCGAATAAAATGGGTGGTGGGTAAAAGAGCTGATTTCGATATAATCGTCAGAATTTATCTTCAACCCGTCGCGGAAGCTAAACGGGGTATAGTTTTCCCCATTGTACGAAAAGGTGTTGGGATCTGCTCCCAGATAGGCATCGAGCACACCATCAAAGCCTTTTATCCAGGCAGGTGAGATTTTATTGTTTTCGTTTTTAATCACAGCATCCACATAAGCAGCTAGAATGGCATCCAATTCTCCATGCACGTGTTTCTTTTCACCATAATTCAAACCGGGAAACGCCGTTTCGGGGACAATTCCTGACTCCCTGATGCGGTCGAACACGTTATTCGACTCGGCCCCACCTCCAAAGTTTTTTGCTCCCTGCCAGCGCACATAGTCAACGGCCCGGGCATGGTAATCTTTTTTAACCAGGTACATTTCCGATAAATCATACTCTTTTTGGGTGGTCCGCAGCAGCTCCGATTCCAAAAAAGATAAACCGGAAAACACCCAGCAGGTTCCTGAACGGTACTGGTCCTTCACGGGTGATGTTGGTAGATCAATAACCAACTTAAACTGGTAGATGGAAGAATCCGTTTCTTCGTCGGGTTGCGAAAAACCTTTCAGCATTGGGACTACAAATATCAGACAAACCAAGAGGCAGCTAATATATAATCGGTGTGTTTTCATAAGATTTGTTTTTACTTTTTATTCCAATAGTTTGACCAATAAATTTCGATTAGTAATGGTAATTTCTTTACGGTTTACTTCAATGATTTTATCTTTTTCCATTTCGCCCAAAGCCCGGGCCAACGAGGGGCGGGTTACCCCAAAAAATTCAGCTAAATCTTTTTGGGTCAAAGGCAAAACAATGCGTGTCTTATCTGGTTCTGCCATGTTCAGAATATATTGTGCCAGTTTCCCTTTAATGGTTTTGAACGACAAAAACCAGATACGCCGGCTTAAAAACTGTGCCCGGTTCGAGATGGCATTCAGGTAATTCTTTAAAAACACATCGCTTAATTGGAAAAGCTTCAACACCGATTCCTTGGGGATGACCAGCAAAATGGTTTCCTCGTTGCTGATGACATCCACCGGATAAAAATTGTTTTGCCCAAATAAAAACGCGGCTGCAATGGGGCGCGGGGCATAAATATCTTCCACTTTGAGTATCTTTCCCGAATAATCGAGCATCTCACCACGCACACTTCCCTGAATGATAATAGTCAACGAGGTGCATTCCTCTTCACGTTGCGCAATTAAAAGCCCCGCCTCTACATTTTTAATCCGGTAATTTACCTGCTTTATCAGTTTTTCAATGTCCTCAGGCGTTAAACCTTTAAAAACCGGGCTGTTGGTTAATCGTTGATACATGAAAAATAAACTTTTCTTTTTAACTCAGATTTTTGGAACCTACCTTTTATGCCTTCTGGCAAAGTAACATTCACCCTTTCTCCATCCGAAAATAAAATTATCAAAAAAAAGCATTCCTGTAACAAATGATACAAAATAAAATACTTTAATATCCGAATTTTGCATCAACGAAAAAACTTTTGAACGATGAAAAGAGAAATTGTAAAAATAGACCGGAACCTATGCAATGGCTGTGGTGTTTGCATCCCAAACTGCCACGAAGGTGCCCTACAGATGATTGATGGAAAAGCCACCCTGGTGAGCGAACTGATGTGCGACGGATTAGGCGCCTGTATCGGGCATTGCCCGGTGGGAGCCATCACCATTGAAGAGCGCGAAGCCGAGGCTTACGATGAGGTGCTAACGATCAAGGAGATGATTAAAGCCGGAAGAAATACGGTGGCGGCTCATTTGAAGCACTTGAGAGATTATAACGAAAAAGAATATGTGCACCAGGCGTTTGACTATATGAAAACCAATGCCCAAACCATCCCGTTTGATGTGGATGAGTTGTTGCACGAGGTTCAGCAACATGGTAAAAAGGAACCCCGGACCAATCCGTACCTGCAAAATCTGATTCACAAACATGAAGAACCTTTGGCTTGTGGATGCCCGGGTTCGGCCGCCAAATCGTTTGTGCCCGAAAAAGTAGTTGTATCCGGTAATGCCGATGTCCCCAGTCAATTGAGCCATTGGCCGGTGCAAATGCATTTAATCAACCCCAATGCTTCGTTTTTTCAAGAGAGCGATTTGCTGTTATCGGCCGATTGTGTGGCATATGCCCTTGGGAATTTCCATACCAAATACCTGAAAGGTAAAAAACTGGCCATTGCTTGCCCAAAACTTGACAGCAACAAGGAGGTGTATATCGAAAAGCTGGTTCACCTGATTGATCAGGCAAAAGTAAATACCATCACGGTAATGAAAATGGAAGTTCCTTGCTGCGGCGGATTGATGCAATTGGTGCAAACGGCTCTTCAGCAATCGGCACGCAAAGTTCCTGTTAAGTTGCTGACCGTAAGCTCAAAAGGTGAAATTTTGGAAGATCGCTGGTTGTAATTTTTTAACAAGTTTATCCCGTTGGAATGCTTTTGTTAATATCTGCATTGCAAAGAATTGAACCACAAGTGTTCTTAATTGTTTATACACTGAAATAAGACAAAAGTACAGGGATGAACCAGATAATCCGATCGAATAGTAACGGACAATTATCGTACGACCCAGAGGTTAAAGAATTTACCGTGGAGTTTGGCAATGTGTATTTTAAACTGCCCATTGACTCCTATGAACTATTTGAGAAGCAATTGGAAAATATGTCGAACGATTTGTCGATGTATGCCTCGAATCAACGGCTGATGGTTCCGGTTTCGGGCACCACCATTACCTTGTTGCTTACTCCCGAAGAAATGATCAGCTTGAAGAATCTTTTTGGCATAAAAATTGACAAACTACTTTCCTTCAAATTGAATATTAACTATTCAATGAATTAACTTTTTTTTCGTAGAGAGACACAGCAATTTTTTTATGGGTTTATTTATGTGTCGATGAAGGGCTGAGCAATCAGCCCTTTTTTATGGGTATGCAAAAAAAAATTGAATTTATGCTTTACTATTCAGGGTATTACCTATCTTCGCAGCTTGTAAAGAAAAAGGAATGGAACATTTTAAATTCTTGTTCTCAGGGGTGGCTAAAAAGAAATTCCTTAATCAATCCGTAACTATTAAAATATTAACTTATTAACAGAATTGTGATGAAAATTAAAATCGGTATTGTTGCTTTGGTTTTTGGTTTAAGTATCCTATCATGCCAAAACAAATCAGCGAATGTAGAAGTAAAAAATCATGTGGACTCGGTTAGCTATATCATGGGCGTTTTAGATGGAGAACGGTTGGTTCAAAGTTTCGCCCAAGCCGGATTAGATTCCATCATTGATGTGAGCGCTTACTTAAATGCATTAATGGATGGAGCCCATAAAAAGGAATTGCGTTTAAACCCTGATTCAAACCAAATGGTAATGCAGAATTTTTTCCGTTCGTTCCAAATGCACATGATGGCAGCTCGTCGCGATACCACCGGAAATACGCCAAAATTTGAAACAGAAAAATCATTGATTGATTCTGTTAGCTATTTAATGGGTGCCGGTGATGGCAAAGGCCTGATTGAAAGTTTTGAAAAGGCCGGATTAGACACATTGGTAAGCGTTGAGATTTATTTAGATGCTTTGACAACAAGCGCCAAAAAAGGAGACGTTAAAATTGAAGGCGAAAGCAACATGGAGATGGTGAACAAATTCTTTAGCGAAATCAAAGAAAAAGACATGATGGCGAAATTTGGCGAAAACAAACATGCCGGAGAAGAATTCTTAGCCAAAAACAAAGCCGTAGAAGGTGTCACTGAAACTGCTAGCGGTTTACAGTATGAGATTATCACCGAAGGAAAAGGAACCCGCCCCGCATTTACCGATAAAGTAAAAGTCCATTATACCGGAACGCTGATTGACGGTACCGTATTCGACAGCAGCGTGGAACGTGGCGAACCTGCTGTGTTTGGTGTAGGACAAGTAATTAAAGGATGGACCGAAGCTTTGCAGTTAATGCCTGTAGGTTCGAAATGGAAACTGTACATCCCTTATGATATTGCTTACGGAACCCGCGATATGGGCGAGATTAAACCATACTCTATGCTGACTTTTGAAGTAGAGCTACTTGAGATTGTAAAATAATTGCTAATTAAATATTTTAAAAGCCGGATGAACCAAATCATCCGGCTTTTTTTTGTCGTTTAGGCAAGTAATCTTTTGCCTATAAGTTTGATAATCAGAAAATAAAAACCTCCAACCTATTGACTTTCATATTAAAATAATGTACATTTAACTACAATTCATGTAATGAAACAACAATGGGAAGTGCCCTGTCGTTATCGGTTTTACACACAACACCTTAAGTCATTAAATCAAATCATCTATGGCACGGAACCTTATTTTCATCTCCTGCCTGACATTGGTTTTTGTTTGGCAGGCAGCCGCCCAAAACCTGACTACAAGTGGTGGTGGCTATTTTGAGGAGGCCACCTTCAATTTTTCATGGAGCATGGGGGAGCCCATCACCGAAACCTATGCAAATAACGGGGCTGTACTTACCCAAGGATTCCAGCAAAGCCTGTTGGAGCCTGTAGGTATCCATCCCGAAAAATCTTCGGCCGGGTTCAAGGTTCAGGTTTACCCCAACCCCACCCGCGGAATGGTTTTTGTCAAATTTGTTCAGGAATCGGAATCCATTCAGGAACTGAACTTCACCCTTTACGACCTAGTGGGAAACAAATTGACCACAGAAATACTCCCAACCGAAAGTAACCTGCTTGACATGACCGGCCTTCCCGGTTCAGCCTATTTTCTAAGGATTACCGGGGAGGGTTTCCAATACACCGTACTTATTCAAAAATTTAAATAACAGCCCTATGAGACATCCGTTCGTTTTGTTGGTATTGGCCTTGACGGTCGTTACCGGCAGCCTTGCCCAACCACAAGGCAGCATTAAGTACCAGGCCGTGGTACGAAACAGCCAGGGTGAAGTAATCCCTGAAAGACAGATAACCTTCTGCATCAGCCTGCTGGCCGATTCGGAAACGGGCACAGAATCCTATTCCGAAAAACATACCTCCACCACCAACCCTTTTGGGCTGGTGAACCTGAATATTGGCGATGGGACCCCGCTCAGCGGCAGCTTTGCCAGCTTGAACTGGGCATCACATCAGTATTTTGTAAAAGTGGGGATCGACCTCAATGGCGGGGACAATTTCACCGTTTTGGGCGTTTCACCGCTGCTTTCGGTTCCCTACGCCCTTCATGCCGAAACGGTAACCCAAAACAACGATGCCGATGCCGATCCTCAGAATGAAATCCAAACCCTGACCCTGACGGATGATATACTGGCCATTTCAAATGGAAATTCTGTAAATCTTTCCGATTATAAAGATAACACCGATGCACAGAACCTTTCATTAACCGGTACCAACCTTACCATTGAAGGGGGGAACTCGATCAATTTGGCTCCCTTGCAGGACGGGGTAACGGATGCCGATGCCGACCCGACGAACGAGATTCAGGACTTAAACCTTACGGGAAGTACTTTGAAAATTACCAACAATGCCAATGCCACCGAAATCAACCTGGCACCTTTTGCCGGCACCAACACCGATGAACAGACGCTTTCGCTGGAAGGTGATTCGCTGGCCATCAGCAACGGGAACAAAGTGGATTTGGCTCCTTACAAAGACAACACCGATGCTCAGAACCTTGACTTGTCGGGAAATTTGCTGACTATTGATGGTGGCAATTCGGTGGACTTGTCCCCTTTTAACGATAATACCGATGCTCAGACCTTAACTATTACCAATGATTCACTGATTATTTCGAATGGCAACAAGGTTGCCCTTCCAAAGCAGGTTTGGGACACTGTGGGCACCACTGCTTTCTATACCAAAGGGAAAGTAGGCATTGGCACCAATATTCCCACAGGAGCTCTGGAGGTAAAAAGCCAGACTGTCACCAACCCCGATGAAATCATTTTTGGGGTGTTGAACAGTGCCGGCGATACCGTGTTTGCTGTTTACCAGGATGGGGTGCGCATCAATGTGAATGAAGATGCTGCCAAAGGGAGCGGCAGCCGGGGTGGTTTTGCCGTAGGCGGTATCAGTTCTTCAAAAGGGGAAACCAACGAATACCTGCGGGTAACCCCCGACAGTGTCAGGGTGTATGTTTACAGTGATACCAGTACAGTAAAAGGGGCCGGTTCGCGCGGTGGTTTTGCCGTGGGTGGCATCAGTTCCTCAAAAGGAACAACCAGCGAGTACCTGAGGGTTACCCCAGATAGTGTCCGGATTTATGTGGAAGATGACCCCACTAAAGCAACAGGGGCAAGGGGAGGCTTTGCCGTGGGCGGAATCAGTTCTTCAAAAACAGCCTATACCAACGAATACCTGCGGGTATCGCCCGACAGTGTAAGGATTTATGTGGAGGAAAACCCAACCAAAGCAACCGGTTCACGGGGAGGCTTTGCTGTAGGAGGAATATCTTCGAGCAAAACAACAGGGAGCAAATACATGTACCTGGAGCCCGACAATTATTTTATCGGGTTGGAAAGCGGTATGAACATCAATGCAGGTTTGTATAACTCCTTTTTGGGTTACCAGACCGGATATTCGACTACGGATGCAGGCAACAACGTTTTCCTTGGCTATAAATCGGGCTTTTCAAATACCTTGGGCAACAGCAACGTGTTTATTGGAAATACATCAGGGTATTCCAACACCATAGGGAATTCCAACGTTATTATGGGCGATTCGGCAGGTTTTTTCAGTGATACCGCCAGTTACAATGTGTTTATTGGTAAATCGAGTGGAAAAACAAATATTAATGGCGAGAAGAATACTTTTTTAGGTTATTATTCAGGGTTTGCAAATACTTCGGGATATAACAATGTTTTCATAGGAAACGAGAGCGGGTTGAATAATACCGAGGGGCACAGCAATGTTTTCTTGGGAGAGCGGAGTGGTGCTGCTAATACCATGGGGTGGGATAATGTTTTTCTCGGAAACCTAAGTGGGGCATCCAATCTCGACGGTGCCAGTAATGTTTTTCTGGGAATGCAGAGTGGTCAATACAATGTATCGGGGTATAATAATGTGTTTCTGGGGGCCCTCAGCGGATATACCAACGATTCCGGGTCGAATAATATATTCATGGGAACATCCAGTGGATCAGGGAATACGGATGGAAAAAACAATATCTATATTGGACAAGAAGCGGGTCAAGGGAATGCTTCCGGTCAAAATAATGTTATTATCGGTTATGGAAGTGGTAAATTAAGCTATGCAGGTAATAACAACACATTTCTTGGATACAGGACCGGATATAACAACCAGTCCAATTATAACTCTTTTATTGGGTACGAGTGTGGCATGATGAATACCACTGGGACATACAATGTGTTTATGGGTTATTTTGCCGGAATCATGAACAATTCCGGCTCAAGCAACGTATTTTTAGGCAACCAAAGTGGTTACAATAATCTCTCCGGGTCCGATAACGTGTTTTTGGGCAACCAAAGTGGTTACAACAACAAGATAGGCCGTTACAATACATTCCTTGGTTATAATGCCGGTTACAATAACGACACAAGCTACAATTCCTTTATTGGGTATCAAGCGGGTAAGGCAAATACTACCGGGGCTTATAATTCATTCATGGGTTATAATGCAGGTCTTTCAAATATCTCGGGAGCAAGCAACGTGTTTATAGGGAATAGCAGCGGGCAAAGTAATACCGATGGTAATTACAATACCTTTTTAGGGAATGAAGCTGGAAAAAATAATACCATTGGAGATTATAATGTCTTTATCGGCCACCAAAGCGGTTATAACGATACTGCCAGCTACAATACTTTTGTGGGTTATAAATCAGGATACTCAAATAAAACCGGGAAATGGAATGTTTTAATGGGTTTTGAGGCTGGCTATTATAATGATGCCGATTACAACTCATTTATTGGCTATCAGGCAGGTAAAAATTATACAACTGGTAAATTCAATACCTTTATTGGTTACCAATCCGGTCTGGCATCCATAAGCAATGGTTCAGGCAATAGTAATGTGGCATTGGGATATCAATCAGGTTCAAACCTTACTTCCGGTTACAATAATGTATTTATTGGAACTCAGGCTGGCGATTCAACTACTACAGGTTACCAAAATACATTTATCGGTTATTGGGCAGGAAAAGATCATACTACTGGTTATCAGAATATAGCTATCGGCTTTTATGCGGGTAAAGGGTTGACAACCAATAATAGAAATACCGTTGTAGGTAATAATGCTGGCGAATACTTATCCTCTGGTGGGACGAATGCTTTTTTTGGTACTTATGCAGGACGCTTGACTACTACGGGGAATGGTAATACATTTATTGGATATGATTGCGGGTATCAATGTGATGTCGGTAGTAATAACACTTGCCTTGGATGGATGGCCGGCCGGGGTATTTCAACTTATTTTATGGGAGATGCCAATGTTTATATCGGGTATCAGGCCGGTTATTATAGTTCAAACGATTCATCTGTCTTCATTGGTAATCGTGCCGGATATTCAGAAACCGGCACACAAAAACTTTACATAGCTAACTCACACACCTCCACACCTTTGATATGGGGCGATTTTTCACTTGGGTACGCCACCATTCATGGAAAGCTTGGTATCAATACCAAAACCCCAACACATTCAGTTGATGTAGAAGGCCAAATGAGAATTAATAATGGCGGAAATTATGATGTTTGGATACAAGGCGGTGGTTCAACAGCTATGGGAGATGACAGGAATTTAGCCATTCTTGGTTTATCTGAAACCTTTGGCGATAAATTAATCATAAATTTCGATACGGAGTATGCAAATGGTGTTGAAATTGGTGGCAATGTCGGAATGCTCGGAAATCTTGGCGTTGGGATTACAACCCCTGATAAAAAACTGCATGTAGAAGGTGATGCCAGAGTTACTGGCAGCATCTATTATGGGCCTTCAGGTACTACTACAACTTACACAAAACCTGATTTTGTATTTGAAAATGAATACAATAATTATTTAAATCCATTACAAGTTGGCAATTTTATAAAAACCAATGGCCACCTACCCTGGTTAACCAAAGCTTCAGATGAAAAGGATGGCATTAACCTTACCAGGATGCAATTTGAGACAGTCGAAACCGTAGAAAATTTGCAACTCCAGATTATTCATCAGCAATCCGAAATCGATGCACTTAAAGCCGAACTGGCCGCTATTAAAGAATTGTTGAAAAAGTAGTCGCCCAGAAATCCATTTTAAGCCGGATGTTTTGTACATCCGGCTTTTTTTTGTGTCTGTTCATCAATTCGTTTGCTTAAATTAACACATCCCCCCTTGACAGGAATATATTTTATGTCCTACCTTTAGTCCTGTGAAGATTGCCCATAAAAGTAAAAAGTAACAACTTACTACGGCCCTTACGTAACATTGTAACCAAACTTAGAACATAATGAAAACAACCTTATTTTCTTTAATGATCCTGTTTTTAGGGACTCACCTTGTGTTGGCTCAGCCACAAAGCACCTTAAAATACCAGGCCGTTGTGCGCAACAGCCAGGGATTGGTTGTTGAAAACCAACAAGTTTCACTCCGGATTAGCCTTTTGGCAGATACCGTAACTGGTGCCGTTGACTATTCCGAAACGCACCTTACCACCACCAACACCTTTGGATTGGTTGTCATAAATATTGGAGGTGGAACCCCCCAAGTTGGGCAATATCAGGAACTGGACTGGGCCAAACATCAATATTTTGTAAAAGTGGAAATTGATATCGAAGGTGGCGATAACTTCACCGAAATGGGAACCTCTCCCTTACTTTCCGTCCCTTACGCGCTACATGCCCAAACCGTGGCTCAGAACAACGATGCCGATGCCGATCCCACCAACGAGATTCAGGATTTGGTGCTTACCGGAAACCAGCTTTCCATTACAAACAATCCGGCTGCAACACTTATTGATCTTTCCTATTTGATTGGTACCGATGCACAAACCCTCACCCTGGTGGGCGATTCGCTGGCCATTTCGAATGGAAATAAACTGGATTTGCTGCCTTACAAAGACAATACAGATGCCCAGACCTTGACGCTGGCAGGTTCTGAACTAACCATCACAGGTGGAAACAGTATCGATTTAAGTACATTAAAAGATGCTGACGCCGATTCAACCAACGAAATCCAGCAGATTTCGATTGTGGGCGATACCCTCTATTTATCGAAAGCCAACCCGGTTACACTTCCTCAACCTGAACTGATTTGGGGAAAAGCAGGAAACAACATCTTTTATAACAATGGAAAAGTAGGAATAGGAACATTAGTACCCACCGGAACCCTTGAAGTTAAAAGCCAATTGACCACCAATCCCGATGAGATTATTTTTGGGGTCCTCAACAGCGCGGGCGATACCGTGTTTGCCGTGTATCAAGGGGGCGTAAGGGTAAATGTTGCCGACAATAATATAATAAAAGCAACCGGATCGCGCGGTGGTTTTGCTGTTGGCGGCATCAGTTCCTCAAAAGGAGTCACCAATGAATTCTTACGGGTAACCCCCGATAGTGTCCGCATATATGTAAATAACACGCCAGTTAAAGCCACGGGCTCACGCGGCGGTTTTGCCGTTGGCGGAATCTCGTCGAGCAAAGGAAGTGGAACTTACATGTTTCTGGAACCCGAAAACTATTTTATTGGTCAGGAAAGCGGAAAATCTATTACTACCGGACTCTATAACTCCTTTTTAGGATATCAATCGGGTATTGCAGCCACCGAGGCCAACAACAACGTATTTTTAGGTTATCAATCGGGTTTTTCAAACCTGACCGGAAATTCTAATGTTTTTATAGGAAATACTGCCGGATACACCAATACCAAAGGAAATTCCAATGTCATCATTGGCGACTCAGCAGGTTATTCGCCCGATTCGGCCAGTTACAATGTATTCATTGGAAAGTCGAGCGGAAAGCTCAATACCATTGGCGAAAAAAACACCTTTATGGGATATAATGCCGGATTTAACAACACCGACGGATACGACAACGTTTTTATCGGTAACGAAAGCGGGAAGAACAACCAATCGGGTTATTGGAATGTTTTCCTTGGAAGCGAGTCGGGAAAAGACAATTCTGGAATTGCCAATGTATTTTTGGGCAATAAAACAGGTTTGGTAAACCAAGGAGCGGCCAACGTTTTTATTGGTGATATGAGCGGGAAAAACAACTTATCCGGCGGAAGCAATGTATTCATTGGTAAGTCAAGCGGGTACTGGAATCAAACGGGAAGCAGCAATGTTTTTGTGGGAACTTATTGCGGTATCAACAACACCACCGGGAATTACAACCTTTTTGCAGGCAACGCCAGCGGATTGAACAACGCCACCGGTTCAAGCAACGTGTTTTTGGGGAATCAGTGCGGGGTAACCAATACCAATGGATTTAACAATGTTTTTATCGGCAACGAAGCCGGTAATGGAAATGATGGCGGTTCAAGTAACGTGTATTTGGGCGATGGCGCAGGAAAAATGGGTAATACCTCCTGGAATGTCTTTGTAGGATATCATAGTGGGTACAACACTACTGACAACGGATCCCATAATGTATTTCTGGGTCATGAAAGTGGGTATAGCAACACCACCGGCTGGAGCAATAATTTTATCGGTCAGGGAGCCGGATATGAAAACACTTCCGGAACCAACAACATTTTTATTGGGAATGACGCCGGGCGGAATAACCTGACCAGTTCCGGGAATATATATATTGGCCGTAATGCCGGATACTTTTCGGAAGATTATGGAAATACCATTATCGGTCATTCGGCAGGTGCTGCCTTAGATACAGGGATGAACAATGTGTTTCTGGGAGTAAATGCTGCATTATATAAGACCGAGGGAACCAACAATATCATTATTGGTTCCTATGCCAATTCGAATGGAAGCACCGGAAACCAGAATACCATTCTGGGTGCCGGAGCAGGAAATAATGCTTCCGGTAGTGGCAACGTGTTTATTGGGTATTCGGCCGGATACGACGAAACAACCAGTAACAAATTGTATATTGACAATTCAAGTACAACAAGCCCTCTGATAGGTGGCGATTTTTCAGGCAACCTGGTCGGTATTAACCGAATGCCCACCACCTACACGCTTGAAGTGGCCGGAACCATCTGGGCAAACGGCAGCACCATCTCGGCAGGAGTTACCACCTGGTCCGATGCCCGTTTTAAAACCAACATTGTTACCCTTGAGGGTGCCTTAGCAAATATCTGCAAATTAAGGGGCGTTACCTACGATTGGGACAAAACAAACCCCGACACCAAAAATTTCCCCGAAGGGAAACAAATTGGGGTCATTGCCCAGGAACTGGAACTGGTTTTCCCTGAGTTGGTAACCATAAATCCTGATGGTTATAAATCGGTGGCCTATGAAAAGCTGTCGGCTATTTTTATTGAGGCAATGAAAGAGCAGCAAAAAGAAATCGAAGGCTTAAAACAAAAAAACGCCCAACTCGAAGCCTTAACAAAAGACTACGAAAACCTTAAAAAAGAGGTGGAAGCTATCAAAGCAATGATTCAAAAATAGGATTTGTATTGCTTAATTTTTAACTAATGATTACTGCAATCATCAAAATTATTTGATATGGCACGTTTATTAATCACCCTTTTACTTGCCCTTTGGGTTTCGGTTTCCCAATCCCAGGAACTATCGCTGATATCGGATGCTGGCGGCTATTTCGCAACTGAAAATTTCAGCTTGGCATGGAGCCTGGGCGAACCCATGGTTGAAACCTATACAACTGAGGGAATCATCCTTACTCAAGGGTTTCAGCAAACCTTATTGGACCCGGTGGGGATACCCAGGGAAGACCTTTCCAAAAAAGCCACCATACAGGTTTACCCCAATCCCACCAAGGGAAAGGTGTTTGTAAAAGTTTCTTCCGGTAAGGAATCCTCTTTGCAAAAAGAATATCCCTGCATTATTTACGACCTGCTGGGAAATCAAATTGCACGGGAAATCATTCCTTCCGAGGGAACCTATCTGGATTTCTCCGGTTATGTGGGATCGCTCTATTTTCTGAATATCAAAGGAAATTCATTTCAGCACACGGTAATTATTCAAAAACTTAATTAACCGGACCTTGTAAATACACTCAAAAAAGCATCGGTAAAGTCAAATAAAATAGCCAAAACCCGCTTCAATAGGAACGGGTTTTGGCTTTTATTAAACAGCGTATTTTTAACAGAAAAGTTATGCAAATCTTCAAATTGTTCATAACTCCTGTTTGCACTTTCTCAAATTTTTGCATACTTTTGCATCCTGAATGTATAAATATACACCTCTTTTTAATGGAAAACAAAAGCCAGCGATTGGCCGAAATTAAAAGAATCATTCAGAGTGAGCATGTTACATCGCAGGACGAACTGCTCCAAAAGCTTATTTCCCAAGGATACCTTATTACACAAGCTACACTTTCAAGAGATTTGAAGCTACTCAAGGTTGCGAAAATGCCCGACGGTGGAGGATCGTACCGCTATGTGTTACCCAATGCCATAACTTCCGTACACATCAGCAGTAGCAGCAAACAAACCATGGATGGTTTTTTGTCCATCGAATTTTCAGGAAATATCGGGGTGATTAAAACCGTCCCGGCGTTTTCGCATACCGTGGCTTCAGCCATTGATGCAGCCGATGTAACTTCTATTTTAGGCACCCTTGCCGGCAACGACACAGTTCTTTTAGTTACCCGCGAAGGATTTACCTCCTCCGATGTAAAACAAGCATTGCTTAAAGAATTCCCCGATCTGATAGATAAACTCCTATAATTCAACATAAATGGCTAAAGCACGAAACGCAAGACTGATTTTAGAAAACGGCAAAGAATTTTCAGGACGGTCTTTCGGGTTTCCCGGCTCCGTGGCAGGCGAAGTGGTATTCAACACTGCCATGACAGGCTATCCCGAAAGTTTGACCGACCCCTCCTACAAAGGACAGATTTTGGTATCCACCTTTCCATTGATTGGAAATTACGGGGTACCAAACCGGGAAACCGAAAATGGTTTGCTTAAATTTTTTGAATCGGATCGCATTCATATTTCCGGTTTGGTAATTTCCGATTATTCGTTTGAACACAGCCACTGGAATGCCGAACAGAGCCTTGGCAAATGGCTTACCGACAATAAAGTCCCCGCTATTTTTGGGGTCGATACCCGGGCACTGACCAAGATCCTGCGTGAATATGGCTGCATGTTGGGCAAAATTGTCATCGACGACCAGGATGTGGAATGGTACGACCCCAACGCAGAAAATCTGGTCGATCAGGTAAGTATCAAAGAAAAAACCATTTATGGAAATGGCAAGCACCGTATCATGCTCGTGGACTGTGGCGTAAAATTCAATATTGTCCGCAGTCTGTTAAAATACGATACAACCATTGTGCGTGTCCCGTGGAATTACGATTATTCCAACGAAACCTACGATGGGCTGTTTATCAGCAACGGCCCTGGCGACCCGGCTATCTGCCAGTCGGCCATCCATCAACTGGGGCAGGCCATGACCAAAGAACAGCCCATTTTTGGCATCTGCCTGGGAAGCCAATTGCTGGGAATTGCCAGCGGCGCCGAAACCTACAAACTAAAATACGGGCACCGGAGCCACAACCAGCCGGTGATTCAGCATGGTACCAACCGTTGCTTTGTCACCTCGCAAAACCATGGATTTGCTGTGGACGACCACAAACTCAAAGGCGATTACGAACCCTATTTTACCAACCTCAACGACCAAACCTGCGAAGGCATCCGGCATAAATCGAAACCTATTTTTGCCACGCAGTTTCACCCCGAAGCCTCGGGTGGTCCTACCGATACGGCCTTTCTATTCGAGCAGTTTATTGATATGATTAAAAAAACCAAATAAGACCCTCACCAGTCATGGATAAAAACATCAAAAAAGTCATCGTTTTAGGTTCGGGAGCCCTCAAGATTGGCGAAGCCGGCGAATTTGATTACTCCGGTTCACAAGCCCTGAAAGCTTTGCGCGAAGAAGGGGTTGAAACAGTGCTCATCAACCCGAATATAGCCACGGTACAGACATCGGAAGGAATTGCCGACAAAATCTACTTTTTACCGGTAACGCCTGATTTTGTGGAAAGGGTCATCAAAAAAGAAAAACCTCAGGGGATTTTACTGGCTTTTGGCGGCCAGACGGCTTTGAACTGTGGCATTAAGCTTCACGACAGTGGCGTGCTGGAGAAGTATCAGGTCCAGGTGTTGGGAACCCCGGTACAAGCCATTAAAGATACCGAAGACCGTGACCTTTTTGTCCAAAAACTGAACCAGATAGACGTGAAAACGGCCCGCAGCTACGCGGTAAACAATTTAGATGAAGCAAAAGTTGCCGTGGGAAAACTCGGCTACCCCATCATTGTGCGTGCAGCTTACGCGCTCGGGGGGTTAGGCTCCGGATTTTGTAACAACGACGATGAATTGGAACGCATCTGTAACAATGCCTTCTCATTTTCACCCCAGGTTTTGCTGGAGGAGTCGCTCAAAGGCTGGAAGGAGGTGGAATATGAAGTGGTACGCGACCGCTATGACAATTGCATCACGGTGTGTAACATGGAAAACTTCGACCCTCTTGGGATTCACACCGGTGAAAGTATCGTGGTGGCGCCCTCGCAAACCCTCTCGAATACCGAATACCACAAACTGCGCGAATTGGCAATTAAAATCATCCGCCACATTGGTATTGTGGGCGAGTGTAACGTTCAATACGCCTTAGACCCTGAATCGGAAGACTACCGGGTGATTGAGGTTAATGCCCGCCTTTCAAGGTCCAGTGCGTTGGCATCTAAAGCTACCGGATATCCTTTGGCTTTTGTAGCCGCTAAATTGGGCTTAGGTTACGGCCTTTTTGAATTGAAAAACTCGGTAACCAAAACTACCAGTGCCTTTTTTGAACCAGCGCTGGATTACATCGTCTGTAAAATCCCGCGTTGGGATTTGGGAAAATTCGAAGGGGTGAGCAAACAGATTGGCAGCTCTATGAAAAGCGTGGGCGAGGTGATGAGTATTGGCCGGAACTTTGAAGAGGCTATCCAGAAAGGGCTGCGAATGATTGGTCAGGGAATGCATGGATTTGTGGGCAACCGCGATATCGATTTCAACGATATTGAAGAGGAACTGACCAAACCCACCGACATGCGCATCTTTGCCATCCAGGCGGCGTTAGATGCAGGCTTGGGCATCGATAAAATTCACGACCTAACCAAAATTGACAAATGGTTTTTGGTAAAGCTCCAAAACATCAACGACTTAAAAAACAGCCTGAGCCAATATCAATCGCTCGATGAGGCTCCATTGGACCTGATCCGTGAAGCAAAAGTCCGTGGGTTCTCCGATTTCCAATTGGCCCGGATGATACTGAAAGGCCCGGTGGAACAAATGGAAGCCGAAATGGACCGGGTACGGAACTTCCGAAAAAAGATGGGCATTGTTCCTTTTGTGAAGCAAATTGATACGCTTGCCGCGGAATACCCGGCAAAAACCAATTACCTGTACCTCACTTATTCCGGCACGGAACACGATGTGGAATTTGTTCACGATGACCGCTCGGTGACTGTTTTAGGTTCGGGTGCTTACCGGATTGGGAGCAGCGTAGAGTTCGACTGGTGCGGGGTAAATGCCTTGCAGACTATCAAAAAAGAGGGCCTCCGTAGCATCATGATCAATTACAACCCCGAAACGGTAAGTACCGATTACGACGTGTGCGACCGCTTGTACTTCGACGAACTTTCGCTGGAACGGGTGCTAGATATTTGCGATTTGGAACTGCCTAAAGGGGTGATTGTCTCCACAGGTGGCCAGATTCCCAACAACCTTGCCATGCGTCTGCATAAAAAGCAGGTGCCTATCCTGGGAACTTCGCCCATTTCCATCGACCGGGCCGAAGACCGCAACAAGTTCTCCAGTATGCTCGACAAATTGGGCATCGACCAACCCCGATGGAACGAATTGACCAGCATCGCCGATATTTATGGCTTTGTCGATAAGGTAGGATTTCCGGTGCTTATCCGCCCCAGTTATGTGCTTTCGGGTGCGGCCATGAATGTGGTTTCGAACAAGCATGAACTGGAATACTTTTTAAATCTGGCCTCAAAAGTATCGAAACAGCACCCGGTGGTGGTATCAGAATTTATTGAACAAGCCAAAGAGATTGAGATTGACGCTGTTGCCAACAAAGGCGAGATTGTGAGTTACGCCATTTCGGAACATGTGGAATTTGCCGGGGTTCACTCGGGCGATGCCACCATGGTTTTTCCTCCTCAAAAAATCTATTTCGAAACCGTCCGGCGGATAAAAAAGATAAGTAAAGCCATAGCCAAGGAACTGGAGATTTCGGGTCCCTTCAACATGCAGTTTTTAGCCAAAGACAACGACATTCTGGTTATTGAATGCAACCTCAGGGCATCAAGGAGTTTCCCGTTTGTATCGAAAGTGCTCAAAGTGAACCTGATTGAGATGGCCACTAAGGTGATGTTGGGTCAGAACGTGAAAAAGCTCGATAAATCCATCTTTGAACTGGATTGCATCGGGGTAAAAGCCCCGCAATTCAGCTTTGCCCGCCTGGCACAGGCCGATCCCGTGTTAGGTGTTGACATGTCATCCACCGGGGAGGTGGGCTGTATTGGCGACAGTTATTATGAAGCCATTTTAAAGGCAATGCTTTCGGTAGGATACTCGGTGCCTAAAAAGAACATCCTGTTAAGTACCGGACCCATGCGTTCCAAGGTAGAACTGGTGAATTCGTGCAAAATGCTCATTGAAAAGGGCTACAACTTGTTTGCTACCAAAGGGACTGCCCAATTCCTGTCATTGAATGGCATCCCGGTAACTGCCCTGCATTGGCCCGACGAAGATGCCAAGCCCAATGTGTTGGATTACCTGCGGGGAAAAATGATTGATTTGGTCATCAACATCCCCAAAGACCTGAGCAAAGAGGAGCTGGCCAACGATTATACTATCCGCCGGAGTGCCGTGGATTATAACATTCCTCTGATAACCAACGCCCGGCTGGCCAGCGCGTTTATTTACAGTTTCTGCAAGCTAAATCCGGAACAGTTGGAGATTAAAAGCTGGAACGAATATTGAACTTCGCCTCAATTTACTAAAAGGCTGCAATGTGGGTTAGGTTCTGTTTAAAACCTGCCGGGGTTTTTTAAATTGCTACGCTGGTTTCAGTGTTACAAAAAAACTCTTTTTTAACGTATTTGATGCTTTTATTACTAAAGGTAAACTTAAACAACTTGTATTATAAAAAGAAAGAGGCTGTCTAAAAAGAC
>DOTG01000027.1 GCA_003512955.1 Marinilabiliales bacterium
TGGCTTCCCTGGATCATTGTTGTAATGGCTTTTGTGGCAACAGCGCTGAGCTTTTTAGACCGGCAGGTATTGTCGGTTTCCATTATCAGGATCAAAGAAGATTTCCATATCTCCGATGTTGAATACGGCTTTATTAATACCGGTTTTCTGATTAGTTATGCCATTATGTTCACGGTTGGAGGGATTATAATCGACCGCATTGGGAGCCGCAAAGGACTGGCATGGTCGGTTGGGTTTTGGTCGTTTGCAACCATGCTTCACAGTCTTGCCAACAATGCATTGCATTTTGGGGTTTTCAGATTTTTTCTGGGTTTGGGCGAGGGCGGAGCATTTCCGGGAGCTATTAAAGCTGTGATTGAATGGATTCCAAAAAACAGGCAGGCACTCGCAAACGGTATTGCCATTGGTGGATCGGCGCTTGGTGCAGTTGTTGCACCTCCGTTGTGCGTTTACCTGATTAATGTGATTGGGTGGAGAGGAGTCTTTTTAGTAACCAGCGGAATTGGTTTTGTTTGGGTACTGGTTTGGTTGTTGCTTCCGAAAAATAAGATCAGAATATCGGTGGACGAACCCATTGTAAAGCCGAAAGTAAGTCTGGGCAAATCCTTGACAAATCTGTTGAAAATAAAAGAAGCCTGGGTTTTTATTGCCATCCGGTTTTTACTCGACCCGATTTTTTATTTCTACATGTTTTGGATTCCGAAATACTTGAATGAAGCCCGCGGGGCGGATATTGCGCAAATTGGAAAATTATTCTGGATACCATTCCTTGCATTGGGCTTATCAAATATGTTGGGTGGCTGGATTTCGGATTCAGTATATAAAAAGACTGCCAGTTTAAATAAGTCACGGAAATATGTGATGGGAGTTGCCGCTTTATTGACGATGCCAGCTTTGCTCGTGAAATATCTTCCATCGTCTGAATGGGTGATTGCTGTTATGGTGGTGGTGTTTTTTGCACATGGCTTGTGGATTACTAATTACATCACTTCTATCGGCGACATCTTTGGCAAATCTTCAACCTCAACAATTATAGGTTTTTCGGGTTCGGCAGGTGCTGTTTCGGCATTTGTAATTAATCCGGTCATTGGGCTTATCATTGCCCGGTTTTCCTACGATCCTATGTGGCTCTATTCGGGATTTATGTATATGGTTGCATTCCTTGTCTTTGTCTTTTTTATTCCGGTAATCAAGCCAAGGGCAGAATTAATTTGATCAAATAAAAATTGAAAGTTTTTTTTATTTTAAATACACTTAGAGCGTAAAGAAGAAAACAATAAAGCGTTATTATGAGCACAATTGAAAAAGAAAAATTGTTCATCAGAACAAAAAAGGAAGTGTCCCGGATTGGGGTGTTTGGAGTTGGGTACGACCGCTATTGGGGACAGTTTCCCGGTTTGTTGGAAGAATTGATGGAAAAGCAACAGCTAATAATCAGTAAAATACCGGACAAAGAAGCCGAAATAATTGATTTCGGCATGGTTGATAACCCACAAAAAGCATATCTGGTGGTAAAAGAACTACAGGCTGCGAACCTTGACCTCATTTTCTGTAATATGCTTACCTACGCAACTTCGGGAACTTTCGGGATAATAATTAAAACCATACAGGTTCCGATTGTTATGGTAGCCCTGCAACCGCGAAAAGCGTTGGATTATTCGCAGGCTTCAACTTACATGCAACTGGTAAACGACGATATTTGTGCGATGCCTGAGTTTGGTGCAACGGCGGTACGAATGGGTAAAAAAGTGCCCGACATGATTATCGGTTCATTGCATGATGATCCCGAAGTTAATCTTCAATTGGATGAATATTGCCGCATAGCAAAAGTATTGCACAGCCTGAAGAACTCTAACCTTGGGCATTTGGGGCACCCGTTAAATACAATGCTCGACATGCATACCGATGCTACCATGCTGACCTCTTTTTTCAGTAGCCACATTACCGAATGTGAAGCGAATGAAATAGTGGCCTGTTTTGATAAAGTCACTGAAGAAGAAATTCAGGCAGCCAGTGAAATCATCCTTGGCTTTTTCGATACACCTGACCCGGTTTCTGATCCAATATCGATGAAACTTCAGGATGAAGATTTGCGGGTTGCGGCTAAAGTAAGTGTTGCCCTCAAGCGTTTTGTGGAAGAAAAGGGTCTCGATGGGCTTGCTTATTATTACGATGGGCCCGACGATAGCGTGGAACGGATGGTGATGAGTAACCTGATTGTTGGTAATTCGCTGTTGACTTCAAATGGTTTTCCAATGTGCGGCGAATCAGATTTAAAAACCTTAATTGCCCTGATGATTATGAACCGTTTGGGCATTGGTGGAAGTTTTGCCGAATTCCATCCGGTTGATTTCAACGAAGGGTTTGTTTTAGTTGGTCACGATGGCCCCCACAATATTGCCATTGCGGATGGACAACCCGTTTTGCGAAGTTTGAAAAAATATCACGGGAAACCGGGGCACGGCGCAGGAGTGGAATTTAAAATAAAGGAAGGCTCGATCACTATGCTGTCCATCAATTCAACTTACGATGGCAAGTTTAAATTTATTATTGCTGAAGGCGAATC
>DOTG01000039.1 GCA_003512955.1 Marinilabiliales bacterium
TTGAGTTCGTAAGGAGCGACTATCTAATCCTTACGGGATTGTCCCGGTAGGGACAAGATACTGGTAGAAAAATCAGTATCAAATAAAATAAAGTCCCTTTAGGGACGAAATAAATTTTATCGATCAACAATGTTTTTTCTTATTTTGCTTTGGCTTTTCTGAAGTTCTGTATCAACAATTGGAACTCATGTTCAAAGTTGGGGGTGAATAATCAAAAACCACTTTGCTTTAAAAGAAAAACTATATTTGAATGCACTCCAAGTAGCATACAAAAATTTAAAGCAACTTGAAACTATTCCGATATTTCAAGCTGCGTAACATGAGTCAACATTTCAAAAGCAATGCTATTTTTGCATCACTAAATATTCTTTTATGCGAAAAATTATCAATCCCTGGCAAGGGGCAAACATTTACCATTGTTTTGGTTGCGATTCGGAAAATCCATTAGGGCTAAGAATGCAATTTGTCGAAGAGGGTGACCATATTGCCTGCTATTGGAATCCTGGCACCCACTTTCAAGGTTATGTGAATACTCTTCATGGAGGAATCCATGCTACGCTCCACGACGAACTCGCCAGTTGGGTTGTTTACACCAAAGGTAAAACCGCCGGAATGACCTCCAAAATGGAGATAGCGTATTTGAAACCGGTATCAACCAATGGTGAAGCCATCAAACTTATTGGTTACATAAAAGAGGCAGACAAAAAATCAATAACTGTACATACCCAACTTTTCAACCAACAGAACGAATTAAGTTCACAGGCAATAGTTATTTACCGCATCTTCCAGGAAGAATTGGCCCGGAAAAAACTCTATTATCCAGGACCCGAAGCTTTTTTCGAGAAGTAAATCCCTGCCAATAATTAATGCTTGAAAGCTTTAGAATTTGACAGGTTTTTTGTCTAAAAAAAGCTAATTTTGCGGCTTAATAACTTAACAAAATATATTAAAACCATGTCGTTAAAAGTTGAATTGAGTGATAAAGTTTACTGGTTGGGGTTTAATGACCGTAGAAAACATTTATTTGAGAATCAATGGCCACTTGATAAGGGTGTTACCTACAATGCCTATTTAATTGACGATGAAAAAACCGCGCTGATCGATACCGCCGAGGCCCCATTTTCAGGCGATTTGGTTGCCTGGATAAAGGATTTGCTTGGCGCAAAAAAACTAGATTACCTTATCATTAATCACATGGAGCCTGACCATTCCGGTTCCATTAAAGATGTGGTAACAGCATTTCCTGAAATTACCATTGTAGGAAATCGAAAAACTTTTCCCATTCTTGAAGGATTCTATGGAATCTCGAAAAATATTTATGAAGTAGCTGAGGGTGATATTTTATCATTGGGGAAACATCAATTGCAATTTTTCATGATTCCCATGGTACATTGGCCCGAATCCATGGTCACTTATGATACGACAGATAAAATCATTTTTTCCAACGATGCCTTTGGTAGCTTTGGAACATTAAATGGTGGCGTATTCGACGACGAAATGGACCTTACTTGTTTTAACGAAGAAATCCGTCGTTATTATTCCAATATTGTCGGAAAATATGGCGCACAGGTACAAAAAGCGTTAACCAAACTCGAAACCATTGAAATTAAACTAATTGCCCCATCACATGGCCTTATATGGCGGTCAAAAATACCTTATATAGTAGAAAAATACCACATGTGGAGCAAACACGAGGGTGAAGCAGGAGCCGTTATCGTTTTCGGTTCAATGTATGGAAATACCGAGAAAATGGCTGATTATATCGCCCGTTTCTTGATTGAAGAAGGTGTAAAATTTGTAAAAGTATATGATTCTGCTAAAACACATACATCATACATTATCAACGATATTTGGAAATACAAAGGGGTAGTTCTTGGTAGTTGTGCCTATAATGGCGGTATTTTCCCTCCTATGGCCCATTTATTATCCGATTTAGAACACTACGGGCTTCGCGAAAGATATTTAAGTGTTTTTGGCTCCTCAAGCTGGGGAGGTGGCGGTGTACGTGCTATCAACAAATTTGCCGAAAATATTAAATGGGAGTTGGTTGGCGATCAGGTTGAAGCCCGTTGTGCCCCAAATGAGTCGGACATCGACCGTTGCCGTTCCATTGCAAAAGCCATGTCCTTAAAACTTAAAGCACTGGAATAACTGCACCCGGCATATAACTTAAATGAATGAAATGCAATGGAAGGATTGGAACTTAACGCATTAAAAATATCAGGTAACTCGTACCGACCTGAAGTGGATTTCAATCCGCAAACCGGTGATTTAATAATAAGTGGACGTTCAATTCTTGAAAATTCACCTAAGTTTTATGATCCTATCATGGATTGGTTTAAAGCCTATGCCCATCGTCCTGCTGAAAAAACCCGGTTCCATATCAAATTAGATTATTTTAATACCAGTTCCTCCAAATCACTCCTAAATATAATCGAAATCTTAGACGAAATGCACCAATCGGGGAAACATATCGAGATACTTTGGTATTACTCCGATGAAGATATGGAAGAATTGGGGGAAGATTATAGCCACATGATTGATATCCCATTCAGTTTTTTAAAATTGAATTAGCATACGGTTTTAATCCCCAAAATGGTAATTCAATTTTACCTCACGAATACATAAGGAAATGTCCCAATTAAACCAACAAACACTTTTCTGAGAAATAATTTTAGGTGTAATGTTTTGGAGTTTGTTAAAGAAATGTTAATTTTGACCATCGACAGTTTCTGTCGTCATGGTTTTAAGGGTTAATAACATGCGGGAGGTAAAATCTCCCGTTTTTTTTGCCTTTCTTGATATTTTTTAACAGTCAATCACCTTTAAAGTAAATCCAGGATTTGTTCCATCTTCATTCCTCTGGATCCTTTTAAAAGAATCTGTTTCCCTTCCAAGGGATGCTGTTTTAAAAAATCAGCTAATTCTATTGTGGTTGAAAAAAAACGAAATTTATCATTCTCGTGATACTGCATAAAGGAGGGACCAACCAGATAAACATCTTTCGCATTTAACTCAACAAGCTGACCAACTACCACTCCATGCTCACGTCCAGAAGCATCACCTAATTCCAGCATCTCTCCAAGCATAACTACCTTATTCGGAAATTCTAGTCTGAAAAAGTTTTCTAAAGCTACTTTCACACTCGACGGGTTTGCATTGTAATTATCCAGGAGAATTGTGTTCTTCGGTGTTTCAAATAACTGACTACGATTATTTTGTGGGGTATAAGCTTCAATAGCCTGACTAATATCATTAGCTGGCACCCCAAAATAATTTCCGATACAAACCGCCGCCAAAGCATTCTCAAAATTATAATCACCTACAAGTTTAGTTTTAACTAAATGGCTATATATCTCCCAGTTCCGGTCTTCGTTTTCATCGGCCACATCGTCAGATGAAATCCACCGAAAGCTCATAAAAATGTCATTCTTTTCCAACTTTCCCTGACAATGCGTAAATTCTTTAGTCCCATAATAGAAAACACTATGTGGAGGGTTCATCTCATCGAGTATTTCATTATCATAATTGATAAAAGCTGTCCCATCATTTTCATAAAGATACCTGTACAATTCACCCTTGGCTTTTTTTACTCCTTCGAATGAACCAAACCCTTCCAAATGTGCTTTACCCACATTGGTAATGATTCCAAAATCTGGCGCAGCTATTTTGCATAATTCAGCAATCTCCCCCAAATGATTTGCCCCCATTTCAACAATCCCAAACTCATCGTCCTTAGTCATCTGCAATAAAGTTAAAGGGACACCGATATGGTTATTCAGATTTCCTTTCGTATAAGTAACTTTATGTCTTTTCGACATGACCGCAGCTATCAATTCTTTAGTGGTGGTTTTGCCATTGGTCCCGGTAATGGCAATGATAGGCAATCCCAATCTCTTCCGGTGGAATGCTGCTAATTTTTGGAGTTTTTCAAGCACATTGTCAACCAATATGAATCTATCACCTTTTACAGATGAAGGATCATCAACCACTGCATAAGCACATACCTCCAGAGCCTGTAAAGCAAATTGGTTAGCATCGAACTTTTCACCTTTGAGAGCAAAAAAAATGGAACCGGGAACTAGAGCACGGCTATCGGTAGATATTTTGGGATTCTTTAAAAATATCTTGTAAAGTTCGTGGGTATTCATGGACATGTGTATAAATTATATAAAAAAGGCCCCATAATCGGGGCCTAACTATATTATCTGTTATATTAATTTCCTTTTGAACCTCCAACACGAATCATGGCACAACGGAAACCTAGGTCATCCTGGCTTAAATTCTCATTCAAATACCTGCGTGTTCCGGCACCTAACCAATAAGTCCGGTCTCTCCAGGATCCGCCTTTATAAACCCGGGAATGGTCACTCACCAGAGATGTCATCATTGGGTCGTTGCGATCTTTTCCTGTTTTGTACATCCTTTTTGAACCTCTTTCACGGGAAGCATCTTCATTATCATAATCAATGCTTGATGCAAAATCACCATCCAAGTAGTTGATATTATCGGCCTGAAGGTAATTTCTACGATCAATGGCTTCTTCTTCAGTAATCTCGCGGTAACGCAATCTACCTAAGCTATCCTTTTCAGCTATATTTCCTTCTTCGTCTTTAACCAAAGTTTCAAAAACATTACCACGGAATGGGCGGAACTCATCTACATCTTGAGCAGACAAGGGGCGATAAACATCCATAACCCATTCATTTACGTTACCTGCCATGCAATACAGACCAAAATCATTCGGCCAAAAAGAATGAACAGGAGCGGTAATATCTGCATTATCGTTTAGTGCACCTGCAACCCCCATCATATCACCACGTCCACGTACATTGTTTGCCATGATTTTCCCTTTATTGGCAGCGTTTGGGTTACGTAAACCATCGCCATTCCAAGGATAGATCCGACGTTGATAAACCCTTTCGTCAACAGAGGTCCCGATAAGAGCTAAAGCAGCATATTCCCATTCAGCCTCGGTGGGTAGTCGGTATTTTGGTAAAAGAATTCCATCTTCCATCCGGACTTTACGGAAATCTTTGTTGGGATCAAGGTCTTCCATTTCCTGACCAACTGCACCTTCATACTGGTGTGCCAAGTAAGCGTCGGTATTAAAGTTTTGATCACCTTGTTGATTTGGATCGGGGAGAAGAATCCCTTTAGCAATAAGCATATCTTCATTTACCCGGTCGGTACGCCATGCACAAAAGTCATTTGCCTGTAACCAATTTACTCCAACTACTGGATATTCTCCATAAGCAGGGTGGCGGAAATAATATTCAACCATGGGTTCGTTGTAGGCCAATTTCCTGCGCCAAACCAAAGTATCAGGTAAGGCATTTTTGTAAACCTCGGGATAGTCAATGAACACACGGCTTATCCAGTATAAATATTCCCGGTAATCAACATTTTTTACCTCAGTTTCGTCCATATAAAACGATGAAACGGTAACTGTCCTTGGAATGTTGTTCCAATCATAGGTGATGTCTTGTTCAACACGGCCCATGGTAAAAGAACCTCCTTCGATGAATACCAGGCCTGGCCCTGTTTCTTGTTCAAAAAAGTCACCATAGTATTCAAAGCCTCCATTGTCGGGATTATTGTATTCCCACCCTGTTGTCTGTGAAACCTGTTTTGAACAAGAAGAAGAAAACAACAACAGGATTGAGAAACCAGTAAAAACACTTAATACTTTCAATTTCATAATTTTATACTTTTTATGCAATGTGTTACGAGATACAAATATAATTAAAAACTTTAATTATGTTCCATCTACAATAAAAAAGTCGGACACGTCAATGCCTTTAATTTCTTTCGTGAGCGGGTTTCGAACAATACAACAAATGAAATTTCATGCGATCCAAGTGGTTTAATTGTTTTTTTCCCCAGGTTCATGTCGTAGCTATACGCAAATCTCCAGTTTTGGTTTCTAAATCCAATCATAAATATTGCTGCATCCAAATGTAAATGAAAATCATTCCTTATCCAGATTCCTGAAATAAGGTTGTCATACTGAAACGAACTTCCCCAGCAAATATTTTGTTGGTACCCTTGGGTTTGTATTAATAAGTTTGGCGATACAATCCGGATCTGGTTCATTAATCGTTCCGGTAAATGATGTATGTAGCCTGCAAACAAGGTAAACTTTCTGTTTAGTTGTTCTTCGGCAGACTTTGTGGTTCCTTGGTAGGGCTTCAGCAAATGATCTGCTGAAAAACCTGCATAATAATCCTTGTAAAATGCGGTGGAGCCCAATGCAAAATCAGGAAATATTTTACTAAACCCTTTGATTATAGTTTCTGAACCATCGGCAAAATTAAGATCAGTCAGATATTTCTGAACTACTCCGGCCTGAAATGCAAAACTGACAAATAAACGGGGCAATGGCTTAAACTTATAAGAATAAATCAAATCTAATGAGGGCTCAATAAAAATTCCGGTAATATCGTTGGCAGCAATAATGCCAAAACCACTGTTATATTTCTTTATAGGCATATCGTAAGAAACCCCAAATGACTGAAAATTTGCTCCAGATCGCGGCCATTGGTTCCGATAAAAAAGATTTATCCGGCTTTCATTTCTGCTACCTGCAAATGCGGGATTTAGATGAACCAGATTCGAATAATATTGCGAATAAGGTGCATCCTGACCTTTCAATAGGCATAATTGAAAAAACATTCCTATAAACCAAAGAAACTTTGCGGCGCCAATTTTGACCATTGTTTTACGAAAACCCATTCCAAATAATAAAAATAAGATATCTTGCGTTTGCTTTACTGTGTAACGGACTATTTAACGAATTATTTTTACAAAATCATTATGTATATGAAGTTCCAGGTAATTTTCACCACAATTTTACTGTTTTCCGCTCAAATATTTTCTCAAGAAATGGTATCCATCACTTCGAAAGTGGATAAAAATACCATTTACCATCAACTTGCCAACAAAAACCAATCAGAAAATACCCCATTTCATTACGGCACTTATCGGCCTAAAGGCCAAATTAAAGGGGCCAAAGCAGTTATCAAAGGTGCTGTTTTTATTGAAGTAGCACCTGAAATTGCCAAAGAACTCAACGTTTCTCAACTGACTGACAACATAATGGTTGTTACTAACATTGGGTATGAAAAAAAGAAACCGATGGTTGAATATACCTTTAATCCATTTCGAAAAAACCCTCTGACAGACAACATAGAAATGGTGACCGAATATACCCTTCAATTCGAACTTACCACTCAATCCTTAAAAAAATCGGCAACCCATATCTATTCCAATAACTCAAAACTCAGTACAGGCTTTTGGTATAAAGTTAAAGTGGATACCACTGGTATTTTCAAGCTCACCTACAGCCAGATAAAGCAATTTGGCCTAACAGAACCTCAAAATGTCCGGGTTTTTAGTCATGGGGGAAAACAGCTTCCGTATATGAACAATGTCGAGAATTATGATGACCTGGTTGAAATCCCCATTTCCATGCACCAAGGTAACGATAATGTTTTTAACGAAGGCGATTACATCCTTTTTTATACACAAGGACCAACTACCTGGAACTATGATGAAATTTTAGGAATGTTTATCCAGCACCGCCACAATTATTCCAATTTCACTTACCTGTTTTTGACCTCCGATTTAGGTGCCGGGGAACGACTTACAACCGTTGATGAAAATGGACTTGTGTCAAATTCAAGCACAACCAGCTTTGACAGTTACCGGTTTCATGAATTAGAAAAATTCAATTTGATACGTTCTGGTAGAACATGGTACGGTGAAATGTTCCGGAGCGGTTCTTCTTCTTCGTTTTCTTTCGATTTTCCAAATATCAATTCGGGCGAAAAAGTTAAAGTTTACACAAATGTAGCTGGACGCAGGGAGAGTAGTGCACCATACTGCCATTTTAAAATCTCTGAAAACAACATTTTGGCACACACCATTGATATTACCGGAAATCAGGGTGAGTATCTTTATGCAAATGAGTATAGCGGCTATTTTGAAATTACAGAACCCTCCCAGAATATCAACCTTACCTTTAATTTTACCGGAGGCAATTCATCTTCGGAAGGATACCTTAATTATATCAGCCTCAATGCACGCGAGAATCTCAACTTTACTGGATCACCGATTTTATTTAGGGATGCAAAAAATACCGGAGCCAACAATATCACTCAATTCAAAATACAAAACAATGGCTTTGACATCGAAATCTGGGATGTTTCCGATCCGGTATCTTATAAAAAAATGGCTGTAACCAATGCCAATGGGTTCACCCAGTTCATTACAAAAACCGATTCGTTAAAGGAATTTGTAGCCTTTACTCATGACCAGATATTCATACCAATCGTTGAAGGAACAGATGTGGGACAGGTTGAAAACCAGAATTTGCATGGAATTGGGGCTCAGGATATGGTCATTGTCACGAATCCAAAATTTCTTTCACATGCCGAAGAACTGGCTCAATGGCATCGCGACCAAGACCATTTCCGGGTTTATGTGACAATTCCCGATAAAATCTACAATGAATTTTCATCAGGATGCCCTGATGTAGCAGCCATCCGTAATTTTATGCGGATGCTTTATGAAAAAGCTACGGTAGAGGGAGATTTACCAAAATATTTGCTCCTTTTTGGAGATGGCTCTTACGACAACATGACCCAAAGTTCGGCCAACAGTAACTTGATTCCTACCTACCAAAGTATCAATTCATTGGTTGAAACCGCCAGTTATGTGAGCGATGATTTCTTTGGTTTGTTGGATTTTTCCGAAGGCGAGTATTTGGGAAAAATGGATCTCGGTATTGGCCGCTTCCCTGTTCAGACGGAAGAAGAAGCCCAACTTATGCTTGATAAGATTTACCATTTTACTGCTCCCGAAACTTCCGGAGATTGGGTATCGAAGATATGCTTTATTGGAGACGATGGCGATAGCGGAACTCATATAACCCAGCCTGAGTCAATTGCAAATTACATCAACAATTCGCATCCTGAATACAATGTGAATAAAATTTATCTGGATGCCTATCACCAGATTTCGACTCCTTCAGGCCAGAGGTTCCCCGATGTTACCAATGTCATCAATGAACAGGTAACCCAGGGAGCACTAATTATTGACTATGTGGGGCATGGCAATCCCAGGATTTTAACACATGAAGAGGTACTTTCTTCCTCAGATGTCAGGAGTTGGACCAATTGGAATAAACTTTCGGTTTTTGTAACTGCAAGTTGCGAAGTAGGCCGTTTCGACGACTATGAACGCACCTCGTTAGGGGAATGGATGGTGTTAAATCCTAATGGTGGTGGAGTTGCTGCCTTTACAACTACCAGAGTGGTGTATTCAGGAGGTAACCACGACCTGAATACCAACTTTTTTGAGGCCGTTTTCAACACCGATTACCGCCTGGGTGATGTTATCCGGGTGGCCAAAGCTAATACCTCTGGCGACACCAACAAACGGAATTTCTCGTTGCTGGGTGATCCTGCATTAAAACTCCCTGTCCCTAAAAATAAAATTTTAAAAAACCCGCTGCTTAATGATCAAGACTCTTCTGTTTTGGATACACTCAATGCCCTGGAGAAAACGACCATTTCTGGTTATATACACGATGAAAACGGAAATTACCTGACAGAAAATGGAGTAGTTTACATAACAGTATATGACAAAAAAGACACTTTAAACACCTATGGGCAGGATAATTCCTCTATTAAGTTTACCCTTCAGGATAAGATTTTATTCCGTGGAAAAGTCAGTGTGACCAATGGTTACTTTCAATCAGAATTTATTATACCAAAAGATATCAACTTTAAATACGGGAGAGGTAAAATCAGCCTTTTTGCCATGCTCGATTCTAATGATGCTATTGGTTATGCCCAGGACATTATTATTGGTGGCAATGCAAAAAGCACTTCCGTTGATGAAATTGGACCAGAGATACATCTATTTATGAACGATACTACCTTTATGAATGGTGGTACCACCGATCAAAACCCTATTCTTTTAGCCCGCTTAATCGACGAATATGGCATTAATACAACTGGAAACGGCTTTGGACACAATATGGTTGCTGTTTTGGACAATGATCAGGACAATGTATTGCTATTGAATAATTATTATGAAGGTGGTATCGACCAATATAACCAGGGAACAGTAGTGTATCCGATGAAGAATTTGATCGAAGGTATCCATACTTTATATTTTAAAACCTGGGATATTTACAACAACAGTTCCGAGGCAAGCCTTGAATTTTATGTAAAAAACAATCAGGAAGCCATTATTGAGAACCTTTACAATTACCCGAATCCATTTAATGATGAAACCTATTTTGTGTTCAATCATAATATGGCCTCACAGGAATTGACCATAACCATCGATATTTACGATTTAATGGGGCAACAAGTATCACAACTGAAACAGACAATCACCCCCGATGGCTATCAGGTAGCACCTATTCTATGGCAGGGTACCAATTTTGGAGGTGCCAAAATACCCAATGGAATTTACATTTATAAAGTACAAGTTTCCAATAAAGAGGGCGTTCAGTCAACAAAATCTTCAAAATTGATGATTTTTAGATAATAATATTCTATAAAAACAGTTTGTATTTCTAAATTTGCGTTTCCAAAAAAAATAAAAATGAGAAAATTAGTTTTAGGTTTAGCTGTTATTGCAAGTGTATTCGTCAATCAAAAAACATTTAGTCAAACATATGATCAAACCCTTGGTCAAGAGTTGAATGCCATCTCAACCTCCGTTCCTTTTTTGATGATTGCCCCCGATTCCAGGGCTGGTGCCATGGGCGATGTAGGGGTTGCTACCACTCCCGACGGGTATTCGCAACACTGGAATTCTTCAAAACTGGCTTTCATCAAGCAATCCATGGGTGCATCTATCAGTTACACCCCCTGGTTAAAAAAGTTGGTGGATGACATCAATCTGGCCTATGTTTCGGGATATTACCGCCTGGATGAAAACCAAACCATTGGTGCCGGGCTGCGTTACTTCTCCATGGGAAGTATTACTTTCACAAATGATATCGGCAATGAAATTGGTGATTATTCTCCTCATGAATTTGCTATTGATGGTTCCTACAACCGGAAGCTTTCAAACAATTTCTCATTAGGTATCGCCGGACGTTTTATTCTTTCGAATTTAACAGGTGGACAAGGAGTAGGTTCAGAAACCACCGAGGCCGGAACCTCTGTAGCCATCGACATTAACGGTTATTATACCCGCCCCATGGTGGTGAGCGGGTATAAAGGTTCATGGGCAGCGGGGTTCAATGTTTCAAATATCGGTGCCAAATTGGGTTATACCGAAGATGAAAAAAACTTTATCCCCACCAACCTAAGGCTGGGAGGAGCAGCTACGATTGATATTGACGATTACAATAGTATCTCAGTCGCGTTTGATATTAATAAATTATTAGTTCCCACACCTCCTCATTATTACTCTGATGGTGATACTCTGCCCGATGGTACAATTTCTGATGGCTTAGCAAGTCCCGATAATATCAAATTTGGGAAAGACAATAATGTAGGGATTATCCAAGGTATGGTACAGTCGTTTAACGATGCCCCTGGTGGGTTTGAAGAAGAGCTGCATGAGTTAACCTACTCTGTAGGTGTTGAATATTGGTATGCCAAGCAATTTGCGGCACGTGCCGGTTATTTTTACGAACATGCCACCAAAGGAAACCGGAAATATTTTACCGCCGGGGTGGGCTTAAAAATGAATGTGTTTGGTTTGGATTTCTCGTACCTGATACCTGCCGGAAACTTTAATAACAGTCCGCTTTCAAATACCTGGCGTTTCTCTTTGCTATTTGATATGGATGCCTTTAGTAATCAATAACCTGATGAACTTTCGCGTTGGCTTTGGGTACGATGTCCACCAGTTGGCCGAAGGTTACACCTTTACCTTAGGTGGCATTGAAATACCTCATACCAAAGGTTCAGTGGGCCATTCCGATGGCGATACACTCATCCATGCCATCTGCGATGCATTGCTGGGAGCTGCTAACTTGCGCGATATTGGGTTTCACTTTCCAGATACCTCTGCTGCCCTCAAAGGCATTGATAGCAAAGTCATCCTAAAAAAGACTGTTCAATTGATTGGTGAAAAGGGGTATAAGATAGGGAATATTGATACTACCATCAGTTTACAGCGACCAAAAATTAAGGATTACATCCCACAAATGCAGCAAATATTGGCTGCTACATGCCAAATTGATGCAGATGCCATCGCCATTAAAGCAACAACCACTGAGAAATTAGGTTTTGAAGGCCGCGAAGAAGGATTATCAGCCTACGCCGTTGTTCTTATTTACAAAGAATTGCAATAAAACTTACCATGAAAACCACTGACTCTTTGGAACATTTTAATCAGTTGGTAGCGCAAAGCCAGGGGTTGCTGGCCTATTTTTCGCATGAAAGATGCAATGTCTGCAAAACCTTAAAGCCAAAACTTTCCGAAGAATTTCAAAAACAATTTCCATTGATGGAACAGGTGTATGTGGATGTTGAAAAAATACCGGATTTGGCAGCCCAGTATTCTGTTTTTACCGTACCCGTAATCCTGATCTTTTTCGAGGGGCGTGAGACTTTCCGCAAAGCCCGAAATGTCGGTGTGGATGAATTACTAAATTTAGTGAACCGCCCCTATCAATTATTATTCGATTAATAATAAGTCGCCCTGATATCTTCTTTAAAGTCTTTATTCACGGTATATTCCCATTCAATGCTGGAATAGTCGGCAGCAATGGTTCCCGATCCAACAACGCTTATCCCAACAATATTGGTTCCTGTAATAACTACCTCATCTGTTGATTCCTGCTTAATATAAACTGCATGTTCTTCGTCAAAACCGAGGTTGTTGAAGTTGTAAATAACATACTGGCTTGAATCGCTTGATAAAGCACTGTTACGGACAATATTCACCTGAAACGTACTAGGTAATGAAATCTCAGGGTACTCATCACATTTCCAGGAACCTAAAAGCGAGGAATGGGTTTTATCTTTGTCACATGCTGAGATAGTAAAACCAATCAGCAAAAGCATCAATATTTTAGTTCTCGACATAGTTCTTTTTATTGCAAGTTATAAAATCCTTTCTAAAAGATTCTAATCCAAAATTAATTATCCTCTATAAGTCTTTTAAAAGTTGGTCATCTACCAGATTTGGAAGGGTAACTTTTAACCGGGGCTCTTTCTCCATAGCCCGTTTAATAGTAAAAATAGCACCTTCGTTACGAGCCCAGCTCCGCCTTGAAATCCCATTGTTCACATCCCAATAGAGCATCCCTTTCAGCCGCCGGTCAGCATCGGAGGAGCCATCTAAAACCATCCCAAAACCGCCATTAATTACCTCTCCCCAGCCGACACCTCCTCCATTGTGAATGGATACCCAGGTAGCCCCACGGAAAGAATCCCCAATAACATTTTGTATGGCCATATCGGCAGTAAAACGGGACCCATCATAAATATTGGAAGTTTCGCGATAAGGGGAATCAGTGCCTGATACATCGTGATGATCGCGGCCCAGAATTACCGGTGCAGTTATAAGACCCTCAGCAATGGCTTTATTAAATGCTTCGGCAATCTTCATCCGCCCTTCGGCATCGGCGTAAAGAATCCGTGCCTGCGAACCAACAACAAGTTTGTTTTTCCCCGCTTCTTTAATCCAACGTATGTTGTCAGTTAACTGTTGTTTAATTTCCTCAGGAGCCGTTTTTTCAATTTCCTCCAAAACCTGACAGGCAATCCGGTCAGTCGTAACCAAATCGTTTGGATGGTTTGATGCACACACCCAACGGAACGGACCAAACCCGTAATCGAAACACATCGGTCCCATGATATCCTGCACATAAGATGGATAAATAAAATCGCCATTGGGTTTGAAAACAGCAGCCCCTGCCCTTCCCGATTCAAGTAAAAATGCATTGCCGTAGTCGAAAAAATAGGTCCCAAATTTTTGAACACAGGTATTGATGGCAACAACCTGCCGACATAATGATTCCTGAACTTTTTGCTTGAATAAATCCGGTTGCATGACCATCATCTGGTTCGACTCTTCAAAAGTCAATCCACCCGGATAATATCCGCCAGCCCAGGGGTTGTGCAATGAGGTCTGGTCCGATCCTAATTCTACTTTTACATCCTCTTTGGCAAAGCGTTCCCAAACATCAACAATGTTTCCCTTAAAGGCAATGGAAACGGTTTCCTTTGTGGCTTTAGCCTTTTTAACGCGTACAATTAGTTGATCGAGGTTATCCATCACTTCATCGACCCAACCTTGCGAGTACCGCGTTTGAATGGCCTTTGGGTTGATTTCAGCCGTAACTGAGACAACACCTGCAATATTTGCTGCTTTTGGTTGAGCACCCGACATTCCACCTAATCCAGCAGTAATAAATAATTTACCAGCCAACCCTTCTCCCGAGCTTGCTATCATCCTACCCGCATTTAATACGGTAATGGTGGTTCCGTGAACAATTCCCTGGGGACCAATATACATGTACGATCCGGCTGTCATTTGCCCATACTGGGTTACACCTAACGCATTAAACCGCTCCCAATCGTCGGGCTTGCTATAATTGGGAATCATCATGCCGTTGGTAATAATCACTCTTGGAGCCTCTTTATGGCTGGGGAATAATCCCATGGGATGCCCGGAATACATGACCAAAGTTTGTTCATCGGTCATCTCGGCCAAATATTTTACTGCCAGCCGGAATTGAGCCCAGTTTTGAAAAACCGCCCCATTACCCCCATAGGTGATTAACTCATGCGGGTGCTGTGCTACAGTATAATCCAGGTTGTTGAATATCATCAGCAAGATAGCTGCCGCCTGTTTTGACTGGTGAGGAAAATCGTTATAGTGACGTGCTCTAATTTCGTAATCGGGACGGAACCGGTACATATAAATCCGGCCATAAGTATCCAACTCATTAGCAAATTCTTTGGCCAGAATGTGATGATGCCTTTTATCAAAATACCTCAAGGCATTTTGTATGGCCAATTTACGTTCCTCTGAATTTAATATCTCTTTCCGCTTTGGTGCGTGATTAATAGAAACATCGTATGGTTTTAGGTTGGGGAGGTATTCAGGGATACCTTCAAGAATTGCCCTTTGAAATTGTGCTAAGTCCATAAATAAAGCTTTTATTCGTTACCGCAAATGTACGCTATTGACAAAAAATCTACTGGACTGTACTCATAATTTCACAACATAAAAAAGGCCGCCAAAATTTGACAGCCTTTCTTTTTATTCATTGAATTGTTATTTTTTAATGATTCTTTCAGAACGGGTTGTTCCATCAACTGATTTCAAAGTAACAACGTAAATGCCATTGTTTAATTTACTTAAATCGATATTCATGGCTGAACTATTCACTGTAAGGGTTTTCATAGTTTGACCTAAAATATTACTAATCATAATTGAGGAAACTCCATCCAGGTTATCTAATTTTAATTCACTTTCAACTGGATTAGGATAGATGTTAACCAAAGCCAATTGTTCGTCGAAAACAGACGTGATAACAATATCTTCAGCACTGCGTGGAAATAACTGGTAATCGGTTTTATATTGACCACCAAAACCAGTGATGGAAACAAACACTTGACCTAGAACTGGTGTATAATCAAAAATACCATTCCGAACAATAACCGTATCTGTGCTTGCTACTGCTTTTACTTTCCAGTTTTTGCTTACTACTTCCGAAACGCAAGTAACATTTGAAATTGTAACCAAAACGCCTTCATACATTTCTTGTTTGAAATCGGCTACTGATAACGCAGTTGCAGCAGCTACAGCATTACCACTGTTCAATACAGTAATCACAGGATTTGTAATCTCAGTAAGTTTGTTATATTCCGATATTTTACCTTCGATAAGAATGGAATCTCCCACAACAACAGTAGGGGCAGCATTTTGATAGACATAAACACTATTCCAAGCGCCAGCGCCATCTTGCAAATAAAAGGCTTTAGCTTCCAAAGCAGTAACAACACCTTTTGTTTTTACAACTTGATTAATTAATGGGCTATCACCTGAAGCATCTTCGGTAAATTGAATGTCGTGGATAGTAACACTTTCAATCTCAAGTACGGTAAGGGTCACTGTCCAATCTTTGGTGGTTTCACCATCCTGAGCTGTCACAGTATATACTACGGCATTGGTAAAATCCTGGGCTCCGCTTGGTGTGTATGTAGCTCCTTCGGAAAGTGTCAATGTTGGAGTTAAGCCAGTAACATCGGTACCAGCAACTAATACACCAGTAATGGTAGCAGTTTCAGAATTAATAACAACAGCAGCCGATAATTGTGTCAGTTCAAAAGCAGTAATCTCAGCAGCATGATTTGGTTCAGCATCCTTTGTAACAGTTACTGTCCAATCTTTGGTTGTAGTTAAATCTTGTGCAGTTACACGATACACCACCGGACTGGAAAAATCGACAGGTAAAACGGTTGCAGTAACCTGTGCACCAACCGATACCGTAATGGTTGGCTCCAATTTTGTTAAATCGGCATCCCATTCAACAAGTGAAGTAATTGTAGCGGCCTCTGAGTTTATTACAGCTCCTGAAACCTCTTCTACAAATGAAAATGTAAGTATCTCAGCTTCTGAACTTGGTAAAGCAGCCACAGTTACAGTCACAGTCCATGCTTGATTTGTTGTTCCATCTTCGGCAGTTACAGTATAAACAACAGGTGCGGTGAAATCCTGAGCAACTCCAGAAGCAGGATTTATTGTCGCACCTTCGGAAAGGGTAATAGTAGGAACTAATGCTGTTACATCAGTACCTGCTACAACTTCAATTGATACCGTATGATCTGTGGTATTAATAGTTGCATCAGCAGATTGTTCAGATAATGAAAAAGTTAAAATATCAGTATCTACTGAAGGAGTATATACTGGAACTGCATCAGCCCATGTTGTTGCAACACGGATACCATCAACAATAACATTTTCAGCAGCATTAAATTGACGCAATCCAATTCCCCCAATCGTTGTTGCTGATGTTTCAGTATAGGTTGCATCGGCTGTAGCCGGTTCGCTGGTTGGAAGTGTGTTAAACACATATAAACTTGATTCCTTAGTATCAATATTGTATTTAACAACCACTAAAGTTGGGGTATCAGGAGTAATTGGCACCCAAGTAGCAACAGAAGCACCTATTCCCAGTGCATCACCCGTAGCTTTCACCCAGAGTCTAGTAGAATAAGTAGTATTCCAAGGATTCTGTCCAAAATGGAAGAAATAGCCTTCAGAATTAGTAGCAGAAGTTTTTACAATCAAAGCTGCATATATTGAACCAGATGTTTGAACTGTAAATGTTCTATTTACATCTTCGCCAGTATTATCCAGCAGAGCTGCTCCACCAATACCTGAACCAGCATAATGTGTAAAAGATAATCCATCAGTTACAGTAATTGATTCGGTTCCTGTCCCACTATGTGCTGTCCAACCATTCGCTGTAAGTAAAGAGCCTATAGTATAATCAAAATTCTCTTCTATAAGAGCTTGCCCCCAACTTTGAGAGCTCATTGTAAAGGTTAGAAACAAAGCCAACAACCCTTGTAAAAGATTGTTTCGCCAATTAGTAATTTTTCTCATAACGACTAGTTTAAATTAATGTAAATTCAGAATGATACAAAGATATTCCAATTTTCATTTAAAAACCCTATTTCATCGCTGAAATATTTTATCTTTTAGGGAAATTTTCATCAATTTAATGTTAACAAAAGGAAATAGGTAATTTATTAACATCAAAAGAGCTACCTCAAAAGATTGAGATAGCTCTTGTAAAAAATTTGTAAGGTTTTAATATGATTCCATATCAATAGTAAGTGTAATGCCGCCAGCAGTCATTTTTACATAACCATCACAATCGCCAGCATCGTTTCCATTGGCATCTATACCAAAATCACAGGTAACAATTAATTCATCGGCAGAACCTGAGTCCTGGGTTAATTCAATCACACCGTCTTTGATAAAGTCACAAGCAGTAGCATAAACTACATCAGTTAATTTCATTTTATTAACCAAAGTATCAACAGTTTGAGTAGATGTTCCGTTCAAAATAAATGTGTCGTCAGATCCATCTGTCAACGTGAAAAGTCCCTCTGCCCAATCAAATGTTTGGTCACAAGTCCATAAAAAAGAATCATCCCCTTCGGTGACTTCAATATTACCTACTGATTTGAATGAGAAGACCGCTTTTTCAGCAAGAGTAAACTCTTCAAGTTTCATTAACATTTCACCATCCAAACCTGATCCGTTATTTACATAATTATCAAACGTGACATTGGTAGTTAATCCAGGTACATAACCGGGGGTTCCTGAAAATGTTGCATAAATCTTACCTGAGGCATTCTCCACACCGGTAAAGTCAAGTGTTAATGTATTCCCATTCCATGATGCCGTAGGTTGTGAACCAGACAATTCGGCTGCTTTCAAGCCTTCTGCTCCAAAACCGAAATTATTCACGTTTTCAAATACTTTAATCACTCCCAATTCAGCGTTGGTATTTGCATTCAAGGTAGTACCGGCACTCTGTAAATCTTGAGGTGATACTTCATCTAAGTCGCATGAGGTAAATAAAGGAGTTACACACAATGCTAAGCCAAAAATTAGTAATGTTTTTTTCATGTCATTTGTTTTAATTAATTAAACCGAAATTCTTAAGCTAAAAATAGTCGAAATTGTATAAAATCCAATCAACTAATACTCAGATTTCCATTAACAAACAAAAGAGATTGACTATTGGTTTAAAATTCCAATAAAAATTTAGGTTATGCCTGAGCGGTTGGACCTCCAAAGTTCATGGGCATGTGGTTTGGCCCTTCTCCTTCGGTATTTTTAATTTTTCCATGAACGGCTTCATATTTCGCCAGATTATCTTTCAGAGCGCCTAACAATCGTTTGGCATGTTCCGGGGTAAGAATTATTCTTGATTTGACTTTCGCTTTGGGGATTCCGGGCATGATGCGGACAAAATCCAATACAAATTCTGCACTTGAATGTGTAATGACCGCTAAATTTGAGTAAACACCCTGAGCTACTTCTTCACTTAATTCAATATTAATCTGATTGTTTTTTTTAATTGGCTCTTCCATGATATCGATTATTTTAATGATTTTATTTGATGTAAAAGTAAGAAAATTACTCGTCAAAAGTTTATTCAAGCAAAAAGGGCTGTCAAAATTAGACAGCCCTTTTCAATTATTTTAAAGAATTTATTCTTGTTTGACAGCATGACGTTTTGAAGCAACAAGGTTTTCATAATCCTCCTTATTACCTACAATCATGTTTGTGAATCGGCGGGAACCTGTACCAGCCGGTATCAGGTGACCTACAATCACGTTTTCTTTCAAGCCTTCCAAACCATCTATTTTACCATTAATTGCTGCTTCGTTCAGAACTTTTGTAGTTTCCTGGAACGATGCGGCAGAGATAAAGCTTCGGGTTTGAAGTGCGGCCCGTGTAATCCCTTGAAGAATCTGACTTGAAGTTGCGGCAACGGCATCCCTTGCCTCTACCAGTTTCAGGTCTTTCCGCTTCAAAATGGAGTTCTCGTCACGGAGTTTTCTGGCGGTAATAATCTGACCAGGGCGCAACCCTGAGTCACCGGCATCGGTAACCACTTTTTTGTCCCAAATCCAATCGTTTTCTTCCATAAACTCATTTTTATCAACCACCTGTTTCTCAAGGAAGATGGTATCCCCCGGATCCACAATCTCAACCTTGCGCATCATCTGACGTACAATGACTTCAAAGTGTTTATCGTTGATTTTCACACCCTGTAGCCGGTAAACTTCCTGTACCTCATTCACAATGTATTCCTGCACCTTGGTCGGGCCTTTAATGGCTAAAATATCAGAAGGAGTAATCGCTCCATCAGAAAGAGGGATACCGGCTTTTACATAGTCATTTTCCTGAACCAAAATCTGTTTCGATAGTGGAACCAAATATTTAACTACTTCGCCAGTTCTGGAGGTTACAATGATTTCACGGTTACCCCGTTTAATCTTCCCGAAGCTAATTTCACCGTCAATTTCAGCTACAACAGCCGGATTCGATGGGTTACGGGCTTCAAACAATTCAGTAACCCTTGGAAGACCTCCCGTGATGTCACCTGCTTTACCAACTGAGCGGGGGATTTTAACAATAACCTGTCCCTGACGTACTTTTGCGCCTTCATCAATCACCACGTGGGCCCCAACTGGCAAGTTGTACGTTTTTAACTGCTCCCCAGCTTCATTGGTAACCTTAATGGTTGGGTTCTTTGTTTTATCACGGGTTTCGATAATTACCTTTTCACGGAAGCCGGTTTGTTCATCGGCCTCTTCACGGAAAGTAATACCTTCTTCTACATTCACAAAATGGATAATACCCGCTGCTTCAGAAACAATTACCGCATTGTAAGGATCCCATTCGCAAATGACATCCCCTTTTTTAACATCGGCTCCTTCTTTAACATAAAGTTTCGAACCGTAAGGTATCGCGTGTATCGATAAAACAAGGTTGGTATTTTTATCGAAAAGTTTGACTTCGGCTAAACGACCAATAACAACATCGCCCCTTGAACCATCTTGATCTTCGAATTCAATGGTACGGAGTTCCTCAAACTCAACCCTACCTTCGTAACTGGCAATAACACTTGAATCGGTGGCAATATTACCTGCAGTACCCCCTACGTGGAAGGTACGAAGTGTCAACTGTGTACCAGGCTCACCGATGGACTGTGCTGCAATAACACCTACAGCTTCACCCATTTGAACCATCCGGCTATTGGCTAAATTCCGGCCATAACACTTGGCGCAAACCCCATTTTTCGATTCACAGGTAAGTACCGAACGCATTTCCACTTGTTCAATGGGCGATTCTTCAATCACCCGGGCTATACTTTCAGTAAACTCTTCACCTGATACAACAATTAGCTTTCCGGTAATTGGATGATAGATATCGTGAACCGAAGTACGGCCTAAAATACGTTCGTAAAGTGTTTCAACAACTTCTTCGTTCTTTTTAAGTGTTGAAGCCACCAGACCTCTAAGGGTCCCGCAATCTTCTTCGTTAATGATCACATCTTGCGACACATCAACCAAACGACGGGTCAAGTAACCAGCATCGGCAGTTTTCAGCGCGGTATCGGCCAAACCTTTACGGGCACCGTGGGTAGATATAAAATACTCAAGAACCGACAAACCTTCCTTAAAGTTCGAAAGAATGGGGTTTTCAATGATCTGTCCTCCTTCGGCACCCGATTTTTGTGGTTTTGCCATCAAACCCCTCATGCCCGAAAGCTGACGGATCTGTTCCTTAGAACCCCGTGCTCCAGAGTCAAGCATCATGTAAACAGAGTTGAAACCTTGGTTATCGGTGCTCAACTGTTTCATTAGTATCTGGGTAAGTTTGGCATTGGTATGTGTCCAGATGTCGATAATCTGATTGTAACGTTCGTTGTTGGTAATGAAACCCATGTTGTAGTTATTCATCACCTCATCAACCTGAGCGTAACCTTCGTCAACCAGCACTGTTTTTTCACTTGGGATGATCACATCACCTAAGTTAAACGACAGACCGCCTTCGAAGGCCATGCGATAACCTAAATCCTTAATATCATCGAGGAATTTAGCAGTTACAGCAGTTCCACAGGTCTTATATATTTTACCAATGATATCGCGAAGCGACTTTTTGGTAAATAATTCATTAATATAACCTACTTCGGCCGGAACAAATTGATTAACAATCACCCGTCCAACGGTAGTTTCAAGAATTACATTCTTTAATTCTCCATTAACCAGATCCCTGGTTTTCACTTTGATGTTCGCATGCAAGGCAACTTTTCTCTCGTTGTATGCAATGGTAACCTCTTCAGGAGAATAGAAAATGGAACCTTCGCCTTTTACACCTGTCCTACCTTTAGTAATGTAGTACAGACCCAAAACCATGTCTTGCGATGGTACCGTAATTGGTGCACCGTTGGCAGGATTTAAGATATTATGCGAACCTAACATCAACATTTGAGCTTCCAGAATAGCAGCATTACCCAAAGGTAAATGCACAGCCATTTGGTCACCGTCAAAGTCAGCATTGAAAGCCGTACAAGCCAATGGGTGCAATTGAATGGCCTTACCCTCGATCAATTTCGGTTGGAAAGCCTGGATACCCAAACGGTGCAATGTAGGAGCACGGTTCAATAATACCGGGTGTCCTTTCAATACATTTTCGAGGATATCCCAAACTACAGGATCTTTCCGGTCCACAATTTTCTTGGCTGATTTAACAGTTTTTACAATACCCCGTTCAATCAATTTGCGGATGATGAAAGGTTTATAAAGTTCGGCCGCCATATTTTTAGGCAATCCACATTCGTGCATTTTAAGCTCCGGACCAACAACGATAACTGAACGGGCAGAGTAATCCACACGTTTACCGAGTAAGTTTTGACGGAACCGTCCTTGTTTACCTTTCAAGCTGTCGCTCAACGATTTTAAGGCACGGTTGCTTTCAGTCTTAACAGCGTTCGATTTTCTGGAGTTATCGAATAATGAATCCACTGCTTCCTGCAACATACGTTTTTCGTTACGTAAAATTACCTCAGGAGCTTTGATTTCAATCAACCTTTTTAAACGGTTGTTACGGATGATTACCCGGCGGTACAAATCGTTCAAATCGGAAGTGGCAAAACGGCCACCATCCAAAGGTACCAACGGACGAAGCTCCGGTGGGATTACTGGAACCACTTTAACAATCATCCACTCTGGCTTATTACGCCCGGCTGAAGCACGGAACGATTCCACAACTTGAAGGCGTTTTAATGCTTCATTTTTACGCTGTTGCGAAGTCTCCGTATTGGCTTTGTGACGCAGTGAATAAGAAAGTTCATCCAAATCAAGGCGCTCAAGCAATGCATAAAGTGCTTCAGCTCCCATTTTAGCTACGAACTTGTTTGGATCGGTATCTTCCAGATACAGGTTTTCTTTTGGGAGTTTTTCAGAATAATCTAAATATTCTTCTTCGGTAAGGAAATCCAGGTATTGAACTCCTTCGTCAGCCATTACTCCCGGATTGATAACCACGTATCTTTCGTAATAGATAATTGAATCCAGTTTTTTAGTTGGCAAGCCAAGTAAATATCCTATTTTGTTTGGTAACGATTTAAAGTACCAGATGTGAGCCACGGGAACCACCAACTGTATATGCCCCATGCGTTCACGACGTACCTTTTTTTCTGTAACTTCAACACCACAACGGTCGCAAACTATTCCTTTGTAACGGATACGCTTGTATTTACCGCAATGACATTCATAATCTTTCACCGGACCAAAAATCCGTTCACAAAACAAACCATCACGTTCAGGTTTGTAAGTTCGGTAGTTAATGGTCTCTGGTTTTAACACTTCTCCACTTGATCGTTCAAGCACCTCTTCGGGCGAAGCCAGTCCAATGGAAATCCTTGAAAAATCGCTCTTTGCTTTATTTTCCTTTCTAAAGGCCATATATAGAAAGATTTAAATTGATTATGAAAAGAGTACCGTAAGTTTTACGGTACCCTACTAATTTACTCTAAATTGATGCTTAATCCCAGACCACGCAACTCATGCAGCAATACGTTCAAAGATTCCGGAATGCCAGGATTTGGCATTGGTTCACCTTTTACAATTGCCTCGTAAGCTTTCGCCCTCCCCAAAACGTCATCCGATTTGATGGTAAGGATTTCTTGCAGGATATTAGCTGCCCCAAAAGCCTCTAATGCCCAAACCTCCATTTCACCAAAACGCTGACCACCAAATTGAGCTTTACCTCCAAGTGGCTGTTGTGTGATGAGGGAATATGGTCCAATGGAACGTGCGTGCATTTTATCATCAACCATGTGCCCTAGTTTCAGCATGTAAATAATGCCGACAGTTGCAGGTTGATGGAATCTTTCGCCAGATCCACCATCATATAAATAAGAGCGTCCAAATTCAGGAACACCTGCTTTAGTGGTATAATCAGTAATTTGATCAAGGGTTGCTCCATCGAAAATCGGTGTAGCAAATTTCACCCCTAATTCTTTACCGGCCCATCCTAAAACGGTTTCGTAAATCTGCCCAAGGTTCATACGCGAAGGCACACCTAGCGGATTTAAAACAATATCCACGGGGGTCCCATTTTCTAAGAAGGGCATGTCCTCTTCACGAACAACTTTTGCCACAATACCTTTGTTACCATGCCGTCCTGCCATCTTATCACCTACCCTGACTTTACGTTTTTGGGCAATGTAAACTTTGGCCAATTGAACAATCCCGTTTGGTAACTCATCGCCTACCGTAACATTAAATTTCTTGCGTTTTACTTCGCCTTCAATGTCGCGGAATTTGATTAAGTAGTTGTGCAATAAATCGCTGATAATGGTATTTTTATCTTTATCAGTAGTCCATTTATTCGGATTGATATTTATGTAATCAAGATCCTGTAGCACTTTTTGGGTAAATTTAGTCCCTTTGGCAATTACATCTATACCATAATAATCTTTGATGCCTTGTGAAACTTTGCCGTTCACCACCACAAAAAGTTTGTCAATCAGTTTTGATTTCAAGTCAGCATGCTTGCGCTCCATTTCATCATCCAATTTCTGAAGCAATGGTTTTTCGGCAGTCTTAACTTTTTTATCTTTTAATGATCTTGAAAACAGTTTTTTATCAATAACCACACCTGTCAATGAGGGGGAAGCTTTTAATGAAGCATCTTTCACATCACCTGCTTTATCACCAAAGATGGCTCTTAAAAGCTTTTCTTCGGGCGATGGGTCCGATTCTCCTTTAGGGGTAATTTTACCAATCAAGATATCACCTGGTTTCACATGAGCCCCGATGCGTATCAAGCCATTTTCATCCAGATTTTTGGTGGCTTCTTCACTCACATTTGGAATATCCGAGGTCAGCTCTTCCAAACCACGTTTGGTATCGCGGACTTCTAGCATATATTCATCAATATGAAGGGATGTAAATACATCATCGCGGACCACTTTTTCTGAAAGAACAATAGCATCCTCAAAATTGTAACCTTTCCAAGGCATGAATGCAACTTTCAGGTTTCGACCTAAAGCCAATTCACCTCCTTGCGTGCCATATCCTTCAGTTAACACAGTACCTTTCTTCACTTTGTCTCCTTTTGAAACAATCGGGTGTTGATTGATACATGTATTTTGATTGGTCTTTTGGAATTTTGATAAATGATAACGTACCGTATCATCCTCGAAACTTACAAACCGCTCTTCTTCATTACGGTTGTAACGGATGATGATTTCTTCGGCATCAACGAATTCAACTACGCCATCCCCTTCGGCACGGATAAGATTCCGGGAATCCTCGGCAACTTTCTTTTCAATACCTGTTCCTACAATCGGAGATTCCGGATGCAACAACGGAACTGCCTGACGCATCATGTTCGAACCCATCAACGCACGGTTGGCATCGTCATGTTCCAAGAATGGGATCAATGAAGCTGCAATAGAAGCAATCTGATTTGGAGCTACATCCATCAATTGGACTTCGGTAGGTTCTACTACAGGATAATCGGCTTCAAGCCTTGACTTCACTTTTGAACGGACAAAACGGCCATCCTCATGCAAAGGTGCATTGGCTTGGGCAATGATTTTATCTTCTTCTTCCTCTGCGCTTAAATAAACAACCCCTTCATTCGATAAATCAACCACACCTTCACTGGTCTTCCGGTAAGGGGTTTCGATAAATCCAAGGTTGTTGATTTTTGCAAATACGCAAAGAGACGAAATCAGACCGATGTTAGGCCCTTCAGGGGTTTCAATCGGGCAAAGACGTCCATAGTGTGTATAGTGTACGTCACGAACCTCGAAACCGGCACGTTCACGCGACAGACCGCCAGGCCCCAGTGCCGACATACGGCGTTTGTGGGTCATTTCAGCCAACGGATTGGTTTGATCCATGAACTGCGACAAGGCGTTGGTTCCAAAAAAGGAATTGATAACGCTTGACAATGTTTTTGAATTGATCAAATCTACTGGTGTGAATACCTCGTTGTCGCGAACATTCATCCGTTCGCGGATGGTACGGGCCATACGGGCCAAACCCACGCCAAATTGGTTCATGAGTTGTTCGCCCACGGTACGTACCCTACGGTTGCTCAAGTGGTCGATATCGTCCACATCTGTTTTGCTGTTGATCAGCTCAATCAAATATTTTATAATTTCGATAATATCCTCTTTGGTAAGGATTTTAATATTCATTTCGGTATTTAGACCAAGCTTTTTGTTAAGCCGGTACCTACCTACCTCACCCAAATCGTATCTTTTATCAGAGAAAAACAATTTTTCAATTACATCACGGGCAGTAGCTTCATCGGGTGGTTCCGAGTTCCGTAATTGCCTGTAAATGTGCAATACAGCTTCCTTTTCGGAATTACAAGGATCCTTTTGTAGGGTATTGTAAATAATTCCAAAATCGGAAATATTTGCCAATTCTTTGTGAAGCAAAATAGATTTAGCTCCTGAATCGATGATTTCCTCAATATTATCATTATTGAGAACAGTTTCCCTATCAATAACTATTTCATTCCGTTCGATAGAAACTACTTCACCGGTATCTTCGTCCACAAAGTCTTCAACCCAAGACTTTAAGACCCTTGCAGCCAGTTTACGTCCTACAAATTTTTTCAGTCCTGATTTTGAAACTTTAATTTCATCAGCCAGTCCGAAAATTTCCAAAATTTCACGATCCCCTTCGTACCCAATGGCACGCAACAAAGTAGTAACCGGCAATTTCTTTTTACGGTCGATGTAGGCGTACATCACGCTGTTTATATCGGTAGCAAATTCAATCCAGGAGCCTTTAAATGGGATAACCCTGGCTGAATACAGTTTGGTGCCATTTGCATGGATGCTTTGACCGAAGAAAACGCCAGGGGAACGATGCAGCTGAGACACGATAACGCGCTCGGCCCCGTTGATCACAAACGTACCTTTGGGGGTCATGTAAGGGACCGTACCAAGGTAAACGTCTTGCACAACCGTATCAAAATCCTCATGTTCGGGATCAGTGCAATATAATTTTAATTTTGCCTTCAGTGGAATACTGTAAGTAAGTCCCCGCTCAATGCTTTCTTCAATGGTATATCTTGGCGGATCAATGGAATAATCAAGAAATTCGAGGACAAAATTGTTTCGAGTATCGGTAATTGGGAAATTTTCGGTAAAAACCTGAAACAGTCCCTCTCTTCTTCTTTTTTCAGGGGTGGTGTTTATTTGGAAAAAATCAGTAAAGGATTTTAACTGAACTTCCAAGAAATCAGGGTATTCCAGCTGATTTTTAATAGATGCAAAACTAATCCTTTCTTGATATGTATTTGAAGCCATAATTACAAATATAAATTGAACTTAAAAATAACAACAAAAAGGCTTAATCACACCCGCGGCGTGATTAAACCTTGTAAGTCTATATTATTGGAGTATTTTATTTAAGTTCAACTTCAGCTCCAGCTTCTTCTAATTTAGCTTTTAATGCTTCAGCTTCGTCTTTGCTTACTCCGGTTTTAATTTCCTTTGGTGCTCCGTCCACAACTTCTTTAGCTTCTTTTAGACCAAGACCAGTAAGTTCTTTAACTAATTTTACTACTTGAAGTTTCTGTCCACCTGCATTTTTAAGGATTACATCGAATTCGGTTTTTTCCTCAACAGCAACAGCTTCGCCGCCACCAACTGGGCCAGCATATGCTACTGCTGCAGCAGCAGGCTCAATTCCGTACTCTTCCTTAAGGATTGCAGCCAATTCATTAACCTCTTTTACAGTTAAGTTTACCAACTCTTCTGCAAATTTTTTCAAATCTGCCATTTTCCTCTATTTTTAATTAAATGTTTACTAAAATAATTAACTCTATTTTTCTGATAATGTTTTGAGAACACCTGTCAATGTCTGGCCTCCAGACTGTAAAGCCGATACCACGTTTTTGGCAGGTGATTGTAGTAAGCCGATAACATCAGCAATAAGTTCATTTTTGGATTTGATGTTGGCCAATGCCATTAACATGTTATCTCCAATATAAACTGACTCTTCAACGTATGCAGCTTTTACGATAGGCTTATCGCTCTTCTTTCTTAATTCTTGAATTAGTTTACCCGGTACATTTGCAGCATCGGTAAACATGATTGAAGTAGCGCCTTTCAAAACTTTAAACATCTCTGAATAATCTGTCTCAGACTGCTCCATCGCTTTTCTGAGCAAGGTATTCTTTACAACAACCAGCTCAATTTCCTTCTCGAAACATTTTCTACGCAAAAAACTGGTAGCTTCAGCATTCAAATCTGAAATATCAGTAAGGTAGAAGTGTGACGATTCTTTGAGTTTTTGAGCTAATTCGTTGATAACAACAGCCTTATCTTCGCGCTTCATAACTTATAAATTTTACTCATCAATAGTTTTAAAATCCACTGGAATACCAGGGCTCATGGTACTTGAAAGATTGATACTCTTTACATAAGTACCTTTTGCTGCAGCAGGTTTCAGTTTTACAATGGTATCAATCATCTCTTTGGCATTTTCCTGAATCTTTTGAGGATCAAAAGATACTTTTCCGATACCAGCATGGATGATACCATACTTATCTACTTTGAAGTCGATTTTACCTTGCTTAACTTCCTTAACGGCCGCACCAACTTCCATTGTTACGGTTCCGCTTTTAGGGTTAGGCATTAAACCACGGGGTCCAAGAACTCTACCTAGGGCACCAACTTTAGCCATTACTGGAGGCATAGTAATGATAACATCAATATCAGTCCATCCGCCTTTAATTTTTTCGATATAATCATCGAGGCCAACATGATCGGCACCTGCTGCTTTAGCTTCCTCTACCTTATCGGGGGTACATAGCACTAAAACACGCGTTTCTTTCCCTGTTCCATGAGGTAATGAAACAACACCACGAACCATCTGGTTTGCTTTCCGGGGATCGACACCCAAACGGATGTCAATATCAACAGAAGCATCAAACTTAGTGGTAGTCACCTCTTTAACCAACTTCGAAGCTTCAGATAATTTATACAGTTTACCTGTTTCAATTTTATCTGCAACTTTTTTTCTGTTTTTCGTTAGTTTTGCCATTTTTAACTAGAGGTTTTTAATTAATTTTTGCCGGGAAATTCACCTGAGATTGTCACACCCATACTACGAGCAGTTCCTGCAACCATGCTAATTGCTGAATCAATGGTGAATGCATTCAAGTCACTCATCTTGTCCTCGGCAATTTCTTTCACTTGGTTCCAGGTAATAGAAGCTATTTTTTTACGATTAGGTTCCGCCGAACCGCTTTTTATTTTCGCTGCTTCTAGAATCTGAACGGCAACTGGTGGTTTTTTAACGATAAATTCGAACGATTTATCAGAATAAACGGTGATAATTACCGGAAGGACTTTTCCGGCACTGTTTTGAGTCCGTGCATTAAATTGTTTGCAAAACTCCATGATGTTCACACCCTTAGAACCAAGGGCAGGACCAACAGGCGGAGAAGGATTGGCGGCCCCTCCTTTGATTTGCAACTTAATCATTGCATCAACAACTTTTGCCATAATAAATAATTTATTCTTTTACAACCTGCATAAAACTTAGCTCCACGGGAGTTTTTCGCCCAAAGATTTTCACTGAAACTTTCAGTTTTTTCTTCTCCTCGTTTACCTCTTCAATTATCCCGCTGAAGCTATTAAAAGGTCCATCAATTACTTTGACAGTTTCACCCACGATATAGGGTACATTGATTTCTTCTTCGCTTTCAGCGAGTTCGTCAACTTTACCCAGAATGCGGTTTACTTCTGCAACCCTTAACGGAGTGGCTTCTCCCCCTGTACCCAGGAAGCCTAATACATTGGGGATGTTCCGAAGGATATGAGGGATTTCACCTACCAAAGCAGCTTCAATAAGCACATAACCAGGAAAGAAACTTCTCTCTTTGCTAATTTTTTTCCCATTCCGGATCTGATAAATCTTTTCCTGAGGAATTAAGACTTGGGAAACGTATTCCTCTAACTTTAAATGGGAAATTTCGCTTTCGATCTGTTCCTTAACCTTTTTTTCTTTACCGCTTATTGCGCGCACAACATACCACTTCTTTTCCATCTCTATTAAGGAAAATTAATAAAACATACTGTAAACGAGTTCCATTACTTTCGTAAATGAAACATCCATAACATAGATGATGAGGGCTATAATAAAGGAAGCAACCATTACAACTACCATACTGTTCTGTAACTCTGCCCATGAAGGCCAGGTTACTTTATGTACTAACTCAGTGTAAACGTCTTTAAAATATTCTCTTATTTTACGCATCTTAAAATAAAATTAGCACGGGAGGAGCGACTCGAACGCCCGACACCTGGTTTTGGAGACCAGTGCTCTACCAACTGAGCTACACCCGTGTGAAAAAAAGAATCCGCCAAGGCGGAATCCTTTTTCGTTAGTTATTGTATTATTCTACAATTTCAGTTATCTGTCCAGCACCTACTGTTCTACCACCTTCGCGGATAGCAAAACGGAGACCTACGTTACAAGCAACTGGAGTAATTAGGTTTACAGTGATACTTACGTTATCACCTGGCATTACCATTTCAGTTCCTTCTGGCAACATGATTTCACCAGTTACGTCCAATGTACGCAAATAGAACTGTGGACGGTAGTTGTTGTGGAATGGAGTGTGACGGCCTCCCTCTTCTTTCTTCAATACATAAATCTCAGCTTTGATTTTTGTATGAGGAGTGATTTTTCCAGGGTGGCTGATAACCATACCACGTTTGATTGATTCTTTGTCAACACCACGAAGTAACAGACCTACGTTGTCACCAGCTTCACCTCTATCAAGGATTTTGCGGAACATTTCAACACCGGTTACAACTGATTTCATACCAGCGGCACCCAAACCAATAATTTGGATTTCTTCACCTGTTTTGATAACACCAGTTTCGATACGACCAGTAGCAACAGTACCGCGACCTGTGATCGAGAATACGTCTTCAACTGGCATCAAGAAAGGCTTATCGATGTCACGAGGAGGTAGTGGAATCCAGCTATCAACTGCATCCATTAATTCCATGATTTTTTCAACCCATTTAGGTTCTCCGTTAAGACCACCTAAAGCAGAACCTCTGATAACAGGAGCATTTGAACCGTCGAATTCATAGAAGTCCAACAATTCGCGTACTTCCATTTCAACTAATTCCAACAACTCTTCGTCATCAACCATATCTACTTTATTCAGGAAAACAAGTACCTTAGGTACGTTTACCTGACGAGCCAACAGGATGTGTTCGCGGGTTTGAGGCATAGGACCATCAGTAGCAGCAACTACAAGGATGGCTCCATCCATTTGAGCAGCACCAGTTACCATGTTCTTCACATAGTCAGCGTGACCTGGACAGTCAACGTGAGCATAGTGGCGATTTTGAGTTTGGTACTCTACGTGAGCGGTATTAATAGTAATACCACGCTCTTTTTCTTCAGGTGCATTGTCGATTGAATCGAAGCTACGCATCTCTGATAGACCTTTTTCTGCTAATACTTTCGTGATAGCAGCGGTCAAAGTTGTTTTACCATGGTCAACGTGACCGATGGTTCCAATATTCACGTGAGGTTTATCCCTCTTAAACGTTTCTTTAGCCATAATTACCAATTATTACTAATTCAACAAAATATTATACCCAGTCTTAGAGCCAAAGATGGGAATTGAACCCATGACCTCTTCCTTACCAAGGAAGCGCTCTACCCCTGAGCTACTTCGGCAAAACATTGAGCGGGAGACGGGATTCAAACCCGCGACCCTTAGCTTGGAAGGCTAATGCTCTATCGACTGAGCTACTCCCGCTTTTAAATAACCGCACACCTATTTATCATACAACAAGCCTGCAATTATCGTTTTATCCATGTAAATGGTTTTGTGGGGAGAGCAGGATTCGAACCTACGAAGACGTACGTCAGCAGATTTACAGTCTGCCCCAGTTGGCCACTTTGGTATCTCCCCAAATATCATAATGTATTAGAACTTCTTTTCTAGCATAATGCCCGTTTTGATTGTACCTCTATGAAGGATGAACTTGGCAAATCTATAAAGAGCCGGTAGAGGGATTCGAACCCCCGACCAGCTGATTACAAATCAGCTGCTCTGGCCAACTGAGCTATACCGGCTTATTTAAAAGAACATATTTTACCTCTCAAAACGGTTGGCAAATGTATGAAATATTTTTTTTAAAACACAAAATTCAAATTATTTTTTTCCTTACACCCTCAAATATTTTAAAGTTTCAGTTCTGTTGCGGCCTTTATCGTTTTTTTGATCTGCTATTTTAACAATAAAACGCTATTCATTTATCAATAAAAGAGCCCCTATTCTTGGGGCTCGCGATATTTTTAAGGTTTCTATAGAACTCGTGGTTAATTCCTTTGCTTTTCTTTAATCCGCTTCAACTGCTTTAACAATGCTTCCACGGCTAAATCTGTAGCCTCTTCGAAAGTTTTTGCCTGTCGCTTCGAAAAAAGGTCATTTCCAGGAATCAAGATTTTGATATCAGTAACCTTGTTTTGACTGTCTTCAGATTTTTCAATTTTAAGGACAACTTCTGCCCCAACAATTTGATCATAAATATGGTCCAATTTGCTCAATTTATTTTCAATAAATTCCAGCAGTTTCCCATCTGCATCAAAATGTACCGATTGAATTTTGATATTCATAGTTACCTCCTGTTTTTATGCTCGAGGGTGAGCTTGTTTATATATTTTTTTAAGCTTTTCGAATGTGGTATGGGTATAGATTTGTGTTGCAGAAAGATTAGAATGCCCCAGTAACTCTTTGATGGCATTAATATCAGCTCCGTTATTCAGCATCTGGGTGGCAAATGTATGCCTCAATATATGTGGGCTCCGCTTTTCGAGGGTAGTAACTGCCCCCAAATTCTGATGAACGATATCGTAAACCAACCTATCGTAAATGGGGTCTCCCGCATTGGTGACAAATACAACGGGATGGTTACACTCCAATTTATCGCGTTCAGCAAGGTATTCCTGAAAAGCAGCCTTGAGTTCTAAAGCAAAGGGAACCAAACGTTCTTTGTTGCGCTTACCCAAAACTTTTATTTGCCCATTGTAGAAATCGATGTTGTGAGTGGTAAGTGAAACCAGTTCACTCACCCGGATGCCGGTGCAATAAAAAGCCAATAGAATGGTCCGGTTTCTTAACCCTTCAAAATTATCCGGAAATTCAAAGGAGTCGAACAACCGGTTCATTGGTTCCTGACCTACAAAAACGGGCAATTGTTTTTTCATTTTTGGGACTACTACTTTATCGGTAGGCATGACTTCAATCACACCTTCCCTACTTAAGAATTTATAAAACGACTTTAAAGTAGTAATTTTCCGATTAATAGAACGAGGGCTAACTCCATTTTCCATTAAAAAAATAATCCATTTACGAATGATATGATGATCACTTGCAATTGGATTAAATTCAGGATTGATACTGATGCAAAATTCAACAAATTGATCGAGATCACTTTGATAGGAACGCACGGTATGTTTTGAGTACCGTTTTTCGTTCGACAGATATTTGATAAAAGCATTTATATCCATAAGAAATTAAAATGCAACTATCAATGGGGAAGCAAAGTCCCTACCAAATCTAATGCAAATTACATTGATTGATCTTCGATTTGCAATTGCTGAATGTAAACGGCTTTAATCATTTCTTCCCTTCTTTCGACAGATGGTTTTCTGAAAACCTGACGAGCTCTTAATTCTTTAATAACTCCGGTTTTTTCGAATTTTCTCTTAAACTTTTTTAAAGCCCTATCAATATTTTCGCCTTCTTTTACTGGTATTACAATCATATTACTTAAAATTTAACATCCAAATAAACAAGGCTGCAAATTTAGAACATTGATATTCATTAACAAAATTTAATTGTAAATTTTTTTCAATATTTTCGAATGGATTCCAATTTAGGAAAAAAATGCAAGTATTGCAACCCAAACCTAAAATCATTTTCTATTTTGGGTATTTGTATTTGCCTGCTCCCGTTTTAAAGCCACATGATAAACCAACACAGCAATAATTAAGGCAACCATTGAAATCATCCCCCAATAACTCTCTTTATTTGTATTCCATGAAAGATCAGAATAATCAAGAATGAATAAAGGAATTCCTGAAAGCCCTATGATTCCTACTGCAATTAAATATTTTGAATAAAAAGTCATTTTTGATTTGAATTTGTTGTTTACAATTACCTTTGCATCCTTAAAATTAATAATAAATGCCAAGCCTCCTATGGTTCACGCGAAAAATGTCCATGACCTAGAATCGAAAAGTATTCCACGGCTGATGTGGCAATATTTTGTCCCCGCGTTTACAGGGGTAGTAGTGAACTCTTTGTACAATGTGGTAGATAGGATATTTATTGGACAGGGAGTGGGAGCCTATGCTTTGGCAGGTTTAAGTGCTGTATTTCCCATCATGATTATTATGATGGCATTTGGGATGCTTATTGGGATTGGAGCCGGTGTAAGGATCTCAATTAATCTTGGTAAAAAGGATATTCAACGTGCAGAATTGGTTCTGGGCAATGCCTTTATACTCCTTGTAATTACTTCCATTTTAGTGACCCTATTTGGATTTTTGATTAAAGACCCGTTGCTGGAATTATTTGGAACCAGTGAGGAAACAAAGGGATATGCCTCTGATTATTTAAATATCATCCTATTGGGTACTATCTTTAATATGGTAGGTTTTGGTCTGAATAATTTAATACGTTCGGAAGGAAATGCCAAAATTGCCATGTATTCAATGCTGATAAGTGCCGGAACCAACCTCGTTCTTGATCCCATCTTTATTTTTGTTTTCGATATGGGTGTTAAAGGTGCGGCTTATGCGACTATTATTTCGATGATAGTCCTCTGTATTTGGGTATTGATGCATTTCAGGAGTCAAAAGTCAGTTTTAAAATTGAGACTCAAAAACATACGGATTGTTCCGGAAATTGTGGTTTACATCGTCACCATTGGTTTTGCCCCATTTGCCATGCAATTAGCTTCAAGTATGGTCCAAGGGACTCTGAATACCCAACTGGTAAAATATGGCGGTGATTTGGCCGTGGGAGCCATGGGTATTATAAACAGCGTGGTGATGTTTCTTGTGATGTCGGTTATTGCCATTAACATGGCTGCACAACCCATTATTGGATTTAATTACGGGGCTAAAAACTTCCGACGGGTAAAACAGACATTGATTTTAGGCATAAAATCAGCCACTATACTTTCTATTACTGGCTGGTTTTTGATTGAATTATTTCCGGGAGCCATCATTAAGATATTTAACCATGACAATAAAGAACTTTTAGACATAGGAAAACCCGGCTTACGGATATTGTTGGCGGCCTTACCCTTTATTGGCTTTCAGATAATTGTCGGTAATTATTTTCAATCTGTCAGCAAAGCAAAAATTGCTGCACTCCTTTCGCTTTTACGGCAAGTGTTGTTGCTAATTCCAGCAATACTTATTTTACCCGGTATTTGGGGGTTGACAGGGGTTTGGATAGCCTCTCCTATTTGTGACATACTTTCGGCCTTGATTGTGATCTATTTTTTATACAAGGAAATGAAGTTATTGAACCGGGAAATTTATCTACAGGATTTACCTCCCACGCAGTTAATTCACGGCTAAGTACGGTTTTACTTTCCGAAAACGGACTGAATCCATCAAATGATTGACATTCAATTCATCCACGGATTTGAATGCTCCCATCAGTTCTTTGAACTTGAGAATCTTCTTTGTATCGCTGTATTCAATGTAAGGATGGCTGTTCAAGGTTTTAAAATCGGCCGTATTCAGGTTTATTTTTGTGATTGCCGAAGTGTCAATGGCAATTTGGGGACGGATTTTTTCAAGGATTTCAGGCGTTATCCCATAAACTTCTAACAATTGTTCCTGATGATAATATCCACCTAAAAAGTTGCGATAGGTGATTATCCGGCGAGCAAAAGAGGCTCCAATGCCTCGAATCCGGATCAATTGCGTGGAATCGGCTGTATTTATTTCAATACTCAACGCGGGATCATCTTTAGGTACATCTCTCTTCGCTTCTTCCTGTTTGGTTTGAGCGTTCCCAATAGGATGGATTGGGGCTTTCTTCTCATCTAAAAACAAAGATTTTTTAATATGAATGTAAGGTTCAATCTGTTGATAGAAGTTGTTATCGATCCCGTACACCTTTTTAAGGTCTTCGTTCAGTCTAAACTTTCCTCCCGATGCCCGGTATTTGATAAGCGTGCGGGCCTGTTTATCGGGAAAACCCAACATCTGTAATTCTTCAAAAGTTGCAGTATTTGGATCGAAAGAAGAAAGCACCTGAATGGCTGAGTCCTCCTTTGCCGTTAAAACCTGCTGAGCCATTTTTATCTTCTGGATGGCTTCTTTAAATTCAGAATGATCCCAAACTTCATCCTCTTTAAAGAAATCGTGGATTAAAGGGAAGAAAAGTACGATAAGTATCAGAATCACCAATACCAACAAACCGCGCATCTGCCTGCGGGAATATGAAAAATAACTTTTTAGGAAACCTTTCATAAGTGCAAAGGGTTTGTCAAACTACTTATCAAATGTATAAAAAAGCAACTATTTTAACCCAAACGAACCAATATAATGTTTTGCCAAATGTTCAATTTATACAAAGGGCCTCCTTACCTGAATCTTTTAATCTCCCCGGATTGTATCCTTTTTAAGTAACTTTTCAAATCCCTTTTCACCTCTGGAGCCATAATTATCAACCCCAGGATGTTTGGGAATGCCATGGTCAAAATCAGCATATCAGAAAAATCCATGACCGAACCCAGATTAGAAGAAGCCCCGATGACAATAAAAACTAAAAAGAGTACCTGATAGATTCCATTGGAAATTTTCCGGTTTCCAAACCATTTTTCGGAATAACGGCCAACCAGAAAATCGAATCCTTTCAATCCATAAAACGACCACGAAATCATGGTAGAATAAGCAAACAAAAAAACTGCTATAATTAATAGGTACGGGAACCACGAAACAACACTTTCAAAAGCGGCCGAGGTTAGTTGTGAACCTTGCAAACCTTCAGGATTGGCATAAAAACCGGTATAAACCAGGACTAAGGCAGTCATGGTGCAAATAACCACCGTATCAATGAAAGGCTCAAGTAACGAAACTAAGCCTTCGCTCACCGGTTCATTAGTCCGGGCTACCGAATGGGCAATCGGTGCGGAACCAATACCCGCCTCGTTGGAAAAAGCTGCCCGTTGAAAACCAACAATTAAAACTCCAATAACTCCTCCTTTCAGAGCTTCGGGTGAAAAAGCCCCACCAAATATTAGTTTAAATGCCTCTCCAGTCCTATCAATATTAATAATAATGATAAATAAGGCCACGCTTATATAAAAGATAGCCATAAAAGGGACAATTTTAGAGGTAACATTTGCAATGCTTTTAATACCCCCAATGATAACAATCCCGGTGAGAAAAGCCATAAATAGGCCAAACCAAAAACCCATTCCATTCAGAGCCGGAAAGTTATAGGTTATTTGAGAGAATGCCTGATTTGCCTGAAACATGTTGCCAATTCCTAAAGAACCAAAAACTACCAACAAAGCAAAAACAACAGCTACCACCTGACCCAATATTTTCATATTCCTTTTGGCAAACCCTTTGCTCAAATAATACATGGGGCCTCCCGAAACCCTTCCTTGCGCATCAATTTCCCGGTATTTTACCGCCAGCGTACATTCCACAAACTTGGTTGACATTCCCAAAAACCCGGCTAAAACCATCCAAAAAGTAGCCCCCGGCCCTCCGATACTTATGGCAATGGCCACTCCGGCAATATTCCCTAACCCAACCGTAGCCGAAAGAGCCGTGGACAATGCCTGAAAATGACTGACCTGACCCGCATGGTCCGGATTATCATACTTCCCACGGATTAAGGCAATGGCCAACTTAAAACCTCTGAAATTGATAAACCTGAAAAACAGGGTAAAGAATATAGCTCCAAGAACCAGCCAAATAACCACAAAAGGAATTCGGCGCTTTAAAACCATCCCGTTTTTGTCTTTAACTGGTTCCCCGTTTTGATAGATGATGGGATCGTAGATACCTAATGCTGCAAATGGATCGAAAAATAAGACGTTGCTAATGTCATCCACAATAGGTGAAAACCACAGATTGATCTTCTCTCCCACCGACGGATTTTTTGTCATCTGAACCGTCTGATCCTGATTGGTTACGGTTTCCGCTTGAGCATGAAATGCAGCAAAAAACAGTTGAAAAAGAAAAGCAATTCCTATTACTTTAAAGTTAAATTGTGGGGTCATGTTGTCTGTTTTGAAGTTATATTGGCAAGATGGAAAAAATTGGATACAAATACAATTAACAGGCGAATAGATTTATTTTTTACGAACTTTAGAGTTTAGAAATTAGAGGCCAGAAAACATTCAACCTTATAACCTTGTAACCCATGCAAACCCGGAATCAGGAACTCAATCGAACAACTCCTTGATTTTTTCGGCAGAAAGGGCCTTGAACGGGTTGTTGGTATTGATGAACACGTCTGCCAATTCCGATTTCCGATCCTGTAACTTCATAATCTTTTCTTCGATACTACCTGACGAAATGAAGCGGTACACAAAAACATTTTTATCCTGACCAATACGGTGCGCCCGATTGATGGCCTGATTCTCGGCAGCCGGGTTCCACCAAGGATCGAGCAAGAACACGTAATCGGCTGCGGTTAAGTTCAACCCCACCCCACCCGCTTTTAGCGAGATAAGGAAAACCCGAATCTCTGGATCGTTCTGAAACTCATCAATGACCTGCTGTCTGTTCCGGGTATGGCCTGTCAACAGGGAATATTTCAATCCATTCTCCTCCAAATAAGTTTTGTAAAGATTCAGGTGGTTCACAAACGAACTGAACAACAAAACCTTGTGTTTTTCAGCAATCACGTTTTGGAGCATCCGGGTCACATCCTCGAATTTTCCCGATTCTTCCTCTATCTTCACCAACTTTGGATGGTTGGCCAATTGGCGTAAACGGGTAATAGCCTGAAGAACCATCATGGTAGATTGCGACACACCCTTCTTTTCCAGACTTTCGAAAATGGTATTGCGGATGGCCGATTTTTCCTCTTCATAAATCCGTTGCTGCACTTCCGACATCTCGCAAAAGCGGACCTGTTCCGTTCTCGGAGGTAAATCTTTGGCCACCTGATCTTTGGTACGGCGCAGAATAAACGGGTGAATCAAGGCTTTGAGTTTCTCGCTTTTGGCTACATCACCCTGTTTTTCAATGGGTGTGACAAATTCGTTTTTAAAGAAGCTGAAATTACCCAGCAATCCACGGTTCACAAAGTTCATCTGGCTCCAAAGGTCGGTAAGGCTATTCTCGATGGGCGTTCCGGTAAGTACCAGTTTGTGGCTGGCATTCAGTTGTATCACCGACTGGTAGATTTTGGAATCGGGATTTTTAATTACCTGGCTTTCATCGAGAACCACATAATGGAACGGGAATTTTTTTAACTCCTCCACTTCGTTTCGGATAACTCCATAAGTGGTTAACACCAGATTATATTGACGAAAGTGTTGAATGTCCTTGCCACGGTTGTTGCCCACATACTTAAAAACTTTGAGGCTGGGCGTAAATTTGGCTACCTCGTTGTACCAGTTGTAAATAAGCGATGCCGGCATCACAATTAAACTGGTGGACGAAATCCGTTGAGTTTCTTTGAACTCCGGAGGTTTAGGCCCGTCGAACAAGCTTAACTGTGTTTGGGTTGCCACAGCATTTACCACAGGTTGTTCTATCGTTTCACGGCTGCTTTCCAACAACAGTGTCAGGGTTTGAAGGGTCTTTCCCAAACCCATGTCGTCGGCCAGGCAGCCGCCAAACTTGTGCTGTTTCAGCTTCAACATCCATTGGTAACCCATTGCCTGGTAAGGGCGCAGGGTTGCTTGCAAACCGATGGGTTGCGGGTGTTCCAGAGAAGTTTCGCTGGCAAAGAGCTCTTTAATCTTTTCGCCATACGAGCTTCTTATACCCACCTGTACCGAATTGAGCAGGTTGAAATGAAATTTACTCAGTTTAAATTCCTCCGGATGCGCATCGGCCAGCAAAAAGACCTCTTTGTACCGGGCAAACCATTCCTTGGGTAGGATGGCAATGGTGCCATCGGGAAGTTCGAATTCACGGATATTTTTCAGGATGTTCCGGCGCAGCCTGATGAACGGAAACTTGAAACTTCCAATGGTCACAACGCCCCGGATATCGAACCAGTCGCTGGATTCAATCATCTGTATATCGAGCAAAATTTCCTCCACATTGTACCGGTGGGTAAAAAAATGCTGTTTCAGCAGGAACCCCTTTTCCTGAAGAAAGCCAGAGTTCCGGTTCAGCCAATGGATTATGGCATAAATCTCCACATCGTTATTTTCACCAGATGGCGGATAAAAATGTACCCCATCTTTGGAGATAAGCCCTAACGATTTTAGTTGCTCCTTGGCTTCTTTCTCAAAAGTTTTGTTGCGGATGACTTTTTTGAAAATGTATTCATCCTGCCTGGTTTCCATGATCACAAAGTTTTCGTCGAGGTTGTTGGGCAGAATGATCCGTTCGAGGTATTGAAACTTTAACAACAACACGGGATTTGCCTTCATGTCGTTTTGCAGGTAAAGGTGCCGGGTTGGTATCTGGGTCGATTCCTCGATGGTGAACCCCTTGGCTTTTACCATGTATTGCTGAATGATGCCAAAAACAAATTTTTCGAAATAGGTTTTCTCGGTTTGTTTGGGAATGCTGATGTGCTCCTTCTCAAAAAAAGGAAGCAGTTTTTTGCTGTCGATATCCGGAAATGTATAAAGCCTCTGGTTTAACACCAACGCACATGGCGAATCGGTAATGATTTGGGCCTTTTTATTCTTGAGCGAGATGGTCTCTTGTTCATGGTTGATGGTCAGGAAATATTTCAACCCGTTGGCATCGCGTTCAAAATTGAAAACGGCCTGGGCGTTGGGCCCGGCCATGAGAATCTGGTCGGTCAGGTAAAAAGTGGCGTATTGCCGATCTTTTAAAAATAGGCGCACATTGAGTTTGGGCAATAGGGCCACAATCTGGTGAAGCCTCCGCTCAATGTGGGGTTTGATGCGCAGATCGATAAACTCTTTGTCCACATTTTTGATAAAATCGCGAGCCTCCTCCTTTTTGCGGGTAAAGAGGTTGGCAATGTAACTGTCGTCGTATTCACCAATAAGTTTTATCAACGTAGCTTTTTCAGGGGTCAGTTCATCCACCTCCTGTAGATTAATGGTATTGGCCTTTTCAATACTGGTATAAAAAGAGTTACCCGTGGTTGGGGTAATCACGTAGGCATTAAATAATGTCCCGAATTTCCGGTGCTCGGTCACTGCTAGAATCAATTCCCTTGTCATGGACAAACCTGCTTAACCACCAATCGTTTTTACTTTGTAACCTAGCTGTGTCAACAATTCGGCCACCTTTTGTTTGAATTCGCCCTGGATGATCATCTCGCCGTCTTTGGCAGAACCTCCCACACCGCATCTGGTTTTCAATAGCTTTGATAGTTCCTTTAAATCACCATCGGTGCCCACAAACCCCTGAACCAAGGTGACCGATTTACCGCCCCTCTGTTTACGGTCGATGCTCACCTTCAGGTTTTGTTTGTTGGGAGGCAAGGTTTGCTGTCCGGGTTCTTCTTCCTTTTCATACTTAAAATTTGGGTCGGTGGAATACACCACATTCAACCGGTCCTTCCAGTCTTGTTTGTCTTTTTTTGCCATAGAATGCGTTTGCTATCAAAGTCTTACTTTCTGTTTTGTTTTTTTGTCGGCAGTTCCGAAACCCGCAAAGATAGCAAGGAAAACGGAGTCTCTAAATTTTGAATGATGAATTTTCGATACACTATTTCCGCAAGTCACGGGGTGACTAATTGAACAACAATTGTTTGCCTTCCATCAAATTGAGTCGCCCTGTGACTTTCAACAGTTTGCCAGATGATTTGCAGACTTTAGGATAGGTGATAAAAGACTTTGCACCAAAAGATGGACAATTACCTGAAAATTTAGCCCAGAAAACAATTGCTTGGCAATTTGCAGTTTGTGCGGAACAAGCAGGTATTATTGAAAAGATTTTTAATGATGTACTACCTCTGATGCTAACCCAGCCAGGATTGGTTGAGAAAATTGATAGCGCCATTTTTTTTAAACGAGGCAAAGGCCTTATCGACCGATAAGAAAATAGATAATTGGAGGAGGGTGTAAAATAACCTGCCCAATTATATTCTTACTCCATACTTACCCGTTTCTTTAAAATTTGTTTTTTTGATTAATAGGGCTAATTTTGGTAACGGTTAAAAACATTTACTGAAACCAGCCTTAAAACTGAGGTTCTATAATTGTTGGGGCACAAAAACAGCAAGACCACGGAGGTTTGTACACAGTAATAGCAGTAAACAATAAAAAAATGCGCAATCCCTTGGATATATTGATGAATAAAATTACTTTGGAAAACGGATTAAAAAAAACAGTTGTAAACAAAACCGATATATACTGAATAGAAGATGCGTGGTAGGTATATAGGGATGTTATCAACAATTACAAATAAAAAAAACAGATATGAAAGCACAACATTTATTAGTCATTTTAGCATTGGGTTCACTTGTTTTTAACTGCAAAAAAGATGACGTAATTGAACCTCCGATTCAGATTTCCTCCCCACAAGACAGTTCATTTGTAAATGATACTGTGCCAATTATTTTCTCTGTAAACCCAAATCTAAACATTATTAGAACTGAATGCTATGTTGATTTTTATTTGTTTGAATCATTTGATAATGTTCCTTCAAAAATAAATTTCATTTCAAATAATTTTGAAAAAGGGAGCATACACAACTATAATTTGAAAATTTTTACAAAAGATGGAAATACTTATAGTTCAAATATAATAACTCTAATAATTAGCAAGCTTTCAAAACCAATTGTGACATTTAATTTTATTTCCAAAAGTGCTATAGAATTAACTTGGTCTGACAATTCAAATAATGAAGATGGATTCCGCGTCAATAGAAAAGAAGGTTCTAAAGATTTTGTCTTAATAGGTGATTTAGCAAATAATATTACATCCTTTACCGATAACAATATTGATACTACGAAAATTTATACTTATGAAATTGAGGTATATTCTGCATTTGATAAATTAACATCGGATCCAAATATAGTATCTTACACAAACACAAAATATGTTTTTTACAAAGATTTAATAGTCCCCGAAAGTACAAATGGTAAAATTGCAATTTCACCTGATGGGAATCAGATTGTGGTGACAAATTACCGTGGTAATCAATTCACTGTCGTTAATGTTAATGATGGATCTAATACTGATTTAACTCAGGTAGGAGGATCCTTTGGACTTGCAATGAGTCATTCAGGAAGTTTCTTCGCTATTACTGGTGGCTCAAGTTATACAAATTTAAGTGTATGGGATTTAAACACTCTCTCTTTAAAGAGAAATATAAACAAGGGAAATAATTCAAGTTTTGCTCTATGCATAAATAAGACCGACGAGAAGATTGTAGATGGTGGGGAACCAATAAATATATTTTACACTACAGATGGAAGTTTGTTTAAAAATATAAATCAAGGCAACTCATTTACCCGTGACGTTTGTTATTCTAATGATGAATCTCTATTATTAACATGTGGAAATGATGATTTTGTGAAATTGTGGAATGCTTCAACAGGAGCATTAGTTAAAAGTTTCTCAGGTCATACTGGCCACGTTGGGTCCGTTTCTTTTAATCTTGACGAAACGCAAATATTGAGTGGAAGTTATGAAGATAATACTATAAAATTTTGGGAGGTAAACACAGGTAAATTATTAAAATCTATCAATATAGGTTATCCAGTAGTATCCATTCACAAAATAGGTGATGGTAGTTTTGTAATTGCAACTTCTGATGGTGCCATTAGAGTTATAAATCAAGATGGACAAATCTTGCAATCTTTTGGAGAATCATCAAATTTATTCTCTATTGACTATAATGTGACAAAAGACTATATTGCATCTTATGCATCTAGTAAGGTGCAGCTTTATAAAAAGATTGGGCACTGGGAAAGATTATAAAATTAACTGTTGCTAACCCCGTATATAAAGCAATTGCCAGATTGTAGTAATTTGAAAATTATAAACTTTAAACTAAAACCCAACGGAAACGATTATAAAGTGCAAGAAATAGCAATCGCTTCATATACATAATGTTGGCTGTCAGTGTAATGGAATATATAATCAATACACAAAAGAATTAAAAGAGGAAAATGTTAGAGTTCAAAAAAGAAATACATATAAGCTTAATTGAGAAGTGTGAAAATGATCAATTAGATTCTTTCTTTTCAAAAAATGAAACTGAAATACGGGCTTATTCGGAAACTAATGGAATTGATATAAACGATATTATCAAACAGATAAGATTACATCTTCCGCTTTTTGAGCATTCTATCATTAACAGTAAGCAGTTTTTTATTCAAGGCATGATTCCACTGCTAGACAAACGCTTTAATAACTATTTGACCTCTTTAAATTATTATTTTATTAAGTGTGGCATTGATTCTATATCAAATTTTAGCAATCTACATTTAAAAGGTAATTCAATAGTTGAAAAAAATACAAATAAGAAAATTGCAGATTTCGAAGTACATGAAGTTAACGAGGACGTTGCAAAATTTATTGAGTGTGAATTGCATTATTTGCATTCATTTCGAAAAGAAAGTAAATATCGAATTGGTCTTTTTATAAAAGACTACTCTCATCCTCTTTGTTATATGAGCTTTTGCGATATAGACAGGAAAGACAAAATAGATGCTATACAAATGTCTTTAGGATTCAATAGTTATGATTATACAAAAACAATTGAACTATCAAGAGTTTTCGGATGTGGTAAATTACCATATAATACTATTTCTTTTTTAATTTCACAAGGAACAAAGTATTATCGTAAACTTGGTTATGAATACCTAATAACAGCAGTTAATCCATATTTAGGTTTCACTGGCACATCAATGATTGCATCAAATTTTACCCCTTTTGCTCTAAGACCAATACATTACTGTTATTCCCAAACAAGCAACGAATATATTACATCAAGAAATTCCGAATTAAGGAAACAGAGCAATATTGAAATGCCACCGAATATTCTTTATATTAAAGAGGTTCAAAAAATAAGTAGGTTGACACCAGTCAAAATTGTAAGTATAAAAAATGATGGAATTTCCTTTTTAAAAATATCAATAAAGAAGGATATATTTAAACTTCGTGGCTCATTAGAAGTTGTGTGGAATGATATTACACGTTATCATGGTACAAATTTTCATTCTTCAGACCATCCTTCAAAAGGTCAATGTGGAGTTTCTTCTTTACACTTAGCAAAGCACCTTCAATCAAGGGGTTACAATGTAAAATTTTGTGAAGGAAATGTTCATTTTCCTGAAGATGAAAAGTCAATTTATAATCATTGTTGGATAAAATTGTTGAACTATGGTAATGAAGGTGTAATTGTTATTATTGATATAACAGCAGACCAAAATGGTTATGAAGAAAAGGTGATATTCAAAAATGAAAAGGATTTAATTTCGCAAAATATAAGATACGAATCGATATCTGAATATAATGTTAATGAGGTTGGTGTAGAACATCTTATAGATAGGTTAACTTATTTGGAAAACTTGTTAGAAGAAAGAAACAAATAAAAACAACAATATGGCAACACAAAATGCAATAACCCTCTTTTCTTCAGAGAGCACAACTAAGTATATTAAGGATATTTTTTCTGTTCTAGCATTACCACGTGATGCTGAATATCAGTTTAGATATGAAACAAAATATGTTGAAAGTTCTGTAAGGAGTTGCGTATTTTCTTCTGGAAATTGTTCAGGCACAATGGCACTTGTTGCATTCAGAAGCACAAATACTGAAAGTCTTGATAAAAGATTCATAATTCCAATCCGTTGGGTTGAAATAATTGATGTTATTTATGTAGCAGATTTTTATACTATCAAATTCAGAGTAAAATGTTATCCTTCTTTTTCGAATGATTTTAAAGAAAAATGTCATGCTTTTAATGATATTAATACAATCACAAAGAATATATTAATAGATGGAACAACAAATGATTTAGCCGTTTTAAATTCTGTGTTACCAATTGTAGGTGACCATAAGGATGATATTAATAGAGATAACGAATATTGGCGAAATATAGTAGATTTATTTTCAATACTACCTATGTATGAAAGTCATTATTTTCTAAGATGTTCTCCTTTTGTATTTGCTAACAATAAACCGTGTTACTTTGAAAATAATTTTACAACGTTAGAAGAAGAAAAATGTGTGTATTTAAAAATAGACTATTTTCAAAGGAAATACGACCCCATACATGACAGTAAAATTGATGTAATCCTTGATAATAATATTATAAGTCACTCGTCAGGTTTGCGAACTAAAATGGAGACTCGATATGACTCAATTAAATTAGGCTTCCAACCAAAAAACACAATGCATGGCACTCAATCTGAAATTATTATTTGTACATCAAATTCAACTAACAAAAAGCAAACTGAAATTTCGTTGCCAATTAAGATTGTAAAGCGTAATTCCTTACGAATTGTTAAAGCAATCGTTATGAGTATTGGTGCTTGCTTGGTTGGTTTGCCAGCTTTATTGCCTGATACTTTCGAGATAACATGGAAAATATTAATTGCCGTTTTTGGAGCTGGTGTGATGGGATTAAATAACTTTTTTGACTCAACCGAAAAATAAATCAAATATTATGTTGTCGATAGAACAATTAAAAGAGGCGTTCAATACGAGTTGGTGTCGGGAGACAGCTTATAGAGCTGATAGAGAATATTGGTCAGAACAAAACAAAACAAGGGGCCAATGCACTGTTACAGTAATGATTGTAAATGATTACTTGGGAGGAGAAATGTTAAGAGGTTATTCAAAAAAGTATAATCTTTACCATTATTGGAATATAGTCAATGGAATGAAAATCGATTTAACATTTGAGCAATTTGTTGGAGACAAAGACGATATTGTGTTTGATAATATCGTTGTTAAAACCAAAAATGATTTATTAAAAATTAGTAATGTAAGAAGTCGATACCAATTGCTTAGTAGAAAGATTGATGAGTATTTGAGGCGTGAAGATAAAACACCGAACAGCCAACACACAATATAGCCAATAAGGGTTTTAGTGGTATGCAAAGGATTGTAGCCCGCTTCAAATTTGGGTGTAAATTGATGGGAAATTGCCCGCAAACCCTTCTATGTTGTAATCCAAATTTTCAGGTAAAAAAAATAAATATTCTACGTAATTTTAAACAATAAAGCCGAAGAGTAAGCAGGCTCTGCTGGGGAGCAACCTGTCAGCAATAGGCTTTATGGATAAACTGTATTTAAAGGGGGGTTAAAGCTCCCCTTATTTTAAAAATATACAGGAATCCCACTATGGCTTAGAAAACCCAATTACTTTTTCAAATACGTGTAAACAATAATCTATAAAAACAACCTTCTATCAACCAATCCCTATAAATTAGCAAAGGGATGGTATTGTCTTGTTT
>DOTG01000045.1 GCA_003512955.1 Marinilabiliales bacterium
TGTATTCTTGACTGCCCGTATCCTATAATAATAGGTTGTTCCTGGATAGATCATGCCATATATTGCCACTGAACTGTTTGGGTTACCTGTAAATTGGGTTGTACTTGCATTATTATAAGTATAAACAAACGTTGAAAAATTACTTGCTGTAGATATATCAAGCACGTAACCGGTTGCTCCAGTTACTGGAGTCCAATTTACAACAAAAGAACTTGAATTAACACTGGTAGCTGCATTTGCTACCGGAGCTGTAATATATGCTGTTGTAATGATGTTTGAATTGGTAGAAGAACCTGTACTATTAGCTGCTCTAACTCTGTAATAGTAAGTATATGAAGAGGATAATCCGGTTATACTCTTACTTGTCCCTGAAACAGAAAGATTTTGATATCCTGATACATAACTTGCAAAGGAACTGCTGGTAGAAACATCAAGTCGGTAATTAGAAACAGTTCCTGAAACACTATTCCAATTAGCAGTAAATGAGGTTGGTGTAACATTAGTTGCAGCATTTGCTTGCGGCGCTAACGGTAGAGTTAATATCGTTACTACATTTGAATTAGCTGATTGGAGTGTATTCTTGACTGCCCGTATCCTATAATAATAGGTTGTTCCTGGATAGATCATGCCATATATTGCCACTGAACTGTTTGGGTTACCTGTAAATTGGGTTGTACTTGCATTATTATAAGTATAAACAAACGTTGAAAAATTACTTGCTGTAGATATATCAAGCACGTAACCGGTTGCTCCAGTTACTGGAGTCCAATTTACAACAAAAGAACTTGAATTAACACTGGTAGCTGTATTTGCTACCGGAGCCGTTGGCGGGGTTCCATCAACATTGATAGTGTTTGAAGCAGTTGATACATTTCCTGCTGCATCAAAAGCAATTACTTTAAAACTGCTTACATCGTTTGATATACTTGCTGTATAGGTTAATGTTGTACCCGATAATGTTGCTATCAAAACTTCGTTTTTGTAAATTTTATATCCTTGTACTCCTACATTATCAGTTGATGCATTCCAAGCCAAATTACATGTTGTTTGTGTTTGAGAAACTACTCTAAGATTTGAAGGTGCAGTAGGTGATTGAGTATCTGGTATATTAACAACTAAACCAGAGCTTATTAATTCGTTTCCATCAGGATATACAGATGAAACCTTAATTGTATTATTTCCTATATTTAAAGAATATGAAGTATATGTTGAAGCAGTATTAGGTACATCACCCACTAAAACATTATTTACATAAATATTATATTTTTCTACAGTTCCATAAGATTTACTCCAACTAATATTTACATCACTTCCCGTTACTATACCTGATAAGTTTGCAGGTTTTGTTCCAATATAAACTTTTAAAGAAGTCCAAGCCGGTTCAAAATCAGCGCCACCTTCTAAATGACATATAACCCTATTTTGAAGGACAATAAATGTTCTATCTCCTAAAGATAATGAATAATCTTTTGATGCTTCTCTATTAGTAGTAACAATACTAGTTTCTGCAACAAGTTCATCTGAAGATGAATTTGAGCCAAAAGCAGCAAAATAATATTTTGTAGGAAAAAAAGAATCATCAGTAAACGTACATACATGTTTAATATTTACATTTGATGAACTTTTTTCAATTACTTTAGGCTGACATGAAGTAATCCAGTATGCTGAGTAAGTATTTTGCAAAATTGTCAGCATAAAAAGGCAAAAAAATAAACTAAATGTTTTCATAATTATTTATAAATTAAACTTTTACCTACTCTATTTAAGCTTTTCGGGTTCCGCTTTTATGTTAATTATTATTATAATATCTTATATTTGATGCATCTAGATTACTTTTAAAGCAAAAAATGACTGTAGCATATGCGCAAGATTCTTAAGACATGATTTATTGTAATTTCAATAATATTCTGTCAATATTGCGTTTAAGAGTTAAATAATTTGAAAAAAGTAGTTCTACTTTTGTTATGTTATTACAAATATAAATATTTATGTCAAATTAATTCTTTTATTTCTATACTAATTTCTTGTTTATTAGTAATTGAATTTGAAACCATTAAATTTGTTTTAATTATATTTATTGCATTAAATCACCGAACTTAACTATATTTTTATGGCAATGAGCGAAAGTGCGGAGCGGCTCCGGCAAATGATACACAAAGCAATTGAAGATCATTTTATCACCCCAGAAGAGTATGATACAATTATTCATATTGCTACCGAAGATGGGCATATTGACCCACAAGAAAGAGCCTTGTTAAAAGAATTGCAAAACCTGATTGAAGATAAAATTGTCAGGTTTAAAGCAAAATAATCCGTTTATTGATATTGATGTAAGAAACAGTTTGGCTTAAGAATCAAATTGCTTTATAATTGGGTGAGAATATTTTTAATAAATATATTATCCTTGGAATTTCATTTTATATTTGGTGAAAATACGCAAAATGAAAAATCTATTTGCCCTGTTCTTTCTTGAATTATTTTTTGTGGCTATTGCATCGTGCCAAAGCATGGAAGAAAAGGTCCAAAAAATACATCAAGAGGTTTTAACCGTTGATCTGCATACAGATACCCCGTTAAAATTTGTAAACGATAATTTTGATTTAACCCAATGGCACGATCCCAAAATTGGAGGAGGCAAAATTGATATTCCCAGAATGGAAAAGGGAGGATTAGATGCGGTATTCTTTGCCGCTTTTGTGGGGCAGGGGCCAAACGACAGCTTGGGTTTAATGGGCGCGTACCTTAAAGCCAATGAAATTTTCGATTCGGTAAACCATATTATGCCCGGCCTCGATGGAAAAGCTGAAATTGCATGGAATCCGGCGGATGCATACCGTTTGGAAAAAGAGGGGAAACGCGCCATCTATCTGGGGATTGAAAATGGGTATGTACTTGCAAATAAAGTGGATAATGTTGACTATTTTTATAGCCGAGGAGCCCGTTATATAACTTTATGCCATACTAAAAATAACGATTTGGCCGATTCCTCAACCGATGACAAGGGTCCGGTTCATAATGGAATTTCTCCGCTTGGCGAAAAAGTTATCCGTAGGATGAATGAACTGGGGATGATGGTTGATATGTCGCACGCCAGCGATAGCGCCTTTTTTGATGCAATCCGTATTTCAAAAGCACCCATTATTGCATCACATTCTTGTGCCAGAGCCATTTGCGATAACCCCAGGAATTTGACCGATACCATGTTGCGGGCTTTGGCCAAAAATGGGGGAGGTGTTTTTATGTGCATTTTAAGCGATTATGTAAAAAAAATGCCCAGCTACTCCGAACGCGATAGTGCCAAAGCAGCTTTCAGGGCAAAGCATACACAATGGGATAGTTACACTCCCGAACAGCGCCGAAACGGTATAAAAGAATGGTACCAATTGGATGTTGATTTCCCGCCAATATTGGCCAATGTTAGCGATGTGGTGGATCATATTGATCACATGGTAAAAGTTGCTGGCATTGAGCATGTTGGGATAGGAACCGATTTTGATGGGGGAGGAGGAGTGGAAGGCTGTTTCGATGTTTCTGAAATGGGGAATATTACTCTTGAACTGGTCAAACGTGGATATTCTGACGAGGACATCCGGAAAATCTGGGGAGGGAATTTTATTCGGGTTTTTAGGGAGGTGGAGTCTGCATCCCGGAATAGATAAAAATCTCAACTTATCAAAGAGTCCTTGAAACAACCTATTTTTATTTTACCTTAATCCGCAAGTCGCACTGCGACTTTAATGAAAACGAGTATTTTAAATAAATTCCGTAATACATGGTTAAGTGAAGTCGCGGCGCGACTAAATAACTCATTTCCTCAATGTTTTATATTTTATTTGCAGGATCGAGGTTTTACTAAAGTCAGCTATTAAAATTTAGTGATTGAGATGGTATCTGGTATCTCTAATGTCTGGCATTAGTTCGCGGAGGGCTAAAATTATCAGAGAATTATCAGTTTCTTTTTCGGATTCTTGAAAAATGAACCAGGTAAATACCCGCTACTACAATCAATCCCCCCATCATTTGCCAAATTGTAAGAACCTCGCCAATCATAAAAAATGCGAAAATGGCAGCCAAAACAGGTTGTGTCAGAAGTGTGGGCGAAATAATCGAGGCGAGTAAATGCCCTTGTGAGTAATTGATTAAAAACCAAGCACCTGCCTGTAAAGTAACCCCCATAATGATAAAGATGACCCAGCTTTTAACAGGATATCCCGTGAAGGAAAGGCCTCGGGATATTAGAAAAATTCCTAAAAAGAAAGTAGTTGCCAAAGTGGTGATATACAAAAAAGAAAGAGTGTTCAAATATTTTCGCCCGGGTTGAGTTAGAATGATATAAACAGCATAGAATACACCTGCCACCAGGCCCAGTAGTAACCCCTTCATCATTCCGTTTGGATGATAAAAATCATGCAAAACCAGAAGGCTTACACCAACCAGCGCCATGAGTAATCCAATCCAAAACCCGGCTTTATTCCGCTCTTTGAAAAAAAACATGGCCATAATTCCCACCCAAAGGGGTGACAAGTTACCGGCAATGGTGGGAATGGTTGCGGTGGAAACCATAATACCTGTTGTCCACAGCGACATGTCCAACGCAAAACAAAGTCCGGCAAGAACGGCAATTAATACACCTTTAACCGGAAGTTGAGGTTTGTTTTTTAGATATGAATAGATAAAAAACGGGGTTAAAGTGATGGTACCAACAAAAAGGCGGTAAAATGAGGAAACAATTCCAGGGGCATCAGCCATCTTAATTAAAACGGGTGAAAATCCAATAATTATTGCTCCAGTTAATAAGGCTATGTAAGCCTTTTTGTTTTCTTGAAACATTCCGTTACGTATTTGCCGGGCAAAGGTAGCTTAATTTCCAGAGGCTAGGCACTGTTGAATCGCAGTTTTTATTTCGGTTACCAATTGTACAGGCTCTTGGTCAGCACCAGCCCAAACTTTGAATACTTTCCCGTTGGCATCAATAACCATGCTTTGTGGCCATGCCACCACTTTATAGGTTGTTGCAATGGCATAACTCTCGGGAATTATCTGGAATTGAAACGGACCAAAACGTTTAAAAAACGCATCCAATTGTTGATTGGTATCCCGTGCCAATCCAATAAAAATGACTTCATCGCTATTGAATTGAGTCACCAATTTGTTCAATTCCGGAATCTCTTTTAAACAGGGCGGGCAGGTGGTAAACCAGAAATTGAGGACAACCACTTTTCCCTTTAAATCGGTTAAATAAATATCATCGCCAGTTAATGTTTTTCCTTCAAAATAAGGAGCTGCGCATCCTTTAAGGTTCTTAACAAAGTCAAGTTCCAATTCATGAAATTGCTGATAACTCATGGTTTCGCTTCCTTTTTCAAAAAGAGTTTCGTAACCTTCAAAACATTCCTGGCCATAGCTTTCATTAGCCAGAACAAGCCCCATGAAAATAAAAAGGATAGGAAGTACGGGTCTCATGGTTTTTACGATAGGAATGATTGGATTTCTTTCACAATTGCCTTCTTATTTTTAAAGCCGATGAGCCGGTGCACCTCTTTGCCTTTATGAAAAAGAACTAATGTGGGAAGGTTCTTGATTTTGTATTTATTGGCCAGTTGCTGGTATTGTTCTACATTTACTTTGGCCACAGTCAGTTTTAGCGATGTATCTTCGGCCAATTCGTTCAATTCGGGAGCCATCATCTTACATGGGGCACACCACGAAGCCCAAAAGTCAACCAAAACATACCCGTTTTTTAATTGAAAATCGATGTTTTTTGGATTCATTATTTTAATCTTCTCGCTTTTTTTAACCTCGGGAATATTCTTCATTTTGAAGTAAGAATAAACCAGCAAAACCAGAAAAGCAAGCACTAACGCACCAATAATCCATAAAAAAATACTCATAACTAATTAGTTTAATTTTTCGAAGTGCAAATATAGATATTTAGATAACTCCATATTATGGATGCCAAGATTTTTTATTTGCCCCGGTTTTGGTGAATTAATCTTGCTCCCTGTGCCACAGCGATACTTGCACCGAATACTTTTGCCTCAGATGTTCAGCCAATCTCTCGGCACAATAAACCGATCGGTGCTGGCCTCCGGTGCAACCAAAATTGACCATCAGGTTGGTAAAATTCCGCTCATCATAAGCCTCCACCGACATGTCCACCAATGCAAAAACATTGGTTAGGAATTCATGTACATCGGGTTCTTTGGCAAAAAAATCAATCACGGGTTTGTCTTTTCCGGTGAGTGTCTGGAACTCCTCGTAACGCCCGGGATTGTGGATGGCGCGGCAATCAAAAACATATCCTCCGCCATTTCCGCTGGGGTCTTCGGGGATTCCATGTTTAAACGAAAAACTATTGATAAACACCGATAATGTGGATTTCCGGCGTGTCCTGGGTTTATATTTCAGTAATTTTTCGGAAGTCATGAGTTTTCGAAAGACTTCGGTTAATATAGGTAATTCAATAGGCAATTTTACATGAGCTAAAATCCATTCCAGGTTTTGTAAGGCATATGGAATACTTTGCAGGAAATGGGCCTTTTTCTCATAAAAACCACGAAAGCCATACGCACCCATGGCCTGCATGATCCGAATCAGAACATAGGCATAATAATATTCCTTGAATTCTTTCTCATTAATATTCAGGTATTGTTTTACTTCCTTCACGTAAAAGTCAAGCAATTGCTCCCTGACATTTTGAGGAATGTCTGCCTTGGCATCGTATAATAACGAGGCCACATCGTATTGCAAGGCTCCTTTTCTTCCTCCCTGATAATCGATAAAATACAATTGGCCTTCGTGGAGCATGATATTCCGCGACTGAAAATCGCGGTACATAAAATATTCACAATCGGTATTTTGTAGGTAATCAATCAGGGTGTTGAAATCATCTTCAAGCAATTGCTCGTTAAAGTGAATATCGGCCAGTTTCAGAAAGTAATATTTGAAGTAGCTCAGATCCCATTGCATCGACTGCCTATCGAAGCTGGACCGTGGATAGCAGATGGAATAATCCAGTTTTTTTGAGCCGTTAATTTGGAATTTTGGTAGCTGGCGGAGAACCTGCTTGTAAACCTCCACCAATTCAGCCGGAAAATCGCCATTGTTCCTATTCTCAATCAAAAACTGGAACAACGTGGTATCTCCCAAATCTTCTAAAAGGTAGATGTGGTTTTCTAAATCGGTAAAATAAATCTCAGGAACCGCTAAACCCAGCGAAAGAAAGTGATTGGTGAATCCAATGAAGGCACGGTTCTCGGCAGCATCTTCGTTTATAGCTCCAATAGCACTCAGGTGTTCGCCGGTTATTCTGAAATATTCGCGCTTCGATCCTGAGGCCGGGAGTTTGTTGATGGCTACGGCCTTAGCCCCCGACCAATTCTCGAAGATATTATTCAGAAGTTCAAGCTTTGTCCTTTTTGTGGTAGAATGACCTTGATTTAGGGTTGTTTGCATGTTTTTATTTTTTGCTGGCGCAAATTAATAAAATTAAGCACACATGAATCCTTCAATTTTTCAAGTAACAGAAATTATATTTTCAGGTAAACTTAGGGACTAGAAACTAAACCAAGGCAAAAAAATCAATGTACGGATTCAACAGTTTTTATTTCATTCAGGCTCATCGGCATCAAAGGGTCTGTGTTTCTGAGCTTCAGGTTTTTTCCAGGTAAAATGTTCTTTATCGGGAACCGGATCCCAACCCCAGCCACCCCACTGGTGGCAGCTAAAAATCCGCCGTATGGCCAGGTATAATCCCTTAAAGGGGCCATGTGTTTTCAATGCATCTAAGGCATAATGCGAACAGGAGGGGGTGTATCGGCAGGCTCCTGGCAACCAGGGTGAAATAAACCATTGATAAGCCTTTATCGGAATCATCAATAACAGGGATAGTATTTGATTAACGATTTTCATGTTGCAAATTTATGAGGAAAATTGGAAGGTTTTCAAGGATTTTTACTGAGTGATATTTTTCAGGGCATCTTTGGGCTAATGTTTGAATTAATTTGTAAATCGCAGTACAAAAAATTGCAATAATGTCAGAAAAAATCAAATCATATTCTACTACCGAAGAAAAGATGAATGTTTATAGCCATCTTTTTGGATTACTTTTAAGTATTGTTGGTCTTATTTTATTGCTTGTCAAATCATTTCACTCAGGAACGGTATTATCAACAGTGAGCTATGCCATTTTTGGAGCAAGCATGATTACGCTTTATTTGGCATCCACTCTTTATCATGCTTCGGTGGACGAAAAAAAAAGGAAGAGACTAAATGTATTTGACCATTCTGCCATTTATGTGCTAATTGCCGGAACTTATACTCCATTTTCGTTATTGGGATTGCAAGGTGCCTGGGGATGGTCAATTTTTGGCGTAGTTTGGGGTATTGCCGTGATTGGTGTAGTTTTAAAGCTTTTTTTTACCGGGCGGTTCCGGTTGGCCTCCACAATCAGTTATGTACTAATGGGATGGGTAATTGTAGTTGCCATAAAACCTTTAATTGAACGGTTCCCCTTTGAAGGGTTGATGTGGTTGGCTGCAGGCGGTTTTTCCTATACATTTGGAGCAGTCCTATACCAAGTGAAAAGAATTCCTTACAATCACGCCTTGTTCCATTTCTTTGTGCTTTTGGGAACTTTCACCCACTTTATGGGAATTTACCTATACACAAAATAGTGCAAATAAATCTATGTTTATATCACAGTTACCAAGCAAAAACCCAAAGAACTTTAGATGCTCTTTGGGTAGAAGTATTTCTTTCTTCAAGATAAACTAAATCAAAAAATCCAGATAATTTTCAGGTGTAATTACCTCGGTATAAGCATCGGGATAGCTATTGGTAAAGCTTCGGGGAATTTTATCCCATTTTGATTTGGGGTTCCACTTGAACTCAAATGCCGATAATTTTCCGTCTATATCTTCAATCAAATCAATTTCCTGGTTTTGGGTAGTCCGCCAGAAAAACCGTTTTCCGTAAAAACCGGAATATTCCTGCTTTTTCATCCGCTCAACCATTAAATAGTTTTCCCAAAGCGGCCCCACATCCGTTCGCTGCTGAACGAGGTTAAAGTTCCCCAAAATGGCATTCCGTACACCATTATCGAGAAAGTACACCTTCTGGCTTTTCTTTAATTCGTTTCTCAGGTTTCGGTTAAATGCCCGTAACTTGTAAATTACAAACGATTTTTCCAATAAATCCAGATACTTTTCAACGGTATGGCTGTTGCTGCCCGTAAGTTGCGCCAATTCATTTATGGAAACTTCCGACCCGATTTGATAAGCCAACGCACTCAGGAGTGCTGTTAGCAGCGATGGTTTTTTTAATCCATCCAATTGCAAAACATCACGGTACAGGTAACTGGATACCAGATTTTTCAACAACCTTGGTTCGTCGCCCAGATGGGTTACAATTTCAGGGTAAGTACCAAAAATCAAGCGGTGTTCCAACATCCGCTTTTCTTCAAGTATTCCAAAATGCGATACCAGTTCGTTGGCTGAAAGAGCATACATCTGGTATTCAAATTTCCGTCCGGTAAGCGGTTCGTTTACCCGGTTCCCGATATCAAACGATGACGAACCTGTGGCAATAATCTGAATATCGGGAAATGTCTCCACAATAAGCTTCAGAGCTTTTCCGATGTTTGGAATTTGGTGAGCCTCGTCAACAACCAATATTTTGGCTTCACCAATCAATGATTTTAATTGAGTGGAGGTTGGTTTTTTAAAAATAGGATATAAGTCAGCTTCATCACCATTCAGGTATTTGGCAACTTCACCCTGAGCGTTAATTAAATCTCTGACTGCAGTTGTTTTTCCAACCTGCCGGGCCCCGATAATCACAATAACTTTCTCTTTAAAAAAGTCATTTTGTACGGTTTGATTGAAGGCTCTGACTATCATAATTTTTACACTAGTTGTGAGGCATATAATACCCCACTTCATTTATTAATATTTAAGACAATGCAAAAATACTATAATAATTTTGAATTTGAGTTCAAAAAAAGCACAATAATTTTGAATTTGAGTTCAAAAAAAGCACAATAATTTTGAATTTGAGTTCAAAAAAAGCACAATAATTTTGAATTTGAGTTCAAAAAAAGCACAATAATTTTGCCTTAAATATTTGATTCTTATTCATAAAAAAACCGCCCCTTTTGAGGACGGTTTTCAATTTATTTTAAGGTTCAATTATTTACCATGTTTGATGCTTGATTGAGCAGCAGCCAACCGTGCAATAGGAACACGGAAAGGAGAACAGCTTACATAGGTTAATCCGGCTTTAAAACAGAATTCAACCGATGCAGGATCACCACCTTGTTCACCACAGATACCCACTTTTAAATCGTTGCGGGTAGCACGGCCTTTGGTAACTGCCATTTCAATTAACTGGCCCACGCCACTTTGATCGATGGTTTGGAATGGATCGGCAGCCAACATTTTTTTGTCCAGATAATCGTTCATGAAACCGCCAATATCGTCACGGCTAAAACCGAAAGTCATCTGTGTCAAGTCGTTGGTACCAAACGAGAAGAATTCGGCTGTTTTTGCCATCCGGTCGGCTAATAAGCAGGCACGTGGAATTTCAATCATGGTGCCGTATTTGTACTTTATTTCTTTCACTCCAAATTTAGTGCAAACTTCTGCATAAACCTTTTCAGCAATTTTCTTGGTAAAATCCAATTCCGATACATCGCAAGTTACAGGGACCATGATTTCAGGATGCGGCTGGTGGCCTTCTTTAATCAACTCAACGGATGATTCAAAGATAGCCCGGATTTGCATCTCAGAAACTTCAGGATATGTAACACCTAAGCGCACACCACGGTGACCCATCATTGGGTTCGATTCGTGCAAGCCTTCACCACGTTTGGCAACTGCCTCGGTAGTAATTCCAAGGGCTTTGGCCAATTCAGCCTGTTTTTCGGTACTTTGAGGAACGAATTCGTGCAAAGGTGGGTCAAGCAAACGGAAGGTCACAGGCAACGTATCCATGGCAAGCATAGTAGCTTTAATGTCTTTTTTTACAAACACAAAAAGTTCATCCAAAGCACTGCGGCGTTCTTTTTCACCTTCGCTCAAAATCATTTTACGGAGCAGGAACAATGGTTGTTCAGAACCTTTTCCATAAAACATGTGCTCGGTACGGAATAAACCAATTCCTTCAGCACCAAAATCGCGGGCTATTTTAGCATCATCAGGGGTATCGGCATTGGTACGGACACCCATTTTGCGGTATTTGTCCACAATGGACATAAATTCCTGGAAACGTGGATTTTCAGTAGCATCCATTAAAGTAAGTGCTCCGGTATAAACGTGGCCTTTGGTCCCATTCAACGTTAAAACATCGCCTTCTTTAATTACTATAGAAGTTCCTGGTATTTTAGCGGTTTTGGTAGCAGCATCCACATGCATTCCACCCGCACCAACGATACAGCATTTTCCCCAACCACGGGCAACCAATGCTGCATGTGAAGTCATTCCACCGCGGGCGGTTAAGATACCTTCGGCAGCACGCATCCCTTCTACATCTTCCGGGTTGGTTTCTTCGCGGAGAAGGATTACTTTTTCACCTTTACGGTTCCAGGCCACGGCATCTTCGGCAGTAAATACTACTTTACCAACAGCAGCACCAGGACCGGCAGGTAATCCTTTAACAATAGGAGTTACTTTCTTCTCAGCAGCCGGATCGCAAATAGGGTGTAACAATTCATCCAATTGAACAGGATCAACGCGCATCACGGCGGTTTTTTCGTCAATCAGTTTTTCGTGCAACATATCCATAGCCATGTTCAAGGCAGCAGTTCCGGTACGTTTACCAGCGCGGCATTGCAACATGTATAATTTACCTTCCTGAATGGTAAACTCGATGTCGAGCATGTCTTTGAACGATTTTTCCAAGGTGTTGCGGATATCGTCCAATTCTTTATAGGTGCCTGCCATAGCCTCTTGCATGCTATGTAAATGTTTGTTTTGTTCGTTTTTGGTGTCATCGTTCAACGGGCTTGGGGTACGGATACCTGCTACCACATCTTCGCCTTGGGCATTTACCAACCATTCACCATAGAACAGGTTTTCGCCGGTGGCAGGGTTACGGGTAAATGCCACACCTGTTGCTGAGGAATCACCCATGTTCCCAAATACCATGGATTGGACATTCACAGCTGTTCCCCAATCATCGGGAATGCCTTCGATACGGCGATAGGAAACGGCTTTTTTTCCGTTCCAGCTTTTAAATACAGCCATGATACCACCAATCAATTGTGCTTTGGCATCATCGGGGAATTCTTTTCCAAGGGCTGATTTTACACGTTTTTTGAACTCCTCAGCTAAATATTTTAAATCATCGGCAGAAAGGTCGGTATCTGATTTGTGGCCTTTGCTGTGTTTGAATTCATCCAACATATCGTCTAATTGTTTGCGGATGCCTTTGCCATCGGTTTCTAAACCTTCGGCTTTTTCCATTACCACATCGGCATACATCATGATCAAACGACGGTACGAGTCCCAAACAAACCGGGGATTGTTTGTTTTTTTCAACAAACCGGGGATGGTAGCAGTGCTTAAGCCGATGTTAAGAACTGTGTCCATCATTCCGGGCATGGAACTGCGTGCCCCTGAACGGCAGCTGATTAACAATGGGTTTTCGGCATCGCCATATTTCATCCCCATGATGTTTTCAACTTCTTTCATCGCGCTCCAGACCTGATCAAGCAAGTCGGCTGGCAACTGGTTATTGTTGGCGTAATAATCGTTACAGGTTTCAGTAGTGATGGTAAAACCTGCAGGTACAGGAAGCCCTAACAGACACATTTCGGCCAAGTTGGCTCCTTTTCCTCCAAGCAGGTTTTTCATATCTGCTTTACCTTCTGCCTTGCGGGCACCAAAGGTGTAAACACGTTTTTTTTGCGACATAATGATTTGAATTTATGTTTAATGTTGATTTTAGCTTAGTGCTTTATAAATACTTTTTATAGAGCATGGCAAAAATACAATAATTTGAAAATTATGGGTAAATAATGACTAAAATTCTTGTTTGCCCGAAATAATTTATTAGCAACCCGCAAATTTGTTTTAATTAATGCAACTTATTGAAACACTGTTGTTGAAGATTTCTTCCATTCAGGATTCATTTCATTGAAGGCATTGTTTAACTCCATGAATCCGCAAGTCATCCGATGACTCATTCATGGTCGTTTGAATTCAGTCATCGGATGACTGTCAATATTTTAGCATCCTACCTGTGGATTTTAGGGATTTTTTCGTTCTATTAACAACACATTAACAACACATTAACAACACACAGCGAAACATCTGCACAGTCACTCTGTTTTAAGAGACTAATTTGCATGAATAATGAAGCATTATTTAGTTATTGTTTTGGGTTTTTTATTTTGTTCAGGTTTTTCGCAGCAGATTCCTGTGTTGAAGTTCCATCAGGTGGAGCAGAGATGGAAAAGTAATTCGGACACCGTTTACCTAGTAAATTTTTGGGCTACATGGTGCAAACCCTGTGTAGAGGAACTTCCAGCTTTTTTGCAGTTGGAACAGGAATTAAAGAACAAGCCTTTTAAATTAATTCTGGTTTCCCTTGATTTTCCTCAGCATATAAAAACCAGGGTTATCCCTTTTATAGAAAAGCATCATATCAAATCAGAAGTAGTCGTTTTAGATGATGATGCCAACCAATGGATAAATTTGATAAATCAGGATTGGGATGGCAGTATTCCTGTGACATTGGTAGTAAAGAAGAAAAACCAATCGTTTTACAATCAATTGTTTGAATATGATGAACTTATCAAAATTGTTAAATCAAAATTAGAATAATATGAAAAATCTATTTGTAGCAACTTGTTTCGTGTTAATAAGTGTTTTGGCCTTTGCCCAAGGTTATAAAGTGGGAGACGAGGCGTTGAATTTCAAGCTAATGAACATTGATGGAAAGATGGTTTCATTAACTGATTATTCCAATGAAAAAGGGGTAGTGGTTATTTTTACCTGCAACCATTGCCCCTATTCGGTGGCCTACGAAGACCGGATTGTTGCCTTAGACAAGGAATTTAAAGCAAAGGGTTTTCCGGTGGTAGCCATCAATCCCAACGATCCGGAGCAATACCCCGAAGATTCGTATGAAAACATGAAAGTCCGGGCCAAAGAAAAGGGGTTTACCTTCCCCTATTTGTTTGATGAGAAACAGGAAATTTTTCCGGTGTACGGTGCTACCAAGACCCCGCATGTATATTTATTGAGAAATGAGAATGGGAAATTTAAGGTGGCTTACATAGGAGCTATTGATAACAGTTCAAAGGATGCTTCCCTGGCCACTGAGAAGTATCTGGAAAGCGCCTTGAACAACCTTTTGGCGGGCAAATCGCCCGATCCGGCTGAAACCAAAGCCATTGGTTGTTCCATAAAAGCTAAAAAATAAGAGCCATCTTTTTTCATCGGATGAGTATCTACTTTAATTCCTATTAAGGAATTGAGCAAAAGAAACGCCCACTTTCTTGACTTTAGGGTAATCGAGGTTGAGATACTTTTTAATTAAACCGTTTTGTATCATGAATTTAAAACAAATTAAAAGTTATAATTATGAAAATAGCAGTATTCGGTACCGGAAATGTAGGAGATACCATCGGTTCAAAACTAGTTGAATTGGGGCATCCGGTTATGATGGGTTCCAGAACAAACGATAATGAAAAAGCAAAAGCTTTTGTGGCCAAACACAACGGCAAGGCCAGTGCAGGAACCTTTGCCGATGCAGCGGCATTTGGGGAAATTGTTTTCAACTGCACGGCAGGAATGGGTTCCATTGAAGCACTCAAACTGGCAGGCGAGAAGAACCTGGATGGAAAAGTTATTGTGGACCTTGCCAATTCACTTGATTTCTCGAAAGGAATGCCGCCATCGCTCGCCATTGTTAATACCAATTCGTTGGGTGAAGAAATTCAAAGAACCTTCCCTAAAACGCTTGTGGTAAAAGCTCTCAACACCATGTGGTGCGGTCTTATGGTAAACCCGGCTATGATAAATGGGGGCGACCATAACACGTTTATTTGCGGAAATGAGGCAACCGCCAAAGAAAAGGTTAAGGAACTATTAAAGTCATTTGGGTGGCTGGAAAAAAACATCCTTGACCTTGGCGATATCACCAAAGCCAGAGGCACCGAAATGTACCTGCCTTTATGGTTGAGTATTTATGGTGCCACCAACAACGGGGCTTTCAATATTAGAATTGTTAGCTAATTGGGGATTAAACTGGACTGTAAATCCGAGGTTGATGGGGCTGACTGCTTAATAGGAGTCAGCCTTTTTTTGTTTCCGCAAGTCATCGGATGGCTATGAGTGAATAGTTTTGTTTTTCACTTGGTATTGTTACCAATGTTTGGTAATTTTGAAACAAAAAACAGGTCAAAATGGGAAGAAATACATCCATATCAATTGGGTCATACTTTGAAGAATTTATAAACTCAGAAGTTGCATCCGGTAAATATAGTTCTGCCAGTGAAGTTGTTCGTTCAGCATTGAGGTTGTTAGAATCAGAGGAGCGAAAATTGAGAGAGTTAAGAAACGCTTTGATTGAAGGGGAAAATAGCCCGATGGTTGAGAATTTTGATGCAGAAAAACATCTTGCCGATTTGCATAAAAAATACTTATGACAGGAAGATACCGAATAAGTGAGAAAGCTATTTCCGATTTGGAAAAAATCTGGTTTTACACATTCAATAAATGGTCTTTAGAGCAAGCTGACCGCTATCACCAATTGATTATAAGCGAGATTGAATATATTGCAGATAATTTTGAATTAAGTAGAAAGATGGATTATGTTCGACCTGGATATAGGATGTCAAAAGTTAAGTCCCATCTTATTTTTTATAAACAGACAGAGGATGATATAATCGAAATAATCAGGATTTTGCATCAAAATATGGATATAGAAAATCGGCTTAAAGAAAATGAATGAAGTAAAAACTCCGAACAATAGATAATTCCCTGGCCACTGAAAAGCATTTGGAGACTATATTGACCAACAAATCGCCCGATCCGGCTGAAACCAAAACAGTGGGTTGCCCGATAAAGGCAAAGAAATAAACTCTTTGGCACATATTTGCACGTTATTTCTGAAGAAATATTGATCTTTAATTGAAATGGAAAGGCGGAAAAATGGATTGCCTCTGATTTCCATCTTTCCATTTGTTTTTCATCAAAGGAAATTGAATGGGCTGTCCATTCCTATACTTTAAACCCCATCACTAAAATATCGTCCATTTGATCGGTCTTACCATTGGGTTGGGCTGGGTCGTTGCGCCAGTCTTCAATGGTGGTATTTAAAATTTCACGTTGCTCGCAGAATGCTTTCTGGTGGACGGAAATCAGCAGTTCGCGGAGATTTTTGCGCATGAATTTACGACAAGTTGGCCCGCCCATTTGGTCCTGGTAGCCATCGGAAAAGAGGTACACGCAATCTCCTTTTTTAAGTTGAATAGGAATAGGAGTATAGTCATTCATCACAATATGGAACCCCACGGGCATCCGGTCAGCTTTTAATTCATTAGCCTCGCCATCGGAAACAATAATGGCCGGATTGTAAGCTCCCGAAAAGGTCATGAACAAGGTGTCGAGGTTAATAATACACAACGCCATATCCATCCCATCTTTGGAACTACCTTCGTGATTTCCTTGCTTAAGGGAGGTGATCACATTTTTACGCATCTCGGATAAAACCAAGTCGGGCGATGATATTTTTTGTTCTTTAATAATTTTGTTCATAAAACTAACGCCCAGCATGCTCATGAAAGCCCCAGGAACACCATGCCCGGTGCAGTCGGCTACTGTTACAATGAGCAGATTCCCGATTTTCCCGATCCAGTAAAAATCGCCGCTTACAATATCGCGGGGCTTAAATAGTACAAAACTATCGGCTGTGTTTTGTTCCAAAGTATCAATTCCTGGCAAAACAGCCCGTTGTATGCGTTCCGCGTAAGTAATGCTATCGGTAATTTCTTCTTTTTGCTTTTCAATTTCATCTTTTTGAGCTACCACTTCGGCGGTACGTTCTTTTACCACTTGCTCCAGGTATTCTTTTTCCTGCATCAGTTTCTTCTCACGATGGCGGATATAAAGTACCAGCACGAAACCGGAAACAAGAATCAAACTCAGGTAAAACCAAATAGTTTTCCAGAACGGGGGCCTGATAGTGAAATGATACACCTGTGGTTTTGACCAATGCACACCATCGCAAGTTGCAATAACCGAAATGGTGAAATTACCATTGGATAAACCCGGATAAGTCACCGAATTGTTTTTGGAGATTGGGGACCAATCGGTTTCGTTGGGCTCAAGTTTATAACAGAATTGTACCTTTTCAGGATTTCGTAAGTAAATACCGTTAAAATCAAAAGTTACGTGGTTTTTATTATAAGCCAACGACAGAGGTTGGGGAAGATTCATCATTCCAGAGGTTTTAAAACCCAACGATAGCCAATCAACATTTTGATATGACAATCGTATGTCGGTTATATAAACTTTGGGTATTTGGGTAATAGTATCTTCCAGTTCCGGACGGAAGCAAGTTAATCCGCCAATGGTTCCAAACCAAACGTGGCCTTTCCCGTCTTTGCAAAGGGCGTTCTGGTTGGTTTCGCTAAACCGGAACCCATTTTGCTTATCATAGCTATCCTGACGGATGGGTTTTTCAAGGTTACCATCAAAAACAATTTTGTTGAACCCAATAGTGGTCCCAACGATTAATGTCGATTCATTTAAAAATATCAAGGAGTTAATAATCCGGGAATTAAGCCCGGGCATTGACAAATGGAGGATGGTATCTGCCGTGGGGAGGTATTTATAGATTCCGTTGCTGGTTCCAATCCAGATATTGTCAAATTTATCGGCAACCAAACAATGAACTTTTAAATCAAACAGGCCCTCTTCTTCATTAAAATCGCGGTATGTTTTTGTTGTTGCCTGGAAAAAAGCCAACCCGCCCAGGGTCCCCATCCAGATATTCCCTTTTTTATCTGAAATTATGGTCTGGACTTCGGAGTTTATTAATCCATCATCCTCCGAAATGGCATAAATCTTATTGTTAGTCACCTCGTTAAACCCTAAATCGGTGGCTACATAAATAGATCCGTTTGGCCCTTGGTACACCCGGTTGGTGTTGTTATCGGCCAACCCATCTGCGGAGCTCAGATAATGAAAACGTCCGTTGATAAATCGGGCCATACCGTCGCCACGGGTTCCAAATAATAAATCTCCATAGTTATCAATATCGAGCGAGATGACTTGTTTGCTTATAAAGCCTTGATTTTTGTCGAAATATTGAGCATTCATTAAATCGTTCTGAAAATGGAGCAGGGCTAACCCTTTTTCATCGGTGCCCACCCATAGTTTGCCATCCGGTGCATTTTTAACAGCCAATACTTTTTGACCGGGCAATCCCTGCTCGCGGGTAAAGTGTACCAGGGCTTTCCCTCTCCACAAGGTGAGCCCGTTACCCATGGACCCAAGCCAGATATTCCGGTTGCTATCGCGAAAAATAGTTAGGATTAAATTACCGGGCAGCCCATTTTCTATGGAAATATTTTGGATTTTCTCATTTTCGAGGCAATATAGTCCATTGTCATTCGATGCAAACCATACTTGTCCTTCGGCACTACAGTCAATGTCCCAAATTTTCGGATCGTTGATTCCCTGTAATACTCCGAAATTCTCCACATGATATTTACCCAAACGGGAGCTCAACTTAAATGCTCCGGCATCAAGGGTTGCAAACCAAAGATTGCCTGACTTATCCTTTTCAATACTGGCAATGAAATTACTGGGTGTTACCACTGAATCTTCCAGGTGGTGGACGATAAAACCTCTGTCGGTTTCAGTTACCATGTTTACTCCTCCAATCATGGCTATCCAGGTTTTCTTTGTTAGGGCATCGTGTAAAATATCGAACACAAAATTGCTGGCAAGGCCGCTTAATTCATCAAGTATTTGAATATGAACAGAATCATCCAGATGGATGATATTGATTCCGGCATCGTTGGTTGCCGCCCAAACCCGGTTTTTCCCATCCATACTCATTTTTAGAATGTTCGTGCCACGTAAACCATCGGCTTTTGTAATTGTCTTCCATGATGAACCATTAAAAAGCCCGATTCCTTTATCGGTACCAACCCAGATAGTGTTTTCGGGGCCTTTTATAATGCTCCTGACGTTATTTCCAGGCAAGCCGGAACTTTGATCATAAAGCTTAAAATGAGTGCCATCGAAACGAACCACACCACTTTCGGTTCCCAACCACAGGTAGCCAAGGTCATCTTCATAAATACAAAAGACGGTGGATTGAGGCAGTCCCTGGTCAATGGAATAGTTGGTAAAATTGTACAATTGGCCGAATGAAAAAGTACACCGGGCAATTATTAAACTAAGAGCAATGAAAAAACGGGAATATTTAGTCATAAACTATGGGGTCTGTTTTTTAATGAAAATAAACTGGCCTCCTTCGTCGCCTGTATTTACAATGGGGCTGAACCCGGGTGTTTGGTTGGAATTGTTGATAACAGCCACTTTCAGGTCGTTGTAAAGCTGGCTGGCATCAAAAAACTGGTTTTCATTATTTGTAAGCGATTTTAACAGGTAATATGAAAACACCGAGTGCCCCTCTTTCCCCCCGTCCATAACAGGTTCAATACCTCCTGAGGTAAGGGCCGTGCGCGATGGTTTTGAATAAATCTGGTTGTAATATTTGAATGAATTTTCGTAAGGAATGGTTAATGTTTTTCCTCGGAAGATGTCGCCACTAAAGCAGGCATCGGCAATCAAAAAGGTATGTTTCGATTTGATTCCGCTCAGGAATGATTGAATATCGGTATTGGCAATCAACCCGGACACAGAGCTGTTTGTGGCATCAGCAGGGACCCAAAAGCCACGTTGCAACGATTCGTTGTAATCGCCATGACCGGAATAAAAAATCAGCAGGTTATCGTTTTCGCGGACATTTGCCATCAGCCACTCGTACTCCTTCAGAATATTGGCGCGGGTGGCCTGTTCATTGAATAAGGTCCTGATGGAATGGAACTCGTAACGGTTACGTAACTGAGTTTCCACAGATTTGGCATCGTTCACAGCATTTTTTAAAGGTTTCCATTCGCCGGAATAACTATCAATACCAATTATTAAGGCAAAATACCTTCCAATAGACACTTCCTGCATGGCTTTGGAAGCCCCTAGCCCTTTCAACGGGTCGTTACTGCCCCGGTATTGGGCTAATTCTTCCGATTGATGGGGAGTAGAACTTTCAACCTGCTGGTTCATTGACAGTGCGAAAACTTTTGACTCTTGGCCCTGAATTTTTGCACCTTCCACATTTATTGTAAGGTTTATGGGATTGGCTGTCGCATTTTTATTAATGTAACAAACCAGCTCTATCTCTTTACTTGCTCCAGCATCGAGTTGAAAATCACTTTTGCTTTCAAGCAACATAATTTCAGTAGGGAAACTGTACCTGAGTTTAAGGTTATTGGCTGCAAAACTTGATGGATTGGTTAGGGTAAACTTCAAGAAAACAGTTTCGCCAGGGGTAACTTTACCTGAGGTAGATGCAATTAATTCATGGGTCAGGTTCAGGTTGGGTAATTCATTTTGCGATGCATCGGCCAATTGCCAGATGTAGAGGTAATCAATTTGCACCGATGACTTTTCGGCTACCTGAAAACCTACCCCGTTTCCAAACAAGGGTTCAAAAGGCATTTTATGCACGAGTTGCTGGTTGATAAAGAAATAGTAGGTGCTGGCTACTTTTCGAACGGTAAGGGTATTGTAAGTGTAGTTGTTTATTAGTTTTGAAGCGGTTACCGGAACAAAATCGGTGAAGGTACCTGTAAATTTGTCAATGGTAAATTGCCCCTGACCATTAAAAAAGAAATCGAACTGTTTGGCTTCGGTAGCAGATTTTCCCCATTGCAATCCAAAAAATTTATTCTGGATTCCCTTTTCAAGCCGGATTTTGAGTTCTATTTCAAAGTCTTTGACATGGTCAATGACCACCTCTTTAAAATCTTCTTTGGGAACATCTTCGAACGATTGAAAGAACAAGGTTCCCTCTTGCAGATTCTCGAACCAAACATTTTCACGGATCCCTAAATACCAATTGTTTTTGTTATTGGTGAAATCCTCTATAAAGAGAGGCATCTTTGTATCTTCTTGATAGGTTTTGTAATCCTCTGGGATTGTTAAAATTTGAGAACTTGCTGTTTGATACGTTAGAATTGTAAAAAAACAAATGGAACCTAGAGTTATCTTTTTCATGATCGCGAGTTGTATGTAGAATCAATATTTTCAAAACTAACCTCAAAAGAAATAGATATTTCTACAACAATCTTTATCAATTCGTACAAATTGGCTGAGATTCTGACAAATTTTAATCAAAATATTGGTTGCAAAAACGGGCTTTAGGCCACTTTACAAAAAATTTCATTTCATTTTGGTTTGATTATAAGTATGTTGAAGAAATATGAGACAGCAAAATAAAAATTTTCACGTGCTCATGATAGGAGACTTAACTTTAATTATTTTTAGAAGTCAAGAAACTACAATAAACAACCAACAAGGCTTATATGGAACTAAGTTTGCATTTTGTTTCGAATCTTATTCTTGCTGTAGTATGCATAGCTATGGGAACCATTTTTATCTCTTTGCCCACACCTCCAAAGCCTGGGTTGGTAACCTATAGAGTCAGTCTTAAAGTTCTTGCTTCGGCCTACTTTGTATTAGCCATATTAATATTAATCATAATTGTTTTCAAATTACCCGATAATGCCCGCGAGCATCTTACTTTTACAGGTATAAGCATCTCATCTTTTCAGGCTTTTTTATTTACATTTGCACTCATAGCCTTACTCAACCCAAAATATGTCACTTTCAGGCATCTTTTAAAACAGCTTCTACCCATCCTTGTGCTTATTTTGCTTTTTGTAATCTCGAATATGGTATATACGAATCCTGTTATAACGCATCTCAATGAAATAAGTGTGTTTATTAAAAACCCTACCCTTTGGCTTCGCCTGGCATTCTATTTTTTCTATATTTTTCAATTGGTTTATTATACCTGGTTATATTTTCGAGTGGAACGAAACTATAAAACACAAGCATTGAATTATTTCTCTGACGATACCTGGTTAAAGCTTTCGTGGGTAAGGGTTGCATTCATTTCGGCATTAGGTGTGGGTATTATTGCCATGATTTCATATCTGTTTCATCAAAAGTATGATTGGATTTTTACCCTAATCTATACAGTTTTTTACTTTGGATTTGCTTTGGAATATATCAAGTATAATAAAATTTATGTTCAAATTGAACCCGTTGTAGTTGAGGAAAAAGTAGAATTTATTGCTCCCGATCAAAATAAAACCCGGACAAAACCCGGTTGGATCAACCTCAGAAAGCAGGTTATTGAAAACCAATATTATTTGGAATTGGGTATTAATATTGAGGAAATGGCCCGACGCCTCAAAATAGGACGAACAAATCTTTCTATATATATTAACCGCGAAGAGGGGATGAATTTTAATGGCTGGGTAAATACATTGCGCATTGAAAAAGCAAAAGAACTTTTAATCCAATATCCCGACGAACCACTTGGGGTTATTGCCGAAAAAGTTGGTTATAGCGAGCATGCCAACTTTAGCCGTCAATTTAAACTGGTAACCGGCGAATCCCCACTCCTGTGGAAAAAACAGCAATTGACATCAACATTGGTTTAACGTAATTTTTATTCTGATTGATCGATGATTCAGAATAAATCACTAAGTTAATTTACTTTTATAAGCATATCGTTATTATCTGTGAGGAAGATTGGACTCCGATTTCATCCACTAATTCAGGAACATAACGGAAATATTTTTGTTAATAGCACAGAAGGGTTGGAAGTGAATTCATTATTGGTATTCCAGACAGTTGCAAAATTTCGGGTTAATTTATTTTGTTAAACAAATAAAATAAAGTTTTCTTTATTCATACAAGTTCCACTGGTTTTTTAATTAAGAATGGTTGTCGCCATTTTTCCTATAATATCTGGCTATTGTATTGCATACTAAGTTAAAAACAGTTAAAACGGAAACTATGAGAAAACTAACCTTTGTTATTACCATTCTGTTACTGAGCGTAACAGTTAAGTCGCAATTTAAAGTTGATGCCGAGTACCGGATTCGGTCAGAATTTAAAGATGGCCTGAAAACCTTGTCAGACAGTACCAAAAACCCGGCTTTTACCACGGTGCAAAGAACCCGGTTGAACATAGGGTTTAAGGATGAAAAACTCGAAGTTTATTTGTCCCTTTTCGATGTAAGGGTCTGGGGTGAGACTGCTATTTCCAAAGATGTTCCGGTAATGGGAGTGCATCAGGCTTACATCCAATACAGGTTTAATGATAATTTGGCTGTTAAGTTGGGCCGGCAAGAGTTATTATACGACGATCAACGGCTCCTGGGAGTAAAGAATTGGAACAATATTGGAGCAGCACATGATGTGGCTCTGCTGAAATATAAAAATGAAAAAACAGTAGGCCATTTTGGATTTGCTTATAACAACGATACGGACAAAGATTTTGAGTCGGATTACGATGTAAGCTATTTCAAATATATCTCTTTTTTATGGATTCACCATAAATTCAGTGATCAACTGGACGCATCGTTGATGAATATTTTCGACGGGAACCAAAAGGAGGGAGATTATAAAACCATTTATACGCGGGGTACTTCGGGTTTCTTTTTAAATTATTCATTATCAAATATTAGTGTTGAGGTAAATCCATCTATTCAATATGGGAAAAGTGCAGGTGGTGGTGAAGCGTTTGCTTATTTCTTTCATGTAAAACCTGCTTGGAACGCCTCCGATAAGTTAATACTTGAGGCAGGGTTGGACTATTTCTCAGGTAGTGATGCATTTGATCCGGGCAAGAAACTAACGGCGTTTTCAAACTTATATGGTTCGGGCCATGCTTTTTGCGGACACATGGATTATTTTACCGATATTCAGAAACAGACCAAAAATGGGGGATTGAACGATATCTATGTAACCGCGAACTTTAAGGTAAACGATAAACTTTCATTCTATGCTGCATTACATAACTTCCAATTCACCAATAATGTTATTGATTCTGTTTCTGCGCCCGGGCTCAATCAAAAGGCTGATAAACAACTGGGAACGGAACTTGATTTATCGCTAAAATATAAGTTCTATCCAAAAGCCGAGGTTTCGTTGGGATATTCTACCTTGGTGCCTTCAGAATCAATGGAGATTCTTAAAGGGGGGGATTCCGATATTTGGCAGCACTGGCTGTGGGTAAGTATCCAATTCAAACCAGATTTTTTTATTTCAGAAACCAAAAAATAGGAGAATAGTCTATGAATTCGATAAACAACTTAAAGATCGGGGTCCGGCTTACAGGATTCTTTTTTATAGTCGTGGTTTTAACTGCAGCCGGATTTATTTATACCCTGAATGCTACACAAACCATTAAAAAGCAAATTGATGCCATTTACAAAGTTCATCTGGTGAGTATCGATTATTTGCTACAATCCGACCGCGATGCCTACCAATCGAGTATTAGTATTAGTCAATTGATGTCGAACGGTATTAATGAAAATGCAGATAAAATGGAAAAGCATCTTAAAGCAGTGAATGAGAATTTTGCCCAGGTAAAGGAACGGTTTGGTGTATTTGAGAAGGTATCCACCGTTTCAAAGAAAAGTGAAAATGCTAAGTATATTTCACAATTTCACGACTCTTATGATAAGGTGGAATCGCTTACACAACAAATCGTTGACCTTATAAAGGGTAAAAATATAGAAGGTGCTCAAGAAATATATTTTGGCTTGTATGAGGTTCAGTTTGAATTGATGCGAGGAGCCATGGATATTTTTACCGAGATCACCCAAAAGGAAGCCGATGAAGCTTACAATGCAAGTCAAAAGTTAAGTAGAAATATATTTGTCAATGCTATTATTGTTGTATTGCTGATTATTCTTCTTATTAGTGTAGGAGCCATTCTGTTAACCAGAAGTATCACCGTACCTGTTTCATCAGCGGTTAATTTGTTAGATAAAATTTCAAATGGGGATCTTGCCGGATCGGTATCTGCAGAACTTGCTGACAGAAAGGATGAAATCGGGCTATTGATGAACAGCATGTCGGTAATGATTGGCAACATAAGCAATATTGTACAGACAATTAAATCGAATTCCGGACAAATAGCCTCTGCCAGCTTGCAACTCAACGGGACATCCCAGCAGCTATCGCAGGGAGCTAATGAACAGGCGGCATCTGTGGAAGAGGTTTCAGCAACCATGGAGCAGATATCCTCTAACATTGCCCAAAATTCTGACAATGCCCGGCAAACCGAAAAGATTTCTGAGGCTTCGGCCAAGGGAATTGAGAAGATAGGGATAGCGGCTAAAGAAAGTTTAACCTCTATCGATACCATTTCACAAAAGATTACCATCATCAACGACATTGCTTTCCAAACCAATATTTTAGCGTTAAATGCCGCCGTTGAAGCAGCCCGTGCTGGCGAACACGGTAAAGGATTTGCAGTGGTGGCCGCCGAAGTGCGTAAGCTGGCCGAACGTAGTAAAATAGCCGCGGATGAAATCATTTCATTGAGCCAACGGAGCGTGGATGTTACCCGTGAAGCTGGTGTGTTAATGGAAAAACTTTTACCGGAGGTTTCAAAAACAGCGCGTCTGGTTCAGGAAATTTCGGCAGCCAGCCTTGAGCAAAGCAATGGTACCGGGCAGGTGAATAACGCCATTCAGCAGCTTAATACAATTACCCAACAAAATGCAGCTTCTTCCGAAGAACTGGCCTCCAGTTCCGAGGAATTAGCGAGTATGGCTGAAAACTTGTTAAACATTATTTCGTTTTTTAAGCTCCGCGACGAAAAACAGCAGATCACCAAAAAAAAGACTACGACAAAAACAGCCACGGTAAATAAACAAAATGCCAATACCCCTATAAAGAGCAAAGGGTACATGATTAATTTCAACGAGAACTCTGCAAGTGATGATCAATTTCATCGTTATTGAATCAAAATGGGCATGCCAGTTACAATAGCTGGTAAGCCCATTTAATTTTAGAACCTATCCAAAATAACCACCAATAATTAGCACCTAACAAATTCACAATTAACACATTTTTGCTTTTCAGGGACCAAAAATAAGGTCAGAATAAAACATCTTGCCTTTCTTCAAGATTTGATCCTAAAAATTCAACCGTTGACTTGGTACATTGAAAAACCTATACTAATTTTATTTATTGGTAGCAAATTCATTTACAGCTAATTTGTATTTGAATCTTTTCGGATTTTTGTAGTAGCATATGAAAATAAAACTGATTCTAACCTCATTTTTTTTATTCCTTACCCTGGAGCCAATGCAGGCCCAAGAGCCTTTAACCATTTTTATGCGTCCTGCCAATACGGGAAACATGGAATACGATGCTTTTAAGAATGAAGCATTTGATCTGTATGAATTTTCGGTAACTGTTGAAAAGAAAGCTTTGAAGACCAAGATACTTACAAACAATGAACTGGAAAGTATTAGATATCAAAAAGCAGCTGCTGATTCATTATTAGCCCAATCGGAAATATTGCTTAAAAAGCTGGACTCCATTTCAAAAAATCAACCAAACGCTCCAGTTTTCCTGAATACCCAACAAGCCATTATTGTCCTAAATAAGGCAAAATCAAATTTCAGAATCGCTGTGGCAGTATTAGAGGAAATGGAAGAAATTGAGGAATTTTAATACCATCCGTAAACCTTTCCCATTTTTCTCATCAAAAACATAAATTTTTAATTCTTCATTTTCACTTCATGATCCGGCTCTAGTTTCGCAATGTAAATTATTACAACTAGTAACTGATAAATGAAGAATAACTAAAAAATTGAAATTATGAAAACATCGTTTTTAAAAATTAAAACAATTGCACTTTTTGTGATGGGTCTGGGAATATTAGCAACCTCATGTACCAAAGATGACCAAACCACCAGTTCTGCATTAACCTCGCAGGTAGAGGATGAAATGTACACCTCAGAAGTTTACGATGAGATTGATGACCTTGGCGATGAGGCTCTTGATTTGGCCGAATCGAATGAAATTACTCTCAAATCGGCCTCAGGTTTTGGATATAACCGCTTGAGTGAATGTGTTACTGTGACCAAGGTTATCTCTAACGATACCGTTCTTACAACCATTGACTTTGGTGAAATAAATTGCGAATGTAACGATGGCCGGATGAGACGAGGAAAGATTCTAATGGCTCATTATGGAAGGTATTGGGATGGTGCGGTTAGCATCAGGTTTTCTTTCGAGAACTTTTATGTTGATGACAATCAGATTTTGGGAGAAAGAGTTGTTTCTCAGGTTATGAATACCGAAGGTAACCGCCAAAGCACCATCTCTGCCAATGGCTCAGTTGTTTTAGCCGACGGTTCGGGTACAATTACCTGGGAAGCCCAAAGGGTACGTACCATTATTGAAGGTTCCGCCACCCGCACCAAACGCGACGATGTTATTGAAGTAACCGGTGGCTCCACTTGTACCCTGGCTGATGGGACCATTATAACAACTGCTATCGTGACTCCCTTGGTCCGTAAAAACGAAACAGGCTGCTTTCTTTACTACGTTCAAGGAATCCGTCAAACCAATATTGGTGATGAAACCCAGATGACCATTGACTTTGGTGACGGTGAATGCGACAATCTGGCTGAACTCACCGTAAACGGTGAAACAACAATCATTGAATTGAAGCGGAAGCGCCCAAACTTGTTGTAAAACCTACTGCTTATATATACCCCCCTGTGATTAGTTTGTACAGTAAAGAGCGGCAACAAGAAGCCGCTCTTTTTCGTTTTATTGAGTTTGTTTTGGAACACCCAAATGTATAGTGGAGATAAAAATATAATCCAAAAATCCTTCGAAAGATCGTTGAAAGTCACAGAGTGACTCAATTTGACACACAGAAGGCAAATAATTGTTGTTCAATTAGTCACCCCGTGACTTGCGGAAATAAGGTATAATCAGAAAAATTGGAAGTGCCGGTTTAAACATCAACCGGGTACATTTGTTTATCAATAAACTTCCTTACGCATGAATTTACTATTTCCTGTAAACATTACCGAGAACATCTCCATCAATGGCCAGGCCTTTTTGTTAAAATTTAGAAGGCCCTTTGATTTTAAACCGGGACAGATACTTGGAATTACTGCTCATGAAAACATTACCCCCAGGCTGTATTCCATTGCCAGTAGCCCGCTTGATGAATACATTTCCATTCTTTACACATTAAAGGCTGAGGGGCAGTTGACTCCTATTCTGGCCTATCTTAATCCGGATGACTTAATCTGGATTACCGGACCCCAGGGAAAGTTTGTTTTTAATAATGAACCTGCCTGGTGGATTGCCACAGGAACGGGAATTGCCCCTTTTTATTCCATGTTTCTTACCAATCAGAGGCCGCTGAAACTCATTCACGGGGGAAGAAAAATTGAAGATATCATGTTCAGACCCGATCTTAGTTTGCTCGGTGACTATATTATTTGTTGTTCGCAGGATTCTGGAGACAAAATATATCCGGGACGGTTGACCCAATACCTGAACGATTTTGAAAACCTGCCTCAACATATTAATTACTATATTTGCGGCAATGCCGAAATGGTTGTGGATGTCAGAAACTTACTCATTGCAAAAGGCATCAACTTTCGGCAGGTGTTAACTGAAATTTATTTTTAGAAACGACCAACATGGCTAAAGAGAAACTGTTTGGAAAAACGCTGAACGAATTAAAAGAAATTTGTATCGGCATAGGAATGCCTTCCTTTACAGGACGTCAGATTGCTCAATGGCTTTACCAAAAAGAGGTGTTTTCTATTGATGGAATGACCAATCTATCTGCAAAAAACAGGGAACAATTAAATCAAGAATATGAGATTGGGCTTGAATCCCCCATCCGCGTACAGGAAAGCTCCGATGGGACAAAAAAATACCTATTCAATGCAAAAGGTGATAATTTTATCGAGACGGCCATGATCCCAGATAGCGACCGGAAAACAGTTTGTGTGTCGTCGCAAGTAGGCTGTAAAATGGGCTGTCTGTTTTGTATGACTGCCCGGCAAGGATTTCAGGCCAATCTGACTGCGGGAGAAATTATCAACCAATTCCGCAGCATTCCGGAATGGCCGCAGGTAACAAATTTGGTTTACATGGGTATGGGTGAACCTTTCGATAATTTGAATGAAGTATTGAAGAGTTTGGAAATCCTCACATCTGACTGGGGTTATGGCATGAGCCCAAAACGTATTACGGTATCTACCATCGGGATTATTCCGGGGATGAAAACATTTTTGGAACAAAGCAATTGCCATTTGGCTGTGAGTATGCACACACCTTTTGATGAGGAACGTAAAAAGCTGATGCCTGTTGAGCAGGTGTATGCCCTGGAGGAGGTGGTGAAACACATCAGGGCATTTGATTTTGGGCTCCAGCGGCGAGTTTCTTTTGAATACATCATGTTTAAAGGGTTGAACGACACCCCAAGACACGTGAAGGAACTTATCCGGTTGCTAAATGGGATACGGTGCCGTTTAAATCTTATCCGCTTTCACCCCATTCCCGATTCCCCTTTGGAAGGCAGTAGCGATGAAACCATCATGGAATTTAAAGATGCTTTAAATAGAAAGGGATTACTGACAACATTGCGGGCATCGCGGGGCCAGGATATTTATGCAGCCTGCGGTTTGTTATCTACCAAAGAATTAGTAAAAAAACAGGAGAGAGATTACTAACAGAGATACCTTACAATATCAGGTTTATAAAGTTCCGAGGCTTTTTTACAATCACTTTTCCAGGAATACAAGAGGAAATAATTAGAGTGATTGCTAAATCATTCCCTCTTTTTTCATACGCTCTAAAATCTCATCAACCGTATATGAACTATTCGGTAAAACAAAGGGAGGGCATTTCCCCGCTTGCTCTGAAACCATATACTGCTTGCATTCCTTATATCGGATGTCGGACGCACAGTATATTTTTTATAACACTGAATGATATTAAGTATAGTTTTTAAGAATATACATTTCCAATTTTTGGTTTTTAGAATTTATTGTAAAAAGACCAGCAAACTTATTTGTGTGGTATAAATACTATTATCATAAGGGGCCTATTTTTATTGACATGACACTAGGAAATTTGTCAATTATAACATTCACTTTGTACGAATTGATAAATTCTTTGATATGTGCGAAAGTATCTTTACAACATAATTTCTGATTATAAATTTCATCTTCCATATTAACATGAAACTTTATTCTAAAATCTCCATTCTTGGAACCGGTTTGTTTATATTTAATTTATTTTTTCATTCCAATTTCGCTCAAAGTTACCAATTGACCTCGACTTCAGGAACTTTTACTCCATTAAGCTCCGGTACAGGTGTTGCCGATTTACAAGTTGATAATGGATTTTCAGATCCTATTGTAATAGGGTTTGATTTTTCCTTTGATGGTATCCCATATACTGAAATAATGGCATCATCAGATGGTTATTTTTATTTAGTTGATGATTCTTTTTATGAGGGAAAAAGTTCAAAAGGATTTTTCTTTGACAATTCTTTAGAAATGATGGTGTATTGGGGATATGCCATTATTGCCCCACTTTGGGATGATTTAAATGGAGATGAGGGTAAAGCAACTTATAAATTGGAAGGAATTTTACCAAATAGGATTTTTACAATTGAATACTTGGATTGGAAATGGGACCATGCTGCCACTTCGGCTGGTATTTCATTTCAAGTGAAACTATATGAAACTTCTAATAAAATAGCATTTGTTTACCGGCAGGAACCTGGGGAATTGAATGAAAGCAGTGAATATGCTGGGGCTTCCATCGGATTGACTGTTCCTTTTGACTGTTTTTATTCCTTAAATAATGCAGGAACAGCACCTTCATTAAGCTCTACCATTGAAACTTATGATATTTTTACAAAACCCGCATCCGGACAAATATATCAATTCGAGTATCTGGCAAAACCTGAAGCTACAAATCATGCTACATCATTTAATGCGGGTTCTTATAGTATTTCAATTGATCTCAGTTGGATTGATGCAGTAGGAGCCGTTCAACCGGATGGCTATCTAATTTTAGCCTCTGCAACAAATAGTTTTGCTGAACCTTTGGATTCTATGGACATAGTTCAAGATGTAGATTTATCGGACAATATCGGCATTGTAAAAGTAGCTCAGGGAATTCAAACATTTAATGGCTTTGAAAATGCCAGATACAACAATACCTATTATTTTAAGATTTATCCCTATTCAAATTCAGGGAATATTATTGATTTTAAAATAGATGGCGATGTGCCCCAAGTATCAACGGTATGTGTTCCCTTACAGGAACCTTCAAATTGTGTCACAGATTTTGAAGCAAGCACCGATGGTTCAAATTTATTTCTTAATTGGGTAGATGCCACGGGTACTGTTATACCCGATGGTTATTTATTAATAACCTCTAAAACAAATAGTTTTACCGATCCTATCGATGGCAATGAGATTGAATCAGATATGGATCTTTCTGATGGTTATGGAGCGACAAAGATTCTTAAAAATATCAATTCTTTTGATGGGTTTATTAATTTGGAAACCTATGAAACCTATTATTCTAGAATTTATAGTTATACAAACTCAGGCGACTTTATTGATTATAAAACAGACGGAACAATTCCTCAGAATTCAGTTTTAGTTGTTAAACCTGAACCAACCAACCATGTAACAGATTTTAATGCGCTCAATGATCAGGGAAATATTGTTATTTCCTGGGTAGATGCAATTGGTTCAACACCTGCCGATGGATATTTAATTTTAGCTTCAAACACTAACAACATTGTTAATCCTGTCGATAATAGTGAAGTTGAAATTGATTCAAGTTTGAGTGATGGAATGGGGGCCGTTATCATTTCTAATGGATTCCAATCTTTTTTGGGTTGGTTGGATATTAACCCGGCAACAAACTATTTTTTCAAGATATATCCCTATACAAATAGTGGGATTTATATCAATTATAACACAACCCCTGAAATTCCGCAAATATTATATACACCTCCCGTAAACTTCGTTGAACAAACAAGCATTGCGTTAGAGGGTGCTGGTTGGGGAACTGTTGAATGGGGCGATTATGATCAGGATGGTTATTTAGATATTCTTAGAACGGGTCGTTCACCCGAAAACAGCTATCGTACAGTTGTTTATCGTAATAATGGTGATAATTCTTTTACGGAACAATCAGCTATTGATTTGGTGCAGATAACCAATGGAACGGCTGTTTGGGGCGATTATAACAATGATGGGTATTTGGATATTATGCTTTCGGGCAGTTATAGTTCTGGCTGGATTTCAAAAATTTACAGCAACAATACCAATGGTACTTTTAGCGAACAAACAGGAATATCTCTCACTGAGGCTCAATATAGTTGTGCTGCATGGGGCGATTATAATAATGATGGCAAGTTAGATATCTTGTATTCAGGTTCAGCTAATCCATACGCTGTTACAAAACTCTATAGGAATAATGGAGATAGTACATTTACAGAACAAACCGCGATGCCATTTACCGGTTATTTATCCAGTATCGACTGGGGCGATTATAACAGCGATGGCTATCTGGATGTATTAACAACCGGTGGTGATGGTAGTGGTAATTGGGTTACCCGGCTTTACAGGAATAATGGAAACAATACTTTTACAGAACAAACCAATACCTCGTTATTAAACGTTCAAGGTTCAGGAAAGTGGGGTGATTACAATAACGATGGTTACTTAGATATTGTGCTTAGTGGATTAGATGGAATCTCTGGATATTCGGTAAGCTCAAAGATTTTTAAAAACAATGGCGATTGTACATTTACTGCCCAAAATGATATTTCAATAGGTGGAGTTTATTATGGAAGTTTAGCTTGGGGGGATTATAACAACGATGGATTCTTAGATTTGATTGTAACCGGCGATCCTTATTGGGATCAGCCTAAAGGATCAAAAATTTACCGGAACAAAGGTGATGGAACCTTTACTGAAGAAACTGGGATATCGCTTCAAAACGCATCAGGTACCGCCGTAGCCTGGACCGATTATGATAACGACATGGATTTGGATGTATTGATAACCGGCGAATCGAATGAAGTAGGTTTTGCTAAAATATACCGGAACGATGGTTTTGTGAAAAATACTGCTCCTATTGCCCCAACAAATATTAACGAAGAAGTTTATGGAAGATCGGTTAGGTTAAGCTGGGACAAATCAAATGATGCCGCAACGGACCAGGCGGGACTTTCATACAATATCTATGTTGGCACATCAACTGATAATCATGCTGTTTGGGCACCCTATGCCGATACAACAAATGGATTCAGGATTGTAACAAAACGGGGAGCAATTCAAACCAATAGTTTGACCATAAATAATTTAGAAGGAGGAACTTATTATTGGAGCGTGCAGGCAATTGACGCTGGATTTATGGGCTCAGAATTTGCCAGTCCCTCAAGCTTTTCTATCATTCATTTCAATAGCATTTCACCCATTGCTGATCAATCATTAATTCTTGGTGAAACAGGAACAGCTCTTACCGTAACAGAATCATTAACCCCTGATTCAAGAATTTGGAAATATGGTTTTGCCCCGGGTGGGCCATACGATAGTATTATTGATGAAGAGACAAGCAATATTTACCATCCAAACTTTGCTGAAAGCGGTCCTCATTTTGTGGTTTGTATATCCAAATATGGAACTGTTGAAGTTACTAGTAATGAAGTGAAAATTGATGTCCGGTATTTTACCGAGCTTCCTAATACCTCATTTTACGATGGCGCTGAAGGGAATATAACCTGGGCGGATTTGAATAATGACAATTTTTTAGACATTCTTTTATCCGGTACCAACCGCCCAAATTCATCATGGGAGCCAGATGCCGTAACAAAATTGTATTTTAATAATGGGGATGGCACTTTTACAGAACAACCAGGAATCTCAATAACAGGGGTTTTTGAAAGCAGTATTGCTTGTGGGGATTATGATTCCGATGGGTTTTTAGATATTTTACTTACTGGTGCTACCGATAATTACAATTCAAGTGGCATTACCAAAATTTATCGTAACAATGGTGATAGCACTTTTACTGAACTAACTGAAGTTGCATTGAAAGGTGTTCATAAAGGGAGTGCTGCCTGGGTAGATTATGATAACGATGGTGATTTGGATATTTTTATTTCAGGCGTTGGGGTGGATGGAGGTGCCCTGTTTTGTACATACCAAAACAATGAAAATGAATTTGCAGAGGTTACTTTGAATATTGTACCTTTTACCGATGGCAATCTTGATTTAGGGGATTTTAACAAAGATGGATTTATAGATTTAATTACCTGTGGATATGATTATAGTGGAAACCGAATGACCCGGATATATACAAATAATGGAAATGGAAGTTTTACATTATTACCCATTGATAATTTAACGGGTATGAATGGAGGTAGTGTTGCCTTAGGTGATTACGATAACGATAGTTATATAGATATATTAATGGTTGGTTCAAAAGATGGTTGGTCAGAATCTACATTGGTTTATCACAATAATGGCGATAATACTTTTACCGAACAAACAAACATTCCGCTAATTGGTGTCATTCATAATAGTATAGCCTGGTTCGATTTCGACAACGATGGTTATTTGGATATTGTAATTACCGGCTCAACAGATGATTGGAGTTCCGGTGCTGTTTCAAAAGTTTACCGAAACAATGGAAATAATACCTTTACGGAACAAACACGTGTCATCATTCCATCTTTATACAAAAGCAGTGTCAGATATGGCGATTACGATAATGATGGTGATTTAGATTTGTTTTTATTGGGCAAACTTTCATCCGATGAAAGTTATGCAAGGATTTATAGAAATAATAGTATAACAACAAATAATATTCCCTCCATACCTACAAATTTGAATGCACAAATTATTGAAGGGAATGTCAGGTTAAGTTGGGATAAGGCAACAGATACAGAGACCTCGGAAAATGGAATCACCTACAATATTGTTATTGCCTCGTTGCCCGATTCAACTATTTTAAAAAGCCCATTGGGCGATTTAGCTACAGGCCACCTTAAAGTAGTGAGTACCGGGAATGTTGGCTCACCAACAGCATATCTGATTAAAGGATTAAGCATTGGAGAATATATCTGGGCAGTGCAATCTATAGATAAAACTAATTTGAGTTCCAGCTTTTCGGGATGGAGTAATTTTGAGATTCTTCCTCAATATACTGAAAAACAATCGCTTGATGTTTATCTAGAGAATCTATACCTCGATTGGGTTGACTATAATTCAGATGGAACCCTGGATATATACTTAACAGGTACCGTTTGGTCAAACAGTGTAGTTTCAAAAATTTATAAAAACCAGGCAGATACTGCTTTTGAACAAGATACCAATATTACACTACCGGGGGTTTGCACCGCAAATAGCGGGGGAAGCATTCTGGAAGATTATGAAAATTTGAATTACAATGCCGGGGTAGCATGGGGCGATTACAATAACGATGGATTTTTAGATGTTATTTTAGCAGGTGATACCGATGCATATAATCATACAACAATTACTAAATTATATAGCAATAACGGCGATGGTTCATTTACTGAACAAACAAAAGCAACGTTTCCAACATTTTCGTATGGAAGCAGTATTGCCTGGGGCGATTATAACAATGACGGGCTCCAGGATATTTTAATTGGGGGTCTTCAAACTTCAGGGAATGGCACAAATGCAACAAAGTTATTCCAGAATAATGGTGATTCAACATTTACTGAATTAACCGATTTTTATTTTGGTTATTCTATTATGGGCAGCGTTACCTGGGCCGACTACGATAATGATGGGTATCTGGATGCCCTAGTGTGTGGATCAAATTATACAAATCTGTTTCATAATAATGGAGAGGGAGGATTGGAAAAACAAACTTCCATTTCTTTTACCGGAGTCATTAATAGCAGTACCGCCTGGGCCGATTATAATAATGACGGATATTTGGATTTTGTTATTTGTGGCATGGATAACGATTATAACCGTATTACTAAAATATATAAGAACAACGGAAATAATTCATTTACAGATATAAATGCATTTATCAGGGGAGTTATTGGAGGTAGTATCGCTTGGGGTGATTACGATAATGATGGGGATTCTGATCTTCTAATGTCTGGTAAAAGCGGTAATGTTGTAACAATAATATATCGGAACGATGGGAATGATGTTTTTACAGAATTGGATTATGGGCTCGATCAGGTGGTTAAAGGCTATTCAAGTTTTGGCGATTTTGATGATGATGGTGATTTAGATATAGTTTCGGGTGGTAGAACAATCTTATATTCAAATTCAGGAAGTGCATCCTATCATATTGGGGTAGAGATTTATGAAAATAATGGAGACTATATTAATAGTGCACCAACGGCACCCTTAAACTTAAAAATAGATAGGATTGAAGACAATTACCGCTTTATGTGGGATGCTGCAACAGATGATAAAACTCCGGCAACCTCACTTTCATACAATTTACGAATCGGTTCTAACCCAGGGGGACGTGATATTTTGTCACCTTTAAGTAAAACTGATACAACAAATCTTTCAATCCTAGCTCTAGGTAACTGTCAATTAAGTAAATCAAAAATAATTCAATCGTTAAAACCAGGTACTTATTACTGGAGTGTGCAAGCTGTTGATCAAACCTTTAAGGCTGGACAGTGGGCTCAAGAACAAACTTTGGTTGTTTCACCCATTGTGGCCGATTTCATAGCTGATACTGTATGTCTTGGATCGGGAACTACTTTCGCTGACATTTCAATAACTGCAAACGAATCAATCATAAGTTGGGAGTGGCAGTTTGGTGATGATAGTGTCTCAAACATTACTAATCCAACTCATATTTATAAAAGTGCAGGTACATATTTAGTTACTTTGATTATTAATTCACAATCTTATCAAAGTAGTGCAACAAAAGAAATAGTTGTTAAACCTCGTCCAATTGCAGATTTTACTGCACTACCCGTTTGTTTTGGTTCCGCAACCATTTTTACAAATACCAGCACAATTCCTCAAGATTTGACAATAACCTCTTGGAATTGGGATTTTGGTGATGGTTTGTCTAATTCAACACCTGCTACCGAAAATCCGGGAGAACATATGTATATAAACACGGGTACTTTTGAAGCCAACCTAATTATTACAGGAAATAATGGTTGTAACGATAGTATTTCGAAAGGTGTTGAAGTAGTACCACAACCCAATGCAAATATTTATATTTCTTCAGGAAGTGAATTTAGCTTTTGTAAGAATTCAGGCGATAGTGCCTATTTATATGTAAATAGTCAACAGAATTGTACCTATCAATGGTTATTAAATGAGGTTCCAATAGGTGGATTCACTCAAAATGCAATAACAGTTAAAGACAATGGCGGAAATTTTAAAGCCAGGGTGACTAATGAACTGGGTGGTTGTTCATTATCCACTGAATCCCCCATTGTTATTACAGTTAATGAAGCTCCATCAAATCCTGCTATTGATTATAATGCGCAAGGTAATATTTTTTGTACTGGTGACAGTTTGATTTTAGAAACATCAGCAATTCCAAATTTGAATTATTTATGGAAACGTGATGGTGGATTGGTTGGACAAGAGACCAGCTATGTAGTTAAGCAAAGTGGAGTCTATACTTTAACAGTTCAGAATTCTGAAAATGGTTGTGAAGCTATTTCAGGGGATGTTGTCGAAGTAAATGTTAATGCTGTTCCTGCAATTAATAATCTTATTTACGGCGAAACCGAATTTTGCGAAGGTGGAGACGTAATCTTTACTGTTACCAACAATCCTCAATATAATTACCAGTGGATGGATGGAAAAATCGCCATCGAAGGAGAAACCACCAACCAATATGTGGCCACCCAAGCGGGGAGTTATTGGTTGCAGATAGCCAACAGTAGCCTTTGTACCACCGAAACCAGCCCGGTTGAAGTGACTGTGAATCCAAACCCTTCAGTTCCAACTATTGAAGCCAATGGGCCTATCATTTTTTGTGAAGGAAACAATGTTGTTTTGAGCATTCCAGCCGTTGAGGGAGCTACCTATGACTGGTATAAAAATGGAGTGGAACAGGATGTCAAAAGTAATAGTATTTTAGCGACGGACTCTGGAGCCTATAACCTGAAAATCACAAATACATTTGGGTGTTATGTATATTCAAGTGACAATGTGAATGTTACCGTGCACCCAATACCTGAAGTTTCGGCATTGAGTAAAGATGGTGTAACCACTTTTTGCGAAGGTGGACGTGTGGGCTTGTCATTGACCATCCAAAACCCTGATTTGTATTCCTTTAATTGGTATTTGAGGAATACCGATACCCTGCTGATAGCAAAAGATACAACCTCACTGGAGGCAGATAGGAACGGATACTATTGGCTCGAGGTAGGAAATAGTGGGTGTCTTGCTAAAACAACCGAAGTGAATGTAACAGTAAATCCTATGCCCACAACCCCTGTAATTGAAGCATCATCGGCATCGGTTACCATTTGCCAGGGTGAACCACTTTCATTAAGCATCATTCCAACAAATGGTGAAAGTTACCAATGGTTCAGGAATTCTGTTGCAATGGACGGTGAAACCAACGATACAGTTTCAATCATCGAGACAGGAGTATATAATGTTGTTTCTTCCATCGGGAGCTGTATCCAGACATCGGAACCTGTTTCCGTTAAAGTAAACGATCTTCCCCAGGAAATTGACTTTAGTTACAGCAGTACCGAACTTATTTTCTGTTCTGACAAAACACTAACCATTACTGCACAAGGAAACCCGGTTATATACAAATACCAATGGATGCGGGCTGATGGAACTTTTATTGATGGAGCTACTTCAAATTCTATTACAGTAAATGAAACCGGGGGGTATTTGGTAAATGTAACAAACCCCAATGGGTGCCAACGGGTATCAGAGGTTGCAGAAATAACCGTGAAATTAACCCCGGATGTTCCTGTAATTCAAGTGAAAGACAACCTTTCCTCTTTTTGTGAAGGACTACAAACCACCCTTTTTGCATCCATGAGCGATGTAAGTTATTTGTGGCACAAAGTAAACGATTCTCAATTCAGCTATACAAACGATTCTTTGGTTATTGATGAACTGAGCGAATCGGGGACCTATTATTTAGTGGTTACCAGCAACAATAATTGTCAATCAACATCAGCAAATAAAACGATTACTGTATTTGAAGCCCCGGCCAAATACGACCCAACGGCTGGCGGAGCCGTTAATTTTTGCGAAGGAGGAAGTGTTACCCTTAAAACCAATTACAATACTGCCGATTTAACCCAATACAACTTACAATGGTTAAACCAGGGCAATCCAATTGAAGGGGCAACTGATAAAAACTATACGGCAACTGCATCAGGTAATTATTTCCTTGAAGTGGTTAATAAAGTGAATGGATGCTCGGTCTCAACTAGCAGTATTGAAGTTGTTGTGGATAAAAAACCTGGCACACCCGTAATTAAAGAAGAAACCAACACAACAAACTTCTGTCCGGGCACCGAAGTGAAACTTTTTGTTGACAATTTTTCTTCGGAATTCGAATACCAATGGTTACGGTCGGGTATTGAAATTGATGGTGCTACACAATCGGTTTACGGAGGTAAATTAACAGGTGGGGAATATTCCGTTGAAGTTGCTTCGGGAACATGTAATGCCCAATCGCCACAATATTCACTAACTGAAAAAGAGGCTCCCGATAAACCCGACATTTATGCCCGAGGCCCTAATATATGGATATTAGCGTGCAGCAACCAGTCGGCAATCGGTTACCGTTGGTATTACAATGGCAGCTTAATTACAGGAGCTACAGAATATATGTATATAGCTAACCAGAATCTGGGCGATTATTATGTGGAAATAAATGAAGGTGGTGAATGCTGGACCATGAGTGATATCATTGACATTCCGTCGGGCGAAATTACAGGCGTTGATGAATTAATAGACGAAACTGTTTCGGTTTTCCCTAATCCATCAGAGGGAATATTTACCATATCGTTAGGAAATTATTTTCCGGGAACTATACATGTTACCATTACAAATGAAATCGGGAACGCATTGAAAATACAAGAATTTACCGACGTTAACGGTTTTGAGATGGAATTAACCGAACTTCCTCATGGAATCTACTTTGGTAAAATTGAATACCAGGGCAAGGTGGTAATGAAGAAGCTGGTGAGGAATTAGGTATGTAGTTGTTTGGACTTTTAGCTTTTTAGCAATTTTGACAATTAAAAGAATGGAACAGAATAAAAATTGAAAAATATATCAATCAACTTAAAATGAAGAAAATATTACTATTTTCATTTACATGGCTGTTAATTACCAGCTTATTTGCTGCCGATTTTTCCGAAAAGCAAAGAACCATTATTTACAACGAGGCTATTAAAATGCTAAAAACTTATCAGGAGCTGAATAATCAAATGGCCGATGCGGTGCTTGACATGGATGAAATGAATAAGTCGAGCCAAAAGCTCATTGACCTGTTTGTAAACCGGAAGGCTATTATTTTTAACGATTTGGATCCAAACAAACGAATGAGTGAGGTTTTTGAGCTTGAAACCTATGTATCAAATTTATTACTGTGGTATCCTGATGGTATGAAATTCACCATTGATTTTGAAACCCTCAAGGCAGGTAACATCATCGGCCATGGAGAAGATATTTATACAGTGGATTTAATGACCACCAAAAAGAACAATGGCAACTACCTGAACCGTCAAGAAAATAAACTGAGCGAAGAGCTTTTATACCGCATTGCCTTTTTTTTGAAGGATAACAGTTTTAAAAGCTTTAAAATTGCAGGTGTACGGAGTAGTAAGTCCGCAACTAAGACCAATGACAATCATTTATTGGCTGAAGTAAAAAGTGTGGAATTCACTGAGAATGAAATGTCATTAATTAAAGATCAAACCAAAGCTTTGATGAACGATTACATCAATTTTATCAACCTTTTAGCCGATCCAGATGAGGTACCCGAAGATAAGGGGTATTATAAAATCTCGTTTTTGGGGCTTTTTAAAGATTCCACATTAAAGGTGGCCAACGATATTGAACCGGAACCTCAGGTACGTTGGATTTCAGTAGCCGACTATCAGAAGAATCTGGTTGAATCATACCCCGAAGGCATCCGCAACTTAGGCTTAAATATTGATTCCGCCGAATACAGCAAAGTAATTCCCGAAGGTGAGAACCGCTATTACATTAATGGATATATCGACAAATACTTTTCAGGGAAATATCAGAATAAAACCGTTTACCGCGACAATGCCAAGTACGATTTTAAGGTATCGTTTGAAAAAGATGAAAACACGTTTAAAAATTTCAAACTCGCCAGCATCGATAAGTTCGGGGTAAACCTTTATGAGCAAACCAATACATCTTCACAGGAATTACCTACCCAGGCTATAACTACATTAAAACGCGAAGGTTTATATGTGGGTATTTCATTGAGCGGGGGAATAGGGAAAGTAAGTTATCCCGATTTGCTCGATGATGAAATCCTTTCCTGGGCTATTCAAAATAAAACCAGTTTCACAGTTCAGGCAAATGCTGTGTGGTATTTTCACAATCAAATGGCAGTGAATGCCGGATTAGGTTTTAGCCGTTTAGGTTATTTATCAACATTGAAAGGCGATTTTCAAAACAGTGTTTATTTTACCGATGTAAATGAAGAAACCTATCTGAAAAACATCAGTGCTGGTTACGATTCCCTGGTCAATTTCAATTATTTGACAATTCCAATAACTTTTATGTACCATACAAATAAAACGCCCGAAACATGGGGCTTTTATGGCGAGTTGGGTCTGGTAACTTCCATTTTAGTGAGTGCAAAATATGAAACCACCGGAAATCTTTCAACATCGGGATATTACGAGCAATATCCCGAATCGATGCAAACCATAAACTTGCCCGAATTGGGATTTGTTAACCGCCCAAATATTGATGTGCAAGGTAAAGCCAATGTTAAAACTATTCATCTGGCAGCAACCGTTTCGTTCGGTGTTACTTATCCGTTAGATTATTTTACTTCCCTATATGTGGGTCCCGAAATGGTTTTCGGATTAACCGATATTTCAAAAAATTCCGATTTTATCGATGCCTTTGGTAATAAATCATCCACACAAAAGATAGGAATCTCCAGATTTGGTGTTAAGTTTGGGATTAGTTATAAATTTTAGGTGCGGGGGATTAAAATTAAAAACCATTGAATGCAATAATAACTATTTGTATAATTCGTGAAAATAATTTATTGAAAAATGAGACTGATATTTTTAATTATTAGCATAGTGTTTCTTATTCCAGCTTTTGCCCAGGAACCTACCAAAACTGCTGTTGCCAGCAAAGAAGCTAAAATTGTTGATGAAATAAACCTTTCAGATGCCGATATTGAGGTTTTTAAAGAACAGACCAAACAAAAGGTTGAGGAATTTCAACAACATATTGTTACCATTGGCAGCAAGGATGAACCTGCCGAAAAACGTAACATGGCTGAAAAGGAGGCTTTGAAACTATTTTTTAAAGGTGCCGAAATGCAAACTTCCATCATCATGCCCGATGGTGCAATTACCACCCAATCACGGCCCATGGAAAAATATTTGGCCCGCCTAAAATCATTGCCTTATACTTCTGTAATTATCAAGTTTTACGATTTAGTTTACATTTCCAGCTTTACCAAAGGCCCCGACGGAAGATACTATTCATCGGCAACCGTTATTCAGGAATTCACCGGTTTTATGGGCGATAACCTGGTTTATAAGGATGTTACTAAAAAGGAGATTGAAATTGTGATTGATTTGGTGGAGGATAAATTCTTTAACGAAAAGAAATGGAAGGTGTTTTTAGGAAATATCAAGGCCACCGAAACTAAAAAGGCCTAATGCCTATGAACCGTTTATTTTTATTAATCGTAGGTTTATTAGGGGTATTAAGTTATTTGCCAGCTCAAACCCCACATTTAGCCAACTCATCTATAACAACAGAAACCCCCGACCAATATTATTTGCAGGTTAAACAATTCGGCGAGTTTATCGATCGGTTCAATTATGTTTCCGACTGGAAAGGGAACCGCATCGGCAACGATTTTGAAGCCAAATTCCCCCGGTTTCATTACTTGGGCTATCTGTTCAACAAAGAGGATGTACGCCAGCAAAACTTGGCCGATTCCAATTACCGTAAGCTTTGCAACCAGTTTCTTCGCGAGGTAGTGGATCCTGCTGCACCGCAATTCATCTCCCTATTTAGCGGACAGGTCACGGCCAAGGCATTGGTAAATATCAACTATAGGGGTAAAAACCAGAATTGCACCATCTATTTTTTGCCCGAAGTGCTACCCGATCGCTCGGCAAAATGGGTAATCAGCAAAGTGGAAACCAATTGCTTTAAAACTGTGGCCGATAGTTTGCAAAAGTATTTTATTGCCCCCAACAGCCATGAAACCAGTTTTATCAACCTAAAAAGGATAGAGGATTTAAGCAACCCAATCTATTTTTACCCATCAACCGTAATCACCGATACCTCGCTGCTTTTTATGACCGAAGTAGGAACCAACCGGTTAACCATTAACAACATCGAAAAAGTGATGTATTTAATTACCTTCCACAGTTGGCTGATAACCGTGAAGGAATTCAACCGCACCAGTAATAATTCCGGTTGGCTAATCAGCAATATCGAAAAAACGGACTAACCCCTTTTTAAATATCCCACTAATAAAGAAAACCGAACATCCACAATGGAATGTGGTTTGCAAACCCATACTCTATGGTATCATTGGCAACAAAACTATTGGGAACAGCAGCTATTTGGTAATTCCCCTTGTTTTTCCCGCCAACTTCAAAAGTATATTTCTTTTCAACCAAAAAATCGGATACACCGCTTACGTGCAGCTTGTATTTAGCCGATAAATGATGGCAAAAAAAAGTTTCGCGCAAGGTACCTTTATTGGGCTTTTCGTCGCAAAGAGCAAACATATAATTAGGGTTTCCTAAATATATTTTTTGCGGTTTGGTAAAAATAGAATCACTGGTTGTTGCATCCAGCAACATGGTAATTAACCCCGATTTGTGCAGTAAGTCAAGGTACTTCAGCACCGTCTTCCTGTCAATACCGGTTTGTGCAGCCAGTTTGCTAATATTGGGCTTGTATGGAACCAAGTCGCTGATAAGCTTTAACAGCAATTTTATTTTTAGTACATGGGCATAATCGGTCGGGGTAATCGAAGGCAAATCGTAGTCCAACGTCATGTTCACCACATTTAGCAACCGTTCGTGGTATTTTGAGCGGCTTTCGCGATAAAAAGGCAATGAACCGTATTCCAGATAATCGGCAAACAATGCAATGGGTTTTATCTTTTCGCAAATACGATAGCTTATATCTACATGGTTCTCAATGATGTCAATCAAAGTAACCGATGGAAAAGTTATTTTGTGTTCCAATTCAATAAACTCACGAAACGACATGGCCGGTAAAACATACGAAGAAAGCCGGCGGCTCAAATCACCTTGTCCTTTATACAATTCCAACATGGATGACCCACTAAAAACAACCTTTAATTCCGGGTAATTGTCGTACAGGTTTTTTAGTTCAATCGACCAGTTGGGGTATTTATGTACCTCGTCAATGTAAAGGGCCTTACCTCCAAGCTTCACAAAACGGTCGGCTAAATCCACCAAATTGTTCTTTGCAAAATAAACATTATCGAGGCTGATGTATATGGCTTTTCCACTTATTCCATAGTTTTCTTTTAAATGTTGTAGCATAATAGTTGTTTTCCCCGCTCCACGGGTTCCCATTATTGCAATCAATCTGTCATTCCAATCAATTTCATAAAGCATGAATCGAACAAAATTCATGCTACAATTCTTCACATGCTTGCCGCTAATCTCTATTAGTGTTTCCATAACAACTTATTATTCAATACTGTTTATGTGCAAAAATAAATATATTATTGTTATTAATACAATAAATTGTTCAAATCATTACACTTATATATTAAATATATGATTAATATATTACGCATTACTAATAATAAAATGTGGAACACAAACCACAATAATGAATTTGCAGCTATAATAAATTAACGCACAGTAATTTACCATAATACATTTTGTCCGGGTAGTAGCTAAAACTTAAATAATCGTATCGGAAAAAGAAGAAAACCTAACTATTGGTGTTTCGAGTAAAATAATGTTTTGAATCGCCCCATTCGCCGTAGCCAATATAGGCATCAGCTAGGCGGATACGCACATCCAAACACTGCACACAATCCTGTGGTTCTTCATCCACACAAGGTTTGTTTTCGTAAAGTTTGTAGCTGTTCCGGTACAATCCTGGCGTAATATTAGGCATAATGATATTTGCACCAACTTTTGCAGCCTTTTCGCGCCCGATAGGATCAATAGCCTGCAGGGCTGTTGCCGCGGCAATATTAATATCGCGCATTACAATCCGCAAAGTGGCAATCATCCGTAAAGCAAGTTCAAAGCGTTCCTTTAAAGGAATCAATTCATTCCGGTATTGATACAATGGGGTATCCGGGTGCTCAATGTAAGGGCCCATCCCCACCATGTCCACATCAAAATCGCGCATAAAAAGAATGTCGTCGGCCAGGTGTTCCAAAGTCTGAAACGGCAGAGCTATCATTACTCCGGTACCGGTTTGGTATCCAATTTTCTTTAAGGTATTGAGGCATTCCAACCGTTTTTCAAAGGAATGGTTGGCATCGTTGGGGTGCAGTTTTTGGTAAAGTCCGCGGTTACTCGATTCAATGCGCAACAAGTAGCGGTGCGCCCCGGCATCAAACCACCGTCGATAGGTTTCCTCGGTTTGTTCACCTAATGAAATGGTAATTCCAAGCTCATCATTGGTCAACCGTTTAATCTCGCGGAGCAGGTTTTCAATGCGTTCGGTAAAAGCAGGAGAACTTATTTCGCCGCTCTGCATCACAAACGAACCATAACTGCTTTTGTAGGCAAATTCCGCCGCTTGAAGAATCTGGTCATCGCTGAGGTTGAAACGGCTTACTTGGTTATTCCCTTTACGGATACCGCAATAATAGCAGTCTTTCGAACAGATATTTGAGAATTCCACCAATCCCCGGTAGTAAACCTTTTTTCCTACTTCACGTTCCTTTACCTCTTTAGCTTTGGCAAAAAGTAATTTCTGGTCATCGCCTTTGGCCGATAGCATGGTTACGAGGTCTTCCTTTGAAAACTCTTTTTGGTTAAGTATATCTTTTATATTTTTCATCAAGTTCATTCTTTCTTTATTTAATTAGCTCATTTGCTCATTAGTTCATGGGCTTATGAGCAAATGGTCACATGAATACATGATTAAAAATACAAATCGCGTTCCCCCACTTTAATGCGTCCGAGGCGTTCCACCAGATTCTGTTTAATTTTTCCCTCCTCCATTTCGGCCAGATTCTTTGCAATTACTTTTGCACCTTTTTCTTTAACTTCAGGTGTGGCATAATCTTCCAGATATTCAGCAAGGGTCATCATAGCATTTGGGGTACAATAATTCTTAATAAACCCGGGAACTGAAAACTCCATAAAATGTTCCCCGGTGCGTCCGGTACGGTAGCACGCGGTGCAGAACGATGGAATGTAATCTTTATCTAATAATTCATCAATAATCTCGCCTAGCGAGCGGTTATCGTTGATCTTGAACTGCTCTTTATCCAAATCCTGGTGCTCCTCTTTCTTGGAATAAGCACCCATTTCAATTTTGGTTCCGCCATCAATTTGTGAAACCCCAAAACTCATTATCTCGCGGCGTATTTCCATGGGTTCGCGGGCGGTAAGAATCATTCCCGTGTAGGGAACCGCCAGACGTAGGATGGCAACCAACCGTGTAAAATCTTCGTCGGAAACCCGGTACTTATCTACAATTTCATATTCCGATGCATCTTTAATCCGTGGGAACGAAATGGTGTGCGGCCCCACATTGTAACAAGCCTCAAAATGGTTTACATGCCGGATAAGCCCCAAAACTTCGAAACGCCAATCGTATAAACCAAACAAGGCTCCAATGCCCACATCGTCAATTCCGGCTTCCTGAGCACGGTCAAGGCCTGTTAATCGGTAATCGTAATTGGCTTTCTTTCCTGCTAAATGCACACTGGCATAAGTAGGACGGTGATAGGTTTCCTGAAAAATCTGGTAGGTCCCTATGCCAGCTTCATGAACGGTTTTAAAATCGTCAATTTCCAGGGGAGCCGCGTTGATATTTACCCGCCGGATTTCACCATTTCCCTTTTTTACTTTATAAACCGTCCGAACGGAATCGGCAATAAATTGGGCATCGTATTTGGGGTGTTCTCCATAAACCAATATTAACCGTTTCTGGCCGTTTTTTTCAAGGGCTTCAACTTCCTGAATGAGCTGCTCCTCGGTTAAAGTAGTCCGGATCTGCTTACGGTTAGTGGTGCGGAACCCGCAATATTTACAATTATTGGTGCAATAGTTTCCCACATACAAAGGGGCAAACAAAACAATCCGTTTGCCATATACCTTTTCTTTCAACATTTTGGCACCTTGTTTTATCTCCTCAACAAGTTCCGGGTCGGTTGCATTTATCAATACGGCTGTTTCTTCCAACGACAGCCTTTTTTTATCCAATGATTTGGCAATTACCTCCCGGACCCATTCTTTTGTGGGTTTGGTTTGGTTTATAAAATCCCAAATCTCCTGTTCATCAATAAATGGTTTCATCCGTTCATCGGCAATAGCATATTTTTCAGGACTGTAAATCATAATAAATATTTTTAGATATAAGACTCATAGACAATACACAGTGTCTTTTTAATTTGTAACGGAATTCTTAGGGTTTTTTTGGAAAAGGGGGAAATGAAATAGATTTTGCTTTTTATGCAAAGTGTAAAATTGTAAGCAACTTTTACACGAAACTTCTTTTTCTCACTTTTCCGTCAGCTGTTCCTTCGGATCCGTATTTGTTATTCAAATTCTTTGTCACGAGTAAAGCCCGGGACTCCGATTCGGATTCAAAGATAGTATAACTTTCAGACAGTTTTATGTACCTTTTGTTACTCTTTGGCAGAATCATAGATGATTTTTGTCAGGAGTAAATTGCATTTTGAATTTGATTTTATAAAATTCGATTAAATAATTATCTTTAATCCACATTTAATCAACAAAACCGAGCCTCGATGAAACGATTTTATGTTGCTTTTACAGCATGCATCTTGCTATTTGTAACCCTACTGCCCGCGCAACAAAAAGACATTGTATTTGAACAGATTACCAACGAAAGTGGTCGAAGTTTAGGATTTATTACCGGCATTGTTCAGGATGAAACCGGGTTTATGTGGTTTGCCACCCGAAACGGGTTGTACCGGTATAATGGATATTCGTACAAACTTTTTAAAAACAACCGGAACGATAGCCTTTCATTGCCTTACAACAATATTGCCTCGTTGTATTATGATAATCATAAGAATCTTTGGTTAAGACATTTCGACCAACTTTCTGTTTTCAAAGATGGAAAACGGCAATATGTTTATCAGGATTTATTGTCGCGGAGTTTTGATATGGAAGTGGAAGTGGTTCAAGATCGGAGAGGCAATTATTGGGTAGGGCCTACCGGAAAAGGAGTGATGTTTTTCGATCCTGCAACGAACAAAACTATTGAATTTACATGCCCGCCAGCTACTTATACTCCCAGTGGTTGGAGGTTTCTCGATTCGCTTTTGGTTAACCGGAAAGGAACAGCCGAGATTCCGAATCCAGGCATCTCCACCGACACCTCGATAGCTTTTAACATCCCTAACGACGGATATTACTTAATTGCTTCTAGTGGAGAATCCGATTCCCGTGGCGTTTATGATTTTGGGTCGTTATTTCAAGGTAAAAAAGTGATTTGGGAACTTACCCACGAAAAAAGCCTGTGGACAGGGGGTGAAGATAAAAATAGATTCGGGGCTGAACCTGTTTTTTTGAAAAAAGGAGCTTACCAATTAAAATTTGTAAGCGACATTTCACATTCCTGTGGAAGTTGGGAAGGCGCTGCTCCCGATAAACTGACTTTTTGCGGGGTTAAATTGCTACCGTTATCGAATCAGGAATTTAATAGCATTAGTTCTAGCTATTTATCTGTTTTTAAAGACTCAACTTATATCGAATCGCAAAACATTAAAGATATTTTGGTTGATAATGATGGCGATTTTTGTTTTATCAGCGATAAGGGGTTGCATCAGTTCAACTACAAAAAAGGCACTTTCAATTTATTTCCCATCGACTTTAAAGGGTTGTTGGGGAATTCGGCCGAGAAAGAATACTTGAGGTTATATCAGGATAAGAAAGGGATTTTTTGGATTGGCTCAGGTAATGGATTAATCAGGTACGATCATCTTTGGTCGCGTTTTATGGTTTTTCAAAATTCTGACGGCAAAGAGGTTTTAACGAGCAATTCCATCTATTCCATTTTTGAAGATAATTTTCGCCGCATCTGGATAGGTACCGACAGAGGGCTTAACATATATGACCAGGAACGGAAAACCATTCAGAAGATTACCGCCAATAACCATAACCGCCTGTATGATGACCATATAATTCAGATTTTTGAGGATAAAGGTGGAAATATTTGGGTAGCTACCTTTGAGGGATTGAACCGGTTGATACCCGATCCGTTTAATTTCACTGACTTTGGCATCGAAACAGACAATTCCTATCCTGTGGCTTACGATGAGTCGGCCAATATTTGGTATGCAATTCAAAACAAAATCTACTGTTTCTCAAGATCGTTGACAACAAAAAAGGAATACAGACTCCCCGATAAAATTTTCCCAGCCGATGAATTTACCGGCGAAAAGGAATATTTTATTGCCGATATGATTCGTACGCACGATAATTATTTCTGGTTAGCCATTGATAATAAAATTTGCAGGTACAACCTGCCACAAAATAAAGTAGATTATACCAAAGTAGTTAAAGGTTTGATAGTTGGAAACGATAGCCTGAAGAACAATGTCAAAAAACTTCTTTTTGGAACTTCAAATAAAATATATGCCTTTTGCCCGGACGGTTTTTATGAAATAAATCATCAGAAACTTTACACCGAAGCATTTTATTCATTTAATCAGCAATATGATTTTATTGAGGATGTTGATCAGGGTTTTTTTAAAACGGCCAGTATCGATAAAAAGAACAACCTATGGATACGGACTTCGGATGGTATTTATCATTTCAACACGCAAGAAAAAAAGCTCGAAATGGTTTATGAGTTTTCCGATGAGTTTAAAAATGGACCTCTCAGCAAAGGCAATATTGATATAGATTCTTTAGGGAACCTTTGGTTTGCCACTATGCCTGAACTTCACAGGATTGAGGGTGGAACAAAAAGCCATCAATCATTTACCTGCACCTATGAGAATGAGTGGGGAACCGCCCATTGTAAGGTTGGCAAAAATGCCATCTGGATATATAGCTCGAATGGAGTTTATGGGTTCAGGCCCGAAACCGGCGATTTTCAATACTTTTCTGTAGAAAACGGATTGATAGACAACAACATCAATGGATTGGAGGAAGATAACCTTGGGAATATCTGGGTAACTTCAGGAAAGGGGTTGTCGAAAATTGATACCATGGAGCAAAAAGCAAAAAATTTCTTTACCGAAGCTGATTTCTCCAGTCATCTGTTTTTAGGAAACCCCTCAGATTTTGAAACAAAAAATGGTGAAATCATTCTTTTTACCACCAAAGGTTTTGTCTCCTTTTTTCCCGACAGCATCAACCGGAATGAACCCAAAGTAGTTATCGATAAATTTACCATCAGGGGTAAGGAATTTGAAATGGATAGCATTATCCGGTTAAAATACAACCAGAACTTCCTTGGCTTTGAGTTTGCAGTGCTCGATTATACCGACCCAGCTCAAAACAAATACAAATACAAATTGGAAGGGCTTGATGAAGATTGGAACTTCAAGGATGCCGATGACCGGAGGGCTAGTTATTCAGGTCTTTCGCCGGGTGAATATGTATTTATGGTGTGCGGTTCGAATAATGATAAGGTCTGGAATGAGCAAGGAACGGGCATCCGTATCATCATTTCGCCACCTTGGTATAAAACTACATTTGCTTATATCATTTATATTCTTTTAACAGCATCAGGTATTTGGATATTTATTGTAATCCGGGAACGGAACCTGAAAGAGGAGAAACGGATTCTGGAGCAAAAAGTACGTGAACGTACTGCCGAAATTGCTGCCAAAAATGAGGAACTGGCAACACAGAATGAAAAAATTGCCGAGCAGAATAAAAATATAACCGACAGCATACAATATGCCCGGCGGATTCAAGCAGCTATTTTACCGCCTACCGAGCAAATTGAACCGGTGATTGATGAATATTTTATCCTATATCGTCCTAGGGACATTGTAAGTGGTGATTATTATTGGGTAACCCGCCATGAGGATATTACCATTATTGTGGCTGCCGATTGTACCGGACATGGTGTTCCCGGGGCGTTTATGAGTATGTTGGGTGTGGCATTCTTAAATGAGATTGTTAATAAAGAGGGTATCGTGCAGCCCAACCTGATATTAGATCGTTTGCGTGAACAGGTAATCAAGCAATTGCATCAAACAGGGAAAGAGGGGGAATCGAAGGACGGGATGGATATTTCATTGTACGTGATCGACCACAAGAACATGAAACTCAGGTTCTCAGGAGCATACAACCCACTTTATGTTATCCGCAACGGCGAAGTAATTCATTTAAAGGCCGACCGCATGCCCATTGGATACTACATCAAGTTAGATACCGCCTTTACAATGGAAGAGATTGATTTGTGCAAAGGCGATTGTTTATACAATTCGTCCGATGGATACCCCGATCAGTTTGGTGGCGGTGACGGGCGCAAATTTATGTCGAAAAATTTTAAGGAGCTTTTGCTGAGCATCCATAAAAAACCGATGGCCGAACAGCGCGAGATTCTAAATAAAACCTTCGACGAATGGCGCGGTGAAATTGAGCAGATCGACGATGTGGTTGTAGTAGGAGTGAGGGTGTAATAAATTACAAGTAATCCAGCGAATCTTTATCAACCTTTACAAAAGGGGCAATGGCCCGTTCGTAAATGCCGTGCATGTAAGCAATGGCCATCCCGTAATTGGTAACCGGGACGCCGGCTTCTACGGCTGGCCTCAATCGGTTAATCAGTTGCTTGCGGGTAATCATACAGCCCCCGCATTGTATCACCATGGCATAGTCGGTAATGGTGCCGGGAATCTGGTTTAAACCGGCTACCACCTCGTAGGTGAGGTTTTTGCCACTGAAATTACTTAACCACCTTGGGATTTTTATGCGTCCAATATCATCGCACGACACGTGGTGCGAGCAGGATTCAAGTATCAGTATTTTATCGCCATCCTGTAATTTTGATAGATGTGGGGTGCCTTTCAGGTAATTCTGAAAATCACCTTTGTACCTTGCCAGCACGGTACTGAAACTGGTTAATGGAATGTGTTCAGGAACTGATGCCCCGGCTTTTAAAAAAACCTGACTATCAGTAATAGCAAGTGCTGGCTGCGGACTTAACCGCTTGAGCAACTGGTCCAATTCACGTTCTTTACAAACCACGGCAATAGCGTCATTATCCAATATGTCACGGATGGCCTGTACTTGCGGAAGAATCAACCTTCCCTCGGGAGCCTCCACATCTATGGGGGTGATTAACAATACCATATCTCCTTGCCGGATGATATCACCAACCAATGATTTGCTTAAGTAGGCCGATTCCGGGATGGCCCTCTTAATGGTTTTTACCAAAGTATCTCTTGAATACCCTTCAAACGAACTGAAGTTGGTAAGCTCAATGTTATAATCCAGCTTTAATCTTTCGGCCAGTTCAATAGCATAAACCGTCTGATCAGCCTTATTGTGGATAACTACAAATGGAACTTCATATTTCTGAAATTCAGCAACCACGGTTTCTTCAGGAACCCCAAACTGGTTATCGGTGATAATCAGCAGGCCCAGATCAATGTTCCGGATGGTTTCAAAACTTTTCTTAACCCGTTTCAACCCTAATTCCCCGGAATCATCAATACCTGCGGTATCAATAATTACCACCGGGCCAATCCCCGCAATTTCCATCGTTTTCTTTACAGGATCGGTGGTAGTTCCTGCTACTTCTGAAACTATCGCCAGATCCTGGTTGGCCAGGAAATTGATAAGGGAGCTTTTCCCATTATTCCTTCGCCCAAAAATTCCAATGTGAGGTTTCGATTCTTTTCCTTTCATCTACACTAGCGGGTTATTTTACGTTTAGAAAAGCATTGTCCAGTTCTTTAAAAACCCGCAATTTGCCATCTTTGGTAGTTACCGTGGTAATAATTGCTTTGATGCAGAGCTTTTCGTCAGGCAGCCGATAAATGCTTTGGTGAAACAGGTATTTGATGCCTTCTTTTTCCACATTCAGCCGGCAAACAAATTCATCGCCGCTTTTTAAAGGGTATTTATACTGGATGTCGGCCCGGGCAACCACTGCCACAATTCCTTGATTAAATAATCCAGCAAAGTTTAACCCAACCGCATTTAAAAACTCGTGGCGGGTATGTTCCAAATAATTCTGATAGACTGAATTATTTACCACTCCCTGAAGATCGCATTCGTAATCTCGTACTTTAAATGCCAGTTCAAACTGGTATTTATTTGATTCATCCATGGTTTTATCTATTTTTCAAATATCGTTTATGGAAAACCCTTTTTGTAACAACATACCGGGTTCCATGTATTTTTTTAGTAACTTGTTGTCCAAAAGGCCGCAAATCACATTGGCTTCGAAAATGGTGCAGCTATTGTCACGCATGGTTTTCGATAAAATGGCCGCTTGATGGTAGCCAATTGTTGGAACCAGTGCTGTACATACCGATGGGCTCAGATATAAGTTCTCAGTGGCTCTTTTAACATCAATGGTTAATCCACTCAATAGGTTGTTAGCAAGGGTCTGGTTGCAACCAATCAGTAGATTCAGACTTTCAATCATTGCATGACCGATCATGGGAAGATAGGCATTCAATTCCAGGGTTCCCATGGCGGCCAGTTGGGTAATCAACATGTCGTTACTATAAACCCGGTGAGCAGAGGTTATCACAAATTCAGGAATTACAGGGTTTATTTTCCCGGGCATGATAGAACTACCGGCTTGCCGGGGCGGCAGTTGAATTTCTTTTTGTTGCATCAAATCGGAACTCAAAAGCCTAAGATCCGTGACCATTTTTTCTAAAGTCACGGCATGAGCTTTTAGAATGGCATGCACTTCAACAAAAGAATCCAGATTGCTGGTCGATTCGGTAAGATTTTCATTTTGGGTCACTGGCAATCCGGTCAGTTTTTTAAGTTCCAAAACCACTTCTACAATATAAAACCGTGGAATGGCAATACCACTTCCGATGGCTCCTCCACCCAGGTTAACGGTTTTAATCCGTTCAAAACATTTTGAAACCCGCCACCAATCGCGCGAAAAAGCTTCGTTGTAGGCCCCAAAAAGATGACCGAACGAAGAAGGAACCGCCTGCTGCATCTGTGTAAACCCAGTCCTGAGGTTTTGTCGGTACTGTTTTTCCAAGGTTTCCAAGGGTTTCCGCATCTCATTAATAGACTCTTCCAATTGATTTAGCATGCGGAGTACAGCCACTTTTAGCGCTGTGGGAACCACATCGTTGGTCGATTGGTAGATGTTTGCCTGCTCAATGGGGTCAATAATGGCGTAGGAACCTTTCAGGTGGCCCATTTTTTCGAGAGCAATATTGGCAATAATCTCGTTAATATTCATGTTGATGCTGGTTCCGGCACCCCCCTGAATAGCTGGAACCACAAAATTATTGTAAAAATGACCTTGCCCTATTTGCCCGCAGGCATCAATCATGGATTGCAGTACCTGGTCATCGGGTAATTTCAGTTGCTGCAATTTTGTGGGATTCTTTTGGGCAACAGCTTTTTTAAACGACCAAACGGTCTGGTAACAGGCCTGTTTAACTATCCCCATGGCACGGTACCATTCCACGGGGAAAGCTGTTTTGTCAGGAAAATTCTCCCGGGCGCGGACTGAATGAATTCCGTAATAAGCATCCTGGTGGATGTGTTTCTCACCTAAGAAATCTGATTCTATTCGCATGATGCCATAATTTAAGTTGCTAAATTAGGACAAAGAATCGTTTTTGCCTATAAAAATCAGTTTTGCTTTGTCAGGCTTTGTAGCGGCAAAATAAAAAAGGATTGCTTTGTTTATTAGGTTTTAAGCAATCCTTTCTAGTATTTTAGGAAATCCGGATTAGGTAGTAGCCCTATTTACGGGCAGTTAATCCTTTTGAATGCGTCGTGTTTTCGACTTTGGAAGGTTTGGTTTTTTGGTTAATTAACATTTGGGTTGTTAACGTTGGTTTACAAAGTCGAAACTGTAATCGCTTTTGTTCGACGAAACCAGGATTTGATATCTACCGGCTTCTACATTCGAGAAATCGAACATTTTTTTAATGGTTGATGCGTTTTCATTGGTTGCAAAAAGTTGTTCACCTTCAGCATCTAAAACCCTAATCGAGTAGTTCAGGTTGTTCTCGTTAGGTAACACAAAAATGGCTTTTTGCCCAACTGTTTTAAAAACAGGCTCTTCTTTTTCTTCGTAATATACCTTTACTTTTCCATTCTCAAGGCCAAAATGACGTTCAACGACACCTTCTTTGTTTTTCACACGGATGGTGTATTCTCCATCTTCCAATCTTGAAAAATCAAAAACTTTAGCAAAACTCTCAGGTGATTTTAAAACTGCATCATAATAAACATTTACGCCATTTTCGCTTTCAATGGTCAACGTGTATTTACCTTCTTCCAAATTTACCAACGAAACTGCGGCATGATAGTCCTTATTCAAAGGTTGCATGTAAACTTTGGTTGTTTTTGCAGCTTTGTCTTTCCCTTTTGCCGATGTAAATAAGGGCAACAACATTAATGCACTAATTAGCATACTAAAAATTACTGTGAGGGCTCTTGATCTTATCAGGTTCACCTCGTTTGTTTTTGTCTTGTTCATAATCTTCATTTTTTTGTTTTAAATCTCACTGACAAAATTACGCCCGAACCCTCATCGTTGTTGTTTTTTTTGAAGCTGGTGATGAAAATGAAATGTATTTAACATAATTCACTAATGATAATGTGCATAAAATCAGAGGTTTACAAAAGTGCAAACGTTGCGTAGATAGGCTGAAAAATATTATTAACTAACTGTTTTGCAATCGTTTGTACGTGGGCGTGGAACATAAATTGTTTTTTAAATCAGCCTAAAAAACATCATTTTTTGTGGTATTGGTTAGGAAAATCTGAAAAACAGAGCACAATTGATTTGTGAGATCATGATTTTTATTTGTTAATTTTAGCAGGTGTGTTAAAATTTAGATGAGATGAAAAAAATATTCTTTGCATTATCAATAGGTATCGCGGCTGGAATAATTGATGCTGTTCCCATGATACTTCAGGATTTAAACCCTTATGCCAGTGTTTCAGCATTTGTGCATTGGGTAGTGTTGGGTTTAATTATCCCGTTTGTAAGCTGGAACATGAAAGGCTGGCTTAAAGGGATTTTGGTGGGCCTATTGGCATTGTTGCCTGTAATGGTTTTGGTTTCTGAAAAAGAGCCCCTGTCACTGATCCCGATGACTCTCTTTTCAGTGTTATTAGGGGCAGCAGTGGGTTGGGCCGGCGAAAAGTGGGTTTCATCGCTTTGATTACTTTTTTGTGAATGAATTCCTTTGCGGATGCAAATACAAACCATGTAATATGTTAATTTTTATGGCAGTCAAAACAAATAAAGAAAGAGCGCAGGAATTTTTAAAACTTGCAACAAAAGGTCAATCCCGTGAAGCTTTTAACTTGTATGTTGGAGCTGGGTTCAAACATCACAATGTTTTTTTTAAAGGAGATGCCGAAACCTTGATGTTGGCTATGGAAGCCAATGCTGCAAATTCACCTGATAAAGTATTTGAAATTCAAAGAACTTTACAGGATGGAGATTTGGTAGCAGTGCATTCTCACGTGCGGCAAAGACCCAATGAGCTGGGCGCTGCATTGATTCATATTTTCCGCTTTGTGGATGATAAAATTGTTGAGTTGTGGGATTTTGGGCAAACGGTTCCTTCAAATATGATCAATGAATATGGAATGTTCTGAGAGCAATCAGAGGCAGTTTGTTTTGAAACACATTGTTTTCTGGAGAAAAAAATTATTAATAAAGATATTAAAATTAGTTTGTTTTTGTGGACTTCAGAACTTATCGTTGAAACCCAATCTCCCATTTTCCTTGCCTTGTTTCATCTAGCAGGGCAGCGTGGAGCAAATCCAGAAAATCGTCGCGCGGAATCTCCTCGGCTCCCAAGCTTAGCAGGTGGGGATTGGTCACCTGGCAATCAATAAAGGGAAATTCCCAATCAATGGCCAAAAGCGTGAGGTAGTAAAAAGCTACTTTGGAGGCATCGGTCATTTTATAAAACATTGATTCACCAAAAAAGGTCTTTCCTAACGAAATGCCATAAAGTCCACCAACCAATTTCCCCTGGGACCATGTTTCGATGGAATGGGCCAATCCCAGCTCATGAAGTTTGATGTATGCCTTTTTTATTTCGGGAGTTATCCAGGTTCCAGGTTGTCCGGGGCGTGGCGCTTTTTGGCAGTTTTCAATCACATTTTTAAAATCCCAGTCACAGGTTATTTGATATTTTTTACTGTTGAGTGCCTGTTTTAAACTTTTCGTGACTTTAAATTTTCCGGGAAATAGTACCAACCTCGGGTTGGGCGACCACCACAAGATGGGATCCGGATGGCTATACCAGGGAAAAATCCCGGTAGCATAAGCTGCTATTAATCGCTGAGGTGATAAATCGCCACCAATAGCCAGTAAACCATTAGGCTCAGCCTCATTGGGGTGCGGAAATATAGGCTCTTTAGGTAATTGGTAAATAGCCATTTTTTGTTTCTTGTTTTGACAGCAATTTAATCATTCCGTTATAAGTGTGTTTACCCGGTGAATATTTTTGTATTTGTTTATTGAATTTAAGTTCCTACTTTTAAGAGAACATTTAGCAACAGTGGATTTTTATTGCAGATAGCAGATATTTTTATTTAGAAAGAATCTAAATTGAAGTATTATTGAACAAAAATTTAAAAAAAGCATTTACATAGTCTGATAAAAACGATTGCATCACAATAAACAATAATACATGGAAGATCATTCTACGAATAACAACAACTCGCGCCGTGATTTTTTGCAAAAAGTGGGGTTAATTGCTTCAGGTACGGTTATGGGCGGTGCTGCCATGTTTGCGGGTTTTAAATTTGAAACTTCAAAAAAGAAAGAATCCCGTATCAAAGCATTAACGGCAGAGCATCAGTTGATTGAAGTTGAAGCCGAAGGGCATTCACATCCAGTGGAAGATATGCTTACCGAGTTGCAATTGCAAGGGCGCGAGGGTATACCCGATAAACGTTGGGTGATGGTGATTGATTTGGCCAAATGCCGGAATGCACGTCAGTGTATGAAAGCCTGCCAGGGTGCTCACGAACTAAGGCCGGAGCAGCATCACATCAATGTACTGCAAATGCAGGACAGCGAAAATACGGCTCCTTATTTTATGCCGAAGCCTTGCCAGCATTGCGATAATCCCCCTTGTGTGTCGGTATGCCCGGTGGATGCTACTTTTAAAAGGCCCGACGGAATTGTTTTGATTGATAACGAACGTTGCATCGGTTGCCGCTTTTGCGTGGCGGCCTGTCCGTACTCTGCAAGGATTTTCCATTGGAATGAACCTTTAAAAGAGCAAGAATATAAGGAGAACAAATCTAAGTACAGCCAAATGATTGCCGAAGGTAAACAGGAGGAGGCCAAAGAGCTGGAGAAAAAGGTGGCTTATGATGTGGAGCTTAATGTGCCACAGCGGCGGGGAACCATTTCAAAATGTTTGTTCAGTGCCGACAGGTTGCGGGTTGGGCAGATGCCTTATTGTGTATCGGCTTGCCCCAATGGTGTGTATTATTTTGGCGATGAAAATGAAGATGCCGTAACCAATGGCACCACCAAACAAACGGTCCGGTTGAGCGGATTGCTGCGCGATAACGCCGGATACCGATTGATGGAGGAGTTAGGAACCAAACCAAGGGTGTATTACTTGCCACCCAAAAACCGGTTGTTCCCTTTCCCTGAAGAGACTTTAATAACAAACGAACATCATTCGTAACCCATAAAAGTAAATATGGAGAATCATTTTACACTCGAACAACAGAAAGAATCGCTACATAAGATAACCAGCGATTTGATAAAACCTATAGGCATTAACCGGAGTTTTCACCTTTGGATGGGTTTTTTAACCCTTGCACTTTTGGGATGTTTGTATGCTTATTACCTTCAATTGCGCGATGGGTTAGGAGTGGCTGGTATCCGCGACTATGTATCCTGGGGGATGTATATTGCCAACTTTGTGTTTTTTGTTGCTTCCAGCCTGATAGGAATGCTTATTACAGCAGTGTTAGGGTTATCGGGGGCAAAATGGATTTCGCCCATTGCACGTATTTCCGAAATTATTGCTATTGGTTTTGCAGCAATAGCCGGGTTAGTCATTGTTTCCGACATGGGCCGTCCGGAGCGGCTGATCAATGTATTTATTTATGGCCGGATTCAGTCTCCTATTTTGTGGGATGTTACAGTTGTAACTACTTATGTGCTTATTAGTTTGATATTGCTTTATTTGCCTTTAATTCCTGATTTGGCCATGTTATCGCGGAATCAGACCTTACCCAAATGGCTGCGTAAAGCTTATGAACTGTTGAGCATCAACTGGAAAGGAACAGCCTCACAGTATGAAATTCTGCATAAAGCCATCAAAATTATGGCTATTTTAATTATTCCTGTGGCATTGGCCATTCACACAGTCACCTCTTGGTTATTTGCTTCTACGGCCAGAGTTGGTTGGGACAGCACCATCTTCGGGCCTTATTTTGTTACGGGGGCTTTTGTGGCCGGTACCGGGTTTTTAATTATTGCCATGTATTTTTTCCGCAAAAATTATAAGCTTCACGATTATATTACCGAACTGCATTTTGATAAAATCGGAAAGATTTTGGTGCTGGTTTCGTTGGTTTATCTGTACTTCAACATCAACGAATTTTTGGTTCCCGGATATAAAATGAAATCGCATGAGGCTGTTCATCTGCGGGAATTAATGGCCGGCAACCATGCCTGGCTTTTTTGGGGAGTTCAGATATTTGGATTGATTTTGCCCATTGTGCTGCTGCTGTTTAAGAAAATGCGGAAGCCACTACCGATGTTTATCATCAGTATCTTTATCGTTATCGGTTCGTGGTTTAAGCGTTACCTGATTGTGGTACCGACCCAGGAACATCCGTTTTTACCTATCCAGAATGTACCCGATAATTTTATCTATTACCAGCCCACGTTAATTGAGGGATTAATAACCATGGCCTCGTTTATTTTAGTGTTGATGATTGTTACCATCCTGTCGAAGGTGTTTCCAATCATCCCAATTTGGGAAACTGCCCATGAAAAAGGAATCCATGAACCAGAAAAATTATCATAATTACACTTTTTGAATCATGAAAAAAGGGACTTTTATCTCTATAATAGCTTTAATTTCAATAAACACCGTCTTATTTGGGCAAGATACCCTGTGGTCGGTGCCCGAGGACCAGCTAAGCAAAGCTGCACCGGTGATGTTTACCGGCGAAATGCAAAAAGCAGGTGAGGATATTTATGCTAAGAACTGCAAATCGTGCCATGGCGATATGGGCCAAGGCAATATGGCTAAATTGAACCCTTTACCCAAAGATTTGAGTTCGTTGGCAGTATCGAAACAAACCGATGGTGCCTTGCATTATAAAATTACCAACGGAAGGGGGTTAATGCCTGTTTTTAAGAATACGTTATCAGGCGCACAAATTTGGGAAGTAATTTCGTACATCAGAAAATACCATAAAGATTACAAACAGCCGGAGCCTTCCATGGTTGCTGCCTTTGGAGGGAAGACCATTACCTTGACAATGGATTATTTGCCTGACTTAAAAGGTTTTAAAATTATCGCACTTGGCAAAGAAAAAGATGCCGATGTTCCTGCCGAAGGAGTGGAGATTGCCCTTTTTGTAAAAAGGTACTTCGGTTTATTAAAAATAGACGATAGTAAAGTAACCGATAAACAAGGGGAGGTATTTTTTAATGAACCGGCCAAACTGCCTGGAGACAAAGAGGGCAACCTTCAGGTAATTGCAAAAGTTGTTGATACAGAAAAATATGGTGATGTTGCCTATACAAAGGAAGTAGCTGCCGGAATTCCAACCGAAAAGCCATCGTTAACTGAAAACCGGGCAATATGGAACGTTGGAAGAAAAGCCCCGTGGTGGGTCACTGTTGCCTATCCTTTAACTGTTTTAGCTGTTTTGGGAACTATTGGTTACATTATTTTGTTACTAAAGAAAATTTATTTATCGGGAAAAGAACAATCGGACAATTTGAATTAATAACTTTTTTAAATTAATTAATTATGAACAAGTTAACAGTTACTGGCCGCATTTTATTTGCATTGCCATTTGCCATTTTTGGTTTGAACCATTTCTTTATGGAAAGTTTTTTTTCGGGGTTGCTAACTACGTTTATCCCTGGAGGTGGATTCACTGTTGTCTTTACCGGAGTTCTTTTAATTGTTGTGAGTGTGCTTATTATCATTAAAAAATATGTGAAAGAGGCCGCTGTAACCCTTGCAGTTTTGCTTACACTATTTATTTTAACCATCCATATTCCTCACTTAATCATTCCTTCGACCATGAACCCTGATTTTGTTTACCGTGATGTTTATGAAGGGACCAACATCAACATGTTTGTATGGATTAATTTCTTTAAAGACATTTCGTTACTTGGTGCCACTTTACTTTTAATAGGTACCTGTGAGAATAGTAAAGCAATTGAAAAATAGAAAGAACCATTTTATGAAATTTTCTCATTTATATTTTGTATTGATTTGTTTCTTGGCTTCAACGGGTTTTTCGCAAACCCTGGCTTCAAAACCTGCCGAAGTTGGGTTATTTGAACATCTGGACGACACTATTCCGCTAGATCTGATGTTTTTAAATGAAAAAAACGAATTGGTAAAATTGGGTGATTATATCCATAAACCTACCGTGCTTTCTTTTGTTTATTTTGACTGCCCAGGTTTATGTAACCCACTTCTTGATGGTTTAAATGAGGTGGTCGGTAAAGTAGATATGCAGTTGGGAGTTGATTATGATGTAGTAACCATCAGTTTCAACCCTGGCGATTCACCAGCAAAGGCGGCTGAAAAGAAACGCAATTTTTCAACCCACTTAACCGATGCCAATAGGCAATATTGGAATTATTTAGTAGGCGATTCAGCCAATGTCAATCAGATACTTAATTCAGTAGGGTTCAAAGTAAAAAAAGTAGGTGTCGATTATTTGCATCCTTCTGCCATTATTTTGGTGAGCCCTGAGGGAAAGATAACCCGTTATTTATATGGTACTTACTTCTTGCCCTTCGATTTGAAGATGGCTGTTTCAGAGGCATCGCAAGGAATATCCAGGCCTACCATTAATAAGGTGCTTGATTATTGTTTCAGCTACGATCCGCAAGGGCAGAAATACAAGTTGCAGATTACCAAAGTGAGTGCAACCATCATCCTGTTTTTTGCTTTGATTTTGTTCATGTTTCTATTAATAAAACCAAAAAAGAGATAATTATTTATTTTAACAGATTATGGAGAATCATACACAACCATTGGATTTCATTCAGGATAAGCAAGGGAAGAAGGGGATTTTTGCCTGGATTTTTTCCACCGACCATAAGCGTATCGGGATACTTTATTTGGTTTCAATTACTACTTTTTTTCTGGTAGGGGGATTATTGGGCGGATTGATGCGTTTAGAATTGATTGCCCCGGGAGAAACGGTAATGAGCCCTCAGACCTATAATGCTTTTTTTACGGTTCATGGCATCATCATGATTTTTTTGGTTGTGATACCAGGATTGGGTGCCGTGTTTGGTAATTTTTTCCTGCCTATTATGATTGGAGCCCGGGATGTGGCATTCCCTAAAATTAATTTGCTGTCGTGGTGGCTGTATGTTACAGGGGCAATTTTAGCTTTATTGTCACAATTTGCTGGTAATGGTGCCCCCGATACCGGTTGGACCTTTTATGCGCCTTATAGTACCGAGAGCGGGACCAATGTGGTGGCTGCTGTTTTTGCGGCATTTGTACTGGGATTTTCATCCATCTTAACCGGGTTAAATTTTATAGTAACCATCCACCGGATGCGTGCCCCCGGAATGTCCTGGTTCCGGATGCCGTTGTTCCCGTGGTCGCTTTATGCTACAGCCTGGATTCAGGTTCTGGCTACACCTATCGTGGGAATTACTTTAATGATGATCGTGGCCGAGCGCCTGTTCCAGATTGGTTTTTTTGACCCCTCTTTAGGTGGGGACCCAATTTTGTACCAACACCTTTTTTGGATTTATTCGCACCCGGCAGTTTACATCATGATATTGCCGGCCATGGGTGTTATTACAGAAATCATCCCTACATTTTCGAAGAAAGCCATTTTTGGGTATAAAGCTATTGCCCTTTCGAGCATAGCCATTGCTGCCGTTGGATATTTTGTCTGGGGCCACCACATGTACACTTCAGGGATGAGCACTACCGCCCGTTGGTTTTTCTCGTTCCTCACCTTTATAGTGGCTGTTCCCAGTGCCATTAAGGTATTTAACTGGGTGGCAACCATGTATAAAGGTTCCATTGATGTACGCACTCCCTTTTTGTATGCCGCATCGTTTATATTTTTATTCATGATTGGCGGGTTAACCGGGTTGGTGCTTGGTTCGCTGGCTACCGATGTGCATGTACACGATACTTCGTTTGTAGTGGCTCATTTCCATTACATTATTTTTGGAGGGATGGGATTTGCCTTTTTTGCTGCCATACATTATTGGTGGCCAAAGATGTTTGGGAAAATGTACGATGAACGACGGGCTAACGTAGCTTGGTTAATCACCTTTGTGGGTTTTAATGTGTTGTATTTCCCACTGTTTATTATTGGGGTACAAGGTATGCCACGCCGTTATTTCGATTACTTACCGCAATTCCACATGGGGCACCTGATTTCAACCATTGGGGCGTTTATACTGCTTACCGGAATTTTTCTGATGATATACAACATAATGCGGACCAAAAAGCATGGAACACCTGCCGGGATGAACCCATGGGGCGGTGTCACTTTAGAGTGGACCATTCCTTCGCCGCCGCCCGTTGAAAATTTTGAAGAGATACCGACCATCACCAAACCTCCTTATACTTTCGAATAGCTTTGTTGACGATTACAATCTGGATAAATAAAACGAATAAATAACAATGGAAGAACATAGAGACGATGTAGGGGCAAGAATGGGGATGTGGATCTTCATTTTCACGGAATTGCTCTTGTTTGGAGGCCTTTTTTTGGTGTATGCCATTTTCCGAAACCAATATTCCGACAATTTTCATACTGCAGCCCATGAGTTGAACGCTTTCGTGGGGGCTTTAAATACAGTTATTTTACTAATAAGTAGTGCCACTGTGGCCATGGCCATTACCGCCGTTCAAAAAGGGAATAAAAGCTTAGCCCTCATTCTGGTTGGCATAACACTCTCCATGGCCTTGCTTTTCTTGATAAATAAATACTTTGAATGGGGGCATAAAATCCATTTGGGAATTTACCCCGGTTCTGAACTTTTGATAAAATTGGAGCACGGGGAACTTCTTTTCTTTGGGCTTTATTATTTTATGACCGGGTTGCATGTTTTCCACATATTTGTAGGAATGGTCATCCTTTCGGTCATCTTTTTTAAAATAAAATCGGGAAAAATTCATGCCACCGATTATGTGTTACTTGAAAATGGCGGGTTGTATTGGCACCTGGTCGATTTAATCTGGATTTTCTTGTTCCCTTTGTTATACCTAATAACCTAATTATATATATGGATGCGCAGAATCATCATGAAAACCATGTGACCTCATACAGTACCTTAGCCAAAGTGCTGATTGTATTGTTGGCATTAACTTTTTTAACCATTACCGTAACAGGCATTCATTTAGGGCCTTTAACAGTTGCCGTGGCATTAATCATTGCATGTATTAAAGGCGGAATTGTGATAGCCTGGTTTATGCATCTAAAATTTGAAAGTCCCATTTTTAGGTATATGGTTTTTGGCGTCTTACTTTTGTTTGTTTTAATCATTGTCATTACGTTTTTCGATTACGCATTTAGATAAAATTTTACCTATGATTTATCTACAGATATTTTCGGGAGCATCGAACATGGTGGAAGGTGTTGACCGATCATTTATGGTGATATTTAGCATATCGCTTTTCTTTTTAATGGGGATTACAGCCACCATGATTTATTTCATTGTCAGGTATCGCAAAACCAGGAATCCGAAAGCCACCCAAATTGATGGCAGCAATACTTTAGAGATTATTTGGACCGTGGTTCCGTTGATTCTGGTAATGGTGATGTTTTTTTATGGGTATCGCGGCTATGTCATTATGCGCGAGGTACCCGAGGATGCCATGAACATTAAAGTGAATGGGTACATGTGGGATTGGGACTTCGAATATGAGAACGGAAAGGTTTCAAAGGACTTGTATCTTCCCATCAACAAGCCGGTAAAATTGAATCTTTATTCGTTAGATGTCATCCACAGTCTGTACATCCCTGCTTTCAGGGTAAAAGAAGATGCTGTTCCAGGAAAGGAAAATTATATGTGGTTTACTGCCCAATTGGAAGGTGAATATGAGGTGTTGTGTGCCGAATATTGCGGGCTAAGGCATTCTTACATGGAGGCCAAAGCAGTTGTTATTCCTCAGGAAAAGTTTGATACATGGTTGGCCGATTATCATCCGGAACTGAATAAAGACCCGCGTGGTTTGGAGATATTGAAAGCAAATGCCTGTACCGGTTGCCACTCGTTGGATGGCTCAAAACTTGTTGGCCCTTCGTTTAAAGGCATTTTTGGAATCCAACGGATAGTTTTGGTTGCTGGAAAGGAAAAAACGGTTACCGTGGATGAGGACTATTTGTTAAAATCTATCAAAGAACCCAATGCTGAAGTGGTTAAAGATTATCCTGCCAACGTGATGCAGAGTTATTCTAAGGTTCTTACCAATGAAGATATGGGAGAGATTGTTACGTACATCAAAACCTTAAAATAAAAGCATTGAAAAATCATTTTTTTGCTAGAACCGGTAGTTGGCTAGAACTCACTAAGTTCAAGCTTTCTTTTGCGGTGGCGCTCAGTCCGGTAGCAGGTTACTTTATGTTTGGTCAGATTAAGGGAGGCAGCCTGTTTGGGGTTTTTGCCGGAACCCTTCTATTAGCTTTAGGGGTGGCTGCTTTGAATCAATACCAGGAACGGCATTCCGATAGTATGATGGACCGTACCCGCAACCGCCCCATCCCTTCGGGAGAGATTTCTTCCAAAGAAACACGGTGGGCAGTGATCATACTATTGGTTTTGGGGACCATGGTACTTGGCCTCACTACCACCTGGGTAACAACAGCCCTAGGTTTGATTACCGCAGCTTGGTACAATCTGGTTTACACCCCGTTGAAAAAGCGCTCAGCTTTTGCAGTTATTCCCGGTGGTGTTTGTGGGGCTTTGCCTCCGGTTATGGGATGGACAGCCGCCGGGGGCGAATTGTTGCATCCTAAAATTGTGGTATTGTCCCTTTTCTTTTTTGTCTGGCAGATTCCCCATTTTTGGCTCATCTTGCTTAAATATGGGCAAGAATATACCAAAGCAGGGTTACCCTCGGTGACTGCCATTTGGAATCAAAAACAGCTCAAAGGAATTACATTTATCTGGATGTTGACCACCGGAGTTTCTGCATTGCTTTTGCCTGCTTTGGAGATGATATCTGTAGGGGTATTAAAGATTCTGTTGGTGGTTTTTACACTCACTTATTTTTATTTTACCTATCAAAGTTTATATAAATCAGAGTCAAAGGTCAATTTTAGGATGGCTTTTATTGCTATTAACATGTTTCTGATTTCCGTAATGTTATTGCTCATTGTTCAGCAGTTTCTAAAATAAAGAAACCCGGAGAATTTTCCGGGTTTCACTAACATATCTTCAAATTTGTTTATCGCAAAGTTACGGCCAAACCTGCGCTGTGCATTTTATATTCCGCCATGGTTAAAGCATAATGGAAAACGATAGGCCCCAATTTTAACCGGGCACCAGCCATAAAGTTGGCTTTGGTACTTTTGTTTTCAATAATCAATGGGTCAGTCTCAGAATCGTTGATTTCCAAATCACCGTTGGTGTTGTTTATTTCAACTATGGGGTAGGTCCCATAAAATCCGCTTTCGAATTTACCACTGTTGAACCCAACACCAATGAATGGCTGGAATACCGGAATAGTTGCACCTACCAACAGTGAGCCGGTAAACGATGATGCTTTCATTTTAAATTTTTGATCGTTCCAGAGGGTAGTATTGGCTGCTAAAGTACCATTGGTAATACTTAACATTTCAGGGGTTACCATTAAATCACCCCCTGAAAAGCCGGTATAAAAACGTGAATAGGTGAACATTCCTGATATTTGCAGGAACGGGACTTTGCTCACTACCGGAATCCACTGTTTGATGTCGTGTTTTACACCCATACCCCACATACCGGTTTTTTCAAATTCCACATTCGTACCATCAGGAATAACTTTGTTGGCAGCTCCACTCAAATCGGGAATAAAGCGTGCCATAATTTCGGTACCTTTTGGCAGGCCAAAGCCAACCTGTAATGCAGCCGAAGGGGCCAAAGGCAATCCAACTCCTTTAAAGGCAGGAAAACCAACAGTAGCCTCATAACCACCCGCACTCAACAAAATATTGATGTCAGGAGCGGCAACATCGCTTTTAGCCCGGATGGTTGGTACATTGGCTGAGGCATCTGCAAACGAAAAACCATCTGGCAGGTTTATGTCCGTAGTCTTTACGGTGCCGGCCGATGAAGGTATCATCACCAATGAGGCACTCATTGTGACATCGAACCCTAAAAAACTATGAACATTAGCTGTATGCGTCCAGCCGCCACCCAAACCAATGGGAAAAGCCTTGGCAAAAGGTTCGGTATAAGCATTGACATACGATTCCATCATGTTTAAACTAAAGGTAGATTGGGCTTTCAGGTTCTGCAACCCTGCCATTAAAACGAGGGCTACACTTAACGTAATTGTTCTAATCATGGTTTTCATTTTTAAATTATTGACAAATAACTAAAACTACCGTACAATTGTTTATTGGTTAAACCAAAAATAAGGAAAATAGTTGTAAATGTGTTTATTTTGTCGCCAACCAAAGGCTTTTGTTGATTAACCTTGATTCCGCAAGTCACGGGGTGACTAATTGAAAAACAATTGTTTGACTTCTTTGTGTCAAATTGAGTCACCCCGTGACTTTCAACAGTTTCCCAGTTGACTTGAAGATTTAATGATTAACTTCGTTTTATGGTACCTTATGTAAATATCCATACTCACAAACCCTGCAATATACCTATTGAGGTGGTAAACATGGTTGACCCATCAACTATTCCGGATCATGGATTGTTCAGCTTTGGCATCCACCCCTGGAATGTTGCCAGAACCGATGTGGATGCCGACCTCCGTGATTTAGAAAATATTTGTGATGAAAAAAAAATAATTGCTCTTGGCGAGATTGGGCTGGATAAGGTCATTGACACCGATCTAGAGTTACAGGCATCCGTTTTTTTAAAACAAATCCACATAGCGAATCAATACCGGTTATCGGTAATCATTCACTGCGTGAGGGCTTGGAGCGAATTGGCCTTCTTATCAAAACATTATCCGGCGGTAAAACCGTGGATTTATCATGGATTTACAGGAAATGAGCCCATTGCCCAACAGATAATCCGCCGAGGTCATTTTGTATCCTTTGGCGAGGCTTTACTGAAAAGCCCAAAACTGCAGCAGGTTTTTATAAAATTACCTTTGGATTTTATCTTTTTCGAGACCGACGATTCCGACGAGAAAATTGAAGCCATTTATAAAAAAGCGGCCGAATTGCGCCATATTTGCACCGATGAATTAAAAGAAACCATTCATCGCAATTTTGAAACTCTCTTTACATTATGAGTCAGGAGTATTGGTTAGAACGTACCGAAATGTTGTTGGGCAAAGAACAACTTGAGAAACTAAAAACGAAGCATGTTTTGGTGGTGGGATTGGGAGGTGTAGGTGCTTATGCCGCCGAAATGATTGTCCGTGCAGGGGTAGGAAAACTCACCATTGTAGATGGCGATGTGGTAAACCTCACCAATTTGAACAGGCAATTGCCAGCAATAAGGAGTAATCTGGGCAAAAGCAAAGCTCATTTAATGGGCGGGCGGTTGCTGGATATCAACCCCGACTTGCAACTAAAGGTAGTGGATCAATTTATCCGTGATGAATCGATGATTGAAATCCTGCAAGAGGATTTTGATTACGTGGTAGATGCCATTGACACCCTTTCGCCTAAGATTTACCTGATTTACCATGCGTTACAGCGAGGCCTCAACATCGTAAGTTCCATGGGGGCCGGTGGTAAACTCGATCCTTCGAAAGTACAGATAACCGATTTGAATAAATCCTATAATTGCAAATTGGCCCGCATCCTGCGCAAGCGGTTGCGTAAATTGAATATTCATGGCGGTTTTCCGGTGGTTTTTTCGTCGGAAGAGGTGGACATGGAAGCCGTTGTTGAAACCGAAGGTGAACAGAATAAAAAGTCTATCGTGGGAACCATCAGTTACTTACCACCATTGTTCGGTATTTATTGTGCATCGCAGGTTATTCGGGATTTATTGGAGGCTTAGCCAGCTTTTATGTTTTTTACTCCATACGCTCATGCAGTAAATACATTACCGATTTATAATTGATACCACTATTCTTCGATAACCCTATTTCGCAAGTCCGGCTGTTGGAATACCCCGATTGACACTCTTGAACCTGAGGCCTTAGTTTACGTAATGCCCACTTGTTTAAGGCGGGCTGTGAAAATCCTTTATCGCCGGCAAAACCGCAACAACCTACCTCTTCAGGGAACAATGCCTGGCTGGTACAAGCCTGGGCGACTTTTATAAACTTTTCGGTCAAATCCATTTTGGCACTACTGCAAGTGATGTGGAAGGTCATTTTTTGGTCTGTTTTTTTAATAACCAACTTATTCAGCAAAAAGTCGTGGGCGAATTCCACAGGTTCATAAAGTTTCATTTTTTTATCCATCACCTTCCGCATCCGGTAAATGCAGGGACTGGTATCGCACAGAATGGGATATTCCCCCTGATTGCTTGCCAAAAGCAGTGCAGCTTCCAGTTTCGATGATTTTTGGTTGGCAACATCTATAAAACCTTTGCTCTCCCAGGGTGTTCCACAGCAAAGGGCATTCATCTGCACTGGAAAGACAACCTGATAGCCAGCCTTTTCAAGCACTTCAATGGTTATTTGCATCAACGGTTTTTGCTGCGTATCGCCTTTAGCTGGTCCCATGGTCTGATTGATGCAGCTTGGGAAGTAAACCACTTTGGGTGCCTGAGTGTCTTTTTGAGTGGGTTTTACCTTTTGTGTTTTTGCAGGTTGAGGCAGATAGGGATTCCATTCCGGGATGGTTTGAAACGATACGGTTCTTAATCCGGAAGCAATCCCTCCCAATAATTTGTCACCCAAAACACGATGTAAAAATGAAACAACCCCCAAACCTGCCCGGATGGCTTTTTGAGTTGTATCAAAATTATCAGCAATGCGTACAGCCCATTTTTGTGCCGACTTATCTTCCGCCGTATTTAGGTTACGCAGTTTTTTAATGAATACACCTGTATCAATGGAGAGTGGGCAGGATGTGGAGCAAAGCCCGTCACCGGCACATGAGTCATTGCCCATAAATTGGAAGCTTTTTTCAATCGTTTTTCTTTGAACTTCATTTCCCCCTACTATTGCCAAACGGGTCAATTCGCGATGGACCGCGATCCGTTGCCGTGCCGACAATGTGTATCCGGTTGAAAGGCAATTGATTTCACAAAAACCGCACTCGATACATTTGTCCACCGATTCATCAACCAATGGCATGGGCTTGAAATTCTTGAGGTGAACTTTGGGGTCATCATTGATAATGACTCCCGGGTTGAGGATACCGTTGGGATCGAAGGCATCTTTGATTTTTTTCATTACCTCGTACAATTCCTCACCCCATTCATAGTTGACAAAGGGAGCCATATTTATCCCTGTTCCATGTTCGGCTTTTAGCGATCCGTGGTATTTGTCCACAATTAACCGGGTGAGTCCCTCAATCAAAATTTCGTAGTTGGTAAGCTCCTTGGGATTACTAAAATCGGGAGCAATAATAAAATGAAGGTTTCCGTCCAAGGCATGTCCATAAATCACTGCATCGGCATAGCCCAACCGGTTGAGCAAGTTCCGCAATTCGAGAACAGCTTCGGTTAAATACGCCATTTCTACGGCAATATCTTCAATAATGACAGTTGTTCCTAGTTTCCGGGTACCGCCTACCGATGGAAATACACCTTTCCGGATTTTCCAGAATTCGTTGATTTGCTTTACGTCGCAGGTAACTTCAATGTCGCGTACCAACGAAAAGGCGGAGAGTGCCTGTTGCGCCCTGTCCATCAAAGATTCCAACTCGTTTTGTGACACCGCTTCCAAATCAATGAGCAAGGCTGTAACCTCTTTATCAAACGATTTAATAAAATCGGGAATACCCGTGTTGTTTTCTACCGAACGAAGGGCCTCACGGTCTAATAACTCAATGGCAGAAACTTTTGCCGATTTGAGTTGTGATACTGCGTTGCAGGCATCTTTCAGCGAATGGAAATATATCATGGATGAAGCCCGGAAAGGTAACACGGGAACGGTTTTAAAGGTAGCTTCTGAGACAAAACCCAGCGTTCCCTCGGAACCAACAAGCAGATGCAAAAGGATATCTATAGGGTCGGTAAAATCAGTAAAAGAATTCAACCCATAACCCGTGGTATTTTTGATGGAATACTTGGTTTTGATAAATGTGACCCACTCCGGGTTGCTTACAATCTGATTCCGCAAAGTTTCAATCGTATTTATCAACGAGGCATGATTTTTAATGAAAACATCTCTGCTCGTTTCATTCGAAGTGTCTAAAAGGGTTCCATCGGTAAAAACAATCCGGGCCGATTCAATGGTGGCGTACGAATTGGCATGTGTGCCACAGCTCATCCCGCTGGCGTTGTTGGCAATAATTCCCCCAATCAATGCCGAGTTGATTGATGCCGGGTCGGGTCCAAATTTGCGCTGGTAAGGTTTCAACAGTTGGTTGAGTCGGTTGCCGGTAATACCAATCTGAGTTTTTACCCTTAACCCGTCGTTTGATACTGTAACTTTACTCCAATGATCGCCCCGGGCCTGTAGCAATACCGAATCAGAAATTGCCTGACCTGAAAGGCTGGTTCCGGCGGCACGGAATGTGACCGGAATCTTATGCTGGTTCAAAAGGCTAAGTATAAAACCAATCTCCGCTTCATTTTTTGATTTGACGATGAGCTGTGGGATTTTCCGATAGCACCCCGCATCGGCTCCGTAAGCAATTTTTGAAAGTTCATCGGTTAATAAAGAATTTGCTTCCAGTTTTTTTGCTAATTCTTTATAAATATCTTTGAGTTCTGTCGGTTTCATAAATCTGAAATTTTAATTGATAAGATGTCATACATATTATCTACGGTAAAAATAAATATTAAATTTGTGTTTTAATCAAAAACCATCAAAGAATGAATAAATTTTCCGTCTGGGTTTTGCTGTTTTTAACATTGATATACTCATGTAAAACAGGCCAATTGACCAAGGAACCCATCGTTGTAGAAACCCAAGAACCCATGGCCGTTGAAACAAAGAAAGCGGCGGTTGTTCCCCAACCTTTTTTGTTAGGGATTGAAGTATTACAACAAATTGATTTTGCCCCGTTGCAGGGCAAAAAGGTGGGATTGGTCACCAATCCCACAGGAGTGAACCGGAATCTGATTTCGACGTTGGATATTTTGCATCAAAGCGATAAAGTGAATTTAGTGGCACTTTTTGGTCCCGAACATGGGGTGCGCGGGAATTTTTCGGCAGGTGACGAGGTGGGCAACAAAACCGATGAAAAAACGGGGCTGCCTGTGTTTTCGTTATACGGAAAAGATAAAAAGCCCAACCGCGAAGCCATGGAACTGGTTGACGTAATGGTGTATGATATTCAGGATATTGGTGTCCGTTCCTACACCTACATCAGCACCATGGGATTGGTGATGGAAGCTGCTGCCGATTACAACAAAGAGGTTATTATCCTTGACCGTCCTAATCCATTGGGGGGTGAAAGGGTTGAAGGGCCTTTAGTGCATGATGGGTTTTATTCTTTTGTGAGCCAATTTAAAATTCCGTACGTGTATGGGCTTACCTGTGGCGAATTGGCCCGGATGCTGAATTTTGAAGGATTGTTACCCAACGGGAAGAAATGCCAGTTGCAGGTAATTCCAATGCAGGGATATTCCAGGGATATGGATTTTGGGGCAACCGGTTTAAACTGGGTCCCAACCTCGCCGCATATCCCCAATGCCCAGACTGCCTATTACTACGCGGTTACCGGAATTATTGGGGAACTCGATCCAAATATGATTGGCATTGGCTATACCTTGCCTTTCCAAACCTTGGTTACTGAAGATATTGATGCCGACCAATTGGCAGGCGCTATGAATGCGTTGAACCTTGAGGGGGTGATTTTCAGGCCGACCTATTACAAACCTTATTATAAAGATAAGCAAGGCAAAGAAATGCAAGGAGTCCAGATACATATCACCGATTTCAAAAAGGTGAACCTTACCGAAATACAGTTCCTCTTTTTACAGGAAGCTCATAAAATCGATCCAAACCTTAATCCTTTTAAAGGGAAAGAGGATCGGTTCCGGATGTTCGATTTAGGTTGTGGAACAGACTCCATCCGCCTTTCGATGATGGAGGATTTTAATTTTGAAACTGCCCGTTCTATTTGGGAAGCCGATGCTGCTGCGTTTAAAGAGTTATCGGAGAAGTATTATTTGTATTAGACTACCGCAGCAAATAAGCCAGCGTGATGCCAATAAAATTGCCTGCCGTATAGCCAATAATGCCAATGGTGATGCCTGAAAGGATAATCTCTTTATTCCGCAAGGCATTGGCTACCGTTGGGACAAATGGTGCCGAAAAGATAAAGGCCGTGGAGGTAATCAGGGTAGTATCGGTATCAATCCGGAAGATTTTTGAAAATATCACTTGAAGTGTGACGGAACCGATAATTACAATCAGAATATAAACCGCAAGGTAAATGGAATTAAAGGTAAACATGCTAAAATCGGCCATAGAACCCACCACAATGCAGAACGAAACAATCAGATACATGCCCGACTGAAAGCTTTTTTGTATCTGGTTTATTTTTGGGATTAATGAAAACAGGATGGAAATAAAAGTGATGCTCAATATAAGCCCTGCCAATTGATAATCCACCGGAAAATAGGATTTAAGGAATAACGATATGCCCACGATGGATGCTGAAAGGACTACAGCCAACAGGAGCGGGAACAATACGTTTAATTTACCGATGCCCACATAGGCATCCCAACCATCGAAATCGTCCACTTCGTTGCTCAGATGGACCTGCTCTGGTGCAGGTTTGAAAGGCAAAAGAAAACGCCCGATAAATTTTTGGGCAACGGTAATTAAAAAAATAAAGTAAAAGATGCAAAGGATGATGTCGTAAGCATTTACCAAAATAAACGTTTCAGGACTGCCATCCAGGGCCTTCATAATGGCAGCCATATTAGCGGTACCGCCAATATAAACCCCAATCATCAACCCTGCCACCTGCCAAGCATCGGGAATAACATCCTTTAACAGGTAAAACCCGGCAACTGTAACCACAATTACCGAAATGATTCCAAAAAGCACGGCCAATCCCGTTTTTAATGCCAACCGCGACCATTGTTTCAAATTGATCGAGAACAAGAGCAGGGGCAAAGCCAAGGCAATAGTCACCGAGGTAAAATTATTCTGCACCGCTTTGTATTCAGGTTTAACCAGGCCTATGTTGCCAATTACAATCCCCAGAATATAGGCCAGCGCCACGGTACCGAATTTATTTAAAAAACCCGATTTTTTACAGGCATACAGCAGGGCTACCGGGCCCAACGCATAAATAATAACCACCAAGGCTAACTGCATATAAAACATTTTTGTTACACACCAATCACAAAAATATATTTTTATGATTATAGCAGGGATGTTTTCTGAAAATTATTCATAGGTGGAGATGCTAACCATCTATCAGGCAAACCAGTTACAGTGATCAATTGACCAAACTGAGACTCAGGGAATGGGTTGCAATTTTTCATGTTGGCAAAATTGCTTTTTACTATTTACACCATTTCTATTATCGGAATGACTTCTGACAATGAAAAGTATATGCAAAGTAGGCGATTGCGGACTTCAAACTTATCAACCCGTTATTATTTTGAAGCGGGCTACAACTTTTGAACTCCTGTTTTCAGCGTTGGGA
>DOTG01000033.1 GCA_003512955.1 Marinilabiliales bacterium
GGGTTGTATCAACCAGTGATCCAAATTCAAAAGGAAAAAGCTCAAGCTGGTTTTGATGGTCTGGTTTGAATTTCGCAATGGCCATTGCTATACTGATTTGGTTTATTAAAAATACAACTTAATAACCTATATATCAATACTATCCTTATATTTTAGCACCTGTTTTTTAAACAGATAATTGTTGATAACTGAACCAAAAAGGCTGCCTATTTAAGACCTATTGGTCTTTTTAGACAGCCTCTTTGTTTCCTGTTTTATGGATTGGTTACCGCTCCGTTTGCCAAGGGTTCCTCCAAATAACAAGATGAAAAATCGAGATATCCTTGCGGGTTTAAATATAATCCTTGAAGATTTGACCTGACAAAACTGATTTTAATCCGGTTGTTAAAATCTGTGGTTTGCTTCATGATAAATGTTGGAGGATTGCTTTTAAACTTTTCAATGTTCTTTTCTAAAAATGGGGAAATGTATTCTTCATTCACATTTAAAACCAAATGAAGCATTCCTGTTTCAAAAAGTTGAAGCTCCCTAGGAGGTGAAGTAAAGAAGGATACAACAATGGTGTCAATAAATGGGAGTTTTTCATTGTTTTTGTTTTTTTCAAAATAATTTAAGTTTGCTTCCAAAGTAATGGCCGGTCCTTTAATTTTATTGTACTTAAATTTATATGAGCCAGAACCTACGGTATTTCTAAATCCATAAGCTTCAAAGGCCTCCTTGGGAAACACCAGACTGTTTGTCCCTGCCAAAAAACGTGTAAAGAGTTCATCGGCAGCTACAAGATGAAATTCAATAACGGAATCATTAATAACTGATATTCCAGAAATTGGAATCACGCTTTTCGAAAAATTATCTAATGAAATTGCTTCGGCTCCGACAATATTTTTAACCTGCTTCGATAACTCGTGTTGGCTAAGTAAATGCAAATGACAAATCTGCTCAATGCTGTATTTTACATCAGTTGCCACAATTTTCCGCCCTTTCCCTTCCGGAAAACAGGCATCGTCATGAAAACACGCCTGGGTGTTCATCTCAAAACGATAACTCAACCCGTTGTTGGCGGTGGTCCATTTTTTAGCAAGGGCTGGTTCTGGCTCGAGTGTACGGGTATTATATTTTAGTAACCCGGTATAAACGTGAGAAATAATCAGGTGCTCACTTGCTTTTAAAACCTGCCCGGGAAATATAATATCTGGAATGTCAGAAGCATTGACCCTGAGGGTCCCTCCATATTTTTTCCCTCTGTCATCGGTATTTGTCCGGTTACATGCCGTAAAGGATATAAGAAAAAAAGAGAGTATGATGGGGACTATAAAAACATTTTTTTTCATGATTCTCGCATTTCGATTTGCACACTAAGTTAATAAACATCTCACAAATTGCGAACTGTTATAAAAAGTCTTAACAATAATTAATGGCCGGCAATTGTGTTTTTCTCATATTCAGCTTTTAAGGAGCCGCATTATCTCTTCAGAACTATCCGCTCGCCCAAAAGCTTCGAAATGGCCATCTTATAATGAGTATAATCCATATATTTTTCGTGTAATGCAGCCAATTCCGCTTCTTTATCGTTTTGGTTTTCGATGGTTTTCAATTCGTTTTCAAGGTTTTGCAAAATAGCCATCACCAACTCATACTTATATCCCGAAATGGCACTGTCAATCACGTGCTTTAGATTGTCAGCTTCGGTAGAAATGTAGGTCCCCTTTTTGCTCCAAAGCTTGCTTACCAAATATTCCTGAGCCAACAAGTCGGAGGCTTCTTTTGAAATAATCGTGTTTTCATGCTGGGTAAAATAACTGGCCGTTAACAAATTCCCCTGAATAAAGTGATGGCGGAATTCTTCAAAAATCAGTTTGTAAACCGGGGATTGGATTTCAATCTCATCCTCCATTTCCCGGAAAATATAGCCCGCCGCGGTTATTGTTTCTTCCGGATGTTCATCATTTGGTGCAATGGTGTAGAGGGTGGTATCGGAATAAACCAGTAACAGCCTTGCAATTTCTTTATCGAACAGTTCAAATTTGTTTGACGACGGAAGCTGATAGGTAAGTGCTTCTCCTGCCGGGATGGTGGGTGTGTTCTGCTCACGCTTCCAACTTTGTTCCCGCTTTTTAAACAGGGCTTTATTTACCTCCGAATGGATGATTTTTTCATCCACGTCCATCAACCCGGCGCACTCTTTAATATATAAAGCCCGTGTAATTGAATCGGGAATAACCGTAATGGTGCGGACAATGTCCGAAATCAAGTTCGATTTTTTAACCGGGTCCCCTTGAACATCTCCCAACAAAAGCCTGGTTTTAAAGAGGATAAAATCCGATTCGTTCGATTTGATAAAATCATAAAATTCTGTCGCGCTGTGCTTGTGTGCAAACGAATCGGGATCTTCGTTATCGGGCAATAAAACAACTTTAACGTTCATTCCCTCCTCCAGCACCAAATCAATCCCCCGGAGAGCGGCTTTAATCCCCGCGGCATCACCATCGTAAAGCACCGTTACGTTTGGTGTAAACCTACGCATGAGCCGTATCTGATCCACTGTAAGCGCGGTTCCCGAAGAGGCAACCACATTCTCAATGCCTGCCTGGTGCATGCTCATCACGTCGGTATAGCCCTCGACCAAATAAACCCGATCGTTTTGCACAATCGCTTTTTTGGCAAAATACAACCCGTAAAGGTTCTTGCTTTTATGATATATTTCCGATTCGGGAGAATTCAGGTATTTGGCCAGGTTTTTATCGGTCCGGAGAGTTCTTCCACCAAAACCGACCACGCGCCCCATCAAGTTGTGAATGGGAAACATGACCCGTTCGTTGAACCGATCGTAATAAGTCCCATCGTCCCGCTTGATGGTTAACCCTGTATCGATCAGGTATTTTTCTTTATATCCTTTTTGGATGGCAAGTAGGGAAAAAGCGTCTTTTGTTTTTCGACAATAACCCAATTCAAATTTTTTTATAATCGGGTCGGTAAAACCTCTTTCTTTAAAATATTTTAAACCCACGCTTCTCCCCTCTTCTGTTTCGAGTAGGTTATGGACAAATTGCGATTGAGCAAAAGTGTTCACTATCAGCATGCTTTCCCGGGCATCTTTTTGCTCCTTTTCTTCTGCCGATTCCTCCTTTTCAACAACCTCGATATGGTATTTTTTGGCAAGCCATTTCAATGTTTCTACATACGTGAGCTGCTCGTGTTCCATTATAAAGTTAACCGAGTTGCCCCCTTTTCCGCATCCAAAACATTTGAAGATGCCTTTGGCCGGGGAAACAGTAAACGATGGGGTTTTTTCATTATGAAACGGGCAGTTGCCCAAATAATTGACCCCCCTTTTTTTAAGATGCACAAAATCAGAAACCACCTCAACAATGTCGGCAGCATTAAATATTTTATCAATGGTTTCTTTGTCAATCATTATAAATCTATAAATTAGGATGTTAAAACTCAATGCGTTGGAAAGTTTTCCGGAGTGAAAGTACAAATATTCCTGTTTTTTTGGAAACAAAATAGCTTTTCGTTTAGATTTGTACTACACATGAAACCGATTCTGATATGAACCTACTTTTATTGTCCCTCACTCCTGTTTGTATCATATTGATATACATTTACTACCGCGATAAATATGAAAAAGAACCTTTCCATTTATTGTTCGAGGGATTGGTGGCCGGCGGGGTGATGGTTTTTCCAATCCTGTATTTTGAACAACTGATTCAAAACCTAGGCTCCGCATTTACCGGGCTTGGGTTAGCTTTTTGGAGTGCCTTTATGGTTGCTGCTTTGGTGGAGGAGTTTTTTAAGTTTTTGGCCGTTTATTTTTTACTTTGGAAAAACCCTAATTTTAACGAGGAGTTTGATGGTATCGTGTATGCTGTTTTTGTATCACTTGGGTTTGCCATGATAGAAAATATTTTTTATGTCTTCACGAACGAAAGCGGTTATCAAGTGGGTTTGATGCGTGCATTTACCGCCGTTCCTGCCCATGCCATGTTTGGAGTGATGATGGGTTACCGGTTGGGGTTGGCAAAATTTGTTCCAAGCAAGAGGGGCCGGTTTTTGCTTGCATCATTCTTTGTTCCATTTGTGTTTCACGGCCTGTACGATTTCATTTTAATGAGCCACCGTCCGTTTCTGCTTTTCTTTTTCTTGCCGTTGGTAATGTATCTGCTTTGGAGAAGTTTGAAGCGGATGTCGGAGATTGTAAAAAAGTCAAGTTTTAACCCGGAAAACCTTTCAAAATAGTCAACAAAATAAAAAGGCGGACTCAAATTAATGAACCCGCCCTTTTTGAATATCTATTTATAAACAATTAATTATCTTCATCATATTCGGCTGCTGGGTCAAAAACCCAGAAATCGTCGAAACTGTACGATGCATTTTTACCAGTTCCAACATATCCTTTGTTTTCATAAACAAACGAAATAGCATCTTGGCGGGCATAACCTTCAAAACCAGTAACCTCTTCCCATAAATCTGTAGAAGGATCGTATTTCCAGAAATTGCTTTGAACCCCCGATTTATAGCCTGTTCCCACATAACCATACCCATTAATGACAAATGCCACAGCATTCGAACGGATCACACTGTATGAGTCATCCACATCTAAATCGGCTAAGTCGTCCCATTCTCCAGCAACAGGATCAAAAACATAAAAATCTTCTTTGTAACTGCCATTGTTTACCCCCGTTCCAAAATAGGCTTTTTTATTTATAACAAATGCAATAGCATCGTGCCTTTTATAACCATCATAGGTTTTTATTTCAGTCCAGGCATTTGTAACCGGGCTGTATTTCCAAAAATCGTTTTTATCACCATCATCGCTGTACCCAGTTCCTACATAGCCTAAAGAGTCGATACTGAAACTAACTGCACCCCATCTTGAAGCGCCACCAAAATCGGCAATCCTAGTCCATTGTTCCTCGGCAGTTGGGTCAAATTTCCAAAAATCATTCAATTTATTTTCACCGTCAAAGCCTGTTCCAACAAATCCATTCCCATTGACAGCAAAACCAACAGCATCACGACGGGCAACACCCGGAAAGTCATCCATTTGAGTCCATTGTTTTGTTTGTGGGTCGTATTGCCATGTATCGTTATAAAAATCGCCTTCCTCATAATTATAACCCCCCACTAAATAAGTTTTTCCATCGATTTCAAAATAAGCCACTTGACCACGAGGAGCTCCTTTAAAAACGGTACCTTCAACCCAATCACCCATAAGAGTTGTTTCATCGTCACCACCACAACTCACTAAAAATAATGCAATAAAAAAAGTTGCAATTTTAAAAAAATTGTTCTTTAACATAAATTTAAGTGTTTTAATGTCCAAAAATATGCTTTCTGAAAATATTATTCATAATAAAATCTATAAAAAACGAATATTTATCTACCAAAGCACATGTGTTTTTAAAAAAACGAATATACAGGAAAAAATAATGTATCAAACACCCAAAATATTTTTATTGGTAGATAAATACAAAAGTTTAATAGATTTTAGTTTTAAGTAATAGGAACAAATCCTATTTTAGCAGCCTTAAAGTTTTGAAATTAAATATATGTGTAAAAAAATTCATGTTTTTCTTTTTTTAAGCCTCCTAACCATTGTGTCATGTAACGACAGTTCGGAAGTTTTCAATATTGGTGAGGAATTTACCAATAATGATTCAAAAATAACTTATGTCGATACCATTACTGTCCAAGCCAGCACTATTTTGATTGATAGTTTTACCACATCAGATTATAATAAGGTTTTTTTTGGGTATAATAACGATCCCATTTTAGGAAAAACCCTGGCAGAATCGTATGTGGTTTTTGAGAGTGCAAATTCACTCCCGGATATTGACAGCCGTTCCACATTTGATAGTTTAGTCATATTTATGAAACAGAATGGCGATTATCTTGGTGATACATCCATTGTTAAGGAATTTAATGTGTACAGGATTACGGAGGATATTGAATATGGTGATAATGCGTCCGCCTTTTATAATATTGATTCGTTTGCCCGTGAAGAAACCCCATTGGCAACAAAAAGATTTATTCCCCGCCCCCTCCGAAACGATTCGATTACCATTAAATTACCCGATGAATTAGGAGAACTTTGGTACAACTGGATTGATACGAGTGCCAATTCTCCTCTTGACACCAATTCTCAGTTTTTAGATTACTTTAAAGGGGTTGTTTTTGTTCCGGTTACAACAGACGAAAGCTGGTTAACTTCATTTAACGGGTATAATTCAAGCAGTTCAAAACTTCAAATTGAATTACGCCTTTATTATTCGAAACACGATGTGGAGGAAAATACCTATTTTTCATTTACACCCCGCGAAAATTATATCTTCACCCATTTTTCCATCGACCGTTCAGGAACAGTTTCTTCGGTTTTGGATACAGAAGGATTAAAAATCCCTTCAACTTTAACTGATAACAAGGTTTTTATGCAGGCGGGTTCTGGTGTGGGAATTAAAATTGAGATTCCACAAGTGGAATATATGTATGATTTTGGTTCGAATATTACGGTCCTTGATGCAAAATTGATTATGCGGCCCTCAAAAGGTACCTATTCGTTATCTAGTTTACTTCCATCAAAATTATCGGTTCTTTGGACAGATAAAATGAACCGAAATTTAGGTGATTTTATTGATGTTGATGGTGAAACGGTTATTACGGGCACTAAAATGTTTGATGATTTAGATGACGAACCCTATTATTCTTTTTCCATTTTAAATTTTGTTTTAACAAAAATGGCTACGGAATCAACAAGTTACAACACATTGATGTTTTACCTGCCCGATGAAAGTAATGCCACCTCGTTTGATAAACTTATTATCGATGACCAGTCGGCTTCAAATAATTCGTTTGAACTTCAGATATATTACTACACCTATTAATGTTTTATAATTTACCTTGCACAATGAAGATCCATTTGTCGAAAAAAATATTCCCTTTTTTAACAGTCCTTTTTCTCTCTGTTTCTCTTACCACAAATGCTCAAAACAATACCATTTCACCCTATTCAAAACTAGGCCTTGGTGAAATTGACGGCTCCGGTTTTGGCAGAAACGCGGCCATGGGGGGAACCGGGCTCGCACTCCGTTCCAATTTAGGGCTCAATAGCATCAACCCGGCTTCGCTCACTTCGCTTGACAGTTTAGCCGTTATTATGGAGACCGGCATACACGGCGATTATACCCAACTTGAAACGGCATCCCAATCGGGAGCTAAAGCCAACGCAAATTTTTCATATCTGGCCATGGGTTTTGCCGCGAGTAGCAGATGGTTCCTGTCTATTGGAATAAATCCCTATAGCAGCGTGGGTTATCATATTCAAACAACTTCCCCGGTTTCGGGTTCAACAAATACCTATTTAAATGATATTGAGGGAAGCGGGGGGTTAAGTTGTGCTTATATTTCGAATGCTTTTAAACTATCCAAAAACATTTCGGTTGGTATTAAAACCTCCGTTTTGTTCGGCCCTAAAAAAGAGGTTCAATATTATTCTTTGACTGGCAACGACAATTTCTATATTTATAAAGAAGAATATTTTAAATTCTCCGGCATCCGTTTCGATTTTGGCTACCAACAAATTTTCCCTCTTGCAAATAAAAGCAACATTGTTTTTGGTTTTAATGCAAATGCTCCCGGTTACTTGAAAAATAAGTATTCGATAAAAGAATCAAAAGTATTTACTGGCTCTGGTAGCACAACAACCTTACAAGACGAAGAAGATGTTTTGAAAAGAGTTTATTTCCCGGCAAATTTTGGAACCGGATTAGCTTTTAATTTTAGAGAAACATTCTTGGTAACTGCCGATTATACTTTCGATCAGTCTTCGCAATTCTCGTTAGAAGATACCTATTCCGACTTTGTGGATAACCATATTTTTGCTTTTGGAACAGAATTGCAACCAAAAGTGAAGGGTTTTGCCAAAAGCTTTATCTATCGGGGAGGGTTGAATTATCAAACCGGTTACTTACAAATTGACAACCAAACGCTGAACAGTATTGGGGTTACTGCCGGATTTGGTTTTCAGATCCGAGCCATCCGGTTCAATCTTTATGCCGAGCACAGTTGGATGGGAACAACCAAAAATCAACTTATAAAAGAACGCTTTACCCGTGTGGGGCTGAACCTTTCGTTGATGGATTTTTGGTTCCAAAAAAGGAAATTCAATTAATCTGCATTAAACACAAACAGGCAATCATATTTAAGCCATGCTTTTTTGCATGGCTTTTTAGTTGTATTTTTATATTTCCGAAGTTAAACTCTTGGAATCGGGAAATATGGAAAAAATTATCGCGGGAAAAATTATCAACATGACAGAAGATGGTTATTTGATAAAAAGCAGTGAATGGACTATTGATGTTGCCCGTGAACTGGCTCACGAAGAGGGTCTTTTACTTTTGCCAGAACACTTCAGGGTTATAGAGTTCCTCCGCCATTTACATACTTCGAATCAAAATATTACCCTCCGTCAGATTAGTAAATCGAATGTGGCTGATATTAAAACTCTCTATGAATTGTTTCCAGGAGCCCCATTAAAAAAAGCAGCCCGCATAGCAGGGATTCCAAAACCTACAAGTTGTGTTTAATCTAAAATCGCCGCCTCCATGGAAAACGAACCCTCTCCTTTAAAAAAAGTATGCATCGTGTGTTCCAAAGGTTCACTGGAAGATGTCTATGCCGCCCTCGTTTTAACCAATGGTGCAGTAATGGAAGGCATGGAAGCCTATCTGTTCTTCACCTTTTTCGGACTGGATGCCATCACCAAAAAACAGATGAACCATTTGAGAACAGCAACATTGGGTAATCCATCATTAAGAATGCCCGGGGGGGTTGCCTTTCCCTCATTATTGGGTTTTTTGCCTGGCGTGGAATCGGGTGTTTCATTCATGATGAAAAAAAGAATGGATGAATTGGACATTCCCCCGGTGGATGAATTTTTAGAAATGATAACTGCCGGGGGTGGTAAAATATATGCCTGTAAATTAGCCATGGATATGTTTAAACTTCAGAAAAAAGATCTTTGGGAAGGAATCTCTGGCGTGTTGACAGTAGGTGAATTTTATGAAAAAAGCGGGGGCTCCTCCACTCAGATTATCTTTGTTTAGCATTAACAATCCCCCTTTTTGATTTCATTTTTCCTGGCCATTTATTAAAACAGGTTGTTTGGTAGATGTTTTTTCCCCTTTGGTAGATATTGTTTTTTTATCGCGTTAATACCCGCTACTTTTGAATCAAAGAAATAGGTTGGTTAAATCACAGGCCTGTCCACTTGTCAAGGACAAGAAGCGACAGGCCTTTTTTCACTCCCACAAACAAACCGCCTTTTCAAACAACCCCTATTTTGTAATTATTGTTTAATTCATTAATCTTTAAATAATATGCGACCAACTCACAAGTTTTTATTGCTGCTTTTGTCCATTCCTTCGGTCTTTGCTAATTGCCAGAATTATCAGGTGTTAAAAGAACCCGATTCCAAAAATCGTCCATCGTTGGAATATCCTATTGAAAAAATGCTTTTCGATAAGGAAACAAAAATGATGTATGCCCTTACCTCGAACGATACCCATTTGGTTGTTCATTTGCGGATTACCGATGAAACCCTGCAACAACAAGTTATGATGCAGGGTATAACTATTTGGTTCGATACCACCGGGCAAAAAAAGGAGCTTTTGGGATTTAAATATCCTTCACGGAAACCGATGCCAATGAACAATTTTCAGAACAATGGGACTTCCTTTAATTCGAATATGCCTCCAAAGAATCAACCAAATGACCCTTCAATGGATCAAAATTTTGATCCATTGAACGAAATACAATTGAATGGCTTTTCAGAAAAAGGTTCCGTTGATTTTGCTTCGATACCGAATAAAATGAGTATTTCGGCCCAACTAATGTTAACCGAAAAGGGGGTGCTACTTTATTCCGGATTTTTCCCTTTAAAATATTTAGGAAGTCTTAAAAAGTTAAGTGTCGGTTTCATCGTGGAAGAATTTGGAGGAATGAATCCCCCACATAAACCCGTCGGTATGGATGGTCCGGAATCTTCGGGTTTTAGCGGAAATATTTCACCCGGTGGAATGGGCTCTGGCGGTGGGATGCCTCCGGGAGGCGGGATGCGACCTGGTGGCGGAGGCGGTCATCGGGGTTCTAAGGCCTCTGCTCCGGGCGACAGCCAAAAAACCACCCTCTGGATAAAAAATATTAAAGTGAACTGATTTTTTTGGTTTATCTTTTTATTGGTGTTTTTGTTTATAAAACGGGAAAGCAATTCTCCGTTTTTATTTTTTAATGGATCTTAAAGATTTTTACCTTTGACAAAATCACTCGATATGGCTGGCATCTATTTTCATATCCCTTTTTGCAGGCAACGGTGCCATTATTGCGATTTTTACACCACAACCCAATTAAATAAAAAGCAGGAACTTATCCTCGCATTACAAAAGGAACTCCTTTTGCGGAAAAGCGAACTCGCTCATGACGAAATACAAACCATTTACTTTGGCGGAGGCACCCCCTCGCTATTAAACAAAAACGAAATATGCCTATTCATTGAATCGGTAAAAGAGCATTTTCAGGTTTCAAAAAATGCGGAAATCACACTTGAAGCCAATCCCGATGATTTAACCACGATTTATCTCAATGAATTGGCATCGAGCCCGGTAAACCGATTAAGTGTCGGAATACAGTCGTTTCACGATGCCGATTTGAAGTTAACCAACCGCCGACATTCTGCCGAACAAGCATTGCAGTGTATTAAAATGGCTCAGGAAAAAGGCTTTCATAATATCAGTATCGATTTAATTTATGGCCTTCCGAACAGTTCCTTAGAAAAATGGAACCAAAACCTTGAAATAACGAAAGACCTTCATGTTCAACATCTTTCGGCTTACCATTTAACTTACGAAAAGGGAACCGTGTTTGATATCTGGAATCAGAAAAAAAAGATTATCCCCATCAGCGATGAAGAAAGCATCCTCCAATTCCAAACTTTGGTGGAATGGGCTGTAAAAAACAATTTTATCCACTATGAAATATCAAATTTTGCGGTTCCCGATTATTTATCGCAACACAATACAAGTTACTGGCAGCAAAAGAAATATATGGGCCTTGGCCCCTCAGCACACTCTTACAACCGGGATTCGCGGAGTTGGAATGTGTCAAATTTACCTCAATACTTGGCCGCCCTTTCAAAGGACGAATTGCCATCAGAATGCGAATGGCTTACAGAGACAGACAAGTTTAACGATTTTATCATCACCTCGTTACGAACCCGTTGGGGAATAAGCTTGGAAAAGGTTCAACAACAATTTGGGACCGATGTCAGAGAATCGCTGGTTTCGAAAGTTCGCCCTTTTATCGATAATAAAAAGATCTATGAAAAAGATGGCTGTCTGGTATTAACCAACGAAGGTGTTTTTTTATCAGATATGATTCTTGCCGAACTTATTAAAATTGAGGATGATTAATTAAACGCCTTTTCGCGTTCCAGTTCCACCTCTTTTACTGTTTTTGCCAGCCGTTTTCCCAGTATTTTATATCCTGTTTCGGTAATTAATACATCCTCTTCGTTGCGGCAACCGCTGAAATTTTTGTATTGTTCCACTTTGGGGTAATTGATAAATTCAGCAAAACGGTTCTTGCTTTTCCACAAATGAATCAATTCGGGAATAAAATAGATTCCCGGTTCAATGGTTAACACAAAGCCGGGTTGTAAAGGCCTTGCCAACCGGAGTGATTTTAAACCGAACAAGGTACTTTTGGGTTTTCCGGCATAACCTACATGTTGTTCGCCTAAGTTCTCCATATCATGCACATCAAGTCCCAATAAATGTCCGGTACCACAGGGAAAGAACAACGCATGTGCCCCGGCTTCCACCGCATCAGCCATATTACCTTTCATAAAACCCATCTCTTTGAGCCCTTGAGCCATTGCTGTTGCAGCCGCAAAATGCACCTCGCGGAAGTTAATTCCCGGTTTTAGCTTGGCAAGTGCTGCCTCGTGGGCTTGAAGTGAAATTTCGTAAATTTCTTTTTGTTGTGCCGTAAATTTTTGGTCCACCGGAAACGTGCTCGACATATCACCGGCATAGCCGTTGGGGGTTTCGTATCCGGCATCTAACAGAAACATTTGGCCGCTTTTTAGTGTGTTCCCGTGATAATGGTTGTGCAAGGTTTGGCCGTTAATAGTTGCAATAATTGGAAACGCAATATTTCCACCGACAGCCAGGGCAACCTCGTGAACTTTTGCTACAACCTGTGCTTCGGTCATTCCCGGTTTGGCAAAATGCAGGGCTGCCAGATGCATATCAACGGTTATGTTTGCCGCTTCATCGAGTTCTAAAATTTCTTCTTCCGATTTTACAATCCGCTGTTCGCCAATAGCTACAATTAATTCAACAGAAGCTTTGGTTGCCTGATTATCAGGATGCACATGCAGCCAGCGAAAAAGTTTGATGCGATGTTCATCGCGATAGGGTGGTAAAAAATGGGTTTTTTGGCTGGTTGCTAGGGCTTTTTCGATCCTTTTTTCGAAATCCAACAAACTACCAACAACTTCAATGCCCACAAGAGCACTTTTTTCTTTTAGGGTTGGTTGCGAACCCATCCAAACAATATCGTCGATGGTGAAATCGGTTCCAAAAATAGCATCGTTACCAAGCTCAAAATCAATAATACCAACGAGTCCCGATTGTTCAATCCCAAAATAATACAAAAAACTGCTATCCTGCCGGTAATGATAGGTGTTGTCGGTATAATTCATGGGTGCCTCATCGTTGCCAATAAAAATTGCAATTCCTGAATTTATTTGCTTCCGAAGGTGGTTTCGCCGATTGATGTACGTTGATTTTGAAAACATAAGAGGTGTTTTTGTGGTCGTTTATTTTGAAAGTTCGTGTTCTATGGAAAGTTATTCGTTTCAGAAAAAACCCGGAATCAATTAAAGTGATTTTTTTATCCTCAACAAATGATTCCGGGGTTTAAGGTGTCAACGTTAAACAACCTCGTGTTCAGTCCGCCGGATAATCTCCTCCTGCAACGATTCTCCCAGGTCGTTAAAATAATCGCTGTAACCAGCCACACGGACAATCAGGTCGGAATATTTTTCGGGCTGCCGTTGAGCTTCGCGCAGGGTTTCGGCATTCACTACGTTAAATTGAATGTGGTGCCCCCCGAGTTTAAAATAGCTCCGGATTAATTGCGTGAGTTTGGTAATTCCGGATTCATCCTTAAAAAACGATGGCGAGAATTTTTGATTTAACAAGGTGCCACCGGTTCTGATGTGATCGATTTTTGATGCCGATTTTATAACCGCTGTGGGTCCTTTTTTATCAGCACCCTGGAATGGACTAATTCCTTCGGATAAGGGCTCAAAGGCTTTGCGGCCATCGGGCATGGCTTTTATTTTACTACCAAAATACACATGGCTGGTGGTTGGTAACATATTGATGCGGAATACGCCGCCACGGGCCGTTGGCAATCCATCAACCGCATCGTAAAAAATGTTGAAAACCTCAACGGCGTGGGCATCGGCATAATCATCGTCGTTCCCGTATTTTGGCGTTTCATACACCAAATCGTGCCGAAGCTCCTCATACCCGACAAAATTGGTTTTAATGGCTTCGAGCATCTCGTACATGGTCAGATTTTTCTGATCAAAAACGTGGTATTTAATGGCGGTTAAACTATCGGTAATGCTTCCCAAACCAACCCCCTGAACATAACTAGTATTGTATCGGGCACCACCGGCATTGTAATCTTTAGCATTGGCAATACAATCGTCGATGATTAATGAAAGGAAAGGAACCGGCATTTGTTCTGCATACAGTTTTTCAATAATCAGGTTCCCTTTGATTTTAATGTTGGCAAAATGGTGTAACTGCTTTTTAAATGCCTCCATAACATCGCTGAATTGTTTAAAGGTTGCAGGGTTTCCGGATTCAATTCCGATTTTTTTACCTGTTACCGGATCAACCCCGTTGTGAAGCGTTACTTCTAAAATTTTAGTCAGGTTAAAATAGCCAGTTAAAATATAGCTTTCGGTACCAAAAGCTCCTGTTTCAACACATCCGCTGGCACCACCATTGCGGGCATCTTCAATGCTTTTTCCCTGACGAACCAACTCTTTTACAATGGCGTCGGTATTGAAATACGATGGTTGACCAAACCCTGTTTTTGAAATATGAACCGCCCGTTTTACAAAACTATCGGGGTTCTTTTCGCTCACCTGCACCATGGAACTGGGTTGCAGGATGCGCATCTCCTCAATAACATCGAGTAAAATATAGGTTAATTCGTTAACGGCATCGGTTCCATCTTCTTTAACTCCGCCAAGGTTTATTAGTGCAAAATCGGTGTAGGTATTGCTTTCGAGAGCGGTGACTCCCATTTTGGGTGGCGACGGATGGTTGTTGAACTTTACCCAGAAAGATTGTAAAATTTCAATAGCCCACTCTTTGGTCAGAATTCCCGATTCGGTTTCCTTTTTATAAAACGGGTAAAGGTGTTGATCCAACCGTCCGGGATTGAAAGAATCCCAGGGATTCAGCTCGGTAATGACACCCACATGCACAAACCAGTAATGCTGAAGCATTTCGTGAAAGGTTTCGGGAGCATGAGCCGGAACTTTGCGGCAAATACGGGCCATTTCAATCAACTCCGCTTTCCGCGTTTTATCGGTTTCCTGTAATGCCAGATTATCAAGTTCACGGGCATATCGGGCAGCAAAAAGAATAAGGGCATCGGCAGCAATATCCATGGCTTTTAGCTCTTCCATTTTTTCAGATGCTTCGGGACTGTCGGGTTGAATAGCTGCCATACTTTGTTGAATATCTTTTTTCAAATCGAGCATCCCTTTTTGGAAAATCTTTTTCCCGGCTACTGTATGTCCGGGAGCCCGTTGTTCCTGGAATTCGGTAAACATTCCGGCGGTATAAGCCTCTTTCCAGTCTTGCGGCAACTGTTCAAAAATTTTATCGCGCTGAGTTTTCCCCTTCCAAAAAGGAATAATCTGGTTTTCGTAAATTTGGTTAGTTTCGTCATCGACTCTGAACCAAACTTTTGGCCGTGTGTTCAGAATGTGTAAATCCTGAAGGGAATGCAAACTAACTTCGGGATAGGTTGGCGTTTCCTTGGGAGCCGGACCACGTTCCCCGACAATTAATTCACCCTCGTTGATGTGAATTTTTTTGTTTTCGAGAATATACTTAAACGTTAATGCCCTTTTAACCGGGATAGATACCTGTTGAGCCTCATCGCTTTTATAAAATTCTGTGACTAATTGTGCTCTTTCGGGCGAGAGTTTATTTATGGCTTGCAAACTCTGTGTTCTAAGTTTTTTAATGCGTTCGTTCATGTGTTTATTTTTTTAACCACCAATTTTTACTTCAAATCCTAATGCTTCAAAATCCTGTTTCATAGCCCAAAGGGCATCATCGGAAACAGGTGGAGTGTTGCCCATTTTGTAGGGCTGGTTGAAACGTTTGTATTTAGCCTTCGACATGGAATGAAAAGGCAAAATATCAAGGTTATGGATGCTTTTTAGTTGTGAAAGCAATGTTTTCAGTGCGCTCATGTTTTCGCCGGTATCAGTAATAGATGGAATTACCGGGAAACGGAGGGTGACATTAATGTTGTTTTTATCGAGCCAAAGTAAGTTTTCAATGATTGGTCCGGGGGGAACCCCTGTATATTTTTTGTGTTCATTGGAGTTGATAATTTTTACATCGTAAAGAAAAAGCCGGGTCATTTCACTCAGTTTTTCGATATTCTTTTTACTTGTAAAACCGGAAGTATCAACGGCGGTATGAATTCCGGCACTGTTGCATTTTTGAACGATTGCCTCAAGAAACTCAAATTGCATAAGAGGTTCGCCCCCTGAAAAGGTAACGCCCCCGGCAGATTCTTCGAAAAACACGCGGTCTTTTTCAATGATTTGAAATAAATCAGGAACACTTATCGGGTAGCCCACCGTTTTTTCTTTGGTGAAAACCTGTCCGTCGAGCCGATTGGTTTGAAAGTATTGCTGGGGTTCCGGGTTTTGGCTTTCGGGATTATGGCACCACCAGCATTTCAAAGGGCATCCTTTGAAAAAGATGGTTTGCCTGATTCCCGGGCCATCGTGAATGGCAAAGTGTTTTATATCGAAAATGGTTCCTACCATGAAAAAGATTAAAAACAGATGAACACCTGAATAAACCAGATGGAAGTTTGTGTATGAAAAAACAGGGAAATTACCGATTGAAGGGATTCAACAGATCCAGCACTCGTAAAGGCCTTTGCCAAATTTATGATATAATGTGCTTTTTTTCATTTTTGTGTTTTACTGAAAGCAGGATAAAAATAGAAAAAAAAATTGAAAAACCATCTGGATGAATGCAACTTTCAGTCTGTTAATGTTTTTTTTGTGTCCATCCCTTTAGTGTTTCATCCTGATCGGTTGTTGGATGGCTTACTTTTGAAATTTTAACTGTTTTGTCAGGTAATGAATCTAATGTAAGACCGGCAAAATTCAAGTATGCGTTATAATCAATTTCCTTAGTTGTTGATGTGTATTCAAAAACCCCTGAAAGGAATTTTCCTGCGATACGTTCACATGTCATTTGAAATTCAGCATCGGTAAATCCTCTGTTCTTTTTAATGTAATATTCCCCGTAAAGGAATTGCATTACATGGTCAAGTGATTTTTCGTTATTTGAAGCTTTTCTGATGGCAAAATCCAATAATAAAGCCATTACAGGTCCTTTTTGATAATAAGAAATTGACCTTTTTGCGGCTTCGCCCTGTTTGCCAAAAGGGCCATCTTCCCAGGTGGAATAACTGGCCTGTATTAACGATTGATAATGCCTTCCCGGGTTTTGTTCCAGAGCGTTAATGTCCTCTTCAAGTTTTGAAATTAACTGGTTTTCATTTATCAAGCCAGCCCTAAAAAGCATCAGGTATTCATAATACACCGTAAACCCTTCGGATACCCACAAAAGGTTTGTGCGGTTTTCGGTTTCGTAATCGAACGGCCCCAATTCATACGGGCGAATGCGTTTTACGTTATAATTATGAAAATATTCATGTCCAAGAAATAATAACATCCGAATCCGTCCTTCCGGGGTATTTAATGAATTTCCATCGAAACAAACTATGGTGTTGTTCAAATGCTCAATTCCGCCAAGCCCCGGCCCAATTCCAATAAAGGTATATTGCTTGTAGGGAATCTCGCCGATAATATTAATCCCGGCCTCGACCACTTTTTTTAAATCATCAATAAATAATTTTTTATTGAAATTACCCATGTTAAAACCAACGAACCGATGTTCAATGCCTTGGATATAAAAAGGTTCAAGCTCTTCTAAATTCCCCATCAGGATTGGAGAATCGAAAAGAATATCGAAGTTTGGTGCCGTAAAATCGCTTTGACTTCCTGCCACTAATTCCAATCCCGAAGTTATTCCGTTCCAGTTTTCAGGTTTTTTAACTTTCACCCGAACCGGAATGTTTAATAAATCACTCACATAAAGAAACGTGTTTGCCGGTACCAAATACGCATGTTGTGAATCAACAAAACTATTTGCTACAAATTGCCGCTCTGTTTTTATAGTATAACCAATACGTACATCGGTCATCGCTGGATTTATCACCATCCATGTATTCTGAGTGGTTTTATTAAAATACAGCATCTGCCCTTCCGGGTCGGATGCACCAAAATTGTCAAGGGTGCTGGCATAATCCATTATTTGATAATATCCGGGCATCCAACGGGGCATTTTAAAAAAGAGTGTGTCGTTATGATACCCTTTTATTTCAAGTTCAACCTGATACATTCCCAAACCCGGATTTGGTACAGAAACGGTATATTGCACTATTGGATTTGTTTGCTGGCAAAAAGTAAAATTAATACCGGATAGAAATATTATTAAGAATGTATTTACTCTCTTCATCGAACCGTTTTTTAAGAATTTACAAATTGATCGGTTTTACACAACTTTCATTCAGGCAATGTTCCTGTTAACTTAAATTCGTAAGGCCATTGTTCATCGGGGGTTTGTGCGGGTGCTTCCCAATTAAATACAATGGGCCAGTGTGCAGTGGGAGCCCCGCTAACAACAAGCCATAAATAGTGTGTGTTTTGGGGTACGGTAAATTCTGCCCGGCCAGTACTTTTTTTGTAAATATCGCTGTAAACCCTTGAACCATTGGTTAACAAGGCAACAAAACCATACCGCCATCCGGCTTTATCCGTTTTAACGGAACTAAATCCTTTGGCCCCGGCAATTCCTTTAAATTCGAGAACCAGTTTTGTTCCTGCTTCGGGAACTTTTAGGGAGATGCCATTATACCCATAATTTTGCGGACAGTTCACTGAATCAATCTGGTACCAGCCATTTTGTAACGTGGTAAGTTTTGTGGTGTGCTTGTTTGCGTAAGGCCGGGCAACACTGTCGATGCGCGCTAAATCCCAGGTAATAAACCTTCGTGAGGCATCGAATAGTTCATCGTTAAATAGCTCCTGCCCGATTCCGGTAATTCGCTTGTAGGTTGCCACCGGATCTTCGCCCGGTTGGGTGGAACGACTTAATTTTCCAAAAAATTCTTTCCCGTGTTTTTGGCTCCAATACTCAAGAACATAGGGTGAATGGTACATGTTTACCGGATGTAAAAAGGCATAATGGGTTCCCTTTAAAAAATCGACCAAATGGTAATTTTCAAACGTCATCCATTCGGGATATACCTGCCATAGCGCGTATTGTGCCGACATTTCAATTACCGGCCCGTTGGGTCCTGTGCTATTATCTTTTTCGGAAATATACTGAAAGCTGTGCATCATTTCGTGAGCTAATGCCCCATAAGGTTTGCGGTTAATCCGGACTGCCGGAGTCCATAAAATACCCACTTTGTCCTCCTCTCCTCCTCCAAAAGCGGTTCCTTCGTCTCCACCAAAAACAAAAATCAACAGTTTATATTTATCGAAAAAAGTTTTTCCCGTTTCAACCAGTTTGAGTTCGTTTACATAATAATGAAAAAAGCGTTCGCATTCGGTAATGGCCTCTTCGGGATTAAACCTTTTCTGTTCAATTGGGTTTTGCATGGGATTATCACCATATTCTTTATGCCAAAACAGCGCAATATTCTCCGATTGAATCATGTGTTTATAACAATAGTCGCTTTCGGGATTGTTATAATTATTGCTGTCGGGTACCAAATATACTTTGGCCGGAAGGTACAACTCTTTTTCAGGAGTTTTGCCCGGCTTACTATTAACACACTCCACGATGCTTAGGGTGGTTGCAAGAATAAGAAGTATTTTGTGGTTCATATTTATTGTATTAAAGGTAAATGACTTTCTGAATCCAGTTTTGCGTTTTTGTAGTTATTTTAACAATGTATGTTCCGGGGGTTAACCGCAGCGATGTGAAATTAATTGTCTCCAAATTGGTATCTTCCAACTGGTTGCTGTAAACGGTTTTCCCCATTTGGTTTACCACTGAAATATCAATGGTTTGGGCTTCGGTTAAATGATCGACCTTTATGTTTAGCGTTTCATGGGTTGGATTGGGAAATGTTTCTAAAACCAGCTCCTCATTGGTTTCAATTGGGGTGTCGTTATCGAATGGTGAGCCATGGCGAACTTCCGATTTTTTCCAGTAAGCGGGTTCATCGGGGTTTTGAGTACTGCGGGTTACCGAGGCGGCTAACGAAAATCCCATACCATCGGCAGCTTCGGGCCACGGATATTGGTCGTCGTAAGTACACGAAAGAATTTTGTTTCCCTTCGGGTCAGTTATCAGTAAATATTCCCCTGAATTATCCAGATTTCCTGTGAAATTTCCATGGGGATTCCTTCCGTATCTTGTATAAAAAGCTTTCGGTTTTGATGCAATTACATAAAAAGCTCCCGGATTCAATAGTGTAGCCTCTGGAACCTGATAATAAACGGCCGAATCGATGATGATTCCTGAAATATTGATGGCTTTTGTTCCTTCGTTTTTCAGTTCAATAAATTCCAAATCCTTGTTTTCGGTAGTATCGGTACCTACCACCAAATCCCAGGGATGGTAATGGATTTCGGTAAGTTTTAACCCAGAATAATCCTCGGTGTTTTTCAGAAAAGATATTTGACGAAGTCCGCTCCAATCATCGTTGTTCTTTACCCTTACTTTAATTTGAGTGCTCGATGTAATTGTTAATGCAACATCGGTTGTTCCCTGAATGGCTTTGTAATTCATGGTACCGTCCTCGTTCCGGGGATCGGTTCCATCGGTGGTATAATACAATTTCCCTGATGCGTTTGTATGGCTGATGATTAGGTTCACTTCGTTTTCAAAATAACTGGTTTCGCCTGTTATTTCGGCAGTATTGCTACTCACCACCGGATTGAGCAATTCAGGGTAAAGCCCGGCATTTTTCAATTGATTGATGACAATCGGGCCGCGTTTCGGAAAAAATTTATTGGTCAGGTTGGTAACTTCGGGTAACCAGTCCTTGTTGCGGGTTCGGGGTGTGCTGACCATGGCATCACCCCAGCGGGCCGATTCGCCAATAATTGCCATGTCAATCTGATTTTTACGGATGTTAAACCGCTCTAAACCTTTTTCGGTGCTCAATGGCTGTTGGTTGCTAAACCAAAAGCTGGCTCTATCGGCAAACCGTAAACGATACGCCTCAACCATACATAATTTATAATGAAGCCATTGGGGGTTAGAAAAATCGAGATTGGGCGTTTTCATCGCCGGATCGTCAATGGTAACGCGGTTTTCGTTAATTCCATCGCTCACATAAATGGGGTCGATAAACATGCTGTGTTCGGCATCGTGGCCAACAAAAACAAATCCCTGCCCTATATTATCGTGATTATATAGTGCAAAATAGTTATTCGGCATGTTATTGCTATACCAGGCCGATACCGGAGCATCTACGTTTCCGGTATAAAAAACAGTCAACATATAATCAATCAGGTTATCAATATTGACCAGTACTTTTGAATTTATAGCCGGTTTCCCCAGGGCATCTTTTCCCTCGAGCTGAAAATAATCGGTTTCGGTAAAGGATGATTTGTTGCAAATGGTATAAAGTTCAGCCCAGGCATCCATGGTGCCGGCAGTTGCTTCGTTCACATAAGGCCAGTTTTCGCTGGCTACTTTAATAACATCGTAATCATCATCATCGCCACCAAGGTACGATGCAGCAAAATCGGCTTCGGGGCGTTCTTCAGTCTGAAAAAGACCCCAATACATGCCATTCAAATATAAATGGTAATAGCGGCTACGGGTATAGGGTTGGTTAAATGCTCCCTGCAAATCGCGCGAAAACACATCGCGCAGAAAGGTGTTGTGGTTATCACCATCCATGCTCCAGGAGTAATTCTGTTCGGTGCGCAGGTCTATTTTATCGAATTCGGCAACCCCTTCATCGCCAAACAAAGGATACTTAAGTTTTGATGCCCCATATTCCTCCCTGAAAAAAAGACGAAAAGCATGTTTCGGATTATCGGTTTTGCGGCTATTTCCTCCACGGATGCGCAACCCGGCATTTATTTGAAACCCAGAATCGGTGGTATTAAGCAATTCTACCGAACAGGGTCTTTCCCATTCAATTCCCCGCTGGGTTGCGTTTACGTAAATGCCTGAGGCGGGATCGAAAAGGTTATCGAGCTCAGTAACCACCGAAATCGAAGGAATGTCGAGCAAGGCTTCTTTTATCAGGTTTTTATAATCGTTGTGGTTCACCACTTCGCTGTCCATCTCTAAATCGATAAATTGCCCGTTCACATTGTTTTTTGGCCAATCGCCACCCGGATGTTTTTGGGTGAGCACTTTATCGATAAAAATATACGATTTGGTTTTTGATACCGATGGCGCAAAACCCTCACCCACCAGCGATGCGCGAACCATTACTACCGGGGTTGCCGGTCGTATAGCGGTACTATCGGGATGAATAAAAATGATCGCCGGAGGTGTTACTGTTATTGCGTTTGCCGAGGTCTGCGGATTGGAACCATCAAGAGTATAAACCACTTGGGTACTATCATCGCCGATATCTAAAACCAGAGAAAAGGGTTCGTTATAAAAACCGGCTAAATGGCTGAATGTAACCTCACTTTCGGAAGTATAAACCGGTAATTCGGGTTGCGCATTAATAGAAATATCAAAATATAGATCGGAACTATTCAGGGTGGAATTGAAAATTTGAATTGCCAACAGGTTTGAACCTACCAGCAAATTCATATTTGACAAGGGAATAGTGATTTTTTCGTTGGCTCCTGATTCGTGATAAGTGGGTGCCAGGGAATTTGCCGTGCGCTGGGTGGGTGCATTCCGGTTAAAGGCCTCCTGCCCATTTATCCAGACAACAAAACCATCGTCGTAATTTACAAGAAAATTCACTTCATTAATGTTTTCAAGACCCGAAACCGTGAAATTAGTGCGCAGGTAAAGGGTTGAATAGTTCCCCTGCATATCGCTTAACAGGGTTCCCGATTTTGCACCATAGTAAAACGGTGCTTCACTTTCAGACCAGATAAATGGAGTGTATTCGGGTTTATACCAGTTGGTGGGCAGCGAGGATGCCTGACTCCCCTTTAAGTATAGAAACGAGTTGCCGAATGGAAACGAAATCTGGCTCAAACTTGTGTTTACCAATGCCAAACAAAAAAGAAAGAAAAGAGAGATTGATTTAATCATATTGATAAGTTACTTGGTAAACAGGCTTTTAATTTGTTGTTTATTAATTATTTAATACTATTTCTTTTTTATAACCTTTTTGTTTCCAGAATAGCTCACAGCTATGTCGTATTTTTCAGTAAGTTCACTACCCGTCCCTTTTGTTGGACATACAAAAACGATATTAAATCTGCGATCAGACATCATTCCCACAAAAGAACCTTTTCGGTCATCAATTGTCAGGGATTTTTGTTTATCATCCCATTTGAAGGTAATGATTGAATATTTTCCATTTTCGTAATTGTAATTGTCGTTTTCATCTTCATATAAATTAAACTCACCATTGGCTCCTTCATAAATCCGTATTTCAAGATTATCCCAGTTTTTTTCTGCAGCAAACTGAACCTTTGGGCCCCAAGGTAAAATTGTGCCCGCTTTTACATATAATGGAATAATGTCAAGTGGTACTTTTTTTAATACCTTTTGTCCACCGGAATATTTCTCTCCTGTCCAAAAGTCGAACCAATTGGTTCCATTAGGTAAGTAAACCGATTTGGTTTTTACCAAACTGAAGTCTTCAACCATAACGGAGTCTTTTCCCTGAGCTACATTTTTCCAATACATTGGTTCGGTAACCGGATTTACCAAAATTGAGTTGCCAAACATAAATTCATCATTGATGTTTATTGCTTGCTTATCGTTTGCAAAATCCATAACCAGAGCACGCATCATGGTCGCCTGTTTTGAAGTGACAGCCCACGAAGTTGAATAGATATACGGTAACAGATGGTAACGAAGGTTTATATATTTCTCAATTGCATCGTACGTTGGATTGCCCTTTTCACCAAATTGGTATATCTCACGGGGATAACCTTCGCCATGGGAACGCATCATCGGGCAAAAAGTGCCAAATTCAAACCATCGTACATGAAGTTCGCGATAATCAGGATTCATGAGGGCGTTTTTAAAATTCCACAAAAAGAAACCTCCAATATCGCTGTTCCAATAGGGAATACCACAAAGTGAAAAGTTTAAGCCTGCTGAAATTTGGTTATGCAGGGCTTCCCACGATGCTAACACATCGCCCGACCATGTATTTGCTCCAAAGCGCTGTTGCCCGGCAAATGCCGAACGGGTGAGAATAAAAACCCGCTTATCGGTGCTTACCGAACGCTGGTGTTGCGCAACACCACCAACAGTCATTAATGGAAAAGCATTCCGAACTTTACGGAAAGTACCTAAATAGGTTCTGGTATCAAAATCTTCTGAAGTTGGATCGAAATGATCGGGTTCCGATGAATCCATCCACCAGCCATCAACCCCTAATGAAAAAAGGCCTTTATTCAGATAATTCCAGTAAATGTCACGAGCTGCAGGATTAAAGGCATCATAAACCCTGACGCCCGAAGGGTAATCTTCATTGGGTATCCATTTATCAGGACCCCATAAAGGCCATGTTTTAATCGTAAATAAAGCATCTATTTTGTTTAAATCATTGTATTGTTTTGTCATTGGCCCAAATGAGTTCCAAATAGAAATAATCATGTGTGCATTAAGGTTATGCACATCGTTAACCATTTTTTGCGGATCATAAAATCCGGGGTTAAAAAATTCCATGGCATTCCAAAGGTAATTGTTTCCCCAATATTGCCAATCCTGAATGATCCCATCAATGGGTACATTCAATTCACGAAATTTTTTAACCACTCCAACCAACTCATCCTGACTTTTGTAACGTTCGCGGCTTTGCCAAAATCCGAAGGTCCATAACGGAAACATGGGAACTTGTCCGGTAAGCTTACGCATACAAGCCACAACTCCATCGGAATTGCCTCCATACATAAAATAATAATCAATACCCTCACCAACTTCCGATTTGAAATAGGTACGATTACTTGAATCTTTAAAAATGGTGGGTGAATAATTATCCCAAAACAAACCATACCCCTTAACCGATTGAAAAAAAGGAATATAATCATCGGTATTCCCCTGAATCATATTTAGTTCTACTTCACGATTCGACATTTTCCCTTGTTGCTGTTGCCCCAAACCATAAATGGTTTCGTCAGAATCAAGTTCAAATGATTGAAATACGGTGTATGTATTTGTTCCTGCATCAATAATTTCATTAAATGAAGATCCCGCCTCTTTTTCGTTTAAAAGTGTTTTACCTTCACTAACAAATGATAATTGTCCCCGGCTGAGGTTTATGAATACCTCTAAATTTTTACTTCCAATAATTAGTTCGTTCCCGATTTGCTTAATACTAAAAAACGTTTTTTCGGGTGATTGAATAACAGAAAGGCTTTGTTTAATGAACTTTTTACCTTTAGGGTATTTGATTACCCTTAGGGTTGTAGAACTATAGAATTGAATTTCTGTTTCTATTGAATTTATTGTTGCTTTAACTCCAAATTCTGTTCGTTCATAAGTTTGCGCATTACAAATATTAATGATAAGTAGAAACGCTAAGTTTAATTGTAATTTTTTCATTGTTTTTAATCTTTGCTTTTATACAAAATTAATATTTCATAATTGCCAATTATTTTTGATTACCTAGTAAATGGCACCGAATGACAACTGATTTGTTCGGTAACTTCAGGAAAAAAAGTTGAAAGAATCTGATACAAAGCCTGATCGTATTCCTTAAGTTCATTGCGGGTGTTGATGGGCGAATTTTTACCATCGGGAGCCGCAACCTCAGCATTCACATTAAACCACGACTGTACGCCTTCGGCCCAATACTCATAAATATCGGTTCCGGCATAAGTGTTTACCCATTTCCCTTTCGCCAAAGCATCGTTTAAAGCCAGTTGCAGTTTGTTATTAAAAGTGGTGTCGCGTGGAGCAATGCCAATCAGGTGAATGGCATGGGCAAATTCGTGAATGGTAATATCTTCGGCGTGGTATTTATCAATTACAAAACCCAACAGGTTTTCTTCGGCACAGGTGGTCAGGGGAGATTCCACATCGCCGCCCAGGCCGCGTGCACGCACATCCCAGTTTAACGATGTGTCGTTAGCCAGGTGCCTGTGTTCAGGAATATCGGTTGTTCCCTCGTACCGGGCCATGATCCCCAGCCGGGCATGGCGTTTTACCATTTCGTTTAAAACTTCGGACGGTAACACCGATGTCATAAAATTGATGATGTTACAGGCTTTGTAAACAGCTTCTTTGGTTACCCGGTGCGAGCAAATTACAGGAATTCCGTTCACTAACACATATTGTTTGTAAAAAGGATCGAGTTTCAGTGAATCAGAAGGAGCGGTAATTTTCCATCGTATGGAATCCGCCTCTTTTACTAATGGTGTTTGTTGGTTTGTATTTTCATGGTTGGTGTTGCATGATTGCAGAATCAGCAATCCAATGGTAAACAAAAAAGAAATCAACTGTTTTATTGTTCGATTATTCATTTTAATGTCTTTAACTGGTTATTTTCCTTTCGATAAAATTGCTACATATCCTCCGCCCGGGGCCAGGTGAATTTTTAAAAGGTTTTTTTCAGGTCGCAACAATTCTCCTTTTTTGTAATCAATCGCCATCCGATCGGCATTTATGCCATCGGCCAGAAATTCTAGCTGATTATATTCCTTTGGAATAAATGAAAGATCGATGTCAAAATCGCGCGGTTTTTCATCGGTCATTGCCCCAATAAACCATTGGTTGCCTTTGCGCCGGGCTATTACAATATAATCGGCAATCTGACTTTGGAGCACATGGGTTTCATCCCAGATAACCGGAATTTTGGCAATAAATTGGGTGCATGGTGTTTCACGGTAATAGTTCGAAGGATTATCGGCCAACATTTGCAACGGACTTTCATAAACCACATACATGGCTACCTGATGGGCGCGGGTTCCCTGACTCATCGGCCGATTAAACCTGTCAAAGAAATCTTTTCCCATGGCATTGTCCATAGCTCCCGGAGTATAATCCATGGGGCCGGCTGTCATGCGGGTAAAGGGTAAAATTACATCGTGTTCCGGAGTAATTTCGTTGCCCCATTTATTGTTTTCGAGTCCCAAAACCCCTTCGTGCGATAATACATTGGGATAGGCTTTTTGTAAACCCGATGGTTTGTACGCCCCATGAAAATCGACAAACAGTTGATATTTGGCTGCCGTTTGCGCCACCCGTGTGTAATAATTTACCATATACTGATCGGCCCGTTGCATAAAATCAACTTTAATCCCTTTTACTCCCCAACCAGCATAGGTTTTTAATATGTTTTCCATATCTAAATCGAGCGGTTTCCATAATAGCCAAAGGATTACACCAACCTTTTTTTGATTCCCGTAAGCAACCAGTTCCTGAACATCGATTCCCGGAGCATTTTCCAAAACGTTCGTGGTTGTTTTCGACCAGCCTTCATCAAGAATTATATATTCCAAACCAAATTTGGATGCAAAATCAATGTAATATTTATAGGTTTCGGTATTGATACCCGATTTAAAATCGACACCATAAATGTTGTTTGCATTCCACCAATCCCAGGCCACTTTACCTGGTTTTATCCATTGGGCGTTAGGTGTCTGGTTTGGGCTGGCCAATTGGTAAGCCAACGCATTTTCAACAATTCCGTTATCATTTTCTGAAACCATGAACACCCGCCAGGGGAATGTCCGGTTTCCTTTAACTGCGGCAATATAAGGTGCTGTTGCGGTAATCTCTTCATACCTGTCGGGATGCCGTTTGTGCGGTTCTGCTTTTAATACTACGCGGGGTTGAATGGCCGAAAATCCGTTTTTATGCGTGCCCTTTAAAAACAGGTTGGGATAATCGTAAACATCGGTTTCAGTGAAAACCAGGCTGATACCACTTTGCGTTTTAACATAAACGGGTAGCGAACAAAATTGACTGTCAGCAATTTGGTTTACCTGATAGTGCTTGTAATGACCTTCGTAATGCGATATAAAACTAGTTTCTTCGGGAAAATAGGTGGAACATTCCTGGCCAAAATTCAATTGCATGGTTTCCTGATTAATCTTTAACGAGTCGCTGGCTGTGGTCTCGAACCGGTAAGCCACCCCATTGTTGTATGCCCTGAAAACAACCGAATAGTTGTCTTTAAACCGTAATGTTAATTCGTTGCAGGCATCGGTAATAGTTGACTGTTTATAGGCCACCACGAGTGTTTGAGTTTCGTTTATGGTTTTAGCGATGCTCTTGGTTACACGGGGTTTTACACCAAAAACTTTGTTCGGCAGGTTCAGGCTAATGGCGCAATTTTCGATCACTGGTTTTGATTGATAAACCACTGAAAAGCGAAGGGTGTCATTCAGTGAAATAGTGACAACCACTGAATTATCGGGCGAAGTAAGTTTTTTTGTTTGTGCCTGAGTTGATAAACCCAATCCAAAAATTCCTAAAAATAATACTGTTTTAACAGACATCTTTTATGTTTTTATTTTGTGTTCCAATCGGGGGTAAATTCGTGATACAAGTGTTTGATAAAGAAATCGCGGCGTTTTCGTTCGCCAAATGTACCGCCCAGTGTGTGATTTACTCCGGGAAGAACCACCAATTCAAAATCTTTTCCGGCTTTAATTAATGCATCGGCAACTTGCATGGTAGACGCCGGATCAACATTATCATCGACCTCGCCAACAATTAACATTAAATTACCCTGTAACCGGTAAGCATTCACTACGTTTGAGTTTTCTTCATACTGTTTTCCTATTGGGTAACCTAACCATTGCTCGTTCCACCACATTTTATCCATCCGGTTGTCGTGGCATCCACACGAAGAAACGCCCACTTTGTAAAATTCGGGATGAAACAACAGGGCGGCTGTTGAATTTTGTCCACCGGCCGATCCTCCAAATACGCCAACCCGGGAGGTATCCATATACGGGTATTTTTCGGCAGCGGCTTTCATCCATAAAATGCGATCGGGAAAACCGGCATCTTTAATGTTTTGAAAACAGACATCGTGAAAGGCTTTTGACCGGTTCGAAGTTCCCATACCATCGATGGTAACGATAATAAAACCTAATTCGGCAAGACCTGAAAAGCTATAGAAATAAGGTCGGAAAGATTTTTGTACATACGAACTTTGCGGGCCGGCATAAATGTATTCAATAACAGGATAGGTTTTGGCAGCATCGAAATGAGTGGGCCGGTAAATGTTGCCCCAAATATCTGTTTTGCCATCGCGCCCTTTTGCAACAAAGGGTTCGGGCAAAATATACCCCGCTGCCAATAATTGACTGATGTCGGCTTTTTCAACAGCCATTACAACTTTTCCGTCGGCGGCAGAACGCAAAACCGTTGTTGGTGCTGTATTGGCCGATGAATAGGTGTCGGTAAAAAACTGATAATCGCTGGTAAAAACTACCTGGTGGTTCAGCTTTTCGGGGGTTAATTCGGTGAGTTTTGAACCATCGAAATTGATACGGAAATAATGCACAAAATAGGGATCCTCATCAGGGTTTTTGCCCGAGGCTCCAAATATAACCTGCCTTTTCATGGTGTCCACTTTTACCACTTCGCGCACCATCCATAATCCCCGGGTAATTTGGTTTTTTAATTCACCCGTATTTTTGTTGAATAGATACAAATGGTTAAACCCGTCGCGCTCCGAAGCCCAGATAATTTCCTGGCTCCCATCGATATCGAACCGATAGCGCTTACCTGAATAATCGAAAAATGTTTGAAACGATTCAGTGATCAAATCGGTGGTACTGCCTGTTTGAGCATCGACTTTTACAACTTTATAAACCTGGTGCCCGCGTTGATTAAACTCGAAGGTAAAATAACGGCTGTCGGGGTTCCAGGCAATGCCATCTAAGGAAAACTGGTTCAGGTAGAGGCTCACATCAACCGGTATTTGCGATTTATTGGTAATGCTAAATAACGAAGGTTTATTGATGGGCAGAGCATCGCCGGGTTTAAGATATTCAAGGGTGTGCCATTTTGGCTGTATTTGGTCAACAGGCGATGATTCAACAAAATGGATATACTGTTTGGTGTTGGGCCTTATTTTATTGGTTACTAAAAATTTAGAATCGGGCGACCAATAAATGGCCGATGCGTAATATTCGCCTCCAGAACCATCGTAACTTAACTGGAATTCTTCGTTGGTTTTTCGGCGGGTAATATAAACATTGTAGTTTTTAATACCAGCTTCCCACACACTATCAGGAGAAACAGTTTTAGCATCGGTTACATCGGGATAAGTAATCCCCCAATGGAGTTCCTTAACCGGCGGTTGGTAGGTTTTTTCCTTTATCTGGTAATTGGCAATATCTATTTTCCAATTGTAATCATTTAAAAAGAATGAAAATTCGGTTAGTTCTTTATTAAAATTTACCCGGGATATTGATTTTAACGGGTGGTCCAGTTGGGTTGTGTTATGTAAAAGCGCTTCAACTTTTGGGGCATCAAAAGCTACTTTTCGGGTTGCGTTTTGAGCATCCAATATCCAGAATTCAATTCCGGCCGGGGTGTTTTTTTTGTACCAAAAACGCTGAGTGCTGTCGATGGAATGTATTTCAATAACTGAGTGGTACACCAAATCAGAAAAACACTCTATGGAATCGGCCCGAAGGTATCGTTCTTTTGTAATTTGTCCGTTCAGAACCGATATTCCTGTAAGAATAGCCAATAGAGAAATGGCAAGAGTTTTACAGCAATGTTGCATTTTATTTTTATTTAAATTAATAACCATTAAAATAAGAGATAACCCTCTTATTTTTGATGTGTCACAAACAATTATCCCGATTTTTTAAAAAACCGGAAAGAAACATGGATGCCTCTTTCCGGAAACCTAAACCTAAACATAACAACTAAACTCATCTACAACAACACATCAATCTAAAGGAAACATGGTACACGGTTTCCCGGTAAAGCCCTGTTTCCGTTTTTGTTATGAAAAAACAACTCATTTTTATCTTTAGTAAATTCTTGCGTTGTACTGATTATTCCTGATTTTCATTGGCTACAATCGTGATGTTGAATGTGATAGAGGCCAACGCGTTTTGATACATAAATCCCTGTTTAATGGTGTAGGTATCACCAACCTCGGTAGCTCCCGGAAACTGACCGATTTCAAAGGCAAAATGATCGGTCATTTCAGAAAACAACACCGCTTGAGAACCCCAGGTCGTTGTTTTGCCATCGGCAGTAAACCAATGTCCAAACCCTGTTGCTGTTGGTTTTGCTTCATTAAGGGTGCCATCGGCATTTAAGGCATAATAGTGTACCAACGAAGTATCGTTCACTCCAAGGTTTACCATAAAATAATCGGCATACGATAAATTAAACGCATCGGTAATAGCCACAGAATCTAATGCCTGATAGGTTCTTGAATAATTAATATCTACCGGCATGTTTATATTATAGGTTAATGAAACATCTTTGATTTCATCTTTTTCGCAGGACACAAAAAGCAGAACCAACCCGCTTAAAAGCCCAAAAACAATTTTTTTACTCATTGATTTTTTTAATTATTGAACAATAAGTTTGTGTGATTTTCTGAATGTGCCGCTTTTAACAACAATCAGATAAACCCCTTTGCTTAACAACCCGTTGTTGCTTATTGTAAGCTTTTTATCGGTGGTTGAAGTGTTATAAATAACCTGCCCCATCAGGTTGCAAATCTGCACCTGAGTTACCTGTTCGGGGGTGTTTTCGAATGCAATATTCAAATCGGCATTTGTATTTAGCGGATTTGGATAAATAACCGATCCTGATGCCGATGCTGCTTTTTCAGTATCAATACCGATGTAGTTGTCCATATTTTTCCAGTTATACCATTTTGTTTTTGTATTCGCCACACCAATAACTCCTTCGCCCAGTTGTAACCGATAGTCGTAATGCGCTTTACGGGTTTCTTCCCCTTTATAGATATAATCGGTATTGGCAATTACAGCAATAACTACTCCGTTTCCGGGAGGCGTTTCCAATTTCAGGGTACAATCGCCGCCATACACAGGTTGGCTATAGATGGGTTTTCCGGTAGTATCGCGGTAGCAAAGCATACAACACATGTTTTCGCCAATGGGATGAAAGTTTACCGTTACCTGATTGCCGCTTACAAAAAGAGGTATTTGATTCGAGCCTGACCAGCCGGGAGTTGTACGATATTCGGGGGTTAAAATGTTGGCGACATTTTTAGTGGTAGTAACATACGGTGTCGCCGACCATTCTTTAGGTTTAATCCAGTATGGGCTCCATTCTTCTTTAATGGTGGTACCCATGTAGCTGTCCATCAACGAACGCAAAGCACCTGTCCATTTGCCCATATCAAGCAACGCTTGCTTTGCCCGGTACTCCATAATTAACCGACGGGTTTGCGCTTCACCCAGAGTATCGGCCATACCTTCTAATACGCGGCCGGGGCAATTGCGCCAAATCCAGGCTACGCTTTCGTGCCCAAGAGTCATGCTCAAAAATGTAGGAAAGGCGTTACCATATTGTGTTCCGCCGAGATAGTTCCGCCATGTGCAAATTTGGGCTCCGCTTGCATTGGTTTTGTTAACACCTTCGGCTGATGGTCCGCCAAAACTATCGTCCTGCAACCATCCACTGTAACATTCAATAGGCATAAACGGGGCAATAAAGTTGCATCCGTTCAGGAAACCCATACTGCTATAATCACCTGAGCGGCGCGACTCCATTTCTTGTTGCAACCAGGTATTGCCTCCTTCCTGAAACCATGCAGCTTCTTTTGCTCCGGGCAAATCGGCTAATACCGAATGAATCCCTTCATGAACACAGGCTCCCTGTTGATAAGCGGCATCGGCACTGTTATTTGAAGGATCGAAACTATAAACCGGGTAATACGAAAGCAATACCATCGGCCAACTTTCACCATTGTATGAGGTAGCACTTTGCCATCCGCCCAATTCGGTATTCGATGCGTTATCGGTGCATAAACCAGAACCAAATAAATAAATAGCACTCCGGTAGCCGTTTTTAGCCCGCTTATCGGGAGGCCATCCAAGAGTATCGCGGAAATAGGCAAAATCTTCGTTCATCCGTTCCAAAAGCGGAGTAATGGCGTTTGAAGTTACCAGACTGTTTTTATCAGCTCCCCATAAAAAAGTCCACCACCCTTTCGATTGTGCGCCCACCACACCTTCGCAATCGGGTAAATCTTTGGTTGGCATTTGTAAGTCGGGGTATTCCTGACGGAAATTATACGCTAATGTTGGACTATATGATGGCCAATGGTATGCACTGCCAAGGTTCAATGAATCGACAACCGTTACCGTTATACTTGTGTCGGAGGTTGCCCAGCAGTTGTTTGAAAGGGTTACGTTATATGTTCCACCCTGCCCCAACTGCATGTTTGAAAGCAAAATTTCAGCACCTCCTGAAATATATCCTGTTGGACCATCCCATCTGTATGTTCCACTGTCGGAAGGAAAAGCACCAAGAGCCAAGTTGGTTCCTTTGTTTACAGAAATAAACTTAGCATCCTTCCAATCGCCATCGTTCATTTTATATTTAGCAATAACCGGTGTGGGGTCGCAGGGTTGACCTTTTATGCCCATCACTTTCCATTGCTGGATTCCGGTACTGGTTAAACTAATCATGTAAATACGTATCTTATTGGTTTTTACATTATCGATGGTAATGGTATTGTATGTATTCAAAAGAGTGCCAATACTGTCTAACAAAACCCAATCGGAACCATCCCAATAATCAACATACGCGGCGTAGGGTTTTGAGATTCCTCCACCATCGGACCACCAGTAGACTGAAGTAGAAACTAATGAATTGATCTGTTCCCAGTCGTATTGCACCCAGTTCCATGTGTTGTAACTGCCTTCTCCATTCCAGTTTCCGTAAGTTTTTCCATCATCTTCGTTTGAACTGGTTGGTTCATCGCCATCGTTTACTGCCCCAAGGGTTTCCCACGATGAGCAAAATGAAGTAGATACCGCGGCTGAAAGTGCCAGGTTCACCACCCCATCGGCTTTACTGCCTTGTATGTTTTGCGCAAGTGCAGGTTGTACCGATAATAAAATCAGTAATCCCCAAGCACCCCGTCTTTGATAGAAGCGCAAAAGAGGTATCGTTGGTAATCGCATTTTAAATTTTTTTATAGGTTTTTATACTATCTACTTTACTTCCCATTCATGGATGCCTGTTGAGAATTTTTCGCTCAGCTTCACCCTTAGTTTTAAGGCCTGGGTAGTAATGGGGTCAAATGATATTTCATCCCAGGCATCTTTGGTTATTTTATAGGTTCCCTGAGCTTTAACCGGGTTCCATTTCCCGTTTTCAAGATACTGCAATTCCCACGCTACCGGAATACGGCAACCACCGAATGGACCGTCGTCGAACCAATAAACCCGCGATGACGAAACAGTACGGAGGGTATCAAAATCGTACTGCACCCATTCCCAGGTATTGTTTATGGGCCACCAATGATAATAGGGCCGGGCATGATCGTTAGAATTCACAGGATCGTACTGATCGGTTAATGCCACTTTTAACGAAGGCGCCATGCGGCTGGCTGTAACTTTACTTTTGTTTGCAATGGTGGGGGCTGGTTGCGGGTACACCGATGTAGTGTCGGTAGCCAGCCAAACCATCATTTCGCCGGGTCCACGGTTGTTCCATGAATAATAGGGAATTAGAGTAACATCAACCGGATTCGAAAAATGGAAGGTTTTATCAACATTCCGGCTGACCTCCTGTGCATGAGTCCTGATTATTTTCACTCCATTTAATAAAATGTCAGCAAATTCTGCGGAGGTTTCACCCTCTTTATCGAACAATAAACTTAAAATATTCCCTTTGTTGTTGTCGGGCCATTCGGCACAATACACCAATGGTCCACATTCATAGGCAATTTTATTCCGGTCGGCTTCCACCTTCTCATCGGCTACTACTGCTTTAATTTCCATTGGGAGATCAACTGTTACCTGATCGCCTTTTTTCCAATTGCGGGAGATAGTAATATAGCCTTTTGATACCTCGGAACGTACTTTTTTCCCATTAACCGTAATGGTAACCGGGTGCTGTTCTTTGTTCAGGAAAGAGTACAGATTTCCGGGAATTGCGGTATTTTCAGCCCATCCTGGAATCCGGATTTTTAAATCGAATTTTTTCTTTTCTTTAGGATTCACGGTAATTTCAACCTTCCCTTCCCAAGGATAATTGGTTTTCTGAACCAACTCCACGGGAGTTTCACCTAGCTTGATTTCTGCTGTATTTTGAACAAACAGGTTCAGGAAAATGGAATTATCTGATTTGGCATAAATATATCCGGGAATTGAGGGTAAAAGCCTGGCCACGTTGGGCGGACAACAGGCACAACCAAACCATTTTCCGCGGTTGTGCTGTCCCATCGACTCCAAAACGTTGGGATAGAAAAACCGATCGCCCTTTAACGAAACGCCGGATAAGAACGCGTTGTACAAAGTACACTCTAACACATCGTAATATTTGGCATCGCCTTCGGCTAAAAACATGCGGTAGTTCCACAATACCATCCCCACCGAAGCACAAGTTTCGCAATAAGCCGACATATTTGGTAAATTGTAATCGCCTGCAAATCCTTCATTGCCTCCCGATGCCCCAATTCCTCCGGTTACATAGATTTTTTTATAAACAATATCTTCCCAAATAGCTTTTAATGCATTATGATAACTGGTATCCTGGTATAAAGCCGCAACATCGGCCATGGCAGAATACATGTAGGTGGCACGTACGGCGTGCCCAACCGCCGTTTTTTGGTCAACCACTTTCTTATGCGATTGGTTGTATTCATCCCCTTCGGGAAGGGTTCCACGGACATCGAGAAAGAATTTGGCCAAATCGAGGTAGCGTTTTTCGCCCGTTGCATAGTATAATTTTACCAACCCTAATTCAACTTCCTGATGTCCCGTGAAAGTTTTCAATTTATCCCATCCAAAAACCGAATCAATCAGGTTGGCCGATTTAATGGCAATTTCCAAAAAATTCCTTTTGCCTGTTGCCTGAAAATGCGCCACGGCACCTTCGAACAAATGTCCCAGGTTGTAAAGCTCGTGACTTAAAATATGCTCCTTTTCCCAACGTTTGCTTCCGATCCAATCGTGCGAATTGTCACCCATGATAGTGCGGATGGTATAAATGTACCCATCGGCTTCCTGCGCTTTTCCCACTTTGTAAATCAGGGAATCGATGCGGGCATCGAGTTGTGGATCGGGAAAAGTTTGCATTGAATAACTAGCCGCTTCAATTATTTTATAAATGTCGGAATCGTCGAAAGGGTATTCTGAACAGAAGGTACCTTCGGCCATATGACCTGCAATTTCAAAATTTTTGATACGTCCGCTGATGGTCGATTGCTCAATGGCAATAGGAATGGTTACCTCGTGGTTGGTTTTTATGCGCGGGGCCCAAAAATTATCGCTGATTTTTACACTGGTAAAAGGAACACCCTCCAACGCTTCGGTTGAAGATTTTGGTGAATTACATCCGGCAAAAAAAGGGAACAGGATGGTAACCACAAATAGCTTTGATAATCGTACTTTATTCATAAAATCTTTTATTTAATTTTCCATTCATGGATGCCGCATGAAAATTCGGGTTTCAGTTTTGCATACAACCGAATGGCTTTGGTTTTTACAGGTATGAAATTTACAGTATTGTACTGGTCTAATTGCAATTCGTAGAAATTATTATTATCAACCGGAACCCACTCGTTCTTTGTGTTCTGATACATCAATTTCCAATGTTCCGGGGCATCGTAATTTACATCGTAATGGTTCATTTTTACCCAATAAACTGATGCCTGGCTGATTTCAACTATTTCGTCGAACCGATATTCAATCCACTCTTCGGTACCCTCGCGGAGCCACCAGTAAAAGTACGATTTGTCAACATCCGAAGAGTTTTTGGGGTCGAACCCATCCTGCAAGCCCGATACCCAACCAGTGGAAGCCTGCATCTGGGCTTTTTTCAGCAACGGATTTTCCTCTTTTAAGGTTGTTGCCTCAACCGAATAGGGTGTCCAAATTTTCATACTCGCGGTTCCCCGGTTATTCCAAACATAATAGGGAATGGCCGTTAAAGTAAAATCTTCGGTTTTTTGTTCAGCTACCTGCTTGTGCCCATTCATTTGCAATGTTACAATGCCTCCCAACAACTGTTCATTATAGTTGGCGGTTACTATCACCTGGGTATCCACACATTTATCAAAAACCGATTCGTTCTGGTTGTCTTTGTCTTCAAAACAATAAACTACGGGGCCGCGCTGGAATGCCATTTTGTTACGATTGTTCAGAACGCTGTCGCTGGCAACCACTTTTTGCACCTCCATCGGGAAATTTATTTCAATTTCATCACCCGCTTTCCATGATTTTTCAAGGGTAGCATACCCGTTTATCAATTTATATTTTACTGTTTTACCGTTTACACGGATAGTATAATTCTCGTTTGCCGGATTTAAAAAATGGTACAGCCCGGAGGGAACAGCCTGGTTTTGTACCCATCCCGGGATACGGATAGCCATCTCAAATTTTGCCTCTTGCTCCGGATTCACTTTTAGTTTTATATTCCCATCCCAAGGATAATCCGTTTTCTGAACCAAGGCTATGTTGTTTCCTGAAACATCAATTTTTGCATCGCTGGTCGCAAATAAATTTACATAAATGGCATTGCTACCGATGGCATACACATATCCGCTAACCGAAGCCATAAACCGAGTTATGTTACCCGGACAACAGGCACAGCCAAACCAAGGAGCCCTGTCGTGGTTATGTTCCGATTCCAACGGATTGTCGTAGAAAAAGAGGTCGCCGCTTAACGAAACACCCGAAATTACCCCATTATACAGGGTGCGTTCCAACACATCGAAGTATTTGGCGTCGGCATCGTGCTGAAACAAACGGCTGTTCCAGTACACATTGGCAATAGAGGCACAGGTTTCGCAATATCCTGTCATGTTCGAAAGTTCATAATTGGGGCCAAAGCCTTCGCCCTGAGCCCTCGCTCCTATTCCACCGGTAATGTATAATTTTTTCGAAACCACATTTTCCCATACTTTTTTACTGGCTCGAATCAGGGAATCATCGTGCATGAGTGAACCCACATCGGTTACCCCTGAATATAAATACCCCAGGCGAACCGCGTGGCCAACAGCTTCCTCCTGATGGCGGATAGGCATGTGATCCTGACTGTATTCACTAAGTTTATGCCCATCGGTACCTTTCCCGGTTTCATCAATAAAAAACCGGGCCAGTTTCAGGTATTTTTCATCGTTGGTAACTTTATAAAGTTTTACCAATGCCATTTCAATAATGGGGTGCCCCGATGGGACTTTCTTCTGGTTTTCTCCGGGTCCGAAAACTTCATTTACATAATTGGCATTTTTAATGGCAATATCGAGCAGGGTACGTTTGCCAGTAGCTTGATAATGAGCTACAGCCGCTTCGTATAAATGTCCGCAATTATATAGCTCGTGGCTGTTCAACCGGTCCCAACGTCCTTTTCCATACCACGGTTTTAACCGTTCGCATTGGTTGGTAACACAGGTACACAAATACCCGTCGTCTTCCTGTGCAATCCCAATTAAAAAAATCAGACTGTCGAGGTACGATTCCAGTTTTGCATCGGAGTGCACCGATAAAGAATAAGATGCTCCCTCTAATATTTTGTAAACATCGGTATCATCGAATGGAAAATCGCCCTGATGCCCTTTTTTAATCAGTTTTCCGGCAACGGCAAAATTATCCATCCGCCCGGTTTCTTCCGACCTTTTAAATGCCGAAGGTATCGATACCGTGCGGTTTATCTCAATTTTTGGCGCCCAGAATTTATCGGTTAAATGCACTTGGGTAAACGGAACCATTTCCAAAGGTTCTTCCGTTGTGTCTGGCTGGGAACAACCCATGAAAAGGGTTATCCCGATAAGTGAAAAAAATGTGGGTGTTTTCTTCATTTTAAATATCTTTTTTGTTTTCACGGACGAGTTTCCTCAACATGTTTCAGAACTTCGTCCGCAGTGAATGCTTTATTAAATAGTTGAACATTGGCAATCCATCCGGTAAAGTTTTCGGGCGGTATACCCGAAGAACCAATGCGAACAGTACCGGCCTCAACAAAAAGGTTCAACGGAAAATCATGATCTTTTTGGCCATCCACATAAATGGTTTCCACCATTCCGTCGAAGGTTACTGTTACCTGGTGCCACATGGCTGCCGATGGCAGGTTTTTAAACCGTAAATCCACCGAACCATCGCCATGAGCCATGGCTCCATAATGTCCTTTCCCAAACATGAGCGCGGCATACGATGCTTGTAACATATTATTGCGGCTATTCCAAAGCAATAGGCATTGCCCTTCGCCCGGTTCGGTAACATATATCCAGGCCGATGCGGTAAATGGTGCATTCCAGTTGAAACTTTCCGGCGCCGGTTTCGATAATTCAAGAAAACTGTTTCCATCAAGCTGCAGGGCTTTCACACCCTTCTTTTCGGTCACATAGCAATTCCCAAAAGGAAGGAAGGTTCCGCCGGTTGCCCCCGGGTTGTCAATTTCCTGAGCCAATTTTCCGAAAGGTACCTGTTTTGCATCAAAGGCTATTTCTAACTTTTGGGTAGGAGCCATTGCCCGTTGCGTGGTTGCCGGTTTATTGCAGATGCCCGGAACATCAAAAAGTTGAGAATAAACTTTAAGGTTCCAAACAGCTGCAAACATGCCGGTTTTTTCAGTTCCAACGATGGTTAGCCGAACAAAACGCCCCGTCAAGTCATTATCGTCTATCATGGGCGAACCGCTCGTCCGGTTATCTGATCGGTTTGCAAACAGTTGCCAGTTGTCGCCATCGCTCGAAACTTCCAAGGTATATTGATAGTAGTAGGTAGTATATTCAAATTCGGTAAAAATTCGTTTTATAGCCCGGTTTTTTCCCAAATCAATGGTCAGGGTTTGTGGCATGTTGGCCGATGCGGCTTTCCAAAGGGTTCCGTTGTTATCATCAACAGCGTACGATGCCAGAAACGAATGGTCTGTGTCGGTTTTTGTATAGGGTGATTTTTCCGCTTTTAAACGATAAACGGAGCTTGCCTCAACCGGAGCTTTAAAAGCCAAGTTTTTGGGTTTGTCGCTTTTTAATCCAAAATGGTTGATTCCCCGGTGCGTTGGGATAATTTTTTCAATCGTGGTATCGTTGCTAAAAACTAATTGATCGGCCACCAATTGCCGAAATTCGCCTCCTGAACTGTGGGGATTGTCGTGCCGGTGATACAAAATATACCACTGTCCATCGGCTTCAATTAGCGAATGATGTCCGGGCCCATCCACGGTAAAATCGGCATTGCTTTCCAAAATCGGGTTGTTTTTTCCGTAGGTAAAAGGCCCCGTTGGATTACCGGCCCAGGCATAATGAACGGCATACGAGCTTTTCCGGCAATCGCCCGATGAATACATAAGAATAATTTTGCCATTTCGTTCGATGGGATAAGCCGCTTCAAACATTTGTGGTATCTGTTCTATAGGAATATAACCCGAGGCAGCGATTTTACTAACCGTATCGGGATTGTGCTGTGCCCAGCCTAAGCCTTTAAAGATATGACACCAGGTTCCAAAATAACTGAAAAGTTCTCCTTTACTGGTTTGCAAAAACTGGGCATCGAGGGCAGGTAAGTTTTCAGAACCGGTTCCAACCGGAATCACCGGTTCACCATTGTTGTAGGGTTTCCAAAGCCCTATTGGATTATCGGAAACATAAGCATAAATATTACAACCGAATTGGCAATTGCCCATAAAGTAGTAAAAGTTGCCATCGGTTCCTTTAATAACATCGGGAGCCCAGCAATTGGTCAACCCTTGAGGTAGATCAATGTCTAGTTCTTGATTGTACCAATCGGTCAGGTTTTGGCTGACCCAAACGGTTGGTTCACCCGAAGCCAGTTTCACCCCATCGGTGGTGGCATAAATGTAATAGGTGTCGCCAAACTTTTTAATCGTTGGGTCGGCAAAATATCCGGGAACCAATGGATTGCTGTTTCCGGCTCCATCCCAAAACTCCGTTTTGTTTTCGTTTTTACATGAAAACAGAACTGAAAAAAGTACAATGCTGGGCAAAATTCTCATAGTTGTATGGTAAAAAAGAGAAGGCTAACCGAAATTCAGAAAAGCCCCTCTTTTTGATCGTTTAGAATTATTCAATGGTAATGTTAAATACAATGGTTGCCTGAACCGAGGCATCATCATCGTACGAGTAAACCAACGCCTGTTTAATGGTATAATGGTTTCCCGAAGCACAGTGGCCGGGATATTGACCAATAGAAAATGTGAAATTGGTAGCATCGTATTCTGAGTAAACCATGGCATCGGCACCCCAGCTGATGATGTCGCCATTGGCACTGAACCAATGTCCATAACCGTTTGCTGTGGTTTTGGAATTTAAGGTACCGTTACTTTCCACGCCATAAAAAACAATTTCGTTACCCATTTTTGCGCTTATATCGCTGGGTTGCAAAACAAACGCTTTCGCCAATGCCACATAATCAACGGTTACCGTTGCTCCCGGATAGGTGGTTGAACTGAATGGGAAACTGACCTCATAAGTTAATGTGGTATCCTTTTGTGTTTCGGTGCCATCGAAAGTAACATTCCCGTATAAATCAGTGTTGGTAAACTTCACTTTATAGGGCCATTGGGCATCGTTGATTTCTTTTTCGTCCCAAGGAAGACGGCTATAGATTGTTGGAGCACCAAGCACTACCAGCCACAATTTTTTACAACCTGCCGGAATGGTAAATGAGGCATCAACCGACGAAGAAATGGAATTTGAGGTATTCATATCGCTGTAAACCCGGGTGTTGTTCTCCAACAGGGCAACAAATCCAAAACGCCATCCTACGGCACTAAACGATGCCGTATTGTAATTGGTGGTAGTTTTTGTAGCATCGGCATCGGTATATTCGCCCGGATCGCCTGATGCTAATAATGAACCTGGTGTTAAACCTGAAAATTTTACTGAAATTTCAGTCCCCGCCGTTGGAATATTGAGCGGAATAATATTATATCCTGTAGTTCCGGGGCATTTATCGTAGGATACCTGATACGAATTATCGCCAAGTGAGAGCAATCCATATTTGTATTGGCCAATGTAATTTTTCCCAAGTTCGCGGATTTCGTCAATATCGAAGGTTGCCAAATGTGCAGCCGCATCGTACATTTCATCGTTGAATTCCTCAACAGTAAGGTTGTACAATCTCATGTATGTTTCCATGGGATCCTCTGGCGAAACAGATTCCCTCCAGATTTTACCAATGGCATCGATACCGCGTTTATCTGCCCAGTAATAATGCAACATATAGCTGGCGTAACGCTGCCACTCATGACAGAAATGCCGGTGGTAATTATCCATATGAACCCCAAAGTTATAGGATGAAAAGGCCTGCTCAGGGTAGCTCTGGAACGATTGCCATTGGGCACATTGTTCCCAAAATGCATTACCACCGTTACCTCCAAAACCATACCGGAACCCACGGGTAAAATCGTTGTTTATCCCGCTGTATGCCAACAAATCGCAATAGGTTTGGTATTGAAAACTGTGTCCAATCTCGTGGGCAATGGTTGAACCAACCGGGTGACAAGTGCTTGGGCTTACCCAAAGTCCACCGATAACATCATCGAAACCGCTTCCGTAAGCCATCCAATCGGTGGTATAGTAAAGTAAAATCATTATTTTATATTTATCTAAATTTGATTTTTCTTGACCCGTAACAGCAAATTTTAGTTGGTTAACATTTATATCATAAAATTCTTCTGCTTTTTCCAAAAGGTCGTCAATATCTACCCGGTATGTAGAAAGTACGCTGTCGGCATTGGGATCGGCACCAAAACCAGGTTCCCACATCACAATAAAATGATCCGATTGCTTGCTTCGTCCGTAATAAAATCTGCTGGAACTTTTATACCAATTATCATTTTTATACTCAGCTGGCTGGTATATTTTACTGGCATCAACCTCCGAAGAGTCTAAAATAGTTATGGTATCATTCGGATCGGGGGTAACGTTGGGAGATGAATTATCATCGCAGGCTACAAAAGAATTTAAAAAGGCAATCAATAAAAGGAAAAATATTTTTAAACTTATTTTCCCTTGATTAGTATTTATGTTTTTCATTATCTGCGTTTAAGAACTTTAAGAGTAAAGAAAATAGAAATTAAAGGAAAGGGTGATTAACCCTTTCCTTTGTATAAGCAACTAATTTATTGAACGTTAACAACAACGGTGAATGTTACGCTTCCACCATTCAATTCGGCTTTTTGTTTAATTGTTACGGTAGTGCCTGAAGTTACATTGTCAGGATGGTGACCTACGTTCAATTGCAGGCTTTCTTCCGTACGGCCCATTTCACAATATACTGCCGGAGGATTGGTAGTATCACCCCATACAGTAACATTACCATTGGCAGCAAACCAATGTCCGGGATAGTTTGCGGTAGAAACTACAGCACCGGTGCTGTCGGTATAAGCTGTTCCGTCGGCATTATAACCTGTAAACACCATAGTACCTTCATTTATCGCTTTAAAAATCTGGTAGGTTGTCATTTTAAAGGCATTGCGCAAGGTTGCCTGAATGTCGGCAGAACTGCCTGCCCAATCAGCAGAATATGGCTGAGAAATGGTAATCGTAGTATCTACTGCTATTGGATCTCCTGTTGGAGCCGTTTCGGGATCAACATAACCTGCTACAGTTATTGTAATGGCTAACATTTCAATTTTATCGTTTGCCAGGAACCCGAATTTAATGGTAAATACCTCGCCGGCTGACAAACTATCAGGGAATTGGCCAACACCCACCATGTTTGAAGATAAGCTGCCATAGTCGGTATATACCACACCACCGGCACCCCAACCTGATGCAAATCCGTTGCGGTCAATCCAGTATCCCTTTTCGGCGCTCATTTCCTGAGCATACGAACCATCCGCGTTAACAGCAATAAGGGTTACTTCATCCATGGAAGAAACACCTAAATCGGTCAATGTTTGATCAAGGTTAAAAGCTACAGAATCCATATCATACGTGGTTTTTTCAAGCACCTCAAGACTTAATTGCTGGGTATTTACTATGGTAGCTTCAATCACTTCGGGAGCTTTTGCAGTAATTACAAAATGGCATGCAACTCGTACATCGTCCAATTTAACACACTCGTAAAATTCAACAACTTGCCCTTCGGTAAGGTGGCCCGGATATTGTCCTATAGTAATAAACTCATCACCAGCAAAATACTCGGCAAATACCGCGGCGGTTTCCCCCCACGAGCAATTCACGCCATCAGCATCCCACCAGTGTCCCCATATCCCATTCGTGTTTGAAGCAGCACCCACTACAACATCTTCAGTGGCTGCTTTACCAATGCCATAAAGGGTAACGTCCGGATCGGAAATGGAATCCGCCATACTTAATAAAAGGTCTTCTTTTGTAATTCCAAGATGTTGTGCAATGGTGGCAAAGTCTAATTCAACTTGTGCTCCATCATAGGAAACTGCACTCATAGTAATTTCTACGGGGTATTCCAGTACATGATCCCACAAGGTAGTATCTGGAGGAGGTATCACTCCTCCGCCGTTATCATCTTTACAATTGGTTGTTAAACTTGCCACAAAGGCAAATAAAATAAACACATAATAGATCTTTTTCATTGTTGTAAAAATTTAGTTTATAAATTGATAAATAATTCTTGTTTATATTTTTACTAATCTCCAACACCGTCATAGGCTTCGTGTTGTTTCAAATTCATGTTCGCATCTAAAGCCATTTTGGGGATGGGGAAATAGTTGTACTTGGTTTCGGTGGTGGCATCTTTACAGAACCACGATTTCCCGTTAAATACATTACGCCCATCGGTCATTTTAAAGCGGATCAAATCTTGACGGCGGTGGTGTTCGCCAACAAATTCCCAGGCTAAATCGTCTAATAATCCACCCAGGATAATATCATCGCCACCTTCATCGGTTGATACAAAAGTTGACCAGGTATTAAACCCTTCGCTGGTATATTCCTGATGTCCGTAAGGATAAACACTTCCTCCCTTTAAATCGTCAATAGTCCGTGTAGCATCGGCTTCATTATCGAACGAACGCGTACGGACTTCGGTAATTAAATCGGCGGCTATTTGTTCATCCTGTCCTAAGCGCAACAGGCATTCGGCTTTAATAAACATGGCATCGGCCAAGCGGTAAAAAGCCACATCGTTGCCGTAGGTGCCCACAGAACCCGGAACAATTTCGCTTTTTATAAAGCGGTATCCCTCCTGTGTGTAGGCCATGGGGTTGTCAATAGAGTGTACCCTTTTGCTGTAATTTAATTTTCCGGTACCCGACCAGTCATCCTCGGTGAAAGAAATTGCGGGCATTGTCGGGTCATTTGGAGTATTTGTTGCTTTGTTATATTGATATTGTGGTCCCCCTGTCCAGGTATAGCTTAACCGATTATCGTTGGCATTATAAGAATCGATAAACTGGGGTACCGCGCAACTCCCGTTCCAGGGTGACCCTTCATAACCAAAAGCGGCTGCCCCGGAACCCAACAGACATTTATTCACCAAATAATTGTGTGCTGCACGCGTAGCATCCAACGGAATGGCAAAAATAACCTCGGGTGAACTTGAGATTTCTTGTTTAAAATTATCCAGATAGTTAGGTGCCAATGAATATCCCCCTTCGTTGATCACCTCATTCACTTCATCCAGTGCTTTTTGATAATAGCTGTTGTCGTTCTGCTCGAAATAAACATTGTAGTTCAGGTACATTTTTGCTAAAGTCATATTGGCTGCATAACGGTTGGCATATCCATGAATATGTCTTGTTCCCAAATCCTTTTTTATGGCGTTAAGCTCGCTTACACAAAAACTAAAAATAGAGTCTGGCGTTACCTGTTCAGGAAGATAACCTGCCGGTAAATCCATAGTTGTCAAAAGAGGTACACTGCGGAAGACATCCAATAACATATAATAAGTAGTTGCCCTGAGGAAACGCATCTGGGCTTGAATAAAACCGCTATCGGGTACAATATCCAACGTGCTGTTAGCATATCCTATGGTGTTAAATCCAAAAGTCCATAATACATCTAAATGCGAGGAATAGGCGGCATTCCAGGTATGCTTGTGCATCTGAATGTACTGGGCTCCCCAGCCATTGGGCCGTTTGGGGGTCATATAGGTATCGGTACATTCCTCGTTCAAGTCAAAATAACCTTCCCAGTTCCAATAGATAAAACGGAACTGTGCTAAAGCTTCACCCATAAAGGCGTCTATAATCTCCGGATCGCTCGTGTCGATGCTGTCGAAGGGAAGATCGGAGTAAACATTTTCGTCCAGATCGGCACATGCCACTATCGTCAGTAGAATGGCAACGACAATACTTACAAATGAATATTTTAATAATTTCATATAAATTATTTTTTAAAAGTTAACTGAAAGACCCATGGTAAAAGATCGAATTGTAGGGTATTTATCACGGTCATCAATTCCCGGTGCACGGAAAAAGTTACTAACTTCAGGGTCGATCCCTGAATAACCGGTAATGCAGAACAGGTTTTGCCCTGATACATACATCCGCAAACTTTGTATGTATTTATTGGTGGTAATGGGTAATGTGTATCCCAGGGTAACATTGGTCAATTTTACAAAATCACCCTTCTCGACATGGTCGCTCCAAACGCCTTGTGACATGGATTTTGAAAGCTGGGTCAATATTTGTTGCCCGGTGGGTGCATAAATTTCAGGATCCCCGTTTTCGTCAACCGCCAGGTGGTAATCGGCAGCCGATTTTAACCGATTGTAGGCAATGGAATTGTTCTCGTAAAAACTCCGTTGGGCATTTAAAATGTAATAGCCAAACTGTCCGGTAAACACCATATTCAAATCAAACTTTTTGTAACGGAAGGTATTGGTCCATCCGGCATACACTTTGGGTAACCCGTTGTGATAACGTTGCCTGTTTGACATCTGGTTTAGGGAGGTACTAAATTCCTTGTTAACCCAGCCTCCTTCACCATCAGAAACCTCTACCCATACGTTTCCATCTTTGCTCACGCCATTCGATTTTAATACCCAGAAATCTCCCATATTATGTCCTACCTCTATGTAATGGGTAGGAAGAGAAATAGGATCTCCCACTCCTCCCTCTTCTCTATAGTCAAGGGTTTTGTAAATTCCCCCACTTAATGTCAACAATTTATTTTTGTTGTGAGACATGGTTAGGGTACTGTTCCATTCAAAATCACTAGTTCTTACCGGAATAACATTTAATAATATTTCAATGCCATTGTTGCGCATTTTTCCAACATTTGCAGTTGTTATTGAAGTCAAATTTGGAGGAAGAGGAACGTCATAATTATAAAGTAAGTCCGTTGTTTTTTTATTATACAGGTCAATGGTTCCACTCACCCGCCCATTCATAACCGCCCATTCAATACCAAAGCTATATTCACGGGTTTTCTCCCAACGTATATCTTTGTTGGCGTTTTGTTTTGACTTTATTGAAGGGACCCATTCCATAATGGTATCTTGATGGTAGCCCCACTCATCAACAGTACGAAGATCCAATGACGCATATGAACCATTATCATTACTTAATGTAGGTATAACCCCTGTTATACCAAAACCTGCACGTATCCGTAAATTATCTAACCAGGTGAGGTTGCTCATAAACTCTTCGTTGCTGAGGGTCCAACCGGCTGAGGCCGACGGAAAATTACCATATTTGTAATTTTTTCCGAATTTGGAGGAACCCTCGTGCCTTAGCGAAATCATTAAATTATACTTGTTTTCAAAACCGTACGAAACCCGGCCAAAATACCCTTGCAGGGTATTGTCATTTTTGTATGATCCCACACCCGATTTTAGTACAACAGCACCGTTTTCCTCTACATAGGAAATCCCTTTCCCCAAACTGTTATATAAATATGATTCAGAAGCAAACTGGGAATTGCTGGCATTAAACCCATCATACACGTTATACAGGTAGCTGTAACCGGCCAAAGCCGTAATATGATGCTGGTTTAGGGTAACATCATAGGTAGAGGTCAACTCTAAGTTATCGCTGCGGGTTTGATTCGATGATTTTGAAGCACCTCCTTTTGTTTTTATTATAGTCCGGTACATATCCGCCGGATCAACCATTTTGTTATCCATGTATTTGCTGGAATAATAATTTTCCGATGTCGCTTCAGTTTCTTTTTTCGATAACATTAAATTGGTTTTCCAGCCTTTAATGGGTTCAAAGGTGATGTTACCTACCATCCGGGCATATTTATTACGGGTATCGCCAATTAACTCGTTCTGGATGGCCACCGGGTTATAATACTGAAACCGGTTGTAATCTTCGTAATAGGCCCCGTCTTCATGATACACCGGTATGGAAGGGTTACGAATCATCGCCTGGCGATAGGCATAATCGTTGTTGTTATTGTCGCGATTCTGCGATGAATAAAGAAGATTAATATTTAATTTAAGCATATCATTCATGGCATAATGCGAAAAGTCGAGCTGGGTTTTTATCTCATCCCGGTTGCTTTTGCGCATCACCCCCTGTTCTTTGTTATAGGTAAAGTTGGCGGCATAAGCTGATTTTTCGGTACCCCCGTTAATATTTAACGAATGGTTTTGTTTGTACCCCACCTTATTGGAAACTTCACTCAACCAATCGGTATCATATCCTGCATCAGGGTATTGTGTCAATCCTTCAGCAATGTCATCGGCATCCATAAAGTCTGCTTTTCTAAACCAATCAGATACCGACAGGTAACTTGAATAACTTAACGATGATTTGGCTCCCCGTTGACCCGATTTGGTAGTAATAATAATTACCCCGTTGGCTCCCCTTGTCCCGTAAATAGCCGCCGCCGAGGCATCTTTCAACACATCAATGGAGGCGATATTTTCGGGTGCCGCCGTTAAAAGAGAACCTTCAATACCATCAACAAGTATCAAAGGGGAAATATTTCCAAGAACTGTTGTAATCCCACGCAACATGATACTCGATGTGTCATTTGGGTTTCCTGACGAATTGACTATACTTAACCCGGCCACTTTTCCTTTAATAAGTTCCGCAGCATCCTGAATTTTACCGGTGGTAAAATCATCGGCTTTTACTGAAACCACAGCACTGGTTACATCGCCTTTGCGCTGGGTACCGTAACCAATCACCACCAATTCATCGAGCCCGATAACATCGGATACCATTACAATATCCAATTTGGTATTGGCCGATGTAATTACTACCGTCTGATTCTGAAATCCTATAAAAGAGAATACCAAACTTTCTCCCTCGTTTACATCAAGGGCAAACTTTCCGTCAAAATCGGTGATGGTTCCCTGAGTCGTCCCTTTTATAACAATGGAAACGCCCGGTAGGGGTTGTTTCGATTCTTCGGTTACTACCCCAGTAACCTTTACCTGGGCAAATGAAGGAAGCAACAGGCACAGAAAAAACCCGGTAAACAGCATCTTTTGTAGGCGTTGTTTTATCGGTTTTTCTGATGGTCTTTGTGTAAATTGTTTCATAAGCACATTTTTTGAATTATTTAATCTATACTAATTTGCATCGGTTGTTTGTGAATGCAATCGTTTGTTGTGATAAACAAAGCTAGGGTGTTAACAAAATTTTAACTTTCACCATTGTTCAAAAAACATATCTTAATGTTTATAAAACCCGCATTTATTGGGTTTTAGCAATTATTGTGTTGGTAACTCAATTTGATTTGAATAGATTTGTGCTATCAGCAATGTTTATAACATACATTCACTGATAGGTATTAACCTTTTTTAAAATGGTAAATCCGAAATTGATGTTGTTGGGTTGTTGCATTTAATTCATCGGTACCGAGTGGTATGAGGTATTTTATATTCTATATCATCTGTTTTTATTCCCTTTCTGTTTTTGCCGGCAGTAATCAGTTGTCGTTTGTCCACCTTTCCGTTGAAGATGGGCTGGCTTCAACTTATGTAAAAGGAATCACCCAGGATAAAGAGGGTTTTATCTGGATTGCCACCCGCGAAAATATTTGCCGTTACGATGGCGCTGATTTTAAGGTGTTCCCGGCATACAATCAACAGGGTGAAACGGTAAAACTTATTCCGAACACCTTGTATTTATTTAACGACACATTATTGCTGTGCGAAAACATCAATAATTATTTCTACTACTTTGATTTTGCTTATGAATGTTTTAAACCCTTCGATCCCCTGTTTTCGCCTATCAAAAAATCGGAACTCTCGCTAATAAATGGGAATGAAATCCTTTTTATTCAGGGGAATGAACTCTGCCGGTTAAACCTGACCTCCCAAAAAATTGTCATCTCGCATCTTTTTGAAAAATTCGTGTCTGTATCGTCCAGTGTGGCATATACAAGTTCTTTTGCCACCGATTCCCGTTTTGTGGCAACAACCAACAACCGCCAGATTCTTGTTTACAATAAAGAAACTTCCGAAATCAATGAATTTACAATTCCCGAAGAGTTTGCTACCGAAGAGTTAGAAATTGTTTATGTTGATAAATATAACAATATATGGTACCGTCTTTACAACCGGGGCCTTTTCCGGTTATCAAACGACTTGAAATCAACCCTCTGCTTTTCGGTAAAAAGCAAACATAAGATCCTGCATGATTTGGTTCATTGTGTGATAATGGACCATAAAGAAAGAATCTGGATTGGCAATGAAAACGGTTTATGTATTTGGGACGAAAAAACCAATGAGATGCAAAACTACCAGTACAACAAACTGTATCCGCAGGGGTTAAATACCAATCCCATTTATAATGCCTTTAAAGATAAAAACGATAATATCTGGCTGGGAACCTATTTTGGGGGCATCAATTTGTGGAATTGCAAAGAGCCTTATTTTAAATCGTGGATGGCCGGCCAAAGCCCCTATCATTTAATTGGAAATGTGGTGAGCAGCTTTGCCGAAGATTCGTGCGGAAATCTGTGGATTGGTACCGAAGATATGGGCATCAATAAACTGAACCTGGAAACCGGAAGGATTGATAAAGACGATGAGTTAAAAAACCCTATAGAATTATCATACAACAATGTACATAATCTGACCTTTGTGGATAATGATAATCTGTGGATTGCCACCTATTCGGGCGGAATAAATGTGTTTAATATTAAAACAAAAGCAATTAGCCATATTAATATGGCTAATTACCGCGAATTACCCTCTGATTTTATCTACACCCTGATGTTAATCGGTGATTCCGTGTTTATTGGCGGAAATGGTGGTGTGACCATCTATAATTTAAAGTCAAAAAAAATGGCTGAATTTTATCGGGACCAAATCCATGATGAAGATGTTGTTTCGTTTGCCATTTGTGACGATTATTTATGGCTGGCCTCCTATACTAATTTATATGTATTCCATTTAAAACAACAAAAGTTAACCCATTTCGACAAAAAATTCGAAAATGCCGGAATAAACCAGGTTGTTTGCGATTCGAAAAAACAAATGTGGCTGGCAACCAACACCATGGGTGTAATTAAATTCGATTATAAGAACGATACAGTTACTTATTACAACGAGACAACCGGTTTTCCGGTAAATCGCATTTTTGCTTTTCAGGAAGGCGCCAATGGTTCGCTTTGGGTTAGTACCACCAAAGGTTTAATTAATTTTAATGAACATACCAACCAGTATTACCTTTACGACTATAGTTCGGGTGTGGCCTTTAATCAGTTCAATTTCAGAGCCAATTATAAAGATAAAAACGGCCAGATTTATTTTGGCGGCAATAACGGAATGGTTGCCTTTAACGAGAAAGATTCTATTGGTGAAGAAAAAATTGATGTGGTTTTTACCGAATTTTCGCTTTTTAACAAACCGGTTGCTCCCGGGAAAAAATCACCCCTGAAAATGGCTGTCAACAAAGCCGATAAAATTGTGCTTCAATACAAACAGAATGTGTTTACTATAAATTTTGCCGCCATAAACTTTACACAAAAGGGTAAAAACATGTATGCCTATAAACTCGAAGGGTTCGATAAAGAATACAATTTTGTGGGCAACCGCGGAAGTGCTACTTATACCAACTTGAACCCGGGCAAATATGTTTTTAAGGTTAAAGCCTCGAATAATTCCTGGCGGAATAAAAGCGACGAAAAATCAATTACAATAATAATAAAACCTCCCTTCTGGAGAACATGGTTTGCTTATGTCATCTATTTTATACTACTGGCACTTAGTCTTTTCCTATTCTATTACATTATTACCAGCATCCAAAAATCGAGGGCTATGGTTGAAATTGAAAGGCGCGAGAAAAAGTACATGGAGGAAATGAATTTGGCCAAACTGGAGTTTTTTACAAACATATCGCACGAAATTAAAACCCCGCTAACGCTCATTTTAGGCCCATTAATTAAACTCATTAAGGAGGAAAACATTCCCTTTGCAGCGAAAAACAACTTACAGGGAATTTACAGGAATGTAAAACGGCTGAATACCCTTTTAATGGAGCTCCTTGAGTTCCGGAAAATTGAACGTGGCTCCATGAAGCTTACGGTACAACACGTTAATGGTTTTTCGTTTATGGACGACGTTGCACTGAATTTTGGAACCCTTGCCAAATCAAAAAATGTGTGTTTTGATGTTGACTATCCAAAAACGATGGCTGATTTATGGTTCAACCAGTCGATTTTAGAGAAAATAATTTATAATCTTTTATCGAACGCGTTTAAATATGGCACTTCCGGGAACTACATCTCATGTAAAATTGATGTTGAAACAACCGATGCCTCCTCAACGGCACCCAAAAAGATACTTAGACTTACGGTAGCCGATAATGGCATTGGGATTAAAGCAGAAAATATAAATAAACTTTTTGAACGCTTTTACCAGGTTTCCGATGGCGAATCGCTTCCTCAGGGGGTGGGAATCGGGTTGTCGTTTGTTAAAAGCCTGGTTGAGCTCCACCGGGGAACCATTGAAATAACTAGTGAACCCAATAAAGGATCCCGGTTTATTGTTTCAATTCCTGCTTCTGTTAATCAATTTACTGAATCAGAATTAAGTTATAGCAATGCTCATAACGATCTCTTTTTAAATGAAGTTGAGCCTAATTTTTATATCCCTAAAGAGATTGAAACAAAAGCCGATACCATAGAATTATTAAGCAATAAGCCTGTAATACAAGTGGTTGATGATAATGTGGAGTTGCTGAATTTTATTAAAGAATTATTGCGTGATCATTATGTCGTTCATACGGCCGAAAATGGTGAAGAAGCCTATGAAAAAATTTGCAAATACAATCCAGAGCTCATTATCAGCGATGTAATGATGCCCGTTATGGATGGGTTTGAGTTAACAAAGAGAATAAAGGAAAATATTGAAACCTCGCATATCCCTGTGGTTTTATTAACCGCAAAAGGAGGTCAGGAAAACTGTTACGAAGGTTTAAAATTTGGTGCCGATTTATATATCGAAAAGCCTTTTTATCCGCCTGTTTTAGAACAAAATATTAGCAATATAATAAACACACGTTTTAACCTGAGAAAAAGGTTTCATACCGATTTTACCCTTAAACCCGCCGATGCTGTTCATTCCGTCCGCGACAAAGAATTTATAAATAAACTCACCGAGGTAATTCTGGAGCACATTGATAATCCGAATGTGGATGTAACCTTTCTGGTGAAACATTTGAATGTAAGCCGTTCTTTATTACACCTTAAGTTAAAAAGCCTTGTCAATTGTTCAACCACTGAGTTTGTAAGAAATATCCGCATGCGAAAAGCCGTGGAGTTAATTACCCAGGAAAATTGCAGTTTTGCCGAAGCCGGTTACCGGACCGGTTTTTCGAGCCCGGCCTATTTTAGCCGCAGCTTTAAAGAATGTTATGGCAAATCGCCCCGTGAATATTTTAATCAATAGATACCCGTTTCTTCCGAATTAAAAATACACGGGATTCAATCGTTTTAAGTTTGGTTGTAAATATTGCACAATTATGCTAATACCAATATTTCTCCTGTTGAAAATCAATTCACCAGATTTTCAACCAGCACGGGTTGCAGTAAACTGCACTCATCAGCAAAAATTCCTTTAAAAAAGACATTTTCATATCTTTTATACACATATGTGAAAGTTCAGGATGTTTTGCTGTTCTACTTTTGTTATACTGCTAACTGTTTGATTTTTATAGTCAACCAGATTCATAGTGGAAAGTAAAATTAATTAAGTGTGGTTTATTAAGATTCTGGTTCTAAGTCCGGTTTTTTATTAAGCCATTAATAGTCGTTTGAAAAATAAATGAAAATGAAATTTGTTACATCCCGAACTTTTTTGTTGCTGGCAATTACTGGATTTGTAGTGCTGGGAATCGTTATTATTACTAATTCCTGCCTGAATCAAACAATTAATAAATACTCCATGTCGGCCGAAAATTCAAACATAAATTTCCGGGTTCTTCCTTTCGATTTAACCGAGGTGGAACTTTTAGACGGCCCCTTTAAACAAGCTACCGAATTAAATATAAAAACCCTGTTGTCATACGAACCAGATCGGTTTTTATCAGGATTCAGAACTACTGCCGGGTTAAAACCCAAAGCCAACTTTTATGGCGGATGGGAAAGCGAAACCCTGGCCGGGCATAGCCTGGGGCATTATTTATCGGCCTGTGCCCTCATGTATCATTCCTCGCATATCGATGAATTTAAAAAACGGGTCGATTACATGGTTGACGAGCTTTACGCATGTCAGCAAACAAAAGGAACCGGATATATCGGCGCGCTAAACAGTGTGTCGGAAATTTTTGAAAAGGAAATTGCAAAAGGAAACATCCGCTCCCAGGGATTCGACTTGAATGGGTTGTGGGCTCCTATCTACACACAACACAAAGTAATTCAGGGGTTGATTGATGCTAACCAATTATTAGGCAATCAAAAAGCGTTAGAAGTTGCAGTAAAATTTGCCGATTGGCTCGATGCGGTTGTTTCGGGTTTAAATGAAAAACAGATGGAAAAGCTGATGGTTTGCGAGATTGGCGGCATCAGTGAAGCGATGGCTAATTTAAGCTGTATTACCAAAAACGAAAAATACCTGAAGCTGGCAAATAAGTTCTACCACAAACAGGTGCTCGACCCTTTATCACATGGAATTGATTGCCTGGCCGGAAAACATGCCAACACACAAATTCCAAAGATCATCGGTCTGTCACGGTTGTTTGAAATTTCCGGCGATTCGGGTTTCAAAAAAACTTCAGAATTCTTTTTCGATCGGGTGGTGAATCACCATTCGTACGTTACCGGCGGAAATGGCAATCACGAGTATTTTGGTTCTCCCGACACATTGAGCAACATGCTAAGCCAGGAAACTACGGAATCGTGCAATGTGTATAATATGCTCAAGCTTTCCCGGCATTTGTTTACGTGGGATGCCTCTGCTTCCGTTGCCGATTATTACGAACGAGCTTTGTTTAATCACATTCTGGCATCACAAAATCCTGACGATGGACATGTGGTTTATAACCTGGCTCTTGAAATGGGCGGTTATAAAGAATTCCAGGATCCGAACTACTTCACCTGTTGCATCGGAACCGCCATGGAAAGCCATTCAAAATATGGGCAAAATATCTATTTTTATAATAACGAGGAACTTTTTGTGTTTCAGTACATCGCTTCAAAACTGAACTGGAAACAAAAAGACGTGATCATTACACAGGAAACACAATATCCTGAAAGTCAGAAATCTGTTTTTCATTTTTCATGTAAAAATCCGGCCCGGTTTGCATTTAACGTTCGGTATCCTAATTGGTGTAAAAATGGTTTCGAAGTTTTAGTAAATGGAAAAAGAGAACGGGTGAAAATGCAGCCGGGCTGTTATGTTTCAATAAACCGCAAATGGAAAAATGGCGATGTGGTGGAGGTTAAAATGCCATTTGAACTGCGTTATGAACCCATGCCCGATAACAAAAATCGGATTGCCCTGATGAATGGACCTCTGGTTTTGGCCGGAGAGCTTGGTTCTATTGAGAATCCAAAAGCTCTCGATCCGTTGTTTGTTCCTGTTTTCCGAACCGAAACACTTGATCCAAAGTCGTGGGTTATTCCCGTCGAAGGAAAAGAAAATTATTTTAAAACCGTGGGCGTTGGCTATCCACACGATGTTACGTTAAAACCTTTATATCTATACAATAATGAGCGCTATTCGGTTTTCTGGGATGTCTTTACCGAAGAATCCTGGAAAGAATACAATAAAGAATATCAGACAAAGTTAGAGGAACAGCGAAAAATTGATGCCAAAACTATTGATTTCTTTCAACCGGGCGAGATGCAACCCGAACGGGATCATAACTTTAAAGGTGAAAATCTGGATTTAGGAATTTTACACGGCCGAAAATATCGGCTGGCATACAAAAGCTGGATGTCGTGCGACCTGAAAATTCAACCTCAAAAAACAAATCTCCTGTTGATTGATTACTGGGGAGCCTTTACCGGAAGTAAAACATTTGATGTTTTTATTGATGACACAAAAATTGCCACCGAAAATCTTTCTGCTATAAACAAGGGACTCTTTTTAACCCGCATGTACGAAATTCCTCAACAGATCAGTAAAAGCAAAAACAAAATCACCATCCGGTTTGTAGCCCACAATGGTCACAGGGCTGGCCCTGTTTTTGGAGTCCGGACCATTCTCAATTAATTTAAAAGGACTATATTCACATTGTTTCGTCGCTTTTCTCTCTGCAGTGCCGACACTTAATGTAAAAGTAGGATGGCTGTTGTTGGGTTTATAAGATTTCTTTATACCAAATAGTCCTCGTTGCTTTGCATCCGCGTTCATATATATCAAAGTAGCATTGCTTTTTAAACATTCTGATACTATTTTTATCTCCATTTTAATTTTTATCAAATGAAAACTCGTTTCCGGTTTCTTTTGTGCCTGTTGAGTTTCCCGGTTTTAAATTCTTATTCCCAGGAATCACTTTCAGCCGAAGGGTTTTACTTTAAAATGCGGGAAAAACCAGCTTGCTATGTAATTGATGTACGCGATTCTGCCTCGTTTGCCGGACTTTTTTTTAAACAATCGGTTTGGCTTCCTTCTAAAGAAAAACTCCTTACATTTACTGACAGTGCCGACCGGGATGTTCCGGTATTTGTATATTGTGCTGAAGGGATACGAAGTATTTCTGCCATGAAAATACTGATTGATAAAGGGTTCAAAGAAATTTATAATCTGAAAAAGGGAATTAATCAATGGCCCCAACAATGGAAAGATTCCGAAAATTTAATGAATAAAATACCCGACTGATGGAAAAGAAAAAAATGGTTGTGCTTACAGGTGCCGGCATGAGTGCCGAAAGCGGTATCAGTACCTTTCGCGATTCCGGGGGACTATGGGAAAAATACCGGATTGAAGATGTGGCCTCCCCCGAAGCCTTTGCCAAAAACCCGAAACTGGTGCTCGATTTTTACAACCTGCGCCGCAAACAATTGGACGAAGTCCAACCCAACGTGGGACATTTGTTTTTATCCCGTTTGCAAGAATTCTTTGATATGTTTATTATCACTCAAAACGTGGATAATTTGCATGAGCGGGCCGGAAGTAAAAATATATTACATCTTCATGGTGAATTAACAAAAGTTCGAAGTTCAAAATATCCTCAACTTATTTACGATATTGGTACAAAAGCCATCCAACTGGGCGATGTTTGTGAAAAAGGGACCCAACTCCGGCCTCATATTGTTTGGTTTGGCGAATCCGTTCCTGCCATAGAAGCCGCTGTGGAACTAACTGCGCAAGCAGACATTTTTGTAATTATCGGAACTTCACTAAATGTTTATCCCGCGGCAAGTTTGGTAATGTATGCCCCGGCTGGCTCTCGAAAATTTCTTATCGACCCCAATCCTGTTGAAATACCTTATGGGTTGAAGTTCACGGTCATCAAAAAATCGGCTGGTGAAGGAACCAAAGAACTTGAAAAACTACTTTTATCCATATAAAATGAAAAACTGTTTTTTATTAATAATTGCTTTTTTGCTTGGCTCTGCTCCTCTTTTTGCTCAGGAATTTAATGCCGGTATTACGGGAGGATTGGTTGCCTCGCAGCTCGACGGCGACAGATATGAAGGGTACAACAAAGCCGGAATGGTCGGTGGAATCTATGTAAACAGGTTTGTAACCAAAAAAACGGCTTATCAACTTGGCCTACGCTACATACAGAAAGGAAGCAAACGTGCAGATTCCAAAAATGGGGTTTATTACAAATCGATCCTCAACTGCATAGAAATCCCCGTGTCGTTCCGATATTTTGTTGCCGAAAAAATTGATCTGGAAGGGGGCCTTTCTTTGGCATATCTTATAAATGCCAAAGAAGATACCGATGGAACAGGTTTGTTGCCGGCCAACCCGGAATTTAATAAGTTTGAATTATCGGGACTGTTGGGAGTTAGCTACCATTGGTCGAAAAAACTGGCTTTTGGCGCTCAGTTTAATTATTCCATAACCCCGGCCCGGTCCTATTCTAGCGGATACGAAGCCTTTATGGACAAGGGCCAACATAACAACTGCCTTTGCTTTTTGGTATCGTACGATTTTACAAGCTGGCGGTAAGTAAAACCACAACTAAAGGATTATTCGCTGAAACAAGAATTTAACTTACCTTTGCATTTGGGAATCAAATGTATAATCAGTCATGCTGTTTCAAAATTTTCGCCTTCTTTTTTTGGGTTTGTTTTTGTTGGGAACCTTTTCTGCCCAAGGTCAGGATGTGGCCGCCGATATGAAGCGGCTGGTTAATTTTAAAAAGATGGTCCCAAAAAACCAAACCATTTATACCCGGCAACGGAAGGCTCAATATGAATCGTGGAAAAAAAACCAGATTCCTTCCAATTTTCAAATTCCCCTTGATCTGCAGAGTTACCGTGACGATAATTCGCTCAAATATTATGTCATTTATAACCCATCATACAAAACAGGTGTAGGCTATGTGCCTTCAAACCTGGTTCAATATTATGAAGAGGAGGCATGGTTTGCTTATCAAAAACTGGGAAGCGATGCCCCAAGTTTGAGCATTGTTTTGGCCCAGCAGTTTACCGAATCGGCGTTCAACCCACAGGCCATCGGCGATAATAACATGAGTCTTGGGCTGCCTCAGCTTTACTTAAAAACAGCCAAATATCTTTACAAAACCGATAAGGAAACATGGAAGGAGTTTTTTTATTTTGATAAACGTGGGAAGCACCATTTTAGAAGCACAAGAGCTATGGTAAAATTTCCTTTCGTGTTTCTTCCTGCTATCAAAAATTATCAGTTCGAAACCAAATTTGAAAGTATAAAAAGCTACAACGGTACTGGCGACGAAGCCATAAAATATGCCGAAAAGGTCATGCGCCGAAGTTTGTTTTACGAAGAGCTTTTTGCTCAATACAATGCCGTTCCTTTAGATACCTCCCATTTTAAAGAAAACCTGTTTGGGATGATCAATTTTACTTTGATGGCCCGAAATCAAAATCCAATTGACCCTGATCTCATGGATAAAATTTTTGCCAATGCCTTGGCAGAATTCTATTCTGGGTATGTACGTACCACCTACATACAGCATTATCAAGTTCCCGTTTTTGAGAACCTTCCAAGATTTGCCAGCCAAGAAGAGGATTATTTAGTTCCCGTGGACGGCAAAGATTATTACATTATCGTGGAGGATGGCCAGGTCGTTTATAATTATTTTTCTTCTTCCGAAGAGCTTTTTAAAACACTAAAACACATAAAAAACAACGGTTATTATTTGTATTATATTGAAAAGAGGAAACGGGTAAAAGTTACCGACTTGAAAAAGGTCGGTAAACGGCAAGTATATTCAAACATCAAACCTGGAGACAAAATTTATATTCCTCCGGGGACTATTATCAAATCGCCAAAAACCAATTTAGCTGTAATGATTCAATAATTGGTGTTTATTGGTTTATAATGATTTGTTTTACAACGGTTCCCTGGCTGGTGGTAACCCGCACAAAATATGCTCCTGAAATCAAGTGATCGATAGAAACTTCCGTCCGGCCATGTCCTTTTATCACATGTACACCGTCAACTAAATTTCCATTAGTAGCAATAATCTCCACTAGTTGGATAATTTGATCCGTTTTTGTTTCAATAAACAACTGGTTTGTTGCTGGATTGGGAACAATGGTTATTTGATTCACAAATTCCGGTTCGTTGATGCCTACAACAATATTGGCCGGATGCGGTGCTATGATGGTATATCCCGGGTCAAAAACAACGCTGTTTACCACGAACCCTGGATCAACTGTAAATTTTTGGTTGTTTTGGGTTTGGTGAAAAACCACCAATAACGAATCATTGGTTCCCTCAAATTTAATAGGAACTTTCATGGCATAAAATGGCACCGAACTGTGGGTTGTGCTCTGGTTTATAACAACCGATACCGATTGATCCGTTTCCTGAATCCACGAAATGGAATATTTCGGGTATCCTTCTCCGTAATACCAATTATCGAAGTATGTTGTTAATGTGGTGTCGGCAGCATCTTCAAAAAAGTTTTTAACCTGCATGGCTGAAGCAAATTTTCCTTTAGTCCCTGCGCCGGTTAACATATTTTTCAATCCGGCAAAAAAGGCCACATCGCCAATCTGGTTGCGCAATTGATATAAAATCAACCCTCCCTTTTGGTAGGTCAGATAATAATTGAAAATCCGGTTTATATCGGTGGTGTCTTCTACATAAATACTCCCTGTTTTGGCATTATCAAGCACTAATCCCATCCGGTCCTTTTTCCAATTCAAAAAACTCTCGGGATGTAAGTTTTCCTGTGTCACACATTCACAAAAAACGGCAAATCCTTCATTCACCCATATATCATGCCATGAGGCGCAAGTTACATAATCGCCAAACCACTGATGCGAAAGCTCGTGGGCTATCAACCCCTGCGAAAACCCTCCCATAAACGACATGGTTTGGTGTTCCATCCCTCCCCCCCAACCAAACTGGGCGTGCCCATATTTTTCTTTATAAAAAGGATAAGGAATAAACAAGTTGCTATATAATTCAATTACATCCACCGTATATTCCGTCAGTGGTTCAGCCCAATCGCGGTCTTCGGGATACACATAATTCAATATCTCAACCTGGTTGTTTTCATCTACTTGTGCGGTATGTGAATACGCATCATAATTGGTTACCGCAATGGCCACCAAATATGTTGCTATTGGATAGCGGTGTTTCCAATAGGTTGTTTTAAAGCTGCCTTCTGTCTTTTCATAAATCAATTTCCCGTTTGAGGCGACTTTATTTCCTATGGGGGTTTTTACATAAACATCCAACGAATCAATTTTATCGTTAAGCGACTGTTTGCACGGCCACCATTCCATTGCTCCATAGGGTTCCGACAATGTCCAAAGAATAGGAACGCTATTATGTTCTGCTGTGGCAAAAGAACCAAATCCGGTTAATGACGAGGGGATTCCTTTGTAATAAACCGCTAAAGAGTCGATGGTTTGCGATACCAGAGCCGATGGTAAATTAATTTCCAAACTATTGTTTTGGTGTGTATAATTCAACTTTTGGGCATGATAAACCACACTGTCCACCGTTAATTCAGTAATCAGATCAAAATATACTTTGTCAAAAGAATTGGTTAACGTCTTAAAATAACTGGTTACTGACCCTTTGATATAATACTCCGCTGGATCAACTTCCAAATTTATCCTATGATATATTAAATCATAGTTGTGATAATTATTTGCTGTTTGATAGGATTTTCTTTTTGAAAAAGCGTTTTTTTCGTTCTCCAGAAGGTTTTTAAATTCTTTGTTTTGAGCCCAGTTTGCTTGAATTATAAACACAAACAAGAGTGTACTATATACAATCCTTTTCATAGTTAAAGGCATTAACGGTTTTATTTAATTGGCGTTTTTCCTTTCGGTAAAATCTACTTTTTGCTTTAGTGTTCTTTCCTGACAAGAATATTTAAAAGTAATTAAATTTCTTTCATTTGCTTCACAATTTATTCCTTTTCCTTTTTTGATCATGAGCTTCTGAAGAATTCATATACTTTTGTATCAATTCAATGGCGAACAAGTTAAAAAATAATATATGGCTTTTGTAACGGGAGGTACCGGGTTGGTTGGGGCCCGACTGATTTTTGATTTGGTGGAAAAAGGAGAATCGGTGGTGGCCTTAAAAAGGAAACAAACCCCTGTTTCCAAGTTTGAATTTCTTGTCTCCTTCTATGGCTCCTCGCTTGAAAAAATAAATGAAAAAGTGACGTGGGTCGATGGCGACATCAATGATTATGACTCTCTTTTGGCGGTTATACCTGAAAATTCAAGTGTCTTTCATTGTGCCGCCGAGGTTTCGTTTCATCCCGGGAACGCAAAAAAAATTCTCCAGTCAAATGTTGAAGGTACCGCAAATGTGGTTAATGCCTGCTTGGTAAAAAATGTGGCGAAACTTTGCCACGTCAGCAGTATCGGTGCCTTAGGAGGTAAAATTAATGGTTCCATAATAAATGAAGACACTCCTTGGTCTCCTCCCGGAAAATCAAGTTACTCATTGAGCAAATATTATTCTGAATTAGAAGTCTGGCGAGGTACTGCCGAAGGTTTGAATGCGGTTATCGTAAATCCTGCGGTTATCCTTGGTCCCGGTGATTGGCAAAAAGGAAGCCCCTCCCTTTTCCATTTGGCCGCAAAAGGACAACCTTTTTATACCCTAGGCTCCACAGGATATGTCGATGTGCGCGATGTTACCCGGGCCATGATTTATTTGATGGATTCTCACATCCAATCAGCGCGATTTGTTTTATGCGCGGAAACATTAACCTATAAGGAGCTTTTTACTAAAATTGCTCATTCCTTACAAGTACCTCCTCCCAGGATTTATGCCAACCGTTTTCTTACTTCCCTAGCCTGGAGAGCAGAATGGGTAACATCAAAGCTTTTGGATAAGGAACCAAAAATGACCCGCCAAACACATCGGGTTTCGCACATAACGGACGTTTTTAATGGAAATAAGATTACCGAAAACAATACGTTTGCATATACGCCTATTGAAGAAACCCTGTTTTTTATTGCGCAATTATATCAATCTGTTAATTTTTAAGCTGATTTAACGGCCATTTCTTTAGCATTAAATAATGACAAACAGACTTTTCATTTTAGTTTTTTTTCTGGGTCTTGTGGGCAATCCCCTTTATTCTCAATGCCTTTCAAAAAACAAAATTGCAGCCGCAGGGGAAGAGGCTACATACGCTGTTTTTTATAATCTGGGTTTTGTGTGGATGAATGCCGCTGAGGTATCATTCAGTACAAAATTGACAAAATACCAGGGGAAAAGCGCCTTTCTCTTTATTAGCAAGGGCCAGACCTTACCAAATTTTGATTGGCTTTTTAAAGTCCGCGACTCCTTTCAATCCATTGCCGACACGGCTACATTGCAACCTTATTGGTTTCGGCGCGATAACCATGAAGGGAACTATTCCGTTAAAAGTACGCAGGTTTTTGATTACATAAATAAAAAAGCCTTTTGTGATGTAACAACCAGTAAAACAGCACTAAAACGGGACACTTTACCACTAAAAGGTTGCGTTCTCGATGTTCTTACCGCCATTTATGCCAGCAGGAACATTGAATTCAACCATTTGAACAAAAACGATTTGATCCCCCTTTCAATTCTTATCGACAACCAAATTTTTCCGTTATATATTCGGTATCTTGGGCCAGAAATAATTTTGAACCATGACAATAAAAAATTTGCCTGTCAAAAATTTTCGATTCTTTTAGTGGAAGGGACCATTTTTAGCGGTGGCGAAGATATGACTGTTTGGGTTTCCGACGACTTGGCCCGCGTGCCTATCCGGGTAGAGGCAAAAATTCTTATCGGCTCCGTTGTGGCTAATGTTTCTAGCTTTAAAGGAACCAAATACCCCATGACTTCTGAAATAATTACCTCCGAGTGATATAACTTTGAGCCAAATTGTAAAAAAAATTTAATTTTGTGACATTATTCTTAAATACTAACAATTGAGAGCCGTGGATAACTTGAAAGAATTCAATTCCGCATCCGGAAAAGGAACCGGATATAAAATAACTATTACTGTTTTACTTTTGCTATTAGCCGGTGTTTCCTATTTGTATTTTAACCAAACCGAACAGACCGAGCAGAAAATTACTGAGTTAACACAGGTAAGCCACGAAAAAGAAGATTTGACTTTCCAATTTCAAAATCTTTTGGATGATTATGATCAACTGGAAACAACCAATGATAGCATTGCCTCCCAATTGTCGCATGAAAAGGAACGGATTAAAACCCTCATGAACCAGCTCCGGGCAACAAAAACCGAGAATAAAGTACAGATTGAAAAATATAAAAAAGAGCTTCAAACGCTTCGTGACATCATGAAAGGTTTTATACACCAAATTGATTCGTTAAATACCTTGAACATTGTGCTTACTGAAGAAAACACTCAAATAAAAAAGCAAATAACAACGGCAAAAACCGAAAACAAAAAGCTCACGGAAAAGTACAACGAGGCGGCAAACAAAGTTGCCCTTGCTTCAGTTATTAAAGCAATTGATGTTACAATGATTCCTTTGAACCAAAAAGGGAAAGAAACAACCCGCGCTAAAAAAACCAAACGCTTTTCGGTGAGTTTTTCACTCGATGAAAATGTTATTGCCCCCAAAGGGACAAAAAATGTATACATCCGGATTACTGATCCTCAGGAACATATCCTCATACAGGACAATCAGCCTGTTTTTTCTTATGAAGGAGAAGAGATTGCCTACTCAGCCCTGCGGCAAATTGAATATGATGGGAATACAACCAATACCGTGGTTTATTTTGAGCACACCGAAGAAGGAACCCTACTTGAAGGTTCCTACAAGGTGGATATTTTCTGCGATGGAAGTATGATCGGTTCAGGAACAGCCCAACTTAAATAAAGCATTTATTGTTCCTTAATCTCTATGTCGTAAGAAAGGTTCATGGCTTTTTTATAAACTGCCGAAACACCACAATATTTTTCCATGGAAAGATCAATGGCTTTTCTCAGTTTTTCTTCAACCAAATCAGCTCCTGCAAATTCATAAATAATTTTCATGTCCTGAAAGTGCTTTGGGTGTTCTTCGGTTAAATTACCCTCAATCCGGACATTAAATGCAGCAACCTCAACATGCATCTTTTTTAATATCGAAACCACATCCATTCCGGTACATCCGGCTAAAGCCACCATCATTAATCCCTTTGGACGTGGCCCTAAGTCGTGTCCACCAACTTCGGGAGCAGCATCTACTGTAATTTTATGGCCGTTCAATTCTGTTTCAAACGCCATTTCTCCCTTCCAATTCATGTTTATTGAAGTTTTCATAATCTCTTTTTTATGCAAACATATGTAATTATCTACATTTATTAAAACGGAATAAAGCAAAATGTGTTTCAACAAAATCGCTTTCTTTAGGTGGGTTTGGGTCTTTTATGTGTAAAAATCATATTTATATTTAAAAAGAACAATCAAAGACAATGTTAAAAGCGGAAAAAATTTAATTTTGTGACTGATTTTAATATCATTTACCCACAGAATAACCTCCGAATTGATGAATTATTTAGTTGTGCGATGAAAAACAATACCTCGATCCCCACTTGTAGAGAATGCCTTACTGGAAATAAATCCATCCTTTCAACCCTTAACGAGCAAGAATTAGACCGTTTGATTTTTGACAAAAACTGTAATTTTTATAAAAAAGGCTCTACCATTTTTCATGAAGGTAACCGGATCCACCATTTCTATTGCATCCATTCAGGTATTGTTAAAATGTATAAAACCGGCATTGAAGGAAAAGAACAAATTGTTTCGTTTGCCAAAGCCGGAGATATTATTGGGTATCGTTCTATTTTAAGCCACGAATCGGCTTGTACCACAGCAAAAGCCATTGAAGATGTGGTTGTTTGCGCCATTTCTGCCGAAAGCATGTTTTTTCTTATTGAACATAACAGTCGGTTTTCCATGGAACTGATGCAGTTAGCTTGTAAAGAATTAGGCGAAGCCAATCAGTTTTTGACCGATATTGCTCAAAAATCTGTCCGCGAAAGATTAGCTGAGGTTTTAGTTAAGCTTAAAGAAACTTTCAGCCTTGATGCCGATGGTTATTTAAAAGTATCACTTACCCGTGAAGAGTTGGCAAGCCTGGTTGGTACTGCAACCGAATCGGTAATCCGTTTATTGTCCGAATTCAAATCCGATAAGTTTATCGACATTAACGGCCGGAAAATCCGGATTTTAAATGAAGAGCGTTTGCGTAAACTTAGCAGTTATTATTAAACCATGATTCGAGTATTTTTACTTTTATTGATTGTGCTGATTGCATTAAATTTTTATTTAATGTATGTCATCGATAACTCTACCCTGAGTGAAAAACAGAAAAACATCAGCAAGTGGTTGGTTTGGTTGCTCCCTTTTGTCTGGGCCTTCATGCTGTTTTATTACAACAAGAATTTTAAAAAATAGCCGCTCCAAAATCGTCCCTTTCTTGTTTACCTGTTTTTTAATTCCTTTTTCTCGCAATTATTTGCGAACCACAATTTGTTTCTAAAGGGTTTTGAATAATTTTGCTCCTCTTTATAAATTAAACCGAATCGTATGTTTTCAGGAATTGTTGAAGAAACCGGTAAAGTTGTTTTCATTGAAAAAAATCAGGAAAACATCAATATTACCATTGGCTGCTCCTTTGTGGGAGATTTAAAAATTGACCAAAGCGTGGCCCATAATGGCGTTTGCTTAACCGTTGTCCGGAAATCGGGAAATAATTACACAGTAACTGCCATTCAAGAAACTTTGATAAAATCAAACCTTGGAGAATTATCGACTGGGAGCTTGGTAAACCTGGAACGCAGCATGACGCTTGATAAATTGCTCGATGGCCATTTGGTGCAAGGTCACGTGGACCAGACCGCGGTCTGTACCAATATTGAAGAAGCCGATGGCAGTTGGTATTTTACCTTTGAATACGATGCAACAAAAGGGAATATTACTGTTGAAAAAGGTTCTATTTCTGTGGATGGAGTAAGTCTAACGGTGGTTAATTCTCAAGAAAAAACGTTTCAAGTAGCCATCATTCCATATACCTATGAACATACAGTTTTTCATACTTACAAAGTAGGTTCAAAAGTCAACCTTGAATTCGACATCATTGGAAAATACATCACCAAAATAATGAAACTCCAACTGGTAAAGTAGCTTTCTTTTTTCTTGAAACTATTATAATTGCGCCGAAGTGCTTTAATTATTTAACGATGCTGAATTAAGTTATCCAATAAAAATTCTGTCATGATCCAATCTTGGTTTACCCTATCCCCCTTTTATTTAAAGAGATGGCCTACACAACCCCTCCAAATTGGTGCTTTAAAACTGGGTTCTGGTTTTCCTGTTAGGGTGCAATCAATGGCAAATACACCAACCAGTAATGTAGAGGCATCAGTAAACCAAGCAATAGAAATCATTCTTGCCGGTGGTGAGTTGATCCGTTTTACCGTTATCAATTCTCAAGATGCAGAGGCACTTAAGCAAATCAAAGAAAAATTAACCGTTCTGGGACATTCCGTTCCTTTGGTGGCAGATGTTCATTTTAATCCAATCCTTGCTGACATTGCTGCTAAATATGTTGATAAAGTCCGCATAAACCCGGGCAATTACTTAGACAAGCGGGCTTCGTTTAAAAAAGTTTTTTATTCCGATGAGGAATATGCCCAAGAATTATCAAAGCTTGAAGAACGGTTTGTTTCCTTTTTGTCAATCTGCAAAGAACACCACACGGCCGTAAGGATTGGAACCAACCATGGTTCATTATCGGACCGTATCATGAGCCGATATGGGGACACCCCCTCAGGAATGGTTGAAGCAACGATGGAATTCCTCCGGATCTGCAAAAAACATGGATTCACAAACGTCGTTGTGTCGCTCAAATCGAGCAATACCCGCGTGATGGTTCATGCTTACCGTTTATTGGCATTACAGATGCATCGGGAACAAATGCGTTTTGCTCTGCACCTTGGTGTTACAGAAGCCGGAAGCGCTGAAGATGGCCGTATTAAATCTTCCGTAGGTATTGGCACATTAATGCACGACGGTTTGGGCGACACTATCCGGGTTTCGTTAACGGAACATCCCGCGAAAGAAATTCCGGTGGCAAACCTTTTGATTTTGCATTTCGAAAATCTATCCAAAAATCAGCATTCTTTAAAAGTGAATCCTTGTTACGATCCCTATTCTTACAACAAGCGTTTTTCATTTGCTGTCGGTAAAACCGGAGAATCGAATGCTCCTGTTGTAATTGCTGATGTTTCAAATGAACTCATGCTGTCTGAAGAAATTTTTTTACAACTTGGGTTTTCGTTCAACGTACAAACAAAAACCTTTGAACGTGGCGACTTATCGCCAGATATACTGTTCACCGGAAATTTAACCATTCCTCGTTCTTTAAACATTGATGTTACCCTCGTGTCCAACTCTTCGGATTGGTTCCCTGACTCAGTTGCTTTTCCACTCTTTACGTGGGATGACTACCAACAATCTGACATTAAATCTTCAAAACAAAATTGGGTACTGATTTCCTCTTTTCAACTTAGTGAGGCTTCCGTTTTAAAGAAAATAAAAGAAGATACTACAGCCGTACTCGTAGTATTTTCTGAAAATGATAACTACACCCAGGAAATCCGTGCCTGCATCAACATCCTTATCGAAAACCAAATTACCAATCCTGTTATTATCAAAAAGGAATACCCGAAATTTTCGTTGTCTGATTTTCAAATCATCAGTGCCGCTGATTGTGGTCTGTTTTTTATTGATGGTTTAGCCGATGGCCTCTGGATACAAGCCGGAGATGTTCCTGCCCAATCTGTGGTAGAAACCGCTTTTGGAATTTTGCAAGCAAGCCGCACCCGCACCACAAAAACGGAATACATAAGCTGCCCATCTTGTGGCCGGACATTGTTTGATATTGAAGCCTCTTTGGCTAAAGTTAAATATACAACACAACATTTAAAAGGATTAAAAATAGCCGTGATGGGTTGTATTGTCAATGGTCCGGGTGAAATGGCCGATGCCGATTATGGGTATGTAGGAGCCGGCCCTGGAAAAGTTTCTTTGTATAAAGGAAAAGAGTTGGTATTAAGAAACATTGATGCCAATAGTGCCGTGGATGAATTACTGGCTTTGATCAATCAGAACCAGAAAAGTCATTAATGTTTCTTCTTCCTTATTGACTCAGCCGTTAAAGTACGATTTGATAATTCTGTTCTTTTGCTTCGGCAGCCAATTCACTAACAGTTTTGCTTTTGTAAAGAGTTATCATTTGATGTCGGCTCTCATCAAATTCATTATGCAAAGCACAATATCCTCCCTCTTTTTTATTGGAATCGCACGAACCAGCACCAAGCAAACAGGAATGAAACAATTCATCGCCATCCATTTCAAAAATAATATCATACAACGTAATGTTGTCAGGGTTTTTCCCGATTCCAAAACCTCCATTAGGTCCCTTTGTTGAGGATAATATTTTTCGCCGAACTAGCACCTGAAGAATCTTTCCTAAAAAAGGTGATGGGATTTCTAAGGATTCAGAGATTTTTTTAATGCCTATTTTCTGACCATTTGAGGCATGAACAGCCAAATAAATAACGGCTCTAATGGCATACTTGCTCGTGTTTGAAAGCATTGGATTTATTTTAGTGGTATTTTATCAATTCTTGTTTGGTGCCTTCCCCCTTCAAACTGAGATGTTAAAAACGCATCCAAAATTTTTGTGGCAAGTTCATAATCAATAAAACGGGCCGGCAAAGAACAAACATTCGCATTATTATGCTGCCTGGCTAAAGCGGAAATTTCAGGATTCCAACATAATGCCGCCCTTATTCCCTGGTGTTTATTGGCAGTCATATTTATACCGTTTCCACTTCCACAAATAGTGATACCAAAGTCAAAACCTCCTTTTTCAACCGCTTCGGCCAATGGATGAGCTGCATCAGGATAATCCATGCTCTGCGAAGAATGGGTTCCAAAGTCTGTGGTTTTATGTCCTAACAATTTTAAATAGACAATTAGTTTCTCTTTTAATTCATACCCCGCGTGATCGCAAGCAATTGCTAAATTCATGAATGATTCCCTTTTTAATATTGATTCAAAATTATAGAATAATTTAATACCTGAATGTGTTTTTTAAAAATTTGATTGGTTATTGACTGATTAATAATCATTTTGAAAAGTCAATAGCTAAATAAAAGAAATTGATGGAAACTTTTTAACATGGTTAATTATTTGAACGAGTGTCGTTTAAAATCATCCATTTTCAGTTTTATTTGATTTCCAGAGTCGTTTCAAATTTACTCGTTGTTAATAGCCTGTCTTTATTGTTCATAATTTTTTGGATGAATTCTAACTCTTTTATTTGGTTTTCTTGTGATAATAGCCAAATACACCTTTTACCATAATAACCAAAACATTGTTTCATTTTGTTCCTGCTTTTATTTAACAGTTTATAAACTTATTTTAGGGTTCGGGCTGCTAACTTTTTATTAACAGAAACTTTATAAACAAATTGTTAATTTTGCAATTATATATTTGATATACAAAATGTTGATTTTTTTGCTCTTGTTAAAAAGGATTGTTCAAACTACTAATAACAAATTATACAAACACTTGCTCTCTTTTTTGTAAACACAATTAACAGGATATAATCATCAACATTAGTTTTGAATTAATTTAAAAAGAATATTATTATTTATGTTTGTGAAAATTGTTAAAAGCTTTAATTCAAAAATTGGTACAAATTATGAATGTCAGTAATATTCCTCTATTTGTAAAATACATTTGTCTAAATTGATTAAAAGTAGTTGTTATGGATATTATACAAGAAATAAAAAAACTTAAAAAACAGAAAAATGCAATTATTTTAGGTCACTTTTATCAGTTACCTGAAATTCAAGATATTTCTGATTTTATTGGCGATAGTTTGGCATTGGCTCAACAAGCTGAAAAAACAGAGGCCGATTTAATTATTTTTGCCGGTGTTTCATTTATGGCTGAAACTGCCAAATTAATAAACCCTACCAAAAAGGTAATATTACCCGATTTAAATGCAGGCTGCTCTTTAGCCGACAGTTGTCCGGCCGAAGACTTTAAAAATTTTAAAGTTAAATATCCCGATCATTTAGTGGTAAGTTATATCAATACAACTAATGCTATTAAGGCATTGAGTGATATTATTTGTACATCGAGTAATGCTTTGGCAATTATTAATTCTTTTCCTAAAGAACAAAAGTTGATTTTTGCTCCAGATAAAAATTTAGGAAATTATTTAAATAAAATGACAGGTCGTAATATGGTTGTTTGGCCTGGCGCATGTCATGTTCATAAACGTTTTTCATTAGAGCGTATTTTACAGATTAAAGAAGAAAATAAAGAAGCAAAAATAATTGCACATCCTGAATGCGAACCGGAAGTGCTTATTGTGGCCGATTTTATTGGTAGTACCACTTCACTTTTAAATTTTACCAAAAAAGATAATAGCAATATTTTCATAGTTGCTACTGAAACAGGGATTTTACATCAGATGCGTAAATCGAATCCTGGAAAGACTTTTATTGCTGCTCCTCCCGATGATGCCACTTGTGCCTGTAACGATTGTTTTTTTATGAAACTAATTACTCTTGAAAAAATATATAAATCATTAGTAACTGAAAATCCTGAAATTACATTAGATATTGAAACAGCTGATAAAGCTTTGATTCCTATTCGCAGGATGCTTGATTTAAGTGAGAAACTTGGATTGTAATATGAAATTTTTTTTGATAATAGTTGTTTTAATTGTCAATGTTAATTATTGTTTGGCTCAAGTAAAAAACATTGAAACTGAGAATGGTGTAAATATTTACTATTATCCAAATGGTGTTATTTCAAGTAAAGGAATGATGCAAAATTCTGAACCAAATGGCATTTGGGAATCGTATCATGTAAATGGTAATTTAAAAAGTTTTGGTAAATGGAATAATGGAGTTATTGATAGTATTTGGATTTTTTATAATGAAAACGGAAGTATTCATAGTAAAATAAGTTATTTGAATGGTAAGAAAAATGGTTATTATATTAAGTATTTAAATAATTTTAACGGAGATGATTCTATTAATATAGGAATAAAAAGTAAAGAATTATATATAGATAACGTTAAAAGTGGCCTTTCTGAATTTTATTATGATAATGGAAAAAAATTTTTGATTGAAAATTATAAAAATAGTTTACGGAATGGTTTTTCTAAAGTATTTGATACTACAGGTTTAGTAGTACAGCTTATTGAATACCGAAATGGAATAGAAATAGAAAGACAAATTATTAATCAGTATAAGAATGGAAAGAAAATAGGAATATGGAAAGAATTTCATTCAAACGGAAGACTGAGTAAAGAAGCTTATTATTTAGAAGGTAAATTAAATGGTTTAGTTAAAGAATATGATTTCTTTGGAGAACTTATTTCATCATTTCGGTATGAGAATGATATAATCATTGATAGTACATTTATTCTTGAAACTGATATACAAGTTGTTGAAGAATTTTATAATACAGTAAATGAATTTGGTGAGAAAATAAAAAAGACTAGTGGAAGTTTTAAAAATAATAAACCTATTGGAGTTCATCAAATTTATGATTCAACGGGTAGGGTAGTTAGTAGTAAAATTTATGATGATAAGGGTAATTTAACTGCTGAAGGTGTTGTGAATGTTGAGGGTGATAAAGTAGGAGAGTGGAAATTTTATTATGAAAATGGAGCTATAAAATCAAAGGGAAGTTATCAAAATGATTTAAGAATAGGAGTGTGGTATTATTACTACACGAATGGATTTATTGAGCAAAAGGGTTTTTTCAATAAAGGGTTGCCTCATAAAGAATGGATTTGGTACTACGAAAATGGTTCCGTTAAACGGGAAGAAAACTATCTAATGGGTTATGAGGAAGGTGAAGTTACTGAATATGAATTAGATGGAACTGTTACTTTACATGGACAATTTGTTGAAGGTTTAAAAGAAAACTTATGGTATTATAATTATTTTTATCATACCGAGGAGGGAAACTATATTAATGATTATAGAGATGGACTTTGGATATATAAATATTATTCAGGAAGGTTACTTTTTGAAGGCAATTTTATACAAGGAATTCCTGATGGAAAACACATTTTTTATTATGAAAATGGCAACTTGAAAGAAGTGCAATTGTATGTTTCAGGAAAAAAAGAGGGTGTTTGGGAATATTATAATCGTGATGGAAAGTTAGAAAAATTATATACTTATCAAAACGATTCCCTTTTTAAAGTAAATGGTGTTATTATAAAAATTGATTGAGTTGAAAGTTTATAAAGAAATTGCTAGCCACACCCTTATTTACGGTTTAGGAACCATTATTCCCCGTATTTTAAATTATGGAATTTTAACCCCTTTATACACCTATAATTTAGCTGAGAGTAGTTTTGGTACTATTACTGAAATGTATTCTTATGTTGCATTTTTAATGGTGATACTTACTTTTGGAATTGAAACTGCTTTTTTTAGGTATAGTTCAAAAAGTGACGAAAAAAGTAAAATATTTAATCATGCTTTCACAATTCTTCTGGTTTCTAGTTCATTTTTTTTACTTAGTATTATTTTTTTTAATTCACAAATTGCTTCTATCATTGGTTATTCAAACCAAGAATATTTAATAATTGTAGTTGCCTTAATTGTTTACTTTGATGTATTGGTTACATTACCTTTAGCAAAGTTGCGACTTGAGGGTAAAGCAATACAATTTACCATTATTCGCGTTTCTAATATTTTGATTAATATAATTTTAAATGTTTTATTTTTTATTATTTGCAAAAATTCAAATATAAATTGGTTGGCTAATTTGTATAATGAAAATATTGGGGTAGGATATGCTTTTATTAGCAATTTAATAGCTACAATTTTTAATTTTTTGGTGTTGCTGCCAGCAATTGTTAAACTGAGGTTTAATTTTGATAAAAGGCTTTTCAAAGAGATGCTTTGGTATTGCCTGCCACTTGTTCTTGTTGGTCTCTCTGGTATTATAAATGAAGTTTCTGATAAACTTTTTATTAAGTATTTAACTTTACCACGGGAAAATGCTTTAAAGGAGGTTGGAATTTATAGTGCAAACTATAAATTAGCTATTTTAATGACCCTTTTTATTCAAGTTTTTCGGTACGCTGCCGAACCATTATTTTTTAAGTATTCAACATCTTCTGATGCAAAAGATATTTATTCTAAAGTGATGACATGGTTTGTTATTTTTTGTTTAGTAATATTCTTGTTTGTTACCTTAAATATTTCAATATTTCAGTTTTTTATAGGCGAAAATTATCGTAGTGGTTTATTTATTGTACCTATTGTATTGATTGCTAATATTTTTCTAGGAATTTATTATAATTTATCTATTTGGTATAAATTAAGTGATAAAACAAACTACGGTGCCTTTATTAGTATAATTGGAGTAATAATTACAATTGTTTTGAATATTGTTTTAATACCAAAAATTGGGTATTTAGGGGGAGCTATTGCAACAATTGTATGTTATTTTATAATGATGGTACTTTCTTTACTGATTGGTCAAAAATATTATCGTATCGAATACGAAACTAAAAATATACTGGTTTATTTTCTGTTTGCATTGTTAATATATTATATAAATAATGTTTTTGCTATAGATAATCAAGAGATAAATATAATAAAAGGAAATATTTTAATTCTTTTGTTTATTGTATTTATAGTTTGGCACAAAAGAATATCTGTTAGCGAATTAAAAAATAGCTTGCTTAAAAGAAAAATTTTGAATAATGAAAATTAATATCATCAACACATCTGATAATCCTTTGCCTTCTTATGAAACGGTGAATTCTGCTGGTATGGATTTAAGGGCATTTATTAAAAGCGAAATTGTATTAAAACCTTTAGAGCGGATATTAATACCTACTGGTTTATTTATTGAGTTGCCTGTTGGTTTCGAAGCTCAAATTAGACCAAGAAGTGGATTGGCTTTTAAAAATGGGATTACTATATTAAATTCTCCAGGTACCATTGATGCTGATTATAGAGGCGAGATAAAAGTTATTTTAGTCAACTTGAGCAATGAAAATTTTGTCATAAGAAATGGAGAGCGCATTTGTCAGATGATCATCTCAAAACATGAATCAGCTGAGTTGATTGAAGTAAAAGAAATTTCTGAGACAACGCGGGGAGCTGGAGGTTTTGGACATACCGGTAAATAATTCTGTTGGGAGAATAATACAGAATTTTTAATTAAATAAATTGAAAAAGAATCGAATGAGATATTATCTGATATTTATAATTGTATTGATATTAAGTTCTTGCAAAACGCAGAGTGTTTTGGAGAAGAATGTGAAATCGATTGAAGCTTCGATAACTGAAGAAAAAAAATTTGAGTTTCGTCAAAATTTTTTTGATGCCAATTGTTCTGTTATCAAAGGAGAAAATGATGAAGCTATTAATTATTTATCGAATTGTTTACGGATTGATCCTACCAGTGGGGCCGCCTATTATAAATTGGCATCGGTTTATTTGAATAAAAATGATTTTATTAATGCCGAAAAGTATGCTGTTAAAGCAGTGGAATTCGAGAATAATAATACTTGGTATTTATATTTAGTAGGAAGTTTGTATGCTCAAAATAAAAAGTTTACTGAGGCAATAAATACTTTTGAATCATTAATTAAGTTAAATTCTTCGGAAATAGACCTATACATGAAACTTGCCGATATTTACTTAATTCAAAACGATTTAGAAAATGCAATTCGAGTGTATAATTTAACCGAAAAGAAGTTTGGAATTACCGAGTCAATTTCTCTTCAAAAGTATAAACTTTTTTTATCGCTAAAGAAAAATAGTGATGCTCAAAAGGAATTGGTTAAATTATCTAAAATCTCCGATCAAAATCCTATATATGAACGGATGATGGCCGAATATTTTATTATGATAGGCGAAATTGATAATGCAATAAACAAGTTCAGTGAAATTATCAGGCAAAACGGAGAAGATGGATATTCGCATATTGGGTTGGCAGAATGTTATCAGTTAAAAGGCGATTATAAAAAATCAATTGAAGAAATAAAAATAGCCTTTTCTTTGGATGATGTTTCAAGTGATGATAAAGTTGATTTACTTATCAATTTTATTAAAAATGTTGGAGATAATAAAGAAGCAAAAGTCACTTCATACGAATTAACTGAAATTTTAATAAAAAAATATCCTGAGAATCCTGATTTAAATACTATTTATGCAAACTTATTAATTCAGAATGGTTTATATACCGATGCCCGTATTTATTTGCAAAATGTTTTAAAAGTGCGGAAAGATAAATACGAGATTTGGGAACAGCTTGTATTAATTGAAAACGAACTTTTAGATTGGACTGCAATGTATGAAGAGACTAAGGAAGCTTTAACCTATTTTCCTAATCAAAGTTTCATCTATTTTTTTAATGGATTTAGTGCATTTCAATTAGGAAAGTATGTTGAGTCGCAATCATCGTTTGAATTTGGATACAAACTTATTACTAAGAATGATCCTTTACGCAAAGATTATCTCTCGTTCCTGGCTGAGGTGTATTATAAGAACAATTTAAAACAAAAATCGTTTGAGACGTTTGATTTGTTTTTAGAAATTGAGCCAAATAACATTATGGTTCTGAATAATTATGCCTATTACCTGTCATTGGAGCAAATAAATTTAGAAAAAGCCAAAGCCATGTCGTATAAGACCGTTCAAAAGGAACCGAAGAATCCTACGTATCTTGACACTTATGCTTGGGTTTTGTTTAAAATGAAGAATTATTCTGAATCAATTACTTATATTTTACAGGCGGTTGAATTGGATAATTATAAAAGCGATGTTTTGTTAGAGCACCTAGGCGATGTTTATTTTTATTTGGGAGAAGTTGATAAAGCAGTTTACTATTGGGAAACAGCATTAAAAATTGGTAAAGGAAGTGGTAAGATCAATGAGAAAATTCTTCGGAAAGAGTATATGGAATAGTTTCTTAATTTTATCGGTTTTCATTTTTGGTTGTACCGTACAAAAAAGTTTTTTAGGAAAATCAGGCGTAAATAAGAATTCTGATATTATTGCTATAAAGTATAAAGCCAATATCCTCGAATCAAAGAATTCCTATGATTTAAGCGGCACAATTAAAATTGATAATGTCAATAAATCAATTTTTTGTAATAGTGTTTCTTCTATTTATGGAATTGAGGTATTTAGGTTTATTATAAGAAACGATTCATTGTATTATATCAACAGGGTAAAGAAAGAATATTATGAAGGGGCAATCTCAGATTTTCAACAATTAAATAATGCTACATTTTCTTATAGTATTATTAAAGCTTGCTTGCTTGCTGACTTTAAAGAAAAAAATATAATTGGAGATTTTAAAAATTTAGAACCGAATAATAATATCGTTTTCGATTCAGTAGTTTACAATGAAAATGGTTTAGCGGAAGAATATTTATTTGAAAATAATCAAAACGGAAAAATTTATTTTAAATATAAAGGATACTTTAAAAGAAACGGTTTTCCTAAAATATTGGAAATATTAATTAAATCAAATAAGAATATATTTAGAATAGAAATAGACTATGTTTCTGTTTTACAAGGAAATGACCCTATTCATTTATTTACCTGTCCGAAAAATTATACAATTATTAAATGAGATATTTATTTTTTATAATATTCATTTTACTTTCAAATTTGTTTGGTTTTACTCAAACAAAGGAGGAACTTGAAAAACAGCGCTTAGAGGCAAATAAACATATTTTATATACTAACGATTTGATTAAGGAAACTGAAAAAAATCGTAAGAACTCTTATAATAAGATATTACTTCTTAATAGTAATTTGCAAAGGAGAAAGACAATAATAAGTAGTATTGAACAGGAGATTATTGATTTAAATTCTGAGATTCAAATTAAGCAACAAAATATTAATCGGTTAGAAGTTGAACTTGAGATGCTTAAGAAAGAATATGCAAATTTTATTTATCATTCTTATTTACATAAAAATGATTATTATAAGATTATGTTTTTTTTCGCATCTAAAAATTTCAATACGGCATTTAGCCGGCTCAAATATTATCAGCAATACACCAGGAGCAGGAAAGAATATGGTTTAAAACTGAATGAAACGAAACAATTATTAGGTAATCAACTTATTCAACTTGAAAATTTACTTGCTTATAAAAATAGTTTGTTAGATGAGAAAAGGACCGAAACTTCAAAGCTTTTAGCAGAAAGGAATGCAAAAGATGATGAAGTGAAAAGGTTAATTGATAAAGAAAAAGATTTAAGGAAAAAACTAAAGGAACAGAACGAATTAGCTGATAGGTTAAAGAAAGAAATCCAGAAAATTATCGAGGAAGAAACCAGGAAAGCGGCAGAATTACTAAAGAAGAAAAATAAAGGAGTTTTTCAATTAACACCAGAAGAAAAGTTATTAGCCGATGTGTTTGTTAAGAATAAGAATAAGCTTCCTTGGCCAACATTGAATGGAACAATTACTGGTGAATTTGGTGAACAAGATCATCCATTTTTAAAAGGGATTAAGGTTAAAAACGATGGGATTGATATTAGTACGAATGAAAATAGTGCTGTGCGAAGTATTTACGATGGTGTTGTAAGTAGGATTTTTGTTATTCCTGGTGCGAATAAAACAGTTATTATCCGTCACGGTAATTATTTAACTGTGTATTCCAATCTTAAAGAGGTTTATGTAAAGCAGGGAGACCGGGTTAAAACAAAACAAGAAATTGGTGTAGTACATACTGAGGTTCAGAGCGATCATAAATCTGTTTTACAGTTCCAGATTTGGAAAGAAAATGAGAAATTAAACCCCGTGGAATGGTTAGCAAAAATGAAAAATGGATAGTGCTTTTCATATTTTTCAACAGAGGCTTAATCGTTTTATAAGTCGTTATTATAAGATTCAACTTTATAAAGGAAGCATACTTTTTATTCTTCTTTTTTTAGTTCTTTTTCTTTCGATAACAACTTTTGAATATTTTTTATGGTCTTCTAGCAACTTACGGCTTTTTTTATTTTTCTTTGGAATTTTTTCTTCCCTCTTTATTTTTCTGCTTTTTATTGCAATTCCATTGCTTCGGTTTTTTAAACTATTGCCGCAAATCACGAATAAACATGCTATAAGTATTATTAACAGAGCTTTTCCTGAGAATAGAGATTTGTTGATTAATATTTTAGAGTTAGAAGCACAGGATAATAAAGAAAATAGAAGTTTGGTTATAGCAAGCATCAATCAAAAAATAAAAAATTCTGGAGCTATTGATTTTGAAAAGTCAATTTCCTTTAAGAATTATAAATATTTTTTTATTTACTTATTTGGGATATTATGTATTTATGGTTTTGTTGCAATTAAAGAACCCAAATTAATTAAGGACGGTTTTACTAGAATAATTCATTATAACAATCATTATTATAAAGATGTAGGATTTGATGTAGAGATAGACGAAACAAAATTATTTATCGAAAAAGGTAGCAGTTTAATTGTTCATATTGATGTTGTTGGTGAGAAATTGCCAACGGAACTATATATTAAATATGGCGGTAATTTATTTTTACTTAATAAATTGAATGATAATTTATACTCTTATGAATTTCGTTCCGTTAATAATAACTTTTACTTTACTATCCAGAACGATTATTATAAAAGTAAGAATTATGCCATTGAGGTAGTGAAATTACCTTTAATAAAATCTTTTGAAGTTGCAATCGAATACCCAGAATATATTAGTGAAAAGGAGCAAATTCAAGAGAATATTTTATCTTTTTCAGTACCCTTTGGTTCTAAATTGAAATGGTCTTTTAATACAGAAGATGTTGATTCACTTTTTTTCTTTTCTGATTCCAATAAAATTGTTTCTGTAAAAGAGAATGAACAGTTCTTCTTTGAGTATGAAATTACTGGAGATTTTACTTATCAACTGGTTGGAAAAAACACGAATGTTGAGAAGAATATTTTTGGTAATAATGTAATCGGTTGTATTCACGATTTGTATCCAACAATTGATATTCAGTATCTTATTGACAGCAATAACTTTAATATGTATTATTTTAAAGGAGTTGTTACAGATGATTATGGATTTGAGAGATTAAATTTTGTGGTAAACAAAAATTTGAACGACTCTTTTATTTTTCTGCCAATTAGTAAGAATATTACAAAACAAGAATTTTATTTTCAATACGATTATTCTAATTCAAATGAAACGGATTTGGTTTCTTATTTTATCATATATGATAACGATGAGTTGCATAATTATAAATCTCAAAAATCTGATTTGGTTACTTATAATAAAATTTCTGTGCAGCAATTGATGGAAGATCAAAAAAAACTTGTTGAAAACATGGAAAGAAAAATGAATCAGGCTAAAGATAAATTAGATGATTTATTGGGCGATATTGAAAAAATGAAAAGAAGGATGATTAATGAAAAACTTACTGGATTTGAGAAACGTCAACTTTTTGAAAGCATTAACAAAAAGCAGGAAGAAATTTTGAGTTTATTACAGCAAGTTCAGAAAGATAACCAATTAAAAAGCAATCAATTTTCAAATTTTGAAAAAAACAACGATTTGATAAAAAAACAAGACGAAATTCAGCAGATGTTAGATCGGTTAATGGATGAAGATTTAAAGAATTTGTTGAAAGAACTTAGTGAATTAAGTGAAAAATATAATTCAGACGAAAACCAAAAAAACATTTCTGATTTTGAAAAGGAATTTAAGAATTTTGAATACCAACTTGAACGGAATTTTCAATTTTTGAAAAAGATGGAGATTGAAAAGAATCTTGAGAAAGTGATATCAGATTTACGGAATATTGAAAAGGAGCAACACGAAATTTCTGAAAAAGGATTTAAGAATAATGTTGATTCATTAAATAAATCAAGCATTGATCAGATGAATAAAGTGATAAAGGATTTTATAGATGCCGAGGATAAAAACCAAACCCTTGAGAATCCAATGAATATACCTGAAATAAATGAAGAGTTGAATAAATTATCAGATGATATACAAAATAATTCTCCTGAAAAATCTGATGATACCAATTTTAAAAAGAAAGCTGAGCAAAACGAAAAGAAGGCAAATCAACTTGCCAATATGATTGAAGATGCACTAAAAGAGGGGGATCAAAATCAGATGATGGAAGATGCGGATAATATTAGGCAGATTGTAGAGAATTTGATATATTTTAGTTACGAACAAGAGAAACTGATTTATAATGAAAAGAACTTTAACATTGTTGATCAAAGCAACCTTTTTGAAAAATTTGCTCTAATAAATGATTCGCTTTTAACTGTTGGTAAGAGTTCACCTTTTTTAGGTTCTTATATTTTTAAGAAGAGCAATTCAATTGAGACAAAACTTTTAGAAGCTAAAGACTTAATTCAGGCGAATAAATTAGGAAGAATTGGTGTTGAGCAGCGTTATATTATTGAAAACACGAATGATTTGATTTTACTTCTTGGAGAGTCGTTAAAGAATATTGAAAGCTTTGGAAGTAGCGGTTCGAGTAGTAATAATAAAAAGAAAAAAAGTAAACCTTCTTTAAGCGACCTGCGTAAAAGTAACGAAAGTTTAAAAAACGAATTGCAAAATTTAATTAATAAGATGAAAGAAGAAGGTAAAAGTGGAAAACCTTCTAACAGTAAAGAAATAGGAAAGATGATTGCACAACAGGAAATGATGCAGCACATGTTAAATCAAATATCAAATGCAGCTGGCAGTCAATCGGAACTTAGAAAGAAATTAAACGAGATAAAAAAACTTTTAGATGAAAACAAAAGAGATTTGTTAGACAGAAGAATAAACCCGGTTTTAATGGATCGACAGAATAAAATATTGACCCGTTTGTTAGAAGCAGAAAAATCGGAAATGGAGAGGGAATTGGATAACGAACGGATTTCAAATGAAAATAAAATACCAATATCAGATAGTTTGAAGCAAAAGTTTGAGCTTGATAATCAAATTATTAACTTTGATGAAATATTAAATAAATCAACGATTTATTTAAATTATTTTTATAAAACAAAATATCAAGATTTTCTAAATAAATTAAATCAATCACCTGATGAGAAGAGAAATTAAAATCCCTTCAAAAATTGAAAGTATTTCAGTTGTTGAAAATCTAATTGATGAAATAAGCATTGAATTAGGTCTTGTCGCTGATTTATATGGTAATGTTTTAATTGCAGTTATTGAGGCTGTTACAAATGCTATTGTACATGGTAACAAATTGAATGATAATAAAGATGTTTTAATACAAGTCGATTATAATTACCCCACGTTAATTATTTCTATTGCTGATGAAGGGAATGGTTTCCCATTTGATGAAATTCCCGATCCGACAAAGCCAGACAATGTTGAAAAACCAGATGGGAGAGGTGTTTTTTTAATGCGTCATTTAGCCGACGATATTACATTTGAAAAGGGTGGTTCAACTGTTAATTTGAAATTTAAGGTATAATGTTAAACTTTTTTAATGAAGATGTTTCAAAGCCGGATCTTGACTTTGAACGAATAGAGCATTGGTTAAATTTAGCAATAACAAAAAACAACTTTATTTTTGGTGCCCTGAATTTTATTTTTTGCTCTGATGAATACCTTCTGAAAATAAATAATGAATATTTGAACCATGATTATTATACTGATGTTATAACATTTAATTATAACGAGGCGAATATTGTTTCGGGCGATATTTTTATAAGTACAGAAAGAGTTAAAGAGAATGCTTTGGAATTTAATATTTCTGAAAAAGAAGAATTATGCCGGGTTATTATACATGGAGTATTGCATCTAGTTGGTTTTGACGATAAAGTAAAAGAGGATAAAGAGAAGATGACCCGTGAAGAAAATGAATACTTAAAAGATTTTTTTGATGTTAACAAATTATGATGTTATTGTAGTAGGAGCAGGACATGCTGGATGCGAAGCAGCGGCTGCATCGGCAAACATGGGTTTATCAACGTTATTAATAACCATGGACATGACTAAGTTTGGTCAAATGTCATGCAATCCGGCTATTGGTGGAATTGCTAAAGGACAAATTGTTCGCGAAATAGATGCTTTAGGAGGATTAACAGGTATTATAACCGACAAGTCGGCGATTCAATACCGTATGTTAAATAAAAGTAAAGGACCAGCTATGTGGAGCCCTCGGGCACAATGCGACCGCATAAAGTTTTCTGTGGAATGGCGAAAGCATTTAGAACAAATTGAAAAATTAGATTTTTTTCAGGATAAGGTTGTTGAGTTAATTTTAGATGAGAATGTTGTACGTGGTGTAATCACTCAAATGGGCTTTAGTTTTAATAGTACAACGGTTATTCTTACCAATGGAACATTTTTAAACGGGTTAATGCACATTGGTGCTACACAAATTGTTGGTGGCAGAATGGCAGAACCATCTTCAAATGGGATTACTGAGCAGCTTTTTAGGTTTGGCTTTCGTACCGGGCGCATGAAAACCGGAACTCCGGCTAGAATTGATGGTAGATCCATAGATTTTTCCCGGCTTGGTATTCAAGAAGGTGATGAAAAGCCTTATTTTTTTTCATTCTTAAATTCGGACAGCAAAATAGAGAAGCAACGTCCTTGTTACATAGCTCATACGAACACAACAGTTCATGAGACCCTGAGGGCAAGTTTTAATTTGAGCCCTTTATTTACGGGAATTATTAAAGGGATTGGCCCGCGTTATTGCCCAAGCATTGAAGACAAAGTGGTGACTTTTTCCGAAAAGCAAAGCCACCAACTGTTTATCGAGCCAGAGGGATTTGATACCGAAGAATATTATATTAATGGATTTTCAAGTAGTTTGCCTTGGGAGGTACAGCTTAGAGCCTTGAAGCAGATACCGGGTTTTGAAAACGTTAAAATTTTTAGACCGGGGTATGCCATTGAGTACGATTATTTTGATCCGACACAATTAAAAGACACGCTAGAAACAAAAATGGTAAACAATCTTTTTTTTGCTGGTCAAATCAATGGGACCACAGGTTATGAGGAAGCGGCTGCTCAAGGATTGGTGGCAGGTATTAATGCAGCACTTAAGTGCAAGAACGAATCGCCTTTTGTACTAAAGAGAGATGATGCATATATTGGTGTTTTAATTGATGATTTGGTTACAAAGGGTGTTGATGAGCCTTACAGGATGTTTACAAGTAGAGCCGAATTTAGGATTTTATTGCGTCAGGACAATGCAGACTTACGGTTAACAGAGCGTTCTTTTAATTTAGGGCTAGCATCGAAAGAACGATTTGATAGGACAGAATATAAGCGGAATAAAATAAATGAGTTAATAAAATGTTTTAAGGAAACAAATGTATCACAAAGGGTTATCAACCCTTTTTTAGATACCATTCCAAGCACCAACGTTAAAAACAAGACCAAATTAATAAGCATTATTAGTCGCCCAAATATTAGCATATTTGATCTTGTTCCTTTAAGTAATGAGTTGAAGCAAATTATTGATTCGATTAATATAATGAAACAGGATATTCTTGAAGGCGCAGAGAATGAAATGAAATACGAAGGTTATTTAGTTCGTGAACAAAACCTTGCTCTTAAGTTAAACCGCCTTGAAGTTCTTGAAATACCTGAGACCATTGACTTTAATAAGTATCTTTCAATTTCAACTGAAGCCCGGCAAAAATTGAACCGAATAAAACCAAAAACTATTGGACAAGCCGCCAGAATACCCGGAATAAGCCCTTCTGACATTAATGTTTTGCTGGTAAGTTTTGGCAGATAGCTTTATGTTCCACGTGAAACCAAACAACAGTTTTTATACTCAAAACTGTTTCACGTGGAACATTTAAAAACCAATACTTAATGTTCTTGTTTACATAGTAGGAAAATCCATCACAGTTTCCTTTTTAAAGACTAAAAAAATCAATAATTCGGAACACGCCTTAAATGAAACTTCAATTATTTAGTTATAACACACTGTTTATTAAAATGGTATATCTGTTTATTTAAAAGAGCAAATGTTCATGAAGCAAAGCTTTGAAAATTTATTCTTTTTAAATCCATGTTATCAATGAAATATCAATCTTAATCGTATTTTTGTGCGCTTTTAAAAAATGTAGAATGGAACAAATTAGGAATATTGCAATCATTGCTCACGTCGATCACGGGAAGACAACTTTAGTTGATAAAATTCTTATGCAGACAAAATTGTTTAAGGATCATGAAAACCCAGGCGAATTGATCCTCGACAGTAATGATTTAGAAAGAGAGAGGGGCATTACAATTTTAGCAAAAAACGTTTCCGTAATTTATAAAGGAGTTAAAATTAACATCATCGATACTCCCGGACACTCCGATTTTGGTGGAGAAGTAGAACGGGTGCTAAATATGGCCGATGGTGTTTTGCTCTTGGTGGATGCATTTGAGGGTCCGATGCCCCAAACAAGATTCGTGCTTCAAAAGGCCATTAATTTAGGACTAAAACCCGTGGTGGTGATAAATAAGGTTGATAAACCAAATTGCCGACCCGAAGAAGTTCAAGAGGAAATTTTTGATTTAATGTTCAGTTTAGATGCAACAGAAGATCAGCTTAATTTTCCAACAGTTTATGGTTCAGCAAAAAATGGATGGATGTCGTTGGATTTCAAAAAACCGTCCGATGATATTATTCCTTTGCTAGATGCAATTATAGAGTATATACCGACACCAAAAATTGAAGTGGGGAATCTTCAGATTCTTATTACTTCGTTAGATTATTCTTCATATGTGGGTAGGATTGCTATTGGAAGAGTAAATAGGGGAGAAATAAAAAACGGTTCCCCTTACAACCTTTGCAAAAGAGATGGATCAATTCTTCGAACAAGAATTAAAGAACTGTACGTGTTTCAAGGAATGCAGAAGGTAAAAGTAGATGCTGTAAAAGCAGGTGATATTTGTGCCATTGTGGGAATCGAAGGATTTGATATTGGAGATACGGTGGCAGATTTTGAAAACCCGGAACCCATGGATCCCATTTCGATAGATGAGCCAACCATGAGTATGTTATTTACAATTAACGATTCACCTTTTTTTGGTCAAGATGGGAAATTTGTTACTTCAAGGCATTTAAAAGAACGGTTAGAACGGGAATTGGAAAAGAATTTAGCTCTTAGAATTGAACCAGGAAATACGGCTGATTCTTTTAATGTTTTTGGACGAGGCGTGTTACACCTTTCAATACTTATTGAAACCATGCGCCGCGAAGGCTATGAATTACAAGTGGGGCAACCGCAAGTAATTATTAAAGAAATTGGAGGAGAAAAACATGAACCGATTGAACAACTGACGATAGATTTACCCGAAGAATTTGCCGGTAGGGCTATTGAAATGGTAACACAACGTAAGGGTGAACTATTAAATATGGAACGAAAAGGGGAGAGGATTCATCTTGAATTTCGAATTCCATCAAGAGGAATTATTGGCTTATCAAGCAACATGTTAACAGCGACTGCCGGAGAAGCAGTCATGGCACACCGCTTTATAGAATTTGGCATGTATAAAGGAGAAATTCAGAAACGTGTAAATGGTTCGTTAATTGCCATGGAAAGCGGGACAAGCTTTGCATACGCGCTGAACAAATTGCAAGATCGCGGACGTTTCTTCATTTGGCCCCAGGAGGAAGTATATGCAGGAATGGTTGTAGGAGAAAGCACCCGGGCAGATGATTTGGTACTTAATGTTACCAAAACAAAAAAACTCACAAATATGCGGGCTTCTGGTTCTGATGATAAGGTAAACCTGGCTCCGCCAATAAAATTTAGTTTAGAGGAAGCTTTGGAATATATTCAAAAAGACGAATACGTGGAGGTGACACCAAATGCTATTCGGCTACGAAAAATATTTTTAAACGAACACGACCGGAAACGGCAAAAAAACAACTAACCAAAAAGAAAGGCTGATCAATTGATCAGCCTTTCTTTTTGAACACAATGAAATTATTTTTTATTAATATAGTGATCTATTTTTTCCAACAAAACTTTTCCCATGATTGGTTTTGATAAATAGTCATCACACCCGGCACCAAGAATTTTTTCTTTTTCCCCGGCTAAAGCATAGGCTGTTTGTGCAATAATAGGAAGATTTGGCCGTAATTTTTTTATTTCATGTGTTGCCTCATACCCATTCATTTCAGGCATTTTTATATCCATCAAAATAAGATCGATCGAAGCATCTTTTTGAACAGCTTCTAAGGCAGATTTTCCTGTTTCGGCCCAAATAAGTTCGGCGTTAGTTCTTTTTAATAACGCCTCCAAAAACAAATAATTCGTTCTTTCGTCTTCGGCAATTAGTATTTTTTTTCCTGAAAAATCGTAGTTGTTGAACATAGTCTTTTGCTTTCTAACAAAATTAAGTTTTTTTTCCTTCAATTACATGATTATCTATTGCAAATATAAAACATTACTCCTTTGGGCTAAAATCCTTTTGCAAAGAAGAGTCCTTATTGCTCCAGAAAAATTCAATTTTTGGGCCGAAGTAGAACATGGCAAATGCCAGAACAAAGCCAGCAACCATGTCAATAAAATAATGGTAGCGCAAATATAAAGTTGCAATAAAAAGAGAAATAGCAAGGGGTAACAAAATATAGAAAAACCAACGTAAATATTTAAAAGCAAACAACAATGTTAACAGGGTAATCCCATTATGTAAACTTGGAAAACAATCTCTGCGGGTATGTGCCGAAATACTATAATCTATGATATATGATATTTTGTTGGTAATCATTCCGCCATCGAGATGCGAATGAAAAAGGTGTGTTAACGTATATTTTGGACCAACGGCCGGAAATATTACATAACCAATGTACCCGGCATAGAACGCGATGATTATTGAAACCAATGTTTTTCGGAATCCATTATAATTTCCCTTGAAATACAAAATTGCCGGTAGCAACATCGGATAGACAAAAAACATGCTGTAGGAGAAGAACATGTAGTCGGTCAATGGTTTTGAAATGTAGTCTTGAAAAAAAACCGCCGGTTGCGTTCCCAAAAGGAACTGATCGATTTTTATTAAGTAAGGATCAACATCATTTGGATTCACAAGGTGAACCATATCGTGCATATTGGTATAAATTAACAGGCAAAAACCAAAGGGTAAAATTTCACGAAGAAATTTAAGGAGTGTTGCCAGAAGCCGTGTGATTTTTGTTTTTTGAAGGATTGCTAAATCTTTTGTTTTTAGAATAATAATAAATACAATGAATGTAAAAAAAGTGCCTATCAAACGGTCGATATCGCTTTTATAGAATCCCTCTTTATCATGAAAAAGAATCATAAAAATGACCATAGGAATAAATAATGCTATGGCCAACAATTCTTCGATGCGCAACTTAAAAACCCAGACTTTTAGTTTCATTTTTTAAATGGTATGATGTATTATTTTTTTGATAAAAGCCCTCAAAAATAAACAAATACCAATGCAATGCCAATTTGAAGGTGTTTCTCCCTGCAAAATAGTTTTTTTACTTTAGCAACTTGGGGAGATTTTAAAAAAAGATAATGCTATTAAGCCAGAGAATATAGGCCTTACAATAACCTTTTCAATTAAATTAATGTTTCACATGAAAAATATTTGGATTTGATGAAAAACCAATTTAAATTTGACCAACCGTTCATTCAAAAACATGCCCCGCACGAAAGATCAAAACGAAGAAATACGGAAAAACAAGAGCCTGATCATCCGACAAGCGGCTCTTGAGCTTTTTGCAAGCAACGGATACATGCAAACCTCCATTTCCGATATTGCCAAGAAAGCACAAATAAGCAAAGGGTTGTTATATAATTATTTTGAAAGCAAGGAGGAGCTTTTAACCGAAATTATAAAAGCAGGAGTCAATGAATTTTACTCTTCTTTTGATACCGATAAAGACGGCGTTTTGACAGGCGACGAATTTGAGTTTTTTGTAAGAGAAACCTTTCGTCTTCAAAATGAAAACAGGGAGTTTTATAAACTTTATTATACGTTGGCAATGCAACCAGAAGTGTTAAAAAAAGTGGGGGAATTAACTGCAGAACAATCTGCCCGGATATTTACCACGGCTCTCAATTATTTTAAAAAGCACTTTGAAAAACCAGAGACCGAAATGATTCTTTTTTCATCAGTAATCAAAGGGTTAAGTATGCAATACTTATTTGCACCGGAATTTTTTAATCAAGAAAAACAAACTGAAATTGCAAACAGAATTATTGAAATGTATAAGCGATAACTGTTTATTAATTAAAAAGATATTCCTATTTATATGAAACATAACAAAAATAGACTCATGAAACTTTTTTTAATCATTTTTCTTGTTCTGTTATCAGGAAATGTATTTTGCCAAAGTGCAAGGGAAATAGTTAAGCAGGCGGACGATAAAATGCAAGGAACCTCGAACATCAGCGAGATGTCCATGTCAATTGTCAGGCCTACTTATACCCGGACTATTGATTTTAAAAACTGGTCGTTAGGGCGCGATTATTTTCTAACTATAATTACAGCACCAGCTAAGGATAAGGGTCAGGTTTTTATGAAGCATCGGACTGAAATGTGGAATTATGTTCCGAATATCAACCGGATGATAAAACTGCCGCCGGCAATGATGTCGCAGGGATGGATGGGCTCCGATTATTCTAACGATGATTTGGTGAATCAAAGTTCTATAGTAAACGATTACACCCAGGAACTTTTAGGGACAGACGTGGTTGATGGCCGGAACTGTTACAAAATTAGCCTGGTCCCGATGCCTCATGCCAATGTGGTTTGGGGAAAAATTTTAACTTGGGTGGATAAAGAAAAGTTTATTTTCCTTAAAAGCGAATATTACGATGAAGAAAATTATCTGATCCGGACAGAAATTAGTAGAGATGTTAAAGTATTTGATAATAGGGAAATACCATCAATTATTGAAATTATTCCTGCTGATGAGAATCAGAACAAAACGGTTGTTGAAATAAAAACTATCGACTTTGATGTGGCTATCGGTGAAGATTTTTTTACCCAACAAAACATGAAGCGGATACACTAATAATCAGAAATATAATTAAAGACTTATGACCCGATTACTAAAAATGGCCTGGCGAAACTGTTGGCGGAACAAACGGCGGACTTTAATAACTGCCGCATCCATCTTTTTTGCGGTGTTCTTTGCTATTATCATGCGCTCTTTTCAATTGGGAACTTATGGACACATGATCCGGCAAAGTATCGAGATGTTTTCGGGGTACCTTCAAGTGCAAAATCCTGAATATTATGACGATCCTCATCTTGATCATTCGATAACGTACAATGCTCAAATGATGGATACACTAACAAAATACCCAGGAGTAAAAGTTGCGGTTCCAAGAGTGGAGGCTTTTGCCTTAGTTTCCACGGGGAACCAAAGCAAAGGGGTGATGGTAATCGGAATCGATCCGGTAAAAGAAACATCAGTAAGCAATCCGGAGCATTTCATAGTTAACTACCGAATGACTCCCGGTAAAGCAAAATTATTAATGCAGGAATTGGAGTTCACCGATAAGGAAAAAGAACTGCTGAAAATGTACGAAAACAGCGTTTATAACAATTTGGAACGGTTGTTTGACGACTTGACTCTTAACGATGAAAAACGTACGAAATACCGCCCAAATTTTGAAAAGCATCTTTTTTACAAAAGCAATTATTTGGTTCCAGATGATTCCGGGGTGTTGATTTCGTCAAAACTGGCTCAGTTTTTAAATGTTGAAGTTGGGGATACCTTGGTAATGATTGGCCAAGGTTTTCAGGGGCATTCTGCCGCCGATTTATTTCCTGTTCGGGGAATGGTGAGAGTACCAGCACCAGATTTGGACAATAAATTGATTTACACGTCATTAAATAAATCGCAATCATTTTTTAATCTTGAAAACCGGATTACCTCCATTATATTGAATTTAAAAGATCCCGATGACATGTTATTGGTTCAAAAGGAATTATCAGATTTGTTGGATTCAAAAAATTATGTTGTTAAAAACTGGCAGGAACTAAATCCAACACTTAAACAGCAGATTGAAGGGGATAACAAAAGCGGGCAGATGTTCGTGGGTATTTTATACTTCATTATCTTTTTTGGGATTTTTGGTACCGTTCTGATGATGGTTTCCGAGCGGCGAAGAGAATTTGGTGTTTTGGTAGCGATTGGAATGCGTAAGCGGTTATTGATTGGTGTGGTGGTGATTGAAATGTTCTTTATTGGATTTATGGGAACCTTATCCGGATTTTTGGCGGCGATTCCTTTGGTCGTTTGGTTTCGTCAATTTCCAATAACTTTCACCGGGGAGATGGCAAAAATGTACGAAGACATGGGTTTTGATCCAATTATGCCCACTGCTCCGGTCGAAGGGTATTTCACATGGCAAGCAGTTGTCATCCTAATTATGGTTTTAATTGCGTGCTACATCCCACTCCAAAAAATTCGGAAAATGAAATTGATGGAAGCTTTGCGGGAGTAATATCAAACAGAAAACACCTAACAAATAAAACAGGGACATGATTGCTAGTATTGCTTGGAAAAATGTTTGGAGAAACAAGAGCCGGAGTCTTGTGGTTGTTTTTGCCATCACCTTAGGAACGATTGCAGGTGTGTTTGTGGCTGGAATGATGAATGGATGGGTCGCTCAACGAATTGATTCGGTTATTTATACTGAGTTGGGGCATTTGAAAATTCAAAACCCCGACTACTTGATTAACGAGGAGAGCCAATACAGTTTACCAGATATTGATTCGATACTTGCTTTTTGCGAAACAACCCCTGGATTGGAAAATTATACCACGCGGAGCAAAATTGTTTCCATGGCAACAACCGCAGGAGGAAGTACCGGGGTTGTTTTAAAAGGAATAATTCCGGAACAAGAAAAGCGGGTTAGCGATGTATATTTGAAGATTCTTCCCAATGGCGGTGACTATTTCGAAACGAAATCTAAGTTACCCCCGGTTGTTATAAGCGGCAAAACCGCAGAGCAATTGCGGATTAAAAACTTCAAGATAACTCAGCAAGTTTTGGATAGTTTGACTCGACAAGAGGTTCCAAACGAATTGTTGGAAAAACTTAAACCCTTGATCGATACCCGATTCGATACCGAGAAGAAATTTAAACCGGCGGTTCAAAAAGTTTGGCATCCCAATGAAATCCGTAAACATGGGCCTGCTCTTATGAGAACGGCTTCATACTTAAAAACCCGATCGAAAATAACCTTTAGTTTTACCAAGCAAGACGGACAAATTGGGTATCAAACGTTTCAGGTTTGTGGCGTGTATAAAACCACAAACACCATGTTCGATCAGATGAATGCCTTTGTTAAACAAGAGGATTTGGCTTATGCCACAGGAATGGATATGAATCAATTCCATGAAATTTCCATTGTACTTCCGGAAAACACAAAAGACGCGAATTTGCTTAAAAACCGGCTAGCCCAAAAGTTTGGCCATTTAAATGTTATGACATGGAAAGAATTGGCTCCCGATGCTGGAATGATGGCCGATTTTATGGATGTGTATTATTACATGATCATGGGTATCATCTTTTTTGCCTTGGCTTTTGGCATCATCAATACCATGTTGATGTCAATTCTGGAACGGATTAAAGAATTGGGAATGCTCATGGCCATTGGTATGAAGAAGAAGAAAGTGTTTCAAATGATTATGTATGAAACGGTGTTTCTTACCCTTACCGGAAGTTTAATAGGAATGGCTTTGGGTGGGCTTTTAATAGCAATTACCGGAACCACCGGGCTGAATTTTTCGTCCGTAGCCGAAGGTTTCGAAGCCGTGGGTTGGGCCGCCATAGTCTATCCGTCTATCGAAACGAGTTTCTTTATTGGTGTAACTTTTCTGGTAATTATCATTGGAATATTGGCATCAATAATTCCTGCAAAAAAAGCACTTAAGCTAAAACCTGTTGAAGCATTGAGAATAGAATAATTGAACCCATGAGCTTATGAGAAAATGAGCCCATTTAAAAAATTGAATTTATGAAAGTAATCGAAATTAGCAACCTGCATAAAACATATAGTGAATCGGAACTAGAAGTTCGGGCTGTAGATGGTATCACCCTTGATTTTGAGGAAGGAGAATTTGCCGCTATTGTGGGGCCTTCCGGATCGGGTAAAACCACGTTATTGAACATGATTGGTGGGCTCGATGTACCAACTTCCGGCGAAGTTTTGGTGGGGGGTTCTTTAATGAGCGAGCTGAAAGATTCGGAGTTGACTGATTTTAGATTGAACAACATTGGATTTGTTTTTCAAGCTTATAATCTCATTCCTGTTCTTACCGTGAAGGAAAACACAGAATTTGTCATGCGGTTACAAGGCAAAAAAGATGAAGAGTGTGAGAAGAGATCCAACGAACTTTTAAAAGCCGTTGGGCTTGAGGAGCGCATCAATGCCCGTCCGGTAAAACTTTCAGGGGGTCAACAGCAGCGCGTTGCGGTGGCAAGGGCTTTGGCCGCAAAACCAAAGTTTGTGTTGGCCGACGAACCTACCGCCAATCTGGATTCAAAATCAACCGAAACATTGTTGGAAATCATGGAACGCTTGAACCGGGAGGAAAATATAACCTTTATTTTCAGTACACACGATGCCCGGGTGGTTAAAAAAGCCCGTAGGATTATTACGCTTGAAGACGGTAAAATTATCAACGATGTCCGTAAAAACGGAGGAGAATAGGAACGGTAATCCGCACGGCACCATACCAGAAAATAAAAACCAAAAGAGTCATTCTATAAAATTAAAATGAAACGGTTTTTAGGAATAACAGTAGTTTTAGTTGCATTAATTTCCAGTGGAAGTGCTCAAGAGAAATTTACCATAGATGGATATATTTCCCAAATGGGCTCTTCACAATTTATAACCGATTCGTCCGGTGTTACTTGGGACTATGTGTTACACAACCGTCTCAATTTGGCTTGGTATGCTACCGATAAATTGACCCTGAAACTCCAATTCCGTAACCAGTTCTTTTTAGGTGAGACCATCAATAACACGTCAGGCTACGCTGCGGAATTTTCAAAAGATAAAGGCGCCGCCGATTTAAATTGGAATTGGTTTTCGTCGGGAGGAAGTTTACTCAATACTCAGGTAGATAGGGCTTTTGTGGAATATGTTCATGGAACCAATGAATTAACTATTGGTCGGCAGCGGATTAACTGGGGACGATCGTTGGTGTGGAACCCCAATGATATTTTTAATGCCTACTCTTATTACGATTTTGATTATACCGAAAAACCGGGTTCCGATGCCATCCGGGCAATCCATTATTTCGGAACAGCCTCTTCTTTCGAATTTGTAACCAAAGTAGATAGTGCCAATCATCTTTCGTTTGGAGCTCTGACCAAATTCAACAAGTGGGGATACGATATTCAACTTATGGGCGGATATATTCAAAATGAAGATGTTGTGATTGGTGTAGGATGGGAAGGAAATATTAAAAAGTTTTCGTTCCGCGGAGAAACATCCTATTTTCATCCTGAAAAAAAATTTTCGGATAGCACAGGTGTTTTTCTTGCAACTCTGGGAACAGATATTAGTTTTGACAACAACCTGATGATACAAGCAGAATTTTTGTATAACGATAAAAAAGCGTTGATACCATTGATACAATTGGTTTCCGCTCCATCAAATTCAAAGAGCCTGTCTATTTCCACTTATAATGTTTTTGCAAATGTAATCTATCCAATTACCCCAATTTTTTCTGCTTATCTTGCCGGTATGTATTATACCGATCAAAACGGTTTTTTTCTGATGCCCGGGGTGGATATTTCGCTAACCAACAACCTTAACGCCTCTTTGATTTATCAATATTTTAATCTAGAAATATTTGGACGCCAGCGAATAAGCATGAATATGGCCTTTGCCCGGTTAAAGTGGAGTTTTTAATGAATCACGAAGCGACTGTTCCGGGGGAATTATCTAATAAGCGAAGTCGACGCTTCGCTGTCCAAAAAAAACCGCCCCAAAAATGGAAGCGGTTTCATTAAAAACATTCAGTTTATTTTCTAATCTCTAATTTTCCAGAATCAAATCTCAAAAGGCTATTCTCCACGGATGGCAATAATACCTGGCAATGCTTTACCCTCCATGTATTCCAGCATGGCACCGCCACCGGTTGAAACGTAGCTTACTTTGTCGGCTAATTTGTTTTTGTTGATAGCAGCTACTGAGTCACCACCACCAATTAAGGTAAAAGCACCTTTAGCAGTAGCATGGGCTAAGGCATGAGCCACAGCAGAAGTTCCCTTTGAGAATTTTTCCATTTCAAAAACACCCATCGGACCGTTCCAAAGCACGGTTTTTGAATTTTTAATTACCTCGGTAAAAGTAGCAATGGTTTCGCTGGCAATGTCCAACCCCATCCAGCCATCAGGGGTTTCGTTAGTTTTTGAGGTGTTGGTGTTTGCCTCAGCATCGAATTTGTCTGCATTTATGGCATCGGTAGGGATGTAAACTTTCACGCCTTTTGCTTTTGCCTTTTCAAGGATACTTAAAGCCAGATCTAATTTATCGGTTTCACACAATGAATTTCCTATTTTTCCTCCTTGTGCCTTAATAAAGGTATAGGTCATTCCTCCACCGATGATCAGGTTATCCACGCGGTCGAGCAGGTTTTCAATAATTAAAATTTTATCGGAAACTTTGGCACCACCCATAATGGCAGTAAAAGGTTTGTCGGCCGCTTTAATCACCTTATCCATAGCCAAAAGCTCGCTATTGATCAAGTAACCAAACATTTTGTTTTCAACATCAAAATGGTCGGCCACTAATGCGGTGGAAGCATGCGCGCGATGAGCAGTCCCAAAGGCATCGTTCACATATACATCGGCATAGCTGGCCAATGTTTTTACAAATTCTTTTTGCGATGCTTTAACTTGTGCTTTACCCGCTTTTTTCTCCTCATCAGTTGGTGTTTCACCCAAGTGGTAAGGCTTTCCCTCTTCTTCTTCGTAAAAGCGAAGGTTTTCGAGTAGTAAAACTTCACCGGTTTTTAAGTCTTTGGCCATTTTTTCAACACCGTCTCCAATCACATCGCCAGCAAAAATTACTTTTTTTTCTAAATTTTTCTCTAAAGCAGATACCACATGCTTCATGGAATATTTATCCTGTTTTTTACCATCGGGACGGCCTAGGTGAGACATAAGAATGGCGCATCCTCCATCGTTTAAAATTTTATTGATGGTTGGTAAGGCTCCCTTGATGCGGGTTTCATCGGTAACTTCAAATGTTTGTTTGTTCAACGGAACATTAAAATCGACACGGACAATGGCTTTTTTGCCCTTAAAGTTGTAATCATTAATGTGTTTCATGATTTAAAATTTTATGCGAATTGTTAATTTTTGAGTTGCCTTTTTAGCGAAGACAAATATATGAAAATGACAATTTATAACAGGGCTTTTAACCTGATAAATCGCATGAAAAATGGACAATCTTTATAAAGTTTTCCATATGCAGTTGGGTATTTCGAATATCTTTACACCCCAGATCCTGATTTGTACAAGAATCAGAGTAAAGAAATTAATAATTGACAAAAAAACATTAAATATCAATATTATGGTTGATGTATTTAAAGTATTTGAAGAGGTTGTTACTAATCGTCGTTCTATCCGGGTTTATGATCAAGAATTTTTCTACGACTCCGAAATTGTAAAAAAAAGCCTGGAATTGGCACTCTTGTCACCCAATAGCAGCAACATGCAGCTGTGGGAGTTTTATCGGATTAGGACCAAAGAGGCAAAAGAAAAAGTAGCCTATTTTTGCATGGATCAGTCCGCTGCCAAAACGGCCTCGGAGTTGGTGGTTTTTGTTGCCCGGCCCGACAAGTACAAAAAATCGATTCAATTCAACCTTGACACCATTGAAAGCCCCGAGAACTTTGAGAAAGAAAACAGTAAATCCCGTCGGCGGTTGTATTACAAAAAAGTAATGAACCTTTTTTATTCCTATGATTTTTTATTTCTCTTTTCATTGTTGAAAAAAATGTTGGTATTCTTTATCGGATTGAAACGGCCGATTGTCCGCGAGGTAACTGTAGTGAATAAAAAGGTGACCATTCACAAAAGCGTAGCCTTAGCTGCCCAGACGTTTATGTTAGCTGTAAAAGCGCAGGGATATGATACCTGCCCCATGGAGGGATTTGATTCCAAACGGATGAAACGTTACCTGAAACTCCCGGCAAAAGCTGAAATCAACATGATCATCTCTGTGGGAAAAGGCCTTCCTGAAGGAATATTCTATATACGGAAAAGATTTCCGTATCAAGAGGTGGTTTTTGAAAAGTAGCCGAAACCCATTGTGATGACAATGGTTTACACAAACAGGAAATAATAATTCCACGATTTTTCAGTTTATATATAGAATTTTACTCGAAAAATTCCAACAACGAACGTTTTACAATTAATAAAAAAGCCATGAAAAGAGGCCATATTCTAGCAACACTGATTCTTTCGGGAATAAGTTTTACAAATTTTATCCAGGCGCAAACCCCAAAAGGGACTTGGCGCGAACACCTTCCTTACAATGAAGGGAAAGTCGTTGCCATTACCGATGAACGGGTGTATTGTGCCACAAACCTGTCCCTATTTTATTATGACAAAACCGATGGCTCGATTCAGAAACTTTCCAAAATTAACGGACTGAGCGATTTGGGGATTGGGTACGTAGCCTATAACGAAAAAAACAAAAAACTTTTGGTGGGTTTCAGTAACGGGAACATCGATCTTTTTGAAGGGGACACCAAGATAAATTTTCCAGACATTAAGATGAAAAACATGGTGGCAGATAAGTCTATTTACCACATCAGCATGGTGGGTGATTTTGCTTACATCTCTTTCGGATTTGGAATTGTTGTGTTCAACCTTCAGAAAAATGAAATTTCTGACACATATATTTTGGGTGCAGGAGGTTCCTATATGAAAGTGAATGGGACGGCTATTTTTAATGACTCCATTTTTGCCTGCACCGACAAGGGATTATATAAAGCAGCCATTGGCGATCCATTTTTGAGCAATTACACCAATTGGGAAAAGGAGACAGGATTGTATAATCCCTCAGCCGCCTGTTATACACCTGTGGTTTATGGAAACCAACTGTTCGTGCTTAATAAATTTTCAAATCCGGAATCTTCATTGGTAAACCGGAACAACGGCCAAAAATGGGACACAATTTTTACCAATTTGGACAAGGTACGTTCCTTATCGGTTTCAAACAACAAACTGGTTGTAATAAAAATCTATCATGTACTCACTTATAACCAAGAATTAGGCTTGGAATCGAACTATAGCGCGCATTATGCCCAACACGCCTTATACGATGAAGATGGAAAACTGTGGTTGGCCGACTCTAAAGAAGGCCTTTTGCTGAATACGCCAGAAAAATATAAAACGGTCATTCTCCCCGATGGACCGCCAACCAGCAACGTGTTCGAGATTTGTTACCAAAACAATCAAATCGCCGTACTTCCTGGTGGATATAGGCGTTCAGGAGAAGCTGCTTTTTTAAAGGCGAATGCTTATACCTTTTCAAATGAAACGTGGAACTCATTTGATAAAGCTACTCAGGATTCTTTGGCCGGGGTCAGTGATGCCGTCTGTATGGCATCAAATAGTCAATATACCTATATCGGGACATGGGGTAATGGTTTAATTGAATTGAAGAACGGTGTTTTTTCCAAAATTTATAGGTGGGCAGACATCCCGGAATTGGGTTCCAATTTTATAAGTAGCCTGAACTTTGATTCAAAAGGTAACCTGTGGATAATTGCACGAAAAAGTCAGACCCCAATTATAGTAAAAACGGCTACAGGGGAATGGTACAGCTATTCCTATGACGGGTCGTTAAGCAATATTCAAACCTATAAATCGATACTAACTTCGAATGGTGATTTTTGGCATGTTGGATTAAGAGGGGAAGGTGTTTTTATTTGGAACACCAACCAGACCCCAGCAACAGCTAGTGATGACAAGTACACATCCATTACCATCAAGGATAAACTTAGCACATACAGCCAAGAGGTTAATGATATTGTAGAAGATTTGGATGGGACTATTTGGCTAGGTACTGCCGATGGTGTTGTAGTTTATGATTACCCATATAATGCGCTCAGTCAAACTATTTATGCCCGGAAGCCACAATTGGTGGTTGATGGCTATTTGAAAAACCTTTTAGAAGGAGAATCGGTTACCTCTATTGCCGTGGATGGTGCAAACCGCAAATGGATTGGTACCGATGGGGGCGGATTGTTTCTGGTTTCAGCCGATGGAACAGAGCAGATAATGGTATTGAATGTAGAGAACTCTAAATTGATTTCGGACAACATCATTTCGGTTGAAATAAATCAAAAAACCGGAGAGGTGTTTATTGGTACCGATAAAGGGGTGCAATCATACATGAGCACTGCCACAGCAAGCCAACCGGACTTTAACGCGGTACATACGTTCCCAAATCCGGTAAAGGAAGGTTACAACGGGTTTATTACCATACGGGGGCTTATGTCGGATACTGAAGTGAAAATTACCGATTTATCGGGACATTTGGTTTTTGAAACCATGAGCAATGGGGGTGATGCCATTTGGAATGGAAAAAACCTTAACGGAGAGAATGTCGAGACAGGAATTTATCTTGTTTTTTGTGTCACTCCATTAGGATCAGAAACACAAGCAACAAAGATTTTAATTGTGCGGTAACATGTTGACTCATACTGAGGCTATTGTTTTAAATTACACCAAATATTCCGATAGTTCCCTTATTGCCCATACTCTTACAAGCCATTATGGAAGGCAATCGTTGATGGTACATGGAATCGGGAAATCAAAACAAAACCGGCTGGGGTTTTTTCAACCTCTTTTTTTGCTTGATATTCACTTGTATTTCAAACCGGGACAGATTCAAAAAATTAAGGAATTTAAATTGCTTATCCCACTTCAGGAACTTAGCCAGAATGTTTATAAAAACACGATAGCCCTGTTTCTTTCTGAAGTTTTATATCGTTGTGTAAAAGAGGAGTTTGCCGATGAACAGCTTTTTGGTTTTGTAAAAACATCCATCTTAATTCTTGACGAAATAAAATCCGGAATCCCATTGTTCCACATTGCCTTTATGGTAAAATTGGCCCGCCGCCTGGGATTTATGACCGATGAAAAGATTCAAAAAGACTATTTCGATTTTAAAGAGGGACACGAAATAGATTTTAAACCGCCCCATGATTTTTATATTGGCAAAGAAGGTCACAATATTCTTATCGAATTATTGCATCAACCCTATACCGAGTTGGAAAATTTATCAGTAACTTTAATACAGCGAAATTACCTGCTTGATGCGGTTGTATTGCTTTACGAACACCAAATATTAAATTTTAAAGCAATCAAATCATACCCGGTGTTGAAAGAGGTTTTTTCGCAATAGTCACGTAGTTAACCCATTTTTTCAATTTTCATGAGCAAGAAAAACATATTCTCAAAAATCCCCAACCAGGGAAAGACCATCTTTGCCATCATGTCGGAGCTGGCCCAGCAACATCAAGCCATCGATCTTTCAAGGGGATTCCCCGATTTTAACACGCACCAGGAACTTATGGATTTGTATTGTTCTTTTATTCAAAAAGGATACAACCAATACGCTCCCGTAGATGGACTCATGTCGTTACGGGAACGCATTGCCGAGATGACCCAAAGTCTGTACCAGGCGGAGTACCTTCCCGATTCTGAAATAACCATTACCGGCGGGGCTACTGAAGCATTGTTTACAGCCATAACCGCTTTTGTGCGCGAAGGAGACGAAGTTCTGATTTTTGAGCCGGCTTACGATAGTTATTCGCCCGCCGTAAAATTAAATGGCGGTATCCCGGCGTTTATTGAAATGCCCCGTCCGAACTATTCTTTCGACTGGGAAAGCCTTCAAAGAGCAATTACCGGAAACACCCGGATGATTATTTTAAACAACCCCCACAATCCCACTGGGGCAGTGATGTCGGCTTGGGATGTGGAAAAACTAAGTAAAATTGTAAAAGGCACCAACATTCTGCTGTTAAGCGACGAAGTGTATGAACACGTAGTGTTTGATGGAGCCTCGCACGAAAGCCTGGCGCTTTATCCCAAGCTAAAAGATAGGACGGTTATTGTAAATTCTTTTGGGAAAACATTTCATGTTACCGGGTGGCGGATTGGTTATGTGCTGGCTCCAAAAGAACTAATGAACGAATTCCGGAAAATCCATCAGTTTTTAATGTACACCGTCAATACCCCGGTTCAATATGCATTTGAAGAGTTCCTGAAAACACCACACCCGTTCCAGCAAATTAAAGAAATGTACCAGCGTAAGAGGGATATTTTGGTCAAGGGCCTGGAGGGGACAAAGTTTAAGGTTTCGCCATCAAAAGGCACCTATTTTCAGTGTGTTGATTATGCGGCAATCTCTGATGAAAAGGATTTTGAATTTGCCAGCAGGCTAATCCGTGAAAATAATGTGGCTTCAATTCCAACATCTTATTTTTACAAAGCGAAAAACGACAATAAAGTGATACGTTTCTGCTTTGCCAAGCAAGACGAAACTCTTTACAAAGCTCTTGAGCAGCTTTCAAAAATTTAAAATCCCGGTGTTTATTGATTAATTTTTACTGCAACCGGCAAAAATAGGATAGGATAATTGTGTATTTACACAATACTATGGGGATAAGATTATATGCTATTTCTTTTTTCAAATTGCTTACAGAAATTACCAGCACAACAAAAAATTCAACTATTTTTAATCCTAAATTCTCGATTGTAGAAATTTTGTTTTTATGTTTTACACTTTAAAGTTACCATAGTTAAAATACAATTTTAACTAACACGATATAAGTTACAAACAGACACCTGCTTAAACAAAAACAACGTTAATTTAACACGGAACTACTTAAATAAATCTTTTCATGAAAAACCTTCTCTTTGTTTTAAATATTTTTATTTGGATTGCTATTAACCCCTCTTTGGCACAAGATGCAGATAGTAACGAAAAATTATCGGAAAGCGAACATTTGGTGATGGCAACCGACTGGTTTCAAAAATCGGCCGAAATGCGGGCTTGTTATTATCAGGCTTACCAATTAGCTAAATGGAGACTGGATCAGAAATTAGCCTCCCGACAAAATCAGAAACCCGCTGCTATTGTATTCGATATTGATGAAACAGTTCTCGATAATAGCGCTTATGAGGTTCATTTAATTCAAACCGGGCAACTTTATACCTCCGAAGGCTGGAAACAGTGGACTGACAGGGTGGATGCCAGAGCCTTACCGGGCGCACTGGAATTTACAAAATATGCAAAAAGTAAAGGGGTAGAAGTGATTTACATTTCTAACAGGAAAGCAGATGAACGGGAACCGACATTGAAAAACTTGAAAAAAGAGGGATTTCCAAATGCCGACTCCGTTTTTTTGTTTTTGAGGGAAATAAACCAGAATAATGATAAAACCATGCGCCGGATTACAGTCATCGAAACATACGATGTGCTTTTATATGTGGGCGATAATTTAACCGATTTTAGCCAAATCTTTGCGGAGCGGGGAGCCGACTTGGGGTTTCAGGTGGTGGATTCGTTACGGGATTTGTTTGGCGATAATTACATCATTCTGCCCAACCCAACTTACGGAGAATGGGAGGGCGCCATCTATGGGAACAACTATAAACAAACCCCGGAAAAAAAGAGAGCTTTGCGGAAAAGGGTTTTAAAAGGGTATTGATAGTTTTTTGGGAGTGGGCGTGTATTTTATTTATCAAAAACAATTATAGCTGAAGGATGGAGATGAAAGGAAATTTGCTGAAAATGGATACGGTTCTCGATAATCCGGTTCATTATCAGTTGAATCTTGGAGGAGACTTTTTAAATATAAATACCTGGTTAGGCAAAAAAATCACTTACCACTTTATAGGCGAAATTTACTGCATTCATTGTGGACGAAAGACCAACAAGTCCTTTTCGCAGGGATATTGTTATCCTTGTTTTATTAGTTTACCCGAAACAGATGAAAGTGTAGTCCGCCCCGAACTCAACAGGGCGCATGAAGGAATTTCCCGGAACATGGAATGGTCGCGAAAACACGATTTAATCGATCACTTTGTCTATCTTTCTTTTACCAGCGAGTTAAAAGTAGGGGTAACCCGGCATTTAAATATTCCCACCAGGTGGATCGATCAAGGGGCAGAATATGCAATCAAATTGGCCAAAACACCATACCGGCAGCTGGCGGGTTTGATTGAGGTTTCGTTAAAACCATATCTCAGCGACAAAACAAATTGGCGAAAAATGCTCAGTAGCAGTGTAATGGAAATTCCAGATATGGTTCAATTCAAAAAGCATTTTGAGGCGTTGGTTCCCGGACCCTACCAGAAATTCATTGTTGATGATAATGAAGTGACAAACATTTCTTATCCTGTTCAAAAATACCCTTTGAAAGTGGCGGGTTTAAACCTTGATAAGGAACCTGATTTTTCCGGAATCTTGTCAGGAATCAAAGGACAGTATCTTTTATTTGAGGATGGAAATGTACTCAATGTTCGGAAATTTGCTGGATACCAGGTGATTCTACAGGTTGAATGACTTTCATGGGAAATTAAAAAGCTTTAAAAACAAAAAGCAGGCCGGGGAGACCTGCTCTTTATTTTGCGGAATGATTTCTTATGAACAACAAACCTTATTAATTACTTTATTAAATGAGCCGCGTTTTGAGGGGAAAATCCCAAAAGAGACGGTTCTGTTCAAATAAAGCAGTTGCGACCAATTGGTCAAAATCATCATTCCGCCATACCGTAATTCCATCTGTATTAATAAAATCAACAACTGAGGATGTTGTTGTATTGAACTCATAAACCAACCAAAATTTACCATTATTAGGATTTGGAATCACGGTAATACTTTTTATATGTTTACAAATATACGTTAAAATTTAATCTCCATCTAATAACAGATACCTTTTTGAAATGTTTAAGATGTTTTAGTCTTAATTTCAAAAAAGTATAAATTTTTATGAAGAATTGTTTTTTTTCTCTCTTTAACTTGTAGAAACAGACAAAACCAGAACAGATTTCCTTTTCTTTGTTTTTTTTTGAAACTGTTTTTAAATTCGTAATAATAATAAAATTAAAATGCAGAAAGCAATGACCTGCAAAAAAGATAGACACTAAAAAACCACAGAATGAAAAGAATAGGCATTTACATCATAGCAACAGTAATGGTAGGTTTGGGATGCAGCCGCGATAAGTTAAAAAGGGACTTGCTTCCGGGTGTTTCTGGTTCGGCGGGAGAGGTGGTTATTGTAATGGAGCCCTCCGTGTGGAGTTCTGAGACAGGGAAGAATTTCCGTGCCTTGTTAACCGAGGAAACTCCGGGTCTTCCTCAGAGTGAACCCTTACTGAATCCGGTAAGTATTTCGATGAAGGCCTTTACTGAGCTGTTCAAAATTCACCGGAACCTTATTATTGCACAAATTTCACCGTCCATTGAAAAGAGAGGAATCCAGGTGGAATATAACAAATGGGCCAAACCCCAGCTTGTGATTACCATGTTGGCTCCCAACCGTCAAAGTTTCGATTCTCTTTTTATGGAGAATGAACAGAAAATATTGGGTCTTTTACTTAAAGCCGAACGGGATAGGTTGATTCAGAATTATGAAAATTATCCGGAACTCACGTTAATCCGCCGGATTGAAAAAAATGCCGGACTGAAGTTGACCATTCCAAAAGGGTATTCTTACGATATGGACACAATCAACTTCCACTGGATTGCCTTAGAGACGCCGGATATTAGCCAGGGGCTTTTTATTTATTATTACGATTATACCGACTCCTCAACCTTTACGGCCAATTATTTGATTGAAAAACGGAACGAATTTCTTAAAAAGTTTGTTAGTTCCCAAGCCCCGGGTTCGTATATGACCACCGAACTTCAGGTTTTTCCGGTATTCCGATCTTTTGAGTTGAATGGAAAATATACCGCCGAATTACGTGGATTATGGAAGATGGAGAATGATTTTATGGGCGGCCCATTTGTCAGCATTAGTCAATTGGACCCATACCGAAACCGGGTGGTAACCGTAGAAGGTTTTGTATATGCACCCAAGTTTAACAAGCGCAATTACATACGGCAGTTGGAGGCCATTCTTTATAGTCTTCAGATTGTTGATCCAAAACAGGCCGATAAAAAATAGCTTTTCGTTTAATAACAAAAAAAGGCAATTCAAAATAATAGTGAGTTGCCTTTTTTGTTGTCAAATTCCGGGTAAAGCTAACATGTTTGCAAAAAAGGCTATCAACTTTTGCATGGCCAATCCCCGGTGGCTTATTTTGTTTTTTAGCTCCATCGGCATTTGGGCGAACGTATCTTCATAGCCATCGGGTTTAAAAATAGGATCGTAACCAAACCCGGAGATCCCGTTCTTTTCAGTTAATAGGGTTCCTTTTACCACCCCTTCAAACAAAAATTCCTGATGGTTAAAGATTAAGCAGATGACCGTACGGAATTGGGCTCTGCGGTTTTCAACACCGTGCAATTTTTTCAACACCAATTGAATGTTGTCTTCCGGGTTCTTTCCTTCACCGGCATACCTGGCCGAGATGACTCCTGGTTCGCCATTGAGTGCTTCAATCTCAAGTCCGGTATCGTCGGCAAAAACATTTTTATGCAATTTATTGTAGATGTAGCGCGCCTTGAAACGGGCGTTACCTTCTAGCGTAGGTTCATCTTCTGGAATATCATCACCGAAACCGGCATCATGTAAACCAATGACATTGAAAAAGTCATTTAACAGGTGATTTACCTCTTCAAGTTTGTGCTTGTTTTGCGTGGCAAAAATCAAGGTTTCTTTTCCCAATGAGTTCAAGTTCATTAACGGCAATTAGAAATAAAAGTTAACACCCCCTCCAAACATGTGAGGAGCCGAATCGTACACCCCAATAGAGGCCTCAAACACAAATGCCATAGATTTATTTAATTCGATTTCGCAACCTAGGGGTATCCAAACGGGAAAATACACATTTCCTCCAAAATTCACATCGGCATCTAAACCCCCAAACAAATTCACATTTTTTGCCAGTTCGTAAGTTCCCAAAAATGTGGCATCGAGTCCAAAATCGCCATAAGTATGTGCCCCTGCACTAAAGGAGAAGTTTTTGTTGATACCAAATTCCACATCGCCACCAACATAACTGGTTGAACCCAAAACGCCAAACTTGAACCCCAAATCAATGCCAGAGGTAAGGCCATAACCCGCGTGGCCAAAAAGGAGAAAATCATCGGCTCCACTGGCGATGATCATCGGTTCCACGCCTACCGAAAAGGTACCTTTTTTTAAAGTTTTAGCTGTGTTAAATACTTGGGCTGTGGCTTGAATCGTTATTAACGAAACGAATGCAAAAAAGAGGAAGTTCTTTATCATGTTTTGAATTTTTTAGTTATTTATTTACGCATGAATGTGTTGCTCGATGGCCCTACAGTTTTTCTGTTTACAAAAATAAGAGAAATGGATTAGATAGCAGCAAGTTGATAGGTTAAGAAATTTCTTTTTGAATTATTTTTTTATGTTATATACGACTTGAGTAATATGTATTAACTTTGTAGTCAGCAAGTAAAGATGTTTTAAAAAAAAACCTGAAATAAGAACCTATGAATGATAAGGGAAAAGCCTTTATAGCAAAATTGGACGAACTTATTGAATTGTTTAAGCAGCTGAGAGATAAAGCTACCAGCGAGGGAATTATTATTAAAAACGATCCCCTCTATCAAAATTTTGAGCTGTTAGCAGGCAACTACCAAATGATTAAAAACACCATTCCCGATGATTTTATTGAAGAGATGGGGGAACCTATTAAAGAACTGATTACCCAAATGGTAGATCAATTAAAAAAAGATTTAGGGATTTTTGACAAACCCGAAGCGGCTCCGGTTATTGACGAAAGGGAAAACATCGATTTTTTATTAAAAAACAGGGACCTTTCGGAGCAAGAAATAAATGACCTGCTTGACAAGCGAAGGATGCTTGAGAAAAAGAATTTTAGTTAAGATTTATGAGTGTAAAGTAAAATTAACCGCAAGGAACAGAGCAGGTAAGGGTTAAAGGGTAAAATGGTTGGATTGTTACAAGATTGGTCATTAGCATATTACCTTGTGTCTCTAATCTCACATTTTGATACTAAAATATTCATTCTGTGAACTAAACCACATTGAATTGAGATTAATTAAAAAAGGCTCTTATTTCCGCAATTGATATTCCCCCTGCCAAACAGGATCTTTTACTTTGGTTAAAAACAGCCAGACCTTATTGCCAAAGGTATAATCTACCATTTTGTTAATTCCAAAAACCGAAAGCATTTGAAACTGTGCTGTTGAGGGAACCCCCTGCTTTGTCCCCCAGCCGGCCTCATCCACATTCCCGTAAGGAAACACATCGTATTTCAGCCGCCAAAGTTCATCCAAAATACTAGGGTCGATACCGTATTCTTCGAAATAATTGATTTTTTCTGGATTGGCGCGCGATGTTTCAAACCCGGAAGCTTGCCTTAGGAAAGATTCTTTGGTCAGGAAAATTATCTCGTGGGTGCTGTCAGGATTTTGGCGCATGATGCCAAACGAAACCGGGAATGAATTGGCACCTGAAATCAGGCTGATGGCAAAACTATAGCGCGATTGCCGCACTTCGGGAACATAATCTTTTTTTGGAATTAATATTTGGCTTGCCCCAAAAAGGGGAATCAACAAGATATAAATTAATAGATAAAAATTCTGTTTCATTTTTTTAGCAAGAAATTGAAATCTTCAACAGGAGCCACTTCGAAAGGTGTTTTTCCGTATTGGAAAACACGTAGCGTTTTTTGTCCTTTAAAAGATAATTGGTTATCTTTTACCTGAAACAAGCACCCTTCACGCAAACCGGCGACGGTTGTTTCGCGGTTCACTTCCAAAAATTCAAGAATACGTTCCTCGCGGGTTTCGCCACCATGTCCTTCGGGGTTTTTATCCAAGTAATGTGGGTTGATTTGAAATGGAATCAGGTTCAGGGCGTCAAAACCCATGGGATCGGCAATGGGCATATCGTTGGTGGTTTTAATGGTAGGGCAGGCCAAATTAGAGCCCGCGCTCCAGCCAATATATTTAGTTCCGGCCAAAACTTTTTTACGGATGGGCGCGATCAATCCATTTTGGCGGACTAACCGCAACAACTGCCAGGTATTACCACCGCCCACTATAATGGCTTCTGCTTTTTCAATAGCTTCCACCGAATTGGCAAAGTGGTGAATGGAAACTATGTCGTGCCCCACTTCGTTAAATCGGGTTTTTACTTTCTTTTCATAATCGTCCCATGTTACCGTTACTCCGGCGTAGGGAATAAAAACCGCTTTTACGGGAATTGTTCCTAAAAAAGAGGCAATATCATTTTTTGGATAATCCAAATAGGGTTCACCCGGATTGGTTGAGTTGCTGATTAATAGTAAGTTCATAGATTTTAAAAGTACGTTAAAAATTTATAAGCAAGTGATAATTTCCTATTGATAAATTTTGTCATGGGTTTCTGGTTTTGGTCTCTAAATTCTAATTTCTAACATCTAATCTCTAATTTCTAAATCGATGGACATTTTTTCAATAGGCCAATTTCCTTCATCCACCGTCACTGCTGCAAGGGAATCAATTACCTCCAAGCCTTCAATCACTTGCCCGAACACGGTGTGCTGCCCATCCAAATGGGGCGTTCCTCCCTGGGTTTTGTAAATTTCCTGATGCACGGGCGAAATAAATAAATGATATTGTTGTTCGGCGCCCAGCAGCTCGCCGGCGGTATATCGGGTTCCCTGGATGATAAAAAACTCGAAAGCCACGGACCGTTTTTCGGGATTGTTTTCGTATTCGCGGGCCATGGAAAGAGCGCCCTTTTTGTGGATGTTCTCTTTACGGAATTCGGCAGGTAGCGTGTAAGTCCCCATTTTCTGTTTCACATATTGCCGTTCGAACCCGTCGGAATCGCCGCCTTGAATCATAAAATGGTTAATCACCCGGTAAAATTCAGTGCCGTTGTAAAACCCGTTTTTAATCAGGCGGATGAAATTAGCCCGGTGAAGCGGCGTGTTTTCGTATAATTGTATCGTCATCACACCTTTGGGGGTTTTCATTACCACCAGGGTTTCCCTGTTTTCGTTTCCATATTTTGTCAATTCTTCCACCAGGTTTTCATCGGTTAACGGGATCAGTTTTTTTGAAGGCTTTTTATCCGTTTCTGATGATTGGGGAGGTATGGTCTTTTTTTCCGGTTTTAAGGGTGTTTCGCTTTTTGATGCTGGTGGTTGCTGACAATTGGCCATTACAAAAAAACTGAAGAAGGTTATTATGAAAACACGTTTATTCATTGACCCGGTATTTTTCGTCATCGTTATTCAAAAACAGGTTCAGGTAACTTTTATACCGGCTTTCGGCAATTTTACCCTCCTGAACCGCCTTTTTTACCGCACATCCCGGCTCATGCGAATGGCTGCAATTGTAATATTGGCAATGTCCCATCGCTGCAAAAAGTTCAGGAAAATAGTGCGAAATTTCATCTTTATCCATATCCACCATTCCAAAACCTTTAATACCCGGAGTGTCAATGATAAACCCACCGTTGCTCAATACATGCATTTCGGGAAAAGTTGTGGTATGTTTTCCCGACTCATGGTAATCGGAAATTTCAGAGGTTTTTAAATCCAGGGTAGGGTTTAACAGGTTGATTAAGGTTGATTTGCCAACGCCTGAATGGCCTGCCATAACCGAAGTTTTATGAGCCAGCAATTGGCTAATATTATCCACGCCCTGGTTTGCTGCCGCCGAAATAGGAAAACACTCATACCCAATCGTGGAATATACCTGAATGAGTTGATTCATCTCATCGAAATCGGTTTTGGAATAAATGTCGGTTTTATTGAACACGATTTTTGCAGGAATATTATAAGCTTCGGCAGCCACTAAAAAACGATCAATGAATTCAGGAAAGGTTTTGGGCTTGGCCAGGGTAACAATCAATAACGCCTGATCGACATTTGCCGCAAGGATGTGGGCCTGTTTTGAAAGGTTGATGGATTTGCGGATGATGTAGTTTTTCCGTTCTTCAATTTTAGAGATGGTGCCAAAGCCGGTTTTTTCGTCAAGCTCATAAATCACATGATCTCCCACAGCCAATGGGTTGGTGGTTTTGATGCCCGAGGTGCGGAATTTCCCCTTGATGCGGCATTCCACAATGCTTCCATCAGCATCTCGCACCAAATACCAGCTCCCGGTCGATTTTATAACAATTCCTTTGTTCACCTTGCGCTTTTATGAATAGCAAAGATAACTATTTTTAAAAGCCAGATGACGATTTACAAAGCCGGGGCAAGGGTGCAGGGTAAAATTGTCTAAATGGTTGCTTATTAGCTAAAAAGACAAAAAGCTAATAGCCAATTGTTCTAAACTCTAAATTCTAATCCCTTTTCTCAATTTTTGATACTAAAATATTCATTCTGCTAATAATGTCGTTTAGTTAAGAAAGATTCACCCCGATAATCCCCTCAAGGGGATACCTCCTCGGTGGCAGCAGTTCTAGTCCACGCCATGGCGTGATGCCCGAAGAGCGGAGGGCGCGTTAACTAAACGCATTGTATTGTTATTTAAAATCGTGGTGTTTCCAGTCATATTTCTCTTATTTTTGGCAAAAATTTTTACGATGATCCGGGCAGTAATTTTTGATATGGATGGGCTTTTGATTGATTCTGAACCCTTGTGGAGAGAGGCCGAGATAGATATCTTTGGAAAAAAAGGGATACAGTTGACTGAAAATGATTGCCGGGGAACTACGGGAATGCGGGTGGACGAAGTGGTGACGCACTGGAGCTTGGTTTATCCTGAGGCTCATTTGAATGTGGATGCCACAGTTCAGGAAATCATGGAACGGGTTACTCAATTGGTGGTTGAAAAAGGAAAACCCATGCCGGGAGTTTATCAGGTTATTTCATTGCTCGAAAAGAAAGGGGTTCCGATGGCCATTGCCTCCGCATCGTCCAATGCTTTGATTGATACGGTGGTTCAAAAATTTGGAATTAAACCAAAATTTTTGTTGATACAATCTGCAGAGTTCATGAAATATGGCAAGCCTCATCCTGAAGTATTTATTGAAACAGCCAAAAGAATATCCGTTCTTGCAAACCAGTGTTTGGTGCTCGAAGACTCGGTGTATGGAGTTTTGGCCGGGAAAGCGGCAAAAATGAAAGTAGTGGCTGTGCCCGATCACGAAAACTATCACAAAGCCGGGTATTGCATTGCCGACAAGAAAATTCCTTCGCTGGAGCTTTTTGATGAAGCCCTTTGGCAGGAACTGAATGCCGGGTAAAAATCGCCGCCCGAATTTCAACCCCCTTTTATTTTGAGTAAGGGCTGAATATCAGTAATGTGTTTATTTTTGTAAATAAAAAACACTGTGTCTGATTTAACCCAGCCATACAACCGTTTGATCCGGACAGGAGACACAAAAGCGTTTCAGCAAGTTTTTGAACTTCTTTATACGCCCCTTCATGCCTATGCCTTTTCGTTTGTAGCCAACAGCGAAGTGGCTGAAGAGCTGGTGCAGGAATCTTTTTTGATGATTTGGTATCACCGGGGCAAGATTGATGAAGAATTCAATATGAAAGCCTATTTGTATAAAAGTGTACATAATCAGGCGTTGAATCATTTGCGCCATCAAAAGATTGTATTGAAGCACAAAGAGCAGGCTCATGGCAGCGATTCTTCTTATACAGAATGGCATGGAGAACCCAATCCTTTTTTATCGAAAGCCTTGTACGAAGCCATTGAACAATTGCCTGAACGGTCACGTCTGATTTTTGAGATGAGCCGGCTGGATGGGTTACGGCACCGCGAGATAGCAGAAAAACTAAATATAAGCGAAAAAACCGTTGAGGTTCAGGTGCGGAAAGCACGCCTGTTTTTACAAAAAAAATTAAAACGTTTTTATAAAGAATTGTAAGGGGTAATTTGAAACCAAATGTTTTTATTATGGAAAGGAAAATTTCAATGGAAGCTGAAAATCACAGATATAATCAAATTATAGATTTTTTGGCGGATGCAATGACACCTCAGGAAAAAGATCAGTTTAAGCAATGGTTAAACCAGTCGGAAAATAACAAAGAGCTTTTTCTGCGGGTAAAAATTTTTTGGGAAAAATCGGAAAAGGACGCGCATCCATCATCTGTTGAGGCATGGGATAAAATCCGACAGACAATTAAAGATCAAAACGGTGATGTTTTAAAAATGCGGTTCATAAAGTTATCTGTAGCGGCATCGTTACTTCTGCTTTTGACTTCGGGATGGTTGATTTATCAGGCAAAGCAAAACCTGATTTATTATGCAACCAACGAAAATTCTTTCAGGAAAGACACTCTTGACGATGGCAGCATCATCTATTTGTACCCATCGTCGTCTATTCAACTAAGGAAAGATAAAAACATACTTAAACTTTCCGGGGCGGCCTATTTTGTTGTCCCTAAAAATTGCCTGAATCCGCTTACTGTTCAGGTTGGCGGAACAAACATTAAGGTTAAAGGAACCTCGTTCCGTGTAAATTTAGGCAATCAAAAGGGAGACATTTCATTAATGGTAGAATCGGGTGAGGTAGAGTGGATTCAGAATCACAGCCATTCCCAATCACTTTTAGTACATGCAGGAGAGCAGGCTTATTTTTCCAACCTCCAAAAATCCTCATGGAAAGAACCCAAGAAAGAAGACATATATATAATTTATCAACCGAAGTTAAACCACCAATAAACCAAACCGCCAGCCATGAAAACACGAATCCTCCTCATTCTTCTTTTTAGTTTTATGAACGGATTTCCGCAAGTTGATAACGCCTTGAAACGGATGCAATTGTATGAAGGATCGGTGTACGTGACCTATGGACACCGCATTACCGAGGTGTTTTCGGAATTGGATTATAAAATGGGAGTGGGGCTTTTCCCGAAAACCAACATTGCCTTTTTGAATTACCAGCAACTGGTTCTTTTGATGCAAGATACCGCCAAACGTGAGCAATGGAGCCAGGAAAAATACATGGAAGCGCGCAATAGGTTGAAGCAGCATGCCCCCGGAGGGAGAATTATTCTTTATGTGGAACGGTTCGATATGTACCAAACCAACAACAAATTCTTTTTTATCATCATCCGGGGCAATGACGAGAATAAAATTTTTGAATACCAATTGCCATATAAAGCGGCAGAACTGGTAACCACGGATGTCTTTAGCAATTGGGCCATTATCGATGTTGATGTCCCTTTGCCGGAAAGTTTTTTTATATACGTGAACCACAAAATGACCGAGCATCTTTCCGACACTAAGTTTTTGGTGGAACAAAATGCGGCGCCTTTACAAAAACCTACGGAATGATTCACGGGTTTTGACAATCATCCAAAATCATTTTTTTAATATTTTGTCCGCTTTGTTGCCAATTTAATTAGGGTTTTATAAACGGAGTTAATTTTATACCATTTATTTTTGTCAACAATATTATTGATGAACGAAAATAGTGTGGGAAAAAAAATTGTAAAGCGTATCGCCCGCTTTTTTTTGGCCGTGCTGCTTTTAGTAGCTATATTATTTTTAACCTCCAGATTTCTCGAAAAAAAGGTGGTGCAGCTCATGGTGGAGCAAATCAACCAATCGGTTGAGGTCCCTGTTTTTATTGATAACATCGAATTTTCACTGCTCAGGAAATTTCCACTTGCAACGTTGCAGTTTCATAATGTGACCATTAAATCAGCCAAAGAATTTCATCAAACAAGTTTTTCAGGTTACCAAGCCGACACCTTGCTGTACATAAAAGAACTGTATTTGGCATTTAATCTTACGCGGTTGATGCACCATGAAATGGAACTTACCAAAGCATATATTGATAATGGGTTTATCAATGTATTGGTTGATAAAAGCGGAAAGGCCAATTATTCTGTATTAAAAGAAATGTCCCTCGAAAAGGGGGATTCATCCAATTCATTTAACTTTCAGCTTAAATTTATTGAAATCAAACAATTTGATGTCCGGTTTCACAATCAGTTTAAAGATGTATCTGCTTCTTTAACCATTCCTGCCTATAAGCTCAAAGGTGAATTTTATAAAGAAAGTTATTCGGTTGCCACATCAGGGACGTTAAAGGTTGAGCAGATCAAACAAGGGGAAATCTGGTTCCGGCCCGATGTGCCCGCTAATTTGAATTTACAGTTCGATATTTTAAACGAGGTGTTGACCATAAAGCAAAGTTCCCTAAAATCTTCGGGAATCCAGTTGAACTCTTCCGGGACGGTGACTTTTGGCGAAAATGTGAAACTCGATTTGCAATTTGCCGGTGACAAGGTTGATGTGAAAAAACTTTCCCGGTGGGTGGCCAACAAATCACTGTCAGGAATGGAACTATCTGGTTATCTCTCGTTTAAAGGAGTGGTTTCAGGAATTGTAAATGAAAAGGTTTCGCCAAAAATGGCCATTAATTTTAGCGTAAGCAATGGAACCTTTAAACACCAAAATTTCGATGAAAAGTTTCATCACATTGCTATGAAAGGCTCCTATTCGAACGGAAACCAGCGAAACATCATTTCCTCATCGTTAAATTTTGAACAACTTGATCTTTCTCTTGGAAAAAGTTCCATAAACAGCGAATTTAAGGTTCATAATTTTAAAAACCCTTCATTTGATTTTGAGGCCGGGATTCATTTTTTTGGAGAAGATCTTGCCAAAGTGGTGCCGAAAGATTTTGGGGCGATTGGCTCCGGAACTATGGTGGGGAATTTTCATGCCCAGGGAACCATTCAAGGGTTCCCCATTCATTTAGATCAATTCCGGCAATGGGAATATTCGGGAACGTTAAAAATTCAAGATGCCGATTTTCAGACCACAGACAAAACATTTGGTTTTAGCCAAATGAATGGCGACCTGATGCTTTTAAATCAAAACCTGTCGGTTCAAAATCTTAACGGTACAATGCAACAAACCTCATGCAGAGGATCCTTGCAAGTGAACAATTATTTCGGTCTTTTTTCCAATAGGCAGGAAGTGGTTGGTTTGAATACGCATCTGCAATTAGGGAATGTAACTTACCCGGACATTACCTTTCTGTTTACCGAAAGCGACACCACCAAATCGGATTATGAGTTAGAGGTGGAGGCCCGGTTGTTTGCCGAAAGTTACACTCAGGATGCTTTTAAGGCGCAACGATTGCGAGGAAAAGTTACCTATGCAAAATCAAAAGTGCAGGTCGATTCCCTGAATTTTCAATCTTTGGGAGGCACTGCTGCTGCTCAAATAAAATATGACTTTTCAAAGCCAAACTATTCGCTTTTGAGTATCGACGGACGTGTGCATTCCATGGATATAAATCATTTGCTAACAACCTTTAATAACTTTGGGCAGGGTTTTATTACCGATAAAAACCTCCAGGGGCAATTAAGTTCCGATTTTGAAACAGAAATGAAATTTGTGAATGGAACTCTCGTTGCGGAATCCATTGAATATTTGGGATATGTCCGTATCGATAATGGAATACTTCAAAAATTTGAACCCGTGAAAGCTTTGGCCGTTTTTGCTGAAATTCCGGAACTGGAGCGGATAGAATTTTCTTCGATGGAAAACAATTTCTTAATCAGCGATGGGATCATTCAGGTTCCAAAAATGGATATTAAAAGCAACGCCTTTGATGTTACCCTTTATGGACAGCAATATTTCACGGGCAATTACGAATACCACCTTCAACTTTTTCTGTCCGATTTTTTAGTTGGAAAAGCCAAACGGCTTCAAAAGCAGCAGACGGAGTTTGGTTGGGTAGAGGAGGAGGAAAGCGAACGGACTAAATTGTATCTGATGGTTCAAAACAAAGAGGACCAATTTTCGGTTACTGTCGATAAACAGGCCATTAAGAGCCAATTGAAAGCAGGCACTAAAAATGAAAAGAAAGAATTTAAAAAAGCGCTCCACGACGAATTTGGCTGGTTTAAGAAAGATTCAACACTTACAAAACCAGAAAAAAAAGAAAAAAAGAAACAGGAATTTTCCATTGAGTGGGATGAAGAATAACAATAAACCAGTATTAACTGTCGTTACACAGCCATGACAAACAGAAGAAACCTTTATAAAAACAAGCGGCATTGGAAAGTGGCGCTGTTTATAGTGGCCATTATTATCGGTGCTTTATCAACCAGCTACACAGGCCAATTGGTCGATAAAATGAAGGTGGAAGAACGCAAGCGGATGATGATTTGGGCTGAGGCCACCAAATATGTCGCCAATAGCGAAGATTTGGGTCAAAACATCAATTTTTATTTGAATGTCATCACCAACAATACCACCATTCCGGTAATCTTAACCGATGGTAACGACAGCATTATTACCACACTAAACCTGAACAAGAAGAAAGAAACGGACTCCATTTATTTGGCCAAAGAATTGGGCCACATGAAAACCGGCCACGAACCCATCGAAATTCTTTTTTTAGATGGTGGGAAAAACATCATCTATTACGACGATTCTACCATCCTTAAACAATTGGCTGTTTACCCGTATGTTCAATTAGCGATTATTTCCTTGTTCATCCTCATTTCCTATCTGGCTTTCAGCGCTTCGCGCAAAGCGGAGCAAAACCAGGTTTGGGTAGGCATGTCCAAAGAAACAGCCCATCAGTTGGGAACACCGATATCTTCGCTTATGGCATGGGTCGAGATTTTGGAACAATCGGAAGAAAACCGTTCCTATGTAGAGGAAATGCGCAAAGATGTGGATAGGTTAGAGATGATTGCCGAACGTTTTTCGAAAATAGGCTCCCTTCCTGAACTACCGTTGACGGATTTGCGCAAGACCCTTGAATCGGCCATTGCATACATGAAAACCCGCACCTCAAAAAATATCGATTTTCAAATCCATTACAATGTAAGTGGCGAGGTCATTCTTCCGTTGAACAAATCGCTTTTTCATTGGGTTATTGAAAATTTGGTTAAAAATTCTGTTGATGCCATGGAAGGCAGAGGAACGGTTACGATTTATCTGGTGGAAAACCCTAAAGAGGCCTCCATTGAGGTTTCCGATACCGGACGGGGAATCCCCAAAAGGATGCAAAAAACCATTTTCAAACCGGGGTACACCTCCAAGAACCGGGGATGGGGATTAGGATTGTCGCTGGCCAAACGTATCATCGAGAATTATCACAAAGGAAAAATCTTTGTTTTAAGTTCCGAATTTGATAAAGGGACCACCTTCAAAATCGTGCTCCCAAAATAGTTCAAAGCACGACAATCAAATATTCCCGGAGAAGAGAAAACCTTTGTTTCAGCTTCATGTACTGATATTTAATCAATGAGGACAAGGGTTATTTTGGGCATGATTTCATGGAAATATTTATTCTTCTCGCATTTTCATTTGGTTTGCTTGGGAAGAAGCTATAAATTTGCGCGCTAAATTTTTTATTTAGTATTAAGTTTTTACTTTTGCAGGTATTTTAAAAATGGCCAGGATGGATTTAAACATTCCATTTAAGGGATTAAAAGAAGGAAAACATCAATTTCAGTTTCATATTGATGACAAGTTCTTTGAAGCATTTCCCGAAGGAGATATTCATAAGGGAGATTTAGAAATAAAGGTTGATTTGGTAAAACGTTCAACAGGGTTGGAAACCCTGTTCGCCATTCATGGAAAAGTGGTGGTACCTTGCGACCGGTGCCTGGACGATTTAGAGCAGGACATTGATTACCAAGGGAAACTGTTTTTTGAATTTGGCGAAGAAACCAATGAGGTAACCGATGATCTGATCATGTTATCGGCCAACGAGAATTACCTGGAACTCACGCAATATGTTTATGAATTTGTAAGCCTAAGCCTGCCGTTTCAGAAATTTCATGATAACGATGCGAAAGGACATTCCCTTTGCAATAAGGAAATGCTCGAAAAATTGAACAAATTGTACAGTAACAACGAAGATGACGAGATAGAGGATCCCCGATGGGATAAGTTGAGAGATTTAATAAATTAATTTTAAAGCGATTGAAAAATGGCACATCCTAAACACAAACACTCCAAAACCAGGAGAGATAAAAGAAGAACTCATTACAAAGCAGTAGCACCTACTTTGTCAAAATGTTCAAACTGTGGTTCTGCTATCATGTACCACCACGTATGCCCTGAGTGCGGTTTCTACCGTGGCAAATTGGCTATTGAAAAAGAGGTAGCAGCCTAATTCCTTTTTGTTAAATCAAAATCCCAAATATGAGAATAGGAGTGGATATAATGGGTGGCGATTTTGCGCCTGAGGCAACAGTCTTGGGTGCCATTCTTGCCCACCAGGCATTACCTGCCGATGTTCAATTGGTGTTAATAGGAGATAAGGAGCAAATCCTGAAAATCTTAGCACGTGAAAATGTCGATGCCAAACAGTTTGAAATTGTTCATACCACTGAGGTAATTGAGATGGAGGATCATCCTGCCAAAGCTTTCAGTGCAAAACAAGATTCCAGTATTGCTGTTGGTTTCAAGATGTTGTACACTAAAAAACTTGATGGTTTTGCCAGTGCCGGAAATACCGGGGCCATGCTGGTAGCTACCATGTACACCATTAAAGCTATCCCAGGTGTTATTCGGCCGTGCATTTCCACAGAGCTGCCCCAGTACAACAACCGTTCGGCACTATTACTCGATGTTGGGATTAACCCCGATTGCCGTCCCGATGTTCTGTATCAATATGGAGTTATCGGTTCGGTGTATGCCAACAGGGTGTATGGAATTGAAAAACCAAAAGTAGCGCTGCTAAATATTGGTTCCGAAGATTCTAAAGGAAACCTTGTGGTGAAAAGCTCCTTCGACTTAATGAAAGATTCTAAAGAATTTAACTTTATTGGAAATATCGAAGGAAATCAGTTGTTCGGAAACTGCCCCGCCGATGTGGTGGTCTGTGATGGATTTACCGGAAACGTAGTCCTTAAACAGGCCGAAGGGGTTTATCACATCATGAAAGACAGAGGCCTTTCCGATGAATTTTTTGATCGTTTCAATTTTGAGAATTATGGGGGTACACCTGTCTTAGGAGTGAATTCAACGGTAATTATTGGTCATGGCGTTTCAAACGACAAGGCCATTAAAGCCATGATTCTTAAAACCAAAGACGTTATTGAAGCTCAGGTGAGCGAAAAACTAATCGAAATCTACAAGTAATGTCGAAAATCAGAGCAATTATCACAGGCGTTGGAGCCTTTGTTCCCGAATATATTTTAGACAATCACGAACTCAGCCAAATGGTTGATACTTCTGACGAATGGATCATGTCCAGGGTGGGAATCCGTGAACGGCATATTTTAAAAGAAAAAGGCGAAGGTGCTTCCTATATGGGAGAACGGGCCGTGAATCAATTGCTGGCAAAAACAAAAACATCTCCCGACGAGATTGATTTGGTTATTTGTGCAACGGTTACCCCGGATATGCCTTTTCCGGCAACATCAAGCATCATTGCCGATAAAGTGGGTATCAAAAATGCCTTCCACTTCGATATTAACGCGGGTTGTTCAGGTTTTATTTATACCCTGATAACTGCGGCAAAGTTTGTAGAATCAGGACAATATAAAAAAGTCATTGTTGTAGGAGCCGAGAAAATGTCGGCAATCACCGATTACACCGATAGAACTACCTGTCCATTATTTGGCGATGCCGGAACAGCCGTGTTGTTAGAGCCAACTACCGAAGAACTGGGAATGATGGATTATATTGCCCGTTCCGACGGTATGGGGCGCAAACACTTGTATATGAAAGGGGGTGGCTCTTGTTATCCTTCCTCTTATGAAACAGTGGACAACAAGATGCATTATATTTATCAGGAAGGTCAAGTGGTTTTCAAAAACGCGGTTTCTTTGATGGCCGATGTTTCTGTTGAAATCATGGAGCGGAATAACCTTACAGCAAAAGAACTTGCCTGGTTGGTTCCTCATCAGGCAAACCTTCGTATCATTGATGCTACAGCCAACCGAATGGGTTTAGATCCTTCGAAGGTGATGATCAATATCGAACGTTACGGTAATACCACTTCGGCAACCATTCCGCTGTGTTTATGGGAGTGGGAAAAGCAATTGAAAAAAGGGGACAATATCATTCTGTCGGCTTTTGGCGCAGGTTTTACCTGGGGGACCATTTATCTTAAATGGGCATACGACGGAGATAAAATTTAATTCGAAACATCCGAAATAATAGTATCATGGCAAAGACATTTGAAACGGAACAAAAGCAGATTAACATTATTGGAGCTGGGACAAGCATTGTAGGCGACATAAACTGTCCGGGCGATATCCGTATCGACGGAAGTTTGGTGGGCAACCTTCATGTACAGGGGAAAGTGGTTATTGGAACATCTGGCTCCATTAAAGGAGAAGTTAACTGTAAAAATTCCGAAATTGAAGGGAAAATTGAAGGGAAGATAACCGTGGTAGAACTGTTATCGCTTAAGGCCACATCATCAATTGTGGGTGATATTAAAACCCGCAAATTAGCCATTGAACCGGGAGCCTTCTTTACCGGAAACTGTACCATGAGCACTAGCGCTCCTATGGTTGGGCCGTCCGTACTGAATGAAGAAAAAAAGAAATAACGACGAAAAAAAGTCGTCCATGTATTTTTTTGCCAGGTATTCGGGGCTAGCCTTCGAGATGCTTGGCATTATTTTTTTAGGCACCTTTGGTGGCCATAAAATTGATGAACACCGGGGAGCCGGATTTCCTTTATGGACACTTATTTTGTCCCTTCTGTCCATAGCCATAGCCATGTATGTCGTTCTTAAAGATTTGATACGAAATGATTCTTGACATCCGGAAATTCTTGTTCTCTTTTCTGATCTTCTTTTTGCTCGTGCTTTTAATCCACGTAGCACTGCTTTGGGCTTTCCCTGGGTTTATTAATTGTCCGATAAATCAGGTATTGATTATTTATTTTTTTTTGTTTTGTTTAAACACTGCTCATTTTATGGGCTTGCGGTGGATAATAAAAAAATGGCCAAAGTTTGCCGGGCTTTTGTTTACAGCCTTGAGTTTGGTTAAGATGCTTTTTTCTATTCTTTTTCTTTTGCCATTCATTTTTCCTAATCATGAAGGGGCTATGCCACTTGCACTCAATTTTATGGCAGCCTATTTATTTTTGTTAGGATTTGAGGTTATCTTTTTGGCGAAAAACATGATCAACAACCATTAATTTTAGTACCCTTTCATTCGTCAAATGGTGTCTTTTTTTACACCTTTGCGTGTTGAACATGAATTTACAATTTGTTGTTTAAAATAAGTTGTATTAATTTGTATCCGGAAAAATTGTCCTATTAATGTAATTGAATCTGATGAAAAGAATTATTCTTTTGCTTTCAGCAATGTATTTGACAAGTATGGCTTTTGCCAACGAAGAGCCGGTTGCTGAACATCAAGCCCAACAAGAACATCAAGAGGCGGATTTCGATCCCACCGAAGTAATTATGCACCATATTAGTGATGCCCATGATTGGCACTTGTTTGATTTAACCGATAAAGAGACGGGCGAAAAGCATGCAGTAAGCATTCCATTACCCGTGATTTTATTTTATAAAGGCCATTTGGATGTGTTTCTTTCCTCTGCGTTTCATCATGGGGAATCAACTGTGCATAAGGAGGAGAGGGAATATGCTTTGTATCACAACAAAATATATGCAGTAACTTCAGAAGGAATGGTTTTCGATGAGCACGAACATCCCATCAACCCAAAACCCTTAGACTTTTCAATTACCAAGAATGTAGCTTCCTTACTTTTCTCAGCCCTGTTTTTGCTTTTAATTTTCATTCCTATGGCCCGCAAATATAAAAAGGGAAACCTGGTTCCGAGTGGACTGCAGGGATTTTTAGAACCCATTGTCCTTTTCATCAAAGAGGATATTGCCATCCCAAATATTGGCGAACATAAATTTCACCGGTTTTTGCCTTATTTACTTACCGTATTCTTTTTTATTTGGATAAACAATATGTTGGGGCTGGTCCCTTTTTTCCCCGGTGGAGCAAACTTAACCGGGAACATTGCGGTAACCATGACTTTGGCGGTTTTTACCCTAATCATCACCAATACCAGCGGCAGTAAAACCTATTGGGGGCACGTATTTGCGCCGCCCGTTCCCAAATGGTTGTGGTTTATCATGATTCCCGTTGAAATGATTGGCGTGCTATCCAAACCCTTTGCTTTGATGATTCGTTTGTTTGCCAACATTACCGCAGGCCACATCATCGTACTGAGTTTGGTTTCATTAATATTTATTTTTAAAACAGTCTGGATTTCTCCGGCTTCCATCGTTTTTGTTTTGTTTATGGATGTGTTGGAGTTGCTTGTAGCAATTTTACAGGCCTATATTTTTACATTATTATCTGCGTTATTTATTGGTTTAGCAGTTCACGAACATCATTAATAATTGTCTAATTAAATTAATAAATTATGACTGGAATTTCAATTGCTGCAATAGGTGCAGGTTTAGCAGTTATCGGTGCCGGGTTAGGTATCGGTAGAGTTGGTGGTTCGGCAATGGATGCCATTGCACGTCAACCGGAAGCCTATTCTCAGATACAAACGGCCATGATTATTGCTGCAGCTCTTGTTGAAGGGGTTGCTCTTTTTGCTGTGGTTGTATCTTTACTTGTTGCAAAGTAAAAAGCTCGGATTTCCTGCAACGGTTGGTTGCAGGAAATTTTTTAAGGTTTATGATTAACTAAAAACAATATACCTATGGATTTAGTAACCCCGGCCATTGGATTGGTCTTTTGGACTGTCCTCATTTTCTTGATTCTGTTACTTCTTTTGCGGGCTTTTGCATGGAAACCCATTTTGAATGCCGTGGATGAGCGTAACGAAAGCATCAAGGAAGCCTTAGCCGCAGCCGATAAAGCTAAAGAAGAAATGATTAAACTTCAGGCAGACAACGATATGGTACTCAAAGAGGCACGGATTGAACGGGATAAAATAATTAAAGAAGCCCGGGAATTAAAGGAAAAAACCATTTCGGAAGCCAAAGTTCAGGCCAAAACCGAAGCCGATGCGTTGGTGACATCCGCAAAAGCGGCCATTGAAAATGAAAAACGAAACGCCATTAATGCTATAAAAAACGAAATGGCCAACCTTTCGGTTCAAATAGCTGAAAAAATCCTGGAACAGGAGCTTTCGGACAAAGAAAAACAAAAGAGGTTGATTGAGGACATGTTAAACAAAACCAACATCAACTAACAATCCCATGAATCAAAGTAAAATTTCGGTACGATACGCCAAGGCCCTTTTTGAATTGGCTCAGGATAAAAACAGTTTATCTGCCATAAAGCAAGATATGCAATGGGTGGAAGAGGTTTGCCAGCAACCGGACTTTAATCTTTTGCTTGAGAGCCCGGTGATTAAAGCCTCCCAAAAAACAGCATTGATGCAGAAATTCTTTCAGGGCAAAGTAAACGAATGGACGTTGAGGTTTTTAATAATGGTGGTTGAAAACCGCCGGGAGCAATACCTGCAGAATATTGCACGGGATTTTATCCAGAACTATCGCGATTTTACGGGTATTAAAGCGGCAAAAGTTACTACGGCAGCCCCTATTGACGGGCAAACCAAAAAACTTATCGACCAATTGGTAAAAAAGATTTTTAACGCCCAGGTGGAATTAGTTTCAGAAGAAAACCCGAAACTCAAAGGGGGATTTATTCTTCGGGTGGGCGATCAGCAGATTGATGCCAGCATCAACACCAAACTGAAAAAGATTAAACGGAAATTTATTGATACAACGATTTAAAAAAACATAGAAACAAACAATTTAAAGATATGGCAAACATTAAACCTTCTGAAATTTCCTCCATCCTGAAGCAACAGCTTGAAGGATTTAAATCAGAAAACGAACTCGAAGAGGTTGGCACTGTGCTAACGGTGGGTGATGGCATTGCCCGGATTTTTGGTTTATCGAAAGTACAGGCCAACGAATTGATTGAATTTGATAACGGGATTAAAGGAATTGCCCTGAATTTGGAAGAAGATAATGTGGGAGCCGTAATTCTAGGTCCGTCTGAAGGAATCCGGGAAGGAGATACCGTTAAACGGACTAACCGGATTGCCTCCATTAACGTGGGTGAAGGTTTGTTAGGTAGGATTATCAATACCATCGGGGAACCCATTGACGGCAAAGGGCCTATTGGCGGGCGGTTGTTCGAAATGCCCCTGGAGCGCAAAGCTCCCGGTGTTATTTACAGGCAACCGGTAAAAGAACCGTTGCAAACAGGATTAAAGCCGATTGATGCCATGACACCCATTGGCCGTGGCCAGCGCGAGTTAATCATTGGTGACCGCCAAACCGGGAAAACCGCCATTGCCATCGACACCATCATCAATCAAAAAGAGTTTTTTGATGCCGGGAAAACAGTTTATTGCATTTATGTAGCCATTGGCCAAAAAGGTTCAACCATTGCCAATATCTTTAAAACCTTAGAAAGGCACGGAGCTATGGCCTATACAGTGATTGTGGCTGCTACTGCTGCCGATCCTGCTGCCATGCAGTTTAATGCTCCTTTTGCCGGAGCCGCCATTGGCGAATTTTTCCGTGATACGGGGCGTCCTGCATTGGTGGTTTATGACGACTTATCGAAACAAGCCGTTTCGTACCGCGAAGTTTCCTTGTTACTTCGTCGTCCTCCAGGCCGCGAAGCTTATCCCGGAGATGTATTTTATTTACACAGCCGCCTGCTGGAACGGGCTGCAAAAATTATTGAATCGGACGAAGTGGCCCGCCAAATGAACGATTTACCACCCGTCTTACGTGATGCAAAAGACGATCAAGGAAACCCAATTGTAAAAGGCGGGGGATCATTAACAGCATTGCCAATTATTGAAACACAAGCAGGAGACGTATCCGCGTATATTCCTACCAACGTAATTTCAATTACCGACGGTCAGATATTTTTGGAATCGGACTTGTTTAATGCCGGGGTTCGTCCCGCGATTAACGTTGGTATTTCCGTATCAAGGGTAGGAGGAAACGCCCAGATAAAATCAATGAAAAAAATTGCAGGAACCCTCAAAATTGACCAGGCCCAGTTCCGTGAATTGGAAGCGTTTTCAAAATTTGGTTCCGATTTGGATGCCGCCACGATGTCGATTCTTGATAAAGGCCGGAAAAACGTTGAAATCCTTAAGCAGGGACAATACGATCCCATGCCTGTGGAAAAGCAAATCGCCATTATCTATTGTGGAGTAAAAGGGTTGCTGTCATCAGTTCCTGTTGCTAAGGTTAAGGAATTTGAAGTGGAATTTTTGGAACGGCTGCAAATGAAGCACACAGAGGTCCTTCAAACTTTAAAAGCAGGGAATCTTACCGAGGATGTTGAAAAAACCATTCAGGATGTAGTAAAAGAACTATCGGTAAAATATCATTAATAGTGGTTTTTGGAAACAGAAATCTAGGATTAATTAAAAACGTATGGCTAATTTAAAGGAAATCAGAACCCGGATGAATTCCGTGAAGACCACCCGCCAGGTGACCAGTGCCATGAAGATGGTATCGGCCTCAAAGCTGCGTAGGGCTCAGGAAGCAATCATCCGTATCAGACCTTATGCCAATAAATTATCGGAGCTTCTGGGTAATTTGAACGAAAGCCTTAAAAACATTGAAGATAACCCATACGCCGCAGAACGTGGTTATGCAAAAATTCTGATTGTTGCTATTAATTCAAACCGGGGTTTATGTGGGGCATTCAATTCAAATGTTAACCGCAGGGTATTTCAGATGCTCAAGGAAGATTTTCAGGAACAGGTTCAAAAAAATGATGTTCATATCATGGCAATTGGAAAAAACACGTTTGACTTTTTCCGTCGGCGTGGCTTAAACGTATCGAACCACAACCACTTATATGAACATTTGAACTTTGAGCATGTTGCACCGGTGGCCGAAGAAATCATGACGGCTTTTGTTGGAGGAACTTATGACAAGGTCTATCTGGTATTTAATGAGTTTAAAAATGCAGCTACCCAATATTTGGTAGTGGACCAGTTTTTACCGATTCTTCCGAAAGAGGAAGATAAAAAAGTTACTCCAACGGATTACATCTTTGAACCAACGAAAGAGGAGATAATCAAAGATTTAATTCCAAAATCACTTAAGATACAGTTTTACAAAGCATTACTCGATTCAAACGCTGCCGAGCATGGAGCCCGGATGACCGCCATGCACAAAGCTACCGACAATGCCACCGATTTGTTACGTAATTTGAATTTGCAATACAATAAAGCCCGTCAGGCCACAATCACCGGAGAAATCCTGGAGATTGTCAGCGGTGCCGAAGCTTTGAAAGGATAACCAGAAAAGATGTCGAAAATATTAGTTACCGGGGGTGCCGGATTTATAGGAAGTGCCATTGCAGAAAAGTTAATCCTGAACAAGGAAAACTATGTGGTTATTGTGGACAACCTTTCTACGGGCGATGCGGGAAAACTACCCACGTTGCCTAAAGATAACTGGAGGTTTATTAAATGCGATGTGAACGACTATACCGAAATCGCTCCCATCATGACCTCCTATATGTTCGATTTTGTGTTTCATTTTGCCGCCGTGGTTGGCGTTCAGCGTACCCAGGAAAATCCGGTAATGGTACTTAAAGATATTGAAGGCATCCGGAACATTTTGTCTCTCTCAAAAAACACCACCGTGCAACGCGTATTTTTTTCTTCTTCGAGCGAGATTTATGGTGATCCGGTAGAAATCCCTCAAAATGTTTACACTACGCCATTGAATAGCCGATTGCCTTACGCGATTGTAAAAAACGTGGGTGAGGCATTTATGCGTTCCTATAACCAGGAATTTGGTCTGGATTATACCATTTTCAGGTTCTTTAATACCTATGGTCCCAAACAAAGTAAAGATTTTGTTATCAGTAAGTTTCTTTTAGCCGCGTTGCATGATCAGGATATCACCATTTATGGCGATGGCAAACAAACGCGGACCTTTTGCTATGTAGATGACAATGTGGATGCCTGTTTAACTGCTTTTTATCGTAATAAGGTAGTGAACGATGTGATTAATATCGGTGGGAACCGGGAAATTCCTGTTAAAGAATTAGCCGAGATTATTATCCGTTTGACTCAGTCGAAATCAAAAATCATTCATGTTCCACCATTGAAAGATGGGGATATGATGCGACGCCAACCCGATAATTCCGACATGAAGAAATTATTGGGCCGCGATCTTATTAGTGTGGAAGAAGGAATTAAACGGATATTGGAAACAGGATTTTTTGAACAAAAACATTATACTAAATGCGAGAAATTGAAGAGTTAAGAGAGGTTTTGGAACGTCGGATTCAATCAATTGAATTCAAAAGGCCTCCGGCGGATCTGTACGACCCCATTTCTTACACCCTTCAAAGCAACGGAAAGAGGATCCGTCCGGTGCTGTTTTTACTTGCATGCCAGATGTTCTCTGAAAAGATTGATGACGCGATAGATCCAGCCATCGGATTTGAGATATTCCATAATTTCACCCTTTTGCACGATGATATTATGGACAATGCCTCGGTCCGCAGAGGGATGCCGACGGTTCACGAAAAGTGGAACGTGAATACCGCTATTCTTTCAGGTGATGCCATGATGGTAGAGGCTTACAAATTTGTGAGCCACACCCCTGGTAAATATCTGGGAGAGGTATTGGCCCTTTTTTCGGAGACAGCTTCAGGTGTTTGTGAGGGGCAGATGTTTGACATGCTTTTTGAAAAACAGGAGACGGTTTCTGAGGCAGAATATCTTGAGATGATTAAACTCAAAACCAGTGTGTTATTAGCCGCAAGTTTAAAAGCCGGAGCTATCATTGGTGGAGCAAACAACAAAAATGCTGAAAAGCTTTACCTTTTTGGGTTGCATCTCGGGCTAGCCTTTCAGTTAAAAGACGATTGGTTGGATGTGTTCGGAGATCCTGCGGTTTTTGGAAAAAAACCCGGGGGAGATATAGTTGAAAACAAAAAGACTTTTTTGCTAATTAAAGCACTTGAAAAAGCGCAGGGTGCCGATAAAATGGAACTTGAATTCTGGCTGAAACAAAAGGAATTTGATCGGGAAACGAAAGTAGTCGCTGTAACAAATCTTTATCGAAAACTTGAAGTGGATAAATTGACAGACAGGAAAGCAGAAGAACATTTTAATGAGGCATTTAAACAGTTAAAAGAAATTGATATAGAAGAATATAAAAAAAGACCCCTGAATGAAATGGGGAAGATTTTGTTGGAAAGAATTAAATAACGAATTGAAACATAACATTAAATTTCAGGCATGATGGCAACAAATGTTGGAAAAATTATTCAGATTATTGGTCCGGTATTGGACGTAAGCTTCGAACAGGAAGGATCTGCGCTTCCGAATATTCTGGATGCACTGGAAATTACCAGGAAAGACGGTTCCGTATTGGTTTGTGAAGTAGAACAACATATTGGTGAAAATACAGTCCGGGCAATAGCCATGGAATCCACCGACGGGTTGCACCGGGGCGTTGAGGTAAAAGCCACCGGCTCACCCATAAAAATGCCCGTGGGAGATCACATCAAAGGAAGGTTGATGAATGTTACCGGAGACACCATTGATGGCATTGGCCCATTATCCAAAGAAGGCGGGTATCCCATTCATCGGCTGGCTCCTGAATTTAAGGAATTATCAACCGAAACAGAGGTACTGTTTACTGGTATCAAGGTGATTGATTTGATTGAACCTTACGCCAAAGGAGGTAAAATTGGCCTGTTTGGTGGTGCCGGCGTAGGAAAAACAGTATTGATTCAGGAATTGATCAACAACATTGCCATCGGGTATGCAGGTATTTCAGTGTTTGCCGGAGTTGGTGAACGGACCCGTGAAGGGAACGACTTGCTCCGTGAAATGATTGAAGCCGGGATTGTTGATTATGGCGAGGCTTTCAGACACAGTATGGAAAGTGGAGGCTGGGATTTAAGCAAAGTGGATATGAATGCCTTACAGAATTCAAAACTGAGTATGGTGTTTGGGCAGATGAACGAACCTCCCGGCGCACGGGCACGGGTTGCTTTATCGGGTCTTTCGGTAGCTGAAAGTTACCGCGACGGCGATGGTAAAGGCGCAGGTAAAGACATTCTTTTCTTTATCGACAATATTTTCCGTTTTACCCAAGCTGGTTCTGAGGTTTCGGCTTTATTGGGCCGGATGCCATCTGCCGTAGGTTATCAACCTACCTTAGCTACAGAAATGGGTAACATGCAGGAACGTATCACCTCTACCAAAACCGGCTCCATTACCTCGGTTCAGGCAGTGTATGTACCTGCCGATGATCTGACGGATCCTGCTCCAGCCACAACTTTTGCCCACTTGGATGCCACCACTGTTTTAAGCCGTAAAATTGCGGAATTGGGTATTTACCCTGCGGTCGATCCTTTGGATTCTACTTCGCGGATTCTTTCCGCCGAAATTGTAGGCAAAGCCCATTACCAAACGGCTCAACGGGTTATCAATACCTTGCAGCGGTACAAAGAACTTCAGGATATTATCTCCATTTTGGGTATGGACGAGCTTTCAGAAGACGATAAGCTGGTAGTTCACCGGGCCCGGAGAGTTCAACGGTTTTTATCGCAGCCGTTCCATGTGGCCGAGGCTTTTACCGGCATGAAAGGGGAGTTTGTCCCCATTGAAGAGACCATTAAAGGTTTTAACATGATTTTGGATGGCGAAGTGGATCAATATCCTGAAGCAGCATTTAACCTTGTTGGGACTATTGAACAAGCCATTGCTAAAGGTGAAAAACTAATGGCCGCATCTAAGAAATAATTTTAATTAGAAAATTCAATAACCAGATAAAGAGAATGAAGATTGGGATTAGTCTCAAATCTCAAATCTCAAATCTTAAATCTTAAAGGCATGTTTTTAGAAATTGTAACCCCAGATCAAAAGATTTTCTCCGGTGAGGTGAGGCTGGTTAAAGTTCCAGGCAGTAGCGGATCGTTCGAGGTATTAAAGAACCATGCTCCCATTATTTCAACCCTCCAAAAGGGGATTGTTAAGGTGATAGATTTTGATGATAAGGAACACCTTTTTGAAATTGACAAAGGAGTGATTGAGGTTAACAAAAACAAGATCATCCTTTTGGCCGAAAAAGCTTAATACGGATATTCGTAAAATTTTAAAAGCTGTCAGATGTTTATTCACGACAGCTTTTTTTAACTATCTTATAAATAGATTTGATTTAGTTGGCATTATAGAATCCAAGGTTATATATGTAAAATTAAGGAGAGAATTAATTTATTATTTTTGGTTGAACAAATATTTGGTAATATGCACCATCAAACATATAATGTTATTGTTGAAGAAGGAATTGATGGGTTTTTAATTTCATCAGTAATTGAACTTCCCGGGTGCCACACGCAGGCAAAAACCTATGATGAATTGGTTTCTCGTACAAAAGAAGCTATAGAGTTATATGTAGAGGAACGGAAACATTTTAAACCAGAAAGCCGTTTTGTCGGGCTACAGCAAATTACCCTATAACAGGTCAAAACTCCCTTTACTCACGGCTCAGGAGCTTATAAAAAAATTACTCAGAATTGGTTTTGAATTGAAACGGCAAAAGGGAAGTCATAAATTTTTCAACATTCCGATGGTAGAACAACAGTTATTCCCGATCACTGTTCCGAAAAAATTGATAGAGGACTTTTAAACAAAATAATTCGCCACGACTTGCAACTTACAATTGAAGATTTTTTAAAAATTAAGTAATCTACTCATAGATTAATAGCCCTTTTTAAAGATTTTCGTTTCGCCTGCAAAATCCATTATCTTTGGCAAAAATTTAGTTTACCATGGTAAAATTCTTAATAGTAAGGTTCAGTTCTATTGGTGACATTGTACTGACAACCCCGGTTATCAGAGGGTTAAAACAGCAGGTTGAGGAAGCTCAGGTGCATTTTTTAACCAAACCCCAGTTTGCATCCCTGCTGACCGATAATCCTTACATTGATAAACTGTTAACTTTAAAAGAGCCCATTTCCGAAACTATCCGTGAGATAGAATCGGAAGAATACGATTATATCATTGATTTGCACCACAACCTGCGGACAGCCATCCTGAAGAGGAAAACCGGAATAATGGCTTTCTCTTTCAATAAACTGAACTTTAAAAAATGGCTGCTGGTAAATCTTAAAATCAACCTTCTTCCCGATGTTCACATTGTAGATCGGTATTTAGATACGGTAAAGCACTTCGATGTTCAGGACGATGGCCGGGGATTGGATTATTTTATTCCCGTCGATGAAGAAGTGGTTCCCGAACAGATGCATGCCGCGTTTAAGGGAAAATACATGGTAGCCGTGGTGGGTGCCAACCATTTTACCAAGCAGATTCCGGCCGATAAAATGATTAATATTATCAATCAATCGGGGATTCCGGTTTGTTTGGTAGGCGGAAAAGATGTGCTAGAACAGGCACAACTCGTTGAGCAAAACCTGAAAGTTCCGTTTTTGAATACTGTTGGAAAAATAAGTCTGCACCAATCGGCTTCATTTATCAGTCAATCGGCAGTAGTGTTAACCCCCGATACCGGGATGATGCATATTGCAGCCGCATTTAAAAAAAATATTATTTCGCTGTGGGGCAATACCATTCCCGAACTGGGTATGTATCCATACCGTGCGGGTGAGCACTCCAAACAATTCGAGGTAAAAGGGTTACGTTGCAGGCCCTGCTCAAAAATCGGTTATAAAAAATGCCCCAAAGGACATTTTAAGTGCATGAACCTGATTCCAACCGAAGAGGTGGTATCGCATATGGCGGTAATTATAAAATAATAAAATTCGTTTTGTGTAATTTGTGGCAAAAAATAAAGATGCAAACCATTTTCGGGAAAGAGATTCGCAGGGAGGAAATAGAAATAATGGCGCCGGTGGGGTCTTATGAATCGTTAAGGGCAGCTATTCAGGCAGGAGCCAATTCGGTCTATTTTGGCATTGAACAGTTGAACATGCGGGCCCGATCAGCGAACATTTTTACAACGGATGATTTAAAGCAGATTGTAGCTATCTGTAACGAACACCAGGTAAAAACATACCTTACGGTAAACACTGTTATTTATGATCACGAAATGGCCCTAATGCACCGTATTATTGATGCTTCCGTTGAAAATAACATCACGGCCATTATTGCAGCCGATCTTTCGGTGTTGCAATATGCTTCGTTAAAAGGGGCCGAGATTCATGCGTCAACCCAGTTAAACATTACCAACATTGAGGCGGTTAAATTTTTTGCCCGCTTTTGCGATGTGGTGGTTACCGCCCGCGAACTAAACCTGAACCAGGTGGCAGAAATTGCTCGGCAGATTGAAGAGCAAAACATTCGTGGCCCGAAAGGCGATTTGGTGAAAATTGAAATTTTTGCCCACGGGGCCCTGTGTATGTCTGTTTCCGGTAAATGTTACCTGAGCCTGCACGAGCAGAATTCATCGGCCAATCGCGGTGCTTGCATGCAGACATGCCGCAAATCGTATGAAGTAACCGAAAAAGAATCGGGATATAAACTTGAAATAGACAACGAATATATCATGTCGCCCAAAGATTTATGCACGCTGCCCTTTTTAGATCGGTTAATTCTGGCCGGAGTGAAAGTATTGAAGATTGAAGGCCGTGCACGTGGCCCCGAATATGTAAAAACGGTTGTTTCTGCCTACAACGAAGGTCTTGATGCTTTGTTCAATGGAAATTTTACCAACGAAAAAGTGAAAGAGTGGGACCAAAAACTTCGGACGGTTTTTAACCGGGGTTTTTGGGATGGCTATTACCTAGGACGGAAACTGGGCGAATGGAGCGAGGTGTATGGCTCCCGGGCCACCAAACGGAAACAGTTCGTGGGCAAATGCACCAATTATTTTTCGAAGCTGAACGTGGCAGAAATTACCATGGAATCGGGAACCCTGGAAATTGGGAACGAACTTTTAATCATTGGCGAAACCACCGGAGTAGTGGAACATACTATTTCTGAAATGAGAGTGGAATTAAAACCTGTGAATCAGGCAATCAAAGGGCAGCAACTTTCTATCCTTATTAATGAACTCATCCGCCGGGGCGATAAAGTGTATAAGTTAGTAGATGCCACTCCCGATTTGATGCAATAAATATTACTTATAAGTAACATTAGCTCACTTTTTTCCCAAACTATTTCCTATAAGTAATATTTCTAATTTGCAATCAAAAATCAAATTCCAGCGCCTCTTTTATTACCTTTGGCCCTTCGTTTAGTTGGTTCCTTATGAATCTTAAAAATATTTTTATATCGCTCCGTTCACGGAATTACCGTTTGTATTTTTTTGGTCAGGGTGTTTCGCTCATTGGAACCTGGATGCAGCATGTGGCCTTAAGTTGGTTGGTTTACCGTTTGACCGGTTCGGTTTTTCTTCTAGGATTGATTGGCTTTACCAGCCAGATACCTACGTTTATTTTATCACCCTTTTCGGGGGTTTTAACCGACCGCTACAACCGGCTAAAACTGATGACTTTTGCTCAGGTTTTGTTTTTGTTGCAAGCTCTGGCTATCACATTATTGGTTATGTTCGATGCTGTACAGGTGTGGCACATTATTGCCTTAAGTTTGGTATTTGGGGTTATTACCGCTATTGATGCCCCAACCCGGCACTCTTTGGTAATTGACCTGATTGAAAAACCCGAGGATTTGGGAAATGCCATTGCTTTAAATTCGGCCATTTTTAATGCCGCCCGTCTGGTGGGGCCTGCTATAGCAGGAATAGTTATTGCATGGGTGGGCGAGGGGATATGCTTCCTGCTGAATACCCTTAGTTTTGTGGCAGTAATCTATTCCCTCTTAGCCATTAAAATACCTGCCAAACAAAACCCGGTTAAAGCCGATAATTTTGCCAAAAGCTTCTCAGAAGGGTTTCAATATACGTTTCACACCATGCCCATCCGGATAATGATTACCCATTTAGCGGTTTTAAGTTTAATGGGCCTATCTTATATTGTTTTATTGCCCGCTTTTGCAAAAGAAACGTTGGGTGGCGGGGCCGATACGCTGGGTTTCCTGATGTCGGCACTAGGAGCCGGCGCTTTAACGGGAGCCCTATACATGGCAGGGCGGAATTCAGCTTTTGGATTGAGCCGGTTAATTTATGTTTTTACCTTCCTTATGGGACTGGTTATTGTCGGCGCCGGATTTACAACAAACCTGTATCTCTCCCTTTTATTATTTTATTTGGGTGGGTTATCGATGATTTTATCCATTGCTGCCATTAATACTTTTTTACAGACCATTGCCGATGAAAGTAAGCGGGGAAGGGTGATGAGCTTCTATTCCATGGCATTGATGGGGATGACCCCTATCGGGAATTTAATTGCCGGAGCACTGGCCAGTAAATGGGGAATTCCGTTTACCTTAATTTTGTGTGGAATGGTTACCATTGCCGCCGGGGGTTGGTTTTTGTATCACCGTAAAAACCTGAGGATTCAGGCCCGGACAATTTACATTGAAAAGGGATTAATCAACGAATAATTACTTTTGAATCTAATTCATGAAGAAAATAGTTTATTTCCGATCAAAATGTATAGGTTGTAGTGTGTGCGCCCTACAGGCACCAAACATCTGGCAGATGGATAAAACCGATGGAAAAGCCCAATTATTGGATGCAGAATTCAAAAAAGATAACTATTTTCGTATGCTTTGGCCGGACGAATTGGAGACAATGAAACAGATTGAACAGACCTGCCCAACCCGAGCCATACAGCTACTCTAATACTAATTTTTACAATGGTTATGATCGATTTCAGCGATAGGAAATTCATGGTGGATGCCATTCAATTGTCGATGGAGAACATTAAAAAGGGCGGCGGACCTTTTGCTGCTGTTATTGTAAAAGATGGAAAGATAATCGCCGCCGGAGCCAACAGTGTCACCAACGATAACGACCCCACGGCTCATGCCGAGGTAAACGCCATCCGTAACGCTTGCCGGGCGTTAAAAACATTCGACCTTTCGGGGTGCACCATTTATACCTCCTGCGAACCTTGTCCCATGTGTTTGGGGGCCATTTACTGGGCACATATCGGAAAGGTTTTTTACGGAAACAATAAAGCCGATGCCCGGAATATTGGTTTCGACGATTCTTTTATCTACGATGAAATCGATCTGCCCATTCACCAACGAAAAGTTAAGTTTACACAACTAATGCCTGAGGAGGCTATAAAAACTTTTAGGATTTGGGATAACATGGAAGATAAAGTAGAATATTAATTTCCCGAGTTGAAACCCAATCAACGATTAACGGCCGGGTTTTTCCAGCGTGATGTGCTTGACGTTGCTCCCGATTTGTTGGGCAAGATTCTGGTCCGCCGGTATTCCAATCAAACCATCAAAAGATTTATGATTACCGAAGTGGAAGCCTACCGTGGAGAAGAAGATTTGGCTTGCCATGCCAGCAAAGGGCGTACACCCCGGACCGAAGTCATGTATTGGTCGGGAGGCCACATTTATGTGTATCTGATTTATGGGATTCATTACATGCTTAATTTTGTAACCGAACGCGAAGGAATTCCACAAGCCATTTTAATCCGGGGAATTGATGATATTATTGGGCCGGGGAGGGTTTCAAAAATCCTTGAAATTGATATGAGCCACAACCAAACGGATCTACTTTTTTCTGACGATCTTTGGGTGGAAGATTCTGTTATAAAGCCTGAATTTAAAACCAGCACCCGCATTGGAATTGACTATGCCGGAGAATTCTGGAAAAACCGTCCCTGGAGATTTATCGCGCAATTATAAACTCTATTTTATAATCAAAGAGCCATTTCATTTAATTGATGATGTGGTTCCGGATTTGAGCGGTAATCCGCTGAATCTCTTTGTACTGGTCGTGTGTGAGTGATTGCGGAGGAGGGTTAATCAGCCGTATTTGTTTGGCAACAGTATCAATCATCATACATTCTGCAGGAAATAAGACGGTGTTTTCATCGTAAACTTTTTTAAGCTTCCGCAGAAGTACCAGGTACTCCGATATTTCAATATTTTCCTGATGTTTTTGCAGTATTTGGTACAAACTGTTGATGGAAAATTTCTGAATGGCAATCCGTCCCATTAACAGAGCATCCGGTTTTTCATACATGTTGGTAGCAATAAACATGGTTTCGAGCCATCCTCCCAATAGAATTAATCCTGCGGAATGCTCACGTCCCGATTCTTTTAAAAAAGTATCTGCCGATTGATAAGTTTTTCGGGCAAGGATTACCAATGTGTCAAATTTATTGGAATGGGTCTCCGCGGTTTCAAAAGTGAAATCGACAAATTCCACGGGAATCTCCAGTTGGTCGGTTAACCGCTGAATGGCGGTGCGATAGGACAAGGCTTGTTGCGATTGGTTAAACATCCAGAGGTAACTAATGTCGGCACCATAGACACCTAGGTTTAGTGCTATTTTGGTGCTTTGGTTGTATTTGGTGATGTTATCAATGGGATTGATTAATAACGAATTGTAATAGGCATTGTTTTCGGTAACCAAATAAGTAAAATCTACCGGAGAAAAGAGGTTGAAAAATACAATTTCATCTTTCTTATAGTCCGCCTCGTCAAATAGAACAAGGGATTGTTCCTTTTCCAGGGATTCCTTTTGCAAGGCTTCTTCTTTTTTGCTTTTAGGAGATAAACATGCACTCAGCATCAAGCAAATTAGAAGTGTATAAAATGGATAATGTAAAATTGTTTTCACACTGATTTATTAATGGGTTGAATTACAGTTTAATGGTATAAAAGTAAGAAAAGCATTCTAATCGTACAATTTTTATTGATTGATATTTAACGAACCTCGACAATCCCTAGCCGAATTAATTCAAACCAGTAAAAAAAGGAAGGATTTGTATTTGCAAGGCCAATAGGTATAAATACTTAGTGCAAAAGACTACTTTTTCTGTATTTACTTTCGTTGTTGAATTCCTTATCTTTGGTTTAAAGCGCACGTATCATGACTTTATTAGAGCAAAATAAAGAACTTTATTCCTTGATTCATCAAGAAGAATCATCAGAAAAGCCTGACGATTTTAATCTTTGGATGGTTGATGAGGATGGGTTTCTGTGGGGGTTGTGTGCAATCTGCCTTGTTTTTTTTTCTGTTTTTATTTGGGCATTAACCCGTTTTGTGCTTTAACTTCTTAAAGTTGATTTTATTCAACAATGGTATTCCTAATTTTTTGTATTTGTTCTTTTAGGTCGCTAAAATTGGCGGGCTGAATGTTCTGCAATCCGTTTTCGTGAATCTGTATCCTTTTGTTTGTAGTATCAATGGTCATGCCTGCGGTGGTTAATTTTGCCTCCATGTTTCCAAAGCAGGCATCTAGTATTTTCATCATTTGCAGATATGAGGCAGTGGCTGGGACTTCCGGGTGTTTTTCAAGTAATAGGGTCAAGCTTATTAAACTATATTTCTGTGAAAGGATTTTCGATGCCAGGGTTACATCGGGTACTTTATACATATTTAGTGCAATGTGCATCGATTCAATCCAACCGCCCAACAAAATAAAGGTTGAGGTATATTCCCGGCCGCTTTCGCTCAAAAAACGATTGGTTTCGGCAAAGGCTTTTCGGGTAATTGCAATTAAAGTATCGGAATTTTGTGCACTGTTTTCTACCGATTCCATGGTCAAATCCACGAATTGGCGCGGTATTTCCAATTTATCGGTTAGGTGCTGAATTGCCGAAAGGTAGGACAATGCTTGTTGCGATTGCTGAAATATCCATAAGTAGCTTAAGTCGGCTCCATAAACCCCGACATTCAACGCCATTTTGTTGCTTGTGTTGTACTGGGTAATGCGGTTTAGTGCATTGATGACCGATGAATTGTAATAGGCCGTATTGTTATCGACCAGTTTGGAAACATCTACAGGTGAAAAAAGGTTGTAAAAAACCACATCCTCTTGGGAGGCCGATTTTTCCAAGGGAGGAATCTCTGCTTCGAATGCTTTTTCGGTAGCTTGTAACGTGGTTTTTTTTTCGTTTTTACATGCTCCAATAAAGCAGATAGTTAAAGAAACCAAAAAGAAGCGGCCTATTATTCTCATGACAGATGAAATATTTATTAAAAGTATGAAATAAACAAATTCAGTGTTGGAATCATTCATTTTTTTATCTTTGTTTACCTGGTAAAATAGGAATTCATTGAGGAAAAAACAGTAAAATAGGAATAAACCCATAAATTATTGTTAAAAACAAAAGCCGATTAACGGTCGTTTTAAAAGAAATGAACCAAAATGGTTATGTAACTTGTAATTCTATCAGTGCTGAAAAATATTCACGTAAAATTTAGGCACAAAGCGGTCTGAAATTTTAAAAGCAAAACAGTAACAGGGATGTCCACGAAAACCATTATCGTTAATTATGGCATGGGAAACCTGCATTCGATTCAACGGAAACTATACCGGTTGAAGGAGGATTCACTGATTTCGTCGGATGCAAAAGAGATTTTGGCCGCCGATAAGCTGATATTACCTGGCGTGGGACATTTTAAGAACGCCATGGGAAACCTAAATTCCTTGCAAATAATTGACGCCTTAAACGAAGCGGTTCTGGTGAAAAAGAAACCGATTTTGGGAATCTGTTTAGGGATGCAATTGTTTGCCAATAAAAGCGAGGAAGGATTTTCCGACGGTTTGGGCTGGATAGATGCCGATGTTATACGGTTTCGGATTCAAGACACCCGGAATTTTAAAATCCCACACATGGGTTGGAACACCATTAACATGGCAAAACAAAGCCTCTTAATGAAAAACATTGCTGAAAATGCGGAATTCTATTTTGTACATTCGTATCACCTCGAACTAAATAACCAGTCAGATCTGTTGAACGAAACCCATTATGAATACCCTTTTGCATCGGCTGTGGAAAAAGATAATATTTTTGGGGTGCAATACCATCCTGAGAAGAGTCACGATATGGGAGAACGGTTGTTAAAAAATTTTATTGAATTGTAAGTAGCAAACGGTGATCTGTGATTTGTAAATGATGAATCGATATAAATATAACTACAAACCTCAAAATTATGAATACACACAGGTACTTAGATGTTTATAGGTTGAGTATTGAACTGGTTACTGGAATTAACAAAGCGGTTAAAAGTTTCCAAAACAGGAATTATTTGGTTTAAAATCACGAATAACGGGATTGGCGGCATAAATTCCTTCAAATAGAGTTGAAAGATATGCAAGCAACTCAATTATTGATTTCATTAAATTCAGGGGCCTCTGATTCAAAAAGATTATCAACGATTAAAAAGAAATTTTACATGCATCTCAAAAATGTATATTGTTTAACAAAATAATTAAATCAATCATCGTAGAACACTAATCACCAATTATTTAAAAATGTTTCGTCCCCGAGTAATACCTGTACTTTTATTAAAGAACCAGGGTTTGGTAAAAACAATAGGTTTTGCTAAACCGCGCTATATTGGAGATCCGATTAACGCCGTCCGGATATTTAACGATTTAAAAGCAGATGAATTGGTGTTTTTGGATATTCTGGCTACCAAAGAAAGGCGATTGATTTCTCTCGAATTTGTTAAAAATGTGGGTGAAGAGGCAAACATGCCTTTTGCTGTTGGAGGTGGAATAAGAAGCATCAGTGATATCCGTAAAATAGTTGGGGCTGGTGCCGAAAAGGTAGTTATCAACAGCTATGCTGCTGAAAATCCACAGTTCATTGCAGAGGCCTCTAATGCTTTCGGTTCATCAACAATTGTAGTGTGCATTGATGTAAAAAAGAAAACGTTTGGAAAGGTTCAAACCTGGACGATGAACGGCAGTAAACAGACAGGGTATAGTCCGTTAGATTTTGCTTTAATGATGGAAGATAAAGGTGCGGGTGAAATTATTCTTCAATCCATTGAAAAAGATGGTACCATGAATGGTTATGATATTGAATTAATCAGTAATATTACAACAAAACTAACTATCCCCGTCGTGGCCTTAGGAGGTGCTGGAACAATTGATGATCTGAAACAAGCCTTTTTTAAAGGAAAAGCCAACGGATTAGCAGCCGGCAGCTTATTTGTTTATCACGGACCCAAACGGGGGGTGTTAATTAATTATCCCGAAAAAAGGGAGTTGCAATTTTAAAATAGCTATCAAACTAAAAAAGAGGATCCATGTGGCTTCAAAACCATAAAACTTACCAGCAGTGTACCCGATGTGTCATGGATACCTCGGATCCGGAAATAACATTCGACGAAAACGGTTACTGTAATCATTGCACCGAGTTTATTGAGAAGACCTCAAAAAGGATTTATTTGGGAGAAAAATCGGACAAAGTTTTAGCGGATATTGTTCAGAGGATTAAAAAATCGGGAAAAGGCAAGGAATATGACTGTTTGATTGGCATCAGCGGGGGTATTGATAGTTGTTACGCAGCCTATGTCGCCAAAAATCTGGGGTTACGTCCGTTGGCTGTTCATATGGATAACGGTTGGAACTCGGAGGCAGCAGTAAAAAATATAAAAAATGTAGCGGGTAAGCTGGGTATCGATTATCAAAGCTATGTGCTCGATTGGGAGGAATTTAAAGATTTGCAACTGGCGTTTCTCAAAGCATCAGTTCCTGAAGCGGAAACCCCTACCGACATTGCTATTCCGGCAGCAATGCACCAAATTGCAGTCAAACACAACATAAAGTTTGTTATTAGCGGGGGAAATTTTGCGACAGAGGGTATTTTGCCCAAAAGCTGGCATTACAATGCAAAAGATGTATGTTATTTAAAAGGCATTCATAAAAAATTCGGATCGGGGAAACTGAAGCGTTTTCCTTTATTTGGTTTTAAAAACGAGATTTACTTTAAATATATAAAAGGGATAAGGTTTGTGTATCTATTAAACTATGTTCCATATTCGAAAAAGGAGGCCATGTTATTGCTTGAAAAAGAGTTGGACTGGAAGTATTATGGAGGCAAACATTATGAATCGAAATTTACAGGATTTATTCAGTCCTATTTGCTGAATGAGAAATTTCAGATTGATTACCGGCGGGCCACTTTTTCATCACAGATTTGTACGGGGGAAATGACCCGTGATGAAGCGCTGGAATTATTAAAAGAGCCTCCTTACGACCCAGTAATTGCGCAACAGGAAAAAGAATATGTGGCAAAAAAATTAGGCATCTCCCTCAATGAGTTCGATGCTATTATGGATTTACCGCCGAAATCATATCAGGATTATCCCAACAATAAGAAATTTTTGGAATTTATTTATGGATTGTATTGGAAACTAAATAAATAATATTAACCCAGTGGTGCCTTCCCGAAGTTCAATTCTGTGGATTTAAAGCCCCCTCTTTATTCTTTTTCTGTTGATAAATAACTACCAATATTAAAAGCAGAAATACAAAAACAGGCATCCGGTAACGGACCAATGCTCCAAAATTTGCAGTTGTCAATCCTACAAAAAACGAATAGGTGATTGAAAACACAAAACTGGCAATTAAAAAAGGATGCGAAAAAACCTTACTGAAGAACAGGATAACCCGAAATTTCAAAAACATATAAATAAAAAACACGAGAAGAAACAATGTTTCTAAACCAGAAATGGCCATGAACAATGTCTTCGATTCCCATAGGTAGGGTCGGAAAATGCCCGCCATAATTGCTTCCGGAGCTTTCCCTAAGATTCCGGCAAAAGTGGGCTCAAAGGCTCCAATATCAAAACTGTTGCCTCCATAATATTCCTTCTTTAAATCGTCCTGAATAATCCAGGCTGTTTCCAGCATCGCCTCCATAGAACTGTACCGGTTTCCGGCAAAAACACTTAACTTGGTGAACATAGAGGTGCCAACCAACCACAACCCCACAATTACAACCGGGAAAACAACAGTGCGCAAGAATTTATTTTTAAAAACAAAAATGTAATAAAAACCTATCCAAATCAGACCGGAACCTAAAGTTGTATAAAACGAATAGGGCCGGATGCTGATACTGATGTATCCCCAAAAAACAAGGGCGATAATGTTTAGGAAGATTTTCTTTTTTGCAATAAAAATATAATACGTCGAAATAAAGATAAAGAAGGTCGCAGTCAGGCACCACCCATCTTTTAAAATCCCGGAACCCCAAAACAATACCGAAGGAATAAATAACAGAACAATTGCTAAGGATTTTGCTTTGTTTTCAAAAAGGAGCACCATCAATTTATAAAACCGCCAAACCCCGGCATACAAAATCAAATTCATCGCCAGGGTGTTGCCTAAAAAGGAACCAAACCCCAGCAAATAAAAAGGCACATTAAACCGGCAAACGGCAAAAGAATTTACATCGCTCCAATATTCCGGGTATTTCGTTGTATAATCAAACATACTGAAAACCTCATCGGTATTATATCCTATAAGTAATTTAATAAACGTCGGAAAATCTTTTCCTGCCATTCTTACAATACTTTCGGTGCCAAAAAAATAGGTGGTTGTATCGCCCCCATCATAATAAAACAGGTAAACAGCAGAAAACGCCAACCCGGCAAACATTTTAGCAAAAAGGCCCCACTTAAAATACTTGTAATAGGGCTCTTCGATGATATGTCTTTTGGTAATACGGTTACCGATCATCCACGCCACTAAAAGTATCAGTGGAACGATTAAAGCATCTTTTATGGTTATTAACTGATCCAAGTTTTACATGTTAAAGGGTAAACTGGTCAAAGATAAAAAATTTAAAAAGGAACATCGTATTTCAGAATCGCTCTGTTACGGTGTTCCCCCTTTCTTTGACAAATATTGACAGTCCAAAAAACCGTTATCTTTTTTCTTTTAAAATGCACAATTCAATAAATCTTTCCGTGTTGCAAAAAAGCATATTAAAACTCCTCATAGGCATCAATCATAGGTTCGTCGCGGAAGCCATTGGGGCCAAACAGGTAGTTAAACCCGAACACCAGATTGAAATTATCAATACTTTGTGGAGCAATAGGAATTTTTGCCAACTCCTTCTCCGAGGTATTTCCATTGTCATCGGTTTCTGTATTAATAAATTTATACGGGCGCCATACCAGGGGAATGTAATCCATGGCTAAATAAAACTGTACCGGCCCCCCCCGTAAGGCCAGACCCAACCCGAGGGAATTGGCTCCATTTAATGCAAAGGTATAATTTATAGAGGTGGTTAAAACGTGGTACAGATTTAAATTAGCCGATACATTGAACTCCTGTTGAAAATCGTTTTTTACAAACGAGGTTCTCGACAGTGCACCTAAACTTAGGTAATGGTTCACATTGTAACGGGCTCCCAGATACAATTTTGGCCCAAGGCCTGTGGAAAAACTCTCGGTCCCCTGTTTCAAATGAACTTTTTCTTTCAGGGTATCAATAATTTGTTCCACCTGAGCATTGATACTGTCCGAATTAAGTTGGTCCCCGTTTAATTCAATTCCTTCAGAGGAATAAGATCCGTCTGCAGTGTAGGACTTTACATCTCCGGTCCATTTAATAAAACCTAAATCGTTCAACGAGGCTGAAAATGTCCAAGCTAAATTGTGTTCATAAACAACACCAATGTCTGCAGCTAGGCCAGGATTTGAAAAATTCAAAACCCCCTTTTGGATGATGTTATCCATGCTACTATCAAAATTACCGATACTATCGGGTATCCCGTTTTCATCGGTATAAACATCAATAGGGGCAGACACATAAACCGTTCCCTTTAAACCAATATCTAAAGAAGATGTGTCTGATTTTAAACTGAATGTGGACAAATCGGTTTTCGCAGCAGCAAGGCCTTGCAGCAATTTTACATGAACTCCCACCCTGAGTTTGCTCATCACTTTGTATGAATACCCGAAAGAAAGTTCACGGTAATATTGTGCATTAATTGCTAATGGGCTAAAATCCAATGCCTTGTTTTTAGGTAACCCATTATCAACAAGGGTAAAGAAATCTTTGGGAATTGCTATGGATTGGCTCACACGCTCAGTCCAAGAAAAAGAGAAATATCCCTTTTTGCCACTAAAGCCAAATTGAATGGGGCTGTAATTAAGATACACACTCATATTCCCTGCTTTCCCTAACCTGTTGTAAAGTTGTTTAAAATCATATTCCGCCCGTAAGGGTAATATCGGCTCTCCGTTATATTCCTGAAACCATTCGGAACCCAACAAATCGGTATTAATTCCTAAATACAGGGAACTTATTCCCGGGAAACCCAAGTAGCCATTTGCCCTTGGAACCATGGCCGGATTGACACTCATGGTTTGCGGCACATTCTCAAGGTAGTAAAGTGTTAAAGGTTGCTGAGCCAGCAATGCCTGAATCGAGATAAAGGACACAAAAATCAGGGAGATTATTTTAGATACTTTCATAACTTTTCCTTTTGATGGTTTAATTGCTAATTTCTCCACTCTTAACTTCTAACGATAGCTTTGCCTTTAATTCGTAACTCTCAAGAAGTTTTACAAAATCTGGGTTTTCAGCATCCCCGGTTGAAAGGCGGCTCTTGATAAACAATTTTTTTACCTCGTTCCGGTATATGTTTACGGCTTTATCGTGTAACATCTGAATATCCACATGGGTGGTCGATGGGGAAGTTACAACACCGGAATTATCAATGACTCCCGATTTCCAAAACATCGTGGGTTCAGTGTCCTCAAATATGGAATCTACGATGGTGCCATTATCTTGAGCCAAGTAAATTTGAGCAGAAATATTAAAGGGAAACCCGTTTTCAAAAGTGAAATAAAGATCGATTTCTTCCAAATAATCCAATCGGGCACTGTCGCCAATCAATTTCACAAAATCCAGTGAAATGGTATCGGTTCTTTCATACATGCTTGTTTTAAACCAAAATGGGATATCAATCATTGCGGACGCTTCCAATTTTGTGCTGGTATTCACAAAATTGACGGAATCATCTTCATGAGGGTTTACAAAGCCTGTAACCTCAACCATAATATGGTCGGGGCCAATATTAATACCATCAATCAAATTGGAATTACCGGCATTTATTGACAATAAATTGATGGAAGGAATTACCGGATTGGCATATTGAGCGGCATCAACCATCACAGAATCGCCATCAATTGATACCGGAACCACTTCTTGTTTAACCGTGTTTTCAAAAAGCAATGTGTCGATATATACTCCAATAGGAACCCCAAAATAATTGTTTATGGTAACATCCATACGGATGTCTTTAAATTGGACCAGTTCGGTAAAATCGAAGTTATTAAAGAAATCAAAATCCATCTCCTGCGTTTGATTGATTACTTCCCTTTTTCCAAAATATCCAAAAACCACTTCCGGTTCAAAATTACGCATATTCATTGTCACATCCATGTTGGTACCTGTGGGAGGTGTTGTTGGTACATCCACGTTTGCAACAGTCGTGATTCTGAAAAAACTTTTTCCGTCTTCATTTGATAGGATCATTTTTCCGTTTTTTAAATCAATGCTTTCCGTTGCCGGTGTTCCCAGAGGTCCATTAAAAACGACCATTTGTCCTGCATCATCGAACAATTCAGGAAAGCTGATAGAATAATTACCCGTCAATCCGTTTGGTGTGGTTACCGATAAATCGAGCAACGCGTTATTCAGGAAAAGACTGTCGAACCTTTGCGACCGATCAAGGTTGATAACAATGGTATCGGTAAATTCTTTCACAACTTTTTTATTTGGGTTGATATCGTAACTCTGTGTGAGCGACATATCATCAAACTCAATTAAATCGGTCCATTCTGCTGAAAAAGAAGTATCCATCTGAAAATGAATGAGCCCATCGTTGTCGATGAAAAAAAACGAGGAGGTGTCTATCTTTTCCAGCAAATCTTGCGCACTTACCTGTATTTTGGCTATTGGGGCAGCAAGATTTAACGGTCTTGTAAATTTCATGGGATCTTTAATCACTATTTCATCTTTTAAACAGGCTTGTAGCCCGGCAAAAAAGATGATAAGTACAACGGCCTGAATTATTCTTTTCATAGTTTTTCGTTTTATTGTAATATTTTAATTTCCACTCTTCGGTTTTGGGCTTTTCCTTCGGGGGTATCGTTGGAGGCAATGGGTTGATCAAAGCCATAACCCTGGTATTCTACCCGGTCTTCTTCCACGCCTCTTGATATAAGATAATTTCGGACGGTCAGGGCCCGTTCTTTAGATATTTTTTTATTTACCGATGCTGAACCCACGTTATCGGTATGCCCTGAAACCTCTATCCTGACTTTTGGATTGGTAAGCAACAGATTTGCCAGCTTATCCAATTCTGGGAAAGATGAGGCCACAAGGGTGGCTTTTCCACTGTTGAACAAGATGTTTTCAATTACTATTTTAACCCCGGTTTCCATCTTTTTCAGCACAAAGTTCTTGGCAACAAAAGTTTGTCCATCATTAAACTGAAACGTTTCATTTAAGAAGAAATACCCGGGAGCTTCAACTTCTATCAAAAAGGGACCAGGCTGATCTACAATGGACTGGTATTTTCCCTCGGTGCTGTCGGAAACCACAATGGTAAAAGGTTCCGTTTCGCCAGGACGGTAAAAGCTCAATGCCGCGTGAACTGGGTCTTGTCCATTTTCCTGGGTAATTCTTCCCGTAAGGGTATAGTCTATTTTGCTCTTTTTAAGCTGAATGTTTTTTGAAATGATTGGGTTCATCTCGTTGGTAGCATTGATGGGTTCCTGGGCACTAAAATATCCTTCGGCGGCCACATCCAGAATCATGTCATATTTATCGTCAAAGGTAATGGAGTATTTTCCGGTGGAGTCAATTGTTACTACCCGGCCCATAATGGAATCAACGCCCACCTGTTTGAAAGTTAACGAGGCCAGCAGAGGGTTTTCATTGTCGATATCGCTAACCTTGCCAATAAGTGTAAACGGGTGTTTCAGTTTTTCTAATTTAAAATCCTGGACAATGGTTGCAAATTTTGTTTCGGGACAAGCAATTTCCTCGGTCACCGATTTGTAGCCTTCATAATCAACCTGAATGACATAACGTCCGCTATCCTCAAAATTGTGCATATAAATCCCGGCCAAACTATCCACGGTGGCGGTTTTAATCGGTATCTGTAATTTTCCCTCATAAATGGTAACTATGGCCGGAAGCGTTGTTCCGTTTTCAACATCGGTAACCGACCCGATTAATTTGAATGGAATCCGAGGGTCGAACTGTATTTTGTAAATATCGAGCCCACCATAACTGTTATCGCGGATGGTAGAAATAAGAGCAACCATGGTATCTGCCGTAGGATGGTAAAATAGTTCATCGGCCATACTGTTAATGGGATAGCCCATGTTTTTTGGTTCGGACCAGTTACCATCGGTTTTCTTTTCTGTTTTATATACATCAAAACCGCCCATTCCTTTGCGCCCTTTCGACGAAAAATAAAGCGTGTTTCCATCGTGCGAAATAAATACACCTTCTTCATCGAAAGCCGTGTTAATTGTTTTTCCCAGATTCTTTGGTTTGGAAAATTTGAATTCCCGCTTTTGCTGGCACACCCAAATATCTTTCCCGCCTTCTCCACCCCTCCGGTTGGTTACAAAATAGGTGGTTCCGTCATCGGCTATTGATATGGAGGTTTCTTTATAAGCAATGTGGTTGATTTTTCCCTTTAACTCTTTGGCTTTCCATTTTTTACCATTAAAAGTAGCTGCAAATAGCCGCCCCCAATCGGCACCCCCTTTGTAGAAATAAATCTGTTTTTTATTTTGATCTACTCCTGCCAAACTGGTGTTATTCGAAAAATCAAGTTTGGGTATTGGTATAGCATAGTTGCTGGGTTGGTGAATACAGTTATTTGAGACCAAGAGCTGTTCTTTAAATTTAAAACGGGAGACTTTTTTACGGGGCTCCACCTCTGGCCTTTTCGAGGTAACGTAAATGTTCGAATCGCTAGCAGGCAAATAGGCACCATAGTCATCGTAATAGGAATTGATCACCGGCCCTAAATTTATTATAAATACCGGCAACGAATCCTCTTTCATAATTTCCTGCGAAGCATCGCACTCGCTGACCAACTGGTTATAATCTTTCCGGAAATCAAACCGTTTCCAACGCGATAACGAGGTATTGTATTTGGCGTAAGCCTCTTTTGCTTCATCATACTTTAAATTTGTTTGATACGACCGCCCCAGTAACAAATAGTAATCTTTGGCAATTTCGGGCGGACTATTCAAAAAGTAAGTCAACGAAGCTTTTTTATTTGATGTGAACAAATAACAAACCCCTATTTTGTAATTCAAAGCAGGTGAATTTGAATTGTAACCATACAATTTCAAATAATGTTTCAGTGCTTCATCATAAGTACCGATGCCGTTTGCATAATGCCGTTCGGCAATTTTAAAATCCTTTTTTGCTTTTTCTATTCCCAATGTACTTGAAAAAAAGGTTTTTTTATCAATTTTTGGATTCTCCTGCGAAAACAAAAAGGTTGAAATAAAAACCGAGATCAAAAATAGAGCACTAATTTTTCTCATGTCTTTTTATTTTTCAATTAAATGTTGCTTGATACAAGTTTACTGAAAAATCAGGGGAATTAAAACATTTATTTGATTATTGACCCCAATTTGAAGTTAGAAGCCTCCCTGAAAGGGAAATTTATTAAAAATCACAGAGCGGGGTCTGCATATAAGCAGTACCAGCTAAAATGGTCTAGGCCTGTTTTGTTATTCTGGCCACAGATGCGGGTACGATTAAAAGGAAATGGATTGTTTGAGTATTTGGATTTATTCGCTACTTTTGCGCAAAATTCCCCGGCCTCATAGTTCAAGGGATAGAACGGAAGTTTCCTAAACTTCAAATTCGCGTTCGAGTCGCGGTGGGGCTACAACAGATAATCTTTCAAAGGCTCTATATTTGGAGCCTTTTTTAATGATGGACCCGCTCCGTAAAGCCGCCCGATGAATGTTTTAGCTAAAACCACAAACAAATACAATTTGGTATCCGGTGAATATGGATTCACCGAAATAATCGGGGCCGGTTATCGGATGACTAATTTAGCGTTTCTCTGTTTCTTCGGAGCACGTTCAAAGGCAACCCTTGATGTTTTTATGCTTCGCAACAATTTAAACACAACCCTGTTACTTTTTTCTATTTTTACCTACAAAAATTTAGTTCTTAAAATATACTAAAAATGAAAAAACAGGTTGTTTTATTTTCGATGATAGCTTTGTGTCCCGGGTTGGGAGCCTGGGCACAAAGTGAAAAAACCGTTGAACCGGAAGGTTATAAATTTACCATGCTAAAAGAGGTGAGGAGTAGTGCCGTTGATAACCAGCAGCGGGCAGGAACCTGCTGGAGCTATTCTTCGATGGGCTTGGTGGAAGCTGAAATGATCCGCATGGGGAAAGAAGCCGTTGATCTTTCCGAACTATATGTAGTCCGCCTTTCGTATGAAGAAAAAGCATGGAACTATGTCCGTATGCACGGCGAATATAATTTTGGCGGCGGCGGGGCCGTGAACGACGTTTTTAACGTCTATCGCAATTTTGGGATGGTTCCCGAAGAAGTTTACCAAGGGTTAAACTATGGAACCACCGTTCACACCCATGGCGAAATTGAAGAGGTGTTAAAAAATTACCTGAATGGAGTCATTGCAAATAAGAACACTTCTTTATCAACGGCTTGGTTCAAGGGATTTAAAGGGATTTTGGATGCCTATTTTGGCCCCGTTCCCGAGAAATTTACCTGGAAGGGGAAAGAATATACGCCCCGATCATTCGCCGATCAAGTGGTAGGGATCAACCCCGATGATTACCTGTTTTTTACTTCGTTTACACATCATCCTTTCTATCAAAATTTTGTGCTCGAAGTTCCCGATAACTGGACTTGGAGTCCCTATTGGAATGTTCCTATGGAAGAGATGCTGCAAATTTTCAATTATTCCATCGAACAAGGGTATGCGTTAGTTTGGGCCAGCGACGTCAGCGAAAAGGGTTTCTCATCCAAAAACGGAGTGGCCGTGGTGCCCGAGGAAGAGATTGCCGAAATGTCGGGCGAAGAGCGTCTAAAGTGGGAAACCATGGACAAAAAGGAACTTGAAAAAATGCTTTACAGTTTCGAAAAACCCATGCCCGAAAAAAAAATCACTCAGGAAATGCGCCAACAGTCGTTTGATAATTACCAAACCACCGACGACCATGGCATGGTAATGACTGGAAAAGCCGTTGATCAGAATGGCACCAACTATTTTTATATTAAAAATTCCTGGGGAACCGATTATAACAAACTTGGAGGTTATTTTTATGCTTCCGAAGCATTTGTAAAATATAAAACATTAAGTTTTGGGGTTCATAAAGATGCTGTGCCAAAAGAGATTAAAAAGAGATTGGGGTTAAAATAACCCTACCCTGCTGCATCAAATTTAAAAAAGCCGGAAGTAAAACTTCCGGCTTTTTTATCTTTTTCCAAACTCTCCCCCTCACATATCCATCTCCAATCCGGTGGGCAACAGTTTATATTTCCCTGCGCATCCGTTGATCGTCCGATGCGCATCCGATCAAATTTCCCTGCGCATCGGGGACAAATCCCCTAGCCATCCGATCAAACTTTCCTGCGCATCCGTTTTTACCGGGCATTTATACTTTTTGGTATTTGGCCAATGCCATCATCTTTGAAATAGAAATTGCGGCCCAAGGGAATGAGCAAAATACGTGTAAGGGTTAATGCAACCAAAGGTTAAAAAAATTGGCAATTTTTACCAGGCACACCCGTATGGGCGTTTACCCAATTATAAAGTGCCGGAACACGATCCGGCCAAAATTGCATTTGAAAACACCCGGCAACCAACATGCGGAAACGGGTATAGCCCAAACCGATTGTTTTCTCGAACAGACTGGTTGAAGCTGTTAACAAACGCATGAAATACGATTTTTTATTTACCCAGAACCTGCAAAACACACAAGGGGCTAAAAGATTTATGGCTGTTACCGTACCCCAATATGGCAACAAACCCCATTCCTCCCTGTTTGGCCTCACCCCTTATGAGGTTTTTAACGGAACGATACCCGATAAAACCGGTTTAAGCCCGAAATAAAAAGGGCTGCCATCAATCAACCTGGAATACAACTGCCCGGGTTGTTTTAACTCCTGAGTTTTCTAGTAGAGGTTTATAAAAAATGCCTTTAACAAGACAATTATAACTCTATTTTTCCACTAAGGTAGTTTGTTTCTTTTCTTCTGGTAACTTACCATCTATTAAAAAGCGAAATTCATCCGAATAATGAACTAATCTCCCGATAACATTCAGGATGCCTTAATGTATCGCCATTTCCCAATATTGGGAAAGGTTTTTATGATTTCTTGGCGAATCCAGCACTGAACGGGAAGAGATGAAGCCGTCTATTGATGTAGTAAAAAGATTAGCCGATGAACTCGGCACTACCGTAGGTTATCTGATTGGCGAAGCCAAAGAAGCACAATTTTTAAAAGACCCCGCTATGTTAAAGCGGTTTCAGGAAATTGACGAACTCAACGACAAAGACAAAGAATGTGTATACTCCTTACTGGATGCTTACCTTGCTAAAACTAAATTACAAGCATATCTAAAATAACAAAACCTGGGTAAACCCGGGTTTTGTTATGTGTAATACTATCTTAACGTGAGTTTTGCCTTGGTT
>DOTG01000003.1 GCA_003512955.1 Marinilabiliales bacterium
GGCAGAAGCCACCGAAACCACAGCCCCTATCGGTGTTTCAAACCTGAGGAGGGACACAGCGTCAGTTTTGGGTGTTTTTTGTTTTAAAACCATATCCAAAAATAACAAAAACAGGAGTGAATGTTTAAATAATAGTTTGTTAAATTTTTATAAGTACCTTATTTCCGTAAGTCACCGGGTGACTAATTGAATAACAATTGTTTGCCTTCTTTGTGTCAAATTGAGTCATCCCGTGACTTTCAATGGTTTCCCAGATGACTTGAAGATTTTAGGTTTAAGCAAAAGTAAAGAGATGTTTACGAAACCATCTGCCTTCCTCAACACCTCCAATTGAAAATAGCATAAAATAATCCTAAATTACCTTTAATCCATAGCTTAGAATAATTGATATATTTGTTACATGAAAATTCATAGGCAGATAATTGGGTTTGTTTTATTGGCTACTGTGCTTACAATGCTGGCTCCAACTGAATTTTCGGACACAAGGAACCAACCGGCAAATCCCGAAACCGAAAAATGTTTTTTTACAGTTTGTAACGATCATTTGAACAACCAATTTGGCAAAAACGAAAGCATCGGTCACAATTTTAGCCAGATTCCTGCTGTAAACCTGAAAAACAAAGCCCAAAGCTTTAATGGGCAAATTGAGTTAAAAGAATTCTACTTGCATAATAAAATATCAAAATATATTTTCCAATCACGCAGGACTACCGTTCGGATGGCTCCAGCAAATATCATCTTCCCTTTCGATTATTTCTGGTAACGGATTCAATACTGATTTTCTAAAGGTTACAAACAGTTCTGTGTTTCTAAATCTGAAACATAGTCCGGTTACGTGCCTCATTTTCACATCACATTTAAAATTTAAAAAATATAAAAATGGATTCGAATACCATCGTTTGGATTGTACTTTTAGTACTCATGATTCTACCCTTGTATTGGTTGTTCCAATCGGGATCAAAAACTCGTAAAAAATTAACAGCAACATTGGTGCAATTGGCCAAGGAAAAAAACAGCACCCTAACAAAGCAGGACTATTGCGATAAAACCATTATCGGATTCTGCGATCAAAACCAGTTCTTATTCTATGCCGAAAGTACCCAAAAAGGTATTGTTACCAAAATCGTTGACTTGAATCAAATGAAAAGCTGCAAAATTGTTACCACAGATAAGGATGCCATTGCTGCCAATGGAAAACCCACTAGGGTAATTGACCGTCTGGAATTAAGTCTGGCTTACATCAACCCGGAAACACCCAATGAATTGTTGGAATTTTACAATACAGCTAACGGTAGTTTTGCCCTAAGTGGGGAACTCCAATTGATCGAGAAATGGGAACATCTGGTGAATGAAACCATAAAAAAAACTGTCAACGCCAATAACAAATAATAAAGCTTTCTGTTATTGGAAAGTAATTCATCCACACAAGGTACATTTTGTTAAATGTACCTTGTGTCATTTTAAAGGTGTTGTTTTTTAAGAAGTTTTTAAATAGCAGAAAAATGATCAGGAAAAAAGTAGTTGTTATCGGCGGTGGGTTTGCCGGCATACAGTTAATACGGAAATTAGACAAAAAGCTGTTCGATGTTTTACTAATTGATAAACACAACCACCACATGTTCCAGCCGCTTTTTTATCAGGTGGCTACTTCGCAGATTGAACCATCTACCATTTCGTTCCCATTACGGAATATTTTTAAAAGCAAAAAAGATGTACAAATCCGTATGGCCCGTTTTCAGGGTATCGACCGGGAAAAGAAACAGGTGATGACCCACATCGGAAATTTTGAGTATGATTACCTGGTGTTGGCCCACGGCTGCAAAACCAACTTTTTTGGTAATACGGAACTGGAACAAAATGCCCTCACCCTAAAAACCACCTATGACGCCATCAAAATCAGGAATCACATCATCCGTGCTTACGAAAAAGCCATTATTGCCCCCGAAGATAAAAAAGACCGCTACAACAACCTGATCATTGTAGGTGCAGGCCCCACCGGAGTGGAACTGGCCGGTGCTTTTGCCGATATTAAAAGAAAGATTTTACCAAAAGATTATCCGGGGATTGATTTTTCGACCTACAACATTATTTTGGTTGAAGGCAGTAAAAGTTCGTTAATCAATATGAGCGAAAATGCCCAACAAGCTTCGATGAAATACCTGCAAGGTATGGGTGTAAATGTCATCACTAACGTTGTTTTGAAAAATTATGATGGACAAACAGCCACACTAAGCAACGGACAGACGATTAAAACAGGTACCGTGATTTGGGCTGCCGGGGTCACAGGGAACCGTACCGAAGGGTTGCCTGAAACAGCGAAAGGACCCGGGAACCGCATCCGGGTGGATCGGTACAATAAAGTTTCCGGGTGCGATGATATATTTGCCATTGGAGATATTGCCTTGATGGAAACGCCTAAATACCCCAAAGGGCACCCACAGGTGGCAAATGTAGCAATTAATCAGGCCAAACTGCTGGCCAAAAACCTAAAAGCCTTGGAAACAGGAAAAGTAATATACGATTTTGAATATGTTGATATGGGTTCTATGGCAACCATTGGCAATTACAAAGCGGTGGTCGATCTTCCGTTCATAAAATTCAAAGGCTACCCGGCCTGGCTGGTTTGGATGCTGTTACACCTGATGTTGATATTGAGTGTCCGGAACAAACTGATTGTTTTTATCAACTGGGCCTGGAAATTCATCACTCAGGACACGTCGTTGCGGTTAATATTGACTCCCGATAAAGATGATATGGCGATGTAAATAAAAAGGCTGCCCAAGTTGAGTAGCCTTTTCTGTATCTAATTACTTCCAACATTCAATAATGTCAACCGGAAGTTTCTTTATTTTAATTTTTGCGGGAAATAACTATTACAAGTCAAATATAAATCTTTTTGATTATCGCATTATGCCTTATATTTACGCGTCTGGGGTCACCGGGTGAATTGATGCAAACGCATGTTTGACTTGACTCTATACTAAGGTCTGATATCCACATCGCCATATTCACTTTCGATTTTTACTTTGGCGGTTCCTGCTTTTTCGCTGGTTTGCCCGAAAATTTCCATTGAAAAATCATCTTTAATCCGTTGATTTATTTTTAACTCCCCGTATTGAATATCGGCATAACTGGTTTTTACTTCTAGTTGGTAATCGGCTTCAGCAGCTAGGCCAATCCGGATGTTGGCATATTTGCTTACAATTTCAATGTTTTCAAATCCTGCAGGTACCCTTTTTACTTCCACATCGCCATATTTATTATCTAACTTCAATTTGCCCGATAAGTTTTCTACCTCAATATCCGTGTATTTGGCAATAAAAACGATGTTGCTGGCATCCCCAATCTCAACTTCATCGTACCCGGTTTCACCAACAATGGATGAAAACTTACCCAGGCTGAGTTTTGAATATTTACTGGCCAAGACCAAGGCTTTGCCAGAATTGATTTTCAGTTCGGAATATTTGATAATAAGTTTCCCCCAATTCATCTCATCAATCTGGGAATGGTCGCAATACCCCAAGTCGATGGTACTTAAAGGTTTGTCGTTACCGTCTAAAATCTTTTTCACATTCAGCGATCCATATTTTACAGCCAGGTTCGATTTGCCGGTAAGCTCGTCAATGGTGACCCCACCATATTTGTTTTCGAGGTTAATGTTAAGGTACGATGGCATTAAAACCCTGTAATTGATTTCAAAATTGGCATTACCCGAATTGATATCGTCCAATTCTGTTTTTGCACTCACCACATCGCCGGTTTTTGAAATGGTTACTTTAATCTTATTCATGATTTTGTCGGCCTTTTCCTGCGAATTAGCATTGACAATAATCTCGGCATCAATGGTGATTTTGTTTTCCGTGGTATTTTCAATTTTAATGTTCCCAAATTTATTCGAGATTTCGAAAAGGGTTGATTTTCCTACCTCGTATTCTTCGTGGAACTTTTTGTTGTACGGTTCCTGTGCAAACGCGAAGGTTGACAGCAATACCAATACAACGGTTACTAGTTTATAGCTCGATGCTTTCATGGTCTGAAGAGTTTGTTTGTTTAACATTATTTAAATCATTAATGATACGGTTTAAAATAGCCACCTTCATCTGGTAGTGTTGAATCATGGCTTGTACAATCCGTGGATCGTTGGGCATTTCCTGGTAATCTTTTTGAATCTTTTTGTACAACTGGTCCATCTCCGCAAGTTCCTCCATCAGCATTTTTTGCTGTTCGGACCCCATGGTTTGTTGCAGTGTCTCAATTTCCCCAATCTTTTGGTCCACAACCTGGATGTAATATCTCTGAGCTTCTTTAAACTCCGTGTTTTGTTGAGCTACAGGCATTTTATCCAGAATGAAATGTTCTGTCAGATACAGACCTGAAAGCACCACCAGTATGGTTACCGAAGCCACTTTTAACAATGTGGGCCACATGAAACTCCGTGGTTTCGTTTGCTGTTGGGCCAACAGTTTTTTCTCAAATCGTTCAAAGTGCCCAACTTCAGGTTCAGCCGAATCAAACAGATTCCGGTTTGCCTCAATGAGGGTTTTCAGTTCATCCATATTCCGGTTTTTTTAGCTTGTAACATATCTTGTAATTTTTTTCGTGCCCTCGAATAAGTGGTTCTGACATTGGCATTGGTCATTCCCAGTATTTCACTGATTTCGTCATGATCAAAGCCTTCAATCAAATGGAGGGTAATGAGAACCCGGTAGCTTTCCGGCAATTCGACAATAACCTGTTTAACCTCGGCCACCTTTTGCGCAACATCATCCAAATACTCTGAATCGTCTTCGTCAATAATGGAGGTACGGCGATCATCGAGAGGGTCCTGCGCTATTCTTCTTTTTTTTAAATAATCCAAAGAACGGTTTACCACAATCCTTTTTAGCCATGCCCCAAAACTGACCTCCTCCTTGTAAGTTTGGATGTTTCTGAAAGCCGATAAAAATGCCTCCTGCATGATGTCTTCGGCTTCAAGGCTGTCATTCACCAAACGCTGACAGGTGTTGTACATGGCTTTGTAATACAATTTATAAATCTCAAATTGTGCTTTGGTGTTACCATTTCGGCAATCATCAATCAACTCCTGGTGAATATTTTTGTATTTCTCTCCCACTTTTTATGGTTTATCTGTACTAATTACGACACATTCTTCAAATTGCAACAGCCAATGTTTATTTTTCTTGAACTTTTATCTTGTTTTTAAGAACCTAATCCAGAGACTGCTGTTTAAATCCATTGTTACACCAATTTAGTAAATGCAGCAAGTATCTTTGTTTAAAGTAAAACAATTTATCCGCGTGAAAACTTTAATACTAATGCGCCACTCCACAGCTGAGCATGGTTCAAGCAATATCGACGATGTCAACCGGAAATTGACCAGGCATGGGGTTCTGGTTGCCCAAAATCAGGCAGCACGCTTACAAAGTTCGTTAATTCCGTTAGATTTGATTCTGTCCAGTCATGCTGTAAGGGCTATCGAAACAGCTTCCCTAGTAGCCGCCACCTACTCGTTTGACAAGTCTATCAAACAAGACCCCTTTCTCTACCTTAATTATACCACTCAGGATTTTATTCAATGGCTGATTCAGCAAGCAGGTACAACTAAAAGTATTTTGGTAGTTGGCCACAATCCTGAAATTTCCAGTTTGGCACACCGGTTGTCCGATGGAAAAACCGATGCGTTTCAACCAGGTACCATAGCCATATTGGTGATTGACATCAACGATTGGAAAGATTTGGAGGTGGGAAGAAAGGTAGGGGCGACTTTCTTGCCACCCATGTAAAAACACCTCCCAGAATAAATTCCCAAAAGGTGTTTTTACTAACTGCCAAAGTAATTATTCGTCGGTTTTAAAAAATGAAATCAGTTCTTTAAGGTTTTGTGCCTGTGCTGATAATTCCTCTGAGTTTGCCGCTAGTTCCTCCGATGAAGCTGCATTTTGTTGAGTTACATCGTTTAATTGCTGAATGGCAGTATTGATCTGTTCAGCACCTGAGTTTTGTTCATTACTTGCCGATGAAATTTCAAGAACCAATTGGTAGGTTTTCTCAATTTCAGGTAACACTGTCTTTAATATATTGCCTGCTTCCTCAGCCAATTTAAGGCTGTTGGTAGATAAATTTACAATCTCTTCCGCGGAACTGGCACTCATTTCAGCAAGTTTACGCACTTCAGCGGCAACCACGGCAAATCCTTTACCATGTTCGCCGGCACGTGCAGCTTCCACAGCGGCATTCAAGGCAAGAATGTTTGTTTGGCGGGCTATTTCATTTATGATATTTATTTTATTGGCAATTTTACGGATAGCTTCTAAGCTGTCTTCAGAACGATGGGTAACCTTTTTAATGCCTTCGGAGGCTGATTGGCTTATTTTTTCCGTCTCTTTGGAATTGAGGGCATTTTGCATTATGTTCGAAACCATCTGCTCCATGGACGATGAAACCTCTTCGGTAGATGCCGCTTGCTCACCGGCACCCTGACTCAGTTGCTGTGAACTTTCGTTCATTTGATTGCTGGCATTAAGTATCTCTTCGGAACCTTTACTTATCTGCCCAACCATGAATTTCAGTTTATCCACCATCTGTCGCGTGGCACCCGATAAAACCCCTATCTCATCGTTTTGATGAATATTAACTTCAATCATCAAATCCCCATCTGATATCTGTTTCATCTTTTTCGAGATATCAATAATGGGTGCACTTAACCGGGAGCCAAAAATGTAGGCCATTATAAAAGTTATGCCCACTATTACCAAAATAATTGCAATCATTATCAGGATGGAGCGATTCAACTCTTGTTGAACTTTGCTTTTATATTCATTTAGCAACTTATCAATATCATCAATATAGTTTCCGGTTCCCAGTACCCAATTATACGGATCGTACGATAATGAAAAACTTCGCTTTGGGAGCGGTTTGTCGCTACCCATTTTAGGAAAGTAATAATCGGTGAATCCTCCGCCAGACTTACTTCCGTTAGTTATAATATCTCGGATAAATAAGTTTCCGTTGCTATCTTTTGAATCTACCCTGCTTTTGCCTTCAACTTCCATCCCAAGCATAACAACATTAATCCCCTCCTTGGTATCGACCCAAAAATATCCCTCGGTACCATAATGGAGTTCCCGAATTAAATCAGCTGCTAGTTTTTGTTTTTCTTCATCACCTGCGACATAGTTTCCTCCAACCTTATTCACTGCTTTAATCAGACTATGGACTGTTTCAACTTGATATTTGGCATTCACATCAAAATCTGTCCGCAAGTTTTTTTCAAGAAGCAGTAAATTTCTTGAATTGGTGTTTTTAAGCGATGTTATCAATACTATTCCTAATATTATACCTACAAATAGGCTCATCCCAAAGGCCAGGAGAATAATTTTTGTTGTTATCTTTTTCATTTTGCAGCGTATTAAAAATGGTTGAATTATTATAAACTAATTATCCCAGTGCCTTTGTTAAAAAGTGTACCGGGCCGAGAACTGCAACCTGTGGTTGCTAACTGCATCATCCGTAGTTAAAGCTTCATATTTGTGATCCGTGGTGTTCAAATCCATATAAACGGCAGAGGTTAACATGTATTCAAGTCCTAATTCAATCTTGCCCGAAGTGTATGAAACCCTTGGCGAAATCCGGTACATACTTTCAATATTCCCCCCCAAGGTATAGCCATAGTCGTAATATTCATTGGTGCTTGCACCCAGGTTTGATGTATATCCGCCAAATAAGCCAAACGTAAGCGCATCAAGTTTATAAATACCCTCGCCCCAGATAGCTAATGTGTTAATGTTTGAATAGGAGAAATCATCTACCAAAGCCGAATCTTGTGAAGCGCCATAACCACCAAGCATGACATAGGACGTCAGGTTTTGTCCGTACATTCCATAAAGTTTTAAGGTAAGGTTATCCATCTTGATTTTGCCAAAGCCAACTACATCAAAACTTCCAATCGTTTCGTTGGTGATAATTTTATCCACGGTTGTTAAACGCGGTTTCAGTAATTTGTACCCAGCCACAATGCCTGCTGTAAATAAATCGGTTTTATATTTCAGCGAACCATGAAGATCAGGCATCACCGCATTTTTTTGTGCATCAATAGGGCCTTTGCTTACAAAATCGTAATGCGATAGGGCAGCAACAGCAATTTCAACAGCATCGGTAATTTTGTACGAAGCTTTAATTTGTGCCGACCGGTTTAGCGGATTAAAAGGCAAAGCCGAACCAAAGCTCAATACTTCAGGATAACATTCAGGTAAAAATACGGGGTGCCAGTATTGCCCCATAAGGAGTTGTGTTTTACCCCAATCCAGGTTCATAAACATATGGCGTAATACCGGCGTTTGGGTAAAATCAACAACATCGCCCGACTTGGTTGTAAAAGCTTTGCCAAGAAAATCAACCTCGGCCAAACCACTCACTTTAGCTCCAAAGGCATCCGGACCCGAAAGCCTTGCCCGGAACTTCGATTCTGACGAGATCATAGTAAATTGCCCATGCTCGTTGATGTCATTCCCATTGACATCTAACTTCTGCCTATTAGGAAAAATGTACACATCCCCATTCCGGGTTGAAGTCGATTCGTAAGAATCAAAGTAGGATTCAAAACGGATATGCCCCGAAAATTTAATCAAAGGTTCTTTCTTTTCTTCTTGATTTTCTTGTGAATAGGCAATTCCATGGAACAATAGAACCATAAAAAGCGGGTAAAGTTTTTTCATATATCATCTATTATTTAGTTTATTAAAATGTAAAGCTATCATTATGTAGTACATCTTAAAGTAACATTTGATACAATATTATACCCTTGTGAGAAAAATTTAATATTTATATAACAAATATTTAGCAAAATGTTTTCTTTTTCTTATTGATTTCATGGAACATATGGCTGCAACACGGCTTGAGTCTTTTGAATTCGGACTCCTCAAAAAAAAGACTTGTTTTAAAATATGTTTTTAACAATCAATAAACCAAGTTCGAACTACGAATTGTTTTAATTTTGCGCAGTTTTAATTACTCAGTTCTACCTTATGGCATTTTTACAAAACGAAAAACCGTTCACGAAGCATTGGTATCTAACCTGGAGTCTGATAATTCTTGGAGCCTTTATTATGGCGGCAGGTTTTGTGTTATTTATCAATCCATACAACATAGTCCCCGGTGGAGTTTATGGCATATCCATCGTGGTTCACTACCTCACAAAAGGGATGCTTGAATTTTGGCCCGATGGGATACCCATTGGTCTGTTTGGTTTGATTTTGAACATTCCGCTTACCATTTTAGGAATAAAAATATTGGGACCAAGGTTTGGCATAAAAACCGTGATTGGTTTTTTCCTGACATCGGCCTTTATGGACGTGCTTACCTATTTTATTGGCGAGAACGATCCCTTGGGATTGAAAGATGAATTGTTGTTGTCGTGTGTTTTTGGTGCGGTATTAATTGGAATTGGGTTGGGGCTCATTTTCAAGTCGAGGGCTACCTCTGGCGGTTCCGATATTATTGCCATGATATTTGCCAAATATACCAAAATGCCTGTGGGGCAGTTGCTCATCTATGTAGATTCTTCCATCGTGTTAATAGCTTTGGTGGTTTTAAAAGATTGGAAAATCCCTTTGTATTCCTGGTTGGTTATCTACATCACCGGAAAAGTGATTGATATGGTTATTGAAGGAGCAAACTATAATAAAATGCTCTTCATCATTTCCGACAAACATGAAGAAATCCGATTGAAAATTTTGAATGATCTTGAACGGGGAGGAACCTATTTTACGGGGGAAGGAATGTACAAAAACGATCCTAAAAAGATTATCTATACCGTGGTTAGCCGCCGTGAGATGTCAATCTTGATGGATTTTATCCATCAGGTCGATCCAAAAGCTTTTTTAACGGTGGTTGATGCCAAAGAGATTCTGGGCGAAGGATTTAAATCCTTGGAAGAAAAGATAGAGCAAGTATAACTTCAACCTTTTCAAGGAAGTAACATCAAGGTTTATTTGAACTTTAAATGCCAGGTTACCCTGCACCTTTAAACCATTAATAGCTCCCCTGCGGGAATCATGCTATGGTCTAAAGATAATTCGCACCTATCCGGTGACACCTTACCTCAAATTTAACTAACTTTACTCCTGTTCGTTAAATTTACAAGGTATGAAAACACTATTGACCGTTGCCTCCTGTTTGTTGGTTTTTACACAACTTTTGGTGGCACAAGAAAAAATCGCCACAAAAGATTTGCTTATACAGCCAGCAGCCACCGAAGAACCCGATTCTTTATCGTATGAAATTACCATTATTGATCCAGGGTTCGATTTGTGGTTACATTCCGTCGCAAAACCTATAAGCTATTACTCCCAAATATATCTCGAAAACTGGAACCGACAGTATGTAGCCGAATGGAACTACCGGTATACAGGTGGCCGCGACATGGATGTGATTGAATGTATGATTGATTACGATCCCAACACCGATTATGGGCTTGAGTTGAATTACCAGTTGTACGAGTATTTCCAATATGTTGAAAGCGAGCACCATCTGCAATTGTTACCTAGGGCCGGCAGGTAATCCTCAGCCTGTGGATGAACCAAAATACCCCATGCTGAATGCAGAATAATGAATTTCGAAGGATTTCCCTTTCCTGTGATTGACATTGGTTGCCCTGATTGTGCCCAAAAAACTGTTTGGGCCCTATTTTTTATAAATTAAATAAAAGTATTTCTTTATTGAATTATAAAATGTTCAATACAGGGCAGAAAATATTAAAAACCATTAGAATAAAAGAAAATTACAAAAACAAACAAATAACTTTTAAAAAACCTCAACATGCACATACACCACATAGCCCTTTGGACTGCTGATTTGGAAAGGCTCCTTGGCTTTTATTCAAGATTTTTTCATTGCCATGTTTCCAAACGGTATAATAATCCCAAAAAACAGTTTTCATCCTATTTCCTATCTTTTCCAAAAGGCGCCAGCATTGAAATTATGCAGCAGGCCGATATTACCGAACCTTTAAATCATGAAAGAATTGGCTTGGCACATTTTTCTATTAGTGTGGGTTCTAAAGAACAGGTAGATGCCTTTACAAAAATGTTGGAGGATGAAGGGGTCCGCATACACAGCTACCCCAGAACCACCGGCGACGGTTATTATGAAAGTGTGATTCTGGATCCCGATGGCAATAAAATTGAGTTAACAACCGGTTCTTAAGAAGGCGTGGCCAATAATGTGGATTTATCATTTTTCTATGTGACACCCCTTCTAAATTGGATGATTTTATTTCAAAAAATGATATTCATGGGTTTAGTTATTTCCCAATCCGGCCTACACAAAAGGCAGATATACCTTTTGAACCATCTCGGCGTATTCACTTTCGGCCTGGCTATTGACCGTGATACCCCCGCCGCTTTTAAAGAATAACTTCCCATCTTTTTCTTCCACAAACCGGATAAGAACACCGCTATCGAAATCTTGTCCATCGAAAAGACCTACAATTCCAGTGTAAAAACCCCGTTGATGGGTTTCTGCCCCCAGGATAATTTCCATAGTTTTTTCTTTAGGTGCCCCACTGATACTGCCTGCGGGCAATAGTTCAAACAAAATAGAACCCAACATATCAAGATAATCCAACGGAAGCTTCCCGCTAATCTGGCTACTGACCTGCAACAACTGTCCGGAGTTGGTATCCAGCGTATCAATATACCGATACTTATCTACCTTGACATCGGTAGCAATACGGCTCAAATCGTTGCGGATTAAATCCACGATGGTGGCGTGCTCAGCAGATTCTTTTTTGTCTGCCAAAATGAGTTCTGCAGCCTGAGGTACCTGCGCATCAATGGTCCCTTTCATCGGGAAACTGTAAATCCTCCCCTCGTTTATTTGTACAAAAATTTCGGGGCTAAACACCACAAAAGCATCTTTTACAAACAAACGGTATTTGGCCTGGCTCTTAAAAAAAATCTCCTGAAGGTTAAGATTACACCCGATGGGCGTGGTACAGGTCAGGTTGGTTAAATAGGAATCGCCCCGCCGTAAATGGTTCATCACTTTGTCAAACGACAGTTTGTAAGCATCGAACGAAATAGGTGTTTTATTAAAATGGTGAAGATTTGTCAACCCGTTGTACATACCGGGTAGCACGTTACTTTTACCATGAATGGAATAGAGCACCTCCTTTGGGTTCATTTCTGCAAGAGGCCATAAGCGTGTCTCCTGCCCCAAAAAGTCGGTGATGCACAAAAAGGGAACCCGTTGGGCTGCCAAGCGGTTTATGGCTTCAATAGCTTCTGTTCGATTCATTCCAAAGTGTGAATTTTCGGTGTATTTATATTAATAATAGTTCGTTAAATTTTTATAAGTAAAATGATAATCTGTTATATGTATAAAGTATAAACAAAAACATTTAGTGATGATTTCCAATAAGATATGTTTTGTCTTATGTCTAAAAATCTACCGATCTAATGTATTAAATGATGCCACAAAAATACAATATTGAACCCGGTAACTCAACATCCTGTGCTAAATACTGAACGCCTTATATGAGATAGAAGAAAAAGAAAATCCTCCTGAATATTGCACAGACAAGGTATGCCTTGTCTCAACTGCACCAAATGAGATATTCTTTTCTTCATACTTTATACTGACTACTTGATACTTCCTATCTAAACTAATTGTGGTATTTTTACAAAAAAAAGGATGCTCCGGATTCTTATTCTCGATAATCACGATTCTTTTACCTATAACCTGGTGGAAATGCTCCGCCAAACGCATCATTGCATGCCTGAAGTGGTACTCTTGGATGATTGGGAATCGGTTCACTGTCCCGATTTTCATGGGGTTGTTATTTCTCCGGGTCCCGGGCTGCCCAGCGAAAAACATAAATTGAAACAAGCCATTGAAAAATTTTCCGGTAAAATTCCCATGTTAGGCGTTTGTCTTGGGCATCAGGCAATAGCCCAACACTTTGGGGCAATACTCGTTCAGTTAGATTCCATCAAACATGGCGAACCGAGCAGCATCCGGATAGATGCTGCCCATTTGTTGTTCCACGGCTTGCCCCCGGTTATTGATGTAGGCCGGTATCATTCCTGGGCCGTTTCAAATGAGAATTTTCCAGAATGCCTGCAAGTCACTTCCAGAACCTGCGATGGGATTATCATGAGCTTTTGCCATAAAACCCTTGCCATTCATGGAGTGCAGTTTCATCCGGAATCTATATTAACTCCCCACGGGAAACAAATTATTGAAAATTGGCTGAATCTTTGCCAACCCTAAAAAGTCTTCGAAATAAAGATGTCAACATTTAATGGTTTTGATTAATTTCGCAGCAAAATTATCACGTATGATACAACGGATTCAAAGTATTTATTTATTGACTGCGGCTCTTGTAACTGTTGCAATATATTGGTTTCCTTTGGCTACCTTCGATACCTACATCGTGTATGCCTGCCATATCGAAAAACCTGAAAATGCCCAAGCACTCCTATCAATGGTTCCTTTGGCAGCGTTTCCTTTAGTGGGAACCCTTTTGGCCATCTTTTCCATTTTTAAGTTTAAGAACCGCATGCTGCAATTGAAGCTAAACCGGCTCAACATGCTTGTATTGTTAACATCAATGGCTATAGAAGCTGTTTTGTATTTCCGCATCGAAACCTTGGTGCCTGCACAAGGGAAACCCGGCTTTGCTTCCATACTTCCGTTGGTTGCCATTTGTTTTATTTGGCTGGCCAACCGTGGCATTAAACACGATGAACGTTTGGTCCGTTCTGCCGATAGAATCCGATAAGTATATACATTTAAAAGTAGTTATTAAAGAATATGAAATCATTGTCTGTTATAGTTTTATTGGTTGCATTCAGTTTGGTGAGTTGCCACAGTGTGAAACATGAAGCGCTTAAACAAATGGATCAATTGTCCCAGCAACTCGATTCAATAAATAATGTTTATACCAAAATTGATTGGAACCAGTGGGAAGAATTTAACAAAAAAATCAATGATGACATTACGGATATAGCGGCCCTTGTTGAGGAGGCGGCCAAAATAGACCCTGATTACTTACAATATTATGGCCCCTACAGTACCGCGGGAAAAATACTTAACCGGATTTTCCGAAAAGGGAAAAAACAACTGACTGGGGAACTGGATTTCTCAATCAGGCAACTTGAAAACTTACGTAAGGATATAAAATCGGGGATAATTGCAGATACCGATTCCATTCAGATTTACATGAGCCAGGAATCCAAAGCCATCGAGGAATTGGTATTTAATATTTCAACCTTAGAGTCCACCTTGCAACAGCAAAAAGAGGCACATGACGCCACTCAGGAAAAAGTGAAGTTACTGATTGAAGAACTTAAAAAAGTCCGTCCCTCTGCTTTTGACAAATCGGCCGAAATAAAATACAACGAGGACGAAGAACATGAGTAAAAACCTTGACACTTGAAAACTTCTTTTCATCTTACAGCTCTTGTCTGTCTCTTTTTATTGTTGTGCTCAACGTTTGGTCAATCGCAGAACCAATCCTCGGGTGCATCGGACTATCAAATAGCCATGCAGTTTTATAGGGATGGTGAGTTCCAAAAGGCCTCCGAATTGTTTCAGAAACTGTATTTAACCAACCGGACACAGACCTACTTTCAGTATTACCTGAATAGTTTGGTCAGCCTAAAGGAATTTGAAAAAGCGGAAGGCGTGCTGAAAGAACAAATCAAAACCGACAAAAACGAACTAAGTTATTGGGTTGAACTGGGATATATCTATTCCTTGCAAAAGAACGAAAACAAAGCCAAAGCAAGTTACCAGGGAGCCATCAAAAAACTACGCCCCGATCAGAATCAAATCATCCGTTTGGCGAATGCCTTTAACTCAAAAAGGCTGTATCCATACACCGAGGAGACTTACCTTGAGGGGAAAAAATTGCTCAACGGAAACTATGGCTTCGAAATGGAGATGGCCCAACTTTATTATTACATGCGCGATTACGATAAGATGATCGGTTCCTACCTCGATATCTTAAAACTGAGCGATATGTATTTGCAAAGCGTTCAGAACCAGTTACAAAACGCGGTTTACAACGATATTGATAACAGCCTGAAGGAAAAACTGAAAGAGCACCTGCTGATCCGCATCAATCAATACCCGAACATTGTGGTTTACAGCGAACTATTAATATGGCTGTATATTCAGGATGAGGATTTGGAAGGGGCATTCATTCAAGCCCGGGCCCTTGATTTACGGTTAAAAGAAAATGGTCAGCGATTGATCGCGTTAGCCCGTGTGGCAGCCGACAAAAACAACTTTGATATTGCCATGCAGGCCTATGATTATGTCATTCAGAAAGGCCGTTTTTTGGAGTTTTACTTTGCCGCGCGGGAAGAGATGCTTCAAGTAATGTACCTGCGCATTGTACAAGGTCTCGACAACCATCCGGATGATTATAAAAAACTGGAAAATGCTTTGATTACTGCCTTGCAGGAAATGGGAACCAACATGGAAACCGTAGATATGGTGAAGAACCTGGCTCACCTGCAGGCGTTTTATCTGGGTAAAACAGCCAGTGCCCGGTTTCTGCTCGAAGAAGCTATTGCCATTCCCCGGTTGAGTTTTACAAAATTAGGGGAATTGAAACTAGAGATGGCCGACATTTACCTGCTTGACGGTGAAGTATGGGATGCCACCTTTATTTATGCCCAAATTGAAGAAGATAATAAAGAAAATCCTATCGGTTCCGAGGCCAAATACAGGAAATCGAGGTTGGCCTATTTTATTGGTGATTTTGAATGGGCCCGGGCGCAACTAGATGTACTCAAAGCGAGTACCTCAAAGCTTATTGCCAACGATGCCGCCGATTTAGCACTTTTTATTTACGAAAATACCGGCTGGGATACCGTAGAAACGGCTTTAGAAACTTATGCCCGGGCCGACCTGCTTTTCTATCAGGCCAAAGATTCTTTAGCACTGTTGACACTCGACACGGTGTTATCTGCTTTCAAAGATCATGAATTAGCCGATGATGCCTGGCTTTTGAAGGGGAAAATATTACAAAAAAATCTAAAATACGGACAAGCCATCGAAGCTTACCAATTCATTGTTGATAATTTTGGCCACGACATTTTAGCCGACAATGCCCTTTATGCCATGGCCGAAATTTATGAAAAACAGTTGCACAACAACGAAAAAGCCTTAGACCTGTACAAAAAAATAATGATGGACTATCCTGATAGTATTTTCAAGATTGAATCAAGGAACCGTTTTAGAAAACTTAGAGGTGATAATCTGGCCAATTGAAAACCGGGGTAAAAACAAAATTTAAGTTAAAATTAGGGTTTTCAAAGTTTCCATTTAAAATGTAAAAAATAAGTAAACCTATAAGCCGGATTCTGTCCCCCGAAAGGGTTCTACCATTTATCTGGGATTCCGGTCACCCGGAACCACTATCGGCCTACCCCTCCCAACTTGTTACCAAACAAAACGGGCCGTTTTGCTCTGATTGCTCAGACTTGGGATGTACATGGCCTTTCAGCCCGCCAGAGACACAGCTACATTGGTTACCCAACGTACTGGTGGGCTCTTACCCCACCTTCTCACCCTTATCACGCATAAAGCGTGACGGTTATTTTCTTCTGCCTTACTATACCCTCACGGATATCTTCCCTTTCGGAAGCACGGTGCCCTTTGCTGCCCGGACTTTCCTCTTTCCACTAAATGAAAAGCGATAGAACGGTTTACTTATCGGTGGCAAAGGTACAGGTTCTTCGTGGGTTCACCAACCCTTGACTAAAAATAACTGACCGTTTTTATATTAACAAACTCGTAAAGGCCAAAATTACCAAGCTCCCGCCCATAACCCGATTCGTTGATACCTCCAAAAGGCAACCCTGGTTCCGACTTTAACATACCGTTTACAACCACCATACCAGCCTGCAATTGCCGGCACGCCCATTCTGCTTTTTCAGGGTCTTTGGTCCAAACCGAGGCCCCCAATCCAAACCGGGTATCGTTGGCTAAAGTAATAGCTTCCTCATCGGTTTCAAAAAACCGGACTGAGGCAACGGGTCCAAAAACTTCCTCTGTCCAAACAGGTGATTCCATAGGTACATCATACAAAATGGTGGGCTCGTACACAGTACGCATGTACTCACAAACCTCGCCACCAATGGCACATTTGGCTCCCATGGAAATGCTGGTCTGTACCAGATCTTCCAATTCGTGCAACGCCTTTTCACTTACCAAGGGGCCAATAAATGTTCCGTGATCCAAAGGATTTCCTTTGGTCAGATTTTCAACCAATGATTGAAAATTAGTTAAAAACTCTACCGAAATATTCTCGTGCACAATAAACCGTTTGGCAGCAATACAACTTTGCCCGGCATTCAAGAACCTTGAAAGCAATGCTTCTTGCAATGCCTGAAATAAATCGGCATCATCAAAAATGATAAAAGGATCGCTTCCGCCTAATTCCAACACCGATTTTTTAATGTATTTTCCTGCTAACGAGGCAATATAACTACCTGCCTGGTTGCTGCCTGTAAAAGTGACTCCTTTTACTAAAGCCGAGGCAATCACCTGTTCCACTTGGGCATAATCGATAAAAAGGTTCTGAAAAACCCCTTCGGGAGCTCCCGAATCTTTAAATAGCTGTTCTATGGCCAAGGCACATTGCGGAACATTCGAAGCATGCTTCAATAAAACAGCATTCCCGGTCATGACAGCAGGTGCAGCAAACCGGAATACTTGCCAAAAAGGAAAATTCCAGGGCATAACAGCTAAAACAGTTCCCAGGGGTTCAAAAACCACCCGGCTTAAAGATGCTGAGGATTCCACATCGCGCGAATTGAGGAGTTCAATCCCTTTTTCAGAATAATACCTACAAACCCATGCGCATTTCTCAACCTCACCTTCCGACTGGGTGATGGGTTTCCCCATCTCATTTGAAATGATTCTCCCATAGAATTCCTTGCGCTCTTCCAACAAATCGGCCATCTTCAACAACAATTTAACTCTCACTGTAAAAGAGGATTTTTGCCAGTTCAGAAAGGATTGGTGAGATTGTTCCAATGCCTGAATCAACTCTCCGTTGGTGATGATTGGAAATTCTTTGTCTACTATCCCGGTAAATGGATTTTTAGAAACGTACATATAGTCAAATGTTTTAAAAATTAGCTGGGTTTTTTCAATTAAGCATCTCTACTAAGATTTGTAGCAATGTCTGACAAATTACAGCTGCACTAAGGTAGCTCCATAACCATATTCCCTAAAGGAGGCATCCTGATACGATAATTTGCTTTTCAACCGATCCAGTTCTTTGCGGATCTCCATTTTTAGCACGCCATTACCCACCCCGTGTATAAATACAATTCTCTTGATTCCATTACGCTGGGCTTCATTCAATTGTGTTTTAAAATGGCTCATCTGGATTTCCAGAATCTCGGCATTGGTTAACCCCCTGAAATCGTCCATCAATTCATGGATATGCAAATCCACCTCAATAATTTTAGATTCCTTTTCTTTCGATGATGAAAATACAGGTTTCTCCTCTTTTTGCTCTTTTTTGGTAATAATCTGAATGAGTTCTTTTTGGCTCAGTTCATTTACCGCCGCAGCCAAAGGGCTTTCATTATACACCGAAAAAATCAAAGCCTCTTGATCAAAAAAGTCATTGGCCACGTAGGTTTTTTCCTTAAAAAACTTAACCGGATTGATAGTCAGTTGCTTTACAACCGGATCTTTTACAATAAATTCCCCTTTCCGATAAAAAATCAGATGAAACTGGTATCCGGGAATTTGGTTAATGTTGGCAAAAGCCAAAGTCTCGGTCAATTCTTTGGTATTGGCTTCCAAAACCCCAACCATATTTGAGGTGGACAAGTTATTCTCATCGGTATCGATGATACTATAAAGCACATTGTAATTGCTATCGTTGATCAGATAGACGTCCAAATCACTGTTTCCGGGCCGGCCTTTGGGAACAAATGCAAAATAGATATTAATATTATCTCCGATTGCGTTGTCGTAAGCAACATCGGGGTAAAAAATGTCGGCAGTGTCAACCAAAACTTCTTCTTCACGTACTGTTTTTTTTGTATCCTTTACATCCGGTTCCTGCTTTTTGGATGTTTCATATACTGGGGCCGATTCAATAAAAACCAACTCGCTGGCAGGTGTCGGAACCTCGAACCCAAAATCGTTCATTACCATCACACTCCTCCGGTCGATAATTCTTGAAACCGTTCCACCTCCCACATCATTCAAAAACCGGACTTTATCTCCTACCTGTAACTCCATCTTTCAGATTGTATTAATTTTATTTATAATGACAGGCAAAGTTAATGGATTTCCGCCTTAAAAGCCACTGTTTATATAATATAGCTTTAACCTATAAAATACTTGTTGCCTCGATTTTTGAACAGTAGCAAACAAAAAAATAAATTCCATTTCCCATATTTCACCCGATATATGAAAGGTTCAGGCTCATTTTGGCAAATCTATAAATTTCTGTGATCTAAATTTTTATAAATATTTTGCGTTTGTACATCTGCCACAAAATGAAGTATAATACTGAAAAACGGCCCACATTTCTTAATAAATCATACCATTGCCCGGTATATTGTTTTAACCCACCAATAAAAACATCAGCAATTAAGCCCCAGTCGAAAAGGTGGGAAGCCATGTAGGCAAAAATGGCATTGGCTCCAATAATGATAAAAAACTTACGGCGGGTTTGAATCTTAAAAAAATCGACCACTCCGTAAAAAATTGCCAACAGAATCATACACAGTCCTCCGGAAAAGAAAACAAAGGAGCCGGTCCAAATATGCTTTACAATCGGATGCCAGATATTCATTATTTCGGCCATAACAATCATTCCAATCCCTATCCCGGCTATATACTGTAGTTTTCTCAAATTACTAAGTACCGACTGTAATAAATATCCTGTAAAAACCCCCAACAAGGTTGTGGCACCAAACGTTAAGCTACTCAGAATCCATGTATAGGTAGTCCCATCCTGAAAAGCCCCAAAAACCAATTTATCCAGATAAATAGCAAAATTCCCTTCGGGAGTGATATTTCCGGAACCAAAACCCGGTACCGGAACCAACGATAAAACAATCCAATAACCAGCTACAAGCAGCAAGGCTGAAAGAATCTGCCAGGTTACCTTTAAGTGAAGGATTACAACGGAGGCAATTAAATATCCTGCCGCAATTGCCTGTAACGTATTGCTATAAAATTTAAATTTGCTGAAATCATATGATAATAAATTTCCTTGCACAACCATTCCCAAAATCCAAAGAATGGCCACCCGCTTTATGATATGAATCCATAAATGGGAAACAGATGGGTTTTTGTCCAATCGTTGATGGAACGAAAAAGGCATAGCAACGCCAACAATAAACAAAAAGAGGGGCATAATGATATCGTAAAAATTAAAGCCCAACCATTCCACATGATCCATTTGTTTTGCTAAAAATCCGGTTGCCTGATGGTTTACTGCATAATTTAAACTCACCAACAGATCTGAACCTCCAATTATCCAGAACATATCAAACCCTCGAAGAGCATCAATGGATAATACCCTACCCGATGAAGGCAATCTATTTTGAGATACATGCATCTCATTCATCTTTTTAAAAAAGTTCGTCGTGTTTTTCATATATTCCCCAATTACAATTGTTTTCGCACCATTTTCGGCTTGAAAGTTTTTTAAATGTATTTAAAACCTTTTAGATAATCACCATAACACCTCTAAATTTACTATGTTTTGGGTATAAAGTGTAGTGCCCATAGGTTTATCCGATTGAAATATAACCTGGCAGAGGTTGGATGGCTACTTGGCAAAAGATGTCACATATACCTAAAACTTTTTTCAAGAAATAAAGAAGGATTTTTTAAATCCTTTTCTTTAAAAACTCAACAACTTTCGTTTTGGTACGACAGAATGCCCTCGGTAGCTAATTTTGTTTACTGATAATTCATTTGTTGATAAAAAACCATTCGCTTTTGGGGGTTTTGTTTAGTTTTGAAAGTTTTTCAGACTTAAATTTATTAGATGTTTCTGATGCAAAAAATTAAAAACATTTCAATCGGGCACTATAATTACCACTTGCCAGACGAACTAATTGCCAAATACCCGCTCCCGAAAAGAGATGGTTCAAAGCTTTTAGTTTATCGGCAAGGAGAAATTACTGAGCGGCAATTTCACGAAATAGAACAGTTGATTCCTCCAAAAAGCCTGATGGTATTCAACAACACCAAAGTAATCCGGGCCAGGCTGGAATTTTTTAAAAATACCGGAGCCCGTATCGAAGTATTTTGCCTGGAGCCCCACCAACCTTCGGACTATTCCCAAGCATTTGCCCAAACCAGCCAATGCCAATGGAGTTGCATTGTGGGTAATGTGAAAAAATGGAAAGAAGGAATTATTGAAAAGAAGGTGAAGATGCCTCAGGGCGAAGTGTCGATAACTGTAAAAAGGCTCTCGACCCTAAACGGCGAACACATTATTGAATTCAAATGGAATAACCCCAATACCACATTTGGCGAATTGTTGGAAAGTCAGGGCAACATTCCGATTCCTCCTTACTTGAACCGCGATGCCGAAGACTCTGATTTAAAAACATACCAGACCATTTATTCCAAAAACGAAGGATCGGTGGCAGCACCCACTGCCGGGTTGCATTTTACAAATGAAGTGCTCAACGCTTTGCAAAAAAGGCAAATCACCTTGCACGAGGTGACTTTACATGTTGGTGCCGGAACCTTTAAACCGGTAAAAAGCAATGAAATCGGGGGCCATCCCATGCACCCGGAACATTTCCTGATTACCACCGAAACCATCCCTATACTTATTAGCCACTTAGGAAAAATTACTGCCGTCGGCACCACCACGGTCAGAACCCTTGAAAGTTTATATTGGCTGGGTGTAAAACTTTTAAGTTCCCAAAATCATCCGAAATTGGAGTTAGGTCAATGGGAGTGTTATGAATTGCCTCAACAGGTTCCTTTGGAAGATGCTTTACTGGCTTTACACGCGAGGGTTTTAGAATCAGGGAATCCCTACGTGATGGCCGCAACCTCTATCATGATTGCTCCAGGATACTCATTCAAAATGGTCGATCGGTTGATCACCAATTTTCATCAACCAAAAAGCACGCTGCTTTTATTGATTGCCGCATTTATTGGTGACGATTGGAAAAACATCTATCAATTTGCACTTGATCACCAATTCCGTTTCTTAAGCTATGGAGACAGCAATTTGCTACTAAGAACTTAGCCCATTTTTGCATTCCATCCGGATAATTTCTTCAAACAATTTGATTTCATTTTCAAGATAAACACCTTATTTCCGCAAGTCACGGGGTGACTAATTGAATAACAATTGTTTGCCTTCTTTGTGTCAAATTGAGTCACCCCGTGACTTTCAACGGTTTACCAGATGATTTGCGGATTTTAGGAAACGACTAAAAGAGCACTGAAAATCGTTTGGTAACTTATGGAAATTAAAAAAGGGCAACCAAATTGCCCCATTTTATAAACATCTTTTTAAAAAGATTAATGAGCAGCTTCGGCGGCTGGTTCTTCAACCACGGCTTCTTCTACTACGGCTGTGTCAACCACTGCTGTTGTGTCGGCCACAACTTCTTCAACCACCTCTTTTACTTCTTCTTTAGCTTCTTTGTTTGCATTCGAGGTACAAGAATACACTCCAACAAATGCCAATGCAGCTAAAGCAAGAACCCAATTTCGTAAATTTTTCATCGACAATTTTTTTATAGGTTATTCACTCATGCCAAATTTAACAATACAATAAATGCCATACAACAGCAAACTGATTTTTTTCAAAAAAAATATTAAGCAACCTTTTTTTTAATATAACATCTAGTTGTTGTAAATATGAAATTAATTAATGAAATTTGTTTATTGTGATTCTAAATCAAAATTTTTAACATTATGAAAAAAGTAGCATTATTTGTTTTAGCATTAGCTGCAGTAGCAACAATTTCCTCTTGTGGAGGAACTAAGGAAGCAACCAAAGGCCGTCAGAAAATAACAATCCCCTGCGCTGATAAAGGTTCTTCAGACGAAACATTTTTTAGGGCAAGCAGTGTGGGAAAAAGCCAGGACATGGCCACTTCACGCGAAAAAGCCCTTTTGTTGACCAAACAACGTTTAGCCTCGTTGATTAGCTCAAAAATCAAATCGGTAACCGAACGTTATGCCAATGAAATGGATGCCGCCGGTGCCAGCGAGTTTTCACAAACTTTCGAAAACATGACCCGCGACGTGGTTAACCAACAGTTGGCCGACATCAAAATCATCTGCGAAGAGACGTATGAAGCCGAAGGTGGAGGTTATGAAACCTTTATGGCTTTAGAAGTTAGTAAAGATGTGATTTACAACGGAATTGACAAAGGTATTTCCAAAAACAAAAAACTGGAAGTAATGTACGACCGCGAGAAATTCCGTGAAAAATTTGACGAAGAAATGAGCAAATTAGACGCTGAAAACTAATCACCAAAAACTTTTCAAAAATCAGCACTTTAGGTGCTGATTTTTTTTTAAGCCTGACTGATTGAAGGTTTCCAATAAAAAAGGTACCTTTAATGCATTAATAACCAATAAATCAGTCCAAATTTAAAAAAACATCCAATGAAAAAACTCCTACTATTTGCGCTACTTGGCAGTTTGTTATTACCAATACAAAGTTTTTCGCAAAAGCGGAAAGTCAAAGAAAGTAGCGAAAAAAAACAACCCGAGTGGGTCAACGGGTTAGTGAAAGATTATATTATTGTTGTTTCCTCAGGACAAACCCTCGAAGATGCCCAACAAAAATGCTTAGCCAAGGTTAAAGAGCAGATAATAAGTTCGGTAGCTGAGAATATACAGACCAGCAGTCAATATTTCCGTAGTGAAAATATTCAAAACAACAACAGCCAGTTTACTGAAAATTTCCAAACTGCCACAAAAACCAGGGCCGCAGACATACCTTTTATTAAAGGCATCTCATTAACAAATGTTGCAGCTTATTATTGGGAAAAGGTTGAAGAGGGCGATGCGTTGAAGTTTTATTATCACATAAAGTACCCTTTCTCGCAAGCTCAATTAAAAGCACTAATCATTGAATTTGAAAAGGCCGATAAAGCGTTGACAGAACAACTGGAAGGCCTATTGGCCAAAATTGATGAGCTTACAAACATGGAAGAAATGGGGCAAACCGTTAAAGAACTGGAAGCTTTAGCCAATGGTTTTATTGATGTGGATCCCCGCAAGGATAAAGCTAATGTGGGGATTGCCAAATTGAAAGAAATGCTGAAAAACTTCTCAATTGAGACGGTTAACAATACACTTGGTGAAGTACGGATGACCTTAAAAATTGGCGAAAAAACGGTAAATACCAGTAAAAAACCAAAAGTGCGCTCTAATTGCGCCAAAATAACCGATGTGCGTGCCAAAGGAAATGAGTGGGTGGTTACCTATACTTACGATGAATGTTATGAGGACCCCGCTAATTCTATTGTTGCCGAGTTTTTAAACTCCTATGGAAAAGCTACCAGCACTTTTTACTTCAACATCAACTCCGACAAAATTGATATTTTTGTAAACGACGACATCAACCTTACCGGTGGCTCCGACAGTGGTACCGAGGTGAGCGGAGTTAAATGCCACATCTCGTTAACATCAAAATATGCCACTCCTTTTATGATTGAAAAAGTAATCTTAAATTTTGGCAACGAGGCTCCCATTATTATCGAAAACCTGAACCTCCAATTTACCGGCGAAGGCAAACACGATTTGGACTTTACCATCGACCAGAACCTTTTGAAGGAAACCTATTCATCAAAAAAATATGGCATGATCAAAGGTTCCATTCAATACAAATCGGTTAAAACAGGTGAAACCAGCATCTACAAGATGTATAATCAGGATATTACCACCAGTTGGTAAATAAATAAACCTATAAATCTAAAAGCCGGGTGATCATCATCCGGCTTTTTTTGTGACAAAATAGTTTTATCACAAAACCCATTCACTGAATAGAATTCGTATTTTCGTCACCAAATTCAAGTTATGGAAAAGATAGCATTTGCCTTAATCCTTTTGACAATGAGCTGCAGTTCAGCACCTCAAAAAACTGAAAAAGTAACCACACAAAACTCAAATACACCCGCTCAACCGGAATCGAACTATGTGACTGATCTGAGAATCACCAACAACCAGGGAATCAAAACGGGTGATGTTATTCAATTAGCATTTATAACTACCAAAGCTTCATTCCCCGATTCCATTAAACTGGCTATGGACGGAATACCGCAACTTACATTAAAACCAACCCAAAACACATTTGATTGGGAAACAAAAAAGGTGAATCCAGGTTTGCACAACATACTTGCAACGTTCTATTGGGAATACCCGGTTCAGGAATCAAAATCGTTACAAGTTGTTTTAAATTCTGATATCATTCCTGAAAAATACACCTATAAAGTAATTAAATCGTGGACACACAACAGCAAGGCCTATACCCAGGGACTTGAATTTTCCAATGGCTTTTTGTACGAGGGAACCGGCCAGTACGGGGAATCGATGCTGTATAAAATTGATGTAACCACGAACGAGATTGTTCAAAGCCTGAACCTCCCCGGTGATGTTTTTGGTGAGGGTATCTCCATTTTTAATGATAAGATTTACCAACTCACCTGGCGGAGCAATGTAGGTTATGTATATGACAAAGACGATTTCAAAAAACTGTTTGAGTTCAATTATCCTACTGAAGGCTGGGGACTGACCAACAACGGGAAAGAACTGATTATGAGCGACGGAAGCGAAAATATCTATTTTCTGGATCCGGAATTTTTTCAGGAAACCCGCAGGATACAAGTATATGACTCCAACGGCCCTCAAAAAAGCCTGAATGAATTGGAATGGATTGGAAACGAGATTTTTGCCAATGTATATGGTTCGGATCGGATGATTGCTTTTGACCCAAAAACCGGTAAAATAACGAAAGACATTGATCTTTCCGGTTTGTTAAATCCAAAAGATTGCAAAGGCCCCATTGATGTGCTCAATGGAATTGCCTACAATGCCCCGGCTCAACAACTGGTTGTTACCGGGAAATGGTGGCCTAAGTTTTTCCAGATTGCCTTGATAAAACGATAAAACAGGTCCCAACAAAAAAACCGGGACTGCCATTTTTTGGGCGTATTTAGATACAATAGTCCGTTAAACTTTTTTAATTAGCATTTTATTCATTTATGTAATACGTTGAAATACATAGAAATAGAGATATATTTCCATGTATTTCAAATTCAACGTGTTACAAAATATTTACCGAAGTATCGTAGATGTCCATTTGGGTTTTATTAGCGTTTATTTCTTACTCATTATTCTTCTACGGCTGCATGTAATAAAAACCGACCTGCTATTTGTCATATCAATATTGAGGAATTAGTGCTACATTTGATTGTATTTTTACGATGAATTTGCAAATGACAACATCTATTTACCAATAAGAAGCCAACGGATTTCAACTAGTTACAAACCAATTCAGAATACTTATGCTAACGGAAAAAGATTTAAAATTCATTGCCCGGAAAAGAATCTCTCCCGTGCAAGTTAAACAACAGATAGAGCAGTTCCAAAAGGGCACTCCATTGCTTGAAATCGTGAAACCGGTTACACATAAAGATGGCATCAAGCAACTCACGGAAAAGAAATTACAGGATTATATCCAGTTGTATGAAAAAGAGGGCCAAAAGCTTACCAAAATAAAATTTGTACCCGCCTCGGGGGCTGCAACCCGCATGTTCCGTGAATTATATGGCATCCTTAATACCTATAAAGGTACCGAGGAAGATTACTTAAGGGTGATGGCCGATAATAGCTTCAATTCAGCAAATTATCTCTGCAAACACTTGAAGAGTTTTGCTTTTTATTCCGACCTGGAAGCAGTTCTTGAAAAAAATGGCACTAGTCTGGATGAAATCTCCAAAAAGAAAGACCTGCCTACGTTACTTCAGTTCTTGCTTACCGAAAAAGGTTTGAATTATGGTAACCTACCCAAGGGATTGTTGAAGTTTCACCGCACCGAAACAACCGATCGCACTCCCTTGGAAGAGCATATTATCGAAGGCATGGAATATGCAGCTACAAAGAACAAGGTAAATCTTCATTTCACTGTTTCAGAAAACCATTTGCCACTGTTCAAAGAATTGGCGGCCAAACTCAGTGCAAGTTATTATAAGCAAACAAAATATAAACTTAACATTGCCTTTAGTGTACAAAAGCCCGAAACCGACACATTAACTGTGGATGGAAACAACCAACCTTTGCGTGATGCAGATGGAAATCTGATTTTCCGTCCGGGAGGGCACGGTGCGCTTATTTATAACCTGAACGATTTGAAAGAGGATATCATTTTTATAAAAAACATTGATAACGTAGTTCAGGAACGGTTGAAGCAGGATACCATCCTTTATAAAAAGGCCCTGGCAGGGGTGTTGCTCGAAGTACGTAGCGAAGCTTCTTACCATTATAAAAAGTTAAAAGGGCGGGTTAACGATATCATCCTTAAAGATGCCGAAGATTTTATAACCAAGAAGCTACATATTTCGTTGCCCGAAGAATCCGATTTGTGGGAAAAAGACCAGAAAGTACCCTATTTTTTAGCTATTCTGGATCGGCCTTACCGCGTTTGCGGCATGGTCCGCAACGAAGGGGATTTGGGCGGAGGCCCCTATTGGGTTAGAAACGCCGACGGGTCGCTCTCGCTACAGATTGTTGAAGGCTCACAATTTACCACTGAACAAAAAGTATTGATGCAAAAATCAACGCATTTCAACCCGGTGGATTTGGTCTGCTACATCAAAAATTTTAAAGGGAAAAAGTACGATCTGACCAAATACATTGATAGGAATACCTGCTTCATTTCGTCAAAATCGCTCGATGGGAATGAAATAAAAGCACTGGAACTGCCCGGCCTTTGGAACGGATCTATGGCATTGTGGAATACGGCTTTTGTTGAGGTACCTGTTACCACCTTTAATCCCGTAAAAACCATCAACGATCTGTTACGGGCCGAACATTTGTATGAAAAAGACCTGTTGGCAAATAGCCCTGAATATAAGGTTTTGTAATGAAAAGGCTACCTTGAAATTTTAGACAGCCTTCTTCTATTCTAGAGGATAATAATAACTAGTGTATGTTAAATTAGCGGGTAAATATTGAATTTTCCCCCTCTCCCTTCGGGTTTCTCCCCCAAGGGAGAACTTGCTCCGATTGAGCGGACAAGTCCACGCCATGGCGTGGTGTCCCCAAGTAATAGGCAAAGGGAAAATAAAATTTCTGAATTCCCGACATTGCTAGATTAACATGACACTAGTGTCAAGTGAAGTATGCGTTTGCATCAATTCACCCGATGACTATGGGTGTGAATATTAGGCATAATGCCAAAATTGAAAAGTCACCGGGTGAATATTATTTGACATGACACTTGGTAGGCAATTAAATATTTTTTACGGTGATTTGATTCATATATAAAAGTTCTAATTTTTGCAAATATTATCTCAATCCTTATCTTAGTCGCAATTACAAATACACTTCTAAATTTTGCGATTATGTTTCAATTAATGATTTTAATTTTCGTGTTAGGTTACCTAGCCATAGCACTTGAACATCCGTTAAAGGTTGACAAAGCGGCTCCAGCCTTATTAATAAGTACACTTTTGTGGGTCATATATATTTTGGGTGCCGAAAAAATACTGTCACTTGGGTACAGCAGTACCTGGAATGAGTTTGCCCTCCACCTTTCAGCCGGAATGACCAAAGAAAATACCCACCATTTTATTGTTGAAAAGGAGTTATTACACCACTTGGGCAAAATATCCGAAATCCTATTCTTTTTATTAGGAGCCATGACCATTGTAGAAATTGTTGACCAACACCATGGGTTCAAGGTAATAACCGATAAAATCCACACTACACAAAAAGTGAAACTGCTTTGGATTCTTAGCTTTCTTACCTTTTTTATGAGTGCCGTACTCGACAATCTAACCACCACCATTGTAATGGTTGCCTTGCTCCGCAAGTTGGTTGCCGATAAACAAACCCGATGGTTTTTTGCCAGCATGATTGTACTTGCTGCCAATGCAGGCGGGGCTTGGTCTCCAATTGGTGATGTAACCACCATTATGCTTTGGATTGGTGGGCAGGTAACCACGGTTCAGATTATTACCCGGTTGATTTTACCCAGCCTTGTTTGTGTAACAGTCCCGCTTATTATTTTAAGCATTACCATGAAAGGGCAAGTAAAACGCCCGTCTGTTGAAGAAGCCGACCATGAAAACTCATCAAAAGGGGTTCAACAATTGATACTCGCGCTTGGTGTGGGAGGTTTGTTATTTGTACCTGTATTTAAAACTGCAACCCATTTGCCACCGTACCTTGGAATGCTTTTCAGCTTAGCTATTCTTTGGATAGTAACCGAGATTGTTCACCGCAACCACGACCACGACATAAAAGATAAGCTACGCCCATCAGCTATTTTCCGAAAAATTGATACCCCAACGGTTTTATTCTTTTTAGGGATATTACTCGCGGTGGCATCGTTACAATCGGCCGGGCATTTATCGTTATTAGCACAAAAGCTCGATAGCGGGTTGGGCAATATTTTCCTTATTGATATTGCTATTGGATTTTTATCATCTATTGTTGACAACGTTCCATTAGTTGCCGGAGCCATGGGAATGTACCCTATTGCCAGCCCCGAAATGATTCAAGTTGCTGCCGATCCCGGATATTTGAGTGCATTTGTACAAGATGGTTTGTTTTGGGAATTTTTGGCTTATACGGCAGGAACCGGGGGCAGCATGCTAATAATTGGTTCTGCGGCTGGTGTGGCAGCCATGGGGTTAGAAAAGATTGACTTTATCTGGTACCTGAAAAAAATATCATGGCTGGCCATGATTGGTTATTTGGCCGGAGCCGGAGTTTATTATTTGCAATCATTGATTTTACATTAACCGGAAATCTTTTAGGATCAACATAAATTTTATTTTCCCTTTTCACAAAAAAACTATTAAAAAAGCCGCAGGAAACCCTCGCGGCTTTTTTAATTAATTTTCTACTAATCTACTGGCAATGTGTATTTTATTTTATCCAGATGTTCGAGTTGAAGTACCTGCATCCTAGACTTTGTCTTGAATCTCCGTCGGCCTGGTTGCCTAATGGTTCGGTAAAAAATCGGCAATAATTCAGAAGGGTTCGCTGTCCATGAGCCTACCAAATCCAAAGAACTCAATGGTTGGTATGAAACGGGGTTTTCCTTTTCCGTTCTCCCTTTCCCTTTTACGATCTATTGCCTATTCCACATCAAATACCAAAAACTCTTTAGAAAATCTCATATTTACAACAAGTCATCCCATTTTCTTTGAAAATAGATGCGTTAGTGCTTCATGTCGGTGGCACATTTAAACAAACACCCATAAATCAGAAAAATAAAATCAAAAACAAACAAATAATGAATTAATACCGACCACTTTTGCCATAATATTGCTATATTGTGGAGATAAACGCAAAAAATTATGAAACACAGGTTATAAGTCAAAAAAATATGAACTTACTTAAAACCGATATAGTGAAAAATACTTTAGATACAATTAAGTCATTTGGAGAATTTGCTATTGTATTATTAACGCTATATGACTCAGGAATGAAATAGTTACATGGTATGAACAATTTGTTTTTTGAAATCTGGTGGAAAGAAATATATATCATTTAACAGAAATGAAGGAATCTGAAAACTTAGCCGGGAAAAGAACTGAAAAGGAGCATCAAAATCAATATGAATAAAATAGCCTGTACAACACTGTACATAAATAAAACTGACGAAAATGAAAATAGGATTGATTGGATTCGGAAAAACCGGGAAAGCAGTTGCTAATGTAATACTACAAAATAAAGAATTTAGTCTAGAATGGGTTCTTAGACGAAGTACACTTTTAGAAAACAGAAGTGTGCCTGAATTTTTAGGTATTCAGTCCGATGAACCCGGGCTGATTTACTCAATCTCAAAAATAACGATGAATAATCTACTTGATAAACATCCGGTTGATATTATCATTGATTTTTCATCAGAAACGGGTATTTATTTTTATGGAGAAATTTCAGCAGAACGTAAAATCAGAATTATTTCTGCTGTCTCACATTATAGTGAAACAGAACGGGAATTGCTAAAAAAACTTTCAAAAAATACGGTTGTATTCTGGAGCCCAAACATTACATTAGGAGTCAATTATTTGCTCTTTGCTGCAAAGTTTCTCAAAAAAATAGCTCCTTGGGTAGATATTGAAATTATTGAAGAACATTTTAAAGGAAAAGAAGGCATTTCGGGTACCGCAATAAAAATTGCAGAAGCATTAGACTTAGAAAAATCAGACATAAACTCTGTTAGAGCAGGTGGAATTGTAGGCAAACACGAAGTGATTTTCGGCTTTCCCTATCAAACAGTCCGACTAATTCATGAATCGATTTCAAGAGAGGCTTTCGGAAATGGTGTTTTATTTGTGGCTGAAAATCTAATGAGTAAAAATGTAGGATTCTATAATTTTGAAGATATTTTATTACCCTACTTTAAAGCGGAATAGTAATCTAACGTAACCCACTCCGGAGTTCCGTTTTTATACATTTCCACTACCCCGCATCGCTATGCGGGGCTATCCACTTTCGGCCCCATCCGGGGTCTGATTATTGGCATAAATTTTCCACACCCAACCACGAAGTGGTTAAAAATGAATAGCCCCGGATGAAATCCGGTGGAAATGATAATTGAGTTCAGTATTTTAAGCAACCCCGAAGCGGGTTGAAGGCGTCTGTGGCAGACTTAAACCCCAAAAATCCTTGGTTCCCCATCCGGAATCCATATATTATCGTGTACATTATCATCCCCGTATGGCGATGCGGGGTCTGATTCCCGGAAACCAATTGTTTATTGCAACCACCCTGCCCCGGATTCAAGGCAACACTTTGTTGCTTGACACTAACCTGCCCCGAACCCGGAGCGGCACTTTGAGGTTTGAACCTGGCACGGATACCTATCTGTTCAATAAAAAGCTGCCTGAAAATCAGACAGCCTTTTTATCATTGAACAATCAATATTCTTAATACAAGAAACTCAACAGGACCCCGGCAGCTACGGCACTACCGATAACACCAGCCACATTGGGCCCCATGGCATGCATCAACAGGTGGTTGGTTTTGTCGTATTGCAAACCTACAACCTGCGACACCCGGGCACTATCGGGCACAGCTGAAACGCCGGCATTACCGATTAACGGGTTGATTTTGTTTCCTTCTTTTAAAAACAGGTTCAGGAATTTAACAAACATAACCCCTCCGAAAGTAGCAATAATAAAGGAGAAGGCTCCAAGGACGAAAATACCAACCGATTTTGCTGTTAAAAAGGTAGTAGCTTGCGTTGAAGCGCCAACGGTTAACCCGATCAATATTGTCACAATATCAATCATTGGGCCTTTGGCGGTGTCGGCCAACCGTTTGGTAACGGTACTTTCTTTTAGCAAATTACCAAAGAAGAGCATCCCTAACAGGGGCAAACCACTGGGCACCAAAAAGCAGGTAAGTAAGAGCCCGGCAATGGGGAAAGCTATCTTTTCAATCTTTGAAACCGTACGTGGGGGTTTCATCCGGATTAACCGCTCTTTTTTATTGGTTAACAATTTCATTACCGGAGGCTGTATAACTGGTACCAACGCCATGTATGAATAAGCAGAGATGGCAATGGCACCCATCAATTCCGGAGCCAATTTTGATGACAGGAAAATAGCGGTTGGGCCATCGGCACCTCCAATGATACCAATTGCTCCGGCCTCGGCAGGAGAAAATCCCAAAGCTAAGGCAATGGCATAAGCCCCGAAAATACCTAATTGGGCGGCAGCTCCAATTAGCATCAATTTAGGGTTGGATATCAAAGCCGAGAAATCGGTCATGGCACCAATACCTAAAAAGATCAAGGGTGGATAAATCCCGTTCAATACCCCAAAATAAAGGTAATTCAGCACACTACCGCTTTCGTAAATCCCAATCTGCAACCCTGGATAAAAGGCAATATTCCCAACTAAAATCCCAAAGCCAATTGGTATCAATAACATGGGTTCATATTCTTTGGCAATGGCCAAATAAATAAATATCAAACCAATCAAAATCATGATAACATGGCCCACGGTCATATTCGCAATAGCTGTATAACTTAAAAATTGCGAAATGTGACTAAAGACAAAATCAAAAAAACTTCCTGAATGTTCCATAGTTATTCGCCAATTACAATTAATACATCGCCTTCCATCACGGCATCGCCCTTATGTTTTTCGATGGAAACAATCCTTCCTTCCTTATCGGCCTCAATGTTATTTTCCATCTTCATGGCCTCAAGCACCAACAGTTTTTGTCCCATTTTTACTACATCGCCTTGTTTCACCAAAACCTCTAAAACGGTACCTGGCAGTGGCGACTTGATAGTTCCGGCTCCTTTAGGGGCCGATGGGCTACTTGTTTTAACAGCTGACGGATGCACATCGGTGGAAGGCACCGAAACGCTCCGGATCAATTTTGGCGTTTTGGTCATTTGCAAGGTTTTATCCACTTCCACTTTATAATGCGTCCCATTTATCTCTATTTCGGCAAAGTTTTCTTCCACGCTTAATATTTCCGCATCGTATTGGTTGCCGTTTATGGTAAATTTAAATTTCTTCATTTGAATAATATCTTTAGTATTTTAACTTATAGAACCCTTTCAGATTCCGTATTACAAATCATACAACCCTAAATCTTATCTAGGGTTTTTCCGCAACCCATAAATTTTAGAACTCCATGGCGAATAAGTTTTCGAAACTTTACTGATGGTTAACACGGCAGCCTCGGTATCGTGCAATTGAACCCTGTACAGATAAAGAGCCAGAGCTATAGCGGCATTTACCTCCCCCGATATCTCATCCGTCTCGGTTTCAACCTGAAGCAAATCGGGAGTAATGGATTTGGACTTCTTTCTATCACGCATCCAAACTTTGGCCATGTATTTAAAGAACAAATACAGCAATAATAATCCGGAAAAAACTATTGTCATTGCAATAACAGCCATGCCAATACCAGTGGGATCCATTTGGCCAATAATTTCGGCTGATGTAATCTTTATTTTTGTCTGATTGTTTGCAACTGGGGTAGCTTTCTCAAGAAAATCCCAGACGACGGAGCCGTCTTCAATCCTACCGAAGGTAACATCTACTTTTTGTCCTTTGGGTATGGTAATACTATCTATCAATGTTTTCCCATTCGATTCGAACAATGCAATAAGTTTACTTTCCTCAAGGCTGAAATTCAAATGCTGGATACCCCGGGTCTCATGTCCATCGGCATAAAAAACCAAGTACCCCTGTTGAGGGATTTTTGTAACGTTTTGCCCTTTGGGAATGTAATACATGGTCGGGTTGTTCAAATCGTTAGTCAAATAACAGCCCCCAATGTTCACGGTATTGTAAGCCGAGTTGTAAATCTCAATCCAGGGATTGTGCTCTCCAAAGTCGTCCACGTAATTGGAGTCGTTATAAACCAGAAACTCGTTAATCCTCAGGTCGAGGGCACTCTGGGCTTGCAAGTGGTTCAAACTTCCTCCCAGCCAAACCAAAGCTATTCCTGCTATAATCCTATTTATGCTATTTCTCATAGTTCGTATGGGTTTATAAAGGGAGATTTGAATGTTTTTTTGGAGGATTAGTGTCCTTTTTCGTGGCCAAAGTCTGTAAAGCCCTGATAATACGGAACCTTGTATTGCGAGGCTCAATCACATCATCAATATACCCGTATTTGGCAGCATTATATGGGTTGGCAAACTGGTCTTTATACTCCTCTTCAGCTTTTTTAATGTACCCGGCACGTTGTTCAGGATCGGTAATTTGGCTGATGTTTTTGTTTTCGAGTACCTCAATAGCACCTTTAGGCCCCATTACAGCAATCTCGGCAGTTGGCCACGCGTAGTTGATGTCGCCCCGCAGGTGTTTGGAACTCATTACACAATAAGCCCCACCATACGCTTTGCGCAATATAACGGTAATTTTAGGAACGGTAGCCTCGCCATAAGCAAATAACAATTTTGCCCCGTGAATAATGATACCTCCGTATTCCTGGGCTGTACCTGGCAAGAAACCGGGAACATCTTCTAAGGTTACGATAGGAATGTTAAAAGCATCACAGAACCTTACAAAACGGGCCGCTTTGCGCGAAGCATTGATATCAAGTACCCCGGCCAAATAAGCGGGTTGGTTGGCCACAATGCCCACCGACATGCCATTGAAACGGGCAAAACCTGTAACGATATTTGGGGCAAAGTTCCGTTGAACTTCCATGAATTCGTGCATATCGGTAATGGCATGAATTACATCCTTCACATCGTAAGGTTTGTTCGGATTATCGGGAATAATTTCGTTTAAGGCATCTTCCAAGCGGTCAATGGGATCGGTACAAGGCAACAGTGGAGCTTCCTCCAGATTGTTTTGCGGCAAATAGCTCAACAATTTACGGATAAGAAGAATCCCTTCGCGCTCATCGTCGGCCACAAAATGGGCAACCCCTGATTTGGTACCATGAACCATGGCCCCACCCAGCTCTTCGTCGGTAACCACTTCGCCGGTTACGGTTTTAACCACTTTGGGACCAGTTAAGAACATGTAACTGGTATTTTTGCTCATCACCACAAAGTCGGTCAGTGCTGGAGAATACACAGCACCACCGGCACATGGCCCAAAGATGGCTGATATTTGCGGAATAACGCCTGATGCCATAATGTTGCGTTGGAAAATCTCGGCATAACCAGCCAAACTGGTTACCCCTTCCTGAATGCGGGCTCCACCGGAGTCGTTTAGGCCAATTACCGGAGCTCCGGTTTTCATGGCCATGTCCATCACTTTGCAGATTTTATTGGCAAAAGTTTCCGACAATGAACCCCCAAACACGGTAAAGTCCTGTGCAAACACATATACTACCCGGCCATCAATGGTTCCGTGTCCGGTAACAATACCATCGCCCATAATTTTGTTATTCTCCATCCCAAAGTTGGTACACCGATGGGTCACAAACATGTCAAACTCTTCGAAACTGCTTTCGTCCAACAACAACTCGATACGTTCACGGGCAGTCAGTTTACCCTTTTCATGTTGGGCCTCAATCCGTTTTTCGCCTCCGCCTAAACGTGCCTGAACCCTTTTTTCAATTAATTCTTTAACTTTATCTTGATTTGCCATAATAAAAAAGGAATATTTATATAATTTATTTATTGTCGCATAGTTCGGTAAGCACGCCGAGAGTCGATTTTGGGTGAAGAAATCCAATATTCAAACCTTCGGCCCCTTTGCGGCCTTGCTTGTCAATCAGTTGTACGCCATTGGCTTCGGCAGCTTTCAAGGCTTCGTTTACATCATCCACAGCAAAGGCTATGTGATGAATCCCCTGCCCTTTTTTCTCGATAAATTTACCAATAGGTCCTTCAGGATCAGTCGATTCTAAAAGTTCAATTTTGGTATCACCCACCTTAAAAAAGGCAGTTTTCACCTTTTGATCTTTCACCTCTTCAACCGCGTAACATTTAAGACCCAGTACCTTTTCATAAAATGGAATGGATTCTTCTAAGCTGTTAACAGCAATACCGATGTGTTCAATATGTGTTGGTGTCATAAAATATAGTTTTAGAATTGTTATCAAAACTGGTAATTAACCTGCGCAGAAGATAAGGAATCAACAGTGGGTTCTTTTGTTACTTATGCGCACTGACGATTTAAAAACTGTGCAAATGTATTAAAGAGCAAAGCATTTGCAAGGTAAAAACTATAAATTTAATAGTTGTTTTTCAGCATAAGCATCAGATTGTAAGCAAAAAATCGAAAACCTTTAAAAAATCATATTTTAAACTGCTAAAAAACATTGTATGGAATTTGAATTTTCTACCAATGTTTCTAAGAATGAACATCAAAGGAAAATAAAAAACCGGAGTAACGAAACCTCAACAACAGGTTTCAATTTAAAAGCAGCAATATTTGAGGTAAAATAGCTAAGAAACCACTCAAAAATAAACATCAGTAAACTAAGTCCCCTTTAAACCACTTTTGCAAAAATGGATTTACCAGAGGAGGCTTTGAAATTTTATTTTCAAACCGCGATAAATTTGGGAATTGATACTGGGGGTCTTATAAAAATGTTGAAAAATTATTTCAAATAATCCTCCAGGCTCTTGATACTGTTCTTCATGGAGGCTACATTCTGTTTAGCCATGTTATAGGCGTTTTTGCCGTTCCCGGTCTTACTTTCTTTGAAGTATTTTAATGCCTTCTCGTTTAGCTGCAAAATGGTCCGGCTCACCTCCAGGGCTTTTACAAATTCTTCGCTATCGTACAATGGGGTCAGTTGAAGTCCCAAATCATAAGCTAAGTTCATGTAAGCATAACCCACAGGTTCGGCATTTTCAGGAAAAAAGCGATATGCCCGTTCCGAGGAGTTGATCATGCGTTCCGCTTTTTCCAACTGCAAGTAGCTGTTAATGGTATCAGCAAAGCTGAAACAATCCGGTTTGCTTTCAATGATTTTTTCTATCCGAGGATCGTTTTCAAGATACTCTTCCATGGTTAACGGGCAAGGTAACAACTGCCACATGGGATCGGAAGGCAGGTGGTTCAAGATAAATTTTTTAGGGTCCGCCAAAAAATATTCTTCTTTAAATTTTTTCTCAAATTGCTGCTGTTCGGTTACATAACCTGCTCCCCAGGTAGCATCTATCAAATACCATTTTTGGTTCAACTGTACAACATTCCACGCATGGTCGGTACTATTGAATTTTTTACCGGGCTTGTATCCATAGCCTTTACTATATCCATCAACCACAAAACAAGGAATGTTCCCAATATCGCACAAAGCTTTGAACAGTTCGGAATACCCCTGACAGATGGCCCTCCGCTTTTTTAAGGTTGCTTCGGGGCTGGTTTCAGGGTTTGATTTTCCTGAAAAGTAAGATTTTGTGTCATAGGCAATATTTTGGGTAATCCACACATAATAGGCACGCACTTTTTCTAAATCGGTGATGGCTTGCTGATGCAAATAGGTTGCTAACTCATCCACATTTTTTGCTTTTGCCTGTGGTGTATTCCGGGCATAAGTATCCAAAGCTGAAAAATCCTGAGCCGGAGCTGTGAAAGAAGCTACCCATAAAAGAAAAACAAGTGAAATGCGCATCGTTACTTAAGTTTTGATTTGAAATAAATCTCTGGTGTTTCGGCTGTAAACATCAGTCCCGATTCCAAAAAAGCCTCTGCAATAAACACGGCATTATCGGGAATTGTTTTGTAATCAAGCAAATCTAATTGAAACCCGTCGTGCCATTCTTCTCTGATTTCAAAAAAATCATTCAATGACATCGGTTCGGTGGTACTATAACCATAAACCCCAAAGCATTCCGAAACATTTTGCCTGATTTTGGTTTTGGTATCTAACACATAAATCTCAATAATATCAAGTGGGTCGGGATATAAATAAGTGGTTGAGGTACATTCTAAAGCCATGGCAAAAGAAAACCCACTCTGAAACGGAATTTTATTACGAGCTACCTGATTGGTTTCAAAATTCATTGAAATGGTTAACCCAAATGTATTTTTAAATACACTGTCTTCCACAAGGATAGATTGAAAGCCAGCCGTATTGAATGCCTTGATGATGACATTATTATAAATATTCTCGTAAGTTGCAGAGCCTCCACATCTGGAATCGCACGATACAAACAATTTGACAAGAACAAACAAGAGGAGGAGAAATAATGATTTTTTAATCATGTTATTAGGGTTTTTGAAACTTTTAATGCGCAAATTGGCTTTTAACTAGGTCAAATATAAAAAGTATCGTTCAATCACCTAAAATCTTTAAAAAATAAAAAACGGGATGTTAAACATCCCGTTTTATTTACAATATTTTCTTTATTACCCCTGAGTTACCGAGCCTGTGGCATAATTAAACTCGGAACCAAACATGCTGTGAGGGATGGAAAAAATGATCAAAGTAACAATGGTAGCCACAATAATCCACCGGTAATTTACCCCTTTGCGGTTCATTATCAAAGCTACAATCCAGGCTACATAGGCAATCAGGGTTTTGTTGTCGGTTAAATCCCATCCAAAAGGAATGCCTGTCCACAAATCACCAAAGGCATACAATTGCAACAAGGGGCCCATGATCATTCCGCCAACGGTTAAAAAAGCAAAGGTTAACCACATGTATAACCGGGCATTCGGGCGGCGGGCAATGGCTATTATACCTGCAAAATTTGCCAATAACATAGCAATAAACATGGAAAGGATGTGTGGCCCTAAAACCCATCCGGGCACAACTCCTTTGTAGCGCACAATGGTGTGGTATTCCTCGGGATCGTTCATCTGTTTTCCATCTTTGTAAAAAAGGACTTTGTATTCAATTTTCCCTGCAGGCGGTTGACCTGGTAAACTTCCGGTCAGGTTTGATTGGTCGCGGGTTAATGCTTCTTTTACCCACTCGTCGTTGGTTGGGTACCGGCGGTATTCAACCATGGCGCTGATGGAGGTATCGGCAATTTCAAACGCAAGCGGGCAATTGTCGCTACCCTCTGCGCTACGGATCAATTTCAATTTAACAATTTCATTTGCTGTGTTTAATTCAACCCTTTTAGGATACGTGGGGCCGGTCATTCGCTGATATACCGCCGCGCTTACTGTAATTAAAAAGGCCAATATCCAAAATAGGACAGTCTGTAATGTTCTGTTCATACATTTGTTTTTAATTGTTTATCTAATTTGTGATTAACGTTTTGTTGAAATTATTGTTCCTATATTCTCATGCTCAAAATGATTTTTCAGTAGCCGTATCAACAGAAAACTCAATATCACACAAATAATCAGCAATATCATATACGATAACCAACCACCCAGTAAGTCATAAAATGAGGTGTTCACATCTTGGGTAAAATATCCAATGGCAAAGCTAAAAGAATTGTTGATAAAATGGATGATTATCCCGGGCCAGATGGATTGGGTTTTCCAATAAACCCAGCCAATTAAAAGGCCTATCAAAAATGCAGGCACAAATTGCCAGGGATTCATGTGTGCCACACCAAAGATGATGGCCGACCAAATAATGGCTTTTTTGGGTTGATATTTTTCAAGCAACGATTTTAGCAGAACACCTCTAAAAATAAGTTCTTCAAGAATAGGGGCTGCAATACCAATGGTCAGAAACCCTTGTAGGTTCAAGGTAATCATTTCTTCAAATTTTTCCCTGATGCTATCGGGCATGGGGATTAAACTTACCAATCCTTCTAAAGGCACCGATAAAATAAAAACCAAAGGAATGATGTAAAGATATGTCTTCCAGCCTACTGAATCATGGGATAAAACTTCAACTTTCCAAAGTCTCCTGGCTAAAAAGAATATCCATCCAAAGGTTAACGTGTAGGAAGCAAAAATTGCCCAAGATTCAAGGGCCGGAATGGCCGAAGCGCCTGCCATAACCAAAAATCCTATCAGAACCGAAAATAATCCGGTTAGTAACAGGAATACCAATGCCTGGTAAAAACCGGATAAATTTTTTACATTGAACAAGTCTGGTTGATTTTGCGACATGTACCCCTTACAATTGAATGAGCAAAACTACTTTTTGGTTTTGGCGCTCTACCTCAACCACCGCCGTGGTGCCCGGTTTCAATTTCGACATCCGGAACATGTAATCATAAATATTGGTCACCGGTTCCCCGTTTATGGCTGTAATTTTATCGCCTTTCAAGATTCCCCCGCGATCGGCTGGAGCCCCTTTACGGACACCATCGACACCCAAACCGTTTTTCTGTATTCCTGCCATATCGGGAATAATTCCCAAGGTTACTTTCAGACGGGAACGCCGCTGTTGTCCCTGTGGGCTGCCTGTAGATTGGAAAGTCAACGTATCGGCAGTTGTAACTACCTGAGAAATGATATTTGTACTGTAATTTAACAAATCGGCTTCCTTATCGGGACGGATTTTATCAATATCATCCAACGGCGTATGGTAATCTTCGTGGGCACCGGTAGAATAAAACAATACAGGTATTCCTGCCGAATAAAAAGGCGCATGGTCGCTGGGGCCGTAGCCATCGGGCGAAAACTGGGTAGCAAACACAGGTTTGGTTGCATGTAATAATGAATCGAATTCTTTGGCAGTTCCTGTGCCTCCAATGGAAATTCCAATAGAATCAGCCTTCATCCGTCCGATCATGTCATAATTGAACATGGCCTTGATGTTTGATTTTGCAACAGGCAGATTTTCAACAAAATATTTTGAACCTAAAACACCCATCTCTTCTGCATCAAAAGCAACAAAAATCATGTCTTTTTTCATTTTTTTTGCTTGTTTTTGGTAATATCCAGCCAATTCAATAATGCCAGATACCCCTGATGCATTATCATCGGCACCATTATGAGCAGCAATGGTATCGGGCATCCGTGATGAAACGCCTTTTCCGCCCATTCCCAAATGATCGTAATGCGCCCCAACCACCACGGCATCTTCTGTTTTAGGATTTCCTTTTGCCTGAATCATAAAAACCAGGTTTTTAGCATCGGCCAGGTTTTGGATAACTTCGGTATTGGAAGTTATCGTCGTCTGGCTTTGAAGTATCACCGATTTTTGCTTTTCCAAGATTGTCTTTTCAAGTTCCTCAATGGTTATGGAACCCTGAAAAATCCGGTTAGCTGCTTGTCTTGTAAGGCTAATTACCGGAATCCCGGCATCGCTGAGGTTTTGATCAAAGGTCAAATCTAAAGGTACATCCATTTTTGAAGCCTGGACACCATTCACCAAAAGAATCCCTATAGCTCCTTTATCCTTAGCCAAGGTGGCTTTTGCCCTATCAGTAGCAAATGGGATGAATTCACTGTTCATGTTTTCGGGTTCCGGGTCTTCGCGCAACACCAATACCCATTTGCCTGTCACATCGGCTAAGGCATAATCGTTCCATTTCAGGCTATCGGTTTCAATTTCGAATCCATAACCCGCAAAAACAACCTGTCCCATCTTCTCGGCATTAGCACTAAAGGCCAATGGGCGGTAATCTTTATCAATAATCAAAGAGTCATTATTAATTAGCAGGTAATTGCTTTTCCCTAGTGAACAGCCGGTAACCACTTTAAAATGCTGGTAACCATTATCAAACAAAGGGGATAGACCATAATCCAAAAATTGCCGGTGAATATATCCGGCGGCCAACCGGCTTCCTTCAGAACCCGGATAACGGCCTTTCAGACTATCCGAAGCCAGATAAGCAATATGGTCATAAACTTCCTGCGGTGTAATGTCGGCATTTTTAGAAACCGAAACACATCCTGAAAAGACAGCAAATACACTTGCTACTATGTAGGTTAAAAACAGAATTTTTGTTTGTTTCATGATATTCAGTTAATTATTAATTTATTGATAATTTCGGATAATGAAAACCCCGTAATCGCCCAGATTTATAAAACCCGCCTTTTGATACAGTTCAATGGCTTTTTTGTTTTGTTGGTGTACCTCCAGCTTGATTTGCAAACCTGTTTCTTTTGCAAATGCTAACGAGGTTTCTAGTAATGATGTGGCCAAATGCATGCCTTGAAACTCCGGTTTAATACCAAAATGATGAAGGTACAATCTCCGTCCATCGTTGGTAATCCAGGAAGTACCAATAACTTGGTGCGTAGGCTTGTGTTCCAGTACCCAAAAGGCGCCACCCAGCTTTAGTGTCCGTTCCACTACAACAAGATCATCGCCCCGCTCAGGGTTACCCAGGCCTGTTTCCATCCAAAGGTTCATCACCTGGTTGAAATCGGATGATTTGAATGATCTGATAAAAAAATCTTCCGACACAAGATTTAAACTTTGATTACATACAATTGACTAGCTTCGAACCGGGTCACTTTTACCTGTTGACCTTTTTCAATAAACCCATATTCTGCTTTGGCATCATACGATTCTCCATTGATAGCAATAGTCCCTGAAGGCCGCAAGGGTGTTTCAGCCACCCCAGCGCTTCCCACCAGTTGTATCAATTTCGGATCGACCCCCACAAATCCCTGGCTGGTCTCCTGGGTAGCGTGCAATGCAATCCGATGTGAAAACAAATTGGTATCGAACACCTTTTTTCCCATGTACAACGAACCTATAAATGCCACAAAAACCGATGCAGACACAAAAAGCAGTGATTTGACAATCATTGAAATGAACATGCCGGAACCTTCCACATCGAAATCAAAGTTTTCAACCAAGGCAAGGGTAAGCCCCAACACCATCAGAATGATTCCTGATACACCAGTAACCCCGAATCCAGGGATGGCAAATATTTCAACACCTAACAAAATGAGGCCTACCACGAATAAAGCAATTTCCCAGTTTTGAGCAATGCCCTCCAGATATAAAGGAGCAAAATAAAGAACCGCCGCGGTAGCTGCCACAATTAATGGAAAACCAATTCCCGGGGTCTGTAATTCAAAATAAATTCCTCCAATAATGGCCATAATCAATAAACTTTGAAAAACAGGATTCATCAAAAATCCGATGAGTTTATCCAATCCAGAGGGGTTATATTCCTTAATAACGGCATGTTTATGCCCCGCCAATTCCAGCACTTCCTGAATATTTTCGGCAATACCTTCGCAATAGCCATATTTAATGGCTTCGGTAGCTGTAAAAGTGATTACCTTCCCGGTGTCAATTACTCCTTCGATAAAAATACTGGCATCCACCATGGCTTCGGCAATTCTGGGATCGCGCTTCCACAAATATGTGGTGTCTTTTCCATAAATCAGCGTGTCTTTTCCGTGAGCTTCTGCTGTAGCACGCATAGTACTGCGCATATAACTTTGGTATTTGTCGGGCATTTGCTGGCCTGTTTGGTTTACCACCGTAGCCGCACCAATGTTGGCCCCGGGGCGCATATAGATTTTATCGCAGGCAATGGAAATTAATGCCCCTGCCGAAGCAGCATTATTGTCAATGAACACATAAACCGGAATCTCGCTGTTCAATATCTTTGTGCGGATGGAATCGGCTGAAACTACCATTCCACCATAGGTATTCATGTGGATCAGTATCACGTCGGCCCCTACAGCTTTGGCTTCATCAAAAGCTTTCTGAGTCTTACGCCACAAGGCAGGAGCTACCTCCTCTTTCATGTCGAATTTTAACACAATAGTTGTATCCTGACTAATTTGAGCCAGAAGTTGGGCGGTCACCCAACCCATACCAATTAAAACACCAATGATTCTTTTTATCATAGTTTTTTATTATTTGTTTTTGCTTACAGGGTTGTTGAATTCGGAGATTTCATTCATGGCCAAAGTAGCCCCAACCACTGCAACTATGGAGGCAAATGTACTCAAAAAAACACCACAAAAAGGAATATATAAGGTGATTGAAAAAAGAGCCCCGTTGGCAATGGCCATTCCTTTGTATTTCCGGATTAAGTTTACGCTTTCACGGGTATTGAAAAGATGGCGTTCGCAATTATAATCCATGTAGACAAATCCATAAAAATAGCTCGAAACAACAAACAAAATGATTACCCCAACAGGTGCGGTAACAAAACTAATTACCGGCAGAAATGAAGCTATCAGCACCAGTAAAAAAATGAGCGTTTGGTAAAACATGTTCCGCAGGGCGATGGTGATCCCACGCCAAATATCTTTCAGGAATTGCGAAAAATGAAAAGGGTATTTTCTGCCTGTTTCAATTTCATCTGTTTTTTCTGAGAGCCATGCAAAGAGCGGCGAAAGAAATATTAAAACCAAATACCCGCTATACATTGAAAACAGCAAGAAAAACAACAAATGCAGCAACACCTTTATCAATCCACTTAAAAAAGAAGGCGTAATTTTTGAAATCCAGGATTCTGGATTCGAGGCCAACCACGCATCAACGGTGTCGTTAATCCATCCGCTAGCCCATTCAATAAATGTAAAACCACTGAAATAAAGAACCATGCTGATGGCTAAAGGAATAAGGAAAACCCATGCCAACCCATGATTGAAGATAAATGAAAAGGCTCTGAAATAATTTTTAAAACCTAAGCCAAAGCCACCTAAAGATATATTCCTATGATTCATTTGTGCCTTATTATTTAATTTTTCGATTCACAAAACCCTACATATTTTAAAGATGAACCAAATTTTCATCAAATCAAACTATTTCCAAAGATTTAATACGGCCACACTTTCGGAACATTATTATAAATTAGCAGCCAAATTTGAATGAAGATGAAAGTTACAGGTTTCTCATTTATCCGGAATGGTCAAAAATTCGATTATCCTTTTGTGGAAGCCATTCAATCAATTTTACCCTTGTGTGATGACTTTGTGGTTGCTGTGGGTAAAAGCGATGACAATACCCTGGAACTGGTGAAGCAGATTGATCCGACCAAAATCAGGATTGTTGAAACTGTCTGGGATGATTCGCTGCGCGAAGGGGGAAAAGTATTAGCTGTTGAAACCGATAAAGCGTTTAAAGCAATAAGCCCCGATACCGACTGGTGTTTTTATATTCAAGGCGACGAAGTGGTACACGAAAAATACCATCCCGAAATAAAAACAGCCATGGAAAAATGGATAAACCAACCAAAAGTAGATGGCTTACTTTTTAATTATAAGCATTTTTATGGCTCCTACGATTATGTTGGCTCTTCGTTTAAATGGTATCCTAAGGAAATCAGGATTGTCCGGAATAACAAATCCATCTATTCCTACCGTGATGCCCAGGGGTTCCGAAAAGGGGATAACGAAAAACTCCGGGTAAAACCTATCGGGGCGTATGTACATCACTATGGTTGGGTGAAGGATCCAAGGGCGATGCAGATGAAACAGGAAACCTTCAACAAATTATGGCATTCCGACCAATGGGTGAAAAAAAATGTGGCCAAAGCCGAAACATTCGATTATTCAGTTATTGATGCCTTGGAACGTTTCAACGGTTCGCATCCTCAAGTAATGGAAAAAAGGATACTTGAGAAAAACTGGGAATTCGATCGCGATCTGTCGCTTAACAAGCTTTCATTCAAAGACCGTTTTAAAAAATTCATGCTGCGCAACTTAGGTGTTTTCATAGGGTATAAAAACTACGAATTGGTTTAAAATTACGGTTCATTCATTCCTTGCCCGTTTTTTTATACTTTTGTGCTGAATTTCATTTAAACAAATTATGCAATTATCTGAACTTACCGCAGTATCTCCCGTCGATGGACGTTATCGGTCCAAAATCAGCGAATTAGACACCTATTTTTCCGAATTTGGTTTAATCCGTTACCGGGTTCTGGTGGAAATTGAGTATTTCATTGAACTATGCAAGATACCATTAAAACCTTTAAAAGAGATTGATGCGGACCTGTTTCCAAAATTCAGGAGCATCTATGAAAATTTTACAATTGAAGATGCATTGCGGATTAAAGCGATTGAAAATACTACAAACCACGACGTAAAGGCGGTGGAATACTTTATCAAAGAAAAATTCGATGTGCTTGGTATTGGCGAAGCAAAAGAGTTCATCCATTTTGGTCTCACCTCACAAGATATCAATAATACGGCTATCCCCTATTCCCTACGCGACGCCATTCAGCAGGTGTTTTATCCAATTCTTGAAAAGGTAATTGCTACCTTGAGCCAACTGGCTGTTGAATGGGAAAAAATCCCCATGCTGGCCCGGACACACGGCCAACCTGCCAGCCCTACCCGACTAGGGAAAGAGCTGATGGTTTTTGTGGAACGGTTAAACAAACAACTCGATTTATTGAAAGATGTTCCCTGTTCTGCCAAATTTGGCGGAGCTACCGGAAACTTCAATGCCCATGTGGTGGCTTTCCCCGATGTCGATTGGGTTGATTTTTCCAACCGTTTTGTGGGCGAAGTATTAAGACTGGAACGGTTGCAAACCACCACCCAGATTTCGCATTACGATGATATGGCCGCTATTTTCGATAACCTGAAACGGATTAACACCATTTTAATTGATCTGGACCGCGATATGTGGACGTATATTTCGATGGATTATTTCAAGCAAAAGATCAATAAAAACGAAGTGGGTTCTTCAGCCATGCCACACAAAGTGAACCCCATTGATTTTGAGAATTCAGAAGGAAACCTGGGTATGGCCAATGCCATTTACGAGCACCTCGCGGCCAAATTGCCCGTTTCGCGCCTACAACGCGACCTCACCGACTCTACCGTTTTGCGCAACATCGGGGTCCCGATGGCCCACACCTTGATTGCTTTAAAATCGCTCCAAAAAGGTCTGGGTAAACTGGTTTTAAACGAAGACAAAATTAAAACCGATTTAGAAGCAAATTGGAGTGTTGTTGCCGAAGCCATCCAAACCATTTTGCGGCGCGAGGGCTATCCAAAACCTTATGAAGCTTTGAAAGATTTAACCCGTACCAACCATAAAATAGATAAAAATGTCATCCACGAATTTATCAATTCATTAGCGGTAACCGATGATGTGAAAGAGGAACTTAAAAAGATTACGCCCCAAAATTACACGGGTATCTATTATTAAAACAAACACCAAAAGTTATCCACATTTTAGTACACTTCATGAAACAACTAAAGCAGATTCTCAAATATGTTTTCCCAAAATACTGGAAAAACGCGGCATTAAATTTTCTATTTATCTTATTGATGGTAATATTTGGTTTATTCTCATTTACCATGGTTATCCCCTTTCTTCAGGTCCTTTTTAACGATCAGCCGCCCGTTGATGCTTTAATGCCGTGGAAACTTAGTATGGAAAACATCCAGAATAACTTCAATTATTTTCTGAACCACATCATCCAACATTACGGAAAAACAGAGGCTCTGCTCTATGTGTCAGTATTTGTGGTTATTGCCGTTTTTTTCAAAACCGGCTTTTGGTATGCTGCCCGCTACGTGATGGCTCCATTAAGAGTTGGAGCCATTAAGGACATACGAAATAGCCTCTATCAAAAAATTTTGGGGTTGCCCCTATCCTACTTTTCCGACGAGCGCAAAGGGGACATTGTTTCCCGGATGACTAACGACGTGAACGAAATTGAGAATTCTATCATCCGCTCCATAGACGTAATGTTTAAAGAGCCCATTTCCATTATGATTTCGTTAGGTGTCCTTATTTACATGAGCCCCCAGTTGACCCTTTTTGTATTAGTGCTGCTGCCCATTTCGGGATTAATTATCGGTAGATTGGGAAGCACTTTGCGTAAAAGCTCCTCAAAAGCTCAGGGAAAATTGGGTGACATTATGTCTATTATTGATGAAACCCTTTCGGGATTACGCATCATCAAGGCATTTAATGCCGAACGGAAAATGAAAGAACGGTTTAATCATGAAAACCTGACCTATTCCGGAATCATGATAAAAATGTGGAGGCGCCGGGAATTGGCCAGCCCCTTGAGTGAATTCCTTGGAACCGTGGTTATGGTATTGGTATTGTGGTTTGGAGGGCAGTTGGTCCTAAATGGTGAATCGGCCATGAGCGGTCCGGAATTAATCGGTTTTATTGTCATCTTTTCACAAATCATCAATCCGGCCAAAGCTTTTTCCGATGCATTTTACAACATCCAAAAAGGGATTGCCTCCAGCGAACGTATCGATGCTATTTTAAAGGCTTCTGAAAAAATAAATGAAATTGAACATCCTGTTTCCATTGATTCCTTCAATCAGCAAATCCACTATAATAATATTCAATTCAAGTACCTGGACGATTGGGTAATTAAAGGCATCGACCTGAAAGTAGAAAAAGGAAAAACCGTGGCCCTGGTTGGGCAATCGGGTTCCGGAAAATCTACATTGGTGGATCTTTTACCAAGGTTTTACGATGTAAACGAAGGGAGCATCGAGATTGACGGAACCGACATCCGGAACCTGAAACTTAAAAACTTACGTAAATTGATGGGCGTGGTTAATCAGGAAAGCATCCTGTTTAACGATACTGTTTTTAACAACATTGCCTTTGGGGTTGAAAATGCCACTTTGGAACAGGTTGTTGAAGCCGCTAAAATTGCCAATGCACACGAGTTTATTTCTGAAATGCCACAAGGGTACCAAACCAACATCGGCGACCGGGGCGGAAAACTCTCAGGCGGCCAACGTCAGCGGATCAGTATTGCCCGGGCTATTTTAGCCAATCCACCCATCATGATTTTAGATGAGGCTACCTCAGCTCTTGATACTGAATCGGAAAAGTTGGTTCAAGAATCCTTAACGCGATTAATGCAGAACCGTACATCAATTGTCATTGCACACCGCTTATCTACAGTGGTTCATGCCGATTTGATTTGCGTGATTCACGAAGGGAAAATTGTGGAACAAGGAACCCATAAAGAGCTTTTAGCCCAAAATGGTTATTATAAAAAACTAAACGACGCACAAATGTTCGTCCAATAATATCCCGGAAATGAAATTATTAAAACAATACTGGAACGAAAAACCACTGCTAAGTCTGTTGGTTATTGCTTTTCTGGCCCGATTGGTCGCTGTATTTTTTGCCCAAGGGTATGCTTTTCACGATGATCACTTTTTAGTAATTGATGCCGCCCAATCCTGGGTGGGACAGCACGACTGGAACAATTGGATGCCCGAGGTACAAAAACAAATGTTTCCTGATCAGGAACCTATTCCCCAAGGCCACAGCCTGCTTTATCCGGGGTTACATTACCTCCTTTTCTTGTTCTTTGAATGGCTGGGTGTTTTCGATCCTCAGCTTAAGATGCTTTTAGTAAGGTTCCTTCATGCAATAATCTCCCTTTGGGTGGTTGGGTTAGGATATAGAATGACTGAACATTACACCAATGATAAAATTGCCCGCAAAGCAGGTCTTTTTCTGGCTTTGATTTGGTTTTTCCCTTTCATGGGGGTACGCAATTTGGTCGAGGTTATTTGTATCCCCTTTTTAATGTGGGGTACGTGGGAAATAGTAAAACTTGAGAACCTGAAAAAAGTATATTGGCCTTATTTTCTGGTAGGTTTAATACTGGGAGTTACCTTTTCGTTCCGGTACCAGACCATTGTATATGCAGGTGGCATTGGATTGGTAATTCTATTTCGAAAGAAATGGTTGGAGGCTTTATTATTAGGTACGGGTGTATTCCTTTCTATTGCTTTCTTTCAGGGAATTATCGATGTTTTTATTTGGAAAAAGCCATTTGCAGAGCTAACAGAATATGTGGTTTATAACATCCAACACCGGAACGAGTATGGGGTAAATAACTATTACATGTACCTCAGCATCCTCGCGGGGATGGTCACCCCCCCCCTTGGACTTTATCTGTTGTTTGGCTGGTTCCGTTCATTCAAACAGTTTGCACTCTTGTTTTGGCCATCGTTCCTGTTCTTTTTATTTCACACCATCTTCCCAAACAAGCAAGAGCGTTTTATACTACCCATTATTCCCATGTTTGTGGTAGTGGGCACTCTGGGCTGGTGGCTTTTTATTGAAAAATCAGGGTTCTGGCAACGGAACATGCGTCTATTTAAATATAGCATGGTCTTTTTTTGGATTGTCAATACCTTTTTATGGCTCATCACAACAACAACCTATTCCAAAAAATCACGGTGCGAGGCTATGGTTTATCTGGGGAAACAACCCGATGCTACACATATAATTGTAGAAGAGTCGGCGCGGCTATCGGTAACGCAGATGCCTACTTTTTACGCGGGTAAAGATTTGGTCTTTTACAACCTACCGAAGAAAGAAGCTATAGATACATTGATTTTAACATCGCAAACCAAGCCTTTTCATTCGCAAAACATTCCAAACCCGGAATTCATCGAACAAAAAGGATGGCCAAAACCTGAATATGCCCTTTTTGTAAATGAAAACAACCTGGATTTTCGCACTTCGGAGTTAAAAAAATCATTTCCTGACATGGAGCTTATCCAGATAATTGAACCCAGCTATATCGACTTGCTAATGAAAAAGATAACACCATCGAACAATAACCAAAACATATTTGTTTATCGCTTGAACTAAGCGGCAGTATTGCTTGATTCTGATAAATTATAAGGAGAGTTGTTTTATTTTAAAAAAATATCTTATTTTTAACATTATTATAAAAATAATAATGTAATCCTGAAAATGAGTACAACAATGAGCGCTGATATAAACTTTATAAAATCTGTATTGTCTTTGCATGATGAAATGGCCAGCAATGGCTTCTCATTGGTTTACGAAGGCGAATTTAGTCACGAGGTTATGAAAATGTTCACCTCTATGGCCGAACGTGACATGGATAAAACCAACGAGGAACGTTCTGTAAAAAGAAAAGTCTTCCATGTAATGGTTGAATGCCTGCAAAACATGACTAAACACTCCGACGATTATGATGAAGACGACCGTATTGGTAATGGATTGTTCATTGTTGGAAAGAAAGATGGATTCTGGAACGTGATCACTGCAAATAAAATTATTAACGAGCGCATTGATGATTTGAGAAAATCTATTGATTATATCAACTCCTTGACCAAAGACGAATTAAACGCCCTTTACAAAAAGCAAATCCGCGAAGGTTCGCTTTCCGAAAAAGGTGGCGCAGGTTTAGGCTTAATTGATATTGCCAGAAAAACCGGGCGGAAACTCGATTACCAATTCTTACCACTTGAAGACAATAAAAACTTCTTTTTTCTGCTAAAAGTTAGGATAAGTTCCAAGCCTGATGGTGACGAATAAAACTTATTATAGAGCCGTATCAAGCGGCTATTTTTTTTGTACTTACCTAAGAAATTAGTATCTTTTCATCAAGAAAAATGAGTGCTTGGTAAAAAGTTTTGAGCTAATTGTCCTTTATTCCGTTTAAACAAGGAAAATTAATCCTATATGTCCACTGTGCTTCTTATGAGCTACCTATTCATACAAAAGGCTGTTTTATTTTTGCCCTTATTTTTATTATTGGTATGCGCTGCTATCCTCTATATTGTTTTCATAAAATCTAAGAAGGTAATTAACCGTTATAAAAAGCATCTTGAGTTAAACCGCAACCAGTTGAATTATTTCAGGATCAATTTAATTCAAGAGCAACAGAGCCTGAGCCTCCACCGCGAAGAACTCCTTTCACAAGCCGAACATCTTCAAGAATTAAATTTCGAACTTGAAAAGCTTTCATTGGTAGCAAGTAAAACGGATACCGCCGTCATTATTGCCGACAACAAGGGCCGCTTTACATGGGTCAACCAGGGATTTGTCAAACTTTTTGGTTATACCATGGGTGAGCTAATTGCCGAAGTGGGTAAAGATATTTTCAGTGTCAGTAACGAGATGAATATTAAACCGATGCTCGAACGGGCCATCAACTCAAAACAATCGTTGAATTACACCTCAATGATGCAAACCAAATCGGGAGAAAAAAAATGGATTAAAACTACCATGAACCCTATTTACGACGATAAAAACAAAATCATGCAATACATCGTCCTTCAAACCGATGTCTCGGAATTAAAACTCATTAATGATAAACTAAAAAAACTTTCCATGGTGGCCAGCAAAACAAGCAACTCGGTCATTATTTTTAATTCCAACCGCGAAATAGATTGGGTGAACGAAGGGTTCCACTTAATGTATGGTTACAGCCGCAGCGAATTTATAGAACAACACGGGGCATCGTTAGCCGATTTCCTAAAGTGGAACCAACAAGAGACGATTCTTAAGGACCTGCTCCAAAATCACAAAACAGTCTCTTATGTTTGCCCGTTTACCGACAGGTTTGGAATCGCTAAATGGAAACAGACCTCAATTACCCCCATTACAAACGAACAGGACCAACTCACCAACTTTATTGCGGTAGAATCGGATATTACACAGATTAAAGAAGCAGAACATAAAATACAGGAACAAAAAGACAAAGCCGATGAGTTACTTTTAAATATTTTACCTGCTGAGACAGCCGAAGAGTTGAAATCGAAAGGTAAAGCCACTCCCCGGTTGTATCGCAGCGTTTCAGTGTTGTTTGCCGACATTCAGGATTTTACCAAACTGGCCGAAAACCTAACCCCTGAGGAGCTGGTGCATGAACTGCAAACCTATTTTTCACGATTCGATGATGTTGTCAACCGGAATTTTGTGGAAAAAATAAAGACAATCGGCGATGCTTTTATGTGCGTGGGCGGTATCCCGATGCGAAATAAAAGCCATCCATTTGATGCAGTGCTTGTTGGACTAAACCTGCAACGGATTATCAAAGAACTTGGCAAAGAACGCGAAGAAAAAGGCCTCAGAGCCTGGCAGCTCAGAGTTGGAATTCATAGTGGACCCGTGGTTGCAGGGGTTGTTGGCAAGCAAAAAATGACTTACGACATTTGGGGCGACACCGTGAATATTGCCAAGAGAATTGAATCGGCATGTGTTCCGGGAATGGTTAATATTTCTGCATCAACCTACGAAATCATCAAAGACTTTTTTGAATGTGAGCACCGGGGAAAAATACTTGCCAAACACAAGGGCCATATTGATATGTATTTTGTCCACCGCATCAAACCGGAATTCTCCGAGAACAGTGACGGCATTACCCCAAACAATTATTTCAAAGAGATGCTGGCCCGCTTATAAATCGGTTTTGGTGCCAAAATACTTTTCAAGTAGTTTACGGGCCGCGATAAAGGAACTCACTTTATCGTTCAACACATCACTTTCAAGTTTTTCAATCTGATGCTGAATGACCGTATTGTTATAAAAACTATCGTGCAAATAATTGTTGATGGTCTCGTACATCCAGAACTTAGCCTGTTCGCGGCGGCGGTAGCTAAAGAAGTCATTTTTCCAGGTGAATTCAAAATAATCAACCACCATCTCCCAAACCTTGTCTATATTGGTTTTATAGTAAGCCGAACAGGTCATCACCAGTGGGCTCCAGCCTGATGCCGGAAGCGGAAACAGATGAAGGGCGTTTCTGAAATCATTTGCTGCCATTTCAGCTTTCCTTATGTTTGTTCCATCGGCTTTATTAATGACAATGCCATCGGCCATTTCCATAATCCCCCGCTTGATTCCTTGGAGTTCGTCGCCGGCTCCGGCAATTTGTACCAACAGAAAAAAATCGACCATTGAATGCACTGCTGTTTCTGATTGGCCAACCCCGACAGTTTCGACAAAAACCACGTCAAAACCGGCAGCCTCGCACAGCACAATTGATTCGCGGGTTTTACGAGCCACACCTCCCAACGAACCTGCCGATGGGCTTGGACGGATAAACGCGTTCGGATCGTTACTCAAATCCTCCATCCGGGTTTTATCACCCAAGATACTGCCTTTGGAGCGGCCACTGCTCGGGTCAATTGCTAAAACGGCCAGTTGATGTCCTTGCTGGGTGAGGTACTTTCCCAACGCTTCAATAAATGTACTTTTCCCGGCCCCGGGAACACCTGAAATTCCAATCCGGTAAGAGTTTCCGGCATAAGGCAGGCATTTTTCAATAATCTGTTGAGCTAATTTCTGATGTTCGGGCAAAGAACTTTCAATTAAAGTAATAGCACGGCTCAAAACCATCCGATCCTTCGAAAGAATACCCGAAATATATTCGTCAACAGAAAGTCGCTTCCGTTTGATGCTTATAAATCGTTGGGCCGAATGGGCATCCACCGATGGTGGCTGCTCCACACCTTGATTTACTTTAAGGGCACTTTCGTGATTTTTATGTGAATCCATTAGCAATTGTATTATCGGTTTACAAAGTTACAATTATAGCCTGACGAAGGACACGGGCTTAAATTAATTTATAAACAACCCTTGTTGAATAATTGGTTGGGCGAAATAAAAAAGCCACCCATAAACTGGTGGCTTTTTTAGTATGACTTTGATTTTTTTTCTAATTCGAGGTTAATACGTCACCGGTAACTCTTAAAGTAACTTGCGATTCCAAGGGATCATTGGTAATTACGGTAATTGTTTTGTTTTGTTTCCCGGTTTTTCCCGAGGAATTAAATTTTACTTTGAATTCAGCATCCTCCCCTGGTTTTAATACCTCTTTTGAAGGATTAACAATTGTACATCCGCAGGAAGGTTTTATTTTACGGATAATTAAATCGCTTTTACCCGAATTCTTGAATTTAAAGGCAAAATCTTTGTTTTCACCTTGTTTGATGGTTTCAAAATTGAAAACTTTTGTATCGAAAGTAATATGGGCAGCATTGGCTTTTTGCTCTGGAGTCATTTTTTCGAAATCCTCCTCAATAGTAACACTGATAGAGATGGCGTTTTTATTTTGGTCGGTATCGCCATTAATGGCCATAGTTACCTTATCCATAATAAAACCCCAATCGTTCCGCTTGGCAGCATCGTAACTTACTTTTATTACACCTTTTGCACCCGGTGTTAAAGTCTCAGGTTCTGCTTTAATTTTGATATGCGACGGGATATTCCTAAAAGTCACATTCAAATCATGAGCGGTGGTATTTACCATCTCCAACTCACCCTCTTTTACATCGGTATAACCAATTTTTGCCAAAGCCAGATGGTTGGTTTTTAACCGCAACTCACCAACATTTCTCGGGTATTCATCTTCCACTGTCTGAGGGCGCGAAATGACATTCCCGGTAAAACGGATGGTTGACGCCGGAGGATTGCAATTTGTAGTAATGGTAATTGATTTTGAAAATTTACCAGGCCTGTTCTCAGGATTGAAGGTAGCAGACACAAACCCTTTAGCACCAGGAGCCACGGGTTCTTTGGTATAGTCTGAGGAAGTGCATCCGCATGAAGGACGGACATTTGTTATTACCAAAGGCTCACTCCCTGTATTTGAGAAAGTGAAATTATACGTTACCTTCCCATCAGTTTCTTTTATGTCGCCAAAATCATAGGTTGACACATCCCACGAGATATTTGGGCCTACTTGTTGCGAATAGCCAGTTATGGCAAGAACCAGTACCATCCACAAAACACTTATTTTTCTGTTCATATCGGTTATTTTTAATTTAAAAGGTTTGATGACAACAAATGTAAAAAATTTGGAGCTACTGAATAATGCCAGTAGTAAACGCTTTTGTTAACATTGTGTTAAACTTTTTGAGTCAGTTTCTCAAAATTATAGCCCGACGGATTCTGATACACACGCAGTTCAAACAACGGGATGATTGAAATAATGTGTTCAAAAATACCTGATTGGACCTCTTCAAACTTAGCCAGTTTAGTCTCTTTAGAAAAAGCATACACCTCCATGGGTATTCCGTTTTCAGTAGGCTGAAGGTACCTGACTACCAAATTCAGGTTCGGGTTTATTTTTGGGTTTTTTCTTAAATAGCCCTCAACATATTTCCGGAACAAACCAAGATTGGTAAGCTCATTCTTAGTGTTTGCCCCGTCGGTGTCAGATGCCGGGATATTTCCGGAGAAAGCAATTCCTGTCGTCTTTTCAATACGTTCCATCCATTCCCGTGGGACGAATTTCACCGTATTTACATCAATAAAAAGAGAGCGTTTTACCCTTCGCCCTCCCAGGTCTTCCATTTCGCGCCAGTTGATGAACGACTCGGCTACCATTGAGTAGGTAGGAATGGTAATAATGGTATTATCGGCATTCTGAACTTTGACCGTATTCAGCGTTATTTCAAGCACTGTTCCATCGGCCTTGTTGCTAGGCATTTCAATCCAATCGCCAATTTTAAGCATGTTATTGGCCGAGAGCTGCACACTGGCAACCAATCCCAAAATAGTGTCTTTAAATATCAACATTAAAACGGCGGCTAAAGCTCCCAAACCTGCTAACAGTTTTGCCGGGGAGCTACCTGTTAAGAACGAGATAATAAAAATGGCTCCAATAAAAATGATAAAGATATTAGCCAATTGGATGTATCCTTTTATGGAACGCCCTTTTGCCAAAGGCGACTGCTGATAAATTTCGTGCAATGCCTTCATGAATGAGGTAAGCACTAATACGGTAACCACAGTCATATAAATATAAATTAAGACTTGGATAAAGTGGACCCATTTGGGGAATTCTGCCAAAATAGCGTGGTTCATGTAATATAAAACCATGGCAGGGGCAAAATGGGCCAACCGGTTGAATACTCTCCGTTCAAGTATAATATCATCCCACTGGTTTTTACTGCGTTTCACCAAACCGGCAATAAAAGATACAATAATCTGTTTGGCAATAAAATTTGCCAGCAAACAAAGCACAAGAATAACTCCAACCAAAGTGGCTACTTTTAGAAAGTCTGCGATACTTTCAGATATTCCGTAGCTAACCAACCATTCGTAGTATTTTGCTATCAAATTGTTCATATTCTTAATTTTAAGATTACTTTTTTATGATTCTTTTAAGGAATGCAAAATTATATAAACCCTGGCGGCATTTCCAAACATTCATTGAAATTAATAGATCTGTTTCAAGTAGTCAGTATCAAGATTCGTGACAAGAGATTAGAGATTAGAGATTAGAGACAAGAACAATTAGGTTTTTAGTCTTTTAGCTTTTTAGCTATTGAGATAATTAACAAATTAGTACATGACCAGCCATTCAACCCTGCAACCTTGATTCCGTAAACAGATTTAAGGTACAAAACAATCATGGATGGATTTTATTTTTGGAACAGAAGTTTCAAATAAGCTCTTTTTTTTGTTATTTGGATGTTCCAAATGGATGTAGATGAAACCGATTTTCATATTAGTAGTTTCCTTGGTTTTTAGCAGTTTGACGGCTCAGACTGACAGTACAAAATTGGTCAGGTTTGGTGCAGGATTCCGGTTCAACGATGGCTTGTACCTTACACATAGTCAACTTATTAACAACAACCCTATCCCGCTTAAATATATCGTGTCAAAATACAACAAATCCGACTTCGATTTTTTTAGCAAGCTTTTGGCTGATAAAAAAGTCACCTTTTTTGACCAGTTTGGAATTAAAAAGGAGATTGATGTAGATGATTTGTGGGGTTTTTGCCGTCGGGGTTCAGTATATATCAATTGGGGCGACGATTTTAACAGGATTCCGGTGATGGGAAACATTTGCCATTTTGTAGCTTCGGTAACTGTTTACGAAGACCGTTATTACAACCCAACTTATGGGTATTCAACCTACAACATGTCCAGCAACACTACCCCCAGGACCGAGATTTACCAATTCATTATGGATTATCAAACAGGAAAGGTTCTGGAATATTCCGTTGACAACATCTTAATATTATTGATGGCTGATCAGGAACTTTATGACGAATTTAATGCCCTGAACAAGAAAAAACAGAAGCAAATGAAGTTTCTTTATTTACGGAAATTCAACGAAAAGCATCCATTGTACGTCCCTGTTAATTAATGGCAAAGGAAAATATTATCAATAAATAAATCTTTTGAAAACCTTTACTAAACTTGATTCACATAAAATTGTTTTAAATTCGCTAAAATATTATTCACTAAAAAAACAACATACTGCAATGAAAAAATTATGGATGGGAATAACTGTGATGTTACTAGTTATTTCATTAAAAGCCCAGCAAACAGTTGGGACCCCCGAGCAAATTGAACAGTTTTTAAAAACTACCACCTATGTGGTGCTTGAGAGTAACCCTATGCTCATGTACAACAGTGTGATCAAGGAAACCGTTGAAAAACATTGGACGCTCACCAAATTTGAATTTGTGACCTTTTCCACCGAAGAATTTGAGAAGGCCCGGATGGACCCCAACAAATCTTTTTTAATAATGAATAAAGAGATTTTTGAAAAAGACAAAACCAAAGCAAAATACAATTACTTATGCGTGCAATTGGGCGGCGATTATGAGTTTGTCCGTCAGATGCCCGACATTGCCTCAGTTCCTATTGCTTATGACGATGTTGATGAAGAGTTTTACATCCACAAATTAGGGGCGCTTTGCCGCTTTCTGCAAAACCATATCTTGTTAACTCAAGCCCATCCTGAAATTACAAATGGGAAAAAAGCCATTAGCTACTATTACAAAAACCTGACCGGCGATATTAAGGACAAAGTGCTTTACCTGACCAAAGAAGACCTCTCGAAACAAGTGGATTCTGAAGCTAAGATAAAAGCAATTTATCCTCATAAATTCAAAATTGTGACCCGCGAAGAGCTTCAAACTGCCATTGACAGCCATGATGAAAATGTGGTTTTTGTACACAAAGTAGGCCCCGAAGGTTCCAAACGAAAAGCCCGTTGCTTTAAAACTATTGTGGGGGCTGCCGATGCAAAACTGTACTATTTCAGTTGGCACATGATTGATGACAAAAATACCGAAGGCATGCTTGCCAAAGATTTTAAAAAGCTGGCAAAAGCTAAAAAGAAAGCTTAATTAGAGAACCCGATAAAACTAGAGGATTAAACTCCTGATTCTTAGTAAATATTAACCCGTTAAGGGTTTAAGAGATAAAAAAATACTGAAAATTAAAGTGCTGGAGCAGGATTAGGAACCTAAACATTTTCCTAATTTTGCTCCATTATTAATTTATGAATTATATGGCTGACGATAAAAAAATTATCTTCTCAATGGTAGGCGTGGGAAAAACATATCCACCCCAAAAAAGAGTTTTGAATAACATTTACCTGTCGTTTTTTTATGGAGCAAAAATCGGGATCATCGGCTTGAACGGTTCCGGTAAATCAACCCTCCTGAAAATTATTGCAGGCACCGAAAAAAGCTACGAAGGCGAAGTGGTATTTTCACCCGGTTATTCGGTAGGAATGCTGGAGCAGGACCCCAAACTCGACAACCAGAAAACCGTGCGCGAAATAGTGGAAGAAGGAACAGCAGAAGTGGTAGCACTGTTGAAAGAATATGAAGATTTGAATATGAAGTTTGCCGAACCCATGACCGATGATGAAATGAACAAGCTCATTGAACGCCAAGGGGAATTAACCGAACTGCTCGATCACCATAATGCGTGGGAACTTGACAACAAGCTGGAACGTGCCATGGATGCATTACGCTGCCCGCCTTCAGACTGGAAAATCGAAAATCTTTCAGGAGGAGAACGCCGCCGGGTCGCCTTATGCCGGTTGTTGCTTCAAGAACCTGATATTTTATTGCTCGATGAGCCTACCAACCACCTCGATGCAGAATCGGTACAGTGGTTGGAGCAACACTTGCAGCAATACAAAGGAACGGTGATTGCCATTACCCACGACCGTTATTTTTTAGATAACGTCGCCGGTTGGATTCTGGAACTTGACCGTGGCGAAGGTATTCCCTGGAAAGGAAATTACAGCTCCTGGCTGGAACAAAAAAGTGCACGGCTGGCTCAGGAAGAAAAAACGGAAAGCAAACGCCGCAAAACCTTGGAACGGGAACTGGAATGGGTACGGATGGCACCCAAAGCACGACAGGCCAAACAAAAAGCCCGTTTGGGTGCTTACGACCGTTTGTTGAATGAAGATGTAAAAGAAAAAGAACAAAAGCTTGAAATATTCATCCCCAATGGTCCCCGTCTGGGTGATAAAGTAATTGAAGCACACCAGGTTGGAAAAGCCTTTGGTGATAAGTTGCTGTTTGACAATCTGGAATTTGTGCTGCCCCGCAACGGTATCGTGGGGGTGATTGGCCCCAACGGTGCAGGTAAAACTACGTTGTTCCGGTTAATCATGAGCCACGAAAAAGCCGATTCAGGGACCTTCTCCGTGGGCGAAACCGTGAAAATTGGGTATGTGGATCAAAGCCATACCGATATTGACCCGGAAAAGTCAGTGTATCAAATTATCTCCGATGGTTTGGAAGAGGTGAAAGTAGGAGGACGTTTTATCAATGCCCGCGCCTATTTGTCAAGGTTTAACTTTGCCGGAGCCGATCAGGAAAAAAAAGCAGGTGTACTCTCAGGCGGTGAACGGAACCGCCTGCATCTGGCCATGACTTTGAAATCGGAAGCTAACGTGCTACTGCTCGATGAGCCTAGCAACGACATTGACATTAACACGTTGCGCGCCCTGGAAGAAGGTTTGGAAGATTTTGCCGGGTGCGCCGTGGTTATTTCACACGACCGCTGGTTCCTCGATCGGATTGCCACCCACATTTTGGCATTTGAAGGGAACTCACAAGTATATTTCTTTGAAGGTTCTTACTCCGATTATGAAATAAACCGCAAAAAACGTTTGGGCGATGAGGGTCCCACAAGAATCCGGTACAAAAAATTGATAAAGGAATAGTGTATTTTCAAAAAAACAGCCGACCCAAAAAGGTTGGCTGTTTTTTCCTACATTATTTATCTGAGAAGGTTCAATCTATTCGTTTTTTTTAGAGCCCCAGCAATTTATCGGTTCAGCAGAGGCTTATAGGACCATATACTCGACAGGGTAAGCCCTGAGATGATATGCCAGATACCCCAAAAGGCAGCAATAAAGGCCATACTGCCTATACCGTTAAATAAATTCGGGTTAAATATAAGCACCAGCCCCAGACCTGAATTCTGAATTCCGGTCTCAATTGTAATCGTTCGAACATCCTGGCGTTTTAGCTTAAATATTTTAGCAACGGCATAGCCTGATAAAAACGCCAAAGTGTTGTGTATTAATACAATTAAAAAAATGAGATGTATATAATCTAAAAAATAATTAAAATTTTTAGCCAATGCTATCACTACATAGCTGGCAAATATGAATAATGACAGTATTTTTATAGGCTTTTTGATTTTAGCTGTAACATCGGGTAAATATTTTGAAAACAGCATACCAATCACCAAAGGGATTCCAAGTATAACAATCATGGTTTTAACCATTTCCAATATATCAATCTCAACGGGCAATAGCAATTCGGAACCTTGATGATAAAATTTAGCGTACAATCCGCCCCAAAAAGCAAAGTTTAGAGGGGTCATTATTATTGCTGAAAAATCAGATATCGCGGTTAAAGTAACAGAAAGCTCCGTGTTCCCTCTTGCATGGTTAGTCATAAAATTTGAAAGATTTCCCCCCGGACAAGCGGCAACCAATATCATCCCTAATGCAACGCCTGGTGTTGGGTTTATAATAAGTACCAACAAAAAGGTCATTAAGGGCATTACTAAAAATTGCGCGGCCACACCCAAAATAGTAGATTTTGGAAATAAAACAACATGCTTAAAACGGCTTAATTTAAGGTCCAACGCCACCCCAAACATAATAAAGGCAATGGTAATGTTTAGCAATTTTAAACTATCCGGGCTGAAATTTAACCGAATTGTATCAAGGACCTCAAGACCTTCAAACATAAGATTCTAGTTTATATGGCTCCAAAACTAACTTTTTTTACTGCTTGTCAAGGTAGTGTAAATACTACTTTTGAGTTATTTATCCCTGCACCTTTTGAACCCATTATCAAAGTAAAAGAACAACTTGCACTTAAAAACCATTTTAGGGAACACTTTTTTAATGTATTTACTACCTTTCAGTAATTCAACAATATGTATGCAAATTCCTTTTTGCAGCTTTTGTTAAATCAGGTACGGCCTCCTCGGTTACCCAAGATTTAGTACACGCGGGATTATGGGCTGTTTCGTATTCAATAGCCGTAGTGGTGCAAAACTTGCCGGGGGCTTCATCGGTACCCGTTGTTATCGGTGCCATATACGATGCCGCAGATATTACAACAGCCATGAAAATCTTACCGTCGATACTTTTATTTGGATCTCTCTTATTTTATCTGGGTTCGCGGTTTTATGTGAAAGATTTGCAAAAAGTAGAACTGGTTAAACTTGAGGTGGCCTAAAAGTAGAACAGTTCACCCTAATTATTGATGATTTATTAAGCTCTTCCTAACAAATGGAATCTTATGGATAGCAATATTTCATTACTTTTGCATCGGTTTTAAATGTTTGTAGGTTAATGAGGGATTATCTGTACCACCAATATTTATTGGCTCAAAGGCTTTTTTTGATCATGATATTCATGACACTCACCCGGGTTGTCTTTTACATCATGAATTTCCATCTCTTTTCTTCGTTAAACTTTAGCGAAGTATTGCTGCATTTTATGTACGGAATGCGCTTCGACCTTGCCACCATTGCCTTGGCAAATATTTCCTATGTTTTATTCAGTAGTTTGCCGACAGTGGTTTTAAACCGTCCTTGGTACCAGCTTTTTTTAAAGTATTTATTCATTGTCCCAAATATTATTTTGCTGGCCATTAATATGGTGGACTGCAAGTTCTACGAGTTTGAAGGCAAACGGCTTACCGCCGATTTCTTTAACAAGGAATGGCTGGGTAACGATTTTGTAACCCTGTTGCCCGAATTTATTAAAGATTACTGGTATGCCGTGTTGTTGTTTGCCGTTCTGACCTTTCTTTTCATTTATCTGTATCCAAAATATTCGCAAAACAAGTTTCAGAACAGCCCCTCAAAACTTTACAATATTGTCGTTCAAAGCTTGCTGGGAGTTATTATAATCGGTTTAACCATTGTTTTAGGTAGAGGGGGATTCCAGTTAAAGCCCATAAGTATTATTACGGCAGCGCGTTATGCTGCTCCTGAGAATATAGCTTTGGTACTGAATAGCCCCTTCACCGTTATTAAGACCTTTGGCCGTCAAAGCTTACCAAATCCGGAATATTTTACTGAAGAAGAACTTTCCAAAACATTTAACCCCGAACAGCACTATGGCGATAGTCTGCCTATGAATAAAAAAAATGTGGTGCTGATTATTCTCGAAAGTTTTGGCAAGGAATACAGCGGCTTTCTGAATGAAAAGAGGACTACCTATACCCCAAAATTTGATTCCATCATGCAACTGGGATTGACCTGTACTCAAGGATATTCAAACGGGAAACGCTCCATCGAAGCCCTTCCTTCCATCATGAGCGGCATCCCCTCACTAATGGACAACGCATTCATCACATCGTCATACACCTCCATACATATTGAAAGTATTGGTTCGCTGCTAAAAAAACAGGGCTACTATACCGCTTTCTATCACGGGGGAAAGAATGGTACCATGGGTTTCGATAATTTTATAAAGTTGTCAGGTATAGAAAACTATTTTGGATTGGATGAATACCCTAACCTGGCTGATAACGATGGAAACTGGGGCATCTTTGACGAACCCTACTTAACCTATTTTTGCAATGAAATTTCACAGATGCAGGAGCCGTTCTTTGCTTCTGTGTTTACATTGAGTTCACATCACCCGTACCAATTGCCATTATCCCATCAAGGGAAATATCCAAAAGGGAACCTTGTGAACCTTGAAAGCATTGGGTATGCCGATTTTTCGCTGGGAAAGTTTTTTCAATTGGCAGCCAAGCAACCCTGGTTTTCAAACACCGTGTTTGTTTTATGTGCCGACCATACCGCGCAAGCCGATGAGGAATTCTATAAATCGACCATGGGAAAATTTGCCATTCCCATTGTTTTTTATGCACCTACAGACACCGCATTGGTTGGTATCAACAATACAACTTGCCAGCAAGCCGATATTTTCCCATCTATTTTAGATTACCTGAATTATCCCGGCCCCTTTATTACTTTTGGGCACAGCATTTTTGATACAAATGCCCCAAGAGGAGCGGTTTCGTATTCCAATGGGCTGTACCAGCTAATTCATGACAATTGGGTTATCAATTTCAATGGCAAACATCTTATTTCAGCAGAACAACTTGTTGACGGCAAATTGATTAATATTGATGTGACCGCTCAGCTACCTGAAAAAGTAACACAAACGGAAAAATTACTAAAAGCCATCATCCAGCAGTTCAACATCCGGTTGGAAAAGAACCAGATGACCGTTGGAAAACCAGCAACGACCAAAACCAAATAAACAGCCCGATGCATAAAAAAAGGATATTATTCATTATTAATCCAAAATCAGGGACCGGGAAACACCCTGAGTTCATCAGGCAATTGGATTCGACATTAAACCCGCACAAATTCAGCTATGAGATTGTCTATACCGAATACCGGGGACACGCCACACAGCTGAGTACCCAGGCCAAGGACACTTTTGATATGGTGGTTGCTGTTGGCGGCGACGGAACGGTTAATGAAGTTGCAAAGGGGCTCATTAACTGCGGGAACTGCTTGATGGGTATCATTCCCATTGGCTCAGGAAATGGATTAGCCCGCCACCTGAAAATCCCCATGCGGGTAAAGGAAGCCATTGATATATTAAACCTTCAACGGACACAGGTCATTGACACAGCCACCATCAATGGCGAACATTTTGTAAATGTGGCAGGTATTGGGTTCGATGCCCACATTGCCCACCTGTTTGCTACCGCGTCAAAACGGGGCCCGATTCCCTACATGAAAATCGCCACTTACGAATTCCATCGGTACAAACCTCTTGCTTATGAGGTATATATTGAGGGTCAGCCTTATCATCTGGAAGCATTTTTGATAAGCTTCGCGAATTCGGCCCAGTTTGGAAACAACGCCTACATCTCGCCTCATGCCATTATCAACGATGGCCTTTTGGATGTGTGCCTAATGAGTGAATTCCCTAAAGTAGAAGCCGGGCAGTTGGCCATTAAACTGTTCAACAAAAGGATGCACAAATCGCGTTACATGAAAATTGTCCGTGGCACCCATATAAAAATAATAACCAACGACAAAATACCTGCCCACCTCGATGGGGAGCCAGTCTATTTCCCCAACGAAATCGAGATCAATGTAAACCCCTCTTCGTTAACAATGATTTACAATGCCAACCCCGACCGTATCTGGTTAATAAAAAACAGATTGAAAAACAGTTCGGTTTTTTGGAACAAAAGTCTATAAATGATTAACTTGTAATTTCATTTGTTACGCAAATATTTCTAATTTTACATAAGCGTTGACAGAGTTAACATTTGCTTAACATTGCCCTTAGTTAATTGATTTACTTTTGCCGCCGTAACCAAAAAACATAAGATATGGACATGTATTTGATTTTCATTTTTGTTCTGTTTGCCTTAGCCATTTCCGATTTGATGGTGGGTGTTGCCAACGATGCCGTCAACTTTTTAAACTCCTCACTAGGTTCAAGGGTTGCACCCCGCCACATCATAATGATTGTAGCCAGCCTGGGTGTACTTTTAGGTGCAACTTTTTCAAACGGGATGATGGAAGTTGCCCGTAAAGGCTTGTTTTACCCGGAACACCTTTTATTTACCGAAGTAATCATCCTTTTCATGGCAGTTATGTTTACCGATGTACTGCTCCTTGATTTTTTCAACACCTTTGGGTTACCCACTTCTACTACAGTTTCATTGGTTTTTGGTCTATTAGGCGCCGCCGTCGGGATTTCGTGGCTGAAAGTAATGAATGGGGCTACCATCATGGTTGACGGTACTGCACAGGTTGCCCATGTAGGCGATTTCATTAATTCTTCCAAAGCCTTAGCTATTATATCGAGTATTTTACTTTCAGTGGTTTTTTCATTTGCCTTTGGTATCTTCGTTCAATGGATTAGCCGCTTGATTTTCAGCTTCAATTTTGAAAAAACAATCAAATATTACGGCTCGCTCTGGAGTGGTGCAGCCATTGCAGCAATTACCTACTTTATCCTGATAAAAGGACTGAAAGACGCCTCGTTTATGACGAAAGAAAATTTTCAGTTGCTCAAGGATAATACATTATTAATATTACTCTCAGTATTTTTAGGTTCCGCAGCCATCATGCAATTATTGAACTGGCTCTGGAATATCAATCCACTCAAGATTGTTGTAATCATGGGGACCTTTGCATTAGCCCTGGCTTTTGCAGGAAACGACCTGGTGAACTTTATTGGGGTTCCGTTGGCAGGCCTGGAATCGTTCCGTTTGTTCCAGGCAAATGGGGGCAACGATTTGTTGATGGAGGGATTGAATCACCCCGTAGCGACTGAAACTTACATGTTAATAATTGCGGGAACTATTATGGTTTTAACCTTGTGGTTCTCGAAAAAGGCCCGTACAGTAACCGAAACCGAATTAAACCTTAGCCGTCAGGATGAAGGTTCCGAGCGTTTTGGCTCATCCATCTTTGCCCGGGTGTTAGTCCGCAGGGTTATTCGTGTGGGAACCTTCTTTAGTACCATTATCCCTCAATCCACGGTGGCAAAAATCAGCAAGCGCTTCGATCAGTCAGAATTCAACGAGCGCGTACGTAAAGAAAAGAACCCTCCCATGTTTGATTTAGTCCGGGCATCAGTCAACCTGATGGTGTCATCGGTATTGATTGCTATTGGTACTTCCTATAAATTACCACTTTCAACAACCTATGTTACCTTTATGGTAGCCATGAGTACATCACTGGTTGATGGTGCGTGGGGACGCGACAGCGCGGTTTACCGCATCACCGGGGTATTCTCTGTCATCGGAGGTTGGTTTGTAACCGCTTTGGCCGCGTTTGCAGTGGCATTAGGTATTTCAATATTCGTGAAGTGGGCGGGATTGATTGGTGTAATCATCATGGTAGGATTGGCCGTTTTCGCCTTTTACCGTACGCATCTGACACACAAAAAACGTTCAAAAGAAAAACAACTTTTATTGGATGAAGCCGAAACTTCAACATCCGTAGATAACCTTTTTGAAAAAAGTACAGAGGCAGCCTCAAAAATATACAAACAGGTAACTTCTACTTTTTCCAAGGCTGTTGAAGCGTTAACCAATGAAAACCGCAAAGAACTAAAGTCTTTAACAACTGATATTGCCGAATTGAATGAAAAAATTAAGAAACAGAAAAACAATGTCCACAAAACCATGTTAAAGCTCCAGATCGACAATTCCGATTCAGGTAATTATTATGTACAGATACTCGACTTCCAACGTGATATTGCCAATAGCCTTGAATATCTGGTTGAACCGCTTTTAAGCCATGTGGAGAACCAGCACAAACCAATTACGCCCGAACAGGCGGTGGAGTTAAACGAACTGGCAAAAAGCATCAATGTATTCTCAAAATTTGTCCAATCGGTTATCCATGATGCCACTTACGATAAGCTACCAGAGGTTACTGCCAAGCAAGCAGCTATCCTGGACTATATGAAAACCATGCGGAAGAACCAGATCAAGCGCATCCAACAAAAAGAGGTTGGCAACAAAAACAGCAACCTCTATTTAAACATGTTGCTTGAGGTACGCAAACTGATGGCTTTTCAAGTAAATATGCTTATATCGCTTCGCGATTTTGTTGAATTCCAGACAAACCGAAAAGCGTAACATATAAAATCTTATGGGTTTTGGTTACCCGGTAAGTCCCGGTTTTGGAGAAATCCAAACCGGGATTTTTTTTACTGCCACTCCAGCTATATAAACCCAGCTGACAAGATTTTAAAGACCTTCCAATTCCAGATTTCATTGCCAAAAATAATAGATCCAATCGTAAATTCTGTTTCAGTAATCGTCATTCCATACAACCATGTTTTCAATCTGGTTTTGAATGTTAATTCAACTTAAACCCGATTCAATACATTGGTTTATTGATTATTATACTTTACAAATGATAAAAATTAACGGGTGATCTTTCCTGGTTATTAATGGCTTTGTAACAGTTGTAACCCAAATGAAACATTTTGGATACCCAACCATAATATTTGGCTAATCTGCATACAATATGCCTTCCCTAAACTTGCATCAAGATTTTTTGAAACAGGACTAATTAGATTTTTTGCTACGTATGAACAAACAATTTTTATTGATTACAATCATTTTTGTATTACAAGTTACAGTGTATTCACAAAACGGGACCATATCGGGAAAACTTACCGAGAACCAGAACGGACAGCAGGTTCCACTTCCTTTTGCGAATATTTTTCTTGAAGGGACCACAATGGGTTCCACTTCCGATTTTGACGGAAATTTCCGGTTTCAGGCTCCCTCAGGAAACTACACCCTGATGTGCAGTTTTATGGGTTATGAAACCTTCAAACGTGCGGTCGTCCTCTCACCGGGAGGTTCCCTGGAACTGACCATTGAAATGAAACCCGAGGGGGTTGCCCTTGAAGGAGTTGATGTGGTAGCCAAAGTAAACCGCGAAAGCGAGTTGGCTTTGGTGATGGAACAGAAAGAGGCCACAGTGTCTGTAGAAAGGCTCGGGGCTCGGGAACTTTCACGTAAAGGGGCATCAAATGTTGCGGCAGGTGTGAAGAAAATGGTAGGTGTTTCCATGATTGGCAACGACCAACTTTTTGTACGTGGAATGGGCGACCGATACAACAGCCTAATGTTGAATGGACTTCCATTGGCATCGCCAAACCCCGATAAAAAGATAATCCCATTGGATATTTTCCCATCAGAGATTGTTCAGAATATCGGTTTAAGTAAAGTTTTCGATGTTCAGAACTACGCCAGCTATGCGGGTGCCAATATTGATATTGTAACAAAAGATTATGCCGAAGAACCTTTTATGGAAATAAAGATAGGTACCGGATTTAATACACTAGCTTTAAATAAAACCTTTAAATCGGCCACTAGTCCGGCATCCAATGTAGAATCGTTTTTTGGTGTTGGGGCAAAAAACCGATACAATGCCATGCCTGAAGATTTTAAACAGATAACAATTACCCCAAATAAATATTATACCGAAGACCCATACGGAAGCAGTTTTGCTTATAAAACCACCGAAGGAAAACCTGAGTTATCGCTGGGAATTACTGGAGGGAGAACCTTTAAACTTAGAAATGACCAAAAGTTAGGGACTCTGTTTACTGTAGCATTCGACAATAAATACGAAACTGTGACAGGTTACGATAACATTTTGAATGCTCAGGGAGGCATCAATTCATCGTACGATTACCAAAAATACACCTACGAAACCAACTTAACGGGCCTGGCAAATTTGGCTTATTTAATAAATCCCAAACACAGCATTAAATATAACTTTTTATTGATTAATAGCTCCGAAGACCGATTTAAAGTTAAAGAAGGGAAAAGTGCCGAAGGCGACATCCGTACCATCAATAACTACCGGATGAGGATTTACCGCCTCTACAACAGCCAACTGATTGGGGATCACCAACTGGGCGGCCACTTAAGTTTAGAGTGGAAATCGTCATATAGTATAGCTTACAGTACCGAACCCGACCGCCGTACCATGACTTACGAAAGAGATGTGGATGAAAGCTACTTTACCCTTTACACCCTCGACCAGCAAGGCAGCATGCGTTATTTTAATGAATTTAACGAAAAGGAAATTAATGGTGGTGCAAAATTAAAATATATCCTTTCAGAAAAGAATGAAATAAAAAAATCGTGGATTCATGTGGGAGTTGATGGGCGAAAGAAAGATCGCGATTTTAAAGCCAATAAATCATATTACACCCTCGATGCACTCACTAACGATTCTATCAATCCGTCTAATCCAACTGATTTATTAAACGATCAGAATTTTGTCGATTCACTAATACAACTTAAAAATTTTTCAATTAAAGAAGATCAATACGACGCAAATTTTACTACTCTTGCCGGTTTCGCCGATTATGTGAACACTTTTGGCGCTTTTACAATGGATTTAGGTATCCGCTGGGAATACTTCTTTATGGAATCGAATTTCCTCTACGGAGGCGTTAAATACGGTAAAATTAAAGTCCCTGCAGGCATTTACCCATCGGTGAACTTAAAATATTCCTTAAACGAAAAGATGAATCTCCGTTTTGGAGCCAGCCGTACCGTAACCTATCCAAGTTTTACCGAATTTGCCCCACTGCTTTACTCTGAATATGGCGAGTTAAGTTCAATAGGCAATCCCGAATTAACAACTGGTTTCAATAATAATGTGGACATCAAATGGGAATTGTTTCCAAATCCCGGGGATCTGGTTTCAGTAAACCTTTTTGGAAAGTTATTACAAGATCCCATCGAAAAAACAGCAATTACTGTAGCCGGCGATCAGGGTTATTCATACCAAAATACCGAAGATGGTTTGGTAGGCGGAATTGAAATTGATGCCAAGAAAAAATGGAACCAGTTTTTTGGAGGATTAAACTTCTCCTACATTTATTCGCACATCAAACTCCCCGAATCATCGGCCAATACAACCAAAGAACGCGAATTACAAGGGGCTTCCCCAATATTAATAAATGCCGATTTGGGTTATCTTTTCAAATTTGGCTTGGATGATAAAAACGAGATTTCGGCCAGCTTTGTTTACAATTACTATAGTAAACGCCTTTTTGCAGTGGGTGTTAGCGGCCGTGGCGATATCTACGAAAACGCCTTCCACACCCTAGATTTTGTGGCTAAATCAAATATTAATGAAAAATGGGAAATTGGGTTTAAAGCCCGTAACCTATTCGATCAGAATATTGAATTTATTCAGGAATATTTTGACGCAAACAATATTAAAGGAGAAAAATCAATTGAGAAATATAATAAAGGCCAAAGCCTGTCAATGAGTGTAACTTATAACTTTTAAATAATAATTAACTAAAATTTCAACAAAAATGAAAAAACTGAATTATCTGTTAATGATGGCCTTCATGGCATCAATGACCTTTGTAGCTTGCGATAACGAAGAAGAGACAAAAACTTACGATTTTTTTAAAGACGGCGTTTTATCAGGCAATGTAACCGAAAGTATTACCATTCCAGCCGGAAACTATGAATTAGATGGTGCTGTACACGTAAAAACTGGTGTTACCTTAACCATTGAAGCAGGTGCCAACTTTGAAGCAAACGCCGGCGCTATCAGCTATTTATTGATTGAACAAGGCGCAAAAATCAATGCTGTGGGTACTGCTGCCAGCCCTGTTGTTTTTACATCTTCTGTTGAAGAAGCAGGCACCTGGGGTGGTATCATGGTTTGCGGTTATGGAATTATCAATTCCGAAGGTGGAACCGGTGTTACCGAAGTGGGCAATGCTGTTTATGGTGGCAACAACAATTCCGACAACTCAGGCAAATTAAGCTATGTCCGTTTGGAATATACTGGAGTGGCTTTTGATGATGAACATGAATCAAATGGTTTTGCCTTTTACAGCGTTGGTTCTGCCACAGAAGTTGACCATTTGGCTACCTACATGGGTGCTGACGATGGTTATGAATTCTTTGGGGGTTCAGTTAATGCCAAATATTTAGCTTCTATTGGTTCTGAAGATGATTGCTTCGACTGGACCGAAGGCTGGAATGGTAACATTCAGTATGCTTTAGCCCAACAAATTGGCGAAGTAGGCGATAGCGGTTTCGAATGCGATAACCTGGAAGCAAACCACATGGCCTCTCCTTACTCATCTCCAACATGGTCGCAAGTTACTGTTATCGGAACTTATGGCGACCGTGGGTTACGTTTACGTCGTGGTACTCAAGGCGAGTTTTACAACATTGTAATTGATGGGTTTAAAAAACGTAGCGTGCATGTTGAAGACAATACCACTTTAAAAGGGGTAAACGATGGGAACTTAGTGGTTGACTATGCTTATGTAACCAACGAAGTTTCGGTTGCTCCTTTTGTATATTCAAAAACTGCCGATGATTTAGCTACTGCTGACACTGCTGTTGTTGATGCAAATAAATTCGAGGTTAGCAGCAATGTCCATGTAGATGCGTTAACTGTAACCGCTGCTACTACTTATACTGGTGGAAAAGATGCGGCAACCATCAATTCATTCTTTACCAGCGACAGCAAAATTGGTTCAGGTAACGACTGGGTAGGGACCTGGGTCCGCTTTGAATAACCTTAACCAATAAAATTTTAGGTTTATAGTTGATAAATAGTATTAGAACTGCCCTGTTCCTGTTTCAAAATCTTAATATGGTATGATCCTTTAAAGGCATTATAGCAAAAACACAGGGCAGTTCTTTAATTGTAACTTCAGGTTAACTTAATAATGAGTTAACCTGATTTGTTTTTGCAACCCCTACTTTTGGATTGTAATAAATTCTTAACAAACTATGGATCGCAAGTTAATTTTGGTGGTAGATGATGAGCCGGATTTGTGTCAGATACTGAAATTCAATTTAGAAGAAAACGGATATTTGGCCGATATTGCCAACTCGGCCGAACAAGCATTACAGCTTGATTTAAACAAATACAACCTGATTTTACTCGATGTGATGATGGAGGGAATCTCCGGTTTTGAGATGCTCAGCATCCTCCGCAGGGAGAAAAACATAAAAACCCCGGTAATATTTTTAACCGCCATGAATTCGGAAAACAACCTTTTGGAGGGTTTCCGTACGGGTGCCGACGATTACATCAAAAAACCGTTCAGCATTCAAGAGGTTTTGGTCCGCATAAAAGCGGTACTCGAACGCTATACAACAAATCACTTCAATAACTATCAACACCAGGGGATCAAACTGGAAAGCTCGTTAAAAAGGGTCACATTGAACAATGAAACCATTGAGCTTACCCGTACCGAATATGACATTTTCACGCTATTATACAACCAGGCCGGTAAAGTTTATTCCCGCGAGGAAATAACCAAACGGATATGGAGCGACCAGCAATTTATCATGGCCCGGGCTGTAGATGTAAATATTACCCGCATCCGGAAAAAATTCGGGCAGTGGGGCAAATGCATTGTCACCCGCTCAGGCTATGGATATTATTTCGACGGCCGCAAAGCAGAACAATTGGGTTGAATACAATCCTTCCCCTTCGGAGAAACACCACCGTCAACTATTTTATTCCAAACTCAATAAAAATTGGGAATAAACCAGTTTCGCGTGTACCTTTGTTCCAATAAAGAAAGTCATCACAGACATGTTAAATTTCAAAAAAGTTTCGCGGTACCGCCGCAAGTTATTTTTCAATTTCTTTTTCCTTTTTGTTGCCTTTGCTTTGGTTATTGGTGCTTTTCAATACCAACGCGAACGTGTTTACCGCATCAATCAGCTTGAAAACACCCTACAGACATCCATCGACTTGGTAAATAATTACCTGGTAAAACACCATGCCATGGATTCGAACGACTTTACCTTTTTGTCAGGATTCATCAATGTTCTGCCCCAATCAAACCTAAGAATCACGGTAATAGATCCCAACGGGGTTGTAATGTTCGATTCTTTTGTGAAGAATCTAGCGGAATTAGAAAACCACCTGCACCGACCGGAGATACAAGAATCGTTACGTTTAAAATCAGGAAAAAGCATCCGCCATTCCACATCAACCGACCAGGATTATTATTACTATGCTGTAAATTTCAATAATTATTTTGTAAGGGCGGCCCTGCCTTACGACATCCGGGTAGAGAACTACTTAAAGGTGGACACCTTTTTTATTTATGTGCTCCTGTTCTTATTTGTAGCCTTTGGCATGCTGCTGGTGTACCTGACGGACCGTTTTGGCAAATCCATCGCCACATTGCAGGAGTTTGCCATCAATGCCGTGCAAGGCAAATCCATTGATACCGAAGTTGAATTTCCTGATAATGAACTGGGTGTTATCGGGAACCAAATAGTCGAGGTTTACAACAAGCTTCAAAAAACCAAAAAAGAGTTATCGGCTGAACGCGAGAAACTGTTCCGCCACCTGCAAATATCCCACGAGGGCATCGCTGTATTTACCAAAAAGAAAAAACAACTGTTGGCCAACAACCATTTTATTCAATACCTTAATACCCTTTCCGATGAATCATCGGTAACACCCAACAAATTTTTCGAAATTGAGGAATTAAAACCTATCAACGATTTTATCGATGAACACATTGAGAGAGAAAAAGATAACTTTATTTCAGAGCTTTCGAGCAACATCCTTACGGTTCAAAAAAGCGGTAAGTATTACGTGATACAAGCCATTATTTTCAAGGATCGGAGTTTTGAAATTTCGATAAACGATGTTACCAAACTTGAAAAGGAGAAGAAGCTGAAACAGCAAATGACCAGCAATATTGCGCACGAATTGAAAACCCCGGTAAGTTCTATCTTAGGATACCTGGAGACGATTTTAAACACCAACCTGGAAGATGAAAAACGGAAATTCTTCCTGGAACGTTCCTATGTCCAATCGCAAAGGCTTTCATCGCTGATACAGGACATTTCATTGCTAAACAAAATTGAGGAAGCATCCGACTTGTTCGAGATTGAACCCGTGAACGTGAAGGAGATTGTGAGCCTGGTGGTGGATGATTTGAGGATGAAAATCACGGAGCACAACATAAGTGTGGAGATAGATATTCCCGATTCACTGGTTATCACCGGAAACCGTTCGGTATTCTTTTCCATTTGGCGCAATTTATTGGAAAACTCGGTAAATTATGCCGGCGACTGCATTACCATTAAAATGAAAAGTTACCTGGAAGACGAAAAATATGTTTATTTCACCTTTTCAGATTCCGGTTCCGGGATTCCCGACCAGCACCTATCACGTATCTTTGAGCGGTTTTACCGGGTCGATAGCGGCCGTTCGCGTACCATGGGCGGAACCGGGCTGGGCTTGGCCATTGTTAAGAACGGAGTCCATTTCCATAAAGGGGAGATTTCGGCAAAAAACCTGAAAAGCGGGGGCCTGGAGTTCATGTTCTCTATCTGTAAAATGCAATAACAAGTAGTCTGTATCAAGTATTCAGACAAGAGATTAAGAGACACGAGACTCAAGATAAGGTGACAATGTGCCAATATACGAGCTAATGACCAAATGAGCACACAAGCTACCAGTTACGAACTACTATCTAAAGAGAGTTCATGATTTTAGTGAATGCTTCGTTGGGAACAATGCCATAATTATCCAGTGAAAACTCTGGTTTCAACCGGTTTACAAAATACATGTTCACCATATCTCCCCCTTTGGTCTCAACTTTTCCACGGAAATCGCATTCAAAATAAGGCTGAATATATTCATGGGTAACTTCGGATATATTAACCCTGCCAATTTCCCCCTCTTCCTGCATCCGTGCAGCCAGATTCACGGTATTGCCCCATATGTCATAGATATACTTTTTCTTTCCCACTACGCCCGAAATAACATCGCCCGAATGGATCCCAATCCGGCATTGCCATTTTAACCCCGAAGAGGCATACACATCGGGTTGGAACCCGCGTACAAAGTTCTGTATCTCCAACCCCGCCAAAACCACGTTAAATGGGTTGCTCCGGTTACTTAGCGGAAGCCCTCCGGCACACATATAGGCATCGCCAATGGTTTTAATCTTTTCAATGAAGTGTTTCTCAATAATATCGTCAAACTCCTTAAAATAGGAATCCAATACATGTACAATATCTTTTGGGGGAAGGTCTTGGGTTATTTTGGTAAAATTAACAAAATCGAGAAAAAGTACAGAGGCCAATTTATAGCTCCTGGGTTTGGCCTCGCCTTTCGATTTTAATTGCCGGGCAACCTCGAACGGGAGAATATTCAAAAGCAAATCGTCCGACTTTTTCCGTTCCTCTTCCAGGGCCTTGTATTGCGCATTAATTTCTTTTTGTTGCTCCTCCAACAGCGCGTTTGAGCTCTTTAAATGGTTGGTGAGGGCAATCATGTATTCGTTCTTTTGGTTAAGTGCTTCTTCGGTCTCCTTTAACTTGGTGATATCCGTTTCAATGGCAATAAACTTTTCGATATTGCCCAAAGGAGAAACAATCGGGGTAAAAGTGGTTTGAATCCATTTATATTCGCCGGAACTTGTCTGGCATTCCGCCACATAATTTACCGATTTTTTTGTTTTTACACATTGCTCAACCTTGCTGCTGATTTCGGAGTTTTTACTCGCCTCAAAGATAGTCCGGCCATATTTGGTTTTAAAATCATTGAGCGAATAACCATACAAACGGTTAAAACCTTCGTTGGCCCATTCTATCTCGCCATTGGGGTTGAAGATAATAAATGAATTGTCGGCCCGGTCCATAAAAAGTGACATTTTATCCATCATACCAAGTAACTCCTTTTGGTTGATCATCTCAAGGTAAAGCTCCTGGTTATGCTTCTGTTGCTTAATGGCCAGTTCAATCCGGGCAACCAGCTCAATCTCCTCACCATTTTTTTTGATATAATCGTTGGCCCCTGATTGAAAAGCCAGTTGGATGTTATTGGGGATGGGGTAAGGGGAATTATCAATCAGGATGATCGGGATGTTTGCAAATTCACTTTTTTGTTTGAGCTTTTTCAACCGATCCACATCCTGGATAAAATTCTCATCGGTAATCAAAAGAACCAGTTCTACCTTTTGTTTTAATACAAAGTCAGCTAAATCCTGAATCCTCTTTAAGGTAAGGATATCGAATTTTGAACCACACTTACTAAGCAGGTCGTAGTATTGAGTATCGTTGCCAACTATTAAAACCCGGTTGCTCACCTTTGGTAGAATTACGGTTAAAAAGAAGGATGAAAATGGGGATTTTTTTTGGAAAAACAATTGTTTTTTTTTAAAAAATAGTTGGAATGTTGGGGTATAAGAGGAAAAAAAACATAAGCGATCATATTTCTATTATGCACTGTATTTTAATGCATAATAGAAATATGATCAAATTATAGATGAGGCAATTTAATAATGAGGTTAAATTTTGAACCACACTTACTAAGCAGACGTAGTATCGGGTATCGTTGCCAACTATTAAAACCCGGTTGCTCACCTTTGGTAGAATTACGGTTAAAATGAAGGATGAAAATGGGGATTTTTTTGGAAAATACAACTTTGGCTACTCCTAAAAAAATAAAAAAGCTGCCAGAATTTTTTATAATCAATTCTATAGCCTGAGAATAAAGAAAATAAAAACCTCCAGCACCAAAAAAAACGGTACTGGAGGTGATTACAAATAATATTTTTATATAGTAATATTATTTATGAGAAGGTTTCACCAATGGCTTTTTGTTTATTACCACTGTTTTAATACCTGCCGATTTAAGTCCTGCAGGATCTAAAGTAAGGTGCGCTACAAATAATGGAGTAGAAAGATATTCATTTTCATAACACCAATTTGCCCAACCAGTTGCATTATTAGTTAATTCATATTCAATGGTCATAGTTGGATAATCACCGCTATCGTCATAAGTTCCAGTTCCCGTTATAGTATATGGATCTTGAACAACATCTTTATAAGTAGTTGTCAAATAATACTGTTCTTCAATGGTAACTGTTTTAGCAGTTTCATCAATCAATAATTCCACAGTTCCTGCGTCAATAATTGTTTCACCCCAGAAATCAGTCATCCAGCTATACCCTAATCCTCTTATTTCAAATACACAACCGAGGATTGTTTCCACTTGACTCTCATAATCATGATATCCTGATTCATCATCAACATCAATCCCTTGCCAAACTCCGGTTATTGAATTTCCAGGAACTACAAGTGATTTTTCAAAGGTATAAGTATCCCCATTTTTTGTTATAGTTGCTAATTCTATTCTATAACTCTCACAAGCGTACTCATTAGTCATAACCGCAGGGAAAGCCAAAGTTTCTCCATTAACAACACCAATCTGATTAAATTCAAGGTTTATATCAATGGTAATGGGTGCATTAAAATCTCCGGCGTTTACAGTGGCATAAATATCGGTTGCAATGGTATAAGTACCGTCAGGGGCGGCATCAAACCCCGTGATATCCTCAAAAGAGGAACCATCAGCAACAGCATAAACCGTATCGGCATGAATCACCAATAGTCTCATATCCACAGCCTCTGTCGGATCTAAATCAAGACCGATTGCATCAGCAGCATCAGTGGTCCAAGACATGTGAACAGCAAGATCATCACCTGTTAAATTTGAAATAGTAAACTCATAGGTAATTGGAGCAAAGGTTGCATTGGCTGTTTCATTATCCCCAATCTGAATAATTAAATTTTCAGTGTCCTCTATTAATTCATCACTCAAAATTTTAATCTTACCTTTTGCCGTAGTAGCACCAGCGAAAAAATAAATTTCGCTCGACATCTCATAATCATCGGCTGAAGCAGTACCATCAACTTGGGCTACATTTAGTTTTACATCTACCAGTTGAGCCACACTCATGGTTACGGTATATTCAAAAACCGAATCGTTTTCCACAAGACTTTCAGGGCTTGTGAAATTAGGTGTTACTGAAATAGTGGGCGTAGCGGGCGTTAAGGTACCTGCCCCGGTGTTATCATCTTTCTCACAACTTATAATCAGCGAACTGACTAATGCCGCCATTACAATGGGAAAGTATAATTTTTTAATATTTGTTGTCATAATATCAATATTTTTTAATTAATTATTCAACAATTTTTTCCATTACCTGATAGAATTCACGTGGACCTGAACCTGCAGTATAGTAACCAAATGACATGATAAGACGATCCTTGCCATTCACATCATCATTAATTACAGTATTGGCATTTGGCAAACCGCAAACATTGGTCATGTCTGTCGGATTAGATTCACATGTAATCAATGGTTGGTCATTAATAATTTGATCTACACCATCCCACGTAGCAGGATATGTAATTTTACCGGTCCCGTCAATTTGGAAATATACAATTTGATCATCCCATGCAGAAACTCCTGTCATTTTATAGGTTTTAGCATCAATGGATTCAAATAACCAATAAGGATTATCCCAGTAGGAACCATTATCCGATAGAACCCCAATCCGATAATACACACCCTGAACAAAACGGTATTTTCCGGCATAGCGGGTAGCCACGGTAACTTTAGTAGGGGTGTTTTGAGTAACTACGCGGCCGTCACTAACTGTAGCATTGTATGTGAATTCCCAGTTATCCCCAATAGTATAATCGCCATCGGAAATTGGTAAGGCTTCACCTACATCATTATTTGTAAAACCTTTGATAATAGTAAAACTATATTTGGATGTATCAACTTCAGGTGTAGGAACAATTGCACTTTCAATAGTTAACCCATCACGTAATTCACTAAATGTAAAGTTGTAACTCTCGATTGAATTTTGATCGCCTGTAATGTTAATTGTTGCATACAATACCGTATTCGCCGCAAGAACTGTGGTCAATACCGATTTTGTAATCGCACCGTCTGCTTTTTTCGTTAAAACTAGTGTATCTGGCCGGGTAGAATTGAATGTTTTATAAATCTCAACCTTAGTTGTTTTAACTTCCCCCTGGTAAACTCGAACACTAGCAGTATAAGGACCAGGATTCCCAACCACATAATTTATCGAAGGATTCTTAATTTCAACTAATCCACCCTCTATTCCGGTAACCGTTTGTTCGCTCTTATCGCATGACTGCAAGGCCAATGCGGCTAAAACAAACAGTGTTAAAATATTTTTTATTCTCATAATTTTCATTTTTTAAAATTAATTACCCATCCACCAAATTTTGGTTGTTAATTCATCAGCTCCTTGTCTTTCTAAAACAGCCCTATAATTTGGACCATTTACAGAAACTTCAGTTGATTCATATTTTAATCTGCTTGGTATTTCGTCAAGATAAGCTTGAGCAGCAGGAGTTAATTCAGGAAAACCTGTACGGCGATATTCTGTCCAGGCTTCAAATCCTTGACAGAACAAAACAATCCATTTTTGTGTACCTATCAATTCTAAAGCATCGGTTGAATTATAAACCACACCACTAGCTGGAACCATAAAAGAGGCATATTCACCGGCAACCCCATTTTCGGTAAGTGAATTCAAAATACCTGCTTCATAATAACTCTGGGCAGTTGCATCGCCTCCAGAAATATAGCCTTTTTTAGCAGCCTCAGCTATTAAAAATAAAAGCTCGGAATACGACATAAAATAACCTGGGGCTGTAGGCAATAAATAGTTAGCTCCAATAGGTGAAACGTCATCATATCCAAAACCTGCAAGCGGTGATTCTTCATATCCGTTTGGTTTTCCAACATAACCACCATTTGCGGCTTCTTGAGCCATAACTGGCAACCGTGGGTCATTGCTAGCAACTAACGCGTTAATAAATGTTTCAGATAGTTTATGTTCGCCCCTGGCACCTGCTACAATACTTTCATACAAAGGGTTAGCTTCAGGAGAGGCTGACAAATAAACTAATTTGGCTTCATCGCTATTGGATGCAAATAAATGACCGCTATTGTAAACAGCTTGCAGTTCAGTGCTTACATCCTGTACACCAGAAATACGCATTAAAGCTCTAAATTTCAAAGAATAGGCAAATTTTAACCATTTTGATGCATCTCCAGCATACATAATATCCATATCCCCATTAATTTCACCATTACCTGAAGACAATAGAGACATGGATTGATTCAAAAGATCAAGAATCCCAGCATAAACAACTTCTTGATCGTCATACGCAGGAGTAAAGTTACCTTCGCTTGGGCCTTTCAAGGCTTCGGTGTAAGGGCATGCACCGTATAAATCAGTAATAACATGGAAGCAGTATGCCTTAAGAACAAGAGCAACTCCCTGATTTGTTTCATTTCCCTCTGCAACAGCCAATTCATACATTTGATTTGCATTTGAAGCTGTCCTGTAAAAAATATTCCACATAGCGTCCATGGAAGTTACACGGGGTTTATAACGATCAGGGTCATTGTATTGAATTAAAGAGGCATGTTGGCTCCAAGTTTCACCAATTTCGCTACCATTAAATGTTGAATACATTTCATTCATGGCGTCACGAACAATGGTACCTATCATCATACTGGAGGGTACTACTACTGGATCATCAATGTTTTCATTGATGTCCTCAAAACCTTTATCACAACCATAAATGGATACCGCCATGATAAAAGAAAGAAAGATATATTTTATATTTTTCATATTCTCAAAGTATTAAAATTTCAAATTCAAACTAAAGCCAAGACTCCTTGTCGAAGGCATTTGACCAAATTCCATCCCTTGCATGTTGTTTTCATTGCTGAACCCTGTTTCAGGATCAATGTGAGGTGCTTTTTTATACAAGATGGCTAGATTACGCCCAATAAATGAAATGTTGGCATTTTTTAAACCCAATTTGGAAACCCAGGCAACTGGTAAATCATAGCCTATTGAAAGCTGACGCCATTTTACATAAGATGCATCAAAAACTGAAGTTTCAACGATATCATTTCCAAAAGCATTATGGTTATAGTTCTCGGCAGTAACCACAACATTATTTGCTACATAATTACCATTGGCATCAAGCATAACACCATCACCCACAATACCAGTTTCACGGCCAATCAATGACTCTTCCAAAATGCCGGAATATTGTCCCCATGCATTGGTCATGGTATATATTTCACCACCCATCTTAGCATCAATCAAACTGCTTAATGTAATTCCTTTAAATTTTACAGTAAGATTAACTCCACCTGTCCAGTCGGGTTGAATGTCACCTAGCACTTTAGTTTCACCAACTTGAGGTAAACCATCACTATAAATCACATCCCCATTTTCGGTTCTTGCTAATGAAGGACCCACAATTACGCCATAAGCATATCCTTCGCGTACTTGTAAATCCATATTCCATTGACCACCAAGAACTAGAGCTTCATCATCATTGCTATCGTCTTTACCCGCTTTAATAACTTCATTATTATTCTTGGCAAAGTTAAAGTCCAGATCGACTGCAAGATCATTAGCCCTATCCTCGTATAATGTAGTTCCTAATTGAATTTCAACCCCACGGTTTCTTAATTCACCCACGTTATCCCACACTTTGTAAACACCAGACGAACGGGTAACCTGAACCGGCAAAATCAAATCCTTATTTGTTTGGTCATATAATGTCACATCTAATCTGAGTTTATTTCCAAACATAGCAGCTTGAATACCCCCTTCATAACTTGTTGTTGTCTGCGGTTTGACTTTTGAGTTGCTTAAGGTTGTTGGAAAATTAGCAAATGTGCTTCCATCCCAAGGTAATTCAGAAAGCTCATATACAGCTAAAATAGCTGATGGTTCTAATGGTCCAAAACCACCAACTTTTGCCCAACCACCACGTACTTTTAACAAATCTATATAGAATGATTTCATGTCAATCATATCACTTAGTACAGCACTTAGTGTAACAGATGGGTAAAAGAACGAATTGCTTTCTGATGGCAAAACGCTTGCCCAGTCATTTCTTCCTGTTATGTTAAGAAAAAGGTATTCTTTAAATGAAATTTCACCGGCCCCATAAATACTATTGATTGCTTGACCTTCGTGATCATTTTTATTATAAATACTCGTACCTGCTTTTTTATTATTCAGATTATATAAATCAGGAAGTTCCAATTGAATGGCGCGCATATCAAACGAATTCTTTTGGTACATCCGGTTTCCTCCAATATTTAATGATACCTTCATATCATCATTTAAATCTTTCTTTACCCCAAGCATCATATCCATATTAGTTTCCATAAACTTGGTAACACGCTCATCATAATATCCTTCTGAACCATCCCTGTTGGCTGTTCCACCTGAAATAGCATAAGTTGGGGCATCGGCAGCACTGCCTTTGGCTAATCGGGTATTGGTATTAGTAGTATATTGATCCAGGCCAACATTTGCTGTCAAATTCAACCAACTGGTAAAATCAACACCTATTCCAAAATTTCCGAAAACCCTATCCCTATTGTATTCATTTGTATTGGTCTCTAACTGCCAATAAGGGTTGTTTTGAAATTGAGTGTTCCAGTTAATTGGTAAAGTTCCTGCACCATAAGAAGATCCGGGCAATGCTTTTGGCAAATTTTTCCAATCTTTTAAAGCAGCAATATCTACGTTACGTCCGGACCATATTGTTTGTTGTACTACATTAGAACCATCATAACCTCCAGAAGGTAAATTATTACTATAAGAATTCGCATAATTAACATTGAAATTTGCACTTATCTTATCAGTAAATTTATGACTTGCTGAAGCATTTACATTCGTTTTAATATAATCGGTAAAAGGTACCATACCTTTTAGGTTAGAATACCCTGCTCCTAAACGGAATGTTGATGTTTCATTACCCCCTGACATGGAAATATCATGCTTTGTTGTAATACCTGTTTCGTAAAAATTCTTAACATTATCAGGATGAGATACCCATGGTTCTGGTTGTGGGTTTTCAGGATTGTTAATATAAGATGTAAACTGCATAAAGCTCAAACCACGATCCAAAGGAGGACCCCAGCTTTCATCCACACCACCATCTCCATTGGTACCATTTCCATAATCAAAGAAATCTTTATTGGGTCCTTGTCCATACGAATTCTGAAAATTCGGAAGCACTAATGGATTCTCAAAAGTGATACTAGAAGAAACATCAATACCAATTGCTTGACTTTGTTTCCCCTTCTTTGTAGTAATAACAATAACACCATTTGCTGCCCGGATACCATACAATGCAGAGGCATTTGGCCCTTTTAAAACATCTAATTTTTCAATGTCATTTGGATTAATGTCAGCAACCCCATTAGGAACATCAAAACCACCACCTGTACCTGCAGTACCGTCATTCGTATTTGACATTGGAACTCCATCTACCACAAACAAAGGTTGATTATCTCCGAAAATAGTGCTAGCCCCTCTTAAAATGATGCGGGAAGAGGCACCCACTGCACCCGAACTATTGGTAATTTGAACCCCTGAAATCCGTCCTCCAAGAGAATTAACAATATTAGGTTCTGGTGCTTTGGTCAATTCTTCACCACCTAAAGCTTGAGTGGCATATCCAAGTGCTTTCTCACTTCTCTTGATACCCAGTGCAGTTACTACTACTTCATCCACTCCAATTACTTCAGGCTCCAAAACCACATCAATTACATTAGTGGCTCCAATAGCTACTTCCTGGGTTTTCATACCCACGAAGGAATAAACTAAAGTTTGAGCATCGGCAGATACACCTAACGAATACTGACCATTGATATTGGTAATGGTTCCCACGGTTGTACCTTTCACGGCGACGGATACACCTGGTAGCGACATTCCATCCTCAGAGGAGGTTACCGTACCGGTAATCGTCTTTTGTTGCGCATTAACTAATTGTATCCCTAGCATGGCCAGACACACAAATAGCATGGTAAATCTCTTCATAAATAAACAAATTTAAGTTAATAAATAGTTGTTAAATGTTGTTATGCAGCCACTAAATTGAGGAAAAAAATGCAAACAAACAAACTTTTGTATGAGAAAACTCTGATTTTACAATGATCCACGATACTTATAACAAATATTAATCGTTTAATAACGATGAATTAACTTTGGAAATGAGCTAATTATAAATCACTTGCAAACGATTGCCCTGTATAAATGTTAAAAAGCATATCTATTGGTCATTTTGAAGGTATAAAAAAGGGTGCCTAATCGCTTAAGCACCCTTTTTGTATAAAATTGAAACAAGAAATCAAATTTTACTTTCAACTATCTTTAAAATTTCCGATTCCAGTTCCATTGCTTTATTTAACAGATGATCTGCTTCTTCAAGCAACTTGTTGCTTAGAATTTTATCCTGCAATCCGGCAGCATTAATTTTTACATTCAAACAGGCACCATGAACACCTGCCCGGGCAGCCAATGCGCCTACGCCAGCATCGGTTACCGAGTTCGGGTTTCCTAGTTGCGCCATGATTTTGATAGTTTCCATGGAACCAAAACACAATCTCATAGTTTCCAAAGGAACCTCGGTAGCATAATGGGTGGCTTCCTGGATGGTTTTAGACCGTAGCTGTTTTTCGGCATCGGTGTTTTTTGGCAGTGCAAACGCATCCATAATCCGATTGAATGCCTGCGTGTCTTCATCCACCTTTTTCAGTAATTGGGTCTGATAAAATTTGGCTTTTTCAGCCCAATTGCTGAATTCCTCCCACCGGCTGTCCCAACCTTTTTTGTGCGATGACAGATTTGCTACCATTCCGCCTAATGAGGCACCTAAGACCCCCATGTAAGCGGCAATGGATCCCCCACCAGGTGCAGGCGATTCCGAGGATGTTTCTTCCGCAAAAGTCACTAAATTCATATCTACCAATTGCTTTTTTCCTTGTTGAGTGTCTTTTGCTAAAATGTACTCGATAATTTTCTTATCCGGATCGAAAGGATACAGTTCATCCAGCCCCAGAGACTTAACGGCAATTTTAATCAATTCCTTATCGGAGATACCTACAGAACGCTGCTGTTTGCGGAGGAAGTATTTTCCAGCCTCAATCATCGATGCCAGAGGAACCACTCCCACCAATTCAGAGCCAGTGACCCTCAACCCTCTGGCCTGGGCTCTTTCGCAAGCCTTATCGAAAGCAACATGAAGAGGCGTAACTGAAATATCGGTAAGGTTCATCGAGATTTGAGCAATACCAAATTCCTCAATAAACCAGCCAATGGCTTTGACCGATTTCAACAAACCGGCCTCATACACCTGCTCCCCTTTTGCATCCAATAAAGGCTTTTGAGTAGCAGGGTCTGTTTTAACCCGCCCACGTTCACGCAAATCAAAAGCTACAGAATTCGCTCTGCGGGTGGAGGTGGTATTCAAATTCACGTTATAGGCAATCAAAAAATTACGGGCTCCGACAGCAATGGCCCCGGTTTTCTGCACTTTTGTATTAAATTCAGATGGTCCGAAATCAGGTTTCCAGTCCGGACTTCCCAACTTCTCCTTTAACCCTTCGTATTCACCGCTCCGGCAATTGGCCAGATTTTTCCGTTTAGGTTCTTTAGCTGCCGATTCATAACAATATACCGGGATTTCCAATTCTTTTCCTATCCTTTCAGCCAATTGATGGGCATACACTACGGTTTCTTCCATTGAAATGCCTGAAACAGGTATCAGTGGACAAACATCGGTAGCACCAAAACGTGGATGTGCACCCTTGTGCCTGCTCATATCAATTAGTTCCGAAGCCTTTTTTACAGCCCTAAATGCTGCTTCGCAAACCTCGTCGGGTGAACCCACCATTGTTACTACTGTCCGGTTGGTAGCCTTTCCGGGATCAACATCTATAACTTTTACACCTTCCACCGATTCCATTTCGGCGGTAATCTGCCTGATGATATTCAGATCGTTCCCTTCGCTAAAATTTGGGACACATTCTATAAGCTTTTTCATTTTCATATTTTTTATGCTCGTCCATTTTTTTGTTCTAATATATTCTCATCCTGTACAAATAGCTTTTTACATATATTAATATATATGCCTTACTCATTTTAACAATTTTATGAAACAAACTCACCATTCAGCATGACCCTTTCAATCAGATTTGAGGTATAGGCATAAGGCAAAAACTCATAACCGGGAATCCTGGTGGTTATATAAAGGTTAGCCACCTTCCCTCTACAAATGGAGCCATGTGTTTTTTGAATACCCATAGCATACGCCGAATTAATGGTTGCAGCATTGATAACCTCTTCGGGGGTCATTCTGTAATTGATGCAGCCCAGTGACATAATGAATTTCATATTTCCTGAAGGAGATGAGCCCGGATTAAAATCGCTGGCTAGTGCCACAGGTAACCCAGCCTGCATCATTTTCCGGGCAGGGGAATAAGGCATATTTAAAAAGAAGGCTGCGCCAGGTAAAATGGTCGGCATGGTTTCAGAACCCAGCAAGCATTTGATTTCTTCATCACCCACAAACTCCAGATGATCCACAGACAAAGCGCCATGAGCCACGCCTACCTGAATTCCTCCTGAAAATGCCAACTCGTTGGCATGAATTTTTCCCCGGATGTCATATTTTGCGGCAGCTGCCAATATTTTCTCTGTCTCCGGAACCGTGAAAAAACCTTTGTCACAAAAAACATCCACATAATCAGCGAGTTTTTCCGTTGCTACTTGTGGGATCATTTCATTCACAATTAAATTGACATACTCCGATTGCCTTCCTTTAAACTCTAATGGAACTGCATGGGCGCCCAAAAAAGTAGCTTTTATTTCAAGGGGCGTGGTTTCTTTCAATTGTTTAATTACCCGGAGCATCTTAATCTCATTAGCCGTTGTTAAACCATAACCGCTTTTTATTTCAACGGCTCCGGTTCCAAAGCCCGCAATCTCATGAATCCGGTTTAAAGCACTTTGGTATAATTCTTCTTCTGTTGCCAGATGTAAGCGTTTGGCTGAATTTAGTATCCCACCTCCCCTTTTTGCAATTTCTTCGTACGAAAGCCCTTTAATTTTATCCACGTATTCCATCTCACGGCTTCCGGCATAAACCAGATGCGTGTGCGAATCGCAAAACGAGGGCAGGATCAATCTTCCTTCCACGTCCACTTCAACCAGTGAATCCTTTTGACTGAAGTCAGGTAATTGAGACATTGGGCCAAAATCTTTGATCAAACCATCCACAACCAGAAGGTAAGCATTCTCCAGGCATGGAAGTTTAGCCATATCGCCACCTGCCACCCATTTTTTTGGTTCGTTTTCCACCTGAACGAGTTTACCAATATTCACAAACAACACATCCATACTTTTCAAATTACAATTTACAATACAATGCCGCTTAGTTAGCAGAAAGAATATTTTAGTATCAAGTATCAAGACAGGAGATTAAGAGATACAAGACACGGGATAATGTGCTAATGAGCAAATTGGCTAATCTACTAATGACGAATGATTTCCGATAAGATTTGTTTTGTCTCGTGTCCTGCATCTAAAAATCTACCAATCTATTGTTGTTTTAAAACGTTATAAAAACCGGGTTCGAAAATAGAGAATGCCCGGGCAACAACCTAACGAAACTATCTATTTTAAAGCAGAATTCTTAACTGCTTTGAATCTAAAGGGATATATTTCACTACAAAGAATAGTACGCAGATGACGCTGATGCTTCGCAACGCGGATAACCACAGATTTTTTCACCGCAAAGATGCAAAGGCGCAAAAAAAATACACTGGTTTTAGTGATAATTATAATTTTCATTCTGTAACCATGTGATCCTGTACCCCTTGCACCCCTTCACTTTGCAACCCGGTATCCCTGTTACAAAAACGGAGACTCTTTAGCAGGGAAATTGCTTTTAAAAATTGAAATATGGATCTTCCATTTCCGGCGCATGAATTCTTCTCCATTTCAATATATCAATACTGCTTGCGCCGTTTTTTCATCGTAAAATCATAATCCCCGGGTTAAAACCCAGGGCTATTCATATTAAATCCCTCCGGGGTTTCTTAAAAGCGATTTCCCTAGACTCTTTAGGATTTTCGTATTTTCTGCTTATATTAGCTTCCATGATTATAAGTTCCTGATGTAAAACCGAATCAAAAAAAATGCTTTTATGAACAGATTAAAAAAAGTTTGGATGGGGTTTTTTATGGTGGCCATTTCCATCAATTCCTTTGGCCAGGACAGTACCAAAACGGAAAAGATAAAAACCGGATGGAACTTTGGAGCCATCCCAGTAATTAGTTACAACTCCGACCTGGGGTTGCAATATGGTGCATTGACCAATATTTATAATTACGGTGATGGAAAAGCCTATCCCATGTATTACCACTCTTTTTATGCCGAGGTTTCGCGTTTTACAAAAGGAAGTGGCATATACCGCATTTTCTACGATTCCAAGTATTTAATCCCCAATATCAGGTTCACTGCCGACTTTTCGTACCTGCCCGATCAGGCCTTCGACTTTTATGGGTTCAATGGTTCGCAAGCCGTATATAACAAAGACTGGAAGGATGATGAAAGCGATGACTATAAGACCCGGATGTTTTACAAACACAAGAAAAACATGCTCCGGACAAGGTTCGATTTTCAGGGTAAAACCGGCATCAACCATTTGAACTGGGCGGCGGGAATCCTATTCAATAACGTGGAAATAGCCACGGTTGATATCGATAAATTGAATAAAGGAAAAGAAGGTAATGACACATTACCCCATGTGCCTACACTTTTCGACCAGTATGTGGATTGGAAAATTATTAAAGAAAATGAAAAAACAGGAGGCTTCTTTACCTCAGTAAAAGCCGGTTTAGTATATGATACCCGTGACAACGAACCCAACCCCATGAAAGGAATATGGAGCGAAGCTGTACTTTCGCAAACCCTGAACAACGACTTTAAATACACCAAATTGTCGGTCACCCACCGGCAATATTTTACACTGGTAAAAAACAACCTATCATTTGTGTATCGCATAGGGTACCAAGGTATTATCGCCGGTGATGCCCCCTTCTACAACTTGCCTGAGATGGTGTTTTCATATACCCCTTCGGCCTCAGTGGATGGTTTAGGCGGCTCAAAATCGGTACGCGGTATGGTCCGTAACCGGGTCATCGGCAATGGGATTGTTTACGGGAACCTGGAATTCCGTTGGAAATTCGTGAAGTTCAACTGGATAAACCAAAACTTTTACCTGGCACTGAGCCCATTTGTTGATTTTGGTAAAGTAGTTCAGGAAAAAGAGGTGGATAAATCGGGAATTCCTGTCACTGTTTTACAATCGGAATATTTTAACGAGGGAAAAGATGAATTCCACATTACCTATGGAAGCGGATTCCGGATTGCAATGAACCAGAACTTTATTATTGCCGTGGATGCCGGTTTTCCTGCAAACAAAGATGACGGAGATATGGGATTATACATTGGACTGAACTTCTTGTTCTAACCAATTTTTCATTACAAGCGGAAAGGCGCCAAGCTGCAAAGAATAAGAAACATCCGCTCTTGTCTTGTAGTTTGCCGCCTTTTACGTGTTTAAAACAATCCGTTCAACGTGCTGAAACCCATCGAAACCCGAAATTTCAAAGGTTTTGTTTGAATTTATCTTTACAAACTCTTAAATTTCCACATTATTTTCTTGAATAATACAAAAAGAGCGTTATGGAAACCATATTGATGGGAATAATTATATCATTACTGGTATTAGTGGGCATTTTGTTCTACCTCCTCTTCCGGATAAGGTTTCAGCCAGACTTTCCTCCAGAAACCGATTCTCAGAATATTATTCAAAAAAACACCCTCACTTTTGTCTTCTCAAACGAAGGAATACTTATTTCGCAATCGGACATCCCCATTGACAGCCAATTTCACTTACATCTTTCTATCGGCCAACACATTTCGGAACAGAAAAAACTCAAAAACCTTGAAAAATACTTTGAAACAGCCTTAAAATTTAAAAAGAATATCTCGCTGAAGCTGTTTGAAGAGAAAGACATGATGATTATCCGCCGCCACGACCTGATCTTTACACCTGTATTAAAGGAAAAGGAGGTTATCAGCGTTGTTTTGGTTTTGCAGGAAATTATCTCGCGAAACAAAGACCAGGAACATTTAAGTGCCAATAAGGAACTTGAAGAACAACGAAATTATGCCCTCAAGCAAATTGATGAAATTGAAGCACAAAAAAGTGAGCTCGAAATTGCTTTTAAAAAATCGAGCAAGCACCACATCATGCTTCAGAAAGCTTTGCGTAAAAACGAACTGCAAAAAGCTGAGCTAGAGAAAGCCTTAGAAATTATTAACAACCAAAAGGTTGAACTTGAAAAAGCCAATAAAGAGATTAAAGAGAGCAGCCGGCTAAAAGAGATTTTTTTAGCCAATACCAGCCACGAAATCCGTACGCCTTTGAATGCCATCATTGGATTTACCAACCTGCTTTTGAATTCGGAATTAAAGGAAAATCAAAAAAAATACCTTGAAAATATCAAAGCCTCAGGAAATAACTTGCTGGTTGTTATTAATGATATTCTCGATTTTTCAAAAATTGAATCGGGCAAGCTCACCCTGGAAGAAATTGAATTCGATTTCAAAAACCTTATCAAACACACCATTAGCACGTTGTCGGTAAAGTCACAGGAAAAAGGCATCGAACTGAAATATGATATTTCGCCTGACATTCCGGAAGTCATCGTTGGAGATCCGGTAAGGTTAAACCAGATATTGATAAACCTGATTGGGAATGCCATTAAATTTACAAATACGGGAGGATGGGTCCGGCTGATGGCTGCCAATGGTAAGATTACCGACGACCGAATTAAAATCCTGTTTAAAGTAGAAGATAACGGAATTGGCATCGCTCCTGATAAGTTGGCCTATATTTTCCAAAGTTTTACCCAAGGGCAAAGCGACACAACCCGTAAATATGGGGGCACGGGCTTGGGTTTATCTATTGTAAAACAGCTGATTGAATTGCAGACCGGCGAGATAGAAGTGGAAAGTCAAACAGGAAAAGGAACTGCATTCACCTTTTATATTTTCATGAAAATTGGCAAAAACAGGGATGCCGTCCGTATTAAACACCAATCGAAACCTACCCCCCGGCTTTTAGCTGACCATATGAAGATACTGTTGGTTGAAGATAACCTCATCAACCAGCAATTGGCCTACGATACCATTAAGGCCTGGAACAACAAGATTGAGATTGATGTAGCTGAAAACGGGAAATTGGCTTTAGAAAAGGTGGAGGCCCAAACTTATCATTTGATACTGATGGACATTCAGATGCCTGAAATGGATGGCATTGAAGCCACCCAAAGAATCCGGCAAATGGTTGAGCCCCGAAACAGGACCCCCATTGTAGCTATGACAGCCCATGCCCTGAAAAATGAAAAAGATAATTGCTTGAGCATCGGCATGAACGATTACATTTCGAAACCCTTCGATCCTGAGGATTTATTTGCCATTATTTCCAAGTTCTGTCCAAATCCTGAAAATATTACAAATCCTGAAAAAATAGCAGAATCGGTAATCATCCCCAGGCTAAACCTCAACACTGAGAAAGCTTACGTGCTATTCAATACGAGCAACCTCAAAAAAATTTACCAAAACAACCATGCAAAGATTTCGAAGATTGTGAAAATGTGCTACGAAAGTATCCCCAACGAAATTGTAGAAATTCAAAAATCCTTTGATACCAATGATTGGGAGGTTCTGCGGAATAAGGCCCATGCCCTGAAGCCAAAATTAGGGTATTTGGGCATGGACACCCAACAAGACAATGCAAAAAACATTGAATTGATGAGCCAACAACCTGATAATGAAAAATTGAAGCTCCAAGAAGCCATCAACGAGATTAAAGAGTATTGGGAAACCGCCACCCCTGAAATTGAGGATTATCTTATGCATCAACCCGCAGAATAAGGTGAAAAAATTAAAGTTCCTTTTACTAATCTCCATCGCCGGAAACACCGTGATGACTGCAAATACAGTTGACAGTTTGCAGAATTTATTACCATCAGCAACACCTGAACGAAAAACCGAACTATACCTTGAAATTGCCAAGTTTTACCAGGCCAATTCTTTCGATAGTGCTTTGTATTACTATTCTCGGTCCCAAGAACTGGCTACAAAACTCAATAACCAAAGCAAAATCAGCGATATCCAGAGATTAAAAGGGACGGTTTATTTCTGGAAAGGGGATTACCGCCAATCACAGATTGAATTTGAATCGGCCTTAAATGGATATGAAAAAGCCCATGATGAAATCGGACAGGCTAAAATATACAACAACCTGAGTATGCTTTTTCAGGCCCAAGGTAAAAACAACGAAGCGGTTACAAATCTTGAAAAGGCTCTGAAAACATTCATTGATAACGGGAACGAGCCCCTTCAAACCCTACCTCTGATAAATCTGGGCATCATATATTTCCGCTCAGGAAATTACACTAAGGCATCGGATAACTTCAACCATGCTTTAATTATTGCAAAAAAACACAATGATTTGACATCCATCTCAAACATTACCAATAATTTAGGTACAGTTTATAAAGAAATGGGGAAATACCCCGAGGCATTGGATTGTTTTAATCAATCCGTCGGAAGCTATCAACAACTCAATGATAAAATTGGGGAATCGGCCAGCCTTACAAACATTGGAATATTATTCAAAGAACTAGGCAATTACAACCAGGCAGTTACATATATTGCTAAAAGTTTGCAGATTAAAAGGGAAATTCAAGCCCAGGATAAGATTCCTGCCAGCTTAATTATTTTAGGGGACATTTATTGCGAATGGAAGAAATTTGAATTGGCTATTGATTATTATTACGAAGCCCTTGATTTGTCGAAGAAATCGGAAAATATAGCTGACCAGGCTACTGCATTATATGGGTTGGCACAAGTTTATCAAAAAACAGATGTTTACCCTAAAGCCTTGGATCTATTAACTGAGGCCGCCCAAATGTTTGAATCTGTTGACAGCAAAAAAGAACTGGCTCAAACGCTCAACAACATGGGGGTTGTTTACTCTACAAAATTAAATGATGTAAAAAATGCCGACCAGTTTTTTAAAAAAGCTGAAACCTATTACCTTGAAATGGATTTAAAAGTTGGTTTGGCTGAATTGGAACACAACAAAGGGATTCACTATTATAACCAGGGGCTCTGGGATAAAGCTATTGCAAGTTTTGAACAAAGCAATAAACTTAAACCTTATAGTACCTATCATTTGTTCGGCAATTATAATTTTTTAGCAGAATGTAATATTAAAATTAATAACTTGCCCGCCGCAATTTTCTCGTATCAAAAAGCGCTTCAATACAAAGATTCTATACTGAATGACCGGACAGCATTGCAACTGGCACAATTCGAAATTGAGCAAAATGTATTAAAGAACGAACAGGAAATAGCCCGGTTAAAACAACTAAATGAGATTAACATTTTATATTTAAACAAAAAGAAAGATATGCAATACATCCTACTATCATTCTCCATCATCTTGGTTATTTTAATAATTGTTATGATGATTTTTATTGCTAAACAAAGGAAAATCAATATACGCCTGCAATTGCAACAATCTAAGATTGAATCGCAAAAACAAGATTTACAAGACACCAACATGAAACTGATTGATGCCCGTGTTCAGGCCGAAAAATTGAGCGATTTTAAGAGCCAGTTTTTAGCCAACATCAGCCATGAAATCCGGACACCTTTAAACGCCATTATTGGGTATGCCAAGCTTTTAGGCAAAAATATGAATGCCGAAAACAACAACCAGTACCTAAACAACATTATTCAAGCCAGCGACAACCTCTCGGTGATAATCAATGATTTGCTTGATTTTTCGAAAATTGAGGCAGGTAAAATGATCCTTGATAATACCGAGTTTCATCCTTTTGAAATTATCACCCAGGCCATTTCAACCTTAAAATTTAGAGCCGAGGAAAAAAACATCACTCTGGAAATTCATATCGACCCGATGATTCCAAGAATACTCAAAGGCGATCCTTACCGTTTGTCGCAAATCATGATCAACCTGCTTGGCAATGCCATTAAATTTTCGCATTCAAACCAAGTGGTCACCATTGAGGCAAACGCTCATATTGCCGGCAACAAATGCCTTCTGGTATTCATGGTAAAAGATCACGGTATTGGTATTGAGGCTGAGAAACTTGAAAGTATTTTTGAAAGTTTCAACCAGGCGCAATCAGATACTGCCAGGATCTTTGGTGGCACCGGACTGGGATTGGCTATTGTCAAACGTTTGGTAGCCTTACAAAAAGGCAATATTGAGGTAAAAAGTAAACTCAATGAGGGTTCTACCTTTACCATAAGTATTTCGTATGAAATTCCGCCAATGAGCGCCCAAATAAGCCCCACCCAAGAAAAGACCGTTATCTATCCTCAGCTACATACCGAAGGGAAAGAGTACAACATCCTATTAGTTGAAGATAATTTAATCAACCAGGAATTGGCTAAGGATACCATCAATTCTTGGAATGAACCCTTCGTGGTGGATATTGCAGAAAATGGCCGGGAAGCAATTGAGGCCTTAAAAAACAAGCATTACCATGTTATAATTATGGATATTCAAATGCCGATTATGGATGGCCACGAAGCTACCCGGTTTATCCGTAACGAAATGCCGGATCCAATTTCAAAAATCCCCATTATAGGGATGACAGCTCATGCTATGAGTTCAGAAAAAGAGCTGGCCTTAAAAAATGGCATGAACGAATACATAATTAAACCATTTAATCCGGACGAACTTAAACAAAAGATTGTTTTTTTTGTCAATATATAGTCGCATTTAAAACCCATATTAAACTAACAAATCAAATAGTTTCACCTTAACTTTTGAACAATAATTTATAACTTTGAATTCATTAACCAAAATAACACTATATGAACGGAAAATATAATATCATTCTTGTTGACGATGATTTCATCTTCCTTGAAATGCTTAGAGAATCGTTGGTTGATAACCCAGACTATAACATTGTCGCATTTCAAACCGGTGAAGAATGCATCAACCACATGCATTTAAACCCCGATGTAATTGTACTCGATTATTACCTGAACAGCGAAAACCCTGAAGCAAAAAACGGGTTGGAAATTCTCAGAGAAATACATGCCATCAATCCACAGGCTAAAGTAATTATACTTTCGGGTCAGGAGGATGGCAATCTGGTGTATGACTTTGTACGCGAAAATGCCACAAATTATGTGGTAAAAGACAACAATGCCTTTGAGAATGTAAAGAATGCAATAGATGATATCATCAGCAAAATATAAAAAAACGGCTTAGGCCGTTTTTTTTTATTCCCTCAAATCAATCACCTCAATATCCGGATATTTTTTTGTGTCAAAAATGAAATCAGCATCAATGACTTTAATGTTCGGTATAAACTTCTTGAATTTGAAGGTTATGTGGGTAGCATCCTTCTGGAAATAGCGCATCATAAACAGGTCATTGCTCTCTGAAACCCAACAGCGTATCTTAAAATAAGGTTTCTTGATGTCTTCAGGAGTCAAGTCAATGATTGAATACATTTGATTATTGATGGTTTCCGATTCCGTTTTCACGTACTTAAATCCATCTTGATACAGCGTAAAAAGGCTCATGGGGTTATTGAGAAACCGCTCTTCAGGTTCTAAATCTTTGCTTTGCACCACATTCGAAATATTTACCTCATTGTTATCCTTCAGATACACCCACCGGGTTTTTCCATCACAATAGGTAATGGAGGCATCAATGCTCATTTTAAACATGGGGCCTTTCAGCAACACACTTCCATCATAAATTTCCTCGGTATTTTTTTGCTGATCCGCGATGGTATATTCAAAATCGGCTTGAATGGTTTTATAGGATTTGGCTTTGTCGGCCACCTTCTTTAAAATTGCTTCTGCTTCCGGGTCTTTCTGGCCAAAGCCAACCAAGCAGGAAAAAAGAAGCGGCATCCAAAAAATATATCTTTTCATATTCAACAACTTTTATTTTAGGAATTACTGAAAGTTACACCAATTTTGCGAAACAATAGATCGGAACTTAAAAGAAGTTTAGCTGAGGCTTTTTAAAATCTGTTCCAAATGGGTTTCATCAAGAATCAAGACCTGCCGGGCTTTGCTTCCTTCGAATGCACCCACGATTCCGGCAGCTTCCAATTGGTCAATAATTCTGCCAGCCCGGTTATACCCGATTGAGAACTTCCTTTGTATGAGCGATGTGGAACCTTGTTGGTTGGCCACGATAATGCGGGCGGCATCATCAAACAAAGGATCTTTTTTCGACAAATCCACATCGTTTAATTCCGATACCCCTTCCTCGCCATAATATTCGGGGAGATAATAAGGTGTCGGATAAGATTGCTGAGTCTGAATATAATTCATGATGCTTTCAATTTCAGGGGTATCGATAAAGGCACATTGCAGACGTACCATATCACTTCCCTGAGAAATTAACATATCGCCGCGCCCAATCAGCTGGTTGGCACCCGGAGAATCAAGAATGGTGCGCGAATCCATCATGCTGGTTACCCGGAAAGCAATACGGGCCGGGAAGTTGGCTTTTATTAAACCGGTAATGATATTTGTGGTCGGGCGTTGCGTGGCAATGACCAAATGAATCCCGATAGCCCGGGCCAACTGAGCTAACCGGGCAATAGGCAGTTCCACTTCCTTTCCAGCCGTCATTATTAAATCGGCAAACTCATCAATAACCACCACAATGTATGGCAAAAAATGGTGCCCGTTATTCGGGTTCAGTTGGCGGGCAATAAATTTGGCATTGTATTCTTTGATATTCCGCACTTGAGCCGCTTTCAGTAAATCATACCTGGAATCCATCTCCACGCAAAGCGAGTTCAAAGTATTCACCACCTTCATGGTATCGGTAATAATGGCCTCTTCGGTATTTGGCAACATGGCCAGAAAGTATTTTTCCAGTTTTTGGTAAAGGGTCAGTTCCACTTTCTTGGGATCGACTAAAACCAGTTTTAACTGCGAAGGATGCTTTTTGAACAGCAACGAAGTTAGAATAGCATTCAAACCTACCGATTTTCCCTGTCCGGTAGCACCAGCCACCAACAAGTGAGGCATTTTGGTAAGGTCAACCACAAAGGTTTCGTTCGAAATGGTTTTACCCAGGGCTATGGGTAAGTCAAACTTCGACTCCTGAAATTTTTTCGAAGAGATGATGCTCCGCATGGAAACCACCTCAGGCTTTAAATTGGGCACCTCAATACCCACGGTACCGCGCCCTGGTATAGGTGCAATAATCCGGATTCCCAATGCAGCCAGACTAAGTGCAATATCGTCTTCCAGGTTTTTGATTTTCGAGATACGGATGCCCGGGGCTGGAACAATCTCGTACAACGTGATGGTTGGCCCAACAATGGCTTTTATTTTATCAATCTGAATTTTATAATTGGCCAAGGTTTCAACAATCCTGTTTTTATTGCTGACCAGTTCCTCCTCGGAAACGCTTACATTGCCCGCATTATGCTCCACCAGCAATTCAATGGGGGGCAACACATAACGACTCAAATCGAGGGTAGGATCATAATCGCCCATGGGTTTTCCATCAACAAATTCAGCAGGTTCATCCTCCTCGCGGAACCGGTTCTCGATAGAAAGTTCCACATCTTTTACAGGTTCTTCTCCCACATAATCCACATTAAGCTCATCCTCAACATGTGTTGCCTCAATGGTATCAATATTATCTAAAACATTCTGGGAATTCTCATCTGGATTTTCCACCTCTTCATTCCCAAGATTTTTGGTAGTATATTCAACCGTGAACGGGTCTATTTCTTTTGGTTCCCCATCGGTTTTGTTGTCATCGAGAATGTATCCCGAATGGATTTCACCGTTTCCATCTCTTAAATCGGAATGTACCCACTTGGTGCTTTTCCATTCTTTGTTTTCTTCATCCTCTCCTGTTCCATCTTCAGTTTCCTTCATGGAACTGTCCGCTACTTTAGCTTCGAAGATGGTTTTGATAAAATTCTTCACTTTTCCGACAAACCCCTCGAAGGTATAGGCCAAAATGCCAAACAGGGTAATAAAAAGAAGGAATCCAGTTCCTATCTTTCCAATTAAGGCATTGAACCATGCACTCATAAAATAGCCATGAGCGCCACCAGGCAAAAAGGCTGCTTTATGAAATACAAAACCTAAGGCAATGGAGATCCAAATGGTAAAAATAATGGAATACTTCAGGGAACGGCGGAAAGGCAACAAGCGGTAATTCAACAAGCGGATGCCCAACAAACCAAAGATAAATACAAAACTAAAAGAGGCAATCCCAAACCATTTATGCAGAAATTGGTAAGCCATCATGGCTCCCAGTTTACCCGACCAGTTTTCGACTGTTATTTCGGCATCTTTAAAAAAGGTGAAAAAGGGAATATCGAGCTGGCTTTCATCAACTTTCCATGTAAATAAATAGGATATAAAAGCAAAAAGCATGTAAACCGAAAAAGATAACGTAAAGAGCCCAAGCAGAATCTTTAAGCGCTCATCCTTTGCCAGGCTATTTGCCTTTGCCTCAGTTTTATCGCCTCCTGTGGGCTTTGCACCATTCTTAGTTTTGGCCATGAAATGTATTTTAGTTAGCAAAAATAACTGTTTGCCTCATTAAAAAATCTTAATTGCCACAATTATTTTGTGACACTTTTTATAAAACCTGAACCCAAATTATTGGAAACTTTGCCTCTATAAATACCTGTTAAGTAGTTGGTAATCATTAACTGACTTTATGTTTTTAAATTGGGGTATAACAAAACCCTGTTTCTTTCTTTGAAATGACCATTGGATGATTCTAATGTCAAGTCAGGTATGCGTTTGCATCAATTCACCTAATGATTCCAGGCGTGAATGCTATAATCAAAAAATCACCGAGTGAATATTGCCCGACTTTTTATATTTGACTTGACATTAGGGATTTCCAGATAAATACGCGTCAGATTAATTCCTTGATAAGTTCATCCACTGTATCTTTTGTAACCTCCATGTAACCCTCGGGAACATTAAAAACATCTTCTTGGACATCTAAATCGATGATCTCTTTGGCCAACAGCCTCATGGGGATACCGTGAATTTCAATCTGAAACTCCATCATTACTCCGGGAATTTCGTGAAAAGGTGTAAGGGAATTGGGTGATTCAATTCTAATATCGTTGGTATAATACACATCAAAATTTAAGCTTTTTTCAGGAATCTCCACCGAGACATGTTTGCAATTGAATTCAATAATTTTCTTCTCTTTATCATCGAAATGGATTTTCATGTTGGGATAAGAACTCATTCCCATAAAATCGGTGCCGCCAACACTCTTGTAATAATACTTTTTATTCATCATTTTAAAAACTGTGATGCTCTGCTCCTGTGGATAGTGCCTTATAAATGAGGATTTAAAAACACCCATCCATCCTTGCACCTCCATTTTCACCGTGTTATCTTTAAAAACCATTTCCAAGGTAGATGGCATCAGGCTAATCAATGGGTTTTCCGACTCTTCCTGCATGTATTCTATTCCATAAATGATTTTCCCCTCTTTAATACCTTTTTTACCAAACCTAAGCTCACAAGCCAATAAAATAAAGGCAAAGAATACCGCAAAGGCAATAATTTTAACGATTGATCGCATAGCTGCAACGTTTAAAAAAGACTCATCCGGTTGAATATTTATCTAAAGTAATTCCCGCCCTCAAGATACAAATTATCAATATACATACATCCAAAATTATCGGATATTTTGAGACCCCGTTTGAACCTGAAGTCTCAATTTCTCTTAAAAACATGTTTAATAAAATGAAAAACACTATATCTTTGATTTATTGCTACTTAAATTACATAACCGCTATACTTGACCTACATTCGAATTGACAAAAATTATTATAGATTTGCAGTTCCTGAAAATTTGATTTTAAACTAAATGACTATGAACAAATTAGCTGTTATTGCTTTAGGCGGGAACGCTTTATTACGGGGTGACCAGGTTGGAACCATTGAGGAACAGGAAGACAACGCTACCGAAACCTTCGAAAACTTAGTGTATCTTTTTAAAGAAGGATACAGCGTGATTTTTGCCCACGGTAACGGGCCTCAAGTTGGAAATATTTTGATGCGTAACGATGCCGGGGAGCAACTATATGGGATTCCTCAAATGCCTTTAGATATCTGCGTGGCCGATTCACAAGGCGGAATTGGGTTTATGTTGGAACGCTGCCTGCTAAACGTGCTCCGCAAACACAACATCAAACGGAATATTATCACCTTGGTAACTCAGGTAATGGTTGACAAAAACGATCCCGCTTTTCAAAACCCGACCAAACGTGTGGGTAAAATTTACACCAAAGCCGAAGCTGATAAATTGGCTGCCGATAAGGGATGGATTTTTAAAGAAGAAGTTAAAATAAAAGATGGCTGGCGAAGGGTGGTCCCATCACCAAAACCATTGGACTTTTTTAACTCCGAAACAGTTGAACAGATGGCACGTGAGGGCAACATCGTGATTACTGTTGGTGGCGGTGGCGTTCCGGTGTATATTGACGAAGAAAACCGGGTCCGCCCACTGGATGCCGTAATTGACAAAGATTTGGCCGCGGCAATGGTTGCAAAAAAGGTAAAAGCCGATGAATACTACATTCTCACCGATGTTCCCTTTGTATATGCCAATTATAAGAAAGAAAACGAAAAAGTTCTGGAGTTCCTCAACTATGCCGACACAGTAAAATACCTGGAATCGGGTATGTTTGGCGAAGGCAGCATGGCACCCAAAATTAAAGCCTGTTTAGATTTTGTGCAAAATGGCGGCTCCAAAGCGGTGATTACCGAGGCCAAAAAGCTTCAGGATAAAAGCTATGGAACTAAAATTACCATGGAATACGATGAGGCTGATTTGCATAAATACGATAAATAATTAGTCCATTTGTTCATAAGCTATTAGCCCATTGAAAAATGAATTATATTGATCTTATTACTCCGATTAAAACGTTAATTTAAATATATAAAGCTATGGCATTCAATTTAAGAAACCGTCACTTTTTAAAAGAACTCGATTTTACCAAAGAAGAAATCGAATTTCTTTTAACCCTATCAAAAGAGCTAAAAAATGCAAAGTATGCAGGTACCGAACAACCCAGACTTAAAGGTAAAAATATTGCATTAATTTTTGAAAAAACATCAACCCGCACCCGTTGTGCTTTTGAAGTTGCCGCACACGATCAGGGGGCCCACGTTACCTATCTGGAACCTACCGGAAGCCAAATGGGGCATAAAGAAACTGTTAAAGATACTGCGCGTGTTCTTGGCCGGATGTACGATGGCATTGAGTATCGCGGATTTGGACAAGAGATTGTGGAAGAACTGGCAAAATATGCCGGAGTTCCTGTCTGGAATGGGTTAACCAACGAATGGCACCCCACACAAATGCTGGCCGACGTGCTAACAATGGTGGAACATTCCGATAACCCGCTTGAAAAAATCTCTTATGCCTATTTAGGAGATGCACGCTTTAACATGGGCCGTTCACTGTTAGCTATTGGTGCCATTTTAGGCATGGATGTCCGCATTGGAGCACCCAAAGCATTGTGGCCCGAAGAGCAACTGATTAAAGAATGTAAAAACATTGCCACAACTTCGGGAGCAAGAATTACTATTACCGAAAACCCTGAAGAAGCCGTTAAGGGTGCGGAGTACATCCATACCGACGTTTGGGTTTCAATGGGCGAACCTAAAGAAGTATGGGCTGAACGCATCAAACTTTTAAAACCTTACCAGGTAAATAGTGAAATAATGAAAAAGAGTGGTCACCCGAATGTAAAATTCATGCATTGTTTACCCGCGTTCCATAATGCAGATACTAAAGTGGGCAAACAGGTTTCTGAAGATTTTGGAATGAAAAATGGCATCGAAGTAACTGAAGAAGTCTTTGAAGGAGCAAATTCCTTAGTTTTCGATCAGGCCGAGAACAGGTTGCATACCATTAAGGCAGTGATGGTGGCTACATTGGGGCAATAATATTAGATTCAGATGTGAGGCACAAGATACGAGATTTTGAGACACAAGACTTGAGATAAAATAATTTGTTAATGTGCTAATTAGGATATGATTTTCAAGTCTCCGGTTTCAGTTCAAAATATTTAGCCATCCGGTTTTTGGATGGCTTTTTTTTGTATCATCCGTTAGGTTTTATATATTAGCTTATATTTAATGTTAACCAAACAACCGTAAGTCATGAAAAAAACAATTCTATTTGTAATCCTCTTAGTCAGCTTATCTGCCTACAGTCAGAAAAAAGAAATATCTACCAGCGATTTTGCCAATTGGAACCGCATTGAAAACCGGATGATTAGCAACGATGGCAGCTATATTGCTTATGAACTGAACCCGCAAAAAGGAGATGGTAAACTCATCATCCGCAGTTTAAAAATAGGAATGAACGACACGCTCCCGTTGGGTTACAATGCTGTTTTTTCGCCCAATTCCGATTTCATTGCTTTCAAACTAAAACCTGCCGAAGATACCCTCCGGAAAGCCAAACTGGCCGAGGTGAAGAAGGATTTACTTCCAAAGGATAGCATGGCTGTTTTAAACCTTAAAAATCACACGCTGGAAAAATTTCCAAAATTGCTTTCATTTTCGGTTCCCTCTGAAAAAGCATCCTGGGTTGCCATCTATACCGAATTTCAGGAACCTGTAAAAGATAGTGCAAGCCAAGATACACTGCTAAAACCAGCAACCAACAAAAAAACCAACGGCAATAAAAAGAAAACCGAAAAGGAAAGGAAAGACCTGCTGGTGGTTAACCCTATAAACCAACAGAGATTTCACTTCCCCAGGGTTGAAGAATACAACTGGTCAAAAAATGGAAAATCCTTAGGAATCATCTCAAAAACCGATGATTCCACCAAGGCATTTGCCTTGTTGCGGTTCGACACTCAAACTTTGTTGACCGATACTATTTATAAAGATACGTGTACCCTAAAAAGTATTACGCTAGATGAAACTGGCACACAATGGGCTTTTTTATCCAGCAAGGATACGGTGAAAGAAAAGGTATTTTCATTGCAGTACGGAAACTTAAAAACCCAGAAACCCTTACAAATTGCAGACACATTAACTTCTGGAATCCACAAAGGTTGGGCACCCAGTGAATTTGATCCGGTATATTTTTCGCAAGATGGCACCAAATTGTTTTTAGGAACAGCGCCAAAACCCATCCATAAACCAAAAGATGCCGTATTGGAAGAAGATAAACCCAAACTCGATCTTTGGAGCTGGACCGACAACGAACTGCAACCCGTGCAGCTTAAAAACCTGGATAAAGAAAAGAAACGCACTTTTCTGGCTTTGTACCGGGTAATCGAAAAAAAGTGGGTTCAATTGGCTGATTCCGGCTTACCCAATATCCAGCTGATAAACCAGAATAATGGAGAATGGGCATTGGCCTCAAACCCCAAACCCTACCAAAGGCAATCGTCGTGGGAAGACCGCAGGCCAGCTGATTATTCGCTGATTGATTTAAAAACCGGCATCCGTAAAGAGGTGCTTAAAGCCCAAAGCCATGTGATGATTTCGCCTACAGGACGGTTTGTTTTGTATTACCAATTTGAAGATAGCTGTTATTACGCCTATGACCATAAATTGAATAAAACAATCCCGCTTACAAAAGAACTGGATGTGCCCTTTTATGACGAACTCAACGACATGCCTACCGAACCTGACCCGTACGGGGTTGCCGGCTGGGCTGAGGATGATGCCTTTGTTCTAATTTATGATCGGTTCGATATTTGGAAAATCGACCCCAAAGGAATGGTTTTACCGGAGCAGTTAACCAAAGGTGAAGGCCGGAAACATAAAACCCGTTATCGCTACCTAAAGCTTGATAAGGAATTGGTTTTTATTCCAAATAAAAAAGATCTTTTATTGACCGGATTCAATGAGGACACATATCGGGAAGGTTATTACAGCACCAGCCTCTCCTCCAGGCTTCCTCCCAAAGAACTGTTTTCGGGCGATATACAGCTTGGCCATGAAATTAAAGCCAAAGAAACTTCCTGCCTAATTTGGTCGCAACAGACGTTACAGAATTATCCCGAGATTCAATTTAGCCCGTTGACTTTTAAAAACATCCAGAAAATATCCACAGCTAATCCGCAACAGGATTCATTTAACTGGGCTACGGTAGAATTAGTAAAATGGGAAACAGCAACAGGCGACACACTCAGAGGGCTGTTGTACAAACCGGAGAATTTTAATCCGGGTCAGAAATATCCCATGCTGGTTTATTATTATGAACGGAATTCAGAAGAAATCCATCGCCACATTTTACCTTACCCGAGCCATTCCATCATTAACCCTACACATTATTGCAGCAATGGTTATTTGGTTTTCATTCCTGATATTATTTACCGTAATGGGTATCCGGGGCAAAGTGCTTATGATGCCATCATGAGCGGTGTGAATTTTTTAAATGAAACCCGAAATTACATCGATATTCAACGGATTGGGCTGCAAGGACAAAGCTGGGGAGGATACCAGACTGCTTTTTTGATAACCCGGACACCGCTTTTTGCAGCAGCTATGGCTGGCGCTCCGGTAAGCAATATGACCAGTGCGTATGGAGGTATCCGTTGGGAAAGCGGCATGAGCCGCATGTTTCAATACGAACATACGCAGAGCCGCATTGGTGCTACCCTTTGGGAAAAGCCAAATCTCTATATCGAAAACAGCCCGCTATTTTATGCCCCAAATATTACTACTCCACTGCTGATAATGAGCAACGACAACGATGGTGCCGTTCCATGGTATCAAGGCATTGAACTATTTACAGCACTTCGCAGGCTCGATAAACCTGTGTGGATGCTCAATTACAATGGAATGGGGCACAACCTGGAACCAAAATACTGGGCCAACCGGATGGACCTTACCCTGCGTATGATGCAGTTTTTCGACCATTATCTGAAAAACAAACCAGCACCCGGATGGATGAAAAACGGGATCCCGGCTATTGAAAAGGGTGATAAATTAGGATATTGAAAAAAATAATTAAAAAATAACCTCAAAGTCAAACTGTTTATAATCTGGTATCTAAATAAAAAAATGGCGATACGGAAAGCTTGGAAATAGAATACTACCTAATCCGAATTATTTGAAACATTCAATATTGTTACTAATTTTCGGAGGAAATAGTGTGTTAAAATAATCATTTATGAACCTGTTCCACTTTCAAAATCCTATTTCCGATCCTGTAATAGCTTTTACCATATTGCTATTTATTTTCCTGTTTTTTCCCTTAATCTCAAAAAGATTGAGGATTCCCGGAATTATCGGGCTTTTAATAGCGGGTATTATTATTGGCCCCCATGGGTTCAACCTGATTTCGAAGGAAAGTGGCATTTCCATGTTTGGTACGGTGGGTCTTTTATACTTGATGTTTATTGCTGCTCTCGAAATCAACATGCGCGATTTTAAAAGATTTCGGAGCCATAGTATTGCATTTGGGGCTTTTACTTTCTTTTTTCCACTGATTCTGGGTTTTATAGTTACCCATTATATTTTCAAATTACCACTCTATTCCGCCTTGTTGTATTCGAGCATCTTCTCAACACACACCTTGGTATCGTATCCAATTGTGGTAAAATACGGGATTGCCCGCCACCGGACTACTTCAATTACCGTAGGTGGGACAATAATAACCGATACCGGTGTTTTATTGCTTTTAACCATCATCACGTCACTTGCTGCAAACAATGCCCAATGGTATTTCTGGATTGAATTATTACTGCGTTTTGTCGTTTTTTTATTGGTGGTCTTATATGTTTTTCCCATCATCAGCAAATGGTTCTTAAAGAACCTGCATGGTGACAACGGATTACAATATATTTCGGTTCTATTCATGGTGTTTTTAGCTGCCTTACTGGCGCAAGCCTTAGATATTGAGCCATTGATTGGTGCTTTTTTTGCCGGTTTAGCCTTAAATAAACTTATTCCCCATACTTCGCCACTGATGAACCGGATTATGTTCATCGGACATAATCTGTTTGTCCCCTTTTTTATAATAAGTATTGGAATGCTTATTGATCTATCGCTATTTTTTACCAATATCCAATCACTGATATTTGCTGCTAGTATCTTAGTAGTTGCCGTATTTACAAAATTTCTGGCAGCATGGGTATTACGAAAACTGTTCCATTACTCTGCCGAAGAACAAAATCTTATTTTTGGATTAAGTACCTCACATGCCGCTGCCACCATTGCAGTGGTTGTGGTGGGTTATGAAATTGGATTATTTGATGAATCTATTATGAACAGTACCATCATTTTAATTTTTGTTTCGTGTATGGTCAGTTCATTTATTACAGAAAAAGCGGCACAAAGGCTCTCTGCTCACTTAACCGATAAACGGAAAACCCTTTCACCTATTAAAGAAGATCGGATTTTGGTCCCTGTTTCGAATCCAAATAACCTGAAATATTTAATTGACTTTTCTATCATTCTCAAAAAATCGTCCAAAGAAATCCCCATTTATCCGTTAACAGTTATTTCAGATCCTAAAAAAGCACAATCCATGATGGATTCATTTCACAAAAAAGTTGAAACCTACATGGTTGATGCCGCTTCAACTGAACACGTGTTACATCCGGTGGTCAAAAGGGATATATCCGTTGTAAGCGGGATATTAAGCGCTGCCAGCCAAAACCATATCACACGGATTATTATAGGATGGAATGGCAAAATTACAACCAGTAATTATTTTTTAGGAACTTTACTTGAAAACCTGGTGCGAAAAGCAAACCAAATGATTGTGGTTATAAAACTCAATAAACCCCTGGAAGATTTTGACAAGATATCGGTTTATATCACTAACGATGCTGAGTACGAACCGGGTTTTTTTGAAAGTATTGATAGCATCATGACCTTATCCGATCACATCAGAGTAAACCCTGTATTTCATGGCTCCGATGAAACCCTCAAACAGGTAAAAATGATTACAGACTCAAAACATGGTGATACTTATGGCACGTTTGAAGTTTCGAACAAATGGAAAGAAATGCAAAAAGGACCAACCGAAATTACAGATGATGAACTGACATTTACCATTCTGGCCCGTCCTATGTCAATCAAATTCAGCTCCGATATCGATAAAGTGACTAAAATCTTCTCAAAATACTACAGCAAATTCAGTTTCGGCATTATTTACCCGGCAGTGGATGAGGCAACTACTCAGATCAATTAATTTACTCCACAAACAGCACCAGCCCTTTCAGGTATTCGCTCTCAGGGTGGTAAATACTTATGGGGTGATCGGCTGGCTGCGATAGTTGGTGCAGGATACGCACATTGCGCCGGGCATTGGCCGAGGCGGCAAACACCGATTTCCGGAATTCCTCTTTACTCACTGCCTGCGAACAGGAGAAGGTAAACAGTATTCCACCGGGTTTTATCTGCTCCAGTGCTTTTTGGTTGATGCGCTTATAACCTTGCAGGGCATTGTTCAAAGCCTTTTGGTGCTTGGCAAAAGCCGGAGGATCGAGGATGATTACATCATATTTTTCCGATGTCTGATTGAAAAAGTCGAAAGCATCCATGGCAAAACCTTCGTGAGGTGCATTATCGCCAAAATTTAGTACCACATTTTTATTGGTCTGTTCAATAGCCGGCTTGGAGGCATCCACCGAGTGAACCAGGGTAGCCCCGGCTTTTAGCGCATAGATGGAAAATCCCCCGGTGTAACCAAACACGTTGCATACTTTTTTTCCTTTGGAATAACCGGCAACCAGTTTCCGGTTTTCGCGCTGATCGACAAAAAATCCGGTTTTTTGTCCCGCTTCCCAGTCAATCAGGAATTTGTGCCCATATTCTGTTACCATCCCTTCACTGTTTCCGCCCAACAAATACCCGTCTTTCGGGTTCAGGTTAGCTTTAAAAGGTAGGGTTCCCTCGCTTTTATCGTAAATAGCGGTTATCTTTTCTTTTAGAATCTGTTTCAGTAATACTGCCAGTTTTTCACGCAACAGGTACATCCCCACGGAATGCGCCTGTATAACAGCAGTTCCGTTGTAAAAATCGATAATAAGGCCCGGCATTCCGTCGCCCTCGCCATGTACCAGCCTGCACACATTTAATTCCGGATGGTCGAAAAAACCCAGTTGCTGCCGGAAATGAACGGCTGATTTGAGTTTGTTCTTCCAGAAAATATCGTCGATGCGTACTTTTTCGAAGGAAAAAATCCGGACAGCGATAGAGCCCACCTGGAAATGGCCCAATGCCAGAAATTCCTCATGATTATCGCAGACCTCCACCACATCGCCTTCTTCCGGTTGACCGATCATTTCTTTTATGGCGCCTGAAAATATCCAGGGGTGAAACCTGCGGATGGACTGTTCCTTACCCGATTTTAGGGTGATTTTTATGTTGTTCATTTCCAGATTTTCAATTGATAAGCAGATAGGATCAGGAAGCCTTTTCAATTTCCAACAGTCGGTTATATATTCCGAGGGACACCCAGGCATCGGTAGCCGCATATTTAATTTGGGCTTCGGTGAGTTGATCGGCTTCCCAGTTTGATGTTTGCTGAGCCTTTGAGATACGGAATCCCAATAAAAGACCGGAAAGCTTTTTCAGGCTGAAGCTTTCAATCTGAAAATCTTTCACTTTTTCCTGAATCTCGACAAACCCCGAAGGTTCAAAAGAATGAATATTTTTAAGTGCTTTAATATCGTCTTTAATAGCCACCCCCACTTTCACAATTTTAGGATCGGAAAGCACTTCCATCAATTCTGGCGGGAGCCCCATTTTATTGATTCTGAAAATAAAAGCTGACTTTTCGGTAGCCAATTGCAGCAGGGCAACCTGGTTTTTCTTTCCTTTGGCAAAGTTGGGTTTGGTTTCGGTATCAAAACCGAGCACTTTCTGCTTCTTCAAAAAGGGGGCAATTTTTTTCACATCGCGGGCAAAATCCATGACAATGATTTCGCCATCAAACCCTTGAACCGGCAGTTCGTTCAACTCCTCTTTCGAGATGCATTTATTCATCGTCGGCCTCCTCCCCTTCAGATGCCCAACCAAAATCGGACCACTGGCGTTTTCCACGCTTTTCCGGGTCAAAATCCTCAACAGACCTGCCATCATTCTGGTTCAGGTTCGCCCCACCATACAATAAATGATGCAACACCCTGATGACATTGACCAAACGCTGCCCCCAAAAATCCTTGAAATTGTTTTTACATTCCCAAATGGCATCATTCATAATCTCCGGTGTTCCCATGCCATAGAGGGTGATAAAATCTTTCAAATCCTGATAGATGTCGGCAAAACCTTCCGAAAGGCTGGTCATTTGCTGCTCGTCGCTCAAGGAATCGAACACCTCGATGTAGGCATCCACCCCTTTTAACTTTTTAGCCACCGCGTGGAACACCTCCTCCCACTCCTCCTGGGTAACAGTTTTGTCAATCATCTCGGGCATTACCGATTCAGTATCGGGGAGGATGATGGCTTTGAGATATAACAAAGGCAATAAACGGTGCGATTTATCAACAAAATCTTTTTGCGACAGCAGCGACAGTTTATCAACCATATTACAATACTGAGCAGCTAAGGCTGTAAAACCCACCACATTCTCTGAATAAACTATCGATTCAAAATCCTGATCCATTATTAAAAAAATATGCGCAAAAGTAATGAACAATTGGTAATTAACAATGAGTTATGACCAATAACACGCAACACGGTGAAATTATTATAGCTTTGGTTAAGACTGAAATAGGAAGAATATAAAATTGTATGCCCCAATTTTATAATTTTTGTTTGATGATACCGAACAAAAAGGAATATTATCCGACTAAATATTTATTCCGTTTAATTTTTATTCCACCTGACAATTGGGAACAACACCGATACCGATGCTATCAATACATACAGCGCATGAGCCAATTCAAAAAAAGGAAGATACACCAACAATGAGGACGGTTTCCCAAAAAAGCGTAGTACATGGGTAAAAAACCAAAGATCAACCATCGTTTTGATGCTAAACAGACAAAGGAAAAGCATCACATATTGGATGTTGAAAAAAGCTAACAACATAGCCAGAATCAAGGAGAAGGCCACGCCTAGAACTACTCCGGCAATAAATAGGGTATCAAAATCGCGATAGCCCGGTGCTTTCGATGCCCACCGGAACCGTTGCTTCAGGAACGCTTTCAGGTTATCGGCCCCGTTAGTTAGAACCACGGTTTCGGGTGATTTCAGGTAATGAATCTTTGAAGGATCGATTCTTTTAAACTGATGCAGCAAAAAAACATCATCTCCTGAAATATACTCACGTTTGAAAGGATCAGAAAACCGTTGATACACCTCCTTTTTAAATGCCAGGTTTGCCCCGTTGCACATCACCGGACGGTTGATGCCCACGGCCCCGGCTGTAGTCCCCATCAGGCTGATATATTCCAGTGCCTGGAATTTCTGAAACCATGAAGTCCCGGTTCTCAGTTGCATGGGGCCGATGATTAGGTCCGCGTGGTGCATTTCATAATATTGTACCAATGTATGCAGCCAGTTGAGTGGATATTCACTATCAGCATCTACAGTAACCAATAATTCACCCTTTGAGTGTAAAATCCCATATTCCAATGCTCTCTTTTTTCCAGGATTCTGGTTTCTTAAATAAACTACATGAGGGTTTTGCCTGCTACACTCCTGTGCTATTTCTTTAGAATCATCGCTTGATAAATCATCCACCAGAATGATTTCTAAGTCAGAAACCGGGAAAGATTGATTCAACAGGCTTTCCAAACAGGTCTTGATATGTCGCGATTCGTTGCGGAAAGGAACTATCACCGAAACTTTTGTATGGATAGTATAAGTTGTTGTATGAAATGATTTTAATCGTTTCCAACCTTTCAGAAAAGATAGAATGACGACCGTGTAAGTTGTTATGAAAACAACTGTTGTAATGCAAATGACAAGGTACAAAGCCATGACCTAATTTTGATTTGTACAAAAATAGGGGAATAAAATTGTAGAATATAATGTTATGATAAAAGAGATGCAGCCCCGGCATCCAAAACCCAGGTTAAATTCCCGTTCACCTGATAAATATGAGCAGCCGGGTATTTTTCAAAGCCAGAAAGCTTCTCAAAAATAGTTTTTAAAACCGGAGCTTTGCTTTGTCCGGTAACCAAAAAATAAAGATGCCTGGCATTATTAATCACATTTCCTGTCAAGGTTATTCTTTGCTGGTAGCTGTAAGGATTCTTTGTCGTTTCAACCCATTGGGAAGCATTCAACAGTTCCAATGATGGGGAAAATATGGATGCGGTATGACCGTCGTCACCCATTCCTAAAAGCACGATATCGAATTGCGGCAACTCATTGGACAAAACAACAAACCTGCCCACTTCTTCTGCATAACGGACTGCTTCCAATTCCGGTTCATTCTCCCCCATCATCCGGTGGATGTTCTGCGGTGGGATTGGAACCTGATCAAACAAGGTCTTCTTAGTATTTCCATAATTGCTTTCGGGGCTTTCGGGTTCTACACAACGTTCATCGACCCAAAAGAAATGAAGCTTTTCCCAAGGTATCTTATATAAATAATTTTTTGCCCAATGCTCAAACAACAGGTAAGGAGTAGTTCCTCCTGAAATAGCCAACGTAACCATCGGTTTTTGTGATGAAAGAATGATTTGAACTAATTCATCGGCCAGATTGGCAGCAGCTTGTTCTTTGTTATTGTATATTTTAATACTCATCGTTTTAAATTTTATAGCCTTACATGGGAACTTTTCTATTTTTTTTGAAAACCATTAACTAGCAAATTATAAAATCGACAAAGCCTATCTGAAAGTCTAGTTTCTAAATCTTATAACTCACAATATTCTCCATCGTTACTCAGGTTCTTGCAAGGGTAACGCCAGGTGATTTCGGGTTCCTCAATCAACGAATCGGCATGTTCAGGCCCCCAGGTTCCTGCCGGATAGCCATACACCGGAATATCGGGGTGGTTTTTCCATGCATCCAAAATAGGTTGCACAAATGCCCAGGCCTCTTCTACGGCATCGCCACGGATGTAAAGGGTAGAATCGCCCTGCATGCAATCGAGCAACAGCCGTTCATAAGCCGACGTAAGCTTAACACCGGTAACATCGGAATAGTGAAAATCCATGTTGGCATTTTGCACATTAAATCCGGCACCGGGAATTTTCATCCCAAATTTAAACAGCAGACCTTCATCGGGCTGTACGCGGATTACCAACTGGTTATGTGTATTAATGGTTTCGTATTGATGCGAAAAGATATGGTGCGGCGATTTTTTAAAATGAATCACAATTTCAGTAACCTTTGTTGGAAGCCGTTTTCCAGTACGGATGTAAAACGGCACCTCATTCCAACGCCAATTGTCGATAAAGAATTTCATAGCTACATAAGTCTCCGTGCGGCTTTCGGGCGAAACTCCCTGCTCCTCGCGGTAGCCAGGCAAATGTTCCCCTTTCATGGTAGCACCGGTATATTGCCCACGGATAACATATTTTGCAACCTCCTCTTCCTTAATGGGACGCAACGATTGGAACACCTTAAGTGTTTCGTTACGGATAGCTTTTGATTCGGCATGAATGGGTGGTTCCATAGCCACAATCCCCACCAGTTGCAACAAGTGGTTCTGAACCATGTCGCGCAAAGCCCCGGCATTATCGTAATAACCGCCACGCCCCTCAAGCCCTAAGTCTTCCGATGAGGTAATTTCCACATGATGCACATAATTCCGGTTCCAGAGCGGTTCAAAAATACCGTTGGCAAACCGCATCACCAGAACATTTTGAACCGTTTCCTTACCCAGATAATGATCAATCCGGTAAATCTGGTTTTCAACAAAATAATTCAACAGGCTTTTGTTCAACTTTCTGGCTGAATCAAGATCTACCCCAAAAGGTTTTTCAATAATAATCCGTTTCCAGGAAACATCTTCTTCATCTTTGTTGATGCCCGCGAATGTTAGCCCTTGGGCTATCTTCTCGTAAAGCGATGGAGGGGTTGCCAGATAATAGATGTAATTCTCCGGCATGTTCCCCTGCTTCCTTAAAGCATCCAATTTATCTTTCAACAGGTGGTATTGCTGCGCATCGGAGGTATCAATGGTAATATAACTGGTTACATTTAAAAATTGCTCTGCCTTTGCATGAGTTATCGCTTCGTTGGGGAGCCAGCCTGACATTTTATCACGAAATCCGGTATCGGAAAGTTCGGTGCGCCCGACCCCAACAATAAAAAAATTTTCAGGCAACAAATCTTGGACAAACAAATCATACAAGGCCGGAATCAGCTTGCGCTTAGTCAAATCGCCCGATGCCCCGAAAATGACAATAATATGTGGTTCTGGTTTATTCATTGTTTAAGTTTTGTAAATGTATGGATTCTCTATAAAAATGAGGCCAACTATTATTGGCGTTTTTTTTGATAAGAATTCGGAACGTGTAAAAAACAGAAAACCATTTAGAATGTTCTTATTTGCCGAATCATTAATTTATGGTTACCTTATATTAACTTCCCATCTTTTCAAAAGGTGCTCTGTTTGAAAAAAAGGCCAAACTTGCAGATGTAAATCTTCGAATGGTAAATTATTGATAAATTGAATATATGGACACAATGAAAGCATTATCAGATATCGGGTTGGTGGGTTTAGCCGTGATGGGTGAGAACCTGATCCTAAACATGGAAAGCAAAGGGTTCACGGTAACGGCTTACAACCGTTCTGTTGACAAAGTCGATAAATTTTTGGACGGAAGGGCCAAAGGTAAAAACATACGTGGGGCACATTCCATTGAAGAATTGGTTGCATCGTTACAAAAACCCCGGAAAATAATGCTTATGGTTAAAGCCGGACAGGCAGTGGATGACTTTATTGAGACTTTGATTCCGCATCTTGACCAAGGCGATATAATTATAGATGGCGGAAATACCAATTACCCCGATACCAACCGACGCGTGACTTACTTAGAAAGCAAGGGGCTGCGCTATATCGGGACTGGCGTCTCAGGAGGTGAAGAAGGGGCTTTAAATGGCCCATCGATCATGCCGGGCGGTTCGCCAACAGCCTGGGACGAGGTAAAACCCATTTTTCAGACCATTGCTGCCAAAGTAGAGGGTGAAACCCCTTGCTGCGACTGGGTTGGCGAGGGTGGTGCCGGCCATTTTGTAAAGATGGTACACAACGGCATTGAATATGGCGACATGCAAATCATATCGGAAGCTTACCATCTGATGAAAGATGTTTTAGGAATGAAAGCCGGCGAAATGGCCGAAGTATTTGCACAATGGAACCAAAGCGAACTGAGCAGCTACCTGATTGAAATTACCGCCGAAATTTTAGCTTTTAAAGATACCGATGGCCAACCCCTGGTGGATAAAATTGTGGATGCCGCCGGACAAAAAGGAACCGGCAAATGGACTGCTATTAACGCCCTTGACTTTGGTATTCCATTGACATTGATTGGTGAAGCGGTTTTTGCCAGGGCATTATCTTCGTTAAAAACGGAACGGGTAACTGCATCCAAAATTATTACAGCCCCTAAAATTGAATTTACCGGCGACAAACAACAGATGATTGCTGCCATTAAAGATGCTTTGTACGCATCAAAAATTGTTTCGTATGCCCAAGGTTATACTTTGATGAAAGCCGCAGCCGACCAATTTGGATGGAAACTGAATTACGGGGGCATAGCCCTGATGTGGCGTGGCGGATGCATCATCCGTTCATCGTTCTTGGGGAAAATCAAAGAGGCGTTTGACAAAAATCCCGATATTCAAAACCTGCTTTTAGATCCATATTTCAGCCAGCAGGTGAATTCAGCAGCAAAAGGTTGGCGTCAGGTGATAGCTAGCGCGGTAACCAATGGCATTCCTGTGCCTGCCATGGCTTCCGCCTTATCCTATTTCGACGGCTACCGGAGTGAACGGCTTCCAGCCAACCTGCTGCAAGCCCAACGCGATTATTTTGGAGCACACACCTACGAGCGGGTGGACAGACCCCGAGGCGAGTTTTTCCATACCAACTGGACCGGCAAAGGGGGTGATACGGCTTCAACCACCTATAACGTTTAAAATATCTTAACTCTTTAATAAACTGAAAGGCACTAATTTTAAAAGTTGAAAAGTTAGTGCCTTTTCTATTACCACCTTTCTCAGAATTTTTTACAGATTACAATTGCCCGGATTGATATTTTTGAATTGAAATCAGAATTCTTTCCATTTTTCGTTATTTTTAAAAGTTTTTCAGAAACTAAATCTTGATAGTAGCTACATGAAATTGATTCGTACTGTTTTACTTCTGGCCGTATTTAACCTTCTTTCATCCGTTTCTTTTGCCCAGTTCGACATCCAGCATTATTTAATCGAGGGACACCGCGATTTGATGAAATCGAGTTATGGTTCAGCCATTCAGAGGTTCAACACCATCATTCAGATAAAACCCGATTTGCTGGAAGCCTATTATTTCAGGGGTTTTGCCAAATATTCACTGAGCGATTATCAGGGAGCTTTTAACGATTTTAACAAAGTAATTGAACTGAATCCCTATTTTAGCGAAGGTTACCGCTTTCGGGGAATTACCAAAGCGGCCATGCAGGATTACCAGGATGCTATGGAGGATTTTAACCTGGCTGTAAAACTCGATTTAGCAAATCCTGACAATTACGTTAGCCGCGGTTTTACATATATGATGATTAAAGATTACGACCAGTCCATCCTGGATTTTAACCAAGCCATAAAAATTAATAAAGAACTTCCGTATGCTTTCCTGCATCGGGGGTATGCCAAATTAAATAAAAAGGATGCGGAGGGTGCCGTAAAAGATTTCACGGAGGGTATCCGCCTGAATCCTTACAATCCCGATGGTTTTGCCCGCCGGGCTATGGCTCTTGCTGAACAAGAAAAATATGAAAATGCCTTAACCGATTTGAACCGTGCCATTGAATTGGATAATGCCAATACCCTGTATTATTTCCAGCGGGCTTACATAAAATACCAGAACAAAGATTTGGATGGTACCATGAAGGACTACAACCTGGTTCTCGATTTGAATCCTGAAAATGCACTCACTTATTTTAACCGCGCAATTCTGAAAGCTGAAATTGGAGACAACCAAGGTGCCCTAGCCGATTATACAAAAGCTGCCGAATTAAATCCCAAAAACATTCTTCCCTACTTCAACCGGGGTGGGGTAAAATATGAACAGAAAGATTATTATGGAGCCATCCAGGATTGGAGCCAGGCTATCGAGATATTCCCCGATTTTGCTAAAGCTTATCAAGCCCGTTCATCGGCCCGTAACCTGATTGGAGATCGGATTGGTGCCATGAAAGATCAGGAGACCGCTAAAAAGAAAATTGACGAATACATGGCTAAAAACCCCGGTGATACTACGCTTACCGAATTTATGGACACAGCTTATAATTTCAAAAAAATCATTGAGTTTGACTCCGATTTTTATAGGGCCAACATGGATGACGGACAGATACAAAACCGCCAAATTATTATCGACCTAAAACCCATCTTACAGATTGCCCAGAAACAGCTTAACGGCCCGGGCGAAAAATATTCATACTACCTGCCCAGCCTGGAAAAACTTAACAAAACCAACCCATTGAACATCCAGTTCACTATTGTTAGCCAGCTCCCTGAGTTTGAAGTGGATTCGGTCCGTGGGCTCTTAAATGCTACCGAACAAGAAAAACTTAAAACCTCGTTCAATAGTTACCTGTATTTTTATCAGGGTCTTTTAAACAGTACCCTTCAAAATTTCAACCAGTCGATAAAAGCCTATAGTGCCGCCATTGATTTGGATCCTAACTTTGAACTGGCTTACTTTAACCGGGCCAACACAAAATACCTGATGATTGAATACCTGAACTCGTTGGAGGATTATTCTCAAATCCTTACTCTGGAAGGGAAAGCCACCACAAAGCACGAAGAGAAAAAAAATAATCAGCAATACAATGATTACCAGGAGGTGATAAGCGATCTCGATAAGGTCATTCAACTGAATCCCACGTTTGGAATTGCTTATTACAACCGGGGAAATGTAAGGTGCCTTTCGAAAGATTTTACCGGTGCCATTGATGATTATTCAAAAGCCATTGAAACCGGCCCCGAAATGCCCCAAGCCTATTATAACCGGGGATTGACGCTCATTTTTCTGCAGGATAGTGAAAAAGGGTGCCTCGATATGAGTAAAGCAGGGGAATTGGGTTTAGAAGATGCCTATCCGGTGATTAAAAAATACTGTTCTAAAGAGTAACCAATTATTAATCAGAGTATTTAATCTCCAAAAAAAATAAGCGAATTGGAGAAATGGAATGCGGAACGTTTTAAGAAAAGAAAATTTTCCAATGAATTGTTTCACACAAACTTTGTAGGTTTTCCGGTTTGCTTTTTAAACAAGTCAACCACCAAACCGTCGGCCAAACCGATTTTGGGAGCCTGGAGTTCATGAATTTTCCCCCACTTCATAATCTTTTTAAAGATAATGGCTGCCGGAACAATTACATCGGCACGGTCGGCCCGCAAACCCATTTTTTCAATCCGGTCTTCTACGGAATATCCTTCAAGGAATTCATGCCCTTCAACCAATTGGGAATAGGATAGGGTATTTTTATCGCGGCTTCCAAAGAGTTTTGTCAATTTATTGACATTTCCACCCGAACAGATACAATTAAAAGGCTGATCCTCTAATTTAAGCTCAATCAGCCAGTCTTTCAGGCTATCCCATTCCGACAGAGGGACCTGATCAAACAAAACGCGGATGGTACCAATATCAAAGGAACGGGTTTTTAACAATTTATCATGATGGAACCAGGATATCTCGGCACTACCACCGCCCACATCAATATAAAGTGAATAAGGATGGGGTTTGCTCATGTTTGAATTCTCAGCCGTACTAATAATTTCGGATTCTTTTTTCCCATCAATCATGTGCAGTTCAATACCCAACTCCATTTTTAAACGATCGATAATCTCGATATTATTACGGGCCTCACGGATGGCTGCTGTGCCGCAGGCGAACATATCAAGGGGTTGATATACCTTCATCAATTGGTCATAGGCCTCAAAAGTCCGCAGCAAAAACTCTTCTTTTTCTGAAGTAATATATCCCTTGCTGAAAACATCGAAGCCTAAACGTAACGGCACCCGGACTAACGTAATTTTCTCCGAAAAAATCTTCCCCTCTTTCTCAAACACCGTGGCTATTAAAAGCCTGCCTGCATTCGAACCAATATCGACACCTGCAAAAATCATCCTTTGTTTATTAATTTTAATGAATACTTTTCAAATAATGGTAAATGGCCTCTTGCGCGCGCACATGTTCTTTAGTATCCCTATAATAGGTATTTGACATGGTTGTATCAATTATCCGGGCCTTGCAATTGTCCTCCAACTGAATGTCCATCATGGCCTTAAGCACCTGTTGGATTTCGGGATCAAAAATAGGAGTAGTCACTTCAATACGGTTATCCAGGTTCCGGACCATCCAATCGGCTGAGGAGATATAATAACTTTCGTCGCCACCATTACAAAAAATCAGCACCCGGGAGTGTTCCAAAAACTTATCCACAATACTCCGCACGGTAATATTCTCGCTCATTCCCGGTACACCTGGAATCAACTTGCAGATTCCCCGAACGATTAACTGAATCTTCACTCCCGCCTGGCTGGCCGCATAAAGCCTGTTTATTAAAGGAATATCGGCCAGGCTATTAATTTTTATGATCATCCAGGCATCTTTACCCAGAAGGGCATTCCGTATTTCGTTGTTAATGAGTTTTATAAAGAAATTGCGGGTACTAAAAGGGCTCACAATTAAAGTTTTAAAACGCATGGGACGGTACGAGGCTTCAAAAAGATCAAAAACCTTGTCCACATCAAGTGTAATATCGGGGTTCGCTGTCAATAAAGTGCTGTCACAATAAATTCCGGCTGTTTTTTCGTGAAAATTTCCGGTCCCAATATTTGCATAATGACGGTAACCCGTAGTTTCTTTCCGTTTAATCAGTATCAACTTGCAATGCACCTTAAGGCCAGGGATATTCCTCAACACTCGCACCCCAGCCCCTTGTAGCTGCTGCGACCAATAAATGTTGGCCTCTTCGTCAAACCGGGCCTGTAATTCCATAAACACGGTAACCCTTTTTCCATTCCGGGCCGCGTTAATCAAGGCATTAATGACATTCGATGGATTGGCCAACCGATATATCGTCATTTTGATGGAACGCACTTTTGAATCGATGGATGCTTCGCGCAACAAGTCAACAATGTATTGGAAGCTTTGGTAAGGATAATGCAACATAATATCCTTTTGCCGGATGGCATGAAGGATACTTCCTCCTTCGGGGATATCTTTATGCGGCAAGGGGATAATTTTGTGGTTTTCCAGTTCGGGACCTCCCAGATTCGGAAAACCCATGTAATCTTTAAAATTGTGATATCTACCGCCTTCAACCATGTGGTCCTTCGATGTGAATTTCAATTTTTGGGTTACCCCTTCGAGCAGCTCCTTGGGCATGTTCCGGTCGTAAACAAACCGAAGCGCCGAACCTTTCTTTCGCTGAGCCAGGCTTTCCGACATGAGCTCGATAAAACTTTTTGAAACGTCGTTATCCATATCCAGTTCGGCATCGCGTGTAAACTTGAAAGTATAGGCCGAAAAACTATTGTATTTAAACCTGACAAAGATTTCGTCCAGACAAAAACGGATCACATCATCGAGTAAAATGATGAATTTTTTCCCAGCCTTTTCAGGTAAAATAAGAAACCGGTTGACTGCATTGGTGGGAATCTCGATAATGCTATACGTGTTAATTTCAGGTTTGTCGGACCGCCCCAACATGATAGCCAGGTAAATGGAATGATCGGTTAAAAAACTAGCCGAGGTAATATTCCGTAACATGATTGGGAACAGGTGGTGCCTGACTTTTTCGCGGAAATAGGAACGCACAAACTCTCCTTGTTCCTGATCCAGTTGCGTTTCATCAATCAAAAAGATTTGCTTTTTTTTCAGGTCTTCTATCAATTCATCATGGATGATTGTAAAAGCAATTTGTTGATTCCGGACCTCCTGCATAGCTTCAGACAAAGAAAGCTGTAACTTCTCAACGTCATCGCCAAAATTTTTCTTGTTCAACTCAATCATCCGGTAAAGTGATGCAATGCGGACACGGAAAAACTCATCCTGGTTGTTGGAGTAAATGCCCAAAAATTTGATCCGCTCATTCAGAGGATTCGATTTATCGCTGGCTTCTTGTAAAACCCTTGCATTAAAACTCAGCCAACTCAGCTCTCTATCAAAGTATTTCATTGGTAAATTTCCCATGCTCAAAAATATAAAATCTAATTCATGCTTTCGTTTTATTGAAAAAATCTTTCTCGTTCTGTTATATAACTAAATTCACTTACTCTTCTTTCCTAACTCTTTTGGCTTTATATAATGAAGCAATTTGGCTTTTCCAGCCACCGTATCTTTCCAATTCAAAATATCCAATTCCAGTGAAACACACCCTGATGTTGGAATCCATTCTGCCGTTTGGTTATTTAATACATGGCAAGCAAAATCACTTATGCCAGGGTTGTGACCGATAATAAGGATGTGGTGCACCTGATCATCAATAGCTGCAAGCTGTTTTAAAAAATCGCGGACACCTCCCGGATAAAATGCCTCTACCCACAAAGGTTCAACCTTCATGTTCAAGCATTCTGTAACAAGCAAAGCTGTTTCCCTGGCCCTGACTGCCCGGCTGGAAAAGACAAGCTGCGGCAGGAGTTTTTGTTCCTGCATAAACTGACAGGTACGATGTGTCCGTTGGATTCCTTTTTCAAGTAAGGGACGATCAAAATCACTCAACCCGGGCCATTCCCAGCTCGATTTGGCATGCCTCATTAACGATAATACTTTCATCTTTATATCTTATCTTTCAGGCATTTATAAACTTAACAAGGTTTTTACTACCTGGTTTGCCCCAAGTTCAATTTGGCTAATGGTTGCATTGAGCATGTAACACGGAGTCGTCACCAATTTGTTTTTCCGGTCAATGGTAACTTCCCCATGGTTTTTCTCCTGATGAATGCCTCCCATCTTTTCAATGGAAATGACTGTTCCTTCATCGTTACCGATAGTCACCGTGGCTCCTTCAATCACCCGTGCCAATAAAGCTGGTGCAATACATAAGGCTCCAATAGGTTTCCCGGCTTTGTGCATGTGAATGATGGCCAGCTCCACATCGCGGTTAACGGTACAATCGGGGCCATCAAAAGCCAAAGTACATAAATTTTTTGCTACCCCAAATCCCCCGGGGAATATAAGAATATCAAAATCTTCAGCCAAAAATTCACTTAAAGGTTTAATTTTACCTCTTGCAATCCGGGCTGCTTCAACCAAAACATTGCGGGTTTCCACTACTTCTTTACCGGTCAAATGATTCATGACGTGATGCTGCGGAATGTTTGGAGCAAAACATTGATAGCTGTATCCAGCTTTGTCTATTGCTAATAATGTCAATGTGGCTTCATGAATTTCAGCGCCATCATACACACCACATCCGGCAAGTACAACAGCAAATTTCTTTCGTGTTTCCATTTCTACTTTTTTTTTGGGTTAGTAATAATTAAAAATACTAAAACTATCGGAATAATGATTCATTTTCCACAGGGTTCCTTTTACATAAGAACCAACGCGCATAAATGAAATATCATTCCTGGAGAGCATAAAAAAACCTCAAAAAGGGACACCTGTTTGATCGAAAATTTGCATTTCATTAACAGTTAATGCATAAAAAGTCGTTACCTGTTGATTGAAATATTCGGATGATGAAATCATGATGTGGTGGAATGGTAGGTTTTTTTATAAAAATGGGTTATTTTTCAAATGTTTAAAGTTAACTGCTTATCTGAACATATTTGGTTCATTTTTAACTCATAGCTTAAATGTGCCGCAATATTTATCTCAGACGTAGCCAGTTTCATCCATTATTAAAAACTCATCCGAATGAAAAGAATTATCGTACCGCTATCTGTTTTAATGATTACTACCAGCCTGTTTATTTCGTGCAAACAGCAAGATAAAGGCGAAGCAAGAGTTGATGCGCTCATCAAACAAATGACCCTGGACGAGAAGCTCGACTTTATTGGTGGTTACCAGGATTTCAATATCCGTGGAATTGAACGTCTGGGAATTCCCGAAATCCGTTTTGCCGACGGCCCCATTGGGGTCAGGAATTACGGAGCATCCACAGCTTATCCCGCCGGAATCAATCTGGCAGCCACTTTCGATAAAGAATCGGCTTATGCTACCGGTAAAGCCATTGGATGTGAAGCCCGTGCAAAGAATGTACATGTAATGTTGGGCCCGGCCATGAATACCTACCGGGCGCCTTTTTGTGGCCGGAACTTTGAATATTTGGGCGAAGACCCATATTTGGCCGGGCAAATAGCTGCCAATTATACCCAAGGAATGCAGGCTGAAGGAGTGATGGCCACTGCCAAACATTATGCAGCCAACAATCAGGAATTTAGCCGTCACCATACCTCTTCCGATATGGATGAACGCACCTTGCACGAGATTTACCTGCCTGCATTCAAAGCTGCGGTAGAACAAGGGCATGTTGCCAGCATCATGACTTCGTACAACTTGGTCAACGGGATTCATGCCTCACAAAACGATTACCTTATCAATCAGGTTCTGAAACACGATTGGGGCTTTGATGGTTTTGTAATGTCCGATTGGGTTTCAACTTACGATGGATTGGCCTGTGCCAAAGGCGGGCTTGACCTGGAGATGCCTTCAGGGAAATTCATGCATCCCGACACCCTACGCCCTGCTATTGAAAACGGTACTTTGGATATTAAAATTATCGATGACAAAATCCGGAGAATCCTTAGGACTTACATCCGCTTTGGGCTTTTCGAAAATCCCGACATCAGCAAAGGATATGTGCCCGATTCACAATTGGTACGGCAAACCGCTTTGAATGCTGCCCGCTCGGGAATGGTCCTTTTAAAGAATGAAAATAGTTTTCTTCCTTTAAAAAAAGAATCTTTAAAAACTATTGCTGTGATTGGGCCAAATGGTGCCCCTTTAAATAGCGGAGGAGGTGGCAGCTCAAAGGTTGAAGCCTTACACCCACTTTCACTGGTGGAAGCCATCAAAGAAATAGCCGGATCTGATGTTAAAGTGGAATATGCTAAGGGTGTGGTTACCAAAGAACGCCTGCCTAATAGCTTTTTCGAATCTTTTAAATGCTATACCAAGTTAGATGGCAATAAAACACCCGGTGTCCAGGCAGATTTCTTCGCCAACACCAAATTGGCCGGCGATGTATTTGTTACCAACACCTATCCGTCGCTTAACCTTACAGCCACCGACATGGCCATGAAAGGGTTACCGGAAAATAATTTTTCGGCCCGGTTTACGTGCTACTTTCAACCGGAAAAAACCGCCAATTATTTCTTAGGTGTCTCAGGTGATGATGGCTACCGCATGTATCTTGACGATAAATTAATTATTGACCTTTGGCAGGATCAAGGTGAAACATCCCAACATTACCAAACAAAATTAATGGCGGGCAAAGAATACAAACTGACCGTAGAATACTACCAAGCCGGAGGAGATGCCATCATCCGGATGAATGTTGATGCCAAAACCAGTATTGAAATAGATACTGCTGATGTTAAAAATGAGGCTATTGAACTCGCGAAAAAGAGCGATCTGGTCATTTTCTCCGTGGGTTTTGATGCAGAGACAGAAAGTGAAGGATTCGACCGCACCTTTGAAATGCCTTACCAACAAGATCAATTGATTAGTGAGGTTTTAGCCGTGAATCCTAATGCTGTGATGGTTTTAAATGCTGGAGGCAATGTAAATATGGAACCTTGGTATCAAGGTCTTAAAGGCCTGTTACATGCCTGGTATCCCGGTCAGGAAGGAAATTTGGCAGCTGCTGAAATTCTTTTTGGCATCACCAACCCTTCAGGAAAGTTACCTGCTTCATTCGAAGTAAAATTTGAAGACAACCCTACGTTTAAAAGCTACTGGGATGCAGATAAAGATTTGAAAGTATCATACGATGAAGGAATCTTCGTGGGTTACCGCCATTACGACCAAAGCGAAACCAAACCCCGCTTCCCATTTGGATTTGGATTGTCGTACACCACGTTTGAATATACAAATCTAGCATTGAATTCAAATTCCATAAAATCAGGAGGAAAGGTTACCGTTACCGTTGATATTAAAAACACCGGTGCTGTAGCCGGAAGCGAGGCGGTTCAGTTGTATGTTTCAGACCCAAAATCAGCACTTCCCCGGCCTGTAAAAGAGCTGAAGGCCTTCGGCAAAACTACCCTTCAACCGGGCGAAACTAAAACACTCTCCTTTGAATTGGATAAAGCAGCCTTTTCTTACTATAATCCTGAACAACATGTCTGGGTGTTGGAGCCAGGTGAATTTGAAATTCTGGTAGGAAGTTCCTCGGTAGATATCCGTCAAAAAGCGGTATTAACCATTCAATAAACTACTTTTTAAATTTGAACCGAAAGCTGCCCGATAAAAATTGGGCGGCTTTTTTTCAGCCTGATATTTTGAGGGCATGAAACAGGAAATAACTTTCTATACATGAAAACTATAGCAATATTGCTTAAATTTGTAAAAATTTCAATTGCTATGAACGGAATAGAATTAAAAAAGCAACTCCATGATCAAATTGAGATACTCGATGAGAAATCGTTAGAAGCAGTGTACACCCTTTTCCAAAATTATTTCGGCAAGAAATCAGAAATTGAACTTACCGATGCACACATTGATTTGATTGAGGAACGATTGCAAGATTACCTAAAGAATCCCGAACATACAATGAGTTGGGAAGAATCAAACAATTTGCTGAAGAAGTATTTATGAGCTTTGAAGTTCACTTAAAACTTGAAGCACACCAAGATATTTTTGAAGCAATTCTTTGGTATGAATCCAAAAGAGATGGACTGGGAGGAGAATTTTATCTTGAAATTGAGAAGGTTAAAAATCTACTAAGAAAAAATCCTGACCTATTTGAAATCAAATACAAAAACATTGTACGATGGGTACAAACCGAAAGATTTCCGTACATTGTTGTTTTCGTGATTGATGTATCTAAAGTTGTAATTCTAGCAGTAGTAAGTACCCACCGCAATCCTAAAATCTGGAAAGAAAGAATCTAACAATAATCATATTTTGCATACCGAAAATAATTCAGTACGTTCCTTGATTTTATTCCTTACTGGTGTGCCACTCCAAAAGTAACTGCCCGTTCTTAACCAGCTTTCCGTTATCGAGCAGCCATTGAATGACACTAATTACTTTTTCATGTTTATGCGGAACCGCATCTACCAACTGCTCCAGGGTCATGGGTTGATGAAGCTTTTGCTTTAGCTGATCCAGAATGGTATCGAATTCCAATTTACTTAAATCGAGTTTGTTTCGTTCGGTACACACATCACAAACCCCACACCGGGTAGCTTCGGTATCGCCAAAATATTCGAGCAACTGCTGGCTGCGGCATTTTTTATGTGTGGCGTATTCAATCACGGCATTCACCTTTTCAGTATAAAGCAACTTACGGTTGCGATATTTATCCGATGTAAAAATAACCGATTTGGTATCAAGACGTTCTTCGGTATAAAAAATCTGGGGAACCTTTTTCCGGGGGATGTAATTAATGATTTTATCACGTCCCAACTTAATCAAATACCCGGTAATCACTTCACGCTTCACCCCTGCCCGTTTAGCCAGTTCATCCTCATCAACGGGGCGGTACTCGGTAAACATGCCGGAGTATGAACGTAGCAAAAGTTTGATGAATTTATCCTCTTCCACATTCGCTACCTGGTAGCGGTACAAATCGTCGCGGGATACATTGAATATCAATCGCGACGGATTCTCCACCTCTTCACTCAACTCTAGGTAACCACTTTGTTGCAACAAGTTCAGGCTGCTATAAACCAACATGATATTGAATCGATAATTTTTCACAAATTCTGATAGGCTGAAGTCGAAACCCATTCCTTTACCACCACCAATGGGTATCTGAAAAAAATTACCCAACGCCTCATACACCCTTTTAATGTCCTCCACGGGCGGAAAGTTAGATTCAATGCGCTGTTCCAGTTTTTTTTTATCTCCCGGATGAAAAAGTAAAATGGCAAATGCCTGCTTTTCGTCACGGCCTCCCCGGCCAGCCTCCTGAAAATAAGCTTCCAGGTTATCGGGTAAATCTATGTGCACCACAAAACGTACATCTGCTTTGTCAATCCCCATTCCAAAAGCATTGGTTGCCACCATGATGCGGGTCTTTCCTTTTTTCCAACTATTTTGACGGGCATCGCGTTCAGCCGAGGTAAGTCCGGCATGGTAATAATCGGAACTGATTTGGTTTTGGTTCAATAGCAGCGAAATCTCTTTGGTATGTTGACGGTTCCGCACATAAACCACTCCCGAACCCTTGATATTTGAAGCAATTTTCAACAGATATTTTTCTTTATCCTCCACATTGCGGACCAGATATACCAAGTTCTTACGTTCAAAACTTTTTCGGAAAACATGCTTCTCCTTAAAGCCCAACCGTTCCTGAATATCGTCCACCACCTGAGGTGTTGCAGTGGCTGTTACTGCAAGTACGGGAACCTTTGGAAGCAATTCCCTGATTTTTACAATTTCTAAGTAGGATGGTCTAAAATCATATCCCCATTGTGAAATGCAATGCGATTCGTCGATGGCTAATAAATTGACGTTCATTTGTTGAACACGCGTTCTGAACATCTCAGTGGACAAGCGCTCAGGAGAACAATAAAGGAATTTCAGGTTCTTATCTTGAACACAATTCTCCAACACCACATCAATCTCATGGCGGGTCATTCCCGAATAAACGGACGATGCTTTAATTCCCTTGGCTTTAAGGTTTTCAACCTGATCCTTCATCAGGGCAATCAATGGAGTTACCACAATACAGATTCCCTCTTTGGCCAAAGCAGGCACCTGAAATGTAATAGATTTTCCACCACCTGTAGGCATTAATGCCAGCGTATCCCTACCCTCACCCACACTTTGGATTATTTCGTGCTGCAAGTCACGAAACTTAGGATATCCCCAATATTGAGTTAATATTTTTTGGTACTGGTCCACTAAAATCAGTTATTCAAATTCAAAAAAGGGTTCCTTAAAAAAAGGAAGATGGAATCACAAAATTATTGAATCTTTTGCAATTCCATCTTTCCAGGCTCCTATTCTTTGTAACCCATCGCTGGATTCCAAATATCAGAAAATTAATTTCTATCTAAAAATCAATTACCATTCGGTCGGCATTTCTTCGGCCGATTCGCAATCGAAGCTCTTATTGTATTGTGTCATCGCCCGGTAACTCATACCCATACTGGAGAAACCACCATCGTGGAACAGGTTCTGCATGGTTACTTTCCGGGTAAGATCGGAGAATAATGTGATGCAATAATCGGCACATTCCGCAGCCGTAGCATTTCCTAATGGCGAGGTACGTTCCGAGAAATCCACCAAGTTATCGAAACCACGGATACCGCTACCAGCAGTAGTTAACGTGGGTGATTGCGAAATGGTATTTACCCGTATACGTTTCTCGCGGCCATAAATGTAACCAAAGCTACGGGCAATAGATTCCAACAACGCTTTGGCATCGGCCATATCGTTGTATCCATAAAGGGTCCGCTGGGCAGCTACATAAGATAAGGCAACTACCGAACCCCACTCATTAATGGCATCATGCTTCCGGCATACCTGAAGGATTTTATGGAGAGAAATGGCACTAATGTCCAGCGTTTTTTCAAAATAACTATAATTCAGGTTATCATACGACAACCCCTTACGGACATTGGGCGACATCCCGATGGAATGCAAAACAAAATCGATTTTACCGCCTAACAGTTCCATCGATTTAATTATCAGATTTTCAAGATCTTCAAAGCTGGTTGCATCGGCGGGAATGATAGGGGCATTGCAAGCCTTACCCAATTCGTCCAGTTCACCCATCCGTAAAGCTACAGGAGTATTGGTTAATACAAACTGCGCTCCTTCTTCGTAGGCTTTTAAGGCTACTTTCCATGCAATGGATTGCTCGTTCAATGCACCAAAAATAATCCCTTTCTTTCCCTCTAATAAATTATAAGCCATAATATTGATTTTAAAATGTTGTTACGTTCCGATAACAGCTTAGGGCTGTTTATGTTCATTTTCGATAAATTCTGAAAGTCTTTCAAGAGGCAATGAGTGTCTTAGCATTCTCAATAGCTTCTTTTGTAATGTCTTTGCCGCTTAGCATCCGGGCAATTTCAACTATCCGCTCATCGGCTGACAGCTTTTGAATCTGGGTGGTTACCGTATGGTTGTTTTCGATTTTATACACTTTAAAATGGTTTTTGCCGCGCGCTGCAATCTGTGGCAGATGCGTAATACTGATTACCTGCATGTTCCGGGCCATCTGTTTCATGATGTCGGCCATTTTATCGGCCATTTCGCCAGAAACCCCGGTATCAATTTCATCAAAGATGATGGTGGGCAACGACACACTCTGCGACAAGATGGATTTTATGCTCAACATCAAACGGCTGATTTCACCACCGGAAGCTATTTTTGAAATATTCTGTGGGGGTTGGTTTTTATTGGCCGAGAACAAGAACCCAACCCTATTGGTCCCCCATTCATTAAAAACCTCATCGGAATGTATTTCCACCTCAAAAGCCGCATGAGGCATGCCCAAATCGGCTAACTGTATGAGTATTTGATGGGTAAACCTTGGTACTGCTTTTTTACGGTTTTCAGTTAACCTGGATGCCAAATCCTTTAAGCTGTTTAAAGTTTCCTGATGCGCCTTCTCAAGTTTTTCAATCTCTATCGAGTAGGATTCTTTAGAAGCTACCTTTGCCTGAAATGCCTGCTGACATTGCAACAATCCCTCAACGCTATTCACTTGGTGCTTGTTCATCAGCGAATACAAACCATCCAATTGATCTTTCAGTAGCCGGGCCCTTTCAGGATTGTACTCCACACGGCCGGCCAGTATTTCCAATTCTGCGGCCAAGTCCTTCAAATCAATAAAAGCGGTTTCAATCCGCTCTACAAAACTTTCTGCTTTCGGAAAATAGGATTTTATTTTATCAAGCGATTGTTTGCTGAGCTTTAACTGAGCAAGCGTGTTGGTTTCCCCTTCCGAAAGCATGCTAAAGCTTAATCCCAGACTTTGTTGAATCTCTTCTGCATTGGTAAGCATTTGCAGTTCCTCGTCCAAAGCCATTTGATCTATTGTTTCTAACCGCAAATCAAGCAACTGGTTCAATTGAAAAAGGTTGTAATCGTAATCGGCATCAGCAGTATGGGCAGCCTCTTTTAGTTTTGTAAGTTGGCTCAAGTGCTCTTTATACTTCCGAAACTCTATTTTGTATTGAGCCAAAACAACCTGGTTCTGTGCCACAGCGTCCAGCACATTCAATTGGAACTGGCTGCTGTTCAATTCAAGGTTTTCATGTTGCGAATGGATATCGATGAGTTTGGTGGCCAGCTCTTTGAGTTGTGGCAGATTGACCGGGGTATCGTTAATAAATGCCCGCGATTTACCAGTATTTAATATTTCCCTTCGGATGCATGTTTCTGGTTGGTAATCAAGATCATTTGCATCAAAATAAGACTGCAATTCATAGGACTCAATTCCAAAAACCGCCTCAACCACACACTTGTCGCTCTGATTGTTAATGGCTGTTGAATCGGCTCTGGAACCCAGAACCAACGACAATGCCCCAAGTAAAATAGACTTACCGGCGCCGGTTTCGCCTGTGAGGGTCGAAAAATCGGGTTCAAAGTCAATGCTCAAATGCTGAATGAGTGCATAGTTCTGTACCTTAAGCGATTTTAGCATATACTACTATTAGGTTTTGCGCTACAAATTTAAAATTATTTTGCACAGCAAAATTTCAGATGCACAGAATTAGGGTTGCTTTAATTAACAATTTTTCAACGCAACTGCTGAATCCTATGATTTTTTAATGATTTTTTGATATTTGGCAGAATTCGCTGCATCCATCTCCTTTAACAAATTGTAGGCTTTAGTGCCTTCTGCGGGAGGAGATTCGGGGAGTATTTTAATCAACTCTTCACTTTTTGCCTCAAAGAATATTTGCATGATAAAAGAATTCTGTTTGGCCCGATGAACTTTCAGTAGATCATTCAAGCCTTCGGCAATTTTGGTCCGCCCGTCGGCCAGGTTTTTATGCATCACGTCGAGCCCTAACCGGTGATAATTGTAATAATAGACGCGGACCGGAGCATATATTTGGTTCAAATTGTTTTCAATCAGCCAATACCGGTTTTTACGGTCCTCAAAGGCCTTCCACCCACTCGATGTGGAACTTTGAGCAGTGCTAACAATCTTCTCCGCCATTTGAAAATATTCTGTCCCTCCCATGAGCGAAAAAGAGTCGTAATCGTAGGCCAAAACCACATATACGTAATAAGCCAATAACGATGTGAGTTCGTTATGGGTATTTTCACTGAAGTCGGGTGCTTCTCCCTCGGCATACCTGAATTTTACTTTTTTGTCCAAATAAATAAACAGTGGTGTTGAATATCCGGAGTTGAAAACCGGACGGCTCGAATTCACCTGCAAAGTCCCTTCAAATTCATCTACCGAGTTTTGCTTGGTAATGTTGAGCATAAAATTGCACTCGATACGCTCTTCGGTACTGTAAACGTGGTTGGTCCAGTTGCGGTTATTTAAGAACTCAAATAACGATTTCTGCATGGTTTCAAACACGGTTTTATTTGAACCCTGAATCTGGGTCGAATTTACCTGAATCCGGCAATTTAACTCCTGGGCATAGCTAGTTCCGACAATTAATGAAAGCAGGAAAAAAACAAGAAATTGAAAAGGGAACTTCCAACTAAGCATGGTAAAGAGTGTTAGGTATTCTTTTGTTGAATGGTTTGAAACAATTCATCGGCAATATCTTTTGCAACCTGTGTCTTTAATTTTAACTCAAACGGTTTAATTTGCCCGTTTCGTGTAATGAGTGTGATTTTATTTGTATCAGTCTGGAAGCCGCTTCCAGCATCATTCAATGAATTCAGCACAATAAAATCAAAATTCTTTTTATGAAGTTTTTCTGTGGCATGGGCCATCTCCTGGTCGCTTTCTAAGGCAAACCCGACCAAAACCTGCATATCCTTTTTTTGTATGCCCAAAGTAGCAGCTATATCAGGTGTTGGGACCAGTTCCAAAGTTAAATTTTCAGTTTTTTTCTTTATTTTCTGACCCTCTGCCTGGGCAGGTGTGTAATCAGCCACGGCTGCCACCATCAAAGCAGCATCCTGTTTTTGAAAAACTTGCTGACAGGCTTCGAGCATCTGTTTGGCTGAAACCACCGGAATAAGTTGGATATTTGGGTGTTGCGTCTCAATAGCCACCGGACCCGATACCAATGTAACCACCGCCCCACGGTTTGCCAACTCTTCGGCCAGCGCGTAACCCATCTTTCCCGAAGAATTATTTCCAATGAACCGCACAGGGTCAATCATTTCATGGGTAGGCCCGGCAGTAATCAACACCTTTTTCCCCGAAAAATCCTGATGCGCGTTAAAATAATTTTCTAAATATGCTACAATAGCCTCTGGTTCTGCCATACGGCCTTTACCTACCAAGCCACTCGCTAATTCCCCGGTTTCGGGTTCAATTAAAAAATTTCCGAATGATTGAAGCTTGCTCATGTTTTGAACGGTGGCCGGATGCCGGTACATATCTAAATCCATGGCCGGTGCCAAAAACACAGGGCAACGGGCCGAAAGATATGTTGTAAGCAATAAATTATCGGCAACTCCATGAGCCATTTTAGCCATAGTATTTGCCGTAGCTGGGGCTACGACCATAGCATCGGCCCAAAGTCCCAAGTCAACATGGCTGTTCCAGTCTCCATTTTCAGGATTGTAAAAATCGACCAGAATTGGATTTTTTGAGAGTGTAGCCAAAGTCAGCGGAGTAATAAATTCCTTGGCCAATGGGGTCATGATAATTTTCACGTGTGCCCCCTTTTTAACGAACAAACGGGTAAGATGGGCTGCCTTGTAAGCAGCTATCCCCCCGGTTACTCCTAAAATAATATTTTTATTTAACAGCATGCTTCAAAGGTTTATTCCTTTGAAATACTCTTTATTTCTTCTTCCTCTGGAATACGGTGATACACATTGCCCTCAATAAACTCTTCGATGGCAATTGCCGTCGATTTGGGCAAACGTTCGTAGTATTTCGAAATCTCGATTTGTTCGCGGTTTTCAAAAACCTCTTCCAAATTATCTGTATATGATGCAAATTCCTCAAGCTTGCGGCTCAATTCCTCTTTAATCTCCACACTAATTTGGTTTGACCTTCTCGAAATGGCAACAATGCTTTCGTAAACATTTCCTGTCTCTTTTTCAATCTCCCTCAAATCTCTGGTAATCGTACTTGTAGGTGCATTGCTTTTTTTGTAATCCATTGCTATAAATTTTTAATTTGATTTACCGATTTTGTGTACATCTTCTCAATTTCCTCCAGGTATTTCGATTCCGGGAATTCATCAAGAAAAGAATAATATTCACTGATGGTATTTTGGTAACGTTCCCCTTGTTTTTCTTTCACGCTATTTTCAGCCAACAAAAAATTCGATTTCACGATAAGATACAACAGCTCTTCGCGGTAATGTGTATCGGGAAAATCTTTCAAGCTGTTACGTAGTGCAATTGATGCCGCATGATATTCTCCCAATTTGAAATAAAGCTTCGCGCTCTCGTAGGATTTAAGTTCCAATTTGCTGCGCAATTTCTCAATAATATCGTTAGCCTCAGTTACATAGGTGCTGGTTGGATATTTATTGATAAAAACCTGCATGGCCTCAATCGCTTTGCGGGTGTCGGTTTGGTCGAGGGTATATTTGGGCGAATTCAGGTAATAACAATAGGCAGCGGTATAGGCCGCTTTCTCCGCAAACTCGCTGTAAGGAAATGTTTTGGCAAAGTTCTCAAAATAGTAGGCCCCCAACACATAATCTTTTTGCTGGTAGTGACAATCGGCATAATAATATAGAATCTTTTCAGATTTGTCAGTCCCTTTAAAAATAGATACCAATTCATCGAATAGTGATTGAGCCCTGTAATAATCCCCCTTTTCATAATAAACTAGCGCCTTTTCATATTTAAGGTTATAGTCGGAGCTTTTGAGCACTTTCTGGTATTCACTACACGACATCAACAAGGTGGTTAAAATACTGAAAACTAATAATGTAGTTTTTGTTTTTAGCATATCTGCAATAAATTAGGTCCTCCCATTAAACGAAAAAACCTCTTGTTTATGATTTAACTTATGTATTTAGGGGTGCAAATATACATAAAGCATTTGAATATTTTGAAAGTCCAATACATAAATTTTATTTATTTTATTAGCTAATAACAAGTTAGTGTTATTTTTTTTTTGACAAGTCACCTCCTGCTTTACCTAAATCAATTCAAAAAAATCCACGTTTCTAAATAAGTACTTTTACTACTATGAAATAGTTTCGTATCCAGTACATTTGCCTCATTAATCATAAAATTGTTGTACTGTGGATATTTTTGATAGAATAAAACGTGATAGAGGCCCTATCGGCCAATATCAAAAAGCGGGTCATGGTTATTTTTCGTTCCCAAAACTAGAGGGCGAAATCCATCCGCACATGATGTTCCGTGGAAAAAAAGTATTAAACTGGAGTTTAAACAACTACATTGGTTTAGCCAACCACCCTGAAGTAAGGAAGGCTGATGCCGATGCTGCTGCAAAATTTGGCATGGCATACCCAATGGGTGCCCGGATGATGTCGGGGCAAACCAAGTACCATGAAGAATTGGAGCAAAAACTGGCAGCATTTGTAAATAAAGAGGATGCATTCCTTTTAAACTACGGTTACCAGGGAATGGTTTCTATCATTGATTGTATTGCCAGCCGTAAGGATGTGATTGTTTACGACTCTGAAAGCCATGCATGTATTATGGATGGCGTTTTCTTGCATAAATCAAAGGGTGGAAAAAGTTTTGTTTTCCCTCACAACGACATGGCCCGGTGCGAAAAAATGTTGGGGTTTGCCAAAAAACTGGTTGAAGAAACCGGCGGTGGGATTTTGGTCATTACCGAAGGTGTTTTCGGTATGGAGGGAGACCTGGGAAATATTCCTGCCATTGTGAAATTGAAAGAAAAATTCAATTTCAGGTTGTTGGTTGACGATGCCCACGGATTTGGGACCATGGGTCCAAAAGGTGCCGGAATTGGTGACCATTTCGGGGTTCAGGATCAAATTGATTTGTATTTCTCGACATTTGCCAAAGCTATGGCCGGAATTGGTGGTTTTATAGCTTCGGAACGCGAAATTGTTGACTTTTTACGGTATAACATGCGTTCGCAGACATTTGCAAAATCGCTTCCCATGCCTATGACTTTAGGTGCCTTAAAAAGGCTGGAGCTTTTACAGAACGATCATTCCCTACGCGAAAACCTCTGGAAAATTGTACGTGCCTTACAAAAAGGATTGAAAGAAAATGGATTTGACATTGGCCATACTGAGTCACCTGTAACCCCTGTAATGATGCACGGCGGGGTAATTGAGGCAACCAATCTGGTGTTGGATTTACGCGAAAATTATGGCATCTTTTGTTCCGTAGTTATTTACCCGGTAATACCCAAAGGGCATATCTTATTGAGGCTGATACCTACCGCCATTCATACATTAGAGGATGTTGACCGGACGATTGATGCATTTAAAAAATGCCTGGGCAAACTTACTAATGGAGAATACCAAGCCGAGGAATTCGCCGATATTTCTGCACTCAGGGTGTAACTGAATGATATTTCTACAAAAAAGCCACTCGTTAAAGTGGCTTTTTTTATTTATTCAATTAATTCTTTTATTATTCTTAAGGCCTGATCCCGAAGCGGTTTCTGTCTTTTGCTCCAAATCAGGACACCAATGCCAAACGAAATCCCTATGGCTGGCAAAAAAGTAGCCTGAATCCACAAAAATCGGTTCAAAAAAGATGCTGCATCCACAAACTCAATGCCTGAGAATATTAATCCGGCATCAATAAATAACACCGACAGCAGGGCCCATAATAGCCGGGGCTGCCATAAGTGATACCTTTTGACTGCCTGTTTCATCATCTCCAGCGTAGGTAAAGAATAATCAATGGCTTTGTATTCTTTTACCGATTTCCGGAAAATAAAGGCAAATATGATAAACGATACTACGTAGCAGGCTCCCGAAATGCGGCTCAACAGGTTCAGTTCATCATCGGGATTCAGTATAAAGAACCCGGCATAAATGGGGATTAATATCCAGTATATCCACTGAAAATTCTTTGATATCCGCAGGTTTCTGGCATCTTCGTTCTTTAACTTCAAAATTAAATCATCAGGGTTTGAACCAGCTATTGAAGTATCTATATTTTTATTAACCAGGCTATTCATAATCAACTCCTTTCATTTTTTCGCGTAATTGTTCTTTTATCCGGTGTATTTTCACTTTTACATTCGGTTCAGTAATCCCAATAATTTCGGAAATTTCTTTCATCGATAATCCTTCCAGTTGCAAGGATATTAAGGCTTTGTCAATAACCGACAACTGGTTCAATTCCAGTTGGATTTGATTAAACTGTGTCTCCTCCCGTAGTTTATCTTCATAATTGCTTTCGTCCAATAGCGAACTTAAATTCTGGGTATCGGAATTGACATGGAGTTTCATCCGTTTGAACGACTTTCCCATAAAACTGAGCGATGTATTTACCGCAATCCGGTATATCCAGGTGCTGATGCTTGCATCGCCGCGAAACGATTCCAGGCTTTTCCAGATATTTATCAGAATCTCCTGGTATATGTCCTTTTGTTCATCCTTATCGGGAGCATAATAGCGGCAAATACGCTTTATACGTTCCTCGTTTTCGGAAATCAACTTTTTAAACTGTTCCTCTTTGGAATTCATAATGTTTTGACTTCTTTAACAGATAGTTTCTTTTTAACACATTTAGTTACAAAATTCAAGATAAATTTTCGGGATAAATGAAAATAGCACACTGATTTTACCGATGGCTATGATTCTTTCTCCATCAATTAAACTGCAAAAAGCAACTACAACGAAGGTTGTCCCCCGGGGGACTATAGGAGGGGGGGGCAATTAACAATGAATAATGAACAAATAACCATTCAACCATTCAACCCTTTCCAAATGAGCTGATGAACACATGATTTTCCCGGTTGCTACCATTGCCTTATGGCATATACACTTTGTCGGCGTTTCATTATTTATAAATTTCACTTTTTATCCATTTTTCAACATAGCCAGAATAACCGTCAATTATTCCTGGCCAATCAAATTCACTATCAAAACACGTAGTTTAATTTTCATAAGTTTCTGTTTCACGAGAATATATTTTAGTTAATTAATTGGCCTCGCGGGACATCCATGGTATAATCATGTCCGTATGCGATACAATTTTATGATGGATGTTTCATCTTGGCTTCTACTGTGTTTTATAATGATGCTCACTCGTATTTGAGCCCCGTTGCTTTTTATTTTATCATAACTAATTCATTTACTCCTATTACAATTAGTATGGCAAAAGTTCCCAAGACGGCAAAATATCCTACCGCTTTCGTATTCAGATTCATAATCCGGCTGCATCTCCACAAAACCAAAAACAGTATCGTTAGCACAGCCGCTGCAATTATATACTTATCCGTACCCAACATTGATGCTATCCTTGCTTCATCTTGCAAATCAATTCCGCCGAAAACAATTGAGAAAAACCTTGAAAATATTGCAAAAAATGTAAATGAGTATGCATAAATTGATTTAGTTATCCAGGTAATTAATAAAAATACAAACGCTTGAATAATCGTAAAAACCGGTCCACCAACCGCAGACCATAAAGCATGCGATTCATTAATAAAATAGCCGCTTTGGGGAGCTGAATTATTTAAACTTAATGTCATATCATTACCCAATAGTTCTCCAAATGTCCAATGTCCAAACTCATGGAAGATATACGTGATAAATGCAATTGGCATCATTAAAATGGCAACTTTCCAATTAATCTGGCTTTCTTTTAAATCATTTCTTATTTTATTGCTAATGGTCCCTTTCATTTTTCTAATCTCATATTGGTTTCTCCTGTCGTTTATAACAAACGCTAACATTTGTTGGTATCGTGCAAGGTTACAAAGCAATTTCCTATCAGTTTACACCGGTTTTTTACGAGCCACGAACACTCGAAAACCATTAAACCGACCGAAGGGAGCTCAACCACTGAAACCCTTATTGGCATACCGCTCTTTGCATTTTTGTACTTTTTACAAACCGATGCTTGCAGCCAAGCCTTTGGTTTGTGCGGCTGTAAAGCATGGGCTATTTAAATCAGCCTCATTTTGACGGTGGAGTTCTTTTATGTGGTTGAACTGGAACTGTTTTTGGTCCTGGTTTTGGTGCATCAGGATTTTTTCTTGGTGTCGGTGATGGTGTTGACCTTTTGTGTGGTTTTACCGGAACAGTCTTTGTTGCCATAAGTTTAAAGTTTTAAAACATTTAATTTAAAGTTGTCAGATTCTAATTGATACCAATCTCTCGGTAATTTGTCAGTAAAGACAATATGAAAGGCTCTTTCAAAAAGCTCATCAAATGTCACAATTTCAATATTTCTTGAATCTCTTCTCATTCTTTCAAAACAGTCAGACTTCATATCAAATTCTGAATTTCTAATGTGTGGAAATTCTTCATTTCTATTACCAATAATTAAAACTGCTTTTGGGTCTAATATTCTATTTTTCTTGGTGTCAATTATACTACCGTTTTCATCTTTAATGTCTTTGTATTCTGTTATCTCACTTCTTTGTGCCAATGTTTGACTGTATGCTTCAATAAATTCTTCAGAAAAATCCCAAGTATTTGCTCTTGATTTTGTAGTTTTCTTTTCCTTAAATATTTTGGTCTTACTTGTTTTTAATTCAATTAAGGTTGTAAAATATGAAATACCCAACAAATCTACTTCAGGGCTTCCAACTCCTTTAGAGTCTTCATAACCAACCTTTTGTTTTGAAAGTAAATCTCGGATAAATTTTATATCAATGTTCAATCCGATAATCCAATCGTTAGATTTTAAGAAATGATGCCAAATAGCTTCTTCACCTTGTTCGGTTATAGCGTGTTTCTTTCTATATGAGTCAAAGGCTTTAATACCTTCTTTGTTATGCAAATTTTTCAAAAAAGCATAAAACCAATGAACTGCATTTCTACGATGTGGAAGAAGTAATTCCTTAATTTCATGATTAGAGAGTTTTGTTGATTCTGATAATGCAGTTAATTCTTTGACTTTCTCTGCTTGAACTTTAGACTTAAAATCAACTAAGTAAGAATCGAAACTTATGGCTTGGTATCTTGAATGAAAGTCTCCTAAATCAACTAAATCCTTAAAACCTTGTAAAAAATGAATCACTTTCCAAAAAGCTCTTGCTTCATCACTGTCACTAAATTTAATAATTACATCATTGCCCCTAGACTTTGTTGTTTCTCCGTTAGCATCTTCCTTTCTAAATTCAAGACGTGGTATATACTTTTTATCAATTTTTGATTTGTAAAACGAGACTTTAAGAATGGTTTTAACTTTTTTCTTCTGAACAATAATAAAACCACCAATAATCATATCTCCTTCATAAATAAAGCAATTTTCTTTATTATAAGTCTCTTTGATTATTAAAGACTCAATATTTTGAGTTTCTATGTCAAAAAGATTAGAAAAAGGATTATTTGAATTTGATTCAATCATTTTACAGTGTTCTCAATAATTTTAATTTCCTCTTGTGTCAAGTCGTAAAGTTGGTAAATCAAACGGTCTAACTTATCTTCAAGAGCCTGAGTATTTGCTAAATTGTTTTCCTTTTTGATTAAAAGAATCTCATCTACTATTGATATAAAAACAGTTTCATTTGTTGGTAAAGCAATAGGAATTTGTGAAAGATAAGTTTTTGATAAATTTACTGTTAAATTTGATTCATTTGTAAATTGCATTGTGTAAAACCAATTGATTAGCTTTGAGTTAAGGAGAGCTAAAATAAATTTAGTTTTGACTGGGCTATCATCTTTAAGAATAATGTTATTAATCGATTCTTTGTTGTAAAGGCTTTGATTATCGTATGCAGCTTTTAATGGCTTTGAGCCTCCTGTTATTCTTTGAACTAATATTTTCTCGGGAGTCTCGAAAATTTCCTTAGTTCTCGCTCTGTGAAGCAATTTGTGGTCATAATTTAACCACTGTTTTACTTCTTTTATAAAATAAGAACCAATTTCTTTACCTTCTAAAAAAGGCTTCCAACCTTTTTTGTGAGTATTACTTACAACTTCCTCTTTATTTTTTGTTATCACAACACCAAATATCATTTCCTTGCAAATTGAACCTAATAGAATATTTGACTTCAATTTTTTTACAAGGTTTTGAGAGTTTTTATTAAGATTAATTGCAATTACAAATTCATTATCAATTATTTCTTGCTTGCTTAATATACCTGTATTAGAATCATTAATAATGTTAGTTTGAAAATCATTGTATTGACCTTTGGTGGCTGTAATTACGATTGCAGTAGTAACAGCATCATCAAAGACTTTATCTCCAAAATCATAAATTGAATCGATTTTAGAATTTTTTACTAAATATTTTCTCGTTGAATCATAAGATGTTACTCTCAGAAAGGTATTTGGAATTATAAACCCAAAATGGGACGAGCTTTTTAAAACACTAAAAGCCCTTTCGATAAAAAGTGTAAACAGATTAACTTTACCACTTCCTGTTTCAAAATTGATTTTGAAAAATTTCTTCTCATTTTCGGAAATACCTTCGTTACCTCCAAAAACATAAGGCGGATTCCCAATCACAACATTAAAACCTATAAAATCGCCGTTATCGTCCAGCACTTCGGGAAACTCGAACCGCCATTCAAAAGCGTTTTCGTAAATTTTATTGCTTTTTATTTCTTCAATTTCTGCTTCCAGCTTTTGGGTTTCGGCGGTTAGTTTGGCAACTTTTGCGTTCCATTCGTCTTTTTCTTTTTTCGAGAGTTCGAAAAGCTGGCCTTGGTTGGTCATGCTAAATAATTCGCCATTTAATGCTCTCAGGCGTTTTGCTTTGGGGTCGTTCAGCGAAATTTCGCTACGGAAATTGGTTTTAATCTCGTTTATGAGCCTTTCCATTTCCCGCTTTTGCTCTTTGCTTTGAGCGTTCCGGTAGGTGTCCACGGCAAGGCGGTAACTGTCAATAGTCCATTTGCTCGCACTCTTTTTTAATGCTTGCTTTAAATCGGCATCGAGGGCAAAACGGCTAATCAGCGAGTTTCCGCATTTTATGTTTATGTCAATATTCGGAAGGGTTTCAAGTTCCGTTTCGTTTTTGTAGTATGCATTTTTCAAAAGCTCAATCCACAAACGCAAACGACAGATTTTAACAGAATTTGGGTTTAAGTCAACGCCAAACAAGCAGTTTTCAATAATGGTTTGCTTTTCGTGAAACAAGGTTTCCTGTATGCGCTGGCTTTCTTTGTTTTTTGGAATGTATTCAAATAATTCTCCATCTTCGTCCGTTACAATCAATTCATCGTTTACCACTTCAAAATGATATTCTTTTAAACGTTTTCCGTCACGGTCTTGCAATATTTTAAGGTCGCTTTTTATAGCAATCATTTCATTGAGAGCCGAAACCAAAAAGTGTCCAGAGCCAACGGCAGGGTCACAAATTTTTAAATCGTTGATTATTTTGTTGGCTTCTTTTCGGTCTTCAATTTTATCGTAAAGCGAATCAATATCGGTACAATTCCAATTTTTGGTTTCATTGAATTTCTGAACCACAGCTTTACGGATGGTTTCACGGCACATATACATGGTTATAAAACCAGGTGTAAAGAATGAGCCATCTTTGTAACCGTTTATTTTTTCGAAAATCAATCCAAGAACCGAAGCATTGATAAGGGTTTTATTGTCTTCCTGTATTTCTTCGCTTCCTTCGCTGGCAAAATCATAATCATTTAAAAACTCGAACAAATATTCAAGCGGGTTTATATTGCCTGTGCGTCTTTTACCTGTTGTATCTTTTAAAACGGTTTGCGAATAAATCGGAATGGTTTTGTCATTTCGTAACTGACTTATAAAAAGCGTGGAATGTTCAATTTCTGTAGGTTCAAAAAGCGAACTGTTCAAATAAGGGACTTTGGCAAATAACGTTTTTACATCTTCGTTTCGCTCGTTTTGCTTGCGAGCAAGCACCTGAAAAAACAAGCTGTTTAAATCGTCATAATCCTTTATCTTATCGAAACTCAGAAACTCATATGATTTATCGCCTTTGTGGTAAGTAATTAATTGAGCTTCTAATAGTTTTAAAAACAAAATACGATTAATCCAAGTAATACTTAATTCAAGTCCAACATTGAAAAGTCGTTCATGTAAGTTTGAACCAAATTGGCTTGGGTTTTCAATCCGAGAAATTTTGTCAAGACTGTCTAACTGGATAATTGCATTTTCAAGAAATGAACCTGTATTTCGTTCGCCTTCTTTATTCCGCTCGATTAGTTTTTTACTTCCGTCTTTAGTTTCTGTTAATCCAATAATATGAAGCAATTCACCGTAAAAACGTTTATCAAGGCTGTTGCTATCGTTTGCGAATGGCAGTTTTAAAAGATGTTCGGGCGAAAGTAATTTGAATAAAGCGATAAGCTGATTATCGTCCTTTTTATCGGCATTTCGCAATGGCTTTTCATAATCACGAATATCGAAATATGTAAACTCAATATCGTGCTTTATTTCTGCAATAAAAGGTTCGGCAACTTGCTTGTAGAAAAAATCTGTTTTAGTATCAGCCAATCGTCCGCATTCAAAGTCATTGAATTGTTTTACAAGGTTTTTGTTTTGGGCAAACAACCTATCAAAAAGCGTTGCATCAAATATGAACCATTCGTTAATATTAGTCGCAATCAGGTATTTTATCTCAATATTTTTCTGAGTAATCCGCTCTCTCAAATAATACAAAACCAATTCTTGAAAAGCCTTAACGTTTACTTTGTTTTTTGTAAGCATTTCGGCTTTATTGGTCGGCTTTTTCGCTTCAATAATAACACCCACGGTGCCGGAGGCACTGTTTGTGTTATGTATTACAAGGTCGTTTCGACCTTTTGTATTTATAAAGTGATTTTGCTTGTAGTATGTATCTTTCAGGAAATCAGAAACAAGGTTTTTATGAAATTCTTCCGATTCATTGTCATTAATCCTGTCGAGAAGTTGGGATAAATTGGTCTTGAAACTCTCGATTTCAGTCCTGTTAGGTTTTACTTTCAGAAAGGCTTTGTTAAGTGCCTTCCGAGGTTTCAAGATTCGTATTTCCATTAATCAAAAATCTGTTTAAATGTTAATTAATATCCACACAAATATACAATTATCCATGGGTGTACCGATAATGAAACGACTCTTTTGCAAACATCGGTTGTATGTTGGCTTGTGCGGTTTGCAAATTACCTGACAACGGGTTTAAATCATATGTTGAAGCGAGCTACAACCTTTCGAAAAACCTCAGAAAACCCTTATTGGCTATATCGTGCTAGGCGACAGTCCTTTTTATTCATCATCATTTTCATTTATTAATTCGTTGTCTTGCTCAATTTCAATTGATTCACCTAATAAGGCTACTGTTTGTTCTTGTGGCAATTCTTGAACTGTTCTCAACTTACGTTCAATGGCTCTTGACCTTACGCCAGCTTTGTCAATAACATTTGTAGCTTGTTGCAGTTTCTTTTTGGTTTGCTCCAAAACAGTTCCAAAATTACCAAACTCAGTTTTAACTGCTCCAAGAATTTCCCATACTTCGCTTGACCTTTTCTCAATTGCCAATGTTTTAAAGCCCATTTGTAAACTACTTAGAAATGCAACTAAATTAGTCGGACCAACAACAGTAATTTTAAAATCCCTCTGTAAAAATTCAAAAAGTCCGGTCCGTCTGAGAATTTCCGCATATAATCCTTCGGTAGGAACAAACATTATTGCAAAATCTGTTGTGATTGGTGGATTAATGTATTTATCCTTTATATCCTTTGCATTCTTTTTAATTGAATTTTCAAATTGTTTTGAAATTGCTTCTACGTCTTTTGGATTCAAATTAGTAATATTATCGTATGCCTCTATTAATCTTTGATAATCTTCATTTGGAAATTTAGAGTCAATTGGTAACAATAGTGACTTATCATCATTGTTTTTACCGGGGAGTTTAATCACATATTCCACTCTTTCTTGAGTGCTATCTTTGACAATAGTATTTTGTTCATATTGTTCTGGAGAAAGGATTTGTTCAAGAATAGCTCCTAGTTGAATTTCGCCCAAATTTCCTCTTGTTTTTACATTTGTCAAAACTTTTTTCAAGTCCCCAACTCCAGATGCTAGAGTCTGCATCTCGCCTAGACCTTTATGAACCTGTTCAAGTCTTTCACTGATTAGTTTAAAGGATTCATTAAATCTTTTTTCAACAGTTTCTTGAAGCTTCTCATCAACTGTTTTACGCATCTCTTCAAGCTTTTTATTATTATCATCTTGCAGACTCTTAAGTTTTCCTTCTACAGTGTCCCGAATCTCTTTAAGTTTAGTTTCAGTTTCTTTTCTGACGTTTTCTTGTCTATTTACAAGGTCTTCAAATTTCTGTTTTTGAAGGTCATTAAAGTCTTTAACATTTTGCGAGAATTTATCTTCAAAAGATTTTAAAGAATTTGTTTGTTCAGTTCTATTTTCTTTTGATGATTTTTCAAGTTGTCCTTGAAGGTTCTTTGTCTTCTCATCAATTGACTTTATAAGGTCAGCAAGCTGATTTGAGAAAGTTTCAAATTGATTCTTTTGGGCATTCGATAAATCAGTAACCGTTTTTGTTAAATTCTCACCTAACAATTTAAACGAATTGTTTAATTCTTCTCGGTTGTCTTTGAATGATTTTTGGGTTTCATCTCTACTTCTACTGAACTCATCTCTTATTAGTGGGTCTAACCTTGAGAGGTCTGAATCAATTTTGATAAGTTTTGATTTTAATACTTCACTATTGTCTGTAACCCTTTTTGTCACAGTCAACCATATATTGATTATTACTAAAACTATCAATACGATTATTAAAATTGTCTCTGTCATAATTTATAGTTGTAGTGTCTCTGTCTTTTTTTAAGTTGCCTCCAAGCGGTATATTTTATAAGTAGTGTATATTTCGTAATACTCTCCAAATCGTTCCAAATTTGAAGCGGTTTACAAAGCTTTGTATTTTCCCTGCCATTACTTATAAAAAGTAATTTAGGGTTTTAGTTTTACCATTTGTTTCCTTAATCTGAATCCCAAAATTATTATCATTATTGTTAGAAAAATCATAAAAAGGCAAACAGTTATGTAAGAGGCAATCATTGTATTATATTCTACATTTTTTAACCCATAAGTAATAATTGCATTTGTACTCTTTTTTATTTGATGAATCATTTCTGGCAAAAATATTAATGAAATAATTACAGAACCGATGGTTAAAGGTATTTGTTTGGCTTTAAAAATCGTCTTAGCCGATTTGTAAGATTTTATATTATCCGCAGAGTGTAATTTAGGGGTTATTTCCAATACTTCTTTAACAGAAGGGTAAAAGAATCCAAATAATGCAGTTAGTATTGCTAAAAGAATACTTGCAGAAGATAATAAATTAGGTAATTCATTTTCCATTAGTTTTCAATTTCGATATTAAAGTACACACAAAGATTTTCATAAGAAGAAGGCTGTATAATGTATGTTGAAATTGTACCTCTTTCTTTTTCAATAATTGGCAAACTTGTGTCCATATTTCCTAATATTTTATTCAATTCATCTTTGAAAAACTGATTTTGAATTGACAGTCTATAAAAATCAAGGTTTTCATCTTTTATGATATTTTGAACCTGTTCCTTCAGGGATGAAGATATGGTTTCTTTTAAATCATATTGATATTTGGACATGATAGACCGGACAATTGCACGACTTTCTGTAGCTGTTATTTGAAACAAGTCGCATATTTTTTGTTCGTCAGGTATTTTACCTTCAAAGTAATATGAAATGAGATTAAAAAGTCGAAACTCTAAAATATCTCTGCCACGAGTAAAAACTTTTTGTCCAATTACCATTTTTCGTATCTCTTCAAAAGCCGAACGAGATAATTTATTTAACTTGTCATTTAGTTTGGCTTCAGTATCACAATGCAATATTGATTTCAATAATTCTTTTTCTGAATTCTCGAAGTTTAATTCAAATTTTATTTCCATAATTTTCTGTGTATTAATTTAGTCAGACTTATATAAATTCATTTTAGTCATTATATCAAAGTGTCAGAATTTTCAGTCTCAATATTTTTTTCTTTTTTTCATTTCTAATAAATCTTGAATTTCATTTTGTTTCAGAATGACTCAAACTATCATCCCCCCAATTAATTGTCCCTCTCTATTCATATCTTACAATAAACTCCATCCCCTTCCCTCCCCAAAACCCCCACCACCCTCAACACACAGTCTCGGGCAGCGGGGATGTTCTTTTAATCAGTAACCAAAAAAAACACAGCTTATAATCTATTTCGTTTCACTGGCTGGAGCGGTACCGGTGCCGTTGCCTTTGTCGGTTTTGGTGCTGTGGCTTTCGCTTATGGCCATGGCATTTTCAAAGGCGTTGTAAAACTCAGCCTTCTTGGTCCTCCAGGGGTTCACCTTTTCACGTATGGCCTCCTTCAGCAGGGTATCAATGGCCTCGCAGCTTTCGCCCAGGTTTTCGGTTATCTGTTTGCTTTTTCCCTGGGCATTTTTAGGGGCCGGCAACGATTGGTCAAAAGCATCAATCCTTTCTTTAAAAGTAACAATCTCGCTGTCGGTTACATAAGGCTCCAGCTTGCCCGGGTATTTGGCGGCTGTTTGGTGCACAAAGGCGGCAAAGGTATGCAGGCTCCGGTCGCGCATGGCTTTTAATTTCGATGGGCTTGCCCGCAGCTCCTTTTTCACCAGCACCAGGGCGGCATCGCCACTATGGGCGGCGTAAGCAATCAGCGCCGGTGCAATTTCCGTTACCTGTTCCTCAATCTGTTTACGTGTGGCATTTTTCTGCCGGGTAATGGGGGTGCTTTTCTCGCTCTGTTGCAGGGCAAACCCTTTGCCCTCGCTCAGCAATGCCACCAAACGGGCATCAAGGTCAGTAAGGCCGGGGGTAACCTGTACCACATCGGCAAAACGGGTGAATACCTGGTGTACGGCATCGCCCCGTTTTAATACAAATTCTTGTTTTTTGTTCATCGGTCAATTATTTAATGGTAAATAACTACAGTGGCATAAAAATATAAAAAAATATACATACCGTGCAATACCCTTCTTGCACTAACGGGTACCAAAATAATTAACAATGATGTTAAATACAGGCTGTAACCCTTATTACATAAAGGTTTTGGGTGTTGAAAAAAATTTACTTTGCTGTAATTTTTTTTTAGCTGAATGTCAGTAATTTGTTATTCATTTACCCGGAAAACAACTATTTAAATCCGCCCTCCCACCTGTGGGGGATGAAACAAAACCTTATCCTGCAACGCTGGGATTAGGGTAACCTATTTTTGTTTTATAACGGGTGCCGGGTTATTTGTTGTCAGGTTACAGGGTTGCACCTATTTAGAAGTTGTCAGAAGTCATTTAGGTGTCGTCAGCAGTCATTTGGAACTTGTCAGATGTTATCTGGAAGTCGTAAGAAGTCATTTGGAAGTTGTAAGCAGTCATTTGGAACCCGTAAGAAGTCATTTGGAAGTTGTAAGCAGTTATTTGGAACTTGTCAGAGGTCATCCGGAAGTTGTTAGATGTCATTTGGAAATTGTAAGCAATCATTTGGAACTTATCAAAGGTTATCCGGAAGTTGTCAATCGAGCATTTCTAAAACCCTCTTAATTTCTTAATGGTTCATTGTAAAAACCGACCAGAGGCCGGTGTTACATTCTTCGCGTCTTAGCGGCTTGGCGGGAAGGATTCCCCCCAAACCCCTAAAAGGGGCTTTAACAACAGCCCGGATTTAGAACCCGTGCTTTTGGTACAAATCCCTGCTACAACGGATAAACCTGTCAGGGTTTAGAACCCTGACAGGTTTATGGTGCAGAAATCATTAGTTCATTAGCTAATGGCTCATGAGCTCATGGTCTCGTATCTCTAAATCTCTTGTCTGAAATCTTGATACTAACTACTTGATACTATTCTACCCCAAAATAAGTTTCTGGGCCGGGTCGTCACCGTTTAGCAACATCCGTTCGGGGTGTTCAATCAGTTCTTTAATTTTTACCAAAAAACCCACAGAATCTTTTCCGTCCACCAGCCGATGGTCGTACGAAAGGGCAATGTACATCATGGGGCGGATAACCACCTGGCCGTTTTCGGCAATGGGGCGCTCTAAAATATTATGCATTCCTAAAATCCCGGCTTGGGGCGGATTGATAATCGGGGTGGATAATAACGAACCAAAAACGCCGCCATTGGTGATGGTAAAGGTCCCGCCGCTCATTTCGTCGAGCGATATTTTTGCCTCCCGGGCTTTTTGGGCCATCCGGGCTATCGCCAATTCAATTTGAGGAAGCGGCATTTCGTGGCAATTTCGCAAAATGGGAACCATCAATCCTTTGGGGGTCTGCACGGCAATGCCGATATCGGTATAATTAAAGCTGATTATATCATCACCATCAATCATTGAATTAATGTTGGGGAATTTTTGTAAGGCAATAGAGGCTGCTTTTGTAAAAAAAGACATAAAGCCCAATTTCACTCCAAACTTTTGCTGAAATCCATCTTTATATTGTTCACGCAAACTCATTACCGGCTGCATGTTCACTTCATTAAAGGTAGTTAACATGGCGGTCTGGTTCTTTACCTGAACCAACCGTTGGCTCAGTTTTTTCCGGAGCGGGCTCATTTTTACCCGGTTTTCCGATCGTTCATGCCTGATCGGAACTTCTGCCGGGGTTGAGTCTTGAGCCAAAAGGGCTTCAACCTCTTTCACTCCAATCCGGTGAGCTTTCATAAGCAATTCCTCTACCGATACCCCTTTTTCTTTTAATACTTCTTTGGCTAAAGGGGTTACTTTTAACGCGTGTTGGGTTTCTTCTTGCTCCAAAACGGGCTTGTGCGTTGCTGCAGGTTCTTCAGCCTTCTTTACTTGAGAAGTTGTATTTGTATTGCTGTTTTTTGCATCAGTATCAATCAGGCAAGCAATAGAACCTACTGCAATAGTTCCGCCTTCAGGAATAAGGATGTTAATCTGCCCGGATTCGGACGCGTTAAGGGTCAAGGTAGCTTTGTCCGATTCCAGTTCGGCAATCTCCTGGTTTTTTTCCACAAAATCTCCATCCGCAACAAACCAGGTGGTGAGTTGCACCTCGCTGATTGATTCGCCTGGACTAGGAATTTTTATTTCAATTTTCATTATATGTCGTTCGTTAGATTCTACTTTCAGAAAACTTTATCCGTTCAACTTCAATTAAGGTTCTATTTTAAAATAATCATGCTGCTTCAGAACAGGGTCCTTCAATTTTCCCGATTGGCATTGCAATCCACAATACGGGTTTTTCAATTCACAGGTACACTTTTTAAATACTTTATTAACAATCTCCTCTTGTTCCCGGTGATGCAGTTCATGCAAACCAACTGCCGGGCTACCACTGGCTGGGCGGAAGATTCCTTCAATATCTATTTGGGCCAATTCATTGCGCACAAAATACCAGGCCCCCATATTCATCGGCTCCTCTTGTATCCAAATAATTTTTTGCGCATTCCTGTATTTCGATACCAGTGCCTCAATTTCTTTTACCGGCAACGGATAAATCTGCTCAATCCTCACCAGGGCAATATCTTTCACCCCAAGGGAATTTTTCTCTTTCAGCAAATCAAAATAGATTTTACCGGTACAAAATACCAACCGGGTCACTTTATCGGGAATGGTATCGGCATCATCAATAACCCGTTGGAAACTTCCTTGGATAAATTCTATTTTTGCCGAAACCGCTTGAGGGTGACGGAGCAAACTCTTTGGGGTGAAAATAACCATCGGGGTTCTAAAATCCCTTTTCACTTGCTGCCTCAGGGCATGGAACAGGTTAGCCGGTGTAGTCAGGTTCAGCAATTGCATGTTGTTTTTTGCACTCAAAGTAATGAAGCGTTCCATCCTTGCACTTGAATGTTCAGGCCCTTGCCCCTCAAAACCATGAGGCAGCATCAGTACCAGGCCATTCATAATCCCCCACTTTTCTTCGGCCGAACAAAGGTATTGATCAATGATTACCTGCGCCACATTATGAAAATCGCCAAACTGTGCTTCCCAAATATTTAAGCTTTTGGGTGCCGCAAGCGCATAACCGTATTCAAAACCCAGCACTCCGTATTCATTCAAAGGTGAATTATATACATCAAATTCAGCCTGCTCCTTGCGGATGTTTTTCAAGGGCACATATTTTTCGGCTGTGGTCTCTTTTACCAAAACGGCGTGCCGATGCGAAAAGGTTCCCCGTTGCGAATCTTGTCCACTCAAGCGTACCGGAATCCCTTCATCTACCAGCGATGCATAAGCTAACAATTCACCCAGGGCCCAATCGAGCCGGTCCTCTTGAATCATTTGTTTACGGTCTTCAAACAATTTGCTTATTTTGTTAAAGAAACCTTCCTTTTCAGGAAGATAATTTATTTTTTCAGCCAATTCCAATAATTTCTTTTTGTCGATGGCCGTTGCAAGACTCTTATGGAAATCGCCAGCTTCGGCATGCCTGAACTCCAGCCAATCCTCAACCAGGAATTGTTTGATGGCAACTTTCGAATCCTGCATGGCAATGCTTAGTTTTTCTTCCAGAGTCTGTTCAAATTCATTCTCTATCTTAAGGAGCACTTCCTGAGCAAAAGACTGGTTCTTTATTAATTTATCGGCATAAATATCTCTGGGATTCGGGTGTTTTGTAATAGCCTTGTAAAGCAATGGCTGTGTGTATCGGGGTTCATCCCCTTCGTTATGTCCATACTTTCGATACGATAAGATATCGATAAATACATCTTTATGGAAAAGCTGCCGGTACTCCATAGCTAAACGGGCTGTAAAGATAAGCGATTCCACATCATCGCCATTCACATGAAAAACCGGGCAGCGGGTTACCTTTGCCACATCGGTACAGTAGGTGCTTGAGCGGGCCTCCAGGTAATTTGTGGTAAAACCGACCTGGTTGTTGATAACCAAATGAATAGTCCCCCCTGTTTGGTATCCGGGCAGTTCCGACATTTGAATTACTTCATAAACCACACCCTGGCCGGCAATGGCCGCATCGCCATGAATTAGAATAGGAGCTAATTGATTTGGATTGTTCTGATACTTATGCTTGATTTTGGCATGTGCTATTCCTTGAATGACCGGCCCCACAGTTTCCAGATGCGACGGGTTTGGAGCCAAATTCAGCCGGACTTTTTTCCCTTTGTCGGTGGTAATAGTATTTCCGTACCCTAAATGGTATTTCACATCGCCCAACGAAATGGAATCAATATACGATTTGCCGGTAAATTCCCTAAATATCAGTTCATAGGGTTTTTTCATGATATTGGCAAGCACATTCAACCGTCCCCGGTGCGACATCCCTATCACAAATTCCTGAATCCCCAGCTCTGAACCAATTTCTATGATAGCATCCAATGAAGGGATTAGTGTTTCGGTCCCCTCAAGGGAGAACCGTTTTTGTCCAATAAATTTTTTATGAATAAATTTTTCAAATCCTACTGCCGATACCAAATGCTGAAAGATATGTAACTGTTCTGTAGATGAATAAGTTGTTGTGTTCTGGCTGCTCTCCATTTTTTGCCTTAACCATTCTACTTCCTTAGGATCGCGGATATACAGGTATTCTACGCCAATAGAATCGCAATAGGTTTTATCCAGATGGCTGATTATATTTTGCAGGGTGGCTTTCCCCATGCCAATAGTTTCACCAGCAGCAAATTCTTTAAACAAATCCGGTTCTTCAAGCCCAAACTGATCAATAGTAAGGGGCGGGTGATATTTCCGGCGTTCACGGACCGGGTTGGTTTTTGTAAAAAGGTGGCCCCGTTGGCGGTAGGCATTTATCAGATTAAGCACATTAAATTCCTTAGGTGTTACCTGGGTATTCGAAATTTCTTCGGTTTGATAGTTCTTGCGTGCAAACTCAAATCCTTTGAAAAAATCGATCCATTGCGGTTCTATGGATTCCGGGCTTGTTTTGAATTTCTGATATAAGTCATCTAGTGCTTCGGCCGAAATATGATTTAAAAAGGTCAATTTGTCCATTCGCTGGGATTGTTAAATTTCAGGTAATTTAACATTTATATTTTGTGCTTTGTTTGAAACTTTATTTGGGTAGAAATATATTCATAACTAAATGTATTTACTTCACAATGTGCAGCTTATAAACACATCAGCACATAATCAAATTCAAATGACATCTGTTATAAAACATTATTAACGGAAAAACCCGGGAATGTCCCGGGTTTTTCCATTTATCGTCGAATTATTACCTGTACTCACTCTTGTATTCGGGCAAGGTGTCCATCAATTTTTGGCGGGCAAAAAATATCTTGCTTTTTACCGTTCCGATGGGAATGTTTAATTTTTCAGCAATTTCTTTGTATTTAAACCCATCTGTAAACATTTGGAAAGGAATGCGGAAATCGTCTTGCAAACTGTCAACTTTCTTCCGAATCTCTCTATAAGAATGCTCCGATTCTGGAGACACAGCCTCTTGTTTATGAGGCAGGTTCTCGTTGTTATCGGTTTTGTTGAAAATGGTATTTGATTTTACATTCCTGCGATAATTATTTATAAAGGTATTTTTCATGATAGTATAGGCCCATGAATTAAAATTACGTGGGTCGGTAAATTTATCACGATTGGTTAACGCTTTCAACATAGTCTCCTGTAAAAGGTCTTTCGCCTCCTCAGTATTTGATGTCAAGCTATAGGCAAAATACTTTAATTTGTCCTCAATGCTCAACAATTTGTTGGTGAATTCCATTGCTGTCATAATGGTCATATTTTAAGGTTAGTGTTTTGTTTAATTATAAGTTCTTATAACATTAACAAAAATGTTTAAGCAAATTAAATATTAATTAAACACTTTTCAAAATACTTTTTATGATTTTTTTTCACTAAATAGACTTTTTCTAAATAATAGAACAATGTAATGTACTGTTTTTGTGTTATTTAAATATAATCATAATTGTTTTATACAAATAGTGGCGGCTGTAAAAAGTTATTAACTTCTATGGAAAAAATATTGCAAAATGAATTAAAAAACTATTCATATTGCACATTAAAATGATTCAAAATTCACATTTTGTTTAACAATCTTTTTATTCAAAATTGTACGTTATTGATAAGCAATAACTTTAGAATTCCATTTGTTTAACGAAATTAAAATTACAGCAGCATTTGAAGTTCAGTTTTTGGTTAAACTACTTTTTAGTTTAAATAAAAAGTAAATTAACTACTGAAAAGCTTTTGGAAATCGCGGATGGAATTCATTTTAAGGATATTTGAAGGAAGCGGATACTGGTAGTTCTCAATCTGTTGGCCAATAAAAATGATGGTTTGATCCTTAAATTGCTCTGAGAGTATGTGAATGTATTCCTTCATCCGGGGTACAGAAATAGCGTTGGTGAGTGAGGTAACTAAATAGTCGGATTGATGAAAGAAATTAAACTCATCAAGGCTGTAAAAAGGGATTGAGGTTCCCAAATAAGTAACATGTTGATTGTACTTTTTTAATAAATAATAGGCAAAAAGCAGGCTGATTTCATGCTGCTCCCCTTCAGGGAGGAAAAGAATAAAACGTTTGCTCTTGTCGTTGTATGAGGCTAAAAGACCATCAATGGCTACAATAATTTTCCGCCGGATAATGTTTGTCGCAAAATGCTCCTGAGCAGGTGTAATGGTACCCGTTTGCCATAAAAGGCCCAGCTTCGATAAAAAAGGAGTAATTATTTCCAGATATGTATTTTCGAAACCCCTGTTAATGTACGATACCGTAAGAAGTTTCTCGAATTTTTGAAGGTTCATGTGAAACATAGCCATGGTAAGTGCCTGCACCTGATCTTCCACATCGCTTGTCCGTGAGGTAAATTCGATGACTTTTTCACCAATTTCCTGATCGCTAAATTCGGCAATACGCGAAATCTTTATCCCATTTTTATTCAAAACTGAAATATTCAATAACTTTTTAAGATCGTTGGCCGAATAATAACGGATATTTGTATCTGTCCGGCTTGGTTCCAACAATCCGTAGCGCTTCTCCCAAATACGGATGGTGTGGGCTTTAATGCCTGTAAGCTTTTCTAAATCATTGATATTGTAATAGGTTTCTTTCATCAAAAGGCAATGTTAAACAATTTTTATAATAGCTAAACAAAAAACAATAAAATACCCCGAACCAACACATTCAATTACCCTTTGCAGATTGTTTGAAATCTTTACAAAACAGGTGAGACTCCGCATCATCAATTAAATTTGTTATTTTGTGGTTAAAATGCCAATATAACATTCAAACCGGGTTTTGGTTTTTGTTTGAGGAAACATATAAAATTCAATACCAATGGAACAGTTCCTGATGAGTGTCGCAAAGTGGTCGGTAAACCATGAAAGCATCAATCCTTTAAATACATGGTGGGTATTCCCAAACCGTCGTTCGGGGGTATTTTTCATGCATTACTACAAAAAATTAATGTCCGAAAAAACATCCGCCATGCCTCAATGGCTCCCTCAAACAAAAACTATCAACGAATTTATTGGGGAGTTTAGCCGCATTGCTGTAGCTGAACCCATTGAATTATTAGCTATCCTTTATAAAATATATCTGAAAAAAACAGGCTCATTGGAACCATTCGACCATTTTTATATGTGGGGAGAAATGATGTTGAACGATTTTAACGATATTGACAAATACAGAGTAAGTCCTGACCTTGTATTTTCGAACCTGAAAGCACTCAAGGAAATGGACGACAAGCTATCCTACTTAACCAATGAGCAACTCCAGATTGTTAAACGTTTTTTTTCGTCACTCGAAAGTTGGGAACCCTCGGAGGTAAAACAACGGTTTTTGGAAATTTGGGAGGTCTTACTTCCTGTGTATCAAGAATTCCGAGAAACACTTGTAACTCATAAAATTGGCTACGAAGGGTTGGCTTACGATTTAGCCTTAAAGAACATTGAAAAAACCAACGATGCCGATTTACCATTCACAAACCTGTTTTTTGTGGGTTTTAACGCCATTACTCCAACTGAAGAGCATTTATTTACCGTATTCCGTAATCGGAAATTTGCGCAATTCTTTTGGGATTACGATCAGTTTTATATCGAAAATGAACACATGGAGGCTGGATTGTTCCTCAGAAAACATCTGAAAAATTTTCCCGAACCTGTTGATTTCACTATACAAAGGGATGTTTTAAAAAATAAAACCATTCAAGCAATTTCAGTACCCACCGATAGCGGTCAGATACACAAAGCCGCCCGATTGGTTTCAAAAATACCCTCTGACGCTGTTTCCGACACTGCTCTGGTATTGTCTGACGAAAATTTATTGATGCCTACATTGCAACAGATACCTGAAAATGTGGAAGATATCAATGTTACCATGGGTTTCCCTTTTACAGAATCATTAACTGGAAGTTTTATCAACAGCTTGATCCAATTGCAGTTAAATGCAAAGCATTCAGCAGCACATGGATTCCGGTTTTACTACAAAAATGTATTGGCCTTGTTGAGGCATCCATTTATTCAACAAGCTGCACCAATCTTTGCCGAAGAAATGGTATCGCGGGTACTAAAAGAAAATCTGATCCAGATTCCGGCAAAAGAAATACAGGTCACCCCGCTATTTTACTCTATTTTTGCACCTACCCATGACAAAACAGCATTCCTAAACTTGCTCAAAGACATTCTTTCTCAATTAAAAAAGGATGTTTGGAACAGCAATGCAAATCAGGAATTGCTTTTGGAACAGGAATTTGCCTTGAAAGCCTATTTAACAGCCTTACAATTATCGGAACAAATTAACAATCAACAGGTAACATTAACCCTGCCTACTTATTTTAAACTGCTCCAGAAGGTGCTAAACCAGCTCAAAGTCCCCTTTGAGGGGGAACCAATCAATGGACTGCAAGTGATGGGTTTTTTGGAGACACGAAATCTTGATTTTAAAAATGTAATTATTCTTTCAGTGAATGAAGGGCAATTGCCAACATCGGGCCATGCACCTTCATTTATTCCGTATAGTTTACGCCGTGGTTTTGGTCTGCCTACCCGTGAATTACACGATGCCATGTATGCCTATTACTTTTACCGCCTTTTACAACGGGCCGAAAATGTTTGGTTACTTTACAATGTTGGCTTAAACGGGATCAACAGTGAAGATAAGAGCCGCTTTATTTACCAGATGCTTTACAATAAATACTTTAACGTTACCCTTGAAAACGACAGTCAGCTTATTTCCGTTTCAAAAAGCGAACCCATTTCCGTTCCCAAAGATGCACAGGTTTTGGCCGCATTAAAGCAGTTTACACTGATTGAAAGTGAGAAAAAATTATCACCAAGTGCACTTTCGGGTTATATCATCTGCCCACTCCGCTTTTATTACAGAACCATTGCCGGCATTCATGAACCCGACGAAGTAGAAGAACAGATTGATGCCCGGCTGTTTGGCAATATCTTCCATTTAGTTTCCGAGAAGTTTTATACTCAGTTTTTTAATCAAAACGAGTTAGTGACCACCGAGAAGTTAGCATCGCTGCAAAAAAATGACAAAGCATTAGACGTCTGGATAAAAGAGGCTTTTAAAGAGGTGTTGATTGGCAAAAACTCTTCCAAGGAATATTCAATTGAAGGTAAAAATCTGATAGTATTTGAAGTCATCCGGAAATACTTGCACCAATTGATTACCATTGATTTAAACCACACCCCGTTTTCTATCGTCGGATTGGAACATAAAATTTCCACTTTATTGCCTGTAAAAATACAGGGAAAAGACATGGATGTGATTTTGGGAGGAACCATTGACCGGTTGGACCGTACAGACAAAGGGTTGCGTATTATTGATTATAAAACAGGAACTGATAAATTGGGTTTCAACGATTTAGAGCAACTTTTTGATTCGGGGAAAACAAAAGATGTGAAGGCGGTGTTTCAAACATTTGTATATAGCTTGATGGTTGCTAAAAATTCGCCCGGCGAACGTTATATTTTACCAACCATTTATCAGGTAAAAGATTTCTACAGAGATGATTTATCATTTAACGTTTATTCTGATAAGTTCGTACCTTTCCAAAACAGCAATTTTATTGAAATCAAAAATGAATTTACCGAAAGATTGGAGCAATTAATAGCGGAGATATTTGATGCCAGAATACCATTTACCCAAACTGAACATGTAAAGAACTGCGAATTTTGCACATACAAAAATCTATGCAACCGATAAAAAAACTGCATCCGTAAAGCTATTCGCAGCTTCAAATGCAGTTCTTTTCAATTCAATTACGTTCTCTCTTTTAAAATCTTTTCCCAATCACATCCCAATCAAGGATTTCCCAGAAGTTTTTCAAATAATCGGGACGCCTGTTTTGGGTATCTAAATAATAGGCATGTTCCCACACATCACATGTCATGACAGGAGTTAGCCCGCTACGCAAGGGATTCCCGGCATTCCCCTCCTGGGTAATCACCAGGTTCCCTTCTTTATCTTTCGAAAGCCAGGCCCAACCTGCTCCAAATAAAGTAGCTCCTGCTTTGGTAAATTCTTCTTTAAATTTTTCAAAAGACCCAAATTTTGCATGAATGGCATCGGCTAATTTTCCTTGGGGGACCCTTGTCCCTTTTGCTGAAAATTGCATAAAATAGAACGTGTGGTTCCAAACCTGGGCACCATTGTTAAAAACACCTCCGTCAGATTCTTTTACAATAGTTTCCAATGAGGCATTCTCAAACTTTGACCCAGGCAGCAGGTTGTTCAAATTTGTAACATAAGCCTGATGATGTTTTCCATAATGAAATTCAAGGGTTTGTTTGCTTATGTATGGTTCAAGAGCATTTAGCTCATACGGTAGTTTTGGTAATTCAAACGACATCTTTTTAAATTTTTAAAGTAAATAATATGCAGTTAACAAGGATTGGATAAAAAATGTTTAACATAAGTTGAACTAATTTATTCTTTCTAATCCCGATTCTTACACATCGCTGCTGGACTCATTCCGTGCAATTTTCTGTCAAAAACTACATATTTACGAGTTAGTTTGTATATTTGACTGTCTAACCCAATTAAGGTTCAAAAGTATGTTTAACCCACATTTTGAAAGCTTTCAGGCAAAAATTATTGATAAACCTTTTTATGCCGAAGGTGAGTTTAATTATCCTTCCACAGCCATCATCTCGTTTTTCGACAAACAGGGCCGATTCATGTTTGCCCACGATTATGGTCATCTTCCCCTAAACCAAATATATGAACGGATTGATGCCTCTGGCGAACTGATTTTGAACCATTGCTATGTTCATAATTTTTCAGCTACCGCTTACCGCCGGACGCGCCTAAAAGACAAAAATGAATTTGTTGAATTAAAAAGAATTTCAGCAAAGGCAGCCTTGTTTTCTTCGGAATTCAATATTGATTTTTCTTTTTTAAGAATTGGCGATGGTGATGTTGATTTTTCAGAATGCTGTTTTGCCAATGGGGATTTATTGTTTAATCAAACTGTTTGTGGGCAAGGAAAGGTTGATTTCTCAAATACAACCATCCGATGCAAGAAGGTTGATTTTGCCAATGCCCAATTTGGTTCCGGGTTAAAAACATTTAAAAATGCCCTGTTTTTTGAAGGATCAAAAGACTTTCAATATGCCGATTTTGGTAATGGCGAAGTTAATTTTGTGAACACCGATTTTGGCAGTGGCGACATCTCATTCATCAATAGCAATTTCAACAATGGCGATGTTTCATTTAAAGTGGCCCGCTTTGGTGATGGAAAAGTCGATTTTCATTTCTGCAAATTTGGCGAAGGCGACATCTCTTTTGAACGGACAGACTTTGGAAATGGGTTGGTTGACTTTAAAACAGTGGAATTTGGAAGCGGTAAAGTCAATTTCAACAGAGCCGTATTCGGTTCGGGGGAAATAACCTTTGAAGGTTCAGCTGCCGAAGGACGAATAACCTTTAAAAAAACCGAATTTAGCGAAGGGAGCATCAGCTTTGAATTGGCTGAATACGAAAATACCGAACTAAATATAGAAAAAGCAATCATTGGCAACTGCAAACTCTCTTTCTTCGATGGCAGCTTCCATACATTGGTTCTAAAAGGATGCCATTTAAATAATTATCTCGATTTGCGGGTCCGCCAATGCCACGAAATTGATTTAAGCGACACGGTTGTCCGCGACATTATTGACTTGAAACCCTATCAGAATGAAGTTAAACTGAGCATTTTGAATATTTCAGGGATGCGTTTGTTGGGCACTATCTATATTGATTGGAAAAACAACCATGTGCTTAATTTAATCCGGAACCAACATAAAACCTCATTGGCTGAGAAAGCGGAACAGTTTAGAACTTTAAAAGAAAGTTTTAATAAATCGGGCCAATATTCCGACGAAGACTATTCATATGTTTGGTTCAAAAGGTATGAACTCTTAGCAGAATTTTCATCGGATAAGCATCTGTCGAAAGTCACAAGAATCACCCGATACCCGGAATATCTATTTAAAAAGCTGGTTTTTGATTACGCGGGTTTGTATGCCACCAATCCATTCCGGGTAATGATTTCGATGGTTACTGTTTATGCTACATTCAGCTTACTTTATTCTTTCCTCCTTAGCTTAGGGTTAGGTGGAATCGTTTCAGGTCTTACCCCCGAACATAATGCTATTGGAATTGTTGGACGCAGCTTTTTCTTTTCGGGTGTAACCTTTTTAACCATTGGCTATGGCGACTTTTACCCCATGGGGTTGATACGCGGGTTATCCGTACTTGAAGGGTTTACAGGTGTATTTTTAATGTCGTACTTTACGGTGGCGTTTGTGCGTAAAATTTTGCGCTAATTCCATTTAATCCCCAATTAAATCGGGACGTAACCTTTTCGTCCGTTCCAGGGCTTGTTCATGTTGCCAGGCGTCAATCAATTTGGTATTACCCGAAAGCAGGATTTCGGGCACTTTCCATCCTTTATAATCAGATGGCCGCGTATAAACAGGGGCAGACAACAAATTATCCTGAAAAGAATCTGTGAGTGCAGAAGTTTCGTCGGAAAGTACACCAGGTATCACCCGTAAAATAGCATCGGTCATTACCGCCGCAGCTAATTCACCCCCTGTAAGCACATAATCGCCAATTGATAGTTCACGTGTGATTAAATGCTCCCGAATCCGGTGATCGATTCCTTTGTAGTGGCCACACAGGATGATAATGTTAGTATATGATGATAATTGATTGGCAATTTGTTGTTTAAATAGCTCTCCATCAGGTGAGGTATAAATTATTTCATCGTAATTCCGTGCTTTGGTCAATGATTCAATAGCTGACTCAATGGGTTGGATGGTCATTACCATCCCTGCCCCTCCGCTAAAGGCATAGTCATCCACTTTTTTATGTTTATCGGCCGAATAATCGCGGATGTTGTGTACAAATATTTCTGCAATACCCTTTTGCTTTGCCCTTTTAATAATGCTGTGATCAAAGGGTCCCGTAAGTAGTTCAGGCAATACGGTAAGAATATCTATCCTCATTTCTTCAATATTTCTGCAAATGTAATGGCTCCCATGTCACAATCCAAATGGAAGTTCCCGAATAACCTTTCGATGACCTAAATATGATTCAGCGAAAATTTAATAAAATGCCTTTTTGTCACTATAAAAATCAATAATACGCCATTTTGTCTTTTTTATAATATTTTTTTGAATTGGTATCACTTTTGAAAAAACTCCGGAAAATAATTAAAATTTAGGAGGACCCAAATTATGACGTTAGTTAGAGTAAATCATGCCGGATTATTAAACCATTTGGCCAACCAGGCTTTGTATGGAAATTTAACCGATAGCTGTTTAGACAATCAAACCGGTTGCAATTCAAACAACAACCCTCGTTACCGGGTAAACAACGAAGACGAGGCTGTAACCCTAGAATTTGCCATCCCCGGATTGACGAAAGAAGATGTAATTATTGAATTAAATGACAACGTTTTAATAATCAAAACAAAAGAAACAGACCAGGAAAATGGAAGAAGTTCCCGGTTTACTCCAGAGTTTGATAAACGGTTCAAACTTTCGGACAAAGTTAAACAGGACGAAATTTCAGCTACTGCTGAAAATGGAATATTGTACATCAATCTGCCAAAAGTAGATGAGGCTGTAAAAAAGCCAGCCCGTTCCATTGAAATTGCATGAGAATAAACTAAAAAAAGAAGAATGGAGGCAAATGCCTCCATTTTTTTGTTGACAGGTTCCCAAATATTACCAAAACAACAAATAAATGGTTGGAATTTTAAAATAAATGATGCTATCCACTATCCTGTCCCGCTAAAATGAATAATTCATCAAGTTTCTTAGTGTTTTTCGCTCAGAAGTTATATTTTCGTAGGTTGAAAATTAAATGTTAACATAACATTGAGTCTAACTATCATAATTTTTTAATAGATGGAAACTATGGATATTACGAATGAACAAACCCAACCTGAAAAAGGTGCTCCTTTGGCAGATACCGGCATGGAAGCTGCTGAAAATGCAACTCCAGAAACAGTTGTTAATGCAGAATTAGTTGTAAAAGCCTCACCTACGGAGGATTTAAAATTTACAGATGTATCAAACGTGCATCCGAAAGAGCCAAAAACCCGGAACAATCTGCCCGCCGAAGATTATTCCATCTTAGACAAACCTGAATTACTCATCAAACTCAATGAATTAATAAACCATCACGATACGGAAAATGTGCGGGATTTGATTGAAGAAATAAAAACACAATTCTATAAAAAATACAACACAGAGTTCGCCGAAGCAAAAAACATCTTTATTGAAAATGGCGGTAAAGAAGAGGACTTTAAGTTCCACGATGAATCAGCAGAAGAAACATTTAAAGAGCTTTACAACCAATACAAAGAACACAAACACGAACTCAATCAGATTCAGGAGGAAGAAAAGCAAAAGAACCTGAAAGAAAAGTATCAAATCATCGAGGACATTAAAGAGCTCATCAATAACGAGGAATCCATCAACCGGACTTTTCAGGAATTCCGCGACCTGCAACAACGCTGGCGCGATACAGGACTGGTTCCCCAAAATGAAGTTAAAAACCTTTGGGAAAACTACAACCACCACGTTGAGAAATTCTATGATTACATTAAAATAAACAAGGAACTCCGCGATTTAGATTTAAAAAAGAACCTTGAACACAAGATAGAACTTTGCGAAAAGGCCGAAGTCCTTTTACTGGAAGAATCGGTAACCAAGGCATTTAAGATTCTTCAGGATTACCATAACCAATGGCGCGAAATCGGCCCTGTACCACGCGAACAAAAAGACGACATTTGGGAACGTTTTAAAGATGCTACCACAAAAATCAACAAAAAGCATCAGGAGTATTTTGAGGGCATGAAAGATCAACAGGTGAAAAACCTGGAACAAAAAGCTGCCCTATGCGAAAGGGTTGAAGAAATCATAAAAGCCGGGTTCGAAAACCCCAAAAGCTGGGAAGAAAAGGCTCACGAAATTATCGAAATCCAGAAGATGTGGCGGACCATTGGTTTTGCTCCAAAAAAAGATAACAACAAAGTTTACAACCGCTTTAAGAACGCCTGTGACCAGTTCTTTGCCTCAAAACGCGATTTTTATAAAGAAGCCAAGGAGGTTCAGAAAAACAACCTCCAATACAAATTAGATTTGTGCGTTCAAGCCGAAGCGTTAAAAGACAGTACAGATTGGAAAAGAACCACCGAAGACTTCGTGAACCTTCAAAAACGCTGGAAGGAGATTGGCCCGGTTCCTAAAAAACATTCCGATGCCCTCTGGAAAAGGTTCCGTACAGCCTGTGATGCGTTCTTTACAAAAAAATCGGAGTTTTATAATACCGCCGACAGCCGTCAGGAAGAAAACCTGAAGCTCAAATTGGAATTGATTGAGAAAGTTAAAAACTTTAAAAAGAATGACGAGGATCAGGAAAACTTAAAAGCCTTGATTAGCATCCAAAAGCAATGGTCTGAAATTGGACATGTTCCCCTTTCAAAAAAGGATGAAATACAAAAAGAGTTCCGCGATGCCATCAATGCTCAATTTGAGAACCTTAAAATAGAGGGCAACCAGCGCGAAAAGATAAATTACCGCTCAAAAGTTGAAAACTGGGTGGGCAACCAATCGAGAAACAAACTTTACTCAGAACGCAACAAACTGGTAAGCAAGATTAAAGAACTTGAAAACGAGATTTCGCTTTATGAAAACAACATTGGGTTCTTCTCAAAATCGAGCAATTCAAATGCCCTGATGTTGGAAGTTAACAAAAAAATACAAATGGCAAAAGAACGCATGGAGGCTTTAAAAGAGAAGCTGCAAATGCTGGATACCATGGATCAAGATTAAATAAATTACTCATAAATCAACCGGAATCCTATTTCGGTTGATTTTTCTTTCCCCATTCCCCATAAAACACCCTTATTAGCTTTTGATGAAAAAAACGATCTTAATTCTCATAACCACCTTTATTTCATTCACCCAAGTTTATAGCCAGTCAGGAATAATCCGAGGTTTTGTATATGAAAAAAGCTCCGGCGAACCTGTAATATTTACCAGTGTTTATCTGAAAGGAACCAACTTTGGGGCGGCTACCGATGTCAATGGCTTTTTCAGCATCAGCCAAATCCCAAACGGGAACTACACCCTAATGATTACTTTTGTGGGTTACGATACCCTCCGTGAGCCTGTGACCATTACCTCGAACCAAATTATTACAAAAAAACTATACCTTACAGAATCGAGCATAAAGTTAGATGAGTTTATAGTTTCGGCAGAAAGGCAAGAAATGCAGAAAGCCATACACGCCTCAATAACAAAAGTAACTCCAAAACAAATCAATCAATTGCCATCTATTGGTTCCCAACCGGATATTGCCCAATACCTTCAAATAGTTCCCGGTGTGGTATTTACCGGCGATCAAGGAGGGCAGCTGTACATCAGGGGTGGTTCTCCCATTCAAAACAAAGTGCTGTTAGATGGAATGGTTATTTACAACCCCTTCCATTCCATCGGGCTTTTTTCTGTCATTGATGCCGACTTAATCAAAAATGCCGACATTTTCACAGGTGGGTTTAATGCACAATATGCAGGCCGCATCTCTTCGGTAATGGACATCCGCACCCGCGATGGGAACAAAAAAAAGATGAAAGGAAAACTCACTGGCGACACCTTTGGAAGCAAACTGATGTTGGAAGCTCCCCTGATTAAAGAATCCGATGGAAATGGAATGAGTTTAACAGCCGTCGGATCTTATAAGAGCAGCTATTTAGATAAAACCTCGAAAACGCTTTATTCTTACGCCAACGAAAATGGATTGCCTTTTGGTTTTTCCGATTTGTACGGGAAACTTTCATTAACAGGAAAGAATGGCAGCAAAGTCAATATATTTGGATTTAATTTTACCGATTTTGTTAAAAATTACCAGGAACTTTCAGACCTTAACTGGAGTTCATACGGATTGGGAAGCAATATTGTTCTGATACCGCAAGGGTCTTCGTTAATAACCGCTAATATGGCTTTTTCGAATTATCAGATTGAGATGGATACCCCCGACGACGCACCCCGTTCCAGTGGCATCAACGGATTTAACATGGGATTGAATTTTACTTACTTTTTAGGTGATGACCAATTGGATTATGGTTTTGAAATCCTTGGCTTCCGGACCAATTTTGATTACCAAAATTCATTTGGCCTGGAGGTTTCTCAAACCGAGAATACATCTGAAATGGGAGCCTTTGCCATTTATAAAAAGAATTTTGGTAAACTCATCATCGAACCCGGGTTCCGGGTCCAATATTATGCATCGCTTTCAGAGCCCAGCCTTGAGCCCAGATTTGGGTTAAAGTACAAAGCCACCGACAAACTCCGTCTGAAAGCTGCGGCAGGGTTGTATTCTCAGAATTTAATTGCTGCCAATTCTGATAAAGATGTGGTTAATTTATTTTATGGTTTCTTATCGGGAACAAAAAATTTACAAGACACTTTCGATGGTTCGGAGGTAACCAGTGCTTTGCAAAAATCGAAACATGTCATTTTTGGATTTGAATACGATATCAATCACCGGTTGAACCTGAATGTAGAAGGGTACTATAAATATAACAACCAACTTACCGAATTAAACAGGAATAAAATATTTAACGAAGATGTGGTTTACGCCCCTTACCTTTTGAAGGAAAATTTCATCATCGAAAAAGGTGATGCTTATGGTGTTGATTTCCTGCTAAAATACGATTACAAGCAGCTCTATATCTGGGGAGTTTATTCCCTGGGATATAGCCACCGGACGGGTGAATTCATGAATACCAAAGGTGAAATCTACACACAAACTTATGTGCCTCATTTTGACCGCCGGCATAATATCAACCTGATGGTTTCATACACCTTTGGCCACGATTTAAATTGGGAAGCCAGTGCAAGATGGAATTATGGTTCCGGTTTCCCGTTTACCCCCACTAAAGGATATCATGAAAGAATACCACTAAATAATGGTATTGAAAGTGATTACATAACTGTAAACGGAGAGCTTGCCTATCTTTTGGGAAACATCAACTCAAGCCGGTTACCGGAATATCACCGCCTCGACATAAATATAAAACGGACCTTCTTTATTGGGGAATGGGGCGAACTTCAAATAACTGGCAGTGTTACCAATGTTTATGATTGGAAAAATATTTTTTATGTTGATAGGGTAGAAATGAAGAAGGTTTACCAGCTCCCTATCTTACCGAGTTTTGGTATGAGTTTTACCTTTTGATTTTTAAGAATTGAATTAATAATGTACTTTTGCGCAGGTGTTAATTTTTAAAAACTGTTACATTGTCAACAACTAGGTATATATTTGTTACTGGCGGAGTTACTTCATCGCTGGGCAAAGGGATAATTTCTGCATCATTGGCCAAACTTCTCCAATCCAGAGGCTTCTCGGTGACCATCCAAAAGTTGGACCCTTATTTAAATGTCGATCCCGGAACCTTAAACCCATACGAACATGGCGAATGTTATGTGACTGAAGATGGGGCCGAAACCGATTTGGATTTGGGACACTACGAAAGGTTCTTGAATGTGCCCACATCACAAGCCAATAACGTTACCACAGGGAGCATCTACAAATCGGTGATTGAAAAAGAACGCAGAGGCGATTTCCTTGGCAAAACCGTTCAGATTATTCCACACATTACCGACGAAATCAAGCGGAGGATTAAGGTCCTTGGTTCCAAAAACAAGTTTGATTTTGTTATTACCGAAATTGGAGGCACCGTGGGCGACATTGAATCGTTACCTTATATTGAATCGGTACGTCAATTAAAGTGGGAAATGGGTGCTAATGTATTGGTAATCCACTTGACTTTAGTTCCTTACCTGAGTGCATCGGGCGAATTAAAAACCAAACCTACCCAGCACTCGGTAAAAACATTATTGGAAGCCGGGGTTCAACCCGACATTCTGGTGTTGCGCACTGAAAAGGAACTATCGTCCGATATTCGGGCCAAAGTAGCTCTGTTTTGCAATGTGAGCACCAACGCGGTTATCCAATCCATTGATGTTTGCACCATTTATGAGGTCCCTATAAAGATGTTTGAAGAAGAACTGGATAAAAGGGTGCTGGAGAAATTTGGCTTGCCAACCACAAAAGCCCCCGAACTCAAAGTTTGGAAAGACTTTTTGAATAAATACAAACATCCTGAAAGAACCGTTGACATTGCCCTTATAGGAAAATATGTGGAATTGCAGGATGCCTACAAATCCATCGCCGAATCATTTGTTCATGCAGGGGCTGTAAACAATTGCAAAGTAAACCTGCAATGGATTCACTCTGAAAACATCAACAAAAAGAACTATGAAGAGATTCTCTCCAAAGTGAAAGGAATTGTAGTTGCTCCAGGGTTTGGACACCGGGGAATTGAAGGTAAAATATTGGCTGTTAAATATGCCCGTGAAAATAATATCCCGTTTTTTGGCATCTGCCTCGGGATGCAATGCGCTGTTATAGAGTTTGCACGAAATGTATTGGGTTTTGAAAAGGCCAATTCCACCGAAATGGATGAAAAAACCGCCTATCCGGTCATTGACATCATGGAGGAACAAAAAACCATTCTTGAAAAAGGCGGAACCATGCGGTTGGGAGCCTACCCTTGCCGATTGGAGAAAGGCAGCAAATCGTTTACTGCTTATGGCCAGGAACTTATTGAGGAGCGGCACCGTCACCGGTATGAATTTAATGACAAATATTTAAAAGACTTTACTGCATCGGGTATGGTTCCCATGGGAATTAATCCGGAAACAAATCTGGTTGAGATTGTTGAAATACCAAAACATAAATGGTTCGTTGGAGTGCAATTCCATCCTGAATACCGGAGTACAGTAACTCAGCCGCATCCTCTATTTATAAACTTTATTAAAGCTACATTAGATTAATCTTTAAAACCAATATATTATTATGGATAGAAATTCGTGGATAGGTTTGGCCCTAATTGTGGGTGTCATGTTTTTTTGGAGTTACCTGACCAAACCTACACCTGAAGAAACGGCCGAAAGGCAAAAAGTTCAGGATTCGTTAATTCAAGTACAAAAAGATAGGGCGCAGAAACAAATCCTGCTGGATCAGGAGATGGCCAACAACCCTTCTATTACTAACTCAGGAGCCAACTCCGATAGTATAGTTAAAAGCCAGTTAGGCGACTTTTCCTCATTTGCATCGGGAGAACGGAAATTTTATACAGTTGAAAACAACTTGATGAAAATCAGATTCCTGAATCAGGGAGGGCGTGTATATTCCGTGGAATTAAAAAACTACAAAAAGTTTGATGGTACCCCGCTTATTCTGTTTGATGGGGATTCTACTGAGTTCGGGTTGAACTTTTTTGCTCAAAACCGCTCCATTGCCACCAACCAGCTATTCTTTGAAATGGAAAAAGGTTCCGACAATTTGGTGGTCAGTGATAAACCTGAAACCATGGCTTTTATCCTAAAACTAGCCGAAGGCCAACACATTGAGTATGTTTACACCATTTCGCCCGACACTTACCATGTGGATTTTGACATTAACTTTTTAGGGATGAACAACTTAATATCGGCCAATACCGGAAATATTGCCCTACAATGGAAAAGTTTTATTTCATCGCTTGAAAAGGGGCGAAAATGGGAAGAATCAAATACTACGATTATCTATAAATTTAATGAAGCCGACATTGACAAACTCAGTGAGACTTCCGATGAAGCCAATGAGAACCTGAACACCCCGCTAAAATGGATTTCGTACAAACAGCAGTTCTTTAACGTGGCCTTAATTGCAGACGGAGCTTTCAGCAATGCCTCAGTAAAGTTGGAAAAAGAATTAACCAATCCAAATTACCTAAAACAATTTTCCTCAGAGATTTCATTGCCATACAATTCTAAGGCTAATGAATCAATACCTATGAGTTTTTATTTTGGCCCCAACCATTATCAGACTTTGAAAAAACTGGATGTCGATCTTGAAGAGGTGGTCACCCTTGGTAGAAATATCATCCGGTGGATAAATGTTGGTGTGGTCATTCCATTATTTAACTGGCTGGGAAAATTCATCGGGAATTACGGTGTCATTATTTTGGTATTGACCATAATCATAAAACTTGTCTTATTCCCATTTACATATAAATCATACATCTCAACAGCCAAGATGAAAGTCTTGAAACCTGAGGTGGACAAACTGAGCGAGAAATTCCCCAAACCCGAAGATGCCATGAAAAAGCAGCAAGCGACCATGGCTCTGTATAAAAAAGTGGGAGTCAGCCCATTGGGCGGTTGCTTGCCTATGCTGTTCCAGATGCCAATCTTATTTGCCATGTTCCGCTTCTTCCCTAATTCCATTGAATTGCGGCAAGAGAGCTTTTTATGGGCCCAGGACCTTTCATCGTACGATGCGGTTATCCATCTACCATTCACGGTCCCACTCGGTTTTGGTGACCACATCAGTTTGTGGTGTCTGCTAATGACTATTGTGAACGTGGTTTACCTGAAATTCAACGATCAGATGAGCATGAGCAACAACCAAATTCCAGGTATGAAATTAATGATGTACATGATGCCTGTAATGATGTTGTTCTGGTTCAACAGCTATGCTTCAGCATTAAGTTACTACTATTTCTTGTCATTACTGATTACTATTATACAAACATGGCTAATCCGTAAGACAGTAAGCGATGAAGAGGTTTTAGCCAAACTAAAAGCTGCACAGGCCAACAAAAAAGTGGCTCCAAAATCGAAATGGCAAACCCGTTTGGAAGAAATGGCCAAACAAAAGGGTTACCAGTTACCTAAAAAATAAACATCCTTCAAAACCTAATATAAAAAAGGGGGCTCCCCGGGAATCAAATCCCGGAAAGCCCCTTTTTACTTTTCAGAAAAAAACTATTCGTAGTTTAATCTAACTTTTACGTAATAAGTTTTTCCAACAGGACCCGATACATTCATCTTTGGAATCTCTTGCAAAACGGTCCTCACAAATGTTCCTAAATCAATATCGTCGGAACTTAGTTTTGTGATACAGATTTCTTGGTTTTCGTTCAAATGGAACTCAATCCAGATGTTTCCATTCATCGGTTCATTTGCTGCCGGTTCAAATTGATTGAACTTTTCAACCAATGCCTCTTTCAGGTTCAAGGGTAAGTGAGAGTAGGTACTTCCTACATTAGCGGCTTTTGCAACAATCATTAATACTACAAAGGCGGCAGTCAGGGTAATTTTCAAACTTTTCATTTTGTTTTGTTTTTAAGGTTATAACATGCGTTCATTTATTTACATACTTTTCCCATTGCATAAACTAATGCTCCATTTACTATTTATAAGTCTATTGCGCTGGTTATTAATTTTTTAGAGTTGTTTAAACTCTTTAAACTGTTTTCGAATTTATAGACGGCACACATTTAAAAATGTGACAAGAAAAAAAGAAATTATTTTTAAATATTTTACATCCACCTAATTTACTGTCGATTACCATTTGTAGGTTCCTTAAAACTATTTTTATATTTTAGCCATTCGATAAATGAAATGAAACAAAGCTGAAACTCCAAACAAAATTAAAAATGATGAAACATTCGTTCATAATACTGTCAAGCTTCTTCTTGATTTTTGGTTGCGGAAAATCGAATAAAACAAAACCCAACCCGACGGTTCCACCAAAATATGCCATTACCAAAGAACCTATCTTCCAACGACAAGGAATGTTGGTATTCGTCTCCCCCACCAATGATTCTATCACTACCATTGATATTGAATTGGCAGCAACACCACAAAAAAGAGAAATGGGATTGATGTACCGGAGTTCGATGAAAGAAGACCAAGGAATGTTGTTTGTGTTTGATGCAGAAGAACGCCAATCGTTTTGGATGAAAAACACCCAGATTCCGTTGGACATAATATTTATAAACCAATCATTGAGCATTGTCCATATTGCCGAAAATTGCCAACCCTATTCCCTGGAGTCAATCCCATCGTTTGAATATGCTAAATTTGCGGTGGAGGTCCCTGCGGGTTTTTCTAAGAAATATAGACTAAAACCAAGTTGTGGGATACGATATAATCTGCTCGAAGAGTCCTAGCAACGGTGTAAAATACTCCTACGCATTACCGCGAAAATATACTTTAACCTTTTCGGGTAAAACTGTATGTTTCCATTAATTTTGCAGCTTCATTTTGTGATGTATGAGTTTTGTTGAAAAAGCAAAGTTGGTTGAGGCATTGTTTGCTTCGCTTGAAAAGGAAATAACCTCATTAAAGGACGAAACCGGTATTTATTGTGTCGAAAACTGTATTTATTGTTGCACTACTCCAAAGGTTGTAGCCACGGTTTTGGAGTTTTACCCCCTGGCCGTTTATCTTTATGAAACCGGGCAAGCGGAGTCGTTCCTGGAACGGATAAAACAAAACGGAACCTCCACTATTTGTCCTGTATTAAACAGCGATGGCTCCCGTGGTCCAAGGCTGGGGTGCAGCGAATATGCCGTGCGGGGATTAATTTGCCGGCTCTTTGCCTTTAATTACTCCACCGACAAACATGGAATTAGGAAAATAGCCACGTGCAAGAAGATTAAAATTACCCAGCCTGAGACCATCACAAAAGCAAATAACCTATTGCTTGAGAGACCCGTTGGCCCAAAAGCATCGGGGTATTACTCACAATTGCAGTCTATCGACTTTACCGAGGGGCAAACCCTATATCCGATTGCCGAGGCGATACGGATAGCCATTGAAAAGGTATTGACTTATTATTACTACCTGAATATTGAAGAAGGGAAATGAGTATCCTTTCAACATATATGTAAAAATCACCTCCCGTTGTTGATTGTTATTAAGAATATCAACCACTGATATAATATTTTCTAATTTTACATTATCATTAAATATGTAATGTAGCATGTTGAAAATAATCCTCCTCATTGGAACCGGTAGTTTTTTAGGCGGTGTACTTCGTTTTTTAGGTTCCCGTTTTGTGCAAAACCAGATGAACTCAGCCTTCCCTTTTGGTACTTTTAGTGTAAATATTATTGGCAGCTTATTGATTGGCCTTTTTTACGGGTTGGCCGAGCGGGGAAACCTCATGAATAATGAATTGCGGATTTTCCTAACGATAGGTTTTTGCGGTGGTTTTACTACCTTTTCAACATTTACCAATGAAAATATCGCCCTTTTAAAGGATGGAAATTTTTTGTACTTCTCATTATATGCCGGATTGAGTGTTTTTCTGGGCCTTATGGCAACCTATTTAGGTAATCTGACCACTAAACTTATTTAATTATGAAAAAAACAGGTGAGGCTAAAATACTTCGGATATTTATCAGTAATACCGACAAGTTTAAACACGTCCCTTTATATGAAATGGTTGTGCTGGCTGCCAAAAGATATCAACTTGCGGGTGCTACAGTATTAAAAGGAGTTATGGGATTTGGTTCAAGCAGCGTGGTACGGAGTGTCAAATTCTGGGAGATTACCGAGAAGCTGCCGGTTGTTATTGAAATTGTGGATGATTCTGAAAAGATTGATCAGTTTATTGAAAAAATCCTGCCTTGGTTTGAAAAACTTCGATACGGATGTTTGATTACCGTTGAGGATGCCCAAATTATTTTGTACAAAAAGGGAATGCCAAAAGTCAAATAATCTTCCGTAAAAACTCAACGATTATTTCTTTTCAAGTTTCTTAAGAAATTCTTCGGTATTGATGATGTAGCGTATGTGCTCGGCGGAGCCTATTTCGCCTTCTTCGTCCCACGCGTTAATGGAATAATAAATCTTTCTCCCCTCAACCTTTGTAACATTCGACTTGCAGGTGATGATAGAACCGGGCAACGAAGCCTTTTTGTGCTGGGCATTGATTTGAATCCCAACCGAGGAATATCCTTCAGGTAAAAAAGGCTCAATGCTCGTAAAGGCGGTATATTCCATCAAAGCAATCATGGCAGGGGTTGCAAACACCTCAGCCAGACCCGAACCATAATGTTTAGCCGTGTCTTTTTTCTCAACTATTTTGGTTTCATGTCCTTGCAGACCAACCGGAATTTCTATTTGCATACCATCGCTTATAAAAAAAGAAAACGGGACTTACCCGTTTTTAGTATTTTGCTTCAAGCAGATTATCGGTTTCCTTGAGTAAGTTATTAAAGAACAAAATATTAAGTGTCATTCCATCGGTTTGGTTCGATTCTACACTCACAAAACTTTCTCCCTTCTCGATGGTCCAAACCCTACGGTAAACTTCATTGGTAAAAGCTCTGTCGTCCTCCTCATCCCAGTTGGTTCTATGGTAATCATCCTCACCGTAGATAGAAATTATCTTATCCACAATCATTTGAAGTTGAGCAGCATCTCTTTTATGTTCCCGCGAAATGAATTTTACATTAATGGGATTGCTTCCTGTCAGGTTCTCTTTATCGAAGAAAATGCGGAATTGAACTGCATCAAAGACACCCAGTTCGCTCCACGGAAGTTTCTTTTCGTAAACAATCATAATGGTAGCGGGTGTTTCCTCGCTATCTATCTCTTCGTATTCATCGAAAAAAAAGGATGACAGATCGTAGGTAAAACAATCCAGAATGCTCTTGCTTTTTTTGTTTAAATTGAACGGACCCATAAAAGATACCTGCCATTTTTTGTAAATTTATGAAATCCATTCAGTAGAAAAAATATCCACCTCTATATTTTTATAGAATATCCTAAATTCTGCAAATGAATTATTAGTGGCCAAGAAAATTGGGCATTTAGTCGCGTTGCAGCTTCTTTAATTTGAATAAAAAAAAAACGATTTGAAGCTATCGTCGCACCGAGGATTGCATACTCTATCAGGAATTAATTTTAGTATGCCAACTTAAAAAGCCCCGCAGAATATCTATCAGATACTCCGCGAGGCTTTAGAATCTATTTGGTAATTATTTGTAGTTACATTTTCTCCAGTTCTACCGTAAAATGCCTCATGATTGGGGCTTCCCATGTAATACGGTAACCTGATTTAATGAATTCCCTACGGTCGAAAACATTTTTTGTAGCCACGGCAATCACATCCATGTGGTTATTGGTGTAGGTACGCCTTGGGATGGCCAGCCTTAACAATTCCAGGTTTGGATACCTGTTTTCCCGGGTATTGGGATCCCTGTCGGCCAACAGGGTTCCAATCTCGACACCACGGATTCCAGCCTCCAGGTACAGTTCAACTCCTAAAGTTTGAGCTACGTATTCCTCTTTGGGAACATGAGGCAACATCTTTTTGGCATCGATAAAAACGGCATGGCCTCCAATAGGCTGCTGGATAGGAATACCAAATTCAATCAACCTGTTGCCTAAATAAGCCACCTGATTGATCCGCGTCTCGAGGTAATCGAATTCGGTGGCCTCATCCAACCCTTGGGCAAGTGCATTCATATCGCGGCCGCTCATCCCTCCATAGGTAATATACCCTTCAAACATAATGTTATAGGTAGAAGCCTGGCGGAACCATTCCTGGCTTTTAAAACCAATAAAACCGCCCATGTTCACAATGGCATCTTTTTTACTGCTCATGGTAGCAAAATCGGCATGTTCATAAATCTCAAGCACAATCTGCTTGATGGTTTTATGTTCATAACCCTTTTCGCGGGTTTTAATAAAATAGGCATTCTCGGCAAAGCGTGCCGAATCGAACAGTAAGGGGATGCCATATTTTTTGGCCAAAGCAGATACCTCTTTGACATTGGCCATTGAAACCGGTTGCCCGCCTGCGGTATTATTGGTCAAGGTTAAAATGATAAATGGGATTTTTTCTTTTGGATACTGTTTGAGTATTTTTTCTAACTTTTCAGGATCGATATTTCCTTTAAAGGGATGCTGGTTGGTGGTATCGAAAGCCTCGTCAATGGTGCAATCAATGGCTTTGGCACAGCGGAATTCGATATGGCCTTTGGTGGTATCGAAATGCGAGTTTCCGGGAACCACATCGCCCTCTTTCACTAACACAGAAAAAAGGACATTCTCAGCAGCCCGTCCCTGATGGGTGGGTAAAAAATAATCGAACCCAAAAATCCGTTTGATGGCAGCTTTCATGGTGTGGTACGAGCTGGCTCCGGCATACGATTCATCGCCCACCATCATGGCCGACCATTGTTTATCGCTCATAGCGCCTGTGCCTGAATCGGTTAACAAATCAATAAATACCTGATCGCTCCGCAAATTGAAAAGGTTGTATTTGGCATCTTTAATCCACTGTTCCCGTTCACTTCTGGAGCTACGGCGAATGGTTTCAACCATCTTTATTTTATAGGATTCTGAAAAAGGTAATTCCATAATCAATCAATTTTAAAGTTAATTTAAGGAAAAAGTAAAAAGTGATGAATTGCACTAATCGCAAATGGATCAGCAGGAGTAGGAATCACGGTTTTTCACATTCAGAAAAACGATTAAAGGAAGAATGGTAATAAACAGATTTGTCATAGTTTATTCTTTCAGCACAAAATTATGGTAAAAATAGGTTGTTGGATATTTTGGTTTGGTATTTTTCAACATAAACAAAGATTTCCAATCTTAGAAAAAAAGCAATCAAATACCAAACACCTGCTAATTTGATAACATTAAAAACTTATTTTAAGCTATAAATTACCACCTGAAAAATAATATTCTATTTAGCAAGGATGCAAACTTTCTCGGCGCAATACTCAAACAGATGAAAACCTGTAGCGGCTTGGCTTACCATGGGAAAAAGCAGTTCGGGTTTTGTAATGTAAGTAGCCCCGATAATATCTACACGATGTGAAAATAACACCTCGGGCATGATACAGCTTGAAGGCCCGGTAACCACCACCTGGCTTTTGGGCGAAACCACCGACAAAAGGCCATCCAGAGTCCCATTTACTAATGTTAGCCCGGTAATAATTATTACATCCGAATTGGGGATTACGGTTCTGAATCCGTTGGCCGGCACATAGAATTGTTTGTGCTCATGGTTCAATGCATCGGGGTTTAACTCCAGCACATGCAAAGGATTTCCAAGGGCTGCCACCTTTTTTATATAAGAATGAAAAGCCCCAACAATGGTTACGGTTTGGTTGGGCAATAACCGGATCATTTCAAAAGGGTCGGTGTTCCGGACTATGTGGTACTGCCCCGAATCGAGTATTTCTGTGGTTATAGCATTTAAAACTGCAATCCGTAAAGTGCTTATGAGAGCCGATTTTTTGGTAGTCTCAAAAAGTTCCGTCACCTTCATTCCTTCAATCCGTAACGGGGTAAAACTGCCATAATCGCGCATAGATTTGTCGCTATACACGTAAATATCTTTTAACGTACTGGCCAAACCCAACCTATGATTCGATAGTTTCACCGCAGTAAGGTTCACCCCAACCCGGACTTCGTCAATTTTCAAATCAGGGTGTTTTAAAAGGAATGCTGATTTCAGTATCTGATAAGCCTCATCTATAATCATAACCTGTTGTTTTGGAGATTGATTGGTGATGCAAAGTAAACATTTGAATCTAATTTTAACTATAGAAACTCTGCTGTTTTTAAACTATTTGCCAATCCTTATATAAACTTATTGAACTTTTCTAAGCTCCACTTGGTCGTCTATGCAGGTTTTAGTTAATTTGTAACCAGAATATTTTTTAACATCCACTGATGAGAACGTATTTTTCCGTTTTGATAGTTTGCATTTTAACTTTCACCTGTTTGATGACTACTCCTGTTGTGGGGCAAAAAAAACACCAAACAGAACAAGATAAAGCTCAATCGTATCATACCCAAATACTACTTGAATTCTTTGATCAGAACCTCCCTAGGACAGCTAAGGATTCGCAATATTATCAAGCATTTAGGAAAATAGCCCGGTTTACCGCCGATGAACAATTAAAAAAACAGGTTGCCTTTGTGCAACAACTTATCGCTGAAAACAGCATGGCCCAGGAGTTGATTACCCTGATGCAATTCCGCAGGAGCGTGGATAGCCTCAATCAGCAACGCATCCGTTTTATGGCCGATTATTGGCAGCACCAGGAGCTTTTAAAAATGGCCGATACCAGCGATATTTCCTCGGAGGACTCATCGTTTACAGACATTATGGATGCCATCTTTTACCAGGACACGCTGAACACCGATAGTATTTTTGAAGCTTTGCAACCATACAACGACTCGTTACTCCATCAGATTGATCAAGCGATTTGTGATTTTTCTGAAAATGAAATCATTCAATGGATCCGGAAGATGCGAAGGGACACTACCGAATTCTATATTGTAGGCATTGATGGCGATTCTCTGAAAATAACGATGTATGAGAACAACCCACAAATCATCAAATTCTCAATTACCGATTATTGGGGGACCTCCATTAAAGCAGTTGTCCGCGATATTGGGACCAACTCGTTCAAAATTCTGGTGGACGACACCGCGGAATTGGAATACGAAACCCAGGAGAAAGCTAAGGAAGCCTTTAACAAATTAAGCGGTAATGCCACAAAAAACCAGTTAACCATTTCAAAACGGCCTTTACATACCAAACCCATTTTGTGGATGAAGGGCGGAAATGTACAGTTTGATATTTCTCAGATTCAACTTTCAAAATCGTGGATGAAAGGGGGACAATCATCCCTGTCGTTTATGGCCGGACTGGAACTGTTTGCCAATTACAAAAAGGAAAATGTAACCTGGGAGAATAAAAGTATATTCAGGTACGGAGCAATCCGGCTCGAAGAACCCGATTTTAAACCCTCGGAAGACCGGATGGAACTAACTTCAAAATATGGCCGCAAGCTTTTTAAAGATTACTTTTTAACGGTATTTGGCTCTTTTAAATCGCAATTTGCACCAGGCCACACCTATCCCAAACATATCGTCTCAAAGTTTATGAACCCGGGATACCTGACCTTTGCCATTGGTCTGGATTATAAACCCAACCCACGGACAACACTATTTATTTCTCCCATCACGTTAAAATCTACTTTTGTTACCGACAGTTATATCGATGAAACCAAGTATGGACTGGACTCGGCTAAAACTGCCCGGCATGAGCCCGGGGCAATTTTTAAAGCCATTCATAAAACGAAAGTATGGGACAATATTGAGATGGAAAATACCCTGGAGCTCTTTACCAACTATATAAAAAAACCTCAAAATATAGATTTGGATTGGGAAATAAAGTTTGTGCTCCCGGTAAACGATTTCATCAGGGCAACCATTTCATCGCGCATAATTTACGACGATGACCAATCGGTCCCCGATAAGGATGACGACACACGCACGACCAAAGCCATTCAGTATAAGGAAATGCTGGCCATCGGTTTTGCCATGAGGTTTTAAAGATGTCAGTATCAAGACAAGAGATTCAGAGACACGAGATAATGTGTTCATGTACCAATGAACAAATTAGCTAATGAACAAATGGCACATGAATTCCCTCCTCCGGTTTCCAGTCTTCGGTCTCAGAAAAATAATTTGGAAGTTCTGTTTTTTATCTTACTTGTGGTAACGGTTAACCAAATAATTGCCAACCCAAAAGGCTCCTAAATGCGGTGGAACCCTTAACTCGTCCGATGGAACCTTTAGGTTATCCATTTTTCACCGTAAGGACACAAAGTGTTAGTATCAAGATACCATGCAGGAGATTTAGAGATACGAGAATCGAGGCAATTAGCAATTAACAATTCAACCCTGTTACCCTGTTGTACCGTGTGTAAACATTTTCAATTAATATTTCAAATTCTCGAGCCATAAACTTTGTTTAATGCTTCCGTTTTGTTTTGTACATGTAATTTTTCATAAATCATGTGTATCTTCTTTTTCAGATAGGACTCAGATATTTTTAAACTTGATGCTACCTCTTTATATAACAAACCTTTCGAAAGCATAAACAAAATATCTTCTTCCCTTTTATTAAGATTGTATTCGTTTTTAACTTGGTTCTGAAAGACCTCAACCAGTTTACGTGCAATTTGAGCGCTCATTGGAGCCCCTCCATTAAATAATTCCCGAATAGCATCCGGAATCTTTGCGGGAGAATTCTTCTTTATTAGATACCCATTTGCCCCCGCTTTAAGGGCCTCTAACAATAAATCGGTATTTTCAAATATTGTGAACATCATAATCTGTATCATCGGATTAAAGCCTTTGATTTTTCTGACACATTCAATACCGGAAATTCCAGGAAGGTTTATATCCATTATCACTACATTGCAAGGATTTTTTACCAAATATTCCAATGCATCTTCCCCATTTGAGAAAGAACCCGCCAGTATAAAGTCAGATTGTTTGTTGATCATCTCTTCGATATTTTTTCTAGCTGCCTCAATATCTTCAACAATGGCCACCTGAATTTTTTGTTCCATATTTTTATCCTAAATTTAGCTTTTATAAATTTTTATAGGAAACTCCATTTCGATTGTTGTCCCATTTAAGGAATCAATCACACATCTGCCATTAAGCAAATCGGCCCGTTTGATAAGGTTTTTTAAGCCATTCCCATTTTTTGATCGATTTGAATTGTCGAAACCTATACCATCATCTGATATACACAATTCTAAATAGTTGTCGTTAATAATTAATGATATTGTGACTTTACTAGCCAGAGAATGCTTGATTGAATTGTTGACAATCTCCTTCATACATAAGAAGATACTCCTTCGTTCGTCGCCTCCAATTTCAACATCCGGGTATTCCTCAGGAAAATGAAATTCGAAATCGATTCCGGCAGCATCGAGCATCTCTGCAGCAGTTACACGCATATGTAAACCCAAACTTTCAATGGTATCGTTATCAGGATTAATTGCCCAAATGACTTCACTTAGCCGGTCGGCTAATTCCGATGTCGCATTATAAATTATTTGAGCAGCTTCGAGTTCTTCTGCTAATTTAAGTTGATATTTTAAGGTATCAGTTTTAAATAATATGGTGGTTATCATCGATCCCAGGTCGTCGTGCATTTCTTTCGAAATCCTGTCCCGTTCTTTTAACTGGCCTTCCATCTGCGACAGAAGGACAATTTTCTCTTTTTCGTGGTTAAGGGCCTTTATGTCTTTCTCTTTTATTATTAGCTTTTGCCGGAAGTAAATCATTATAAACAGGGCAAATAATAATGAAAGTATCCCAATAATAATGAATGCAATTAATACCGCATTTTTCTTTTTCAGTTCAGCATCTTGAAGTGCGATGGTAAATTCCTTATCTACAATTTCCCTCTCTTTTTTTTCATTCTGGTATTTTGCCTCCAACTCGGCAAAATTCTTTTTTACTTCAATGTTCGAAATTGAATCATTGATCCGGATGTATTGCTTGTTAAACTCAAATGCCTTTTGGTAATTGCCTTTCTTTGCATTTATATCAGCTAAAGTAGAATAACATTCGACATAAAAACTTGAAATTGCTATTGTTTTTGCTTGATTAAATGCAGCATCTGCATACTTTTGAGCAAGGGTTAACTGGTTTTTCTTTAAATAAATGTTTGCCAACATCAGGTTTATTTTAAAATCGGAAAAAGTACTTTGTGTTAGCTCCTGATAGCCTTTGGCTTTATTTATTAACTCAAAGGCTGTGTCAAAGTTACCCCGGTTAATTTCAATGTCAGCAATATCTAGTAACGAAGAACATATTTGAGAGTTGTTTTTAGTTGATTGTGCGATTGTTAAAATCTTATTAAAGTAAAACAAGGCACTGTCTTCCAACTGTTGATATTTTAACGCGGAAGCTTTATTCGATAAGGCAGCTAAATATGCTATTCCTATAGTATCATTTAACTGAATCAATGTGGCAATTGATTTTTCGGCATATTCTAGGGCTTTCGGATTTGATTGTTGATTGTATAACCGGCTAATATTATTTAATGCCTTTGCCAAATTGTATTTCTGTTTAGCCAGTTCAAAATATTTAGCACTTTGGATGTAATACTCAATTGAAACAATAATATTTCCTTTATTAGAATTAATACTTCCCAAATTAGCCATTGTTATGGCCATTCCTTTTTCTAGATTATATTTCTTACAGGTATCGATATATGGAATCAAAAAATGTTCGGCACTATCTAAATTTTCAAAAAATTTATTGATACTAAGCAATTGATTGGCCCAAGCCACCTCGCCTTCAGGGTAATTAAGTTTCCGGCTTAATATTTTGGCTTTATTGTAATAGAAATAGGCACTATCGTAAAGATTTGGATCATGCTGAAAAAAAGTGCCAAATTTTAAATACGAAAATACCTTATTTGTATCATCAATGGATTGATTGATTACCTTCCGTAAACTATCCATCTCCGATGTTTGTGCCAAAACAAACAAATTGATTGTTATAAAAAAATATAACAGTAATCCCCTAATCACACTCATTTTCATAATTTACCAAGGAAATATACTGCATTTAAATAAACTTTAAAAAAACCTGCCAGGAAAATTACCTGGCAGGTACTCGGAAGCACACCCATACCCAGAAAACTGCTGGAGGGTATCCCAGCAATAACCAACCTACTTAATTAGTGAAAAAAACTTTTGCTGATTTCCACCCATTATCGGTTTTTACCAGAATAAAATACACACCTTGAGAAAGATTAATCTTGTTAATAACAACATTATAACCATTAACTAAACTTTGCATTTCGATATTTCCTAGTGTATTCAACATCTTATATTCCAGTATTTTACTGTCTGAGGTAATTGTAATAACATTCTTTGCAGGATTTGGATAAATATTTACATCAACATTTTCCTTATCATCGATACCAACTGTAGTACTAACCTCAATATCATCGACCATAAACATGATCTGATCATCAGATACACATCTGATAGCGATATGAACCGGTTTCTCTTTATATTCATTTAATGAAAACGAATACTCTGTCCATGTGGCCTGTGATGACAACAATTGGCCTGGCAATGAGACAAAGTTATTGGTATCGGGTCCATTTTCTGAAACCATTACATCGAATAATTCACCGGTACTATAACCTCTGGCCCAAAGGGTAATTGTTGATTCTCCATCGAGCATCTGCAATTGTGGCGAAATGAGCCAATCATTATTAGCTGCTCCAACTGAACGAAATACCATTCCAAATTTTTCACCAGAATGTGCAGGCAAAACTATAGCAGGTTCACAAGCAGAAGGATTAAATGCCATAAATGCCTGAGGTTCGCCTAATCCAGGATAGGTCAATGTACTTCCGCCCGAAATTGTGAAAACTGTACTTGAAACCTGATCAAAATCGATATTGCTCCAAGGAGTAAATAGGGTTGTGAAATCATAAAAATCTTCGAAATCCAAAAAATACGGATTTGCTGTTTGATTGATCTTTATTTCCACTGTTGTGGTATCATTGGTAACATCGGTTTCGTTTGCCATTTCAGTCCACACTTTTAAAATATGGATACCAGCCTGTTCTACATTAACTTTTGAATCAAATGTAAAGGAAGTGCTTTTTGTCCATGCAATTGTTCCGGTTCCAAATGACTGTTTAACAGGAGTTGCTCCATCAAGTGAATAGGCTACTGTAATAGAACTTCCATCGAGAGCTTTGTTACCCAGATTTGAAACTTTGACTTTTATTGAAACATCGGTCAACGGATCTTTTGGTGAAGGTACCACAGGTGCAATTATCTGGGTAACAGCTGCATCATATTTGTCGGCTTCTCCATTGGTGATTTTAATATCATCAATCATCAATATATGTCCGTTATATGTTACACTTTGAATTGCGGCATATATTTCCTGATCAATATAGTTATTTAGCGAGTATGTATATTGTGTCCATTCTCCCGGCACATTAATGGTATCGGCAGTTGAAATAACTATAAAACTAGCTTCGAGCTTATCGGTAGTTGAAATCAGTACATTCATTCTTTCTGTTGAAGATGAAGCGCTTTTTGCCCAAAACTGTATATATGCATTTGGTCCTTTGATAAGAATTTTGGGTGATATTAGCCAGTCGTTCGACTGATACGTTGGATTCCAGACACCGATGCTGGCACCAAATTTATTCCCTGTGTGAGCATTGTAATAATCAGAACTGGAAGGCGTAGTCCCGTCAGGTGCAAAGGCAATGAAACCCATGGCCGTGCCTGTATTTGGAAAAACAAACTCCTGGCTGATGCTTCCCAAACGATAACAAGTCGATTGGTCGCCATCGCGTGATTCCCAAGGATAAAAATTATCAGTGAAAGCATACATGTTTTCAAAATCAAGGCTAAGGCTGTCAGCCATCGGGTTGATTGTAACACTATATTCAATTGTATCATTTTCTGCATCACTATCATTTGCAATTGAAGCCCACACTTTAAAATTATAAACCCCCGGTGTGGTCATATCTACGTTTGTTGGGAAACTAAATGCCTTTTGTGACAAAGCTGAAATCGGGTAACCTGTAAACGGGGCTGTAATAATCTCACCATTGTTAATACTGTATGAAACATTTACCCCGCTTGATAATTCAAGGTTGCCATTATTTTTAATGTTTACAGTAAGCAATGTATCTACCAGTAAAGTTGGCGATGTTACTGATGTAACTGCCACGTCAACAAAATCAGCATAATCAGTAACAATGTTCACATCATCAACTAAAAGTAATAATTGATCATTCGAAACATAATTCAAAGCTACATATACCTCCTGATTATCGTATCCGGCTAATGATACTTCAATCTTTGACCATTCACTGGTTGCCGTTAATGGGTCATCGCCTGAAATAACTTTGAAACTACTTAACACATTATCTGTTGTTGAAACCAAAACTTTAAATTTTTCATCAAAACCCTCAATTCCCTTCACCCAAAAAGTAAATAATGAATTCGTATTCAACCTGACTTTAGGAGAAATCAACCAATCGTCTGCCTGGCCAGCTGGACATGGAACATACCCGATACAATTGCCCGAATGAGGTGTAAAGATTTCGGTAGTTACCGGAGATGTTTTTGAAGGTGTAAATATTTGGAAAGCCCGTTTTCCTGAGTTTCCTGAGCCAAGTCCGTACCAAAAAACCAACTGATTATTTACATATATCGATTTAACTGTCGAAAGGTCATTATCGACTGTGGTCCAGGGGCCAACCCGGTTGGTAAAATCGTAATTATACGAATTGATTTCAAATGTCTGTGAAAAACGGGTATTAATCATTTGGCTGGTCAACATGAAAGTATCGTTATCATGATACCCGTCACCAACCAAACTGGTCCAGATTTTAAAGTTGTTTTCCGATGCTTTGAAAAAAGGCAGGGTATCAGAAAAGGTAAATTTAGTTGTTGCGAAAGGTGCAATATCAGCACCAGCATAGGTTTCTGTTACAACAATACCATCATTCAATCGATAATTGATCTGAAATCCTGAACTAATGGTAGTTGAACCATAGTTCTTCAAATTAACGCTTACGTTCAGGTTCTGTGGAATTGAAAAAACACTTTTGGGCGAAGCAACGGATGCAATTCCTAAATCATTGTTTTTTAAAGGAAGAACTTTATCAAAATTGGCACGAATAATTGGAGTAATACCGTTTCCCACCACGGTCCAAGATTCGCTATCATCTAAAGTTCTTCCTAACATCTCGCTTCCAGTATAAACAGTAGTATAAGCTAGTGGTATATTTTGTCCATAAACACCAATAATGTAGCTTGAATCCTTATATAAAACAACACCTCTAAAATTTTGGATACTATCAATCATTCGGTCAATATTTAATTTATAGTCATTTACCAAAAGGCTGATATTATAAGTTTGATAATCATCTGATATCGCAATTATTGTTGTATCATTTACTCCCACCTTAGCCACAGCAACTCTTACTTCGGTATTTGCTACGGCACTATATGTGCGAAATGAAATTGATGTAAGTGTATCGGTTGCCGACATGGTGATTTTCTGTCCCAAAATAGCTGGAACAGTATAAAAATTTGCAGCACTCAATTTTGCATTATCATGCTCATAGGCAAATACTGTTTTGTTTGCACTTATCCACCGATAATCAACGTTGTCTGATGTATCACCATCTTCCTGATCACAGCTCACCGTATAGGTTACTGTATATTCCCCGATGCTATTTATGGTACAAATTGAATTTGTAGATATCACTGATGAAACATTGGGTTCTAAACTTGGTAATGCATCGGAACCCCCTTCATATACCGTATTACCCACATTATCGGTAATTTTAACTTGTAATATAACATTTGCGGCGGCTTGAACTCCGATATTGGTAACCGTTGCATTAAAAATAAATTCTTGGGGTAATTGTGATTCTGGAATCATAACCTTTAAATTATCCTGCCCGGGCAATGTTAATTGCAAATCGAAGTCGCTTTTTAATTTTGCTTTTTTAGTTTGCAATACGTCCGATACATCTTCCTCTATTGAGAGATTAAAAGCATTTTTTGAACTACCTAAAGGTTTGATAATGGGATTATAAACCTCAGATATTCTTTCTAAGGATTTAAATTTTGCGCCTGAACTTAATTTTTTTCCGACACCTGTTAACTCAATCTTATCCTGAGCATTTAACAGGAATGGGATTAGAAACAAAATTGCAAGTATAACTTTTTTCATAATCTAAATTTTTGTTGCTTGTTAATTAGTAGTAGTCTGTTTTATTAAAATTTTAGTCGTATAATACGGTTCTTTATTCCCAACTTGAATGAAATAGATTCCCTCACTAACATTTAGTCTGACTTCAATTGTTTCGTTGTTAATACAATCATGATTTTCATAAATAACATTCCCTAAAAGGTTGTAAATTCTCACAACACAATTTTCGGGTAAATTATTGTCAAACCTAATATGAATCAACCCATTCGATGGATTTGGGCTAATTGAAAACAGATTCTTATTTGTGTTAATGGAAGTATAAACTTGTTGGGTGAGGAACAGGTTCGATTGTAACCCATTACCACTTACTTTAATTATTGCTTGTCTTTCAACATATCCTTCATTATTTTCTACGGCTGTGACAATAAGTTTTTTACCATCTCCCGATTTTTTCAGCTCTATCCATGAGTAAGATGTAGTAGCATGCCAATCATCAATATTGGTTGACACATCAAATTCTGCAGTAGAACCAATGCCACCTATAGTTTGATTCCTGGGTGCTACGGTTAAAAAGGCTTGAGCTCCCGATTGAATTATTGTTACATAATTATCTGGAATGCCATTTGATGATACAGTTATTGTTGCTTTACGTTCATTTAATGAAACATTACCCTCGGTTATAGTAAATTTCAGTCCATCATCTGATTTCTCGGCATGTAACCAACTTTCAGTCAACGCAAATCCCCAATCTGAGGCATCTGTAATTACTTCAGCAGCATTAGTTAATCCAACATTGGCACCCATGGTCAAAGACTCGGGGACTACTGCTAAATATGGTTCGTCGGGAAAAACAATCCGGAACGATATTTTACCGCTAACTTCCCTTTTAATATTTGTTATAGCTATATTACCATAATCCCCGTCTGTTAATAAAAATGTTGGGTCGGTCATATCCGATAAAAATGTTGTACGGTAAACCGAATCGGAGAAAAATGCATTATCCATGTCTCCGTTTTCAAAAGCCTTTCCTCCTGGACGAAAGGCATATACCTCATCAAAAATATCAGCCCCATTGTAAGAAACATTCCCTGTAGCATGAGGCCAAATACGGTAAACCAATAAACCCGAGCCCGGTAATGCACTTTCGTAAGTATTTTCGTTAACCCTGTATTCCAATATCAAAAATTCACCTGATGTTGAATTCGGGATATTAATTTTATAGCAGATGTTTTCGGGAACATTGGAACTTAATGGCGCCAATCCGTACGTTCCTGTAGTTTTAATTTCCGGTAAGGAATCAATCCACCCACCATACTTGAATTTCATATAAGCATTCGTTGATTGTGCTGGTTCCGAGTTATATTCCATTAAATCCCAATAACCAACAGGGTGCAATGAAGTTCCATAGGTATAGTGATATAAATCGGGGGCACCCAATGTATGGAACATTTCATGGCACAAAACAGAAGAATGCGATTGAACATAGGTCTCAAGCTGGAAATTGAAACTATAAAATTGTTTCTCGTTTATGGTCACCGAATAATTATCGTCAATGGTTGACATATGGGGCCATAACAGATCGCTCCATCCATCAGGTCCTCCTTTCACAATAAAGCAAACATTATCAATCTTCCCGTCCTTATCAAAGTCAATATCTAAGCCCGATGGTATTTCACCTTTTACCGATAATAGGGCATTGCGCAATAAAGCAAATTCGCGTGCATTTTTTTGATCACTCCCCGAATACCCATTTGTATTGGTTTCTGAATTAAATGGTTGATAATAGCTCCGGGGTTTGTCATCGGTATAAGTTTCAACAACATCGCTTTCAACTAAAGGATAAAATGAGGTAACAATTTCTAAAGAATTATATGAAATTCTTTGATAGTATTTATACATTGAATTATCTGTTTCTGAACTGCCATTAAACATTTGTTCGAAAACCGAAAACAAATTAGTAAAATCGCTATCATCCAGGAATTTAATAAATACAACAATGTTATTCAGACGGCCTTTATTGTTTTTTAATTCCGATTTTACATCTGTTCTATTTCTTTTTTCCCATAGTTGATGTTTTTTTAATAGATTCTCGGGTGACAATGTGGCAAATGGTTTCAAATTACAGTTTTGCGGATCGTTTTCTCCAACAATAAAATCTGATGGTACCAATTTTCCATCAAGTTCAAGTGCATACACAAAATATCCTGTATGTTCATTCTGAATAATTGTATAACCATTGCTATCGTGCAGCCAGTGCCAAAATTCATCACCACTGGCATAGCATACTATGTTACGGCCATCAGGTTGAACTATTACCTGTGGTACGTTTTTCAAAAAAGCTGCATATGTTTGTTGAAATGGAACCAGAAGAAATAAGGCAAAAATTTTTATTATCAAGCAGTTCGTTCTCATCTAATTTTAATTTTACTGCAAGTTTTATATAAATCGCCTAATAATCAAAATTAACAACGGTAACTTTAGTTACCTTTTTTACAATATTTTAACACTGTTTAATTGTATTTTATGATAAACTATAAGGATTAGGGGCGGGTTGTCAATTTAACGTGAGATGTAATATTTGATTCTTGTTTTTTTAGTTTTACATTCATTTTTTTATTGGAATGATGGAAAATTGGAATAAAAAAGGAAATAAAATGTATTGATAATGGGGTTCCAATCATCCAATGTTACATACTTACAATCATTCAATTTCCCAATAAATTAACCTCAAAAAGGTAACTACAACAGATGTGTCCCCTGGGGGATCGTGGGGGGATTTGCAATTAACAATTAGCAATGAATAATGAACAATTAGAAAGATATCAGTATCAAGTATCAAGATGTCAGACACAAGATTCAGAGACACGAGACACAAGATAATGAGATAATGTGTTAATGAGCCAATGGGCTAATGAACTAATGGGCTAATGTCCCGATACACCCTAAAACACTTCCCGCCAAAGTTGTACTTCATCGGTAAAGCGGTTATTAATGGGCTGGCATTGTGTATCAATGCGCATCATCGGCCGTGTTTGGTTATTGTAGGCTGGCCATTCAGGTTGCCCGGCGGCTGAGGGTTTTCCGTTATGGGCAAAGTTGGTCCAGAAAGTGCTCATGTTTTTTGAAGCTGTAAACCGTTCGGGACGGCTTCCCTCCATGCCGGGTGTTCTTGTTCCTGATGCATCAATACTTCCATCCACGTTATAGAACTTAAACGGGATATCCATGGCATGCATGGCGCCCATGGTTATGTTGGTTCCGGAGATGATGTTTTCCGATTTATAGCCAAAATTATAAAGATAGACGGGTGCCGTGCCCTGTTCCGATTTTCGTTCGGCAATCAGCAGCGAACCCAATCCCATGCTCAACAACGAATAAACCTTCATGTAGATTTCTGTGGGTGTGGCTTCGGGATATTTGGCCGAATAAAATTCTACAATACGTGCCGCTTTGGTTCCAAAGTCCTTTTGCAACCGTTCCAGTAATCCTTGTTTCGATAAATTGAAAACCTCTTTATCGCTACCATACATCGAAAAGAAAATCTCTTCGTCTTCGTTCCAGCCCACAAGAAGGGGTTTGTCCACTGAAATTTGAGGCGCTACCGGGTCGAACGGGTGGTAAGGAAGAACAGCCCCATCGGCCACGGGGCCAAAATTACCGGGACCCACCGCCCCAATCCCTTTAAATCCCTGTTTAAACGACCAGTCTGACTTTGATTGAAGCCGGACCTGGGCTTCAAGAAGTTTCGGTGCCGGCATGTCCAGCAGTTTTCGCCAATCTTTAGGCGCGATGTTAAGCTCTTTTAAAAGCATCAGGGTGGTTTGCTGAGCTGTTTCCGGAGTATTCAAAACAATCCCGGGGCCGCTTTCAATCGATGCTTTATGGAAGTAGGGAGCCGCCTCGGGCATAGCATAAAGGCACGAGGTTTTTAATCCGCCACCCGATTCACCAAAAATCATCACATTATCGGGGTCGCCGCCAAACTGACGGATATTTTGATTGATCCATTTTAAAGCTAAAGCAATATCCTGAACCCCACGGTTACCGGAACCCCTGTATTCATCGCCGGCCAGTTCATCTAAATAAAGATAACCCAAAAGTCCCAGCCGGTGGTTGGTAGCCACTACCACCACATTAAACATCCGGGCCAGGTTGGCGCCATCCTGTGCTGTACTTCCGGCCGAACCGGCCACAAAACCGCCGCCGTGGCTGTACACCATCACCGGGCATTTACCATCGGTCTTTGCTGGGGTCCAAATATTTAATGTAAGGCTATCTTCGGCGGGTTCGGGTTCATTCAGCCCGTAATAACCACCAAGCGTTTGAATAGATGGATTCCCCAACTTTGTGGCTTCCCTGATCCCAGTCCAGGGTTTAAGAGGTTCGGGGGTCAAAAACCGGCGGTTCCCCGAAATTTTTCCGGCGTAAGGAACCCCTTTAAAAATATTCACCCCGTTTTGCTGGTAGCCTTTGAGCTTTCCAAAAGCTGTATCAATCACAATTTCTCCACCCTTTTCAGCCAGATTCATCCACGAAAAGGAAGGCAGCACCATAGCCGTAACTAATCCGGCTCCTGAGTATTTAATAAATTGTCGGCGGTTTATAGGTTCCATAGCAAAGTGTTTTTGTTAAGCGTATCCGTTCAAAGGGGTTAAGATAGCAAAAAAAGTATTAAGACCGGATATTTTGTTTAAGTCCTTATTTCCGCAAGTCACGGGGTGACTAATTGAATAACAATTGTTTGCCTTCTTTGTGTTAAATTGAGTCACCCCGTGACTTTCAACGGTTTACCAGATGATTTGCGGATTTCAGGTAAATGCTGATATAAAAATGAGTAAATGTAAAAATATATTCAATTTCCGTTTTCACCGCAAAGCCACAGGAACACAGGGAATGTAACAACGGGCTCTGGTCGGTTGCTTTATTTTGATTTCCCGTTTCCAATAAAGAATTAGCACGCTGATGGCACGGATGCGCGGCAATGCAGATTTTTATCCGTTGTGGAAAAAGCACTAGTTATATTCGGGGTAGTTTTAAAGTCGCGCCAGGTGGGCTGAAAGTCTATTAAAAAAGGGGTGGATTTCGAAATCCCACCCCTTTTTCTAAGGATTATCGTTTATCTATTTTTAAACTGTCCATGTATATGAATATGATTCACCGCCACTGGTTCCTGTTATACTTCCGTTACCTGCAGCATCCCATTCCATATTAAATGTATCTTCCCCTGCTTGGTAATCAACGGTGCCACTGCCATCGGCATTAATTACAATTTCAAGTGAGAAACCATCAGCTTCCATATTGACAGTAAGCACGTTATTTACATAAGCCCATGTATAGGTTAGTGCTATGGCGTCGGCGGCAGCATAGTATTTTACTTCACCGCCGGTTCCGTCTTTTTTCTCTTCTGCTGTCAGTACGGTAAATTTTGATGAACCAGCAATTTCAATTTCATACTTCCAGTAATATTTCAATGCATCTTCCCAATAGCTCATCCAGAATGAGCTTGAACCATCGGTCCAGTACCAGGTGTGGGTACCATTGGTTGATTTGGTAGTTGATTCGGTTGCACCGGCTGGAACCTCGAAACTACTGAAAGCCTGTGTCATAGCCACAGCCGACTGGATGTAAGCCGATGCCACTTGGGCATGAACATCAGTCGAATTTTGCAACCCGGCAGGAATCTCTATTTTAGAGACTGTTTCGGCGGCAGCTGGCTTCTTAAAATCAGAACCATCCGATGAATTGTCGTCATCTTTACTACATGATGAAACAAATACCAAGGCAACAACTGCCATCAACAACGAGAGGAATTTTACATTCTTTTTCATTTTGTTAAATTTTAAGTTAATAATTAAGGTTACTCTTCTTTTTAAAACGATATTATGATTCAACTTTTAACAAATTGGTGGCGTGGCACATTACTTCAGTTCCAATTGGTGTATTCCCAATTACCCCGCCATCCCTATCAACAAGTAACATCTGCCACAGGATTTTTCAATCGTATATTTCGATATCTGGTGATAAATAACCTCATGATATTTTATTTTACGGGTTCCTTGTAATTGAGACAAATATCATAAAAATCGGGCAATATTTATTTTCCTGAATTACTAAATTAATTTTTCCGTTATCAATCAGGGCATCGGGAGCTATACAAAACCCCGGACCAAAATATCTGCCATTATTTAAAACCAATAAAAGCGCTTTTTCTCAAACCAATACTTTTTATAATTAACCTGCTAACTTCCTATCTGCCAACTTTCCTGCATCTCATTTATCTACCTTGTTACCCTGTAACGCAGATTCCCGCAGATTTATTAACCACAAAGGCGCAAAGTGCTAATGAGCCAATGAATTAGCGGATTTATTCACCGCAAAGGCGCAAAGTGCTAATGAACCAATGAACCAATGAGCCAATGAATTCAAGTCTCTAAAAAGAATGGTACGTTGATGACGCGGATTCATTCACCGCAAAGGCGCAAAGGCGCAAAGTGCCAATGAGCTAATGAACTAATGAACTAATGAGACAATGTGCTAATGAATTCCGGTCTCTAAAAAGAATGGAACGCTGATGACGCGGATACTTCGTAACGCGGATTCCCGCAGGTTTATTAACCGCAAAGGCGCAAAGGCGCAAAGTGCCAATGTGCCAATGAGCTAATGGGCTAATGGGCTAATGAGCTAATGAGCTAATGAGCTAATGAACTAACGAAATGACCCTTGATGGTTTCGGGATAAGATAGTTGAATGACGCAATAGCATATTTCACTGACGCAATGGCACATTTCATATCCGCGATGACCATAGAAAACTTCCGGAACGTATCTTTCAACCGCGAAATGATTGCAGACACCAACGAAACAACCCCGTTCAACCGCGAAATGATTACCGATACTAACGAAATAACCCCGTTCAACCGTGAAATGATGGTTGCCCCTGATGTAATAAGCCCCTAAAACCGGGAAATGGAGACGGCATCAAAAAAAATGATAATTTACCCCCGGTTCCATGTGAAAAATCAACCTGATAATCATAATTCCAGATTCTTACTTAATCCCGCAAAAAAAGCGCGAACCGGTTAATAGCCCCGGTGTGGCTTTTATGTAAACGTACCCGGTTTTTATCCATACCTGCCATTTAATGAACAAATCGCACCGTGACCTGCGGAACAGGTGAAGCTCTGTGGGTATTGAACCCAATGGTTGTCCGTTATGTGGCAATAAATAGCCGGGTGGCGCTTTTTGAAGGATTGCCTTCTGCAAAAATCCTTTGGAATGTAACGGCGGAAAGGAACAGAGGGTTTTGAAGCCAAAAAAAAGGTTTAATTGAACTGAATATCAGACCCCATCTGTTAATAATTGTTAATAAAAAGTGGAGGTTGTGAAAATGGCATCTGACATGGATTTCCCATGATTTTACCAAAACCCGGTGAATTATTTTGGCATCCGTTAGCGAAAAAGCGGATGGTGGTTATCAATTTTTTTATACATTTATACCTGTTAATGTATCAACCAAAAATAAATTTTTCCTATGAACAAAAAACAAGAGATGGTATTAAAAAGGGGCGATGCTGTTCACCAGGTGTTTACCCAATTTGCCGATGTGGTACAGATTACCCCCGGCCTCACTGACCTTGATACCCGTTTGGGTGAACTACTTGCCGAAGGGAAGGCCTTTGGCATGCAACAAAACGAAAAAAGCACTTCGGTAACCCGGCAAAAGAATGAAATACGCCAACAACTGGAGGTGCAGGTGTACGAAATTGCATCGGCCCTGCTGGCCTTTGCACCGCAGGGAGGCGACTCCGCCCTGATACAGGTTATTGAGGAGCTGCGCACCAGCCCCTCGAAATTAGATAAAATGCGCGACCGGCCCCTGCATGCCTATGCCATGTTTGTACACCAACATGCCGCCCGTTTCCCGGGCAAGCTGGAGCCTTACTTTACCGATACCGAGGTAGCGGCTTTAAAAACCCTGACCGACGCGTTCGACCAATCGTTGCCGGCACCTAAAAATGCACAGGGCAAAAGCAAACAGATTACCGAAAACCTGGCCGAATGCTGCGAGGCTATTGATACGATGCTAAAGGGGACCATCCGCGAAAAGGTGAACCCCTGGAGGACCAAAAAGCCCGGGTTTTACAATGCCTTTGAAAACGCGATGGCTATTACCGCTGCCCATACCACCAAAACCGATAAGGGTACAACGGCTGCCACCGATGCAACATAGAGGTTTGATTTGCCTTATATAATGGTTTGCCCCCGCTGCCCGAAGCTCTTGTGGAGGGCGGTGGGGGTTTTTGAGGGGGAGTTAAAAATGTAATTTCAAATAAATTAGGGTTATATAGTAGTTGTGCAAAATATAGGATAAGCAATGAAATTAAGTAAAGAACATCAAAAAAAGCTATTAGAAAAGCTAAAAGGCTGGTCACATCAGAAATGTGAGGTTTGTTCATCAGGGGAATGGTCAATCAGCGATACTTTCTTTGAAATTCGAGAGTTTCGTCCAGAAAAAGGAGAAAAAAATGGTCTGACAACAATTCAACCTTACGTTACTATGTCTTGCAGAGAATGTGGTAATACTAAGTTTTTTAATGCCATACATTTAGGAATAGTTGACAAAAGTAATCCTAATGATGACTATGAAAAAGGAGGTAAACATGAATGAATTGAAGTTTAGCCAGGATTATGTTGTTTATAAAACAAAAAAGGAAGGGATTTATCCAATAAAGGAATCTGATTGGAAAAGGTTGCTAAGAATTATTGAAGGAATTATACCTAACCAAAGAATTTTTCAAGTTTTATCTTCTATTGCATTTGGTATTTTTGCTTCTGCAATATTCTCATTGATTGCATTTAATTCTGCAACTAATCTAGAATCTTGGGTTAAACCAACTACATGGGTTATTTTTTTTACTTCTCTGATTGCGGGTATTGGTCTGTTGATTTTAGATAAACAACAAAAGGATATGATAACATATTCAACAAAAGATGTTTTGACTGAAATGGCAGAAATAGAAAAGACATTTGACAAAACGGAAAATCAATAAATACTTTGCACAACAAATAAATATACGTAATGCGGGGTGAAGTGGTAAATTTGAACTTTAATGCAATTAATAAACAACGTAGCGGTTTGATAGTGAAGAGCCTTGAAATTCCGCATTAGGCATATTCGAGCCGTTGTGGGCAATAAAAATAAGCATTTATGGATACAATACAGTTTTTAAATCAAAAGATTCTGCTATTAGAAAGTAGATTAGATTCAATTCAAAGAATGGATAATTTAAGAGAATTGAATATGAAATTAAATGAACAAGCAGATATTATTTCAAATGTTGGCGGTTTTTATGAAAGTGCATGGTTAAAACTTATAATTGTTATATCTATTTTAGGAATAATTATACCAATTTTGATTCAATTTTTTCAGCGTAATACTTTAAAAGAAGTTACTTCTTTTCTCTCTACTGAAATAAAAGAAACTTTTGATTTAAGAATAACTGAATTAGTAAATTCAAATGCTAATCAAATAAATGAGTTGACCGATAAAGTTAACTCTGAAATGAATCTATTAAAAACTAGTTATGAATGCATTTCCAATGAACTAGAGGCTAGTCTTTTTTATTTACAAGGGAAACAAAGCTATTCTGCAAAAAATTATGGTTCAGCAATGAGAGATTATGCTAAATCAGCAGAATTTTGGTCGAAATCAACAAAAAAAGATAGAGTTGGAGTGATATATTCAAACATTGGACTTTGTGCTAAAGGACTCAAAACTAAAGAATCATTTAATAAAGCTCTTATAGATTTCGATTTAGACTGGGAAAAGTTCTTAAAACAAATGATTGCAAATGAGTTTCATAAGGACAAATTAAATGAAATGAAGAAAATTATTTCAAGTTTAGATTAATACTGCCAACAACAATAAATATACGTAATGCGGGCTGATTCGGTAAATTTGAAGGTTAAAGCATTTAATAAACATAATAGCTTTTCGATAGTGAAGAGCTTCGAAATCGGCAACGTTTCATACCACCACCGTTACTGTCATGTAAAAGAACCAGAACAATCATGAGAAATATAATTTTTATTGGTGGAATTCATGGAAGTGGTAAAGGGGTGATTTGTGAGAATATAGTTGAAAATTCAAATCTAATTCATTTAACAGCAAGTGAAGTTTTGAAATGGCATGAGTTAAGTTCGCAAGCAAATAAAGTTGTTCAAAATATTAAAGAAACACAAAACCGTTTAACTTCAAATCTGAAAGCAATAATTCAACCAAATCATAGATATTTATTAGATGGGCATTATTCTTTATTGAATAGTCAAGGCATTCCTGAAAAGGTACCAATCTCTACTTTTAAAGAAATTTCACCTTCTAAATTAATCCTTATTATTGCAGATCCTGAAATAATTATTGAACGATTAAAAAATAGAGATTTTAATAATTATTCAAAAAAGCAGATTTCTGAATTTCAACAATTAGAGATTGAATATGCAAAAGAGCTTGAATGTCAATTAAAAATTCCTTTATTGATAATAGATAGTATTTCCGTCGATTTTAATGGACTTAAAAAATATATCCGATGAAAGTATTATTAGATACAAATATTATTATCCACAGAGAAGCAAATAAGATTCACAACCCCGACATTGGACTGCTTTTATATTGGATAGACAAACTAAAGTATGATAAATACATTCACCCATTAACAATAGAGGAGTTAAACCGGTATCAAGATGTTAACTCGGTTAAAACGATGAATATTAAAATTGAGAGTTATAATCAATTAAAATATCAAGCACCATTAAATGATGCCATTATACAAGTCAGTAATCAAGTTGACAAATCGCAAAATGATTTAAATGACACTCAGATTCTTAATGAGGTTTTTGCCAACAGAGTTGACATTTTAATTTCAGAGGACAAAAAAATTCATTTAAAAGCTAAATTACTGGGAATTGCTGATCGAGTTTTCCGAATCCAATCATTTCTTGAGAAAGCGACAGCAGAAAATCCGGAATTAGTTGAGCACAAAGTTTTAGCTGTAAAAAAGGTTGACTTTGCAGAAGTTAATTTAAATGATAACTTCTTTGACAGCTTTAGAAGCGATTATAAAGAATTTGACAAATGGTTCAATAGTAAAGCAGAACAACCTTGTTACGTATGCTATAGTGATGATCATTTAACTGCTTTTCTCTATGTTAAAATTGAAAAAGCCTATGAAGAAAGCTATTCAGACATAATTCCCAATTTTGAACCAAAAAAAAGACTTAAAATTGGAACATTAAAAGTAACAAGTAATGGCTACAAAATTGGAGAGAGATTTCTAAAAACAATTTTTGACAATGCTTTGCTGTTTAGAGTGGAAGAAATTTATGTTACAATCTTTGATAAAAGACCCGAACAAGAGCAATTAATGGAAATGCTTGAAGAATGGGGCTTTTATAAACATGGAATTAAAAATTCACAAAACGGACAAGAAATCGTATATGTTCGGACATTTAATAAACATTTGCCAGTTAACATTGAAAATCCCAAACTCACATTTCCTTTCTTCTCAAGACAAACAGATAAATATTTAATAAAAATAGAGCCACAATATCATACCGAGTTATTTCCAGATAGTATTAATACAAGAGAAGATAAAGCAAAATATACCGAAAATGAACCCCATAGAAATAGAATTAGCAAAGTTTATATATCTCATTCACCAGATAGAAATTTAAAATCGGGCGATATTGTTCTGATTTATCGAATCGGTGAAACTGCTCCTAAAAAATATTCTAGTACAGTAACATCAATTTGTATTGTTGAGAGTATAAAAAACAGTTTTACAGACTTTGAGGATTTTTTTAATTGTTGTAATAGGCGGACAATGATTTCCAAAGAGGATTTAAGAACAAATTGGTGGAATAAATTCCCAAATTATAAACCATTTATAATCAACTTTCTTTATGCCCATTCTTTACCTACTCCAAAGCCAACACTTAATGATTTAATTGATTTAAAAATATTCAAAGACCCGATGAGTTTGCCAAAGGGTTTTGCTAAATTGACAAATGAACAATTTGACAATTTAATTAGTTTTGCATACAAAAAGAAAGAGAAAAAATGAAGGTTGTTTTATCAATAAAGCCAGAGTTCGCGTTCAAAATCTTTGACGGAACAAAAAAATTTGAATTTAGAAAATCCATTTTTAAAAACGAGAATATACAATCAGTCATTGTTTATGCGTCCTCACCTGTTCAACGGGTAATTGGTGAATTCGAAATTGATGGGGTATTAAATTATGATTTGCCTACATTATGGGACTTGACTCAAGAATTCTCAGGTATTAGTGAGGAATTTTATTATGAATATTTCGCAAACAAGGAACAAGGTTTTGCGATTAAAATAAAAAACACAAAAAAATATAGTACCCCAAAATGTTTAAAAACGGATTTCAATTTATCACCACCGCAATCTTTTGCATATTGGTCTGATAAGAAATAAAGTACATCTCTTACATTTTGTATCTTACGTAGGGGTTTCAGAGGTATGTAGAGAAATGTAGCCCGCTGCCTGAAGCTATTGCGGATGGCGGTGGAGTTTTTGAAATGGATTTAGGTTGTATGGGAGTTTTGCCCTATGCTTTCAGCCAAATTCACCTGTTATTTAAAAAATTGTATCTTTGGATGTATGATTACCAGGAACGACATATTAAATAAACTGATTGACTTAAAGCCCGTTCTATACAGAGATTACTCTGTCAAGCAGATTGGACTATTTGGTTCATTTTCTGACGATTCGTTTACGGAAGATAGTGATATTGATTTGCTCGTTGAATTTGAAAAACCCATCGGATGGAAATATTTTTCATTAGAGATTTATCTTGAGAATATTTTTGGCCGCAAAATTGACTTAGTGACCAAAAATGCGCTAAAGGAACAAATCAAGGAAAGGATTTTAAATCAGGTTAAATACGTGTAATTTGAAAAAGGAAGAGCGCAACGGCACTATAAATATAGTAGCTGCAACGCATGCAAATTCATAGCTTGTTGGCAGGGTTTTTCAGTGGTGATACAAACAGGATGATATATTCCGTTTTTCAACCCAATTATTAGAAACATTGAGTTACACCCTAAATACAGCGAGCCAGTTTAAAGAAACAAAAGCAGACCAACAACCGGTAATTATTGGAATTAGGTTTGAATTTGTCATATATAATGGTTTACCCCCGCTGCCTGAAGCTATTGTGAAGGGCGGTGGGGGTTTTTGGAGAGGAAGTTAAAAATGTAATTTTATATAAAATTAGGTTCTATAAAAGTAAGATTACATTTAAATTCATCTGTTAAATTAATATATTATGAAAAAGCTTGTTATAACAATTTTAATAATCCCTATGTATTTAGCCGCATTTGCTCAGTGTCTGGGAAAACAAGTAGGTTTTAGTCTTGATAATTCAATAGATACTGTAATATTGGAAGGGATTTGTGGTAATATATATGGTTCAAATGGCACAGTACTTTTAAATCCAAAAGACTTTGACTATGAGAAAAGAGACAATTGGTTTGATATCAATTGCGCCTTTGCAAAAAACTGTGGCCAAGGTGCTTATTTGACAGTTCAAGCGAATGAAAATTCTATTAAAGTTAATGATTATGTAGTTGATACAGGAGAAGTTTTAACGTGTCAAGATTATGACGAATTAGTGTTTACTTTTCCATTACCACCATCGGGAGTTTTTCATATTAACATTTGTGGTTTTGATACAATAGTAAGTGTAACGACTTTAGTTACCGATTTAATTAGTCATAATATTAGTATATATCCTAATCCATTTACGGATCACATAACAGTAGAATTTAAAGAAAATTTAGATTGTAAATTCTTTGAGATAATAGATATGCAAGGTCAGACTCAAATTTCAGAATATTCTACAAAGGATATATATCCAATAGATCTGTCAAAGTTATCAGTTGGAATTTATTTCATAAGAATACAAGACTCAAATACAAAAGAAATATTGAAAATTGATAAGATAATAAAAGAATAATGCAGCCTAAGCGCGGTCATAAAACATTGGGGGGGGTTAATGTAGTATGTAAAAAGCTTTAACTCGCTGCCTGAAACATTTGTAGAGGGCGATGGGGTTTTTTAAGTGGAAATTAAAAATTGATAAATATAATTTCATATAAATTTGGGTTATATAGAAGTTGGGTGTAATGCCAGAAAACCCTACGGAAATGATAAAGTGTTGTTGATTTTTGGTATATTTACATCATGAAAAAAAATCCAAAACATATTGAGATTGAGATTGATAAATTGACAAATTCAATTGAGAATGTTGTAACTGGAGACAGTTTTCAAACAGATGTTTCATTGATTGACAATAAGGACTTAAAAATAATCACCAAGAAAAATGGATGGTTATTTAACTGGAAAGATGAGTACAAACAACCAGATAGAGACGTTTATAAGTTGACAATAACAGGAAACCCTGACATAATCCAAGGATTGGTTAGTATTACTGAGCGAGAAGACCATGTTTATATGCACTTAATAGAAAGTGCTCCATTCAACCTTGGAAGAAATAAAGTATATTTAGGAGTTCCTGGAAATCTTGTCGCTTTTGTTTGTAGAATTTCATTTCATCGTGGATTTGAAGGTTATGTTTCATTTACTTCAAAAACACGATTGATTGAACATTATGAAAAAACTTTAGGTGCAGAAAATGTCAGTGGCCATTTGATGATAATAAATACAGAAGCTGCATTGAAGTTGATTAATAAATATTTTAAAAACTAACTATTATGGGATTGATTAGAGAACCTTTAGAAGTTGATTTCTTTGTTGACCCACGACCACTAACCGAAAAAGAAAAGAGAATGATTAGTGACTACATTAAAGCTGACAAAGAAAAACGAAGAAATAAAAAGACATCAAAAAAAGGCACATACACCCAACAAACAGTATAAAAAAATGCCGGGATAGTTGGTTATTCAAGGGTTAGCTGCTTTAAACCAGGGTACTATTTGATTGTTAGACACTTCGAAATCGACAACGAACAAAAGCAGACCAACAACCGGTAATTATTGGAATAAGGTTTGAATTTGCCATATATAATGGTTTACCCCCGCTGCCTGAAGCTATTGCGGATGGCGGTGGGGGTTTTTATAAAGAAATTTTATTGGGATTTGGGATATAATACAGTTATCAACAAGCCAAAAGACGCTTCATTGCTGATATTTGTTCCGATTTAATTAAATGTTTAACTTTGGATTATGATGGTTAAAAACGAAATATTAAAAAATTTAACTGATTTTAATTCTTTATGCCAAAAGCATAAAGTAAGATATTTATATGCTTTCGGTTCGTCTGTGACTGATAGATTTGATTATGACACAAGTGATATTGATTTGTTAGTAGAAATTGATGACCCGGACCCAATAGAGAGAGGTGAAAAATTGATTTCTTTATGGGATACTTTTGAGAGTTTCTTTCAAAGGAAAGTTGATTTACTTACAGATTCTTCAATCCATAACCCTTATTTGCGCAAAAGTATTGATTCTACAAAAGTATTAATTTATGACGGATCAAGCCAAAAAGTACTTATCTGATATTTTACGGGCGATTGAATTGATTGAGCAGTTTACAAAAACCACCGACAATTACAATGATTACTCGGCTGATTTAAAGACTCAGAGCGCTGTTGAACGTCAACTTGGAATCATTGGGGAAGCCGTAAATAAGTTTGATAAACTACTTCCTGATGTAACACTTGAGAATGCAAGAAAAATCGTTGGATTTCGTAATAGATTAATCCATACTTATGATGCAGTAGATTCGTCAATGATATGGGCAATACTAAAAAAGTATTTGCCTCTGCTGAAAGGTGAAATAAACGAAAGACTAAAATAAAATGGCCAGTTGCTAAGCGCGGTCATAAAACATTGGGGTTTAAGTGGTATGCCAAGCGCGTCAATCGCTGGCAAGGTTTTTTCAGTGGTGATACAAAAAGGATGATATATTCCGTTTTTCACCCCAATTATTAGAAACATTGAGTTACTATGAATAACACTCAAAAATACAGCGAGCCCGTTTAAAGAAACAAAAGCAGACCAACAACCGGTAATTATTGGAATAAGGTTTGATTTGTCATATATAATGGTTTACCCCCGCTGCCTGAAGCTATTGCGGATGGCGGCGGGGGTTTTGTTTCGGGGCTTGGCTCCGCGGACTTTGCGTGAAATAAATGTTTCCAACCCTGAAAATTCCAGGAACAATTCGTTAATTCCACTCCAGAAAGTGCAGTTTAATTTATATTTCAGATATCCAACCTCCTGTTCAAAGGATTATTCCATATCGAACCCTTGTTACATAAATCATTGGAAGGGGTTTAAAAACTCAAGCTGTTCCCTGAATGGAACCGGCTCCACTGTAATGGAATCTCCAAAAATCATCGATTGGGGATTTTTGTTATTGAAGACCGGCCAATTATGAAGACCCGTTCCGTTTGGATTTCCGGTTTTGGCAAAATTTACCCAATAGGTTGACATCGCCTCCTGCAATTGCAAATCAACTTCAGTAAATGGGCGATCCCAGAATTTAAGTGTATGGAGTGCATACGCAAACTCGGCAGAATGAAATGCTCCGAAATTGGGTTCGCCCGGTGGAATCCGTTTAAAGTAATAAAGAAACACTTCCCCTGTTCCTGTTTGGGTTTGCAGCCTTGACCAGGAGTAGTTTTGCCAGCCAAATTCAAGTTGTGTTGCCAATTTTTGCGAATTTTGCGCTTCCATATCATTTTCGGCCGGGAACAAAGTCAAAAACTGTGGGGCCTTTTCTCCATATTTTTCCAAAGCCATTTGCTTAAAGGATGTTGAGGTGGGTGTAGGTCCAAAATAGACACCATCGTCGGCATTCCATCCGGTCAAAAGAGGTACATCGTTTTGTTTCCCCTGGGCAAATATTTCATAAACCGATGGAACAACCACCTGATCAACGGCTAAACCAAAATGCAGGTTTATTTTAAGCAACGAATCGGCCGGAATGTTACGTAATCCGGAAATGCTTTGAATTCCTAAATCACCAGTCATTTTTATACCAATGGTTTCTGCTTTTTGTAACGAAAAAATATCCGAAGTATCTTTCCGGAACTGGCCACCGCTTTGCGCAATAGCTTTATGAAATAATCCTTTTGCCATCGGCGATGCCATGAGTACGTTCACGCTGTAAGCTCCTGCCGATTGCCCGGCAATGGTTACGTTTGTGGGATCGCCTCCAAATGCTGCAATATTTTTCTGAATCCATTTCAGAGCCTCCATTTGATCCAAAATGCCATAATTGCCCGAAGTTTTAAGCGGGTTTTCTGCCGTAAGTTCCGGATGGGCCAGAAACCCGAAAATCCCCAGCCGATAATTGATGGTGACAAAAACGACCCCTTTACGTGCCATGTCCTCACCATTATACAAAGGCACTGTTCCAGAGCCAGCCACAAAAGCCCCTCCGTGAATCCAAACCATCACGGGTAATTTTTCTTTGGTTGATTGGGCTGCTGTCCAGATGTTTAAATACAGGCAATCCTCGCTTATGGGGGCTTTGGGAGCTAAAAATTCACGGCTCCAGCAATAAAAGGGTTCAGGTACTGCTTGCATGGCCGATGCAGGTAAATTTACACATGCACGGACACCTTTCCATTTAGGAACAGGTTGTGGGGCTTTCCAACGCAACCCGCCCAAAGGTGGCGCTGCAAAGGGAATCCCCATACATATTTTAACAGATGAATCGGAACTGAGGCCTCCTGAAACAAATCCTGCATCCGTTTTTATTGCATTTACATCCAGGATATTTTTCTTTTGGCAGGAGCTAAAAGCAACTGCCCCCATGAGCCATAACATAACGAACCTTTTACCCATACATAATCAATTGAAATGGTTCGATGCGTAAGGAATAGCCATATACAATGCCGAATGCCAGTATTCCCAGGTATGGCCACCATCGCGCACCCTTAACTGACAAGGAATGGCAGCTTTTCGCATGGCCCTGTAAAAATCGATATTTACATCGAACAGAAAGTCGTCGTCGCCGCAATCGGCAAACCAACTCACGGTTTTAAGTTTTTCTTTGGTAGCCTCATCAGCGTTTTCAATAAATTTCACGCAATGGTTGGCAATGACCGATTTGTTCAGTTCTTCGCCTTTTTTGTCACGGGGAGGGATTCCGCCGCCTGGCTCCAGTCCCATTAAAGCACTCATGGCATATACCGATGAAAACATGTCGTGATGTTTCTGCGCATAAACCGTAGCACCGCCGCCGCCCATCGATAAACCGGCAATGGCGCGGTGTTGTTTGTCGGCTGTTACCCGGTAAGTTTTCTCGATGAAAGGGATAAATTCCATAAAAAAGAAGGTTTCATACGACCAGCCATCCATATCGAAATAACCATTCCAGAGCGAACCTGCATCGGGAACCACGATAATCATTTCGCAGGCATCCCCGGCATCAATAATCTGGTTGGCCACATCCTGCAAATGACCGAGCATTACCCAGCCGTTGTTGTTATCGAAGATTCCATGCAGCAGGTACAAAACAGGGTATTTTTGTTCGGGATTTGTAGTATAACTTTTCGGTAAATAAATAGAATAATTCCGATACACCTTCAGCACTTCGCTTTTCAGGCTGTCGGTTTTTACGGTACCAATGAGTGGCATTCCCGGAAACTGGGCATAAGTTATTGATGATAAAACAGCAAATAATAAAATTGAGACTAGACTTCTTTTTTGCATAATATTAAGTTTAAAATACGTTGGATAGTTCGAGGCAGCGTTGTCGTCCCACGGTAAAATTAATACCAATATGCTAAATAAAAAATTATCTAAACATCTGCTCCAATGGATTTTAGTATCTGTAGCACCTGTGCATTGTATTCTGTTGAATTCTCGATTGGTTCATTAATTTTCATTCAATTTTTTTTTAAAGGTATGTAACCATAATCACATAATTCATTCAAATTTAAAATTTCATATGAGGTACCATCTTTTATTATAATTTTCTTATTTGCAATTTCAAAAACATCACGATAATAATGGTCTGTGATAATTATTCCTTTGTCATTTTTGTATTTTGTTAAAATGTCTTTTATTGATTCTATATACAGAGGTTCTATCATTGCAAATGGTTCATCAAGTAATATAAATGGATGATTTAAATTGATAATTAATAAAAACTCTAAATATTTTTGTTCTCCAAGTGAAAGTGTTCCAAGCCTTTGATTCTCTATTTTATTAATTAGCGGAGAATAAAATATTTTGTCTTGGGTTTCTCCATCAGAAAAATACATAGAAATAATTCGCCTTACAGTTATATCTTTCGGAAGAAATGATGCTTGTGGAAGATAGGCTATCAATTTATTCTTCGTACTTATTTTTTCAATCTTGCCATTATTTATATAAAATTCAATTTTATTAGGTTTTAGTGTCCCAAACATTATCTTCAACAATGTTGATTTCCCTGAACCATTTCTTCCGAAAATTGCAAGAATTTCACCAGTATTACATGTAAAATTTACATTTGATAATATTTTATTTTTGCCAAAACTTAGGTCAACAGAATCTAATCTAAGGCTGTTTATCATTTTGTGATTATTGATAGAATAAAAGATATAAAATAAAAGCTATAGTAAAATTTATCATAAAAACTTTAAACATTAATTCTTTCTTTGTAAAGCCATGATTTAAATAAAAATAATACTGATCATTTTGGTAATAACGATAAATCATAAACGAAATTAAACTTCCAAAAGAACCAAAACTAATTGCGATGTCCTGTAGTCCAATAATTATTGAAACAAGAATATTAATTCTTGTTACGTCATAATAATATTTGAAAAACAGTCTATTCATTATACAAATCTTTCTTAGCACCAATTACTTCGGATATTTTTGCATTGACGCTAGCTACTTAATAAATTCCGGATCATAAACAATGCTGGCTTCTCCTAAAGTAGTAATCATGGGATTCGGGCACCCGAACGAAACTACAATATCGTATGGTTTTGAAGCAGGAGCCGTTCCGTTTATCAAAGCCTCGGCCAGTTTTTGCATGTCGGAAACATACGATTTTGTAAATGCTTTTTTTACATAGGGGTAATGGCCACAATACAGTTTGGTAATGTTTTTTTCGTCCATTGCTTTCAACATGCGGGTGCAGGTTCCAACATACATTGACATGGGAGCTGTGGGGCGCAGTTGCAGCCAGATTAATCCCGACCCAAAGGCATCGCCCGAAAAGCAGCTCTGGGTCTGAGCATCGAACAACACAACGGAACCGGGCGTATGAGCCGGAGTATGAAAAACTTCTAACATCTTTCCGCCCAAATCGAACACATCGCCATCATTCATGTAATGGATTTTTCCCGGATAATTCTTATCCATAAGCACGGTATCGGCTGGATGAAGGTAGATTTCATTAAACGCATCAATGTTTCCTGTATGGTCGGAATGACCATGGGTTAGCAGAACCAGCAGGGGTTTTGTGGTTATCTTCCTGATAATTTCTTCCAGGCTGTCGCATTTGTTTCCGGTATCAATCAGCAAGGCTTTTTCAGTCCCTTCCACCATGTACATGGTGTTGTTTTCGGCGGTTTCAATAACCCAGGTGTCCGCTTCAATCTTTGTGATGGTAAGCTCGTCGTTTTTAAAAACTTGTGCCGAAGTTTCAGAAAAGGTAAGCACAACGGCCACTGATGTAATGATAAAAGGTTTTAATTTCATTTGTTTATCGTTTATAATTAATTCATTGTTTTATCGAGTATATCCATTTCATGATGTTCAGAATAATACAAATTAACAAGAAATTCATTTGCAAAACACTTAATCTATAACAGCTTTTTATTAATTGACATTTATTCTACCTCACCAAAATCATTAATCTGGTTCTAAATATAAGCTATTCAAAATCAAACACGTCTCAAATAAACCATTGTTCTCTCCAATAAATTCATAGATTTATCAATTTTAATATACAATTATCTACGTTCATATATAACTTTGCCTCATTAACTATTCAACATGCGCTTACTACTATCCACCGTTTTTATATATCTGACAACATTCAGTTATGGTCAACTGTACATCAATGAGTTTATGGCTTCCAATGCCTCTACTATTGAAGATCCTGATTTTAGCGACGATGCCGACTGGATTGAAATTTATAATGCAGGAGGCACGGTTATCAATCTGAATGGTTATTATTTAACTGATGATTTGAGTATTCCAAACCGATGGAAAATCGGAAACTTAACCATACCTGCAAAGGGATTTCTACTTTTTTGGGCCGATGGGAAGAATTCAAACACTCATACAAATTTCAAGCTGGATGCCTTAACTGAAAGTATTGGTTTGTTCAATACTGCGTTACAGTGTGTCGATTCTGTTTCTTATTCAAACCAGTATCCCGATGTTTCGCAAGGAAGAAATATAACCAATCCATCTACCTGGGGATTTTTTACAGATGCTACTCCCAATACCCCCAATGCCAGTCTGTTTTATAGTGGGTTTGCATTAAATGTCCCCCATTTTAGCAAGCGTGGAGGTATTTACAAATCGAATACGAGTATCATCCTCACAAACCAAATGGGGGGCGAAATCAGATATACACTAGATGGTTCGGAACCCACTGCCAGTTCAATGCTTTATTCCAATCCCATTTTTATTAATAAAACTACCGTTGTCCGTAGTAGGATATTCAAAACGGGGCTCATTCCTGGCCCAATCATTACAAATACGTATTTCATTAACGAAAATTTAGAATCGCACGGATTACCTGTGGTTTCAATAGCCACAAACCCCGATAATTTATGGAACCCACAAATAGGTATTTATGTACAGAACTTCAAACCCGACTGGGAAATTCCGGTAAACATCGAGCTTTTTGAGAACAACGGCTCCGACCGCTCCGCATTTAACGAACTGGCAGGGATAAAAATCAATGGCCTCTATTCATGGCAGTTGCCCCAAAAAATGCTGGGGGTTTATTTCAGCAAACAATACGGATCGGGCTCGTTGGACTTTCCTGTTTTTTACGACACCCCCCGCGCCAGTTACAAGAATTTTGCCTTGCGTGCCTCGGGCAACGACTGGAGCAACACACTCATGCGGGATATTTTGGGGCAGCATGCCACACAATTCAATATGGATTTGGACATTTCAGCTTTCCGCTGGTGCACGGTTTACTTCAATGGCCAATACATGGGTATTCACAACTTCCGCGAAAAGATTGAAACAGACTATATTGAAGAACATTATGGCCTTGCCGAAGGAACCTTTGATATGGTTGAAAACGAAGATTACCCTGAATGTGGCGACCTGAATGCCTACAATGAATTAAAAACGCTTTTTTCAAAAGATCTATCTGTACAGTCGGACTTTGATGCGGTTGCTGAAAAAATGGATATTGAAAATTTTACCGACCTGGTCATTACAGAAATAGCCACAGGAAATTCCTCCATCGACCACAACGTGATGGCCTGGAAACCTAAAGATTCGGGAAAATGGCGATGGATTCTGATGGATTTGGACCGGGGCTTTTTTAGTGTCAACAGCCGGATGATCATTTTTTATCTGGACCAAACCTCGTTTCCTTTTCAGCGATTAATGCAAAATACAACCTATAAAAAATATTTTGGCCAAAAGCTGGCCGATCATCTGTACACCAGTTTTCATCCGGCCATTATGACCCAGCTTATCGAAAACCATTTAAAAACCATTGAACCCGAAATTCCCAATCATGTGGAGCGGTGGCTTGGTACTACTTCTACTTATGGAAATGCCATGCCTTCGGTTGATTATTGGTATAACGAAGTGGCCAAAATTAAATCCTATGTTCAGCAACGGCCACAGGCTTTATTAAACGATTTAACGAACTATGGTTTTTCAGGTTCTGCCCTATTATCGGTATCAGCCTACCCAGAAAATGCCGGAATTTTAAAACTGAATGGATTAAAAATCCCTCAAACCCAATGGGACGGAGCTTATTTAAAGCAGGTGAATGCTACCTTAACAGCCGAAGAAAAAGCAGGATACATTTTTAAAGGATGGAAAAGCACTATAAAAAAAGCACTTGTCCCCAAACAGTCAATCTGGAAATTTATCGACAACGGAAGCAATCAGGAAACGGCCTGGGTTGCCCCCTCATTCAACGATGATAACTGGAGCGCTGGACAAGGCGAATTGGGTTACGGCGATGGCGATGAAAACACCGTGGTTGGTTTTGGTCCAAACAGCGATAATAAATTCACCACCACCTATTTCCGGCATCTGTTTACATTAACGGATGCTGATTTAACCGGCACGCATTACACTATTGAATTAATGAAAGATGATGGTGCCATAATATATTTAAACGGAACCGAACTTGTCCGCGATAACATGACCTACGGACCTATTACCAACAGCACATTGGCATCCATTTCACTTTCAGGGGCCGACGAAAGCGAATACACCTCCTACCTTATCGACAAAAATTTATTAAAAACAGGCATCAATGTGCTGGCCGTAGAGGTACACCAAAACAGCGTCAGCAGCAGCGATATAAGCTTCGACCTGGCCTTAAACTGTTTAATGCCCGCCAATAACGGGTATTTATCGACTCAAAAAGATTTTCCGTTTACCCTTACCGGTGATTTGAGCGTGATGGCTGTTTTTGAAGCCTCCGGAGAATGCATGGTACCTGCAGAGATTACCCAAAACACGACGCTGTATAAAAGCTGTTCACCCTATTTGGTTCAGGACAATGTAACCATCCAAAATGGAGTCACTCTGACCATTGAACCCGGGGTTGAATTGTGGATGTCGGGAAATAGCAATTTTTACATCCATGGAAATATCGAAGCCATAGGTACCGAAACCGATCGGATTGTTTTTAAAATAAACCCAAAATATGAACCCCGGGGATGGGGGGCACTCAATTTCTGGAACAGCAGTGCTACTTCCAGCTTATCGTATGTTACCATTAGCGATGCAACACGAGGTCCCGTTCCCGAACGTGTTGGCGCCATTTCCACCTTTTATGGCAATTTAAACCTCGACCACTTACTTATTGAAAACACGAAGTTAAATCCATTGTCGGCACGCTATTCCGATATTTCACTTACCAATAGTATCATCCATTCTTCAGCTAGCAGCGATTTAATCAATATAAAATATGGCAAAGCTACCATCGAAAACTGTACATTGATCGGAAATGGGGAATTCGATTCGGACGGCATTGACTACGACGGCATCGAAAACGGAATTATTAGAAATACCAGCATTTACAATATTTTGGGTTACAATGCCGATGCTATCGACATTGGGGAAGAAGCTTCACTGGTTAAGATTGATTGTGTGTTGATTTGCAATGTATTTGATAAAGGAATTTCTGTGGGGCAGCAATCATCGGTGATTTTAATCAACAGTCTGGTAGCTAATTGTAATGTTGGAATCGGAGTCAAAGATTCGAGCCGGATTGACGTCAACCGGTCCACTTTTTATGGAAACGGTACCTCGGTCAGTTGTTACGAAAAAAATCCCGGGTTGGCCGGCGGAAATGCCGCCATCAAAAACAGCATTTTATCGAATACCCATTTGGCCACATTTCAATCGGATTCAAAGTCGTCAACCAAAATAACTTACAGCTTGTCCGACAATGAACCGCTACCTGCCAATTCAAACAATATTTGGGGGAATCCGGAATTTACCGATCCTACCCACTTCGACTTTACATTATTGACTAGCTCGCCCGCTTTGGGTACCGGTTTCGACAACGGTTTTCCGGCAACTATGGGTGCAAAAATTCCTTACCTGGAATTAGAGCCGCACCTTCTGATCTGTCAACTGTATCTAAACCCATTGAATAATTCAAATCTTGAATATTTGGCACTTTACAATCCGGCAGCAAATGATATTGATGCATCAGGCTTTTCAATTGACAAAGGGGTAACCTGCACATTTCCTTCAGGTACTATTGTTCCTGCACATGACACATTATTTGTTACCGACAAAAAATGGTTATGGGACCCTGCGCGTACTGTTGTACAATGGACGGATGGCAAATTATCGAACAATGGAGAAGCTATACAACTAAAAAACCAATATGGAATGGTCATCGATTTTATCAACTATCATGTTGAAGATGGCTGGCCAGCATCAGCTTTTGAATCAGATGATGTAATGGTTTTGAAAAGCCCAACCCTCGACAACCATTTTCCTGAAAACTGGGAAGCGGTACCAGTAGCAACCATTGTTTCGGCACCTGAGTATAAAACAGAGGTTCCGCTCATTATTTATCCCAATCCGGCAACTACTCAAATCCATGTGCAATTCATCCCTGGAACGCATTCAATAGTAGAAATCTATACACCTATAGGTCAATTGGTTTTAAAATCACCGCTTGATGCAGAAGGAAATGCCCACATTGATTTGGCTCACTTTTCACCCGGGCTTTACCTAGTAAAAGTGAACAACGCGTATGCAAGGTTTTTAAAATACTGATAGGATCAGTCACTAAAAAACAAACTCTAATTCCTATGGATTTTATTCATTCCAATATCAGGAAGCACCATTAGTATTAAAGCAATTGGCTTTTTGTTTGCATAATTTCTTCTAAAGGGATTTTCCGTGTTTTACATTCAATCCAGGCTGTAAAATCAAAAATCCGAAGCACCTGCTGTTCATAAATGTCATGCCGCAACAATTCCATTTCTCCTGAAACCTTCGCCCAAACAATCTCCCGTTTACGTTGAGTAGCAGGAATATTTTGCTTGTTTAAAAAGTTAAGCATGGTTTTTTCCATCTGGTACCCTTTATCGTAGTCTTTCATCTCCCGTTTAATAGAGCGGGTTTCATAACTTATCAGGTTAAAATCGCCCAATTCATATAAGATCATCAGATTTACCAACCGGATGGTCCGATACAATGGCATGTAATAGTAGTTTTTCCCTTTAAGCATGATCATGCTCAAATATTTGTGGGCCTTTTTGTAATTCTTTTTACCAAAATATATAAGAGCCGCGTATAAACTCAGTTCTGCCTGGCGGGTCAAGTTCAGCAAGTTCATTTTGTTATACAGATTCTCCTGGTTCTGTTCTAAAAGTGTTGTCGAAGCCAAAAAATCGCCATTATCAAGAAAAGGGAAAAGTTCATACAGAAAAATAAGGCATTTCACATTAGCATTAAAGTTCACCGAAGGGCTTTCCATTTTCTTCAATTGTTCGATAAAATAGGTCATACCTTCATAGTTTCTAATACTGCGAAGGCTGTCCAAAACTCCCTCAATAGTTAACAGATAATAAATGGGGGGATTATTCCACAAGTGTTTGTTCTTTTCAAACAACGCACTCAGTTCCATATAGGAGCGCAATGCAGATTTGTAATCACCGACGCTGATTAAATAATTGGCCTGAAAAAGCTGGTGCAATTTGTTTATCTCAAAATTCTCAATATTTGAAGATGCGAGAATACTCATTTCGCTAACAACCAAATCGTTAAGATTTAGTTTCTGTTGCTGCGATCGGACATTTCCCAAAAGAACCACCCGGTATTTAAGCAACTCATACAGCGAGGCCTGTTCATTTATTTTCCGGATGATGCTCAGAATCTCGTTTATTTTGTAATGCTTATTTAACAATGCCTTTTCGTCAACCAATGGGAAATTAAGTGCCAGCAAATATTCCAGTTCCAGTTTTGAAGCCAACAAGAGTGCATAATAGTTTTCATGTTTCTTTGCATCGGCGATTACCTTATGAAGTAAGCCAAAACATTCCTCAAACAACGACTTTTCAAATAAAATACGGGCTTTCATTATCAGGTTGAACAACAAATAATAGCTATCCTGTTCTTTTCGTAATTCCAAAAGTATATCCAATATAACTTTATAAAGATACTTTACAGTAGCATCAAACGAGGCCGCTTTGTTCATAGCCTGAAATTGTAAACGTATGGAATCCACACTGATGTTCCGGTCCTTAGCAATTATATCAAAAAGGGATACATAACTTGGAACCAAATTAATGCGCTGCGTTGACAGTTTAAATGCCTTCTTCTCTGGCTGAGTCATTGAATTGACTAAGAAAACCAATGCGTCTATTTTTAACATTGAAGTACGGTTTTGTTTATAAAATTAAATTACTAAATATTTATAATTATCACATAATTATTTTTATCAAATAAATATGTTTAATATAAAATCCTTATTTAATGGTACTTATCAAGTATTAATTTCCATTATTAGTCTTTTTGTAATTATCAAATTGACCATATTTTTGAATTTTTTCCCCATTATTAATGATTTATATTTGTTTGAAGTAAATTAAAACAATAAGTAATGTCAGATAAAAAAATAATAGTAATAGGTAGCTGCAATACCGACATGGTAATTAAAGCGGATAGACTCCCGGTACCTGGTGAAACAGTTATTGGTGGTACGTTCTTTATGAATCCTGGTGGAAAAGGTGCCAATCAAGCAGTAGCAGCAGCCCGGCTCGGCGGTAAAGTTACCTTTATTTCAAAAACCGGTAACGATGTATTCGGAAGGCAATCAATTGAGCTATTCAATACCGAGAATATAAATACAAATTACATATTTTCCGATCCCAAAAACCCTTCGGGTGTAGCTTTAATTACGGTAGATTCCAATGGCGAAAACTGCATTGTGGTAGCTTCAGGAGCCAACGCATCACTCTGCCCGGCTGATATTGAAACAGCAAAAAACGAGATAGAACAGTCCGAAATTGTATTAATGCAACTCGAGATTCCTATGGAGACAGTGGAATATGCTACTGAGATGGCTTTTAAAAAAGGGATAAAAGTGATTTTAAATCCCGCACCGGCCCAATCATTAAGCGATAAATTACTTAAAAGCCTTTACATAATTACCCCAAACAAAAGTGAAGCTGAAATTCTTTCTGGGATTAAAGTTCATGACTGGGAAAGTGCCAAAAAGGCGGCCGATGTAATCCGGGCCAAAGGGGCGAATATTGTTGTTATTACCCTCGGAAGTCAAGGTGCATTGATTTGCGAGAATCAAAAATATCACAAAGTTGAAGCAACCAAAGTAACCGCGCTGGATACCACTGCTGCAGGCGATACTTTCTCAGGAGCCTTATGTGTGGGCATATCGGAAGGCAACTCTATTGTTGATGCTGTTAAAATGGCTGCAAAAGCGGCTGCTTTGTCTGTTACAAGGATGGGAGCACAATCTTCGATTCCATATCGTTCAGAGTTATCTTTATTGGAATAGGACTTAATACTTATTATGATCATGAAACAAATTGCCAATCTCCGCTTAGGAAATATATTCTTAACTTGTTTATTTCTGATTGTTGCTGCATCATGGCATTATACCTTAGCACAATCTACAAAGAACAAACTAGTAACTGGTATTGTAACAGATGCCAGCAATAATCCATTACCTGGGGTTAATATTACCATAAAAGGAACAAATACCGGAACTGTAACTGACCTCGAAGGCCGTTTCTCCATTGAGTTGCCCGACGGTAGTGAGACTTTGGTATTTTCTATGATGGGTATGCTTACCGAAGAATATGCCGTAGTAAACCAAAAGGACTTAACAGTAGTTTTGGTTGAAGACTTAAAAAGTCTTGACGAAGTGGTTGTGATTGGTTATGGAACAACCACCAAAAAGGAAGTTACCGGTTCCATTGCAACTATTAAATCGGACGAATTCAACCGTGGGGCATACAATAACCCCATGGGGCTCTTACAGGGAAAGGTAGCCGGGTTAACCATTGTACAACCCGATGGTGCCGACCCAATGGCCGATTACAATATCATATTAAGGGGAACCAATACACTTACTTCAGGACAAGCTCCATTAATAATAATTGATGGGGTTTTGGGTGCCGACCTGAAAAGCATCAGCCCTGAGGAAGTGGAATCGGTAGATGTACTGAAAGACGGTGCTGCAGCTGCAATTTATGGAACCCGGGGTTCCAACGGAGTAATTATCATTACAACCAAACGAGCAAAAGCTGGCGAAAGCCATTTGGAGTACACCGGACAGTTATCGGTTCAAGTTGCACCACGTAGAGTTGAAAACCTTTCGGCTGACGAATTTAGGGAATCAATTAACACTTATGCCCCCGATAAAGCAGCAAGTATTTACGGCGGCAACACCGACTGGTTTGACGAAATTACCCGTCCAACTCCTTTTAGCCAAAAGCACAACATTGCCATTTCCGGAGGCAACGAAACATTTTCACACCGTTCAATAATTTATGTCGATAATTCAAATGGCTTATTAAAGGACAACCTATCGAATAAATACCTAATTAAAACCAATATTACCCAAAAACTGCTGGATGATATGTTGTTGCTCGACTATAATGTAAGTTACAGCAACCGTAAATACAAACCTGCTAACTACGACCTTTTTTATCAGGCCTTTATCCGAAACCCCACCAGCCCGGTTTACGACCCTAACAATGAATATTCAGGTGGTTACACCGTTTTAGAAGGGATTGAATATTACAACCCCGTGGCTATGCTTAACGAGCGTACCCGTGATGGAAAAACTACCAATGCTAACGGAAATTTACGTGCCACCTTAAAACTGACCCAATCGCTGAAATGGATAAATTTCATCTCGATTGACCAGTCCGACTGGGAAGAGATGTCGTATAAAACACAGTTTTACCCTACCATTTTGGGTACCGGAGGTGAAGCAGAAATAAGCAACGGCAAGAGCAATAACTTAATTTTTGAAAGCACATTAAATTTGATTAAATCTATTGGTAATCATAATTTTCAAAGTATGGCAGGGTATTCCTATGAAGAAAATGAAACAAATGATTCGTACATGATAAATTCGGGTTTTGACACCGATTATTATGGCCCCCACAATATTGGAGATGGGTCGGCTTTGGGTGTTGGATTAGCTGAGATGGGCTCACACAAAGAATCGAATAAACTTATTTCCTTTTTTGGAAGGGTTATGTACAATTTCAATGAGCGGTATTTAGCTGCACTAACCCTCCGACATGAAGGTTCATCAAGGTTTGGAGCAAATAACAAATGGAGTTGGTTTCCCTCTGTAAGTCTCGGTTGGCGTATCAATAAAGAACCATTTATGGAGGATGTGGATTGGGTAAATGACCTGAAATTGCGCGTTGGATATGGTGTTACCGGAAATCAGGAGTTTGAAAATTATAAATCTTTGGTATTGTTAGGTTCCAAAGTTCAGAAATTTTATTACCGCGGTCAATGGATCAATACTTATGGGACCATTTCGAACCCAAATCCCGAGTTACGTTGGGAAAAAAAACAAGAACTGAATATGGGTATTGATTATTCATTGTTTAAAAACCGGATAAGTGGTGCATTGGAGTATTATTACCGCACCAGTACCGATTTACTTTACACCTACATTGTGCCTTCAAACACACCACCGTATCTTTATACTGAAATATTTGCCAACATAGGTACTATCAGCAATCAGGGTATTGAACTTACCCTTAGCGCGGTTGCTTTAAAAAAAGCAACCTTTAATTGGAACACCACCTTTACCTTTAGCAAGAACATCAATAAACTGATTAAGTTCTCCAACGAAGAGTTTACTAACGAATATGTTCCAACCGGATGGTTGGGTAGCGCATTTCCGCTTTATTCAGAGCGGATTGAAGAGGGAAAACCCTTGGGGGTTTTTTATGGCCCGGTGTGGCTTGGACTGGATGAAAACGGTAAAGATAAGTTTAAAAATGCCAATCCTATTGGCAAAGTTGATGTAGAAGATTGGGAACCAATTGGTAATGCTTACCCTTTCTGCTCGCTGGGCTGGAGCAACATGTTCACTTACAAAGATTGGGATTTGAACTTTTCGTTTCGTTCAAACATTGGTGGCGATGTGTTGAATATGTCCCGGTTGTATTACGAAAACTGGCAAAGCCTGGGCAGGAACATTGTCCATACACAGCTCGAAAACCCAGAATTTACAGGAATCGGTCAGTATTCCTCAAAATACGTGGAAAATGCTACCTTTCTGAAGCTCGATAATATTTCGGTAGGATATAATTTGCCGTATCATTCAAAAATTATCTCCAAAGTCCGTTTTAACCTGACTGCCCAAAATGTATTTACCATCACGGGTTACAAAGGCCTTGATCCGGAAGTAGATTTAAGCGGTTTGGAACCCGGAATCGAACATTTAAGTTATTATCCGCGCACTACCTCTATTACATTCGGTGTTAATGTCACTTTTTAAACAAAAAACAGATCATGAAAAATTTTACATATCCCATATCGGCTATTTGCATGACAATTGTGTTGAGCCTTATATCCTGCACCGATTTAGAAGAAACTGTTTATTCCGATTTACCCTTTGATAAATTCTTTCACAATGAAAAGGATGTTTTGAAGTATGCCGGACGCTCTTACACCAATTTACAACGTTACACTGAGGAATTTAGCCTTTGGTCCCTCACCCAAATGGCTTCCGACGAAATGGTTGCCCCCGGACGCGACGATGGCTTTGTTTGGGATAATGGGCGATGGGATGAATTGCATACCCACAGAATTGACCCCAACAATAAGATACTCACATTAGCCTGGGAATCTGTTTTTCGGGGAATTGGCGACTGCAACGAGATTATTAATACAATAGGATTGTCCCCGATTACTTTCCCTGCTAAGGAACAAATTGTTTGCGAAATAAAAATAATAAGGGCCTACATGTATTATTGGGCGATGGATAACTGGGGCAACATACCTTTTACCGATGACTGGACCAATACCGATTTACCGGAACAAAAAGGGCGGAAATTTCTTTTCGATTTTATTGAAAAAGAAATATTAGACAATGTTGACAAGCTTCAAAGCATTCCTTCGGCCGATAATTACGGAAGGATTACCCAAGGGATGGCATACACACTCTTGGCAAAGATTTACTTAAATGCGGAAGAATGGATTGGTGAAAATAAATACCAGGAAGCTGTTGATGCGTGCGATAAGGTGATTAATATAGGCAGTTACCATATTGAGGACGATTATTTTGCCAACTTTAAAGTAAAAAACGAATCCTCACTTGAAAATATTTTTGTTATCCCCATGCATTCTATTTTTACCAAAGACCGTTTTTACTGGTACACACTTACCCTAAACGATGCCAGTCGCGCAACTTTCGGGTTTAAAGGTCAAATGTGGGATGAATTCATCTTAGAACCTGGTTATTTAGATAAATATGCTGATAATGATTTACGTAAAAAATCGTTCTTGTTTGGCCAACAGAAAGATATGAATGGAGACGATATCATCATTGATGGGGTTCCATTTATATACACTACCACAGTGGATAACTATATGGCTCGTAAAAAATGGGAAGGAGCCCGTTGCGCCAAATATGAATATCAAAAAGATCTGGAGTATTACGTAACCGATATGGAAAACGATTTTGTGCTTTTCCGCTATGCCGATGTGCTTTATACCAAACTCGAAGCTCTTTGGAGGCTTGGCCGGGCTGGTGAAATACTCAATGATGCCGAACTTCAAAAAATAAGGACTCGGGCAGGGTTAGCCCCTTACCAAATCTCAGATATTACTGCTGAAGAATTACTTGATGAACTGGGCCGCGAATTTGCCTGGGAAGGGCACCGCAGACAGGACCAGATCCGATTTGGTGTGTGGGGTGATACCTGGTGGAATAAACCTGCATCGGGCCCCAATGCAAAACTTTTCCCAATTCCGCAGTCTGTTCTGAGTACTAATTCAAATCTTGTTCAAAACCCATAGTAACAAATGAAAAAATTAACTTCATATTCACTTATAATTGCCCTGGCAGCATTAATTTTTGTGCACCCGACATCGGTTTTATCTCAAAAATCACAAAAAATCAGTATTAATGAATTACATGATAAAATTGCCGCGGCATGGATTGGGCAAATGATAGGAAACATGTATGGGCTGCCACATGAAAACAAATATATAAATGCCCCCGGGCTTGAGAACTGGCCCTATGGATACAGCAAAAGTCTTGATAAACTGCAAAAATATGAAGGTGCTTTTTCCGATGACGACACCGATGTAGAATATATGTACCTTTTGCAAATGATGAAACACGGCCCTGAGCCATCCTATGCCAAGCTTCGCGAAGCCTGGATGTACCACATCCGCGACAGGGTATGGCTGGCCAACCGCGGCGCACTTGGCTTAATGCACTTTGGTTACACTCCTCCTTTTACAGGAAGTAAAGATATGAACCCGCACTGGTTTCAGATCGATCCTCAATTGATAAACGAAATTTGGGCGGTTACCGCTCCTGGAATGGTTACCTATGCCTCAGCAAAATCTGATTGGGCTGCACGCATTACCAGTGATGACTGGGGCGTGGAACCCACTATTTTTTATGGGGCTATGTATTCGGCAGCTTTTTTCGAAAATGACATCAATAAACTGATCGGAATAGGAATTAATGCATTGCCTACAACTTGTCGTTTTCGCGCTACGGCTAATGAAATGATAGCTTTGCATAAAAAATACCCAACTGACTGGAAAGCCTCATGGAAAGAGATGGCCCAAAAATATTACGTGAATGAACCAGCCATGACCAAAACCATCTGGAACGCCAATTTAAATGGTGCCTGTGCCATTTTGGCCATGCTTTACGGGAATGGTGATTTTCAACGGACCCTCGACCTTTCATGTGCCATGGGTTTCGATGCCGATAACCAGGCAGCTACCGTTGCCGGATTATTAGGCATTATTCACGGGATGAAAGGATTGCCAGCAAACCTTTACCTTCCGATTGTAGGATGGGATAAACCATTTAATAATAATTATATAAATATTACCCGGCATGATGTGCCAAATGCTAAAATCTCGGATATTATTGATAATACGGTAAAAACCACCATTGATTTAATTATTCAAAAAGGTGGACAAAAGACCGGCGGACCCGGCAAAGAAATGCTCAGCATCAACATTGCTGCTACATTTAATCCTCCCCTGGAATTTTGTTTGGGCCCGTTACCTCAGTTGGAGCTTGGCAAACCCATTGACTATAACTTTTATACCGAAGCAAATAAAACCTACAACTGGAGCCTTGTTGCTGGAGAATTGCCCAAAGGTTTGAGTTTTACAAAGGGAAAACTCACCGGAACGCCATCTGTACAAGGCTATTCAGAGATTACCTTACAGTTGGATAATGGAGAAAAAAAGATAACCAGGGATTTTAATTTATTGGTCAGGGGTAAAAATTTAGCTTTCAATGCCGATACCATTTATACCAATGTTAGAGAATTAAATGAGCAAGTGCTTGATTCATGTTGGTACACATTTGGCAAACCTATGTACGCAAAAAATATCTCCGTTATCAATGATGGGAAAACAACCGGAGCTGGTTCTGTATTTTATAGTCTGGCAGCTAAAGCAAAAATCCCTAAAGTAGATTATTACGGATATGGATGGGATAATCCTCAAAAAATAAGTCGTGTTGCCCTACACACCGGATGTTTGGAAGAATTTGGCGGATGGTTCACCTCGTTGAATGTTCAATACATGGATCAAAAAGGGAAATGGGTACCTGTTGAAAAATTAAGCATAACACCCGCATTACCTGAATCGGATGTGGTTTTTTATCAACCCCATTTTGTGGAATATGTTATTGATTTTCCAACCATTGAAACTAAAGCCATCCGGATTATTGGTGATGCAAAAATTCAGGACCATTGGCACAAATACACCAAACAGGTATCAGGGTTTACATCTATTACCGAACTAAGTGTTTATAACTAAAAAACGATCTTATGCAAAATAAAGCCATTCGCTCAATCGGAATCTTACTGGTAATCATTGCCTTTTTGTTTGTTTTCAACGGATGCCAATCAAGACAAAATGAAACGAAAGGTATTTCGACAGAGACGATAATCACCCAGCAACAGCTAAAAGACAAAATCAAAGGAGGCTGGGCCGGACAAACCATTGGCGTAGTGTATGGTGCACCTGTTGAATTCAAATACCAAGGCTCCATTATTCCTGATTACCAAAACATTCCATGGCGCGAAGGTTACATAAAATATTGGTGGGATAAAAAGCCCGGTTTGTTCGATGATATTTATACCGATTTGAATTTTGTAGATGCCTTTGAAAAATATAGCCTTAATGTTTCAATGGATACCATTGCCAAACACTGGGCAGAAACAGCTTACCATCTGGCACACGCGAACCAGGCTTCGCGGTATAATATTCTTCAGGGAATAATGCCTCCGCTATCGGGCAATTGGAAAAACAACCCCCATGCCGATGATCTGGATTTTCAGATTGAGGCCGATTTTATTGGTTTGATGGCTCCCGGAATGTTGAATTCAGCTACCGAAATAGCTAACCGTGTGGGCCATATTATGAATAGCGGCGATGGTTTTTATGGTGGTGTTTTTGTATCGGCGTTATATTCACAAGCATTTGCGTCGAACAATGTTAACGAAATTGTTGAAACCGCCATTAAAACTATCCCTGCCGGAACCAAGTTTCACAATTGCATTGCCGATGTCATTCAATGGCACAAACAATATCCTACCAATTGGAAAGCCGCTTGGTTTGAATTAGAGAAGAAATGGAATAACGATGTGGGATGTCCGAAAGGTTGTTTTTTATCGTTCAATATCGATGCAAAAATAAATTCAGCCTATGTAACCATTGGGCTTTTGTACGGACAGGGCGATTTTACAAAGTCGGTAAATATTGCTGCCCGTTGCGGACAGGATGCCGACTGCAACCCAGCCACGGTGGGAGGGGTTCTTGGGGTTATGAACGGGTATTCAAATATTCCGGCTTTTTGGCTGAATCCGCTCAAAGAGATTGAACCTCTGATTTTTGAGAATACCTCTATGTCACTGAGTAAAGCCTACGATTTAAGCTTCAAACACGCTTTGACTACCATCCAAAAGGCTGGTGGCTCTGTTGCTGATGATACCATCAAAATTCCAATACAAGTTCCAACTCCAATGGCCTACGAACAAAATTTTGAAAAAACACATCCGGTACTTCGCGACCGTTTCGACCGCTCATTTACGGATATATTGTCGTATGATTTTGTTGGAAATGGGTATATCTTTTACGGCAACCTGATAAAGAACGCCAAAATTGATAAAGACTATATCGACAGGGTATCGAAACGCGTTGGTTCTGAAATGTTTGGATTGGCCGAACCCAACGATCCTTACGTGGCTGAATTGGAAGTTTATATTGATGGTAAGTTTGATGAAAAGGTGCAGATGCCTATGAAAAATAGTTCGCGAAGATTAGAACCACATTGGAAATATCAACTCACCGAAGGAACTCACAACGTGACCCTAAAATGGGTGAATCCGCATAAGGATTATGAAATCCGGATCAACGATATTGTTGTTTATTCTGAAAATGAACCCGTTAACAATTTACCTCAATAGCTATGATTATAAAAAATACGATACTATTTTTGCTTCTACTGAGTGCATCCGTCCTCGCATCTTGTTCAGGAAAGAAGGCAACAAATCAAGAACTTCCGGCAAAAGTGAAATTATCTACACTCGCATTGAAAGACAAAATCAAAGGGGGATGGGCCGGACAAACCATTGGATGTACTTTTGGCGGCCCTACCGAATTCAAATTTAAAGGAACCCTGATTCAAGACTATCAACCTTTAGTTTGGTATGATGACTATATTAAGGAAACCTTTGAGCTTGATCCGGGATTGTACGATGATGTTTATATGGATCTCACTTTTGTGGAGGTACTCGAAAGAATTGGGCCCGATGCCCCTGCCGATTCTTTCGCGGTTTCGTTTGCCAATGATGATTATAAGCTTTGGCACGCTAACCAGGCTGCGCGTTATAACATATTGAACGGGATTATGCCCCCTGCTTCTGGCCATTGGATGAACAACCCACATGCCGACGATATTGACTTTCAGATTGAAGCTGACTTTGCCGGAATGATGTCTCCGGGAATGATTAATTCCGCCTCGGAAATTTGCGACCGTACCGGTCATATCATGAATTATGGCGACGGATGGTACGGAGGTGTATTTATGGCAGCCATGTATGCCACTGCTTTTATTTCCGACGATATTAATTTTATTATTGCCCAAGGTTTAAAACCCATTCCTGAAAACACCAAGTTTTATCAGGCAATCAGCGATGTAATAAAATGGCACAAGCAATACCCTGACGACTGGAAACAATGTTGGTTTGAATTCGAAAAGAAACACACCTCTGAAGTTGGGTGCCCTGAAGGAGTTTTCAATGCTTTTAATATCGATGCAAGCGTAAATGCAGCTTACGTGGTTATTGGCTTGTTGTATGGCGAAAAAGACTTTTACAAGACACTGGAAATTTCAACCCGGTGCGGACAGGATTCCGATTGTAATCCAGCCACGGCTGCCGGTATTTTAGGCGTTATTTACGGTTATGAGAAAATCCCTGATTTTTGGAAGCCTTCCATTGAAAAAGTAAATGAACTAAAATTCCCTTATTCAAACATCACCTTGAACGAGATTTACGATTTAAGCTACAAACACGCATTACAGATGATTGCAAACAATGGGGGTGAAATAGGTAACGACTCAATTTTAATTCAGGTTCAACAACCTGAAAAGCTCAGGTTTGAACAATCGTTCGAAGGAATGTACCCCACCAAAGAATTATTGGTCAGAAAAGATTATTTTAACGAAAACATAAAAATAGATTTTGACGGAAACGGCATTGTAGTGTTAGGAAATGTGAAAAGCCAGTGCAATATTGCAACCAGTGATTTTGTTGCTCTTTTAGATGTGTTTGTCGATGACGTAAGAACAGAACAAGTAAAAATGCCTTTTGACTACATAAAGCGGAAATATGACATCTACCATAAATATTTGCTAAAGAATGGAGAGCATAAAATAGAGCTAAAGTGGGTCAACCCCAATCCCGATTTCAGAATATACCTGAGATCTTATTTGATTTACAGCGAGCAGCCTAACAAAAAATCGGAACCAACTAATTAGATAAAAAAAGTTAATGAAAATAAATGTATATACATATCATTTGTTATATAAAAAAATTCTAACGTTTGCGTTGATGATTATTGTTTTTTGGGCTTGTTCCAAGGATAATGAACCTATAACTCCAGGCACAACTTTTACACGTTTGTTGGCCAATGAAGTCATAAAAAGCAAAATACTTAAACGTGAAATAAACTATGCGGTGTTGTTGCCTAAAAATTACGGCAAAACTTCCGATTCATTTCCAGTAGTTTACCTATTACATGGATATGGTGACAATCAATCGGCATGGCACAAATATGGGTTGATTCAATATTATTCTGATTTGGATGTTGCTCAGAACGGCCCCATGATTTTTGTAATGCCTCAGGCTTTCAACACCTACTACGTCAACAAATACAATGGAATTTATCCCTACATGGATTTTTTCACTACGGAACTGGTCCCAACCATTGATTCCGTTTACCGTACCAAAAAGGATAAAACCCAACGTGCCGTGATGGGTTTTTCAATGGGGGGTTATGGCGCATTAATTCTACCTGCCGTGCATCCCGAACTATTTTCTATCAGTGTACCGCTGAGCATGTCGTTCCGCACCGACGAACAATACATGGCCGAATCTCAAACTGCTTTCGACAACCAATGGGCCTCTGTCTTTGGAGGATATGGTACTGAGGGTATCAACCGGTTAACTGACTATTTTAAAGAGCACAGCCCATTTCATTTCTTCAATCAAAATGACCTTTCAAAATTCGCAACATTACGGATATTATTGGATTGTGGCGATGATGAAGAATCCTTGTCAGTAACCAATGGCGCTTTACATAATTTATTGAAAAACCGTTCGATACCTCATGAGTTCAGAGTCAGGAACGGTGGCCACTCATGGGATTATTGGCACAAATCACTCCCCGAAGCTTTAGCATTTATCAGCCATGGTTTTCAAAACCTGAATTACCCTGAAAATCAGGAACCTGTTACAGTAGAGAATCAAATATTACCCGAGCAATATCAACTGGAGGATTTGAACGGTAGTAATATCCAATTAGGGATATTTAAGCCTGCCGATTACGATTTAAATACCAGCTTGTATCCAGGAATTTTTCTACTCCACGGTTACAAAGGGGGCACACGTTCCGAAAACGCTAAACAAATTCTTTCGCTCCTGAATGATAAAATGCAAACAGGAAAGCTCCCAAACTCGCTGATTATTGAAATTCCAGTATCAGAAAATGAAATTACGGCTGAAATTTTTACATCAGTCCTGAATCAAATCAAAACCAACTACCACTTGATGGATGATAACAAAGGGCTTGTATTAATGGGAAATGAAAATGGAGGCACCACCGCTTGTTCATTAATTGATGAATTCCCGGATACATTCAACGGGTGTTTTCTTTTCGATGCTAATTTAACACCGGATGCAACCCCAACAGCAAATCAATATTATTATGTGGATGCATCCGATAAAACCAACAATCCTGCAGGAAATTATAATTTCTATTTAACCCTGCGGAACAATGGTAATGATCATGAATACAGGATCCATCAAGGAACACCATCACTTCAATCTACGTTGAACGGTATCAATGAGTCAATAAATTATTTATCAAAAAAACTTAGAAACTCTTAAACATGTACCTGAAAAAAATACACCTGTTTGCCTTCTACATCCTTTATTCATTCTCTGCTTTTGCTGCTGATAAAGAAGAGCTAAGGATAAAAGAAAGTTTAAGTATGTATAGCAATATCTTAGGCCAGGATGTAAAATATTCCATTTGCTTACCTGAAGATTATTATACCAGCAATAAAAGCTTTCCGGTTGTTTATTTATTACATGGTTTGGGCGATGACGAAACTTCGTGGCTTGAATATGGGCGGGTAAGCCAGATATCAGATCAATTGGTGAAAGAAAAGGAAATTGTTCCCATGATTTTTGTAATGCCGCAAGGGTTCCGCTCCTATTATGTTAATGATTATGCCGGAACTTTCCGATACCGGGATATGTTTATTCAGGAACTTATCCCATTTATCGACAGCCATTACCGCACCATGGACAATAAAAACCATCGGGCAACTATGGGATACTCTATGGGTGGTTTTGGTGCACTCGTTTTACCGTTGAAAAACCCGGAAGTTATTAATACATGTGTTCCCATGAGCATCTCCATCCGTACCGATGAGCAATACATGGAAGAAGATGGCTCGGAATGGGATAACCAATGGGGACGCATATTTGGAGGTACAGGCAAGGTGGGGAGTGAACGGATTACTGAATATTACAAACAAAACAGCCCATTTCATATATTCATGCAAAATGACTTAACAACACTCTCATCCTTAAAAATTTATATCGATAATGGGGATGATGAACATACACTTTGCCGAAGTAACGAAGAGCTGCACATGCTCATGAGAAAAAGGGAGGTTCCACACGAATTCAGAGTACGCAACGGGGGTCATGAATTCTATTATTGGCGGGGAGCTCTTCCGAATGGCCTCCGTTTTATCAGTGACTCTTTTGAGGGTAAACCTTACCGGGGAGATTTGCCGGTAAAAACAAATACCTCAGGTACCTTAAAAACACAACTGGTTGAATTCAAAAAAGGAAACTGTTCGTGCCCGGTTTATTTGCCCAATGAATATAAGTACACTACCCGCAATTATCCTGTAATTTATATTATGGGGGATTTCAATAACAATGAAATGGAGCAAATGACGGAACTTATCCATCAGAATATTGAAAATGGACAACTTCCACCCATGCTTGCCGCAATTCTTCCAATTCAAAACGACAGCCTCAGCACAAATATTATTACTTCCATTGAAAGCGGATTCCGGATTCGTAAGGGATTTCGCTTTCGGGCAATTATTGGGATGGACAGTAGCAGTGCTTTTACTTTTAAAGAGGGAATAAAACCTGAAAATTATACAGTTTGTGCCATTTTTAATTCCACGTTAAGTGAAAACGAAATTCAAAAAATGTTGCAACAAATAGATTCAAAATCCTTAAACCGCACATGGTTTTATGTTGTGGCTCCCGATAAGGGCTCAAATTACTCAGGAAACGGCACACTTCATATACTCCTCCGCGACAAAGATATTTACCATGAATACCGTGTTTATGAAGGCACGGGAAAATTCGATGAATTATCAGGTTATTTTACTGATTTGCTGTTATTTATTGCTAAAAAATTCCATAATTAAAATGTATAGAAAAACAACTTAAAAATTAAATCCTATGTTCATTGTACAAAACTATTTTTTAGCCGTTGTCCTCTGTTTCGTCACCATGTTGTGTTGGGGTTCGTGGGGCAATACTCAAAAGTTGGCCGCTAAAACCTGGCGCTACGAATTATTTTATTGGGATTATGTTCTTGGCATTGTATTGCTTTCAATTTTTCTTGCATTCACTTTTGGGAGCATTGGAGAGCAAGGACGAAGCTTTACCACTGACATTGTCCAAGTAAGTAGCAGCAATTTCTGGAGCGCTTTTTTTGGCGGAGTCATATTTAATGCTTCTAACATATTATTGGCTGCAGCCATCTCTATCTCAGGTATGGCTGTTGCATTTCCATTAGGAGTAGGCCTTGCACTTGTGTTGGGTGTTTTAGTAAATTACATACAGGCTCCCAAAGGAGACCCCATCCTATTGTTCTTGGGTGTATTTGCCATCATGATTGCTATTGTTTTCAATGGGGTAGCATCTGGCAAAATGAATGCAGAAAAAGACCAGACCACCGCAAAAAAGGGTATCTGGATTGCTGTAAGTGCCGGTATTCTGATGTCGCTGTTTTATCGTTTTGTAGCCGCTGCCATGGATTTAAACAACTTTGAATCGCCCGAAGTGGGTAAGGCTACCCCCTATTCGGCATTCTTTATTTTTGCAATAGGGATGCTCGCCAGTAATTTCATCTTTAATACATTGGTAATGAAAAAGCCATTTGTAGGACAACCTGTTTCATATAAAGATTATTTTACGGGCGGCTTATCCACGCACATGGTGGGTGTTTTAGGCGGCCTTATTTGGGGAGTCGGTACGTCATTAAGTTATATTGCTGCCGGTAAAGCAGGCGCAGCCATTTCGTATGGTCTAGGTCAAGGAGCCACCATGGTTGCTGCTTTGTGGGGTGTATTTATCTGGAAAGAATTTAAGGGGGCCAACAAAAATGTCAATTTTTTACTTTTTCTCATGTTTCTACTTTTTACCTCCGGATTGATTTTAATTATCACATCTGGTGGAAATTAACAATAATACCTAAATATTTTTATTTATTTAAATCTAAATTATTTATTATGAAAAAGTTATTCGGATTCTTGATGATTGCCGCATTCGTGGCCACAGCATTTGTTTCCTGCGATAAGGATGATAATGGCGATGATCCTATTGTTGTGAAAGCTTCTCCAATAAAAACTATTGGAGTAGTTTATACTGACGGTGTTGAATTGTATGAATTTTTTTATCATGCAACTACAAAAAAAATTACTGAAATCAAAAATTATTGGAACGATGAGTTAGACAAAACCATTACTTACGATTATTCTGTTTCAGGAAAACTAACGATTACTTCCGGAGATTCTGAAACCGAATATGAAGTTAACGAGGATGGAATGGTAACTAAAGAAGTTTGGAGTGATGATGAATGGGCTGCCTATGAATACAATACCGATGGTTATTTGGTGAAAATTGTTGAACATTGGGGTGGAGCCGACCATCTAAAAATGGAGGCTGTAATCACAAATGGAAACATCATGAAACATACTACCTATGATGATGATGGTGTGACTGTTAAAAAAATAAAGGAATTCACTTATACAACCGGTGACAATGTAAATGATATTCATCAGTCGAATATGGTTGACAGCAATACAAAACCGGTTGGTAACTTATTTGGTAAGCCTTCCAAAAAACTGGTTGATTTTCTTGAGTATTGGGATCCAAGAGAAAGCCCTATTGAAAAAGGAAAAACAACCATCACCTACGAATTTGATACCGAAAACCGTCCTATTGAAATTACAAGGGCTGGTGATGGCTGGTCCGAAGTATACACCTATTCATATTATGAGGAATAGTTAATGTTGTTTAGTTAATGCCTCTCCATCTCTCCATTTTAGAGGGTTGGAGATGGTGTTGGCTATTAAATTTACTAATTAAACAATATTGAAAAGTATGTGGAGTGATTATACTTTTTTTTATTGAACAATTTAGACACTTCAATTTTATAAACCAAGCAAGTTGATTGTTATTAAGAAAGTTAGCTTGCTTGGTTTTTACAATGGCTATTGTTGCCTATAAGGTATTCAGATAATTTACCTTTTTAATTTCCTAAGTTGTAAGCCATTTGCCTCAACCCGTCTAAAAGAACTATATTTATGACTACTTCTAAAAACTACATTGCCCTTTTAAGTGGAATTCTTGTCTTTTTAATAGTTCTCATATTGCCTGCACCTTCAGGATTATCAGTGCCGGGTAAAAATGCAGCGGCTGTAGTTTTGCTAATGAGTATTTGGTGGATAACCGGAGCCATACCAATTTATGCAACCGCATTTCTGCCATTAGCCTTGTATCCGATATTAAAAATTCTTCCTGCATCGGAAACAGCTGCCAATTATGGCCATAATTATGTTTTGATGCTTTTGGCTGGTTTTATTCTGGCCAAAGCCATCGAAACACAAAACCTCCACAAAAGGATTGCTTTGGTGCTGATCAACACTTTTGGTATCAATCGTAAAAAAATAATCCTGAGCATCATGTTGGCTGCCGCTTTTCTTTCTATGTGGATATCCAATGTTACAGCCGCTCTGCTGATGCTTCCTATAGCATTGTCCATAATCCGTAAAGAAGAATCGGAAAACCCGGCAAACAACTCATTTTCAAAAGCACTAATGCTAGGTGTTGCCTACGCTGCTACCATTGGGGGAGTTGGTACATTAATCGGTTCCCCTACCAATTTAATTCTCATTGGTGTAATGGAGAAACTCTTTCCCAGTGCACCACCCATTACTTTTTTTAGTTGGTTAAAAATTGGGTTACCGGTAATGTTGATCTTCCTACCCTTAGTTTGGTTTTACCTGATCAAGCATTTTAAAGTTGATGGAAATTTAAACAAGGATCAAACCATCATTAAAGATGAATTAGTAGCATTGGGAAAGATGTCGCAGGGAGAAAAAGGCGTGATGTATGTATTTATTCTTGCCATATTTGGCTGGGTATTCCGCGAAGGATTTGTATTTGGCCAAACGGTGATTCCGGGTTGGGGTTCGCTGTTTGGGTTAGATGATTTTATACACGACAGCACGGTGGCCATGATTTGCGCCTTGCTTCTTTTTATGTTGCCGGCATCTAAAAATAAACGCCTCATTGATTGGAAAGAAGCCGGTCAAATCCCTTGGGGTGTGGTGATGATTGTTGGTGGTGGATATGCGGTGGCTGATGGATTCAAATCCACCGGCTTAGCCGATTGGTTAGGTAATCAATTGGTGTTCATCCATAGCTATCCTCCGTTAATTGTCTTGCTGATTGTTGTAACATTTATCCTCTTTTTTACTGAAGTGAATTCAAATACAGCCACCGTAAATATCTTTTTACCGGTTTTAGCAAGTTTGGCAGTAGCCGCCAACACCAATCCGCTATTATTAATGATACCTGCAACTGTTGCTGCCTCCTTTGCATTTATGATGCCTGCCGGAACAGGCCCCAACACGGTCATTTTTGCAAGTGAACGGATTACGGTAGCCGATATGGCAAAATGTGGATTATGGCTGAAATTAATTAGCCTGATATTACTTACCCTGATTCTTTACTTTATTGTAATGCCTTGGCTAAACCTTGAGACAACCCTACCCATTTGGGCAAGGTGAGAGAACAGTTCAATCATATTTTATCGCAATTCGAATTCCTTCAATATTTTCTCTGCAGTTTCCAGATACAAATAGGTATCCATCGGGTGGTGGTTCTTTTTATCTTCGCTACGCAAATGCCCTAACCTTACAACCACAGCATTCTGGCTGGGAATTACAAACACGTATTGCCCAAGGATACCGCGCATGTATGGCACTGGCTCCCCATTTAAATGCTGAATCCACCACTGATAACCGTAGTAGTCAATGGCATTCCCGGTTTCATCCATCAGATTGTTAGCTGGCTGAGTTGCCAACCGGACATATTCTGGGGATATTAACGTATCGCCTTTCCAAACTCCCTGGTTCAAAACCAACTGTCCCCAGCGGGCAAAATCGCGTGCATTCGAGTTAAAGCAGCAATAGGCTTTTTCCATCCCGTCTTTACGATCCAAACACCAAAGGGCGGGGTTTACTGCTCCCATGGGTTTCCAGAATTTTTCGGCAGCATAATCCCCTACTTTTTTGCCAGTGGCCTTTTCAACAATCGTGGCCAACAATTGAGTGTTCCCGCTTAAATATTTGAATTCCACCCCGGGTTTTTCAACCATTTTGAGTGAATAAATCAATTTATTGATGTCTTTTCCATAATATGCTTCGGTGGTAGTGCTAAACAACGACCCATAACTCTCGTCCCAGTTCAGGCCTGAGCTCATAGTAAGCAAATGGCGGATGGTTAGCCCCTGATTTTCAGCGTTCCGATACGAATCGATAAAATCGGCAACAGGTTGATCCAGGTTTTGAATGTATCCATCATCCATGGCTGCACCAACCAGCAACCCTATGATGCTTTTGGCCATTGAAAAGGAATTGGTCTGCGAATTCGCCCCATATCCATCCCAATACTGTTCAAAAATAATGCTCCCGTTTTTTATCACTAAAAAAGCTATGGTCTGCAATTCATTAAAAGCGTTCAATGTAGAATCATCCAACCGAAATCCTTGAAGTTTATTGTTAGTAGGCCACTCCTGCGGCGTACCTGTAGAAATCTCGCGGTTGTAAAAAATCGGGTAATCGTCGATACCTACTTTCTGGTAAACTAAAGCTTTCCAGGTATATCCGGGCATCAGCACATAAACAGCAATTACAAAAACTACCACCAGGGCTATCCACAAACGTTTGGTTGTCTTCTTCATGATCTGTTGAATTAGTTTATCCAAAAATAAAAAAATAAACTCAATTGAGGCACGATTGTTATTCTGGTTCAAAATCTTATTTTTACCGCAAAACAGTGCATCATGTCAAAATTTAAAAAAGCCCTATCCATTGGAGCCATAATCCTTACATGTTCATTTATTATAGCTACTTTACCATATTACAAAACAGTGATTTACAAGTTACCCGCTCCCAAACCCTTTGCGGGTGATACCTTTTACAATCCATATCAAACCACAGGAAAGCAATGGATTAAAGCCAATTTTCATGCCCATTCCATCATGCATTTTGGTTTGGCCAATGGGGACAATACCCCTGAAGAAATGTTTGCTGTTTATGATTCGATGCACTATGATTTGGCTTGTATTTCAAATTACAATAACATACTGCCCAATAATTATCCGAAGCGTTATTACCTCCCAGCTTATGAACATGGCTTAAATACCGGGGCCATTCATCGTTTGGTTCTCAATAACCAGCAAGCGGACCGTTTCGATTTTCCTTTTTACCAAAATGTACACCACAAACAGCAGGTATTAAACCTTCAAAAGTCGGAGGATAATTTGGTTGGACTCACCCACCCTGTTTTTAAAACCGGGTATTCTAAATCGGATCTGAAGTATTTAACCAACTATGATTTGTTCGAAGGGATCAGCGTCCGGGCTACTTCTATTGAACGATGGGACGAAGCCCTTTCCCATGGCCATCCGGTTTGGGTAATTGGCAACGACGATGCCCACAATACCCGCTTTGGTACCTGCGGCGTTTGCTGGACTATGGTAAACGTTGATTCCCTGACGAAAGATGAGGTCCTCAAAAACCTGAAATCAGGCAATAGTTATGCTACCCGTGGCTGGGTTGGGCAAGAAATGAACCGGATAAAAGGTGTTTCTATTGACAGCAACCGGTATGTATTAGAACTTGAAAAAAAATCGGACTCCATTATCCTGAAAAGTGACTTTGGCAAAACAGTTGCCGTGGCAACCCATGCCAACAAAATAAGCTACACCATTCAGGAAACCGACACCTATTTACGGGCAGAACTTTTTGATACCGAACCATGGAACAACTACACCAAAACCTATCTAAATCCGGTAGTAAGGACTGTGGATGGAACTTGTCCTTCAAATAGAGCAACTCTGGAAATAAATAAAACTAAAACATGGTTATGGCGAATGGGGTTTTTAATATTTCAATTCGTGTTGGGTGTTGCCATCGTTTATCTTTTGAAAATGATTTTAAAAATTAAATGAGCCCAATTTCCCATCAATATTCCATAGCCATTTAGTTTTCAGCTGCTTAAATCATAGTTTATTGATAAATTTTCTTTCCAACAGAGCATTGATATTAAAAAATTAACTGAATTAAGTTATTTTTTTAAACCAAAACAGTCATTTTTAAGTTAAAGTGTAATTAAAACAACACTCAAAATTGGAATTTGGATTCTTCAATTAAAAAATACAATGATGAGAGCTTTAAAAAGATGGATTCTCTTTAAATACATTCCAGTTCTATTATTCCTTGGGTTACAGCCTCAAAAAATCCATGCCTTGCCCACAAGCCCCGACACTCTTAAAACTTTTGTACAACAGCAAATTAATGTTTCTTTAGAAATTGCAAACCTGAACCCCGACTCGGCTATGAATACAGCCAGTAAGGCCTTTGAAATTGCGAGCCAAAACAATTACGAAGAATCAAAAGCGGAATTGCTCCGTATCATGGGTCTGATTTGGTACTACAGGGGCGATTATGCGCGGGCTTTGGAGTATTTCCTGCAAAGCTATAACCTCTATCGCATTATTGACAACCCAAAGGGGGAAGCATCTGCCCTGAATAACATATCCGTCGTGTATCGAAATCAAGGGTACACCAACAAAGCATTGGAAATGGATTTACAAATTCTTGCCATGCGCCAATCGTTGGGCGACAGTACAAAAATAGCCGCCAGTTTGAATAATGTGGCAGTGGCTTACAAGGATTTGAACGAGGCGACAAAAGCACTTCAATATTATCACGAGGCTGTTTCAACGTCGCTTAAATGCCGAAATCCAGAATCGCTCGATTTGTATTACAACAACTTGGGTTCGTTACATTTGAACCAAAACCAGCCCGATTCAGCTTATTACTATTTTCAGAAAAGCATTCAAATAAGCAAGCCTCTTAATCACAAACAGATGCTGGCCAATTCCTATACCTATTTGGGAAATTATTTCATGCAAAAGAAAAGGTATGACAATGCTATAGCATCTTATCGGACAGGATTAAAACTGGCAAAGGAAATAGGGATTATTTACGAAATTGAATGGACTGCCGAACAATTGCATGCTGCTTATGCCATGAAGGGCGATTATCAGAATGCCTACCAGATGCATGTGCTATACAAACAGATGGCCGACAGCGCGAAAAACCAAGCCACCATACAAAAAATCACGCAAATTGAAACATCGTTAAGGTACAGCAAAGAACGGGAATTTGAACAGGTAATGCAGACCAAAAAAGAACTGGAAAATCAATTGGAACTTAACAAACAAAAACAAGCCCGGAACATTGCAGGCATTGCAGGATTGGCCTTGCTCTTAATTACAGGCATCACCCTGAGAAGCTACCACCGGAAAAACAGAGACAACAAATTGCTCCGGGAACAAACAAAAGAAATAACCTTACAGAACGAAGAAATCCAGTCGCAACGGGACAATATTGAAGCTTTGAACAAAACAAAGGATAAGTTTTTTGCCATCATTGCCCACGATTTAAAAAACCCGTTGGGAAGTCTGTTCAAACTCAGTGGCATGATGCACTCTGATTTTGAACAGATGCAGCCCGAAACCACAAAATCTTATTTGTTGCATCTTAACCATGCTGCCGAAAAAGCCTTCATTCTACTTGATAATCTGTTGCAGTGGTCAACCTTGCAACTAGGTTCCATTCAAGTAAATCCCAAACCATTCAATTTGCTGGATGTAATGCGCGACAATACCGAACTGCTATCGGAGTTTGCTGCACAAAAAAAGATTGAAATCCAATTCCAGACATGTACTGAATGTGTAGCTTACGCCGATCCTATACTGATAAATACCGTGATCCGCAACCTGTTAACCAATTCGTTAAAATTTACTCCGGAAAACGGCACCGTTTCGCTAAAAGTAGATCTTAAGTCGAATTTTTGGGTCATTTCGGTTACCGATAATGGCATAGGCATTTCTAGCGAAGACCAAAAACAATTATTCGACATGGCCAAACAAACCAAAAATATTGGGTATTCTAAAGAAAAAGGAACTGGCTTGGGATTGGTCCTCTGCAAAGAGTTTACCGAACTAAATGGAGGCACCATTTGGCTGGAGAGCGAGTTGGGTAAAGGTTCTACCTTCTTTGTTTCGGTTCCTGTTTGGGAAAATAAATCCGGACTAATTTGAATAGAAAATTATGGATGGTTAAAATAACTATTCAAAAGCCCATGAAGGAAACATGGTTCATGTAACTTTTTAATTTCAGTGGCGACTCGTTAACTGTTTTGAATTTTAGGTACAGCTTATTAAAAATGGGCCTCTCAAATAAAAAAACAGGAAGCCGCAATTTTTGAAAAACTTTGACGTCAGAACAACGAATACATAAAAAAATTAACACTTGCTATGAAGAACATCCTATTTCTAATCCTTGCTTTAATAAGCAATTTTCTTTTGGCTTCCGGAATTGAAACAAACACCATCAAAAAGGGCGATATTATTGGAACAGTTATCGACGGAACCTCTGGGCATGCCATTGAGTATGCCACAGTAGCTTTATACGAACAGCCTAATCATAAACTTGTCACTGGAAGTATCTCCGATAGTGAAGGCTTTTTCCGCATCAAAGGGAACCAGCCCGGAACCTATCAGTTGACGGTCACTTTTATGGGCTTCAAAATCAAAACTATTGAGAAGATTACCATACTTGCCGAAACCAAAGAAATTGATTTGGGTAAAATAATTTTGGAAACCAATGCCAAAGAAATTGAAACTGTGAATGTAGTCGCCGATCAAGCATCAGTACAATATAAAATAGATAAAAAAGTGGTGAACGTAAGCCAGCAACTTACTGCCAAATCAGGTACAGCGGTTGATATTTTAGAGAATGTACCCAGCATAAAAGTTGATATTGAAGGAAATGTTTCGTTACGCGGAAGCACCTCTTTCACTGTACTTATTGATGGCCGCCCCACTGCACTCGATCCGAGCGACGCGTTAAGTCAAATACCTGCCGGAGCTATCGAGAATATTGAAATTATTACCAACCCCTCGGCCAAATATGAGCCCGATGGCACTTCAGGCATTATCAACATTATTACCAAAAAAAACAAGCTCGACGGTACCACCGGAATCATCAATGCAAACGTGGGGCTCAACGAAAAATATGGCACCGACTTCACCCTCGACTTCCGTAAAGAAAAATGGCATTATTACTTAGGTGGCGATTACAACAACCGCAATATGCCAGGTGAAATGGAATATGAACGGACTACCCAACTTTCCGGTTCCCCAACAACAACTTATTTAAATGCCGATGGAACTTTTAAACGATTTATGCAAAATGCCGGCATAAATGGCGGAATTGACTGGAATATTACGGAACAAGATGTAATTGGGATAAACCTAAGCACAGGCTGGCGTGAACATGGCCGAAACGATTCTAAGGATTATATGGAATGGACTCAACCCGATAGCAATCTGTTGCTTTACAATACCCACGATAAGTCATCAAATGCCGGGACCTTTTATTCATCCACCCTCGACTACAAACATACGTTTGGCAAAAACATTGAACATTATTTCCAGACTCAGATTACAGTAAATGGGAGAAATATGGATGAAACCAGCGAGAATCTTAAAATCGGGAATGACCAAACCATTTTGGAAGGCAAAAAGTCCACCGAAGATGGCCCTTCTCAGAACTTCCGGATAAAACTCGATTATGCGCAACCCTTTGCCATTGGGACTAAACTGGAAGCCGGGTTACATGCCAATTTATCGGAAAGTAACGATAACAACAGCGTATTTGATTTAGATACCGCGTCAACCATCAACGATTACATTTTTGTAGATTCATTAAGCAATCAAACCCAATTTACCCAGAATGTATTTGCCGGTTACTCAACTTTTGGAGGTGAATGGGGTTCATTTGGCTATCAGGTAGGTTTAAGGGCCGAATACACTTACTGGGTTTTGGAACATCCCGATATGGATTCTACCTACATAATCGATCGTCCCGATATTTTCCCAACCTTACATTTATCGTATAACTTGCCGGCTGATCAGCAATTGATGGTGAGTTATTCGCGCCGTATCGAACGCCCCAGGGGATTTTTTCTGGAACCGTTTATTACTTATATGGATGCCAACAACGTGCGCCGGGGCAATCCAGGATTGAAACCCGAATATATCAACTCATTTGAGGTGAGTTACCAGAAAAAATTGCAGTCCAACTTTTTTTCGGTCGAAGGGTATTACCGCATTACCCAAAACAAGATCGATCGTGTAACCCTTCCATATAAAGAAAATATCCGGATGATGAGTTTCGAAAACATAGGTTCTGATTATGCCCTGGGGATGGAATTTATGCTCAACTATAATCCTTTCAAATGGTACACAGCCAACCTCATGGCCGATTTTTACGATTACCGCATGAAAGGCGAAATAAACGATTCCAGCATCAACCCTCACGATTTCAGTTGGAATGCCCGCTTTAACAACACTTTCAAAATTTCAATGAACACCCGTGTGCAAATAGACGCAAACTACCAAAGTGCCTCGGTTAACTCACAAGGATCGTCGGAGGGTTCATTTTCGGTGAATGCTGCCATTAAGCAAGATTTTATGAAACGTAAAGCATCGGCTACCTTGCAGGTACGCGACATTTTTGGAACCTCGAAACACGACAACACCACAACTACCCAAGGTTTTTACCAGCATACCGTTTTTAACCCCGATTCGCCCATTGTAATGCTTACTTTAACCTACAAACTGAACAATTACAAAATGAAAAACAAAAAGAGCGAAAACGGCGAAAATAATGGTATAGAGGATGATAATGGATTTTGAGAAACACACTTAATTTTATCTTTCGTCTTAAAAAACATAATACCTGAATTCCAAAATAACTTTTGACGTGCTACTATTTCTAACGGTCCGTTAAACTTTTATAAATGGTTCTACTGTTAATTTAATGGGTGAAGGTATAAGCCGCCATGAAAGAATAAAATTGCATTCCTGAAATTTTCAAACTTCCTATACCCCCTTCCGCATGCTTTCACTTCTTGTATTTTACCGTTCAACCTTTCGGCCATTGCGTTTGTAAATGTATTCAGCACGGCGTTAATAATACCCCTCAAATGATTCTTGAAAGTTCCAACCACATTGGCTATTTCTTTGATTTTAGTCTGTATTGCATTGCCGATCCACTGAATGACCAAGGACGATGCCCCGTCCAGGGATTCACAGCCGGATCTATCCCTGAAATTTTCCTTTACCCTCCATGCCCGGCTTACTTCGTAATTTGCAGAGGCTATTGATTCAGAGCCAGGCCATTGGCTGGTCATTCGAAATACCCAGTTCAAGTGGCTAAAAACAAACCAGGTTGTCAAAAACTGAACGCTGGTTTTCATCTATAGTAACAGCGCTCTATAAATTGGAAACCGGGGTTACGTAAAAAGCAACTGCACCCGGCAAATTGGCAACCGGGTTTACCAAAAAGGACAATGAATACTCCATTTTTATGAACCCGTGGCCTTGTGCATTAACCAGGGTTAACAAAAAGCACCGATGCGTTACCTTTGAAGTAGGTGGGGGTGCTTCGGGAGTACCCCCCCCCCACCCCACTTTCTAGCATAGCAGTTCATATCAAATCTTTGTGATTTTCAAATGCGGTAGCACTTCCCCTCCGATAGGAATAATTTGCATTTTTCCATTCTTCGTTTTTTTTTTGACTACAAAAACGATATTTTAAGCTTCCAGTATCTCCAACGTTTGCATAATTCTCAATTTTTATCCTCAATTTGAACTTAAAATTGAATTAAAATGTATCCAATTTTGAATATTTGATGAATATTTTTATAATTTTATAAAACTATATATCAATAATATAAGACTGAACTGATGTATTTAAGTTGTGGATGATGTAAACATGATGTAGTAGCAGAAAATTCACTTATTAAAACGATTCTCTATTTTTGAAAATCATTTTAAACACACTAAAACTAAATACAAAACATGAAGAAAACTTTACATTATTAATCCCCACGGACATTACAACGTTTGCATGGTAGCTATTTCAAGGAATAATTAAACGAAATGCAAACTGCAAGGAACTAAAACAACATCTCTAATAACGAGAAGTTGGCAAGAGTACAATGCTCATTTAAGAATTATCTTACAGTAAAATTCTAATACAAAAATAATATGAAATCCATTTTTAAGACTAACTATTTGGTTTTAATAATCTTAGCTTTTACATTTTATCAATGTGAAGACCATCAGGCACGATTTGATGATCCTCCATGGCTTGGTGGAACTAACATTGAAACTCTTGAAGGGAAAGGAAATTATAACCATTTCCTGGCTTTGATGGATAAAGCAGAATACAGAAGATCGATTGAAAATCAAATGTTCACACTTTTTGTTCCAAACGACAGTTGCTTTGAAGCTTATTTTAATAGTGTAGGAATCACATCTGTTGAAGATTTAACCATTGAACAGGCTGAGGAACTTTTTTGTCAGCACATGTTAATTAATCCACGTTCCAGAGATAAATTACTCTATGAGTATTATTGGAATGAGTTACAGTCTCCTTTAACCGAATACAAATCCCTCTTTCTCAGAAAAGATACCTATTCAGTGCCCATTGATTATAGCGAGGAAGTTCGATACAATAAAACTTATTTGGGGCAAACTTTAAAAATATACAGAGAACAGACGCTAATTTCATTCTTCTCTACAGAATACTTTACCGATTACTTTGGCGACCCAAATGGTGCCGATTATTTATTTATGTTTCCGGGCAGTAAATGGAGTGGTACACAATGGCACGATGCCATGGTTATACCGCAGGCAGATGGTATAGAGGCCCGTACTTCCAGTGGATTTATCTATTTTATCGACCGGGTAGTTGCTCCTATTCCAACTATTGATAAATATTTGCATGATAATCAGGAACAATTCGGTTTATTTTATGATATTGCCCAACGATTTGCTACCTATCCAACAAGTAAAGTAAACGAGCAAAACGAAAGGGTTTACCGTAAAAGCTATTCAGGTATTTTTAATATCGCCGATGAGAGAGGGCCAAATTCAGATGGAACAGCGAAACACCTCTATTTATTTACTGCTTTTATTCCGAGTGATAATGTGTTACAGGAATTTTTAGACAATACCGTACTTCCAACCTATGGTAGTTTGGATAGTGTACCTCAGATTTTTTTAAAATACCTACTTAAATCACATTTAAATGATTTTTTGATTTTACCTACCAAAATGGAAGATCGTTTTGTGAATTATTTAGGCGAAGAGATTGACATGGATACCCACACAGACATTTCCACTTCGAAAATGTGTAGCAATGGGGTTATTTATGTAATGAATAAGATTTTGGAGCCTGGAGCTTTCACCTGTGTTTCAGGGCCAATTATTTATGATAAAAACTATAGTACCATCTTATATGCCTTCGAAAATTCTGGGTTATTAACCTCATTGACTCAAACCGATGAACAAGTTACCTTGTTTACTGTAGATAATGAAACTCTTTATGATTATGGAATCAGGGCTGATGAAGTTGCCGATGGAATTTTTTATGTTCAGAAACGTAATTCAGAAGGAAACTGGGAAACTTTGGAAACTGATGATCTAAAAGAATTCATTCAAGATTATTACGCATACGGTACGTATGATGATTTTAGTGGTGAGGGTTTCATTCCTTTAGCATCAAGCAATTACCTTTATTATAACAATAATAAAATTTATAATGGTGGCAACCAGATTGACGGCGATTTTTGTTCAGTTACTTCAAAATCAACCGAAAAAAATGGTGATGTTGTGTATTTAGATAATGTACCCAAACAATCATTGAACGCAGCAGAATTTATTTTATCTGACCCCGATTTAAGTTCGTTTGCTACGTTATTAGCCGAAGCCGATTTAATTGATTCCATTCAAGATCCTTATGAAGCAACAGGTGTAAAATACCCTATTTTGAGTTTTATGACACAACTTAAAAATTGGACTATTCTTGCCCCCGACAATCAGGCTATTGCAGATGCTGAAGCACTCGGACAGATACCTGATGAACAGGAAGCCTTGCGTAGCTTTATAAATTATCATTTTATTAGAGAAAAGAGCATTTTTGACGATGGCAATATCTCAGGGCCTGTCACAACTCAATGTGTTGATACCATAATTGGGACTGAAACCACTTATAAAACTCTAGAAATTGCGAATACAATCCACAATTTAGTGGTAACCGATGGAGCTGGTTCGTCGATTAGCGTGAATCACAGTAATGCCAATAACTTGATCAGATTTGGAGTTATACATAAAATTGGTTCTGTATTATTAGCTGAACCAGGTAAATAGACCTAATTAATTATTAAATTAAAGTATATTCAATACTTCAACTATGAAAAGAAACTTCCTAATACACATTTTTACTTTTCTGTTGCTCAGTGCTGCCTTTACTGCCAATTCGCAAAGTATTACTGTAAGTGGTTTGGTTCGTGACAAAAACACCAGTGAGCCTTTAATTGGTGCTAATATGGTAGAGGTTGACAAAAACGGAAGGTTTTTGAACGGAACAATTACTGATTTAAATGGAAACTACATTATTAAAGTAAGCTCCGGTTCTGCTACTCTACAGGTTTCATTAATTGGTTTTGAAAAACAAATCATTCAGGTTAATAACCGTGCAAAAATTGATGTAACCCTCGAAGAAACCACTTCCCAACTTTCTGAAATTACGATAGTTGGCCAGAAAATGGGGAACGATGGGGTTGTTGCTATCCGTGACCGAGGTACGGCAATTTCCCGAATTGAACTGAAAGAAATGCATTCTTCCATGACCACTTCTGTTGAGGAGATGCTGCAAGGACGTATGGGTAATGTGGATATAACCGCTATTTCTGGAGACCCAGGAGCTGGTTTGAACATCCGTATCCGTGGTACAGCCACCTTAAATGCTAAAAACAGCCCATTAATCGTGATCAATGGGATCCCTTATGACACTCAAATAGATGAGAGCTTTGATCTTGGTAGTGCCGATGTTGAAAAGTTTGGTAGTTTAATTGATGTTGCCCCTGAAAATATTGAATCGATAGAGGTTTTAAAAGATGCCGGTGCTACTGCCATTTGGGGTTCAAAAGCCTCGAACGGGGTTATTATGATTAAAACAAAACGGGGTACCCATTCAAAACCTATTTTTGAATATCAGGCAAAATTTACCACTTCGCATGAACCTGAGGCCATCCCAATGCTCGATGGAGGGGGTTATGCAAAACTTATTGCCGAAGAACATTTTAACCTTGATTCAAGAAATGATTTTATTCAAACCAATCCAGATGCCAATCAGATAGCCTATAATAAAGATTGGGAAGAATATTGGAATTTCGCGCAAAATACAAATTGGATTGATGAAATTACCAAAGTAGCCTTTACCCAGCAACATAACTTTTCCGTCCGTGGGGGGGGTGAAAAATCGGGATACAATGTTTCTACCAACTACCTGGATGAACAAGGTACTACCATTGGTACCCGGTTAAAAAAACTGAACATTGGTACTGCTTTTGACTATACCATTTCAAGCAAACTGAAATTCCAAACCGATGTTATGTACACCCGGTATGACCAGGATGCTACCTACGATTACGAAGACTGGTACTACAAAGACAGTCGCAGCTTGCGTTCATTGGCCTATCGTAAAATGCCAAACTTGTCGGTATATGTCCGCGATACAAACAATGTGGTGTATGATGAATTTTTTACTCCTGAATATACCCTGCAGGGAAGCGCTACCGAAATACCTAACCCTGTTGCGTTTGCTAAAGCCGCAAAACATAAACGTTATAAAGATAATTTCAGGGCAGGTTTTACCTTGAATTATCAGATTAGTGATAAGTTAACAGCAAACTCCATTATTACTCTCGATGTATTTGACTCGAAAATGGAAAAATACCTTCCGTACAACGCAATTGGAGCTTTTTACTACAGTGGAAATACCCGGATGGCAACCAACGAATTCACCAATAAATCGAGTATTTATAACATGACCAAATTGATATACAATCCTATATCAACCAAAGATCATGAACTTACCTTTTTAGGACAGTTTGATGCTGAACTTACAAAAAGCAAAGGTTATTATGTAATCACAAGTTTTTCCTATTCTGAAGATAATCCAACAACCATAGGCAATGAGTCTCCTCCCTCCTATGAAGATGCTAGCTTATCGGAATATCGTTCGATAGGTTACTACGGAAATGTTTTTTATAAATTGAAAGATAAATACATACTTTCAGGTGGGGTAAAAGTCGAAGGAAACTCAAAATATAGCAGGGAAGCCCGTTGGGGTTTGTTCCCAGCAGGTTCTGTTGCATGGCGTATTTCAGAAGAACCCTTCATGAAAAGCATCAAATTCATCGATGATATGAAAATTAGAGGTAGCTGGGGTATTTCAGGAAACTCACCCGATGATAATTACCTGTATTATAACGAGTATGTAGCAGGGCCTGAATATGATTACCTTGGTACCGGAGGCATTGTGCCCAGCAATATGGAATTAACCGGCTTAAAATGGGAAAATATTGAACAATATAATATTGGATTCTCCTTTTTTGGTATAAAAAACAGGTTGAATGTGGAATTTGATATTTATGACAAAACCACCCATAATCTTTTCTTAAAGAATACAAACATCCCTTCCAGTACAGGTTTCAGCACCTATAACACAAACGATGGTTCGTTAAAAAATAAAGGTATTGAATTATCAATCGATTATAAAATAATTGACAAAGAGGATTTTAATCTGAGTTTTAACTTCAATGTAGCACACAATAAAAATGTTGTTGTAGAATTACCGCAGAATTTCTCACAAGAAACGGGTGATATGAATTCGAACGGAGAGTATTTTACCACAGTTACTCCAGGTGAGGCTATTGGTGGTTTTTTTGGGTATAACTTCCTGGGGGTTTACAAAAATGTGGAAGATACTTACGTAAAAGATGCCGATGGAAACTTAGTGTATGAACTTGGCGAAGAAACACCCATGGTCATGATTTTTGGCGCCGATGGGTATGATTTCCGCCCCGGTGACTCTAAATATGAGGATGTGAACCACGATGGTAAAATTGACAAACTGGATATTAAATACCTGGGCGATACCAACCCTAAACTGATGGGAGGTTTTGGTCCAAGGGTAAGGTATAAAAACTTTACTTTCAATATGTTTATTTATTACCGCATTGGTAGCGAAATTATTAACCAAACCCGGATGGATACCGAAAAAATGTATGGCTACGATAACCAGAGTACCGCTACAAACTGGAGGTGGAGAACTGAGGGGCAGGAAACCGATATGCCCCGGGCATTATATGGCGAAGGGTATAACTGGCTGGGGTCAACGCGGTTTGTGGAAGACGGCTCTTTTGTCCGTTTGAAATCTGCATCAATAACCTATGATTTACCCAAAGAATGGATTAAAAAATTCAACATTAAAGACTGTAAGATGTACATAACCGGATATAATCTTTACACCTGGACGAATTATTCCGGACAGGATCCTGAAGTGGGGTTACCCAACCGTCCTGATGAATTACCCAAAGATTATAGCCGGACACCTCCAAGTACCCGTTATACCCTGGGATTATCGTTAACTTTTTAATTAACCCTGTTATCAAAAATGGATATGAAAGATTCAAAATATATCGTAACATTAAAATCACTACTGGTTATTCTTGTTGCTTCGATAATGGTAACGAGCTGTAACGATTGGATTGATTTGGAACCGGAAGATAAAATTGTTTTGGAAGAATTCTGGAAAACAAAAAGTGATGTTCTTTCCTTTGTAGCAGGAGCTTACGACTCCCAAAGAGGTTCTGTTGTAAAAACCTTTTACATGGGCGAAATTCGCGCCGATATGATTGAGGGTACCAAAGGAGATTACCTGAATATTTCTGACCACATTATTTTACCCTCAAATTATGCGGTAAGGTGGGCTGAATATTACAATACCATAAACCTGACAAATACTGTAATGTATTACGCACCCGAGGTGCAAAAGCTCGATGCCAGTTTAACCGATTCATTGATTGGAAAAATCGAATCCGAAATGCTATTCCTCCGTTCCCTGAATTATTTCTATTTGGTTAAAATATGGAAAGAAGTTCCTTTGGTTTTAAATCCAACCATTTCTGATACCGTAAATTTTTATATTCCTAAGAGTACTGAACCTGTTATATTAAATCAAATTATTAGCGATCTGAAAAAAGCAAGTGGACAAGCTTCAACCGATTATACCAACAAAGGAGTTGCCAATAAATATGCTATTCAGGCACTTTTGGCCGACATCTACCTTTGGAAAGAAGATTACGCGAACTGCAATAGGTATTGCGATTCCATTATAAATACCGGCCTGTTCGGCTTAGAATCCAACGCTACCTATTTTAACCTATTTTACCCGGGTAATTCCATGGTTGAAAGCATCTTTGAGGTACAATTTGTTGACGATGATACCGATTTACAAATTAGTACCTTTTATTCAAACGGTGTATTCAATACCATAAGGCAAAACTTAGCAGAATATGGGTTCGATGAGGATTTAGACATCCGCCGTTGCGGTGGAAAAGGCCCTATATGGAAATACAGAGGGATTGATGCTGTAGGTAGTTCGGATAGGGAAGACTATGAATACGATCCTAATTTTATTGTTTACAGGTATGCCGAAATATTACTCATGAAAGCCGAAGCATTAGCCGAAACAGGTGACTTAACAAATGCCAACAATTTGTTAAGGCAAATTGTAGAACGCTCAGGTTTTTATTACACCGAGACCAATGACAAAGGCATTCTCATGGATAACTTACTTGCTGAAAGAGGCCGTGAATTTGGTGCCGAAGCAAAACGATGGTTCGATGTACTCCGGTTTGCAAAAAAGAACCATTTTTCTGACAGACAAGATCTTATAGATATAGTGCTGGGTAAAGGCGATGATGCTCAGGAAATAGCCATCTTAAAATCGAAAGTGGTGGATACTATGAGCTACTATTTACCAATCTATATTAATGAGATTCAATACAATAAAAATTTAGTACAGAACCCTTTCTATGAAAGGTAATAATAAAATGATTAAACTAATTGGAATTATGAAAAATTTAAGTTTAAAGAAAAAGGAATCGTTCAGTACATTTTTCTTCATTTTATTCATCTTTTTAGGGATTGGGCTAATTGGATGTAATGATGAACCACAGTTAAGGGATAGAGGCAATGAAGAACTTGTAATTACTGAATATATTATAAGAGAAAAAGATTTATTTTCAGAATTTAATGGTGTTTTAGAAAAAACGGGTATAGATAATATTCTACGATTAAGAGGTCCATATACCCTTATGGCACCAACTAACGATGCAATGTTTGCATATTATACCAGCAAAGGCGTATCATCGTATAACGAAATTGAAACAGAAGAACTTAAAAATTTTGTTCTGAATCACATTTTTAAAGGCTCAATTGGTACAGGTGCTATTGGTTTAGGGGCTTTACCTTTTAAAAACGGGCTAAATGATTATATTGCTTCCGACCTTCAGGAAACTGAAATCATCCTAAATAAAAAAGCTAAAATCATTAAAAGAGATATTGAAGTTTCAAATGGTTTCATTCACCATATTGATAAGGTTTTGGAACCTTTTGACGATGATGATCACATATTTGCCGTATTATCAGCATTAGAAGGGTATTCTATTTTTACGGAGGGATTGGTACGGGCAGGAATTTCAGATACCTTAAATGACATTTCCTTCCCCTATGGAAACACAACCGCCAAAGTGAATTTTACATTGCTGGCAGTTCCCGACACCCTTTACCAACGCGAAGGTATAAATTCAATTAACGACCTGATTGACCGTTATGGAACCGAAGGAGAACTTAGTGATACCAGTAACGGTTTTTATAAATATATGATATTCCACTGTGTTTCTGGAATAAATTATTTTTCGTTACTTGATACCGATTCAAAAGGTAAAGCCTATTATCTGATAACAAACGATAATTACATTCACATTACCGTGGGGAAAGACTACTTTATCAATAAAGATACTGACGGCAATTATTCTGCCTTTTATTATGAACAATCAAATATTCCTGCTAAAAACGGGGTTATCCATACTATAAATAACCTTTTCCCAAATGTAGAAATGGCTCCGGTTCAGATAACCTTTCAGACTACCGAATTTTTCGACCTTCAGCAGGGCGATTATTATCTGGATCATTATGCCCGTTTTTATGATGGCGAAAATACCTTTGAAGGTATTAAATGGGATGCCGAATACCTGATGTATTATTTCAAGTATGAACCCCTCATGGATCACGACGCACTGAGTTTAATGGGCCATTTCTGGATTGAAATAACCACACCCAAAATCCGGAAAGGAACTTACAACCTTTCTACATTTATGTTTTGGGGAGGTGGAAATGCCTATACTGCCTGGTATGTTGATGGGGAGTATCTGGGTGATTTAGACCCCGGACTGGGTATTTGGGGCGATCTTACACATCCGGTTGTGGTTGGCGAAGTAACATTTACCGAAACAAAATCGCATACCATCAGGTTACAAACGCTTATACCCGGTGGTATGTGGTGGGACTTTATAAGGTTTGAACCCAAATAATAGCTTATTACTTCATAATATTAAAATCAATGTTGAAAAAACAATTAAATACTGACTCCATGACAAACATGAAATTAAATGTTCGGATTGTATTTATCCTTTTGATGATGATAATAACTATCCCTGCACATATATGGGCACAGGAAAACATGTTTACCATTAAAGGTACCATACTTGAATCGGGTACAAGCGCCCCTGTAAAACAGGCCGTTGTTTCAGTGGCATTTTCGAATAACACCACTGGTACAGATACAAACGGTTATTTTTCGCTCAATTTATCCTCTCCAAATGAAGTTTTGGTTATAACCTATCCTGGGTTTCATCCCACTGAGACATATACACACGGGCAGAGCAATATTACTGTTTATCTGGTAAAAGAGGAATTCATTTCAAACGATGATGTTTTTAATTCGCTTAACGAAAATAAAAAATTATTAAAAAGTGTAAATGCTATTTCAATATTAAAAAGACCCGTATTTGAGAAAACCGCCTCAAGTTCATTGGGCCAATCCCTAAACGGAAGGGTTGCCGGTTTACATGTAATTGAACACTCAGGAATGCCGGGTCATAATTCCTGGTTAAATATCAGGGGTCTGTCTTCAATTTTTGGACGAAACCAGCCCTTGGTTTACATCGACGGAATGATTCATGAGATTTATTTTACAAACAACGAATTAATTGAGGGCCACCTCATGAATCCGTTAGACATTGTTGATGTGGATGACGTGGTAAATATTTCGGTTCACAAAACAAACGATGGATCAATGGGAAGTGCCGGCTCAAACGGTGCCATTAATATCTATACCGAACAAAACGAAAACACAAGTGCCTCCATTATCTTTAAAATGTATGGTGGTATTTCGTTCCCTTTTGCCTCACAAAAAATGTTAGATGGTCCTCAGTTTAAAACCTATTTTACCGATTTATTAACCGGCCAGGGATATTCTGAAGCAAATATTAATCAGACTTTTCCCTGGTTAAATGGTGATAATACCGTTAATAATTATTTCAAATACAACAACAACACCGATTGGCAAAATGAAATGACAAAACCATCGGGATACCAGAAATACCACATCTTTATAAAAGGGGGCGACGAGGTGGCCACCTATACCATCTCCACCGGTTTTTTGCGTCAGGGAGCTGCTTACGAGGGTTGGCGGAATGCACGCTATAACCTGAGGGTAAACGGTAAAATCAATATCACAAATAAATTGTTCGTGATTCCGAATATTAAATTATCACTATCTGATAGCTATCTTTCGAATATGGGCCCAACAGAGGAACGTAACCCTGTATTAGCATCGTTGCTGAATCCGCCATTAATGGCAGCCCACGAAAAGAGCAATATTGGTGCTACTTTGTATCCTTTTGATGATATTGGCGTTTTTCCTGCAAGTAACCCTGCCGTATTGATCGATTTTTTGGGAACTACCCGTAATTTCCAATTATTGTCTTCAGGTAAAATTCTTTATGTATTTAACTCAAAATGGAACGTATCTACCCTTGTTGGAACCAGCGTGAACAACGATCGCCAAGGAATTTTTATCCCAGATAAAGGAGTCCTTAGCGTTTTAGCATATGAGCAAAATACCCCTCGTGATATGGTCACTGAATTCCGTTCGGTGCAGAACCACTCCACTGTGAATTATTCTAATAAAATAAACCACCACCAATTCGATTTTATTGGAGGGTTCAGGGTAATGAAAAATATCTATAAAAATAACTGGGCCAAAGACTTAAACACCCCTTCGGATGATGTAACCAGCTTAGGTTCAGGTAAAGAATTAACCTATTTGCGTTCAAATGGCGGAGAATTAACTGAGACCAACTGGATTTCATATTTTGGCGATTTTAACTATGCCTATCAGGATAAATATTATGTAAAAGCCTCCATGTCGTTCGATGGAGCATCCGTTTTCAACAGCCAAAACCGCTATAATTTTTATCCTTCGGTATCCGCAGCATGGCGGTTAAGTGCTGAGGATTTTTTAGTTAATAACCCTGTTATTAACGACTTGAAAATGAGAATATCAGCCTCGCAAACAGGTAATATGTTCAGTAATTCTTATGTAATGTCGAAAAATTTACTCGAAGGAGCCCGCTACCAGTATTATGGAGTACCTACTAAAACCTATATCTCCAACGAAGACCTATCGGTTGAAAAAAAATCATCGGTATCCACTGGTTTCGATTTAACTATTGTTAAAAAAGCAATCAATATCCATGTCGATTATCATTATTCCATGGTTAATAACCTGATGATTAGCCATACTTTACCATTTTATTATGGCGATAAAGCATATATTGATAATGGTGGTAAATTGAATATCAATGGAATTGAGTTTGCTGCCGACGGACGTTTTAATATTGGAGCGGCCACTTTATTACTCGATGCTACGGTTACTTACCAGAAAAGCCAAATTAATGAGTTTAACTTTATTAATGCCGACGAAAAATTTATTACCCACGAGGTGCCTGGCGGAGAATATGTTGCTATGGAAGGCAATCCGATAAATTCCTTCTATGGTTATGTAACCGATGGCATTTATAACACCAACGAGGAAGCCAACGGATTAATTGGCCCAAATGGTTTAGCTATGGGTGCAGGCGATGTTAAATTTATGGATTTTGATGGCGATGGTAAAATTACCGATGCTGATAAAAAAATAATCGGAAACCCTAACCCCGATCTGTTTGGTGCTTTTTCGGCCGTTTTAAAAATTTACCGGTTCGAATTCTCGACTCTTTTTAACTATAGCGTAGGCAACGATGTGTTTAATTATGTAAGGTATAAAACCACCTCTATGGATAGCTACGTAAACCAAAGTGTTGATGTGCTCGAAAGATGGGATACCGACAATTTAGATGCTACCCTTCCGAAAGCCAGCATTGGCGATCCAAATGGCAACAACGTTTTCTCTGACCGATGGATTGAAGATGGTTCCTTTTTACGGTTAAAACAGATTACCTTGAGTTATACCACTCCTAACATTCTCGGCCTTCAAAAGGAAACCCGTTTTTATGTCACAGGAACAAATCTGTTGACCTTTACAAAATATACGGGTTACGATCCTGAGACCATGTATCAGAACAGTCCCTATTTTATGGGAATTGATTATGGCAAATTACCCCTTGCCCGCTCTATTATTTTTGGAATTCAAATAAGTTTATAAAAATATCGACAATGAAAAAGTATTTCATACATACAAGCCGAATTGCATTTATGGTTTTACTTGCAAACTTAATGTTTTCATGTACCGATGACTTTTTTGATACCCGATCGGATGATAAAACCGAACCCTCAACAAGTTATAAAACCATTAAAGATGCAGAACTCTTAAGGAGCGGATGCTATACCTATCTTCAGGAATTTGCTCAAAACAAAGTAATCATTGAGGGGCTGCTTTCCGATGAAATGAATGTTACCTCAAATGCTGATGCCGATATGAGTGCACTGAACCTCCACGAAGCAAGTGCTTCAAACGCCTATGTTAACATATCATCACTGTACGATATGATTAGCTATATTAACGAGATAATGCCCAATCTGGCACAAATTATAGAAAAGGATAAGGATTTTGATTCTGCTACCTATCGCGCGTATATCGGGTCTTTCCTCACCATTAGAGCCTGGGGATATTTGAATCTGGCGCGATTAAATGGTAAAGTAATCCGGATGGAAGGCTACAACGGTAGTGTTGACGTCTCAAAACCAGTGGTTTATACTTCAAAAAATGAATTGATCGATCAGCTTATAAACGAGCTTGTTCCCTATTACGATGATGAGGATATCTTCCGTTATCCGGTTGATCATTATGTAATGTTGGGTGAATTATATCTTGAAAAGAATGATTATGCAAATGCAATTATTTACCTTAAATATGCATGTGATGGAGAGTCCTATGGAAAAACCGACTACATGGTCGATAAAACCTTTGATAATGAAGATTGGTTTACCCAGTTTATCAGTTCGGCAGAATTAATAGCAAATCATAAAGCTGTTTTTTCAGCCGTTGACTACGATTACAGATACGGACAGGGTAATTCGTTCGACGATTGGTTTATCAACAACTATCAGATAAAACCATCTTCAATCACTGTAAATGCATTCAAAAGTGAATCGAACGGCGATGAATTCAGGGGTAATGGTATTTCATATGTTTCGACTTCAGAAACTGAAACATACATTTTTAAATATGCCCTCGATGCTTCAACTCTTTATAGTTCCGATGTAATTCTTTACCGCGATGCCGATGTACATTTAATGCTGGCCGAAGCCCTAAACCGCACCGGACAATCTGATTTTGCTCTTATATTATTAAATAGCGGTATCAAAAATGCCAACCCGAAACCTACGGGTTACCCCAATTGGACAAACAACCTTGGTGTCAGGGGCAGGGTTAAACTATCGGCCAAAACAGTACCTGCCGAAGAACCCAATAAAATTGAATATGTTGAAAATTTATTATTGGAAGAACGTGCCAAAGAATTGGCTTTTGAAGGCAAACGGTGGTCCGACCTGATGCGGATAGCAACCCGCAGGAGCGATCCGACATTCCTGGCAAATAAAGTAGCTGCCAAGTTTTCTAATGCAAATACCGCAAATAATATCCGTACCTTGTTATCGAATCCCGAAAATTGGTATATACCAATTCTTACTACGAGTTCAAAATAGGAATCCGGATTTCCACTACGTTTAATAAAAATTTCCCCATCATTCTGTTCATTGCATGATGGGGAAATTCTGTTCTGTACACCAGGAATCAGTTATCCTAAAGTGTTTAAAACTCAATTCGGGTTTATTCCTTCATTAGCCACTCATCGGATTATTTTACCGCTTATCAGTTTTTGCTTACATTTATCAAAGGCTTGGTGTACTATTGTCTTATAAATATTAAACCACATGGATACATTACGGACCCATAAGTTATTCTGGCTTTTGCAGGTAAGCGGTTGGATTGCTTATTATATCATCTATACAGCCATTGCCACCATGTTCCGCAAATGGAACCTCGAGGATTTGCTGCTCTATTCATTAACCTATCTGTTAGGGTTTACCATCACATCACTCATCAGGTACCCGTATCAATACCTCTATTCAAAAATTGAACGGCTGCTTTGGATTCCTCTGGTAATAGTGTTGGGTTCGGTACTGGCTACCATTGCCTGGACTTATATCGACATGTATGTGAGCCATTTCTTTTGGGATAATGGGGAAAAGATTTTAAAAGAACGTCTGGCGTTTAGGATGTTTTTAAGATACAGTATTTTATTCACAATTCTGCTAACCGCCTGGAGTTCCCTCTATTTTGGAATTAAATATGCCCTCGATTGGCAAACTGAAAAACAACACTCGCGCGAGGCCGAAATGATGGCACAAAAAGCACAGATGGAGATGTTGCGCTACCAGTTAAACCCCCACTTTTTGTTCAATTCCCTAAACTCAATACGCGCACTTGTGGACGAAAATCAGAAACATGCCAAGGAGATGATAACCGAGCTTTCTGAGTTTCTGCGGTATTCCCTTTTGCATAAAGATGCCCTTTTTGTAACTTTGGCTGAAGAGCTTGAAGCAGTGAAACACTATTTTTCCATCGAAAAAAAGAGGTTCGAAGAAAACCTCCACATCGAATACCATGTGGCCGATGCTACCATGAAACATCAAATCATGAGCTTTTTGTTGCACCCTTTGATTGAAAATGCCGTGAAATATGGAATGAAAACCTCCCCAATGCCGTTGAAAATAAGTATCACCGTACAAAAAACCGGTTACGGCCTGTTGCTCGAAGTATGCAATTCAGGTAGCTGGGTCGAAAAAAATTCTACCAACACCGTTGGTACGGGCACCGGATTGACAAATGTTCAAAAACGTCTCGAAAATGCTTACCACGACGGCTATCGGCTTGAAGTAATTAAAAATGAAGATAATTGCTGTGTCCGCATCGAAATAAAAGAAGCCTATTTGTATGGTTGATGCAAAAATAAGAGCCCTGGTGGTTGATGATGAACGGCTGGCACGCAAAGATTTAACAAGCATGTTGGCCGATTTTCCCGAGATTGCTGTAGTGGGTGAGGCACAAGATGTCCCCTCGGCCATTAAAGCCATTGAAGCACACCACCCCGATTTAATCTTTCTTGATATTCAGATGCCCGGCCAGACCGGGTTCGATTTGGTGGAGCAGATCGATTTCTCTGGAAAAATCATATTTGTTACCGCCTTTGATGAATTTGCCTTGCGCGCATTCGAAATCAACGCCCTTGATTACCTGATGAAACCCGTGTCGCCCGACAGGTTAAAAAAGGCACTGACACGGCTGCAACCCGACGAAGAATCGAAACCCACGGAATATCCTCCTTTACAATATGAAGACCGGATTTTTACAACCATGGGAAATAAAGTGCAGTTTTTAAAGGTGAATTCCATTGTGCTTATACAGGCCGAGGGCGATTACACCTACATTACATGTAATAATGGACAAAAGGGTTTGGTGACCAAAGCCATGAAGGAATGGGAAGAACGTCTGCCCGAAAAGCAATTTTGCCGCGTCCACCGCAATGCCATCATTAATACCGATTATATAGAAGACATTGAGAAATGGTTCAACTATTCCTACCGCGTATTGTTGAAAGGCATTAAAGAAGAGGTGATTATCAGCCGCCGGTATGCCAAAAAACTGAAAGATATGTTTGGGTAATTATAAATGCGGGAAAGCCATCAGACTTCATCCCGCTTACTCAATGCTTTAAATAGCGTCAATCTGTTATTTAATTTCCTGTATAGGGTTTTCAAAATTATAATTATATAACGTGTCCGTAGATTGCGAGGAAGTCCCAAAAATACCAACCCCATTTTCAATATTATTTTGAACAATTACTGCCTCCATAAACATGTTCAAATCCTCGGCATCAAAATGTTTAGGTAACGCGACACTGTATCGGTAATAGTCGCGGGAAATATGCTCCAAGACAGCCAATATGCATGATGTATGGTTATCAAATTCGTATTCATTAATCAAGACCTCTAAATCATATTCTTTACCATTAATTAACACATCGGAGAAAAACAGAATCCCATCAGTTCCTGCCTCAAACACAGGATCGTTTGAAGTTACATATAGATAACTGGTATATGGGATACTATCTAATATTGGATTTTCCATTTCATCATAACTATAATTATAAGAATACTTCCATAAAGTTAAATGGTAGTAATTCTCTTCGTCAGGGTTATCTTTAATTTTAATATGGGTTTTAATCGATTTTTGGTTCCATTCGTCGGTAACCACGCCTACCGAATCGAACCCCAATACCGGAACCGGATACAAAAGCGGAACACTACTGGTAGCTGTACCCATATTTGGCACAACTACTTCTAGCGTATAATTCACACCCTGTTGCGGGGACGAAACTGAAGATTGATAGGTTCCGTCAGCAATATTTGGCAACACTTCAACCAGCGACCCGTTTCCATAAACAGATACGGTGGCATTATTCAAATAAAAATTTGTGCCGTTTTTATCGGTAACAAAACTACTCGAATAAACATCTACCCTCATGAGCCGTTCCGTTGAAAAGAAGGAATTAACCACAATCTTTCTTTCTGTTGTAGGCAAGGTATAGGTAATCTCTTTTTTGCAGGAAATTGACGAAAGTATTATCAGGCAAAACAGGCTGAAATATTTAACACTTGTTTTCATGATTTGCATCTTTTAACAATTAAAATTCAAATTGATACGAAAGTGATGGCATGATTGGGAAAAGACTGTACTGATATAGTTTTTTTTCGCCAGTATAAGGATCAGACTCCCAATTGATAAAAAATGGATTTTTGCGGTTGTAGGCATTATACACCGAGAAGCTCCAGGTACGGGTTCCCCATTTTTTCTCCTTATGAAAGTTAAAGCCAATATCGAGCCTATGGTAAGCCGGCATCCTAAAATTGTTTCGGCTCTCGTAATTGGTAATCTCCGAATAATAACCGTAATGATTATTGTCAGGATTATATGCCGGATAAAATTCATAACCCAAGGTGGTGGCATTGCCAGTTCCAAAGACCCAGGTTGCGCCCATATCAATATTTTTATTGAGTTTATATGAGATAACAATGCTGACATCGTGACGGCGGTCGTAGGTAAATGGGAATTTCTGGCCCCGGCTTATCTCCTGTCCTTCGCGGTTGAACAAACGGTCCGACTTCGAGATTGTATAACCTACCCAACCGGTTAGGTTTCCCAGTTTTTTCATCAAAAGGAACTCCAAACCATAACTCCAGCCTTTCCCAAGAGCCACGTTACTTTCCCAGTCGTATTGCAGCGAAAATATACCCGCGCCTTCTTTGTATTCCACCAGGTTTTCCATGGTTTTATAAAACCCCTCGGTACTGAACTCAAAATCGGCATTTATTTCATAAACGGAACCCAGCGAATACTGTTGGGCTTTCTGCGGGGTCAAAATATCGGTAGCCGGAACCCATAAATCGGTAGGCAGCCCTATTTTAGCAGTAGCTAACAAGTTTATATATTGATACATTAAAGCATAAGAGCCTTTTGCCGACCATTTCTCGGTAATTAAAAAGCGTGCCGAAACACGGGGCTCCAATCCATTGTAAAATTTATCACGTACCTTAAATGCCGACCAGCGCAACCCAGCGTTGACTTTTACCAATGAACCTATCCGGAAATCGTCTTCGGCATATAAGCCCAATTCATGAGTATGAAGGTTGGCATTCCCAAAAGTACCCTTTTCAGATGTTCCGTCATCAATATCGTATGAAAAAGCTAATGCCCCGGGGCTGTATGTATGATAGGTTTCGCCAAAACCAAACTTTATGGTATGGTTAGGGTTCGGGTAATAGTCGAAATCTACCTTACCGCCCCAATCGAGAATCCCTGAGTAATATTCCAAAGCCATGTCTTTGCTCCCGTTGGTATAATTTTCCATTCCGGTAGATAACCGGTAACGGCTAAATGTGGCGGTGGTATTCGAAAAAAGTTGGTCGCTGATGGCATAATTCCAACGCAAGGCAGAGGTAATATTTCCCCACCAAAATCCGGCTTTACTTTTATAGTTATTTCCATCATAATCTGATTGATATGCCTCATTCATATAAAATTTGTCTTTCCCTAAATAGGTACTGAAATACAATCGGCTACGATCCGAGAATTTATGGTTGACTTTCGCATTTACATCATGGAAAAAATAACCGGTACGCATGGTCTTATAACCTAGCTCTTTTGCATAAAGCAGTTCGAACGGATACATCAATACATCAACATAAGTTCTCCGGCCCGAAACGATATAAGAAGTATTTTCGCCAATCGGCCCCTCCAAAGTTAATCTGGCCGCGATAATCCCCACGGCTCCCGAACCTTGAAATTTTTTCGCATTTCCCTCTTTCATGCTGATGTCGAGTACGGATGACAATCTACCTCCATACTGAGCCGGAAATCCACCTTTAATCAGTTTCACGTTTTGGATGGCATCGGAGTTGAATACCGAGAAGAATCCAAAAAGGTGGTTTACATTATACACAGGCACCCCATCGAGCAGAATGAGATTCTGATCGGGTCCGCCGCCACGTACGTACATGCCGCTCATTCCTTCCGATCCCGACTGAACACCGGGCAACAACTGGATAGCTTTAATAATGTCGGCCTCCCCAAAAAGTACGGGCAAGTTGCTGATGGTTTTCATCGGAATTTCAATCAATCCCATTTGGCTGCTTTCCACCCCACCTTCGGTTTTACGACCTTCCACCACCACTTCCTGAATTTCGATGGTGGGTTTCAATTCCACGGAAATGTTTTTATTGGCGTTCAAATCCACTTCAACTTGGTAAGTGGCGTAACCCACGAATGAAACCGTGAACAGGACTTTTCCTTTTGGAAAGGTCAGTGAATAAAATCCGTAATTATTTGTGGTAGTCCCCTGCAAGGTAGAAGCATTATACACATTGGCACCAATCAGTTTTTCCCCATTTTCAATATCGGTTATGTATCCGCTAATGGTGTACTTTTGCGCGCTCAGCAAAAACGATATTCCCAGCAATAACAGAGATAGGTAGGTTCTTATCATAACATTCAAAAATTGGCTACAATGAATAAAAGATGATCATAAAATTAAACTATTTCACCTATTAGCCAATGGTGGATTGAAAAATTGCAGAGTTGATTATATATTTTATTCACAGGATACCGATTTTTAATAAAAAATCAACAGCCGGAGGAATGAATTCCTGGCTGTTGATCCTCAACCTATATAACAAACCTGCTTATTTATGCTTACTGATTCATATGCAAAATAAAGATAAATATGCCAGGGTACTACTATGAATTGGGTGGTCAAATGTAGGACTTTTGTTTAAAGTTTAACGACTTTACTATGACACCCCACTTTTTTTTACAACTGATTCTTAATATTTGGCCAGAAAATACATGATGGAAACATCTGTATTTGTCAGGTTCAGCTTTTTACGGAGCCTGCTTCGCGCTTTTTCGATACTTTGAACGCTTTGGTAGGTAATTAGTGAAATTTCCTTGGACGACATATTCATCCGTAAAAATGCACAAAGTTTCAATTCATTGGGGGTTAAGTCAGGAAAATCGGCTAACAGCTTGTGGTGAAATTCGGGATGAACGTTATTGAACCGTAATTCAAATTCTTTCCAGATATCTTTATTTAAGTTATTGCTCAGTTCATTGATGATGTCCTGAATGTATTTTCGGTTCTGTGGCAGAAACTCATCCAGCCGTGATGACAATTTTTCAATCACCTGCCCGGCAAGTTGGTTATTGTTTACCAGGTTCATCACGTATGTGGTCATTTCCTGATTTTTGGACAACAGTTCCAATTCCAGATTTTCCTTTTCTTTAATGGTTTCGTGTTTTTCAATCCGGAACCTTCGGCTCCGCAGGTTTAAAATGATAATAACCAGCACTGTTCCTAAAACGGCAAATGCCAGGAGTGTAATAACTAAAGCCAATTTAAACACCTGAGCCTGATGAATTAATCGGTCCATTTCCTGCTCTTGATTATGTTTCAAACTAATTTCGTGTAGAATGATGCCTTTCGTTTTTTCACTGTCATAAATAGAATCGCGTAAGATGTTCAGTTTTAATAACCAGTAATAAGCAGAATCGATTTGCTGACGGTTATGATAAAATTTTTGAAGGCTTTGTAGCGTTACCTCTTCCCGGTTCTTGTTGTTAAATTCATAACACACCTGCAGTGATTTGTGAAAATAAAATATCGCGGAGTCATATTTTTTATCGGCCTCCATCAACCGGGCATACATTTCATACAACCACGACATTCCATCTTTATCGTTTATTTCCTCTTTTAACCGAAAGCTTTTCCAATAGTATTCATAAGCCAATGGCAGGTTGTTTTCCTGCATCTTAGCTATGCACAAGTTTCCATAGTTAATTGATAAAAAACGCTTATGTCCCGTAAGCATATTCACTTCGGCGGCTTTCAGATAATACGATTGGGCTATACTGTCATCTTTAATGTCGTCATAATAAGTTCCGATATTATTTAAAACCATGGCATATAGTGTTGAATCGCTTATCTTTAAACTGATGTCCAATATCTGGTTACTATATTCTAAAGCTGATTCATATTCCCCAATATTACCCTTAATAATACTTATCAGGTTCAAACTTTTTGCAATATTGATACTATCGTTAAGTTTTTGATAAATACCCAATGCCTTTTGAACCAAATTAAAAGATACATCGTAATGTGAATTGTGAAAAATACGGGCAAGGGCGTAATAACCATCTGCAACCCCTTTATTGTAATTTATGTTTTGCGATTTTTCAAGTACCTGATTGGCATAAAGCTCTGCCTTTTTAATATCGTAATTTACATAATGCGACGATAATTTAAAGTATACATCAATGGTATCTTTCAGGTTCTGTGCCTTTGAAAGTTCGAGCAACAGGGTATCTAAATTGACCAAATCATAGGAATGCAGCGAAAAACCTTTCGCAACGATCATAGAGACAAACAAAAATACGGCTACTCTTTTTCGCATCACCTAACAAGTTTTGACTGCAATTCGAACGCCAAATATAAATATTTCTATTTCATATTTGTTGCATGTGCAGTCCGTTTCGTTGTATTTAATAGCATGAAATGGATTAATGGACAATGAATTGCGTCAAATTCAGTTCCGGTTTTAATATTTTCTTCCCTTGAATTTCGGTAATTAATGAGTTTTCCACTTAATTTGTACTATCTTTTTTCAAATCATAATTATTAATCCAACAAAAACCAATACAAATAATCATGAAAGATTTTGCTCAAATTGCCGATTCAATGGAAACCCTGGTTTTGGAATGGGAACCCAAGCTGTTGAAATTGACAGATGAGGTCTTGACACAGCGCAGGAACAGCCAAAAAAGGACTATCAAGCAGATTGTAGGGCACATGGTGGATTCGGCCAGTAACAACACCCACCGGGTAGTTCACCTGCAATACCAGCCCAGCCCGTTGGTATTTCCAAATTATGCCACCTTTGGCAATAACGACCGATGGATTGCCATACAAAACTACCAGGGCGAAGGATGGCATAACCTGGTAAAATTATGGAAGTACGCCAACCTTCACTTTGCCCATATTATCAGGCAGGTGAATCCCGACAAGCTTTCTCATGAATGGCAGGCAGATCCCGGACATAAAATCACTCTCAAAGAGATGATTGAAGATTATCCAAAACATTTTCAGCTTCACCTTTCCGAAATTGAAGAACTAATCCTTGCAAATAATTCATAACCCATGAAATTCAGAATAGTAACTGGATGGAGTTTATGTTTGTTGCTTTTGCTAAATGATACTGCCGGTTTAAAAGGTCAGAATTCCCAATCCAGATGGATTATCAACAAACAAATTGAAATAGTTCCATTAACAGAACATGCTTACTTGCATGCAACCTGCGACAGTATTCCCGGGTTTGGTTGGGTATGGTCCAACGGTCTTATTTTAGTGAGCGGACACAAAGCTTTATTGTTCGATACGCCAGTTTCAGATGCTAACACAGAACACCTGCTAACCTGGCTGGATGATAGTTTGTATGCAGCAGTAAAAGGGTTCATCCCAAACCATTGGCATACCGACTGCATGGGAGGAATAAATACGCTGAAACATCGGGGAATTCCCAGTTACGCCAATGAACTGACACGTGAATTGGCGCAATCGAAAAACCTGCCTGTACCCGACAAAGGATTCACCGATTCACTCAACTTACAAGTTGGGACCCTTACAGCAACTGCCTATTTTTTAGGTGCCGCACATAGCATGGATAATATTGTGGTATGGATTCCTTCAGAAAAAATATTGTTTGGAGGATGTATGGTTAAAGCCTTATCATCAACTACCATGGGATATACCACCGATGGTGACATGAACGCCTGGCCGATTACTATCGGGCGTGTGAAAGAAAAATTCCCTGACGCACAGGTTGTTGTACCTGGTCATGGGGATTGGGGCGGTAAAGAGCTTTTGGATCACACCCTGGATTTATTGAAAACTAATTCCCAGAACCTTAAAAAGTAAATGCGTGAAAATGATTGGATTCTCGAATGGTGTTTACGTTCCAACCTCCGAAATCACCTTTCCGGTAGATAGCCTGGCGGTAAACAGGGGTTACGGGGCTTATGAGTTTTTTGGTGTCCATCACCGCAAACCTTTCTACATGGATAGGCACCTGGAACGATTGGCAAATTCCCTTAAAATATTGCGCCTGAAGACCAACTATTTTCCTACCATTGAACAGATTGTGGCAGCACTGATTCAACAAAATCCGTTACCTGATTTTTATATTAAACTTTTCGTACTTCCCATTCATGCAGCCAGTCCCCAGGAAATGGAGGGTAACTTGTATATTTTTCCGGTAGTATTTCCACCCTTTTCCAACGACGAGTTTGAGAAAGGATTACCACTGATAAGCCGCAATTTTACCAGGTTTTTGCCCGAAGCAAAATCAACCGCCTACCTTGCAGGGCAATATTGGCAGCATGAAATTACACAAGCCGGTGCCCTCGATGTGCTGTTCCATACCGACGGAACGGTGACCGAAACCTCGCGCGGAAATATTTTTATGATGAAAAACGAGAAGGTATTTACCCCTCATGTTGGCATGCTAAAAGGGATCACCCGGAGTGTGGTTATTGATCTTATTCACCTGAATGGGGTTGAATTTGAGGAGAAAACAATTTCATTAGAAGAATTACTCCTGGCCGACGAAGTAATGGTGACCAGCACAACAAAAGAGGTAATGCCGATTATTAAAATTGACAACCACACCATCGGAACTGGACAACCGGGTCTTTTATCCAAATGGATAACCCAGGAATTTCTCCTCCACAAACAGAATTATTGCAAATAAGTCCTTGAAAAGAAAAAAATAACCCATCCCTTTAGTTTAACTTTTGTATTAATTTGCATTGTTGCATCAATTCCTTACCATTTGATTATCTTCCGGTTTACAAATCCCGATTCGTTTTGAATGGTAAACAAATACATCCCTTTGGGCAAATCGGAAATATCGAACGAATGCACCCTGCTTTCATTATAGAATGGTGTTTCAAAAACCAATACACCTAAACTATTATAAACAAGAACCTTTCCGGTACCAGGGTATTCAAAATGGACAAACTGCTGGGTTGGGATGGGCCATAAAACAAGATTATCTTTTCCCGGACTCTCAAGTTCAGGCAATTTAGTAGGATTGCTGAATTTCTCATCTAAAATGTAATCCGTTAAAAACTTGGCATCTTCCCATTGAAAAAAGCTTAAAGGGATGCTCATTACAATCAAATCGAAATTGCTATCAATATGTTCAAATGCCACCGTACTGCCATGCATCTGGCCATGCAAGTTACTTTCCGGGTCAGGTGATCCGTAAGTATAAATTGGGATACCAAAGGAGTTGGGCTCTATCGATTGAACAAAATTGAGGTATGAATTGGTTAAAAATCCGGAGGGAATAGTTTCCAAATTCAAGTTAATGGGAGGATAGGAATTTTGAGCGACAGAAACCCCACTCAACCAAGAGTCAGGGATAAAATCAATGGTTTTGATAACCAAAAAGTCTCCCGAAAGAGAATCTGTTGGAAGCTCCGTAGGCATAGTCCTTTTATAGCCGGTTATGGACAGGTTGGGATCAGCAGTGGAAAGAAATAGTTTGCCTCCTTTCGATAGGTAACATTGTAAGTTTTCGATGTTTTTTGGTAACGCCGATACATGTTCGTTTGCAACCGGAGTACACCAGATAACATGTTTGGAATGGAAAAGAAGGTCGGGGTCAATGATTGTAACATTGTTCAATGAAATCATTTCAAAATCGCGTCCATTTAAAATGGTTTCAAAAAATTCTTCCGTTTTTATAAGAAGAGGGGGATTGGCTCCCGCATCCACAACTACCAATAGTTCCAAGGAATCTTCAAAATAACTGTTTTTACCAAGTTTTGAACCTTTAGCAACTGAAAAACCACTTTCATTGCCATGAACGTCCACCGCTTTTACTTGATAATAATGGTAGAGGTTGTCAGTTATCGAATAATCGGAAAAATAGCTGTTTTCAACCGATACATCATTTTTTTTAATAGATTGCCCGTTCTTAAACTCATACACCGCGTACCCCGAGATATCTTCTTCGGCATTTGGTGTCCAGGCAATCTTGATATGATCGGAAAGCCCCGTAACTGTAATGTTTTGCGGTGCATTTGGAAAACTGTCCGTTTTAAATTTGATAGATGCCGAGCTATAACTATTCGCGCTGTTTACAGCTTTAACAATAGCAATGTAACTGCTATCGGGATTCAGATTTGTAAGCCAGAAATAGGTTTCAGTTGTCTCCCCATAAAGTTGGAATGAATTATTCAATGTGGCAAGGTAAACTTGAAATGATACGGCATCGGGATTGTTCTCCCAGATAAGTTTTACATTCCTGCCATCACCAAGTTGCACGGTTGAAACTTCCGGAACCTTCGGAAGCACGTCAAAGGCCAACAGAGTGGCTGCCACTGTTTTTAACACTCTTGAGGCATAAACCGGATTAGTATGTTTGACCGAGTCCCTTTGTGAGTGGTAATAATCAGAAAAAACATGTTCAATAAAAAAAATGACCGGAATACTAAGTTTTCCATAAGAATGATGGTCGGAATTGTTGGCATAGTCTTGGGTATTTGCTTGCATTCCTGAAAATTCAGCCCCCATTTGATTTGTTAAATCACTTAAATAACCATCCGATGTTTTTCGTATAATATCAACGATAGGCAACGAATCGTTAGGTGAATTACTTATCATATCCATATTCAGCATCAGGGCAATGGAATCACCCATAAATAATGATTCGTGGGCACTGTAACTACTACCCAGCAAACCTACTTCTTCGGCAGCAAAGGTCGCAAATTTGATTGTGAATCTTGTTTGAACCTGAGCAAGATTCATAACCCGGGCCAGTTCTAAAACACCTGCCGTTCCGGAGGCGTTGTCGTCGGCACCGGGGCTTACCTTTACAGCATCGTGATGGGCACCAACAACAATCTGGAAATCTTCATCTCCCGGGCGTAAACAAACCACATTATACTGGTCAGTGAACTGATTGTAATTGTCTTGCTCATATAAATTAAAGTTTTCTAAATATACTTGTCCGTAACCAAACGATTGGAATTTGGCAGCAATCCACTCGGCTACCTTTTTTCGGTTTTCAGCATAGGTATAGCGGGTTCCTATATCTTCAAGGCTTTGCATGTAATTTTTGATGCTATCTGCCGAAATTTTACTTAAACTTTCCTGAATGGCCGTTTTTTCCTGTGGGTTTAAATCAAAAAGTTTCCCGGTTTGGGCATCCAAATCTGCTGATTGAAAAGCAAATAAAACGAAAACGATTAGTATGCGGAGTTCAGTTATCATGGCATTCCTGAGTATTTGTGTTTGGGTAATTACCAAATGTAATGAAAACTTTAATAAAGCTTCAATTCAATACATAAAACAATTATCTCGGGGAAAATACAAGATTATTCAATCAAAACTTTTTGAATGTAGTTGTTTTTGTTTGACATCACCCGAATAAGATACACACCGGCCTTCCATTGATTTGTGTTAATGGTGCGATGGTTCAAAGCCTCAGTTGGAATCAATGTAAACAGGCACTTTCCAGAGGCATCAAAAATTTGAAGGTTATGGATTTTTTCGTTTTCGGGTAAATCTATTCTCAAATAGTCCTGAGCCGGATTGGGATAAACCGTTAATTGATTCGCAATTGACCGATGGATAGTATTGTATTCATGAACAGAAAAATCGGCAACATGGGTAAAATGATCCGAGGCGGTTTGTGCGTCTGAAGCTTGTAAGTTGTAGGCATTCAAAAACTCTGTAGATATTTTTGCTGTTTCCAGGATGAATGATTTTTCTTTTTTCAAACTACTCTGTGTATAAAATATATAATCAAGCCTACCGGGCCAATAACTTCCAGAATCGTCACGCCATGTGTAGGCCATTCTGTTGTTGGTACCTGTGGAAACCACATTACCCATAGGCTGGTTGTTCCAATCGGGGAAACCGCCTATGCCAAAAACGGAGGTGTTTTGAATATCGCCATTTATTAAAGTATGCAGTTGCTGCCGGCCGCCTACCAAATTAAAATCGCCCATAAATACAAATGGAGTATTTGTGGCCACTTCAAAGTTGGGGATTTGGTTTTTCATTTTCATAATAAATGAGATCAACCCATCTGCCTCATATTGTCGGGTAACATTATCACTCGCTTCGTTGCAGCATTTTAAATGGCAATTCACCACGACCAAATCACTTGCAAAGCTATTGGGCAGGTCGATGTATGAAGCAGCCAGCCGCTGGCCCGACAATACATTATAATTGTTGGTGATTGGGTATCTGGAGGCAGTAATATTTCCATCCGCTATTTTGCTGGCGTACCATTGCCCTCCATTGATGGGGAGCCATTGGTTGAGCAATGTTTTTATATACGAGGCTTCGGTATCCCAGCATTCATTCAAAGTCAATACATCTGGATTCACTGCTTGTATAATCCTTTTAAAACTTTCCTGTTTTCCAGCATCGGCAATGCCATCGTAAAGGGTATTGTAAGTCATCAGTCTTAAAAACCCTTCGTCGGTTTTGCTCAGATTTATCTCCTCAAAAGCCTGAGTAGCCGATTCGTCAAAAGTGTACGAAAAAGTGGAACCAGGTTCAGGAATCATGTCCCCAGAGGTTTCGTCGGCATAAACAACGGTTTTGATTTGATTTGCCTGAAACAAGGGGTACCCATTGATGGTTGTGTTCCGGTTTATAGCCATTTCAAATTCCGGGCCTGAAACAGTAGGTAAACCAACAAAGCCAATGTCACTGTGCCATACCGAGGTTTCAGTTCCTGAATAGTAGAATGTCCCTTTCCGTCGGCTGAAATTCCATTTCAGTTCGGCTCCAATGCCATTTTTCTGAAAACCGGTAGCCGCATCGTTATCTGTGTCAAGCAGTAAAACCAAGGTGTTGTCTGTGTTAAGGTTTATGACTTCATACATTTTCAGGTAAATGTAAAGGTACGATTGGTCGTTTAAAATTTTAAGGTTTAATAAATCAATCGAATTGCCGTCACCTGCCTCATCAGCAAATGTGTTTGTTGAATTTGGCCATTCGTCAAAAGAGCCATCCAAAAAAACAGGGTATGCCTGACCAAAGGAAAAAAGATAGACAAAAATTGCTATTATGGTTAAATGAATCTTCATTATGGTGTTTTATTAGGAAATAGGTTGCAAATATATATCCTATTTTGGGAATTCTGATTAATAGGCATGGGTATTTGTTATTTGTCATGAATTACCATTAATTTTGAAAAGAGCTAATTTATTCATAAAAAGCTAAGTGAATTGAGAGTACTAAAAGAGATTAATTACTGCCAAATATATTAAAAATGGGAAAAACAGCCTTGGTTTTAGGTGCTACCGGATTGGTAGGCTCTGAACTTTTAAAACAATTGTTAGACGACAACAGGTATTCCAGCGTTGTAGTGTTTGTGCGCAGGTCCTTGGAAATAAACCATCCAAAACTCCATGTGGAGGTGATTGATTTTGATCGCTCCGATTACTGGAGCGGTAAAGTGAAAGGCGATGTACTGTTTTCGGCTTTTGGTACCACCATTAAAAAGGCCAAAACCAAAGAGAATCAGTATAAAATTGATTTCACTTATCAGTTTCAGATGGCACAGGCAGCCAAACACAATCAGGTGGGTACGTATGTTTTAGTCTCTTCAGCAGGTGCAAATCCAAAATCGGGTATCTTTTACAGCCGCATGAAAGGTGAACTGGATGAGCAGGTGAAGGAGTTGGGATTTCAACGGTTGGTTATCCTCAGACCATCTATATTGGCCGGAAATAGGAAAGAAAAACGAATGGGAGAAAAAGTGGGTTTGGTTTTGGCTAAAATGATCGGGGTGATTCCATTTATTTCAAAATACCGATCCATTCCGGCCAGTACAGTGGCAAAAGCAATGATTCAGTCCTCTGTTTTGCCTGATGTGAAAAATGTTTACGAGCTTGCCGAAATTTTTCATTTGGCCAAATAAAAAAAGAGCTGCTATTGGCAGCCCCTTTAAATAGTTGTTATTGTTTTGTCTCTAGACAAGTTAGAACCTTTCCCTTGGAGTGTAATGTGTATGCAATAAATGATGCGATTTTTCACCAAGGGGTTTGCCTAAGAAATCCTTATAAATTTGCAATATCTCAGGGTTTTCGTGCGATTTGCGTAAAGGCATATCCCCATCTTCGGCATAAATGGCTTCCATCCGTTTCTTCCTGATTTCGGGACTAGTGGGAATGGGTTGGCCGCCGCCACCGAGACAACCACCAGGGCATGCCATAAATTCCACAAAATGGTATTGTGCTTTACCGCTTTTTATTTTAGCAATCAACTGATGGGCATTTTCCAATCCATGCGCAATGGCACATTTGAGTTCCACACCATTTAAGAAACCCCATTCGGGTAACGCGTCTTGAATGACTACCGAGGCTTCTTTAATGCCATCAAATCCGCGCACAGGAGTAATTTCAAGGTTTTTAAAAGGTACTTCGCGGCCTGTTACAATTTCATAAGCGGTACGCAGTGCGGCTTCCATTACACCACCCGTAGCCCCAAAAATAACGGCTGCACCGGTTGATTCTCCCATCAATTTGTCATATTTTTCTTCTTCAAGATCAGCAAATTCAATTCCGGCTTGTTTGATCATGATGGCCAATTCGCGGGTAGTCAACACATAATCTACATCTTTATAGCCACTGTCGCGCATCTCGGGCCGGTTGGCCTCGAATTTTTTTGCAGTACACGGCATGATTGAAACAGATACTATTTTGTCGGGTTCAATGGCTCGGTTTTGTGCATAATAGGTTTTGGCCAAAGCTCCGAACATTTGCTGTGGCGATTTGCACGATGACAAGTGCTCCAATTTCTCTGGTTGGGTATGTTCAATAAACTTAATCCATCCGGGAGAGCAGGAGGTGAACATCGGTAATTTTACCGATGGATCTTTGTCCACCAAAGCTTTCTTCAAACGGGTTAAAAGTTCGGTACCTTCTTCCATAATGGTTAAGTCGGCGGTAAAATCGGTGTCCAATACCGAATTGAATCCCAGCCGTTTTAAAGCAGCAACCATTTTACCGGTAACCCTGCCTTTGCCATTGGTGCCAAATTCTTCGCCCAAACCTACCCTAACGGCAGGAGCTGTTTGAACCACCACATGCTTTTCAGGATCGGCCAATGCATCCCAAACCTCTTCAATATAGTTTTTTTCAACCAAAGCACCTGTTGGACAGTGAATCACACATTGTCCACAATTGGCACAAACCACATCGCGTAAGGGTTTCTCGGCAAAGGTCGAGATTTTCATGTGGACGCCTTTATAGGCTACGCTCACAGCCGAAAGATGTTGGATTTCGCTGCAAGTACGTACACAGCGCTGGCATCGGATGCATTTGCTGTCATCCTTAATGATAGATGGCGAAAGATTATCGTATTTGTAATGCTTAAATGGCACCAAATCAATAAAGTCGGGGTTGGTGATTTTGTATTCCGACGATAATACCTGTAATTCACAATTGCCGTTTTTGTAGCATTTGGTACAGTCGGCGTTGTGTTCGGAAAGCAATAATTCAATAATGTGTTTCCGTGAATTCCGGACTACTAAACTGTTGGTCAGAATCTCCATGCCTTCCCATGCCGGTGTGGCACATGAGGGGATCAGTTTTTTGATGCCTACCTGTTCTACCACGCATACCCGGCAATTACCTGCCACGCATAAATCTTTGTGGTAGCATAAGGTAGGAATTTTGATGTTGAGTTGACGGGCTGCTTCTAAAACCGTTGTTCCTTGCTCAACACTTACGGGTATCCCATTTATAGTGAGGTTTATCATTTTCGACATATTTCTAATTTTACTCGTTTAACAATTGTATCTTTAGTAAATCATCTCCTCACGGAAATTCTCCACAATGGATTGAAATGAATTGGCCACTGATTGTCCAAGGCCACATTTGGCCGTGACTTTCATGGTGTCGGTCAGTTTAAGCAGCTTGTCGAGGTAAGCTGCTGGTTTTTCACCACGCTTCACAGCTTCGATGCCCCGCACTAATTGCTGGCAACCCACCCGGCAAGGAGTGCATTGCCCACACGATTCTTCCTGGAAAAATTCCAGATAATTGTTGAGCACGTTGTACATCGACCGTGAACTGTTGAAAAGCATCATGGAACCTCCTGTAGGCAGCGAGATGCCCGTAAGTTTCCCTTGATAACCAATGGCGGTTTCGTTGAACCGTTTCCGGGGGACTAAAAACCCCGATGCCCCACCTACCTGAACGGCTTTGCAGTCGCCGTCGCCAAAATCGTCCACAAAGTCCTGCACGGTCATTCCAAGTTCTAGTTCATAAATGCCCGGAATGGGGGTGTCGCCTGAAACCGAGAACAATTTTGACCCCCGGGAATCCTGGACACCAAGATCCCGGAATTTTTTTGCCCCATATTTAAATATGGTAAAGGTATGCGCCAATGTTTCCACATTGTTGATTACGGTTGGTTTATCCATGTAACCTTTTTCGGTGGGAAATGGCGGTTTATTCCGGGGTTCGCCCCGTTTCCCTTCCATCGATTCCATCAGTGCACTTTCTTCGCCGCAAATGTAAGCACCGCTTCCTAAAAATATTTGCACTTTAAAGTCGAGCCCCAAATCTTTGCAAATAACATGAAACCGCTTGAGTTCTTTTTCTAAAAGAGGTACCAGGAATTTATACTCTCCTCTTAAATAGATGAACCCTTCATTGGCTCCAATAATTTTGGCGCAAACAGCCATTCCGGTCAATACTTTATAGGGTACTTGTGTTAATATTTCCCGATCTTTAAAGGTCCCCGGTTCACCTTCATCGGCGTTGCAGATGATAAACTTCTTTTTTGAATTCGATTCAGCAGTAAGTTTCCATTTTAATCCGGTTGGAAAACCTGCCCCCCCGCGGCCTTTAAGTCCTGAACTAATCATCTCGTTGATGATTTCTTCGGTAGGGGTCTGAAGTGTTTTCTGCAATATTTCTATAAAATCGTCATCGTTGGTAAAGATGAGATCCATCCGTCTGAGTTGCTTTTTTCCCATGTTCATTTACATTAAGTTGTTGAAAATTAATAATTAGAGATGCTTGCAATGCTTTTAAGCGATGTCACGTTTTTTGTAATCTTCAATGATCTGGCGCACCATTTCGGGAGTCAGTTCCGTGAACACGTCATCGTTGATTAGCATGGCAGGGGCTTTATGGCACCAACCCAGACAGTTGGTTGCGAGCAAAGTAAATTTTTTATCGGGGGTGGTTTCACCCAATTTGATTTTCAGTCCATCTTCAAGGGCCAATAAAATCTGGTTTTTACCTTTCATGGAACAGGTGATGGTTTTACATACCCTAATCACATATTTGCCACGGGGCTTGGTATCTAAAAACGAATAGAATGTGGCCGTGCCAAATACTTCAGCAGTTGAAATATCGAGTTCACGGGCAATTTCTATCATGGCATACTCGCTGATAAACCTATCTTTTTCGATAATGCCTTGTAGAATGGGGAGTAGGCTCTCACGTTTTTTTCCGTGTTTGTGAGTCAATTCCTTCACTAAAGTCTGAACAGATGTCATGTATTGTCCTCCTAAGGTTTAGTTTCTTTGGATAGCAGGACCATCCAAAAAAATGTTTGTGTTTTGGTTAAAATTAGGTAAACAGGGAGGCACGGAGTATGATATTTCGCAGGTTTTATTCTGACAAAAAGCACGGGCATGAATTGCCAATCACTGTTACATGCCGAATATCAACAAGATAGAATCTGTAATTTTTTGACCTGGCAAGGCAAAGCTGCTGTTGAGTATAAAAATGATAAAAGTCATTGAAAAACTCTCAAAGCCGCTTTGGTATTGAGTTTAAATAAGATAAACTTATGCGAGATATTGGTGGTTTATATTCTCAAACATACAGGGTTTGACAAGTCATAAAAAACAAAAGATGCCTTCCGGGCACCTCTGTTTATAGCTGTAACACTTCCTTATTGAGCTATTTGAACCGGCAGTTCCCGGGAAGGTTTCGATTTGATTAGGTTCATCTCATCGAGCAAGTACCCTGCTCCCGCGTATTTGTCGATAATGAAAAGAATATAGCGGACATCGAGGGCAATGTTCCGGCACATGTCGGGATCGTACATCAGGTCGCTCATGGTCCCTTCCCAATTGCGGTCAAAATTGATGCCTATAAGCTGCCCCCTGCTGTTTAAAACCGGGCTCCCTGAGTTCCCTCCTGTGGTGTGGTTTGATGCAGTAAAACAAACAGGCATCGAGCCATCGGGGTTTGCATACCGTCCAAAATCTTTGTTGCAGTAAAGTCTCTTTAGGTGTTCCGGAACTTTATAATCGTAAATCCCCGGGTTGTCTTTTTCCATGATCCCCGTTAAGGTGGTGTAATACCGGTACGTTACGGCATCCATGGGCTTGTAATCGTCAACTTGTCCAAACGAAACCCTAAAGGTGGAATTGGCATCGGGATAAAATATTTTATTGGATTGGTACTCCCGGAGCCCTTTCATATACAACCTGTGCAGTTTACTAATTTTGCTTTGGGTTTCGGTAACAATTGGGTTTATCAGGGTCCGGTAAACTTGCAGCGATTGGCTGAAAAGTACGACCAAAGGGTCTTTTTCCAGTTTTTTTTGTTTTGCCGGGGTGTAATCTGAAATAAAGGGACCCAATTTATCGGGATACGGAATCATGGATTGGCTATAAATCCATTGGGTGAAGGCATTCACATCCCCTTTGAAATCGGTATCAATCAAACGCAGGATTTCCGGATGAAAGTTTTTATCAATATCGTAATAGAAAAACGAGATGTAATCCTCAAAAAGTTTTTGGTCTGTTTTTAAATGGTAATCTTTAAAAAACACATTAACGCTTTCCATAAGGTTATTTTTAAGTTCCCCGGTTTTCTCTGGCGCAGTTCCTTTATTTATTTGTTTTAAAAGGGTGCATTTCCCTGCTAAATCAATGACATCCGATTCAAAGATGGTTTCGAAAAAGTAATTATGGGTAAGGCTATAAGGAGCCAAGAACTTGTATAATTCAGCGTATTCCGTAAGGAGTAACCCATATTCCTTTTTGCGGCTTTCCGATTGGTTTACCCATTCCATAAATCCCTCCTCCAACTCCTGTTTTTTGGCGACAGCATCTAACCGGGTAAGCCCTTTGTTTTCGCCAATCCATTTTTTCCAGCTATTGGCAATACCCGCAGCTTTTGATGCATATTGAATCCTGACGAGAGGATCCTTTTCCATGGCCGTTTTTAGGGTGTTTAAGCTTTGGGTACGGATTTTAATCCGGCCCGGGTTGATGGTCTCTTTTTGCATGGTTACTGCCATGGATGGTAAATATTCTGTGGTGGTTCCGGGGTAACCCATCACCATGGTAAAGTCACCTTTTTGAACTCCGTCGATGGCAATATCAAATACTTTGGCTGGGGTAAACGGAACATTTTCTTCGGAATAACCGGCAGGTTCATTGTTTTTGTCGGCATAAATGCGGAACATGGAAAAATCGCCTGTATGGCGCGGCCACATCCAATTGTCGGTATCGCCGCCAAATTTTCCAATGGCTGAAGGTGGCGCGCCCACCAACCGGACATCGCGGTATATCTTGTACACCGAAAGGTAATATTCATTCCCTGCAAAAAAAGGTTTCACTTTAGCCAGATAGGTACCGTTTTCGCTGGCTGCCAGCTCAATACCGGCAATATGAACATCGATAAGCGAATCACGGGTCTGTTCATCGGTGTTCCCGGTAATCTGGGACAATACTTGTGGGGTAACATCTTCCATCCGTTTTAAAAAGCTAACGCCCAATCCTTCGTTCGGAAGCTCCTCGCTTTTTTCCATGGCCCAAAAACCATAGGTTAGGTAATCGTTCTCCAGGGTACTGTGGTTCTGAATGGCACCATATCCACAATGGTGGTTAGTTAACAGTAGCCCTTGAGTAGAAACAATCTCACCCGTACAAAAATGATGGTGAGGGTTTTCTAAATGAACCAGTCCAACCACAGCATCTTTTAAACAAGCCTGATTGATGCTGTATAAGTCCTCGGCAGTTAGCTTAAAACCTTGTTGCCGCATCTGTTCCATGGTGTATTTTTCGAGCAGGATGGGCAACCACATGCCCTCGTTAGCAAAAACTGTTTTGCCAATCAATAGTATGGCGACCAGACCTAAGAGGATAATTCGGTTCATAGTTATATTGATTAAAATCTTTTCAATTCGTCGTACAATTTTTGAATAGGTAACCCCATCACGTTAAAATATGAACCGTCAATCCGTTCAATGCTTACAAAGCCAATCCATTCCTGGATTCCATAAGCTCCGGCTTTGTCGTAAGGTTGGTGTGTGTTTAGATAATAGGCTATTTCGGAGTCTTCCAATTTCCGGAAATAGACGTCGGTGTTTGCAAAAAAAGAGTGCTGTTTTTCAATTGTGGTGAGGCAAACACCTGTATAAACAGTATGTTTATTGCCCGAAAGGATCTGGAGCATCCGGAAGGCATCGTCGTAATCTTTCGGTTTGCCCAGCACGTGACCATCGACCCAGACAATGGTGTCGGCAGTAATCAACAATTCGTTGTTGCTGAGTTCACTCATAAAAGCATTGGCTTTATGTTCGGCCAGAAATACCGGGATTTGTGCCTCTTTTAGGTTTTCAGGGTACGACTCGTCAACTTCTTTGATCCTGGTGGTAAAGCTGAGCCCCAGTTCTTTTAAAAGATGCTGCCTGCGCGGCGATTGCGACGCAAGAATGATCCGGTGATTTTGCAGGACAGGGATGTCAATCATCTTAAAGTTTGATAAGGTATTCCATTAGGAAAAAGGTAACAACTGAGTACAACACGCCAAAGAGCATGATTATTTTTAAGAGGATGCTGATGCGGTGGTAGTGTTTCACAGTATTGGCATTAAAGGTAAGAAAAACCACTGCCAGCAATGGAATGACAATGGTTACCAATAAATACCATTTGGAAATTTGGTTGATAATAAAGGTGTAATAGAAGTAACCCAGCAGCCCGATGGTGAAAAGCGAAAGCCCTGCAATAATGATTTTTGCTGCTTTGGTTCCCAAAACAACCGGAATGCTGTTGCAGCCATAACTGGCATCGCCTTCAAAATCTTCCAGGTCTTTTACAATCTCACGGATAAGGTTGGTTAAAAAGGCAAACAAAGCAAAAGCCGCGAGCCAATAAAACAATACTTTAAACGACATCCCTTTTAGTGCCATATCCACTCCATACACTTGAATAAGCGATTGAATTTCGAAATAGGCTAACTGAAAGGGAATCATAGCAGTGCCTAATGCCACAATGATGTTTCCAATTAAAAATTGCTTTTTGTAGGTAGTGGAATAGAGCCAGAAAATTCCTGAAATCATGATGTATGCCACAAGAATCATTGGTTTCCGGAACTGCCATGAAAGATATCCGGCCATAACAACGGCTATACTATTAAGGGTCCAATGCAGGATGATGGCAAAACGGCGATGGACTGTATTCCCAATAATAACCTCGTTGGGGCGGTTGATGCTGTCAATCTTCCTATCAAAATAATCGTTGATGACATAGCCAGCGGCACCTAAAAGCATGTTGATGGCAATCAACAGGTTGAACATCCCAAACGAAAACTGAAGCTCCATCTCCTGACCTAAAGCAAAACTGTATCCATAATACAGCGCAGAGTTCACTACGCCATACCTAAGCAGGTACATGGTCAGTGGTACCATCAACAGGTTTTGAATCCGTATAAGCTTCAGGTATTTTAGCATACTCTAGAGAATTTCGATTTTTTCGGCGGTTAAATCCACCCATTTGCCCTGGGCACGCAGCACCTGTTCAATCACGTCGCGCACGCAACCTTGACCTCCATTCAGGTGCGAGATGTATTTTGATACCTGTTTCACTTCCACTGCGGCATCACCCGGGCAGGTGGGGACACCTACCATCCGCAAAACCGGGTAATCGGGAATGTCGTCACCCATGTAAAGGATTTGGTCGAGGCTGAAATTGTATTTTTTTACAAACTGTTGCAGTGCCTCGGTCTTTTCAAACGAACCCATATAAAGATCGGTAATATCGAGAAACTGAAGCCTTTTTACCACGCCCACATTTGCTTTTCCGGCACTGATGATTCCAATGGGATACCCCTGCTTTTGGGCAAACCGGATGGCAAAACCATCTTTGGTATTCATGGCCCGCATTTGTTCCCCATCGGCCATGCAATAAACGGAACCGTCGGTGAAAACGCCATCCACATCAAAAACAAAGGCTTTCACTTTATTCAAATCTTCTTTAAAATTGCTCATGCTTTGGTTATTTTATTCGGGAGCCTTCCGACGGTTTTGATTTGGAAACTTCGGTAATGCTCGCGGTCACAAATCTATATAATTTTTCCAATTTGTCCGATTTTAATTGCTCGATATGCGCCTCAATAACCTGAATGTCGTTACGGAACGCCGGACCCGTTTGAGCCTCTCCCGGTGCAAGTTGTTGAACCTTTTGGGCTGTTTCCAAGATGAGCGGCTTGAGGATATCAAACGGAATGTTCTTTTCTTCGAGCAGTTGCTGCGCGAGTACATACAAATGATTGACAAAATTATTGGCAAATACTGCCGCCAGGTGGCATTGCTTGCGTTGCTCGGAATCCAGTCCATAAATTTTTTCGGAAAGAGTACCGGCCAATATATTAAGCCGGGTTTTATTTTCAGGGGTGTTGGCTTCAATGCAAAAGGGAACATTGCTTAGTGGCACTTCGCGGGCTTTTGAAAAAGTCTGTAGCGGATAAAAAACCCCATGATTTTTAAACCTGGATAAAGCAGAAAGAGAAATGCTGCCAGAGGTGTGAGCTATCAGTTCTGGTTCAAAATCAATTTGTAAAGCGACCTCTTCAATGGCTTTATCGGAAACGCAAATCAAATAAAGGTCGGCGGTTGTTTGTAAGGTATACAGGTTATCGGTTGCCCGTGCTTTCAATTTTTTTGCCAGCTCTTTAGCAGGATTCAAGTTGCGGCTGTACACCTGTAAAATACGGTGGCCTGCCTTAAAAAGACCTAACCCTAAATGGTGGGCTATATTGCCGGAACCGATGATGGTGATAACCATGTCAATTTCGTTGAATGAATTTCAAAGATAACGAAAGTGATGGATTCTGAAATCGGTTATGGCAAATTCAATAAAAGGATTACTAAACCAACCCGCTAAAGCCCATAAATGCCATCGCCAGGATACCTGCTGTAATTAATGAGATAGGAATTCCCTTCATACCTTTTGGGATAGCCATCATATCAAGGTGCTCGCGGATTCCGGCAAAAATGACCAGTGCCAATCCAAAACCAATGGCAGTGGCACCTGCAAAAATCACCCCTTCAAAAAGCATGTAATTCTTTTTGAATACCAGAATGGCTACCCCTAATACGGCACAGTTGGTGGTAATGAGTGGCAAAAAAATACCCAGCGCCTGATACAACGAAGGGCTCACCTTTTTCAGGATGATTTCAACCATCTGTACCAGGGCTGCAATAACCAGAATAAAGGTAATCGTCTGCATGTATTCAATATGTAAGGCCATAAGTACATACACATGAATAAGGTAGGTAACAATGGTAGCCAGCACGATAACAAAAAGCACAGCTGCCGACATCCCCATGGCTGTAGATACTTTGTTTGAAACCCCTAAAAATGGGCAAATACCTAAAAATTGTGACAACACAATGTTATTCACAAAAATGGCCGATATGATTAATAAAATGTATTCCATAATTTCAAGGTTTAATTAAGCTTTCCGCAACCGGTTAATGATAGCAATCAAATATCCGAGGGCAATAAATGCACCCGGAGCTAAAATAAACACCAGCATCCCATCACCTTCAATAAGTTTGATGCTCATGATAGAACCGGCCCCCAACAATTCCCTGATAGAACCTAAAATTCCCAAGGCCATGGCAAAACCAAGCCCCATTCCCAAACCATCAAAGAACGATGGAAGCACCTTATTTTTATTGGCAAAAGCTTCGGCACGCCCCAACACGATACAGTTTACTACAATCAACGGAATAAAAATACCTAATTGCTTGTAAAGCGAGGGTACATAAGCCTGCATCAGTAAATCTACAATGGTAACAAAGGTGGCAATCACTACCACATAAGCGGGAATCCGTACTTTATCGGGAATTAATTTGGCTATTAACGAAATAACCACATTGGAGCCAATAAGTACAAAAGTAGTAGCCAACCCCATGCCGATACCATTTATGGCCGACGATGTGGTAGCTAAGGTTGGGCACGTTCCCAATATAAGGACCAAAATGGGGTTTTCCTTGAAAAAGCCTTTGGTAAAATGTTTTATCTGACTCATAATGCTTATTTTATTGAGTTACTTCCGTAGTTTGGTTCTGTGGATTGCTTTTTATATATGCCTGATAGGCCCGTTGAATTCCCTCGCAAAATGCACGTGAACTGATAGTGGCGGCAGTTATCGCATCTACTTCACCACCATCTTTTTTTACTTTCAACTTAAAGGTTCCAGGGTTTTTGCCAAGCACACTTTGATGGTTTTTCTCAGTTTTAAACCACTCCCCCATTTTGGTTCCCAAGCCGGGGGTCTCCTTGTGTTCAATCACCGAATAATTAATGATGGTACCATCGGGTTTAAATCCTACCATAATACTTATTAAGCCACTATATCCTTTTTTTGAGTATGTTTCAATAGCCACACCCACCAACTTGTCATTGTTTTTGGCCGGATAGCACACCAACGAATCGCCATCGGAGGCTATTTTGAATTGCTCGGCAAAGGGCTGGTTATCGAACGCGGGCAATACCATCTGAATTGAGACATTCTTGTTTTCAATCTGAACCAGGGCAATAGGCTCTTTGGTTACATTATAAACCAAAGCAAGTGCCGCAGATGCCACAAAGGTAATGACCAACAAGGTCATCAGCATATTTTTAAAGTCCGATTCTCTAGTTGCCATTTTTTACCTCCTCTCCAAAAGTTGTAGGTTTGGTCCATCGATTCAATAGGGGAACCAAAGCGTTCATAATTAATATTGCAAATGAAATTCCTTCGGGATAGGCACCGAAATTTCTGATAATAACTGTCAAAAGTCCAATACCAATGGCAAAGATGATCATCCCAAAATGAGTCATGGGTGAGGTTACATAATCGGTGGCCATAAAAACAGCCCCTAACATGATTCCCCCGGTTAAAATATGGAATACCGGATCGGCAAATTTCTCAGGGCTTGCCAGATGAAGGATGCCACTGAAAGCAAACACAGTTCCAATCAGGAAAACAGGAATGTGCCAGGTAATAATTTTCCGATAAAGCAGGAAGGCAAATCCCAGCAATAAGGCCAAGGCACTTACTTCACCCATGCTTCCTCCCATGTGTCCAAAAAATAGTTGCATGTGGCTGGGAATGTTCGCTAGGGTGGAAATAGATTCTCCATTTTTAACGGCCTCTTTTACCAACGCCAAAGGAGTAGCTCCGGTTACGGCATCGGCGTATCCTGTACTAAAACCGCCAGGTGTGGGCCAACTGGTCATCTGAACCGGGAAGGAAATCAATAGGAACACCCGGCCCACCAAAGCAGGATTGAAAGGGTTTTGTCCCAATCCGCCAAAGGACATCTTTCCAATGCCAATGGCTACCAGTGCTCCAATAACAATAACCAAAATAGGTAAATTGCTGGGAACATTAAAGGCCAGCAACAATCCGGTCAGAACTGCGGAACCATCAGTAATCCGAGGTTGGATTTTGAGGATAAACCGATGAATGAGGTACTCGAAAGCTACACAGCTCAATACTGAAACGGCAGTAACAATAATGGCCCCCATTCCAAAATAATAAACTGAAGCTGCAAATGCAGGAAGTAGCGCCAGCACTACCCCATACATTATCTTTGGCACCGAAAATTCTCCGTTAATGTGTGGGGACGGAGATACATGTATTTGTTGATTCATTGCGAAAGGTATTGTTATTGTTTACGAGTTCTAATAATCTGGCCCACGGTTGATTTGCTTAATCGTATGTAATCCAGCAACGGACGGTTGGCCGGACAGGTGTACATGCACGAACCACATTCCATACAATCCATAGTATGCGACATTTCCGATGATTCCCACATTTGTTTTTCCGAGAAGGTCATCAAAAGGTAAGGTTCTAACCCCATCGGGCATACGGATATACATTTCCCGCATCGGATGCATGGTTCCATGATGGGTCGTTTTGCCTCCTTGCCGTTGAATAACAGAATGCCTGAGACCCCTTTTGAAACGGGTATATCCAATGATTTTAAGGCTTTCCCCATCATGGGCCCACCCGATACAATTTTTCCGGTATCCTCAGGAACACCGCCGCAGGCTTCAACCAGTTGAGTGGCCGGAGTACCAATACGCACCTTAAAGTTGGATGGGGTTTTTACCGATTTCCCGGTTACAGTCACAATCCGCTCAATCAAAGGTTTGTTTTTTTGAACGGCCTCATATACAGCAAATGCAGTACCCACATTGTGTACCACCACTCCCACATCAATGGGAAGTGCACCCGAAGGAACCTCACGGTTTAATACGGCTTTGATCAGTTGTTTTTCGCCGCCCTGGGGATATTTCACCTTCAGGGGAACTATTTCAATCCCAATGTAATTTTTAGTTAATGCTTTTAAATGTTGGATGGCATCAGGTTTATTGTTTTCGATGCCGATAAATGCTTTAGACACGCTCAACGCCTTCATGAGTAATTGCGTTCCGACTATAACCTCGTCTCCTTTTTCGAGCATCAACCGATGATCCGAAGTAAGGTAGGGCTCACATTCCACGCCATTGATTAACAACACATTAGCCATTTTACCGGGAGGAACCGAGAGTTTGATATGCGATGGAAACGTAGCACCTCCCAAACCAACAATACCGGCCTCTTTCACTTTGGAAGTAATCTCAGTTGCCGAAAGATTACATTCGGCTAAAAGAATATCTGTACGGTCGATGGTTTCCAACCAGTCATCACCTTCCACGTTGATAAAGATAGCTGGCCTCGAAAAGCCCGTGATGTCTATGGTGTCTTCAATCTTAGCAATAGTCCCTGAAAAGGGGGAATGAATGTTAGCCGAAACAAACCCGGAGCTTTGCGCCAGCAGTTGTCCCACTTTTACCACATCTCCTTTATTGACTACCGGAGAGGCTGGTGCTCCAATGTGCTGACCCAGCGGTACCGCGGCTACTTTTGGCAGTTCGGCAGTTATAATGGGAGATGAAGCCGATAACTTGTTTTCGGCCGGATGAACTCCCCCTCTTTTAAATGTCTTTAACATGATTTCCTCCGATTCACTGTTAATTGGTTTGGATGGTATTTTCGTTATGGTTTTCCATTACTGCTTCGGCAGCTTTACGTGGCGGAAAGTTGATTTCGTGAATGGAATTGGTTGGGCATTCCACCACACATTTCCGGCACAATTTGCATTTGTTGTAATCAATGTAGGCCAAGTTGTTTGCTAAGGTAATAGCCTCGAACGGGCACACCTTAACACACTTTCCACAGCCGATGCAAGCTACGGCGCAAGCTTTTTTGGCTACCGCTCCTTTATCTTTGTTGATGCACGAAACATAAATACGGCGGCTGTTTTTTCCTTTGTTCCTGAGTTCAATAATATGTTTGGGGCAAGCCTTCACACAGGCACCGCAGGCCACGCATTTATCTTCAATAATTACCGGAAGGCCAGTCAACGGATCCATGTACATGGCGCCGAACTTACAGGCGGCTACGCAATCTCCTTCACCCAAGCAACCAAAACTACAACCGGTGTCACCTGAATACAAGGCTGCGTCAATAACGCATGAGTTGGCACCATCATAGGTGTTTATTTTGGGGCGGTGTTCGCAGGTCCCATTACATCGCACCACTGCCACTTTCGGTTCTTGAATGGTAGCTTCGAATCCTAAATAGGTGGCAATGCCAGCCATGACGGAGGCATCGGAAACCGGGCAATTCAACCCCTCCATTGATTCTGCTTTAACCAACTGCTCGGCCATATTGCGACAGCCCGGAAAACCACAACCTCCGCAATTTGCCCCGGGCAGCATGCTTTCCACTTCACCAATCCTGGGATCTTCAACTACTTTAAACTGTTGAGCTACAAAATAAAGAATGACAGCCGATATCCCTCCTAAAATACTTAACGAAAGAATGGTATAGATAATTGTCATATTCATAGAACCAATAATTTATTGTTGAATTTCAAATAGAAACGACTTCTGGATTCGATTTCTGGTTAGATACAAAACGAAATAATAGGGCACCAAAACAGCTAAGGCAAACAACCCTGAAATACCTTCGGACAATCCCATGATATGACAGACAATTAAGGTTGCAAGCACAAATACAAATGGCAGAAGATAGCCCAGCAAAACAGCACGCATTCCAGCCGATTCCTTGGCCAATACCGTAACCCAGTCGCCAGATTGAATGGTTCTTCCTTTATTGATGGCATCAATAATCTTATCCTGCTGGTCGGCCGCACTGCATGCCCCTTGAGCATGACACGATGCACACGCCGAAACACTGGTGATGCGGACTTTCACCTTTTCTCCATTAACCGATTCTGCAATACCTGTATGTGAAACAGTTGTTCGATTCATTTTTGTCCCCTTTTAACCCCTTCCATTCCAAACAATGCTTACAATTTGATAATTTAAAATGTTAGATGGCAGGCAATTATTAATAATTCTATCTGCTTGTATATCACAATAGAACCCAAATTTGCGCCAAATGTAAAATCTTTAAGCATTTATCAAAAGGACTTTTCCCCAATTTAAAAACCGGTACACTAATTTAGCATGATTATAAATAATACAATCGCCACAAATCCAGCTTCAATACTGATATTACAGAAAAACAAGGGTTGTGTATTTCGCTTTGAAAGCGTTGTAAAACATCTAAAGAAAAAGGGTGAGGGATGAAAGGTATTTTTATGTAAAAAGAAGCAAGGGTTGTGGTTGGTTGAAAAAATTTGCTAAATATGAAAGTAAGGAAAGACAACAATTAGTTGTTTTTCCAAAACTCATCATATTCAGGGTTGTTTTCCCACTCCCACGAAATGTCTAACAAAGTGGATGGGGCTAAGTGCTTTTTTGTGTTTTTGGCAACGCTGCTGTTATTTTTGTTTGAAGCTTGAGCATTGCTTTTTACACTACCAGCACTTTTTTCTAAATGATTCATTGCTTCATTCATAATTTATAATATTTCACGGAGCAAAATTAGGATATATTTATTGAGTAAGGGTCAATTTATTGTGAATAGTTCGATAAAAAACAGGTAATTTCTGCAAACGAGTGCGTTTGGGAAGGGGGTAAATTGCTTTTTTAGTAAACTTCTGCTACAATAAACAAAACTGGGATATCCACTTAAAACATATAAAAATTTCTTGCCGTGCATTTTTGCCTGGCTGAATTTGGCAAATACAGCCGTATTGGCATATACGTCGGTCAGCATGTGGACTTTCAGGCCGCCCTTTTTCTTTCCATCATCTTTGGGGTTACGCCAACACCTTTCATCACATCCGAGAATAAAGAAATTGTGGTGGAATCGAAAGCGTAAAACTCCTCGAAACTGACCTTTTCTTTCCGGCTGACCGACAAAAGTGGCTTAAAATAGGCTATCAATGCAAAATAGTACAACTTGAAAAGTTCGTTGCCCCGGTCCCGCAAAGCATCCCCTGCTGTGCTTTTTGACGGCGAACAGTCCATGCCCAGGTGGTTCAGTTTGCCGCCCAGAGCCCGCATCCCATCGCATACTTCGCCCATCGAATCGCACCATGAAAATATCCCGAACAGCATCGTTATGAGTTGTTCCCATGAAAAAAAAGTTTTGTAATAGCGGTCGCCACTTTGTTGTTGAACTAAAATATCGAACTGCTCACGGGGCAGCATTTTTATCAATTGTTTGAAAACCGGCTGACCGACTAAATTCTTTGAAATATCTTTGCCCATGGTTGAAAATTTTTGTTGTTCAAAACAAATTTACAACCTTGGAATGAGGCTTCGGCCTTGTCCCTATATTTTCTTATTTTTTGTCGGTCAGTAGTGATTTTCAATCTACTAAATGTATTTGTCCGGCTGATGGCCGTTTATAATCAACAGTCCTTCTTGGCTTTTCACTAGAATTTGATCCACCTTTAGTATCCGATATAACATTAACAAACAAACTATAACCACTTGCATAAATTAAGAAAGTCTGTTTACCTTGTAATACAGTGATGGTTGTAACCATTACAGTCCCTGATCCACTTAACAAAAAATAATATTCACCAACAGGTAAATCAAACTCCTTGTAATCAGTAAGAAATGGGATTATACCTCCATCGATATACCAATCAGCACTTGTTTTTTGGTATGCAAATAATTCATCGGTAGTAAGGTTAAAATAATTTTGACTTTTCGATAAGGCAACAAAAAATAAAGATGCTCCACTATTTAAACCACTTCCTGACTGTAAGCGGATACTTGTTGATAAGTCAAAGTTTGCGACCAAAGTTCTGTTTGCGTTTGCTGTAAATGAATAGGTAGCTTCTGTTGATACTTGCGTACCATTTTCGCTCCAGTTTATAAACAAATATCCACTGGCTGCTATAGCTGTCAATGAAACGGTCTCTCCATCTTCATAAGTGCCTGCTCCAGTTATTGTTCCTGAATTATCAGGGTTTACACTGGCTGTTATTGAATAGGTATTGAGTGAGAAATTGGCAACTATACCCATATCTTTACTCATTACTATCTTGTTATTATGTACATACGGTGCATCAACACCTCCCCATGATAAAAACTTATAATTAGAAACGGGACTTGGTGACAATGTAACTTCTGTACCTTCAGGATAAGACGCACTATGTGGTATATATTCCACACTACCAGAATTTTCTGGTACTATGCTAATTAATAAGGAATACTCGGGTTTTTCATCATTTTTGCACCCAATTAAAAATCCGAATAAAAACATAAAGAATAGACATCTAACAATGTCCTGGGCTTTAATCTTTTTTTTCATTTGGCAATAAATTTTAATGAAATATGGATTGAATTGTTTTTTTTAATAAAAAATTATTTTGATTGAAGGCCAAACAATATTACAAAAAAATTTAGTAAATTAATCATTATTACTTACATATTTTCAATAAATTACATTGTTTTTTATATTGAATATTTCAACATCTTTGAATTGATTTGTTGCATTTGTAACTTGAACCTACGATGTCATTTATTTAATGTTTTTATATATATTTGATAAATATGCGAATTAAGAGTTGAATTTTTATAAAAAATATTTACATAAACAATTGAATATCAATAAAATAAGTACAAAAAAATTTGGTTGAAACCCCTGAGAATCACTATCTTAAGAGATTAACATCACTCAATCTTTTTGATATGATCCCCAGGGAAAAAGCCTTACAAATCACAGCTATATACTTGTATATATGTGATTTATATGAGTCGGAATTGAAATTCAAGTGCGAAAGGTTTTCGAACAATTGCAATCCTGAGTTTTCTGATCAAGAACTTATTACTGTTTATTTGTTTGTTATGCATGCTGAACAAAGATTCAAAATTAAGCAGATTCATCAATTTGCCAAAGATTACCTGCTTTCATGGTTTCCCAAGCTTCCTTCCTATGTAGCTTTTAATACAAGATTAAACAGATTGGGTGATGCTCTTAACCATATTACTAATGATCTGTTGGTAACTTTAAAGCCTGCTGGTTGCACTCCAGATATTAATCTATTGGACTCTATGCCTATAATAACTTGTTCCGGAAAAAGGCAGGGAAAAGTTGCCAG
>DOTG01000049.1 GCA_003512955.1 Marinilabiliales bacterium
TTTGAGTTCGTAAGGAGCGACTACCTAGTGTCAGCAAGAAAACCCCAATAAAAATGATTTTCTCCGATTTATTATCCACATCCCTAAAGGGTTAAACAATTGAAAATCAATGCTATTTATAGGCCGTACTAAGTGTTAGTTTCAAATTTGAGTAGTTTTCTAGCAAACACTGCCTAACCAGTTTTAATATAATCAGACTGTTGTATGCCGTCAATTGCAACATGCTTAAGTTGATTGAAATGTTATTTAATCGAGGTTTTCGAAATGAATTGATATTCCCCCGAACTTATCAAATAAACCGCCTTATTTCTTTCGATTCCCAGAAATTTTGCATGGTTAGCTTTTGATAATTGCTTACTTATTTCGCTAACATCATTCGCATTAGAGGCATTTAAATAAACGGTAGCCGTAGTATTTGCCGGTACAACAAAACGATAAATAAAAGAATGTTCATTGCGTACCCAGCCACTTTCTATACGCCCATACATCGAATCGTAATACCCTTTGGCATACGTCATTTGGCCTGTTGTGTCGGGCTCGGGTTGTAAAATGAAATGCTTAAAACCGGGAGAGTTCTCATCGCGGGTTATACCCAGAGAATAATTATACATCCATGCACCAACTGCGCCAAATGAATAATGGTTAAAGGAATTCATTCCATTATTGCCACCAAACCCATCGGTATGGGTGTAAGAGTTCAGTCGCTCCCATATGGTTGTTGCGCCCTGTTCAACGGGGTATAACCACGAAGGGTAGGTTGTTTGCTGGAGCAAACGGTAGGCTAAGTCGGAATATCCGTTATCCGACAATGCTTTACTTACCCAGGCGGTGCCAATAAAACCGGTCATTAGGGAATAAGGGGGGCACTCAACGTTTTGGTCTGTTTTATTGGTGCGGGTGATGGTATTTGCAAAATTACCCAGCGCTGCTTTAACGTTCTTTTCATTGAAAATATTGAATGCAAAAGGAAGAACGTAGGAGGTTTGTGTATCGATAATTTTCCCGCGGAATGATGTTTTTCCGGTTATGCTGTCAATATAAGTTTTGTTAAAGAATTCTTTTCGTTCTGCACAAAGTTTTGAAAACCTTTCGGCATCTTCTTTTTTATTAAGAATGGATGCTACTTTGCCCACTATTTCCAAATCATAGATAAAGTAAGCTTCCCAAAAGAGGAGTTTTTCGTTTTTACTATCTTCGAGGCTTAACCAATCGCCCAGACTACTCCACTGATTGCGCTCCTTTTCTTTAAATACTCCCGTTTCGGGGTTAATATCACGAATCAAATATTCCATGTATTTTTTCATTGCGCCGTAATGTTCAGCCAGCATGTCCTTATCGCCATATTGTTGATAGCTTTCCCATGGTACTGTAATCCCGGCACTACCCCACATAGTTTCACCAAATCCAATTCCCAAAGGCGCAACATCGGGGAAACGTCCGTCTTCTCTCTGGACATCGCGCATTGCCAGTATATGTCGTCTTAAAAACTGCGGAGCTGTGGCCAGGTAAGTTGCAGTGCGCGAAAAAACAGAAATATCGCCTCCCCAGCCCAATCGCTCGTTTCGTTGGGGGCAATCTGTCGGAATTGACATGAAATTGGCATACGTTGACCAGGTTATATTCTCCCAAAGTTTGTTTACTTTAGGGTTTGATGTTTCGTATTTCGATGCCAATTCGTGAACGGAACTTAACACTTCCCCTTTAACTGCATCTGTTGGCAAAGGTTTTTCAAGACCTGTTATTTCGACATACCTGTAACCATGATAAGTAAATCGTGGGTTTATTATTTCTTCTCCGCCTTTGGTAATATAAATTTCCTGTGCCATAGCTGCACGAATGTTTTCGAGCATAATCATCCCTACATTTTCTTTGTAAGCCTGTAAATCGGGGTACTTCACTTCTGCAAAACGAAGGGTTATTTTTTTACCAGGAACTATATCTTTCAGGCTTATTTTAGGGACACCAGCCATGTTTTGTCCCATATCGTAAACATAAATACCCGGCTGTACTTCTTCTACAGAAATGGCTGTAAGTTCTTTAATTTTTTTAACTGTTTCCCCTATCTGGCCAATTAGTTTCATTTGACTGTAATCACTAACACCAGGCGAGCTCCACGATGTTTTATCAGTGTTAATGTTCCCGCCCAGCGGAACTTCAACACTTTCTTTCCATTCAGAGTCGTTATAAGAAGCCACAGACCAGTCTTTAACGAGTTTTTCTCTGGTAGCATCATATACTTCGCCTTGGAAGAAACTTCCATAAAGCACCGGTCCGTTATTAAAATATTTCCATGTATCGGGGTTGGTGGTTATTACATCCGTTTTCCCATCGGAATAGGTAATAACCAGCTTGGCTAAAAGAGATTGCCTGTCGCCGAAAAAATTCCAGAATTCGCCTGAAAATGTACTGCCACCACTCCACCAGCCTTCGCCCAACATTGCCCCCATGGCATTCTTACCATTAATTATATATTTGGTAACATCAAAAGTTTGGTATAAATGGGTTTGGTTATATTGGGTCGCACCGGGATTAAAATAATCATCCCCAACGCGTTTTCCGTTTATAAATATTTCATAAATACCGCGCGAAGTAACATATAGGCGCGCTTTTTTGACAGTGGCGGATGAAGTGGTAAAAGTAGTCCGCAACATTGGCATTGAATTGCCCGAAGGATTAAACAGAATTATTGTATCGCTGTTCAATCCGCTTATTTTATACGGATTAGAATATGCTGAATATAAAGTATTGGAAGGACTTCGATAATTCTTTATCTGCAAATTTGAAAAATACGCTATTTGTTTTTCAGGTACCAGAAACCCTATGTCGGCAACTACCGGAAACGCAATAAAATCGCCACCCCATCCTAGTGGATTGAGGTTTAATTCGCCCAAATAATTTTTCTTGTTTTCTCCATCGATATAAATTTTTGTTCCCCCCAGCACCGAAGATAAAAACAGGGTGTGAGCTTCGTATTTATTTTGCTCATTGATAATTGAATCGGGAATAACAAAACTTTTAAATGGTAAATTATTTTTATCCTGTGGTGAGTACCCTTTCCGAAAAACATTCAACAGCGCAGGTTTCTTCGAAGAGACAGGGGCAATATCCAACTCTATCAAAATGAAAGAACTATCCTTATTGTTTTCGATATTATAAATGTTTTTGTTTTTGTCAAGTAAACGTTCATCATTTGCCCCATAAATAAAACCTGCCCTGGTACTATTCGACAATTTATCGAGTTGAAGGGTGTAATTAATCTTGAATACCGGGAGATAATCTGAATATAAAACCAAATCTTTATCTGTACCGCCAATCCATTTGGCGCCGCTCCATGCTGACAATTGGGGGTCGGGGTTCATTAACCCGGTTTCGAACCACGATTCTTCAACATGTTGTTTTTGCTCCTGGTCCAAAACCAAAACTTGCCATTTATAGCGTGTACAAGGTTTTAAGGGAGTCCCTGCATATTTAATATTTAACGAAACATCACTAAGGGTTCTGCCCGAATCCCATACTTTTTGGCCCGATTCGTCTGTAACCGTGATTTGATAGGCTACCTGAAAACAACCTTTTTTCATTGAAGCCATTTGCCAACTAAAACGGGGCTGGGTAACATCTATGCCCAGAGGCGTTTCGGCATATTCCGTACGAAGCTTTACAATGTCAATTTCTGATGCTTTTAATGAAACGAATGGGATAAAAAACAAAAATAGAATGATGCAGAACGATTTCATTGTTGTGTCATTTTTCATTTCTTGATTATTGAATTTGCAGGTATTACAACCATCAACTCCATCTGGTTTCTGAAAACCTCTATTTCAATTGGTTTGGTCAAATCAGCCATCTTTGTTGCCTCAAGCAAGTCGTTCAGGTTATTGATAGCTTTTCCATTAAATTTAAGGATTACATCATTAGCCCGAATAAAATCTTTAAGCTGGCTATAGACGTCAATAATTGTAACCACATAAACCCCTCGCTCAGAATCCATACCAGTTGCCGAGCGTTCGCCCAATGTTTCCAGATTCTTGATGCGCAATCCTTGCCATTCAATCACTTTTGATTTGGAGTTCCCCACTTTAATAATGGGTAGGTTCAATTCTGGTTTTTTTGCCAGTCGTTTTAACTGTGGAGAAGCTACCCCGAAACAATCCATGTCGAAATTTTGGAATCCCAATCGAAACACGGCATCCGCATTGTCCTTTACCCTAAAATCACCATGGGGCGGGTCAATAAACTCAATCGGAAATACAATTGAATGTTTATCGATACCTAAATTTTGAGCTTCATCTAAAGCTTTATCATTTGTAAAAATGTTATAATCGATCATAGTTCCCCAACCCAATAAATTAATGGGGGCATAGGGTTCCATAACAATGTTACGGGTAAAAACATCGCCACTGTTTTCGAACCACACGTGCGGATGGAAAGTATTGTTGACAAGTATATTGTTTTCGACTACACGGTAGAAACCCTCGCGGAGCTTAATGCCTCCATTAAGGCATAGGTTATTGTAAATATGATAATTGCCGGAGCCATCGTCTAAATCGATATCCCAGCCCCGGTCGCAACGGAAACGGTTGTTGCGGATAATTATGGTTGATATAGCATCGGCCAAAACAAGCGAAGGTTCTTCCTTTGCTATCTTGTTCATTTCATCGCGGTCGGGGTGCCAGAACCGGTCGCGGCCCCAGGAGTTAAAAGAGCCATGATCACCGGTTTCTTTAACTGTTTCGAAAATGTCGTTATATTCGATAACATGTCCTCCCCAGGTGCCTTCACTTACGTTGATGCCAGCCCTAGGAACATCATAAATACTATTGTGGCTTACTATGATAGATTTGCACATCGAGAGTTCAATCCCGGTAATTTGTTTTTCGAACAAACCAATGGTATGAATAAGATTGTCGTAAACCAAACAATTTGCGGGATAGTTATTTGTTTTCGGCCCAGGTTCACGATCCATTAGGTCAATTTGAGTATAGTTGTGATAATTAAAACTGGGAGACCTCACCGCATTAGTATCACCAACAAAACAGACAGCGCTTGCCCCTATTTGTGTAAAGTGCGAACCGGTAACGGCAGAATTTCGGTTGTAATTTGAAAAGAAAACCGCATTGCCACCGAGGTTGTACAAATAACAGCCATCGAGCCTGCAATTTTCTGTGCCTTCAAAAACAATTGCGCCGCCTCGATACACAGTCCAGTCGGAACGTAGCAAAGGCTCGTATTTTTCCATAAAAGTGCGGGCAGTTTGGGTAAACTCAATATTTTTTATGGTGATGTTTTGTACAGGTTCCTGTTCGCTACCTCTAAATTCAACCAGATGTTTTAACTGCGATACTTCAAATACCGTTTTAGTCACATCTTCATATAGAACAGGATAATAATACAAAACCCTTTCATTAGCATTGAAGAACCATTCGCCGGGTGTGTCCAGTTCTTCAAATATATTTTCAACCATCCGGTTGTCAGGGTTTAAGCCATATGGTCGGTTGTTCTGCCAGCCGCCATCCAATTTCAGGTTGCCCTGCTCATCTTTGCCCGTTATCCTGTAGTGAAAATCGCCCCAATCGCTCACGTGCATAGCATGAAGAAAGCCTCCCTCCGGGTTTTCCCATGTTTTTACACGCTCCGGCGAAGTAGCATCGGCCGATGTACCATTAAACCTTATAGCTGTTGAATCGTAGTTTGGATATCGTGCCATAGGGCGGATTTTACCATTTACGGTGAGCATGTCAATAGTAATTTTAAACGGGACCTTTGCTTGCATTATCCCGCTTTTGTAGGGATGCCACTGAAGTTTTAGTGAAACACCGCCTGAAACGACTGCTTGTTCGCCGGGGTAAGAACACAGCGTAAGATGTTTTTCCTTGTTTCCGTCGAGCGGGGTAAAAACCAATGTTTCATCAATGCGGTATTCTCCACCGCGCAAATAAATAGTTACTTCACCTTTTTGATTGCGGGCTTTATATTGCGCAGTTTTTATGCTTTTCACAGGCGACTTTTCGGTACCATTGTTTTTATCGTTTCCATTTGGAGAAATAAAATAAGTGGTTTGGGCCTGGAGCTGATTCAACATTCCCATTGTAAAAAACAAAACAAGAACCTTCCTCAATGGAAGTGAGATATTCTCTTTAATGATCATTTTTTATTCGGCATTAATTAAAACTTCAGCACCTTTTAAATTATCTGATGTTGCTATTAACCGAATAACACCTGTCTGTTTTTCGGACTGCACCAATACAAGACAATATCCGTTAAATGCCAAACGTTGGCTGGCTTTGTCGGGTTCGTGGCTTTTAGGGTTGCCGTTGCCTGTGCCAATGATTTTGCCAGGGCCTTCAATGCTGAATTTTACCATGTTATCGGCGGTTGGCACAACCCTGCCTTTTTCATCTTTAATTGCTACCCTTATTACAGCCACATCGCAACCATTGGCTTTTAAGGTGTTAACATCGCTATTTAAAGCTACTTGTGCAGGAGCGGAGGTAGTTTCCACGATATCTTTGGTTACCTGTTTCCCGGCTTTGTACCCTTTGGCTTCCAGTTTCCCGGGTTTGTAAATAACCGGCCAGATAAGTTTTTTGAAAGGTTCGGCTTTTTGCTTACCCATACTTTTGCCGTTAATAAACAATTCTACCTCATCGCAATTGGTGTAGCAATGTACTTTTATTGAATCGTTTTCCTTTCCGGGCCAATTCCAATGTGGGAAAATGTGAACAACCGGTTCGTTCCCCCAGGCCGCTTTGTAAGCATAATAACCGTCTTTTGGGAAACCGCAAACATCCATAAAACCGAATTGAGAGGATACGCTGGGCCACCAGAAAGGTGTTGGTTCGCCCCGGTAATCGAAGCCTGTCCATACGAACGTACCTCCAAGGTACGGATACTTCACAATGTCCGCCCAATCTTCGCCCGGATAGGGCCCCCAACCGGGTTGCCATAAAATTGAGTTTGAGCAAGTCTGCGGCCACCAACTATTCACGTATTCGCCACGGGTGGATACGAAGCTTGTCCCTTCGGTACAGAACATAACCCGGTTGGGATGCGCTTTTTTATCTTTTACATAAGCAAGTTGCTTGTCGCCATAGTTATACCCTACAACATCGAGCACATCGGCGTACCCGCCATCGTTTCGGGCGTGGTTCATTGCTGCTGTAACTTTACGGGATGGATCTATTTTATGGGCTGTTGTTACAAGTGTTTCCAAAATCCTTGCCCCCATTACAGTGCCCTGTATCGCCTCTTCGTTTTCCATGCTCCACATAAAAATGGATGGGTGGTTACGGTCGCGGTAAAGCATGGTTTCCAAATCTCTTAAATTTTCTTCGGAGCTTGATAAATGGCGGTTCTCGTCAAGCACCAGAATGCCCATGCTGTCGCACATATCGAGCAGTTCCGGGGTAGGGGAGTGGTGCGAACACCGGTAAGCATTGCTGCCCACTTCTTTAAGTAATTTTAACTTGTAATAATTGATTTTATCAGGAAGGGCTACACCTATGCCTGCAAAATCCTGGTGGTTGCAGGTACCTTTTACAGGACATAAATTACCATTAAGGAAAACACCGTTTTTATTGACTTCGAAAGTTCGCACGCCAAAAGTTGTTTCGTAAGTATCAATAACCTTACCGTTTTCGACTACTTCGGTTAGTACTTTATAAAGGTTGGGTGTTTTGGGCGACCAAAGTTTTGGTTTTTGTATTAAGCCTTCCTGTGAAATTTCGACCGGGTAGTAAGGTGCTATAGACTGGGTAGAGGTTTTGGTATCAAGTACCGTTCCTTTTTTGTCAACAATATTTGAAACCAGTGTAATAGTTTTAGCAGTTTTATACTCGTTTTTCAAGGTAGTTTTAATAATCACGGTTGCTTTAGCATCAGTAATTTCGGGTGTTGTAACATAAGTACCAAAACGGGCTACATGCAGCCTGTCGGTTTTTATAATCCACACATGCCTGTAAATACCTGCTCCTTCGTACCACCAACCTTCGGGTTGGGTAGCATCTACCTTTACCATGATTGCATTTTTGCCCTCGTTGCCGTATCTTAATACATCGGTTAAATCGTAGTTAGAAGGGGTATATCCGCTTTGGTGGTTACCCAGCAAATGACCGTTGACCCAAACCGTGCTGTTCCGGAAAATACCGTCGAACTCGATAGATATTTTTTTTCCTTTGTCGGTTTCGGGAATTTCAAACTCTTTCCGGTAAAACCCTATACCAGTAGGCAAGTACCCGCTACCGGCCGGCTGGCTGCCCAATGTATTGTCGTTTACAAAAGTACCTTCAACTACCCAGTCGTGCGGAAGGTTTACTTCTTTCCAGTCTGGTGGGTTTAAGGCTTTTGAGCTTTCTGCATTTGTATAGTCAATTATGGTATCTTTCTTGGATATAACCGGCACGTTTATATCGGTTATCCCGCCCTGACCGACCCTTACAACAAGCTTCATGGCAATATCGCCTTTGTGGAACTGCCAATTGAAATCAAAATTCTCTCTTTCTCTTGGGTTCTTTGTCTCTTGGCTTTGAACTGAGCTATTAGAAAATAAGGTAAAGAATAATAAACAAAATCCAAATTTGGATATATACCCCAGCTTTTTACTTTCTATTGTGTGCATAAGTCTTTTCTTTCTTCAAAGGGTTTATATTATTTATGAATACTCATTTTTATGGTTCTCAAGTCTTTAATATCAGAGCTATTCCCGTAAAACAACTCATATTCCCCATCTGTTATAACCATTTTCCCTTGTCCCTGATCGAAAAATTCAAATGAGGATGGGGGTAAATCAATTGTTACTTCCTGAATCTTTCCAGCTTTAACTTCAGTACGTTTAAAAGCCCTTAACGTCTTAATCGGCCCTTCTATGTCGTTTACTTTATGTACATACACCTGGACAACTTCAACTCCATCCCGTTTTCCTGAGTTAGTTACAGGAATTGCCAATGTAACTGATTCATCAGCATTTATAGATGTTTTGCTTAGTTTTGCTTCGCCTATTGAAAGCGGGGTGTAACTCAGCCCATACCCAAAAGGGAAAAGTGCTTCGTCCATAAACCGGTATGTGCGGCCTTTCATCGAGTAATCTTCGAAATCCTTAAGTTGATCTGATCTCTTGTAAAAAGTAACCGGCAATTTACCCGATGGGTTGTAATCTCCGAAAAGAACATCGGCTATAGCTTGTCCACCTGCTTGACCTCCATACCATGCCTGTAAAATAGCATCGCAACTTTGGGTTTCGGGCATCAAGGCAATGGCAGAACCAGAACAATTTACAAACACCACCTTTTTGCCTGCTTTTTTGAGAGCCTGTAAATATTTGCGCTGCGAGGCAGGAAGTTCAATATCGGTGCGGTCGCCACCTTTAAATCCGGGGATTTGTATTGGCATTTCTTCCCCTTCGAGCCTGGGTGAAATACCACCAACAAAAACCACTACATCTATTCCTTTTAGTTTATTTATTAGTTCATTATAAATAACCGGGATTTCCCTGCCAATATTTAGTTTTAAACTGGCTTCAGTCCATTCAAAGATTGCAGAAAACCTAACCTCGATTTTGTATTCCTTACCTTTTTCAACTTTTGATGTAATCCTTGCAGGGACTGGCTGCCATGAATCCTTTACATATAAAGTGTCATTATTCACAATCAACTCACATTTCCCGGCAAATTCCAACTTGAAAACTATCTCCTCAGATGCTTTGGCATGATATACCGTTTCGTATTTTCCTGAGAAACTTTTTAGGTTAACCCCTGGGCTAAATTGGTGCTGTCCGGCAGTTGTTAACTGTATCGGGTTAACAATCTGCTCGTTTGCCACTATATCTCCCTTAAATCCTATGTTATTCCAATACGATGCTTTAATCCCGGTTTTACTATCGTAAGCACAGTCTCCTATAAGGCTTTCGGTTACCATATCGTCTGTAAGGTCACAACCTTTATCGTAAAAGATTTTATCGGTAGAAAGTTTTGCATTTATCCCTTCCAAAACGGTAATGGTATTTGAGGGGAAACCATTGTAATTACCCCACATCATTGGCTCGTCATCAGCATTAGGCCCTATTACAGCTATTCTTTTAGTTGATTTTGACAATGGCAGGATATTATTTTTATTCTGTAACAGGGTCATTGACTCCTGTGCCATTTTGAGGGCCAACGCCCGGTGCTGTTCGGAATTGACCACCGACATTGGAATAGCGGACCAGGATACCAGCGAATCATTGTCCATTTCACCTAAATCGAAACGTCCAACCAAAACGCGCATCAAATGTTTATCTATTTCATCCTCTGTAATCAGTTCCTTTTCTAAAGCTTCAGGCAGTTTTTTATAAGCATGGCCCCATCCACACTCTACATCGGTACCAGCCCAAACGCCTTTTGCACCAGCATGTATATCGTCGGATGAAACTTTGTGGTTGCTGTAAAAATCGGCAATAGCACCGCAATCGGAAACCACCAGGTATTTAAAGCCCCAATCATCGCGGAGGATATTTTGAAGTAACCTTGTACTCCCACAACAAGGTTCATCATCTAAACGCTGATATGCACACATCACTTCACGGACATCGGCTTGCTGAACCAGCGATTTGAATGCCGGCATATAGGTTTCCCAAAAATCACGAGGGTCTAAGTTGTTGAGATTCAAAGTATGCCGGTTCCATTCAGGGCCTGAATGGACTGCATAGTGTTTGGCACATGCAAGAAGCTTCTTATATCTGGATTCCGGAGACCCCTGAAGCCCATTTACAACAGAAATGCCCATACAGGAGGTTAAGTAAGGGTCTTCGCCATAAGTTTCCTGACCCCTTCCCCAACGTGGGTCGCGAAAGATATTTATGTTTGGTGTCCAAACCGAAAGGCTCAGGTATTGATGGTTCTCTTCACCTTTTCTTTGGGCATCGTGATATTTTGCCCTGAATTCATCCGAAACGGCATTAAAAACTTTGTAAACCATCTCATCGTCAAACGATGCAGCCATGCCTATGGGCTCTGGGAAAACAGTTACATTGTTGTTATTGGCCATTCCATGCAACGCCTCGCTCCACCAGTTGAACTTTTTTATTCCTAATCGGGGAATTGCCTCTGATACGTCGCACATAAGCGTTGCTTTTTCTTGCAAGGTCAGACGAGATATTAAATCTTTTGCTCTCTCTTCGGAACTTAATTTAGGGTTTTTATAAGGTAATTGCCCAAAAAAGCTTAATGAAAATACTAAAATCAGGGTAGTTATTAAAAGTCTCTTCATTTTGTCATTATTGAATTTTAAATACCAAAGCACTATTGTTTGGAATTATTTTTGGTTTCTCAACCACCAACGAATCTGAATATTGTTTCCACGAAAGTTTTTCATTACTGCCAAGCAACTCAATTTTTTTAATATTCAGGGTTCCTGCTTTTTTTGAAAGCGATTTCAATGTAATAGTCCCGGTTGGGATTCCCATCACGGTGGCATAAATTACATTTCCTTTCTGGTTATAACGGATGTCTTTTTCGGTAAAGCCAACCTTCCCTTCATTAAAACCTGCACCATTTAAGGTATTCACAGAATCAACAGATGGCCCTTCGCCATAAGTTGTCCACGGGCGGGTACCAAAAATGCTTTCTTTGTTCACATCCATCCAGGCGGCAATGCCTTCGAGGATGGCCACTTCTTTATCGTCGATAGAGCCGTCACCACGAACAGGTATGTTGAGCAACAGGTTCCCGTTTTTGCTCACAATGTCAACCAATATACGGATGACCGTTGCTGCCGATTTATACCGGTCTTGTTCATACACTCCTCTGTTGTAATGCCAATCGCCAATACAAGTGCAGGTTTGCCACGCCTTGGACTGAGGTTTGTCAGGCGCACCGCGCTCTACATCCCATACCATACACTTTTTTTGTTCCTCAGTGAGTACTTTACCGAACAAAACCGCTTGGAGCTTGCCGTTGTGTGCCGCCATGTTTGTATTATAGTAATGGGCAGCAATTTTCAAACCCGCATCACTTATTGGGTATAGCGGCAGGCCTGTATCGTCGAAATAAACCAAATCGGGATTGTACAGGTTGATCAAATCCATGGTGCGGTTATAAAAATTGTCGCAATACTTTTGGTCGGGGATACTTGCGCCATTTTCCCAATTCCATTGTCCCCACAAGGCTGTAATGTCCTTATCGCTATTCTTGCTTAAAGGATGGTTTTGGGCATAAAGTTCCTGCGGATCCAAACCTTCCCACCAGGTACCAAGGCCATCGGCCTTTGTGAGTTTGCCATCGTAGGGCACCCCTTTCAACGGCCCGGTGGTATCTGCCCGCTGCGAAGTTTCGAACCATGTCCACGCATGTGTTGAGTGTACACTCAAACCAAAAGGAAGGCCCTGTTCTTTTGCAGCTTTTGCCCATCCGGCAACGATGTCTTTCTTTGGCCCTACGTGAACCGAATTCCAGGCCTGATATTTGCTGTTCCACAAATCAAGGTTGTCGTGATGGTTGGCCATAGCAAAGAAATATTGGGCTCCCACGCGTTTATAAAGCGCAACAAGCTTCCCCGGATCCCAATTTTCGGCTTTCCAGTCGTGGATAACTTCCTTAAACCCTGCTTTTGATGGATGTCCATAATGCTCTACATGCCATTTATATTGCCAACTATCTTCGTTGTAGATAAACCGGCCATACCAATCGCCCAATTCGGGTTGGCATTGTGGCCCCCAGTGCGCCCAAATACCGAACTTGGCATTGCTGAACCATTCGGGTACTTCATATTGCTGGAGCGATTGCCAGGTTGGCTCGAATTTTCCGGGCGCAATGGGCTCGTTGTTGGTGCTAACCACCACCATTTTATTCTCTTGTGCCAGTAAGATGAAACTGCACAAAAGAAAAACTACTGTTGATGAAATGATTTTCATAAAGTAATACCTTTATTGAATTGGATTATACTTGAAATTTTTAAATGTCACGATACCATCTCCTATGGAACACAATCCGATTCGTAGCCCAAGAAACCCGCTGAGCACGTTGTGGTGCATGCCCGAAACTTCCAGCGAATTCTCTATTTTGTACCAATCTTCACCATTTAGGCTGTAATACATGTCCACCGTATTGTCAATATTCTTCAGCTTAAGAAAAGTATGGTTTTTGATTACATTTTTCTCAGTAATGAATTGCCACCCGCGCAGGTTGGCACGAATGTTTTCTTTGTCGGCCAAAATGCCTGAGTTGAAATTGTTATTGTAATAAAGCACCAAGCCTCCAATTGCATTGCCCTCAATCGCTATTTCAACCTCAACCGTGTATGAGTGATGGGATGGTACACAAACCAAAGGCGAACAATTCCCAACAACCTGTCCTTTTCCTTTTACTATCAATGAATTATTGGTCATACTAAATCTTGACGGGTCGTATTCGCCAAAAAATTTCCAGTGCGGTTTTAAAGTGTTTCCGGCAAAATCATCGCTCAGGGTAAAGGTTGGTCGAGACACCGTGTCCGTGTTTTTTTTCGATGGCGATTCGGTTTTGATATCTTTAGGAGTTTTAAACCAGCCGTCGTTTGTCCATTCTACAGGTTGTAACAGGGTTTGCCTGCCCATGTTGTAGTGACCGTTCTCATAAGCATGAAAAACCATCCACCAGTTACCTTTTGCATCATCAATTAAAGTACCATGCCCTTTCGACCACCACCTTTCAGAGCTTTCAAGGGTCCGTTCAATGGGGTTGTAAGGCGAATTTTCCCATGGCCCAAAAGGGGTTTTTGACCTTGCAGAAATAATCATGTGGCTTGTAGCAGGGCCGGCTGTACCTCCTTCGGCAACTGTTAAGTAATAATATTCTCCATGTTTTGCCAACTTTGGGCCTTCCAGACAAAAACACTCTATTGTCCATTCGCGGGGTATAGGCCAACCATCATAAACATGTTTGGTTTCGCCAATTACAGATAATCCATCATCGGATAAGGGAACATAACCTCCGTTGGCAGAATATAAATAACGTTTCCCGTTTTCATCAACCACATGGCCCGGATCGATATTATTAATTTTCAAATCAATGGGATCGTTCCACGGGCCTGCAATGGAGTTGGCCCAAACAACGTAAATTTCATTGTTTGCAGGAAAATAGATGAAGTATTTGTTGTTATACTTTACCAAATCGGGCGCCCAAACAGAGCCGATATATTTATGCAGCGCATTCGTTACAGGAGTCCAATTAATCAAATCTTTTGATGTCCAAATGAGTAAGCCGGGGTAATACTCAAACGAAGAATGAACCATAAAATACGCATCACCATCGCGTATAATACTAGGGTCAGGGTAATCACCTGCAAATATGGGATTTAGGAAGTAGTCAGATTCAATATTTTCTGTATGTGTTTGATATTGAGCATGAACAAAAAACATCAATTGTATAAACAGAATAGTTAGTATACCTTTCTTCATGTTATATTTTTGTAATTGGTAACTTATTTAATTTCAATAAATTCCGGTTCGTATGGCGCAATGGTAATATTTCCTGTATAATCTTTGTCGAACAGGATGCTACGCGACTTTCCGTTTGTTTTGATCTCTTTTGGTTCGCCACTTACATTCAGATACAAATAATGGTTTTTATCGATCTGCCTTGCCATTACACCCGAAGGAACATCTGGGCCTTTTTGGATACCCAGTTCGGTTATCAATTCATCGATTAGGCTGCCAAGCACTTCACCTGTAGCAGGTAAACCCACATAAATTGCCCGGCCTTTTCCATATTTGTTTGAAGTCATTATAGGGTAGTTCTTGTCAAGGCTGGTAAGTGTACCAATTACTTCGGCACCTTTCGGTTCCACAATATCAAACCTTGCCGATTCAGTATCAATGCCTTTGCCATTATAAGTAAACTCAAGTTTTTTGCCCTTATACCCTTTTCGCGAAATTTCGTTCATCGGTTCTGTTTCTTCGAAACTTCCCACCCGAATTCCAAAAACATCGCTCAACATGCCCGGACGGGTAGATGCAAAAACTTGTCCTACGGTGTCAACAATTGCTGAATTGGTGGTCATAATAACTGTTCCACCGTTTTTTACAAAATCGCGGATTTTAGTTGCTGTTGCATTATCCATAACAGCAAGCCCTGGAATAATCAACAACTTGTAATTCAAGGTGCTTTTGCTTATTTCTAACATGCGTGAATCCATATTGCGATAGTAAAACATGTCCCAACAAGCTTGCACTTGGTTATCATGCTGTTCGGGAAAGCTGCTGCTTGCAATCTGGCTGGGGAACGAATATGCCAAACCTACTTCTGCCTTAAGCTGGTAGGGAAAGAATTTCTCAATCTTTTTAAATTCAGTGGCAATTTGCTTATATTCATCGTATTTTCGATTAGGAATCCCATCCCAGTCAATCATCCCTTCCAGGTACTGTTCTTCGCCAGCCCACATACTTTGCCATGTCCATCCACAAACCATCTGGTTTCCATACAATAATGTTGCGTAAGCCGATTTACGTATTGAATTTGGCACCGATGTCATGGTGTTAAACTCGCTGCACCAAAATGGGTTTTCGCTTTCGAACTGGATGCGTGAAATGCCAAATGCTGCGTTCATAACGCCCCAGTTTGTTATTAGCGATGGCCCGGTATAGAATCCCTCGCCATGGCGGGTCATTTTTCCTGAATAGGCAATATCGGTATAGTCAAAATATTTCATCCAACTGTAATACCATGCGTTAGTATTCGTTAAGGCGTTGGGTGCATTTTTATGAACAACATCTAATACTTTAAACAGGATTTGATTTACTTCATCGGATATAAAACGACGGAAATCGAGAATTTTCTCAGGTGCCCCGTTTTTTTGACCCTCGGAAGGTAATCCGATTTCTTCAAACTCATTAATTCTGCGGGACCAGCGCTGAGTGGCCCACGCTTTATTCAAATTATCAAGATTGGAATACTTATTTTTTAACCAGACAATAAACCGTTGCCGAACTGTTTCGGAGTATGAAATAGGCCCGTCGCCCGATTCGTTGTCGATGCCAAAAGCAATCAGGGCCGGATGGTTTGCATAATGTTTTGAAAGTGAATCGGTATAACGAACGGCATGTTTTTGATAATTCGGGTCGCCCACATCGTCCATATATCGGTGATTGGGGTATTGAACATTACCTTTTGAATCAACCACGTCGATGGAAGGGAATTTTTTGTGCAGCCATAAGGGGGCAGGGTGTATAGCAATATCCAGAATTACTTTTATTCCCGCCTTGTCCATCTCATCCATCACATTGTCGAACCAAGCAAAGTCGAAAACCCCGTCCGATGGCTCGTAACTGTCCCATGCCAAATGGCCCAAACGGACAACATTAAGCCCGGCAGCTTTCATCAATTCAATGTCTTTTTTTATTTTTTCGGGATTTTTATCGTCATGCGGATGGTAGTTGGCCCCAACGTAAAGCTGTTGAGCACTCACATTTGCCACGAAAAGCATAAGAAATGCAACCGCAGCTATCAAATAAGTAATTTTCTGTTTCATAATTATTTTTGTTAAATATTGCCATGCTAAAATCCAGTGTGATGTCAAATTTCTTAAAACTCAATATATCGGCCAGTTGTAAGGTACAACAGGTTCTTCTTCAAAGTCGAACCAATCAAAATCGGCAGGATTGGTGTTAGCGCCGCCGTTCCCCGAGGCATACATGGCGATATATGCTCCAATAAACCCACCAATGCTTTCAGTAGCTATTTCTTTTGTTGCCGATGTTCCCAATAGTTCGGCTTTTTTACCTTTTTCCTGAACCCAAAATTGGTATTCAAGGTCGGTTGCCGTAATCCGTAAAACAACATCGCCATCAGCAATTTGGTGGTAATTTGTGCTAACAGTTACGTCTTTTAGATATTTGCGGAACAATACAACCCTTTTCCCTTGGTGAAGGGTAATGAGTAGGTGGTAATGATTGGCATCATTGCCGCGCACAACAAGCCCGGCTTCTTGGTTGGCAGCAGTTGGTACAAAACTCACTTTTGTTGATGCTGCCATGTTGAAAGCCGTTTGCCTGCGCCCCACAAAAGCCGGTGAATCTTTTTCCTTCAAACTCACTTTTGATCCATTGAGCCGCAAATAGCCGGGTTTTTCGGCAAGCGACCAATCGTTTTCGTAAGGGGTTCTCAGGAAATTCCATTGCAAGTCCATCGTTGTGTTATCGAAATTGTCGCGCACTGACTCCTTTTCCCATTTGTGTTCAGGAAGGTTAGGGACGGGGAATTCTTCCATCATAACGCCATTATTGCCGGCAATTGGCCAGCCATCTTTTGTCCACTTAACCGGTGCAAGAAAAGTTTCACGCCCCAGATGATGGTATTTTCCGCCTTTAGGGCGAATTCCCAAACATACTAACCACCATGAACCATCTGGCAATTGCACCAAATCAGAATGACCAATTGCCTGGAAAGGGCTTTCGGGATTGTTCATGTTTGAAATAACCGGATTGTATGGGCTGGGTTCGAAAGGACCGTAAGGCGATTTGCTGCGCTGTATTACTTCGCGGTGCTCGTAACCTGTGCCACCCTCAGCTGACATGAGGTAATAATATTCGCCAATTTTGTACATGTGCGGCCCTTCGGGCGATGAACCTCCCAAGCCTGTTGCTACCACCTGTAATGGGTTAATAAATTTTTTCTGAACAGGATCGAAGGTTCCAACCATGAAACTTCCATTGTTGCCAGGGCTTACCCAATACATGCTATCGTTGGCAAACGTTATGGAAGGATCAACGTACCAATTGCCAATCCAAACCGGCTCGGACCAAGGGCCTGCAGGATTTGTAGCCGTTACGTAAAACACGCCTTGCGAACCTTTTCCACCGTAATTGGTACACGAAATATAGAAAGTGCCATTGTTGTAGCTAATTGCAGGTGCGTAATTACCACCCGATGAACCGGCACCTTCCATTGGACAATTGCTTGGCCTGTCTAAAGCATAGCCAATCATCTTCCAGTTGACCAAATCTTTGCTGTGATAAATAGGCAAGCCGGGATAAAACTCGAACGTGGAGGTTACCAGATAAAAATCATCTCCCACCCGGCAAATGCTTGGATCGGGGTTCATACCAGAAATGATCGGGTTTTTATAGGTTCTCTGTCCAAAGGCAATGCCAAAGGAAACTACAATAACAATCATTAATACGATTTGCAATAAAGTATTTTTAAACTTCATAAATTTAATCTCTAATTTTGAGTTAATCCTCAAGTAATTACGAAGTGCTCTGTTAAAGCACTTCGTTTTAATGTAAATGGTTTATTTTTTAAGTATCATTTTTCTCGTAGTTGAATAATCTCCAACCTTTAATTGATAGAAGTACAATCCTTCGGGCAATAAACTTCCATCAAAATTCACATGGTGTTCTCCTGAAGGTAATCTATTGTTAATCAGGGTGGAAATTTTCTTTCCTGTATAATCTAAAACATCCAATACCACCAATGCATCTGACAAAGTATTGAATTTAATGGTTGTTAATTCAGAAAATGGGTTGGGATAATTCATCAAACCCAATTCACTGCTTACTTCTTGCAATACAGTATTCGGATCAAGAAGGTTGTTACCTGCTTCAACCATAATAAATTGAATCGACAAGGCCGGCACATCCAGTTTTATGGTATTTTCAATTAAATATGCATTTGCCGGAATTGTCTCAAGGGTTTCGCGAGGGCCCCATTGTGTTCCTGAAGGGCCCACATCATTAACGGATACGAAATACGAAAAATCGCCATTATCGGTGCCACCAGTTAAAGAATAATTATAATATTGATTTCCAACACCAATATTTAAAGGATCAATTTTTACTATCTGGGCTGATTTCCCTTTGTTTACAAGAACAATCCCGGTTTCTCCGGATGCAAATCTGGAAGCATAAGCCAAAATGTTAGTATTGTTTGAGGTTGCTGAAATGGCATGATCTCCGGTAAATTTCTGCTGATAATAAGCATAATAAAAATCCGGCCTTGGCTGCCACCTTAAACTGTTGTTATCTCCCAGATAAAACATTGCATCCTCGCCGCTGGCAAGTAGCCATCTTGCACCCAATCCAAAATTATTCTTAATAAATTCATTAAACAGGATAGTCGCCTGCATGCCATTGATATATGACCGCCCCATGGTTTCATTTGCAGAATTATAGTTTATATTATATTCTGTTATGGCTACAGGCTTTTGAAAACCATTCTTGTTGGCGATATCCTGCTGAATAAAGCTGATGTTTTTCTTGGGTTCAGTTGATGCAACCGTCAATAAGTTTTGTGCATTTGCATCCTTTCCAAAATAGTTGTGCATCACGTAGAAATCGGCAGCATCGCCAACTTCGCTAAACACTCCTGCATTCCAGGTACGATCCACCGAATTCCAGCTTGTTGAGCCATCAAAATGCAATACCTGTGCGCCGATATATATTTTAGCACCCACCTCAGTTGCTGCTGCTCTCATCGAATCGGCAAAAACTTTAAAATGCTGGCCATAAAGCTGACCGGTAACAATTTCTGGCTGTCCATCCTTATTGGCACTGGTATCGATCTTCCAACCGGCTTCCCATGGACCGGCATTTTCGTTTCCAAGCTCCCAGAATTTAGTACGGCCATTATCGTAGCGCACCCATTCGGCGGCCAGATGGGCAGCCTGCGCTACGGGGTCATCGCTCAACCCGTAACGGGCATAGCCATAATTGACTGTTATGAGTCCTTGTGAACCGGTTTGCTGACGTAATTTGTAATAGTTCGCCGTTGTAGTGGGCCAGTCATTTTTTCCTGAAATAGCGTAAAATTTTGTCCTATTTCCCGATGAATCGTAAGCAGAGTCAGGTACATCGGAAGGAGCCCCATCCCAGAAAAATATATTGGACCAGCTCCCCCCCGGGAAACGGATTAAGGAAGGATTCAACAATTTGGTGTTTTCAACAAATTTGGTTTCGCCTGTTACATTTCCAATCCAAACAGCCGTTGCATTCCCAAAAACGTATTTTGATATTTGGCCAAGTGTGTCGGCAGATAATGTAACTTTAACAGTTGTTGAATTCGTAGTTTTGTCTGCAGCTGCTGAAACTGGTATTGTGGCATTTTTTGGTGCAAAATCATCTAAAAAACAATTTTGGCTTTGTGCGAACAGTGATGTTGTGCAAACGAGCACAATACCCAGGGATGCTGAAATTTTAAGTTTAAAGTTTTTCATGTCAATAACATTTTTGTTTTTCAATATAATACATCGATAAAATATAAAACTGTACTTTCCATTGCCGTGAAACCCTCATGTTTTTATATCCTTTTGTGTAACTATCCTGCATGAGGGTTTCATCTGTTTATTTTTTCAAGGTCACTTTGCTTGTCCCGCTTTGCAATAGCATACTCTATAAATAAATACCAGCTATTTGCATACAATTTGTTCCCGATAGCTATAATTTCATTTACTCTTATACAATGAGTATTTGTTATTTTGTAGCTTCGTATTCAATTGCCCTGCAAATTTTTCAATGTTGAATGGCAAATCGTTGCACTTCATTGCCGAATTTAATAAAATATAAACCTGCCGGTATATTGCTTGTGTTAATTGTATAATCGTAAGTTCCTGATTGTAAGTATTCAACAGCTACTGTTTGTCCTTGATAATTTAACAAAACAATGCACCCGCCATCGTAAAGCGGAGCATAATTAACATACGGACTGTTCATCTGAATCTTCAACTGATTGTTAGCAGGGTTAGGAAAAATAGTTATTTTATCTGTCGGTTTTTTGTGGCCCGGGATATCGGTTGATGCTGCCTTCAGTATAACTGCTGTTGTTGAAAGAGCAGGAACTGTGATAGTAAGCGAATTTGAAGCCACCGCAACTGAATCTTGCTTTAGTGCGTTGTCTGTGTGCGACTTAAACGTCTCTGAAGCCGGCAAAGAGGCCAACTGCAAGGTTTTGTAATTTCCATCGGTAACCGATAATCCGTTCAAATTAATGGTAACCTTATGTGGGGCGTTCATGTCGCGGTTCACAATAATAACCGTCATCGAGTCGGCTGTTTCATTCACGGTAGTGTAAGCTGAAACGGTATTTTCGAGCGAAGAAACGCTGGAAACGCTGTAATTTTTGGCATACCGGCTGAACAGGTGCAACGATTCCCACATACCATTGAACCAAGTCCAAGGCGAAAAGAATTCGACACCGTTGTTGGCAAATGTCCCAAGGTGGGTGGAATAAATAACCGAAGCAAGGTTGGGTTCGCTAGGTCCTGGGCTCCATTCGCTAAGAGCAAGCGTAATGCCATGTCCTTCTCCGTAATGCTTTGTTAACCAATCTTCTACTCGTTTAAAAATATATTCCTTTTTCAGCGATTCGTTCCAGCCCCCATTAATGGTCTTTAAACCATTTGCACCAGGGTAAATATAGTCTTTATCGTAAAAAATACGATGGTTCTGAAGGGCATCATTATCTGTTGGTGCATAAGGGTAATGGTGAATATCGAAAACATCCAGCACTCTGATACCCGATGCTTTTTCCTCATCGGCGCACCGCTTAATGAAATACTCGAACCAGGTATAGTAAATCCCATCTATTCTTATACTCTCGCTTCCCCATTTATACCATTGCCATTCGCTGGTGGTAACCGGTCCGCAAATTTTAACTTCGGGGAATCTGGCACGCGCTTTTTTGGCCACATCAATAAATTTATCCATAAATTCCGATGCAGGCAGAAGCCCGTCTGACATTACATCATCGTGGGTGCCGTCCCATATATCGCACTCATTGTCCATGCTCCAATATAATAATTGGTTTTTGTTTAATCCCAAGCCACCAGTACCAAACCAGTGTTCTAATATTGCAACAGTTGAATCGGATGGCCATTCTTCGGTATAAAGATTGACATCGCCTTCCTGTACGAGTACTATTTTGCCATCTACTGTATCAATAATGCCACCACCGGCTAAATTCCAGCCAACACCTTCCCACCATTGTGAATTATTATAGCCCCAGTCGTTGAAATTATAGGCGTTGGTTGAGGCCACCCTGCCAAGCAACTGAAATGCAAACATTCCCTGCATGTTCGGGTAGTTCGTTGATATTGTTTTTGCGGTTTTATCCCAATCATTACCATAAACATTGTTATACCAGTCGGGGTGGCTTGAAATTTTTTTGCGCCAGTTATATTTGGTTGCATTATTACCGCCATTCATGCGTGAAAAACGCAACCCTGCATCTTTATAAAATTGCGTTGGCTTGTCAAAAGTGTTGTTGCGCCCATAAATATAGGGTGATACTGCCTTTTTATCTTGATTGGCATTTACCGTTATGGTAACATCTTGCGCATTAGCATTGCTTACAGTTAAGTATAGCCCCAGCAATGATAAGAAAGTAAATTTAAAATTCTTCATTTTTAATTAATTTAAGTTTATTTTTGAGTAATCCCTTTCCAATCATCAGTCCTGAACGGTACAGCAGGTAATCCTTCCGAGTTAACCAGGTTGCATTCAGGGTTATCGGCCCAGGCATATCTCACGGCCTCGGGATTTTCAACTTCATCACAATAAACAACAAGTTCATTGCCTTCAATTACTGCCTTTGCCCAGTGAAACTGTTTATCTTCTCCGGCAATGGCAAAGCCTTTTACTTCTTCTCCATCGCTTGTTGACAGACCTGAACCTATGCTCGAAAAGCGGATACGAATGCGATTTCCTTCCTTTCGATACGATCTATACATCGGTCCTGAACTAATAATACCATCCTGTTTGTAAACTGTTTTATTGGCAATTAATGCCAGGCGGCGGCCAACTTCCTGTTTGTTAAGTGGATGAACACTGCCGGCGTCCCCAATATCAATCGTGCAGGCCATACCCGTATTGGGTAGCGATAATGCCATTGTTTGCGCTTCTCTCAATTCAGCCCATTCACTCTCGGATGGAAGTGGTTTTCTTTCCATATAATTGGCCAACTGAACGTATAAAAAGGGAAGATTGCCCTGCTGCCAGTGTTTTCTCCAGTCTTTAATCAGCATGGGAAATAATTCACGATAGTTGTAAGCTTCTTCAGCATTCGATTCCCCCTGGTACCACAAAAATCCTTTGATACCATAAGGTATAAGCGGGTTTATCATTGAATTGAAGAGCACGGTGGGATACCCCTGGTTACCTGACATTTTCGGAATAAGAGGCTCAAGGTCTTTTTCATATAACCATTTCCCGGCTAGAGTAATCTCCATTGAACCATCGGTAATATAAATATCGTTGGCCGGATTTAAACCGCCTCCGCCCCACAACATGGCTATTCTGACAGCAATTGTATTTTCACCTGATTGAACCAATGTTGCCGGTATAGTGTAGGAATGAGTAGCATTACCAAACCATACATTCTTACATATCTCATTACCATTGAAATATAGCGAGTAGGTCATTTCAGGATGTCCCAGATTTATGGTAAGATCTTTCCCTGAATAAGATTCTGGCAACGATAACTTTTTCCGCATCCAAACCATCCCTTCATAATATCCTATCCCGAAATTCTTTAACACATTTGGCATCGCAATTTCTGTCCAACCACTATCATCATAATCAGGAGCGGTGAATATTTTTTCCGCATTATTTTGCGGATTATAGACAATATCCCAAAAACGTACCTGTTTCAGGCTGTCTCTTACTATATCGTCCCGGTTATAATGGAGCGTATCAGCACTGAGCGTCCATTCCCTGGTAATGGGCGATGTAAGCAACATCTCCCTGCTTGTCCAGGGCTCAATCCTGGTACCACCCCATGTGCTTTGAACAATGCCAATCGGCACATTTTGATCAACATGAATTTTACGGGCAAAAAAGTATGCAACCGCCGACAACTCCTTCACAGAGATAGAATCGCAAACTTTCCATCCACTTGTTGATATATCCGTCTGTGGTTTTATTTCGTTACTATGATCTACAATTAAAAAACGCACTTGTGGGAAATTGGCATTAGCTATTTCTACACTAGCATCTTTAGCCTGTTGTACCTGCCATTCCATATTTGATTGACCGGAAGCCAACCAAACATCGCCTATAAGGATTCCGTTTAATACTACTCCTTCACTTGGTTTAGCTTCTTCGTAAATTTTGAGCGTATAGGGACCTCCTGCTTTAAACTTTGGCAAATGAACCGTCCATTTCCCTTCCGGGTCTGCTTTTGCGGTCGATTTTGTATTTCCCAGTTCTGCTATTATGTTCGCTCCCGGAGTTGAAATCCCCCAAACCGGAATTTCCAGCTCTCTTTGCAAAACCATGTTATCTCCAAATACTTTAGGCAAGGACACTTGAGCCTGACACTCTTGATGAAAGAATAGAGCCAATATAAAAATCAAACCAAGAATTCGTAATTTAAACTTCATTGTAAGTTGGGTTTTTTTTAAACCATATAAAAGATTTATCTTGAAGGTACAGTCAACTTTCTGGTGGCATTAAACTCACCTGCCTGCATGGTATAAAAATACATTCCAGGCTTTAGCTTTTCTGTGTTATAGTCAATTTCATGTTCGCCTGCTTTATATGTTCCCTCCACTGGTTTATCAATAAGTTCGCCAATTGAGTTAAATAACTTTAAGGAAACAAAAATTGTGTTTGGCATTTTGAAAGTGATGGTAACGTTTCCATTTGAGGCAGGATTAGGATAAATTTGTTCTAATCCGTATCCATTATCGTTTAATTCATTTATATTGGTAGTGGTAATATTGGGCACACATAATTCCTGAGCCTCTTCTCCTGTATCAATTGGTTCTATTTGAGAATTTTTAACCACAATTTTGTCAAGCATGACACCATCATCAGATAAAGCAATGCTAATGGAATGATCGCCAAAAGTTAAGTTGAGATTTTTTATTTCTATCCATTCCCATCCGCTGGTGGTTAAATCATTAAATAATTCATATTCCCCATTGTCTACTTTAACCCAAAACGATTTTGGGCCGGTACTGGTGGTTTTAAAATGTCCATATACATACCAGTTAGCATCGGTACTTAGCGAAACGTTCATTTTTACCATGTTTGAATCATTTGATGCCGAAACTGTTTTATCAGAAATAACATAAGCCGAATTTGAAGCATTATCATCGGCTAAAATTTTAATACCGTCACCTACCGTTCCGCATTCAGCTTCTGTATAGTCAGCTTCATATCCTATTAAAGAAAGCATTTCAACTGCATAGCGCTTTCCGAATTTTCTGTAGCCCTCTGAATCAAAATGCGCAGCATCCTGTCCGGTACAATCTTCTGATGAAATAACATGCGCTGTTGGAATTGAATCGGGTAACCTGTTTATAACCGTATTCATACCTGAACAACAATTGCCAGGAATAGATAGTAACTCACCAGCCAATAAAGGAACCGAATCAGCATCTAAAGAAAGATCGGTCATCATATCGTTGTATATTTTTTTTACGTACGATAGCCATTGTACCTGACCCGTGTTTGTTTCTCCCTGGTGCAAAAGAATCCCTTTGATAACACCATCGTTTTGTGCCAATTTTGCATTGTCGATAATATATTGATATGGATTTCCACCATAGCCAATTACCTGTGAAGTAAACCAGTTATCGGTAGATGTCGAATCATAGTCCACGTACATTTCCTTATCAAACAGTCTGATGTCGCAGCCGGCAATTGAAATATTGATAATTCCCACAGTAATGCTGTCAGGCAGATTGGCAACCATTGTCCTTCCAAAATAATCGGCAGGCGAAAGACCTGAATAACATTGGCACAAAGGGGGAACAGCAGTATACCATGTTGCTTTTTCTCTGTTCAGGTTTGCACAATCCAATGTCTGGAATACCTTGAAACGGCTGTCCACTGTCTTGTCCTGACTTTCAATTGCTCCTGCACCATGCATATTCGATTGTCCAAAACAGAGGTAGATATAAAAATTAGAGTCTTGTGCATACGATTGTAGATTCAGTAAAAGGAAACATACAATAGCTAAGATAAAAGTGTTTTGTTTTTTCATTTTTTCAGTTTACAGTTACTTACTTTTTATAGTTTATTTCTCTCAAATTTTAGTCCTTGATGGAATGAATGTTAACTTTCTTTTATTTCCGGCAGGGGCTATTACGGAAAACCCTGTTGAAAAAAATTTCATCATTACAATTTTACCACCACCTTTTCGCCGTTATAATTAACTTCTTTATCGAAAGTTGTTCCTGCGTGTGAGCCAATACCCTTGCTTTTAGAAACCAAAACAATATTGAATTTACGCTCAGCAAGCATTCCCGGGAAAGAACCTTTGCGGTCACTAATAGTTAAAACTCTTTTGGTGTTGTTCCACGAGAAGATTATAGTTGAATAAGCCCCCTTTTCATAATTATAATTGTCGTTTTCATCCTCATACAAGGTGAACTCGCCGTTAGTGCCTTCGTAAACGCGAATTTCGAGATTATCCCATTTCTTTTGAGTTGCAAATTGAACCATTGGCCCAATGGGAATAATAGCACCAGCCTTTACGAACAAGGGAATAATATCCAATGGTACTTCTTTGTTTACAGTCTGGCCACCATTGAATTTATCCCCGGTCCAGAAGTCGTACCAATCAGCACCTTTAGGCAAATACACCTCTTTTGTTTCTATAGTGCTATAATCTTCCACTTTTACTGTATCGTTCCCCTTTACCTCGTTTTTCCAATACATGGGTTTGGTTACAGGACTTACCAGCAATGACTTATCAAACATAAACTCATCGTTGATATCCAAAGCCTGTTTATCGGCAGCAAAATCCATCACCAGGGCACGCATTATGCTCGACTGGTTGGCGGTAACATCCCATGAAGCAGAATAAATATAGGGAAGCAGACTGTAACGCAGGTTGATATACTTTTCAATAGCATCATATACAGGTGATCCTTTTTTGCCAAACTGGTATATTTCACGGGGAAAACCTTCGCCATGAGATCGCATCATGGGGCAAAAGGTTCCAAACTCAATCCAACGAACATGAAGTTCACGATAATCAACATTTTCAAGAGGGTTTTTGAAATTCCATAAGAAAAAACCTCCTAAGTCGCTGTTCCAGTATGGAATTCCACAAAGTGAAAAATTAAGGCCTGCCGAAATCTGGTTTCTCAGGGCATCCCATGAAGCAACTACATCGCCTGACCAGGTATTAGCCCCATAGCGCTGTTGGCCTGCAAAAGCCGAACGGGTAAGGATAAAAACACGCTTATCAGAAGTTATGGTACGTTGGTGCTCTGAAACCCCTCCTACAGTCATTAAAGGAAAGGCATTGCGTACTTTTCGGAAAGAACCCAAATAGGTTTTGGTATCAAAGTCCGATGGTTTGGGGTCTAAATGATCCGGTTCCGACGAATCAATCCACCACCCATCCATGCCTAATTTGAAAACACCTTCATTCAAATATTTCCAGTAAATATCGCGAGCCTGTGGATTGTATGCGTCATAAACCCTTACTCCTGAAGGATAATCGGGATTGGGTGGCCATTTTTCCGAACCTGACTGAGGCCATGTTACAAAATTGAACAGGGCTCCAATTTCATTCAGCTCGCGATATTGCTTGGTCATGGGGCCAAAGGAGTTCCAGATAGAAATAATCAAATGTGCATTCATATCATGTACATCGTTGACCATTTTCTGAGGACCGTAAAAACCGGGATTGAGGAATTCCATTGCATTCCATAAGTAGTTGCTGCCCCAGTACTGCCAGTCCTGGATTATACCATCGAGAGGAACGCCCAATTCGCGAAAATTCTTCACTACATCAGTCAATTCATCCTGAGTTTTATAACGTTCCCGGCTCTGCCAAAATCCAAATGTCCACAATGGAAACATGGGCGCTTGTCCGGTAAGACTGCGCATGTTTGCAATCACTCCATCGGCATTTTCGCCCGCCATGAAATAATAATCAATGCCATCGCCTACGTCAGATTTAAAAGAGGTACCTTCTGCATTATCTTCAAAAACGGTAGGCGAATAATTGTCCCAAAACACCCCATAAGCTTTCGATGACAGGAAAAAGGGGATAAAATCCTCAATATTGTTTTGTACCATATACAACTTGGTATTGCGCTGCGACATTTTTCCCTGTTGCTGCTGCCCGAGGCCATAAATAGCCTCGTCCTTTTCGAGAATAAAAGACTGCGACACGGCATAAGTTTTATTGCCCGCATCGTTGAAATCGACAAACGAAGCTCCGGTTTCCTTTTCGCTCAAAAGCATTGCAGAATGATTGGCAAATGAAATTTTCCCTGACTTAAAATCGAGTGAAACCTGTAGTTTTTCACTTTTCAATACCAGCCCTCCGTCCTGCTGCTTAATGGTAAAAGGAGTTTTTTGCGGAGTAAGCACTACCGAAAGGCTTTGCTTTTCAAAACCCATCCCTTCGGGATATTTTACGACCCTTATAATAGAAGGGCTGTAGAATAGCACTTCTACATTTACCTTGTTTATTTGGGTTTTAAACCCCGATTCGGTTTTTTGGTATGTTTGTGCTTCGCTTACGATAGCAAATAATAATACCAAGAATGAAGCACCCAGCTTTTTTTTCATTTTTATATATTTTTATAACAAATTGATTATCATAAAGTCTGCGAATAGAGAACAATTAGTATAGCCTTATAAACATTGACACGGTCTAAGACGTTGGTTCAATCGATCTGAATTTTTAGTCCAAAGCAATTACAAATCCTCCGTTTACTTTTAGTGAAAGGCTTAGGCTCTTTTCTTTCGAAACATTGAATTCAGTTTTCGAAAACAGCTCACCGTTTGTACCTTCGGTAAAAATCGTAGCCTTATTTTTGTTGAATGCAGTCAAATCAAGATTTACTTTTTTTTCATTTTTTTCTCCATTAATACCGGCGATGTACCATCGATCACCACTTCTTCTGGCAATGACAGCGTATTTGCCGGGATAGCCTTCCAGAAATTTTACATCATCCCAATTGTCAGGAAGCGTTTTTAAGAAATTCTTTACATCTTCGGAGACTTTCGTCATTCCTTCGGGCGATTGGGCAAAATGTTGAATTCCGGATAAGAACAATACCGGAAGGGCGAGTTCAAAGGCAGGAGTGGTTTTTCTGATACAACCGGAATACGTAAGCCCGGTAAGGTTCATGGGTGTAAAATCCATGGGGTCGAAAGCGTTTCTTGTAAACGGCAGCATGGCGCAATGGTTGGCTTCCTGATCGGCCGCATCCTGGAGAAATGTTACCATCTCCATTCCATAAATTGCTTCGGTAGTCAATAGGTTAGGATATGTTCTATGCCAGCCTCTTGGCAATGTTGCCCCATGAAAGTTTACAAGCAATTGATACTTTGCAGCATCATTCAAAATGTCTATATAGTATTGAATCATGCTTTGACCATCGCCACCGAAGAAATCTATCTTTACACCTTTAATGCCCATTGACTGCAGATGGCTGAATTCTTTTTCCCGCCCTTCATGTGTGAGCAATTTATCTTTAGGATGATAGGTGATCGTGTTCCAATCTCCGGCTGAGTTAAACCATAGTAATAATCCCACATTTTTTTGCTTTGCGTATGTGGCCAGTTCGGCTATTTTGTCATACCCGATTTGTGTATCCCAGTTTGCATCAACAAGGCAATATTGCCAGTTCATTTCGGCTGCAAAGTCAATGTATTTTATTTGCTCATCGTAAACAACCATATCATCTTTGCTGTTGATCCAGCTCCACGATGCTTTGCCGGGTTGAATGAAGGTTGAATCCATGTTAATTGCTTTAGGCGCCAAATCAGTCCCCAAAGTTGATTCTGCTATTGTTGCTAAACTACCAATGGTTATAATGCGCCACGGTGTAAGCCAGGGTTTGTTGTTTTCGGGCAAATAGCCACCGCCTGTAAACACTTCTCTGGCATCGGCAAAACCTATAGAATAGACAGACGAAGCAGAGTCATTAACCAATCTTGTACCACAATAAGTGCCATCAAGCGCAGCTTCAGTTATCAATACCCAGGTATCATTCGTTTTAAACAAAGCGGGATACACCCAACCTGACTTTAGCGGCGATGCTGTACCAACAGGAACGTCCTGCAAATAATGTTCTTCGTAAGAAGGATGGCACTGGTTCCAGCCTGTTTTTGCTTCACTCATGGGTTGCAACCAGGCTCTTGCTTCTTTGTCAAATGCAAACGAGGTCGATTCGTGAAGAATCGTTTCGTTATTTTCTATCCAGGGGAAAGAATACCGAAATGCCAACCCATCATTTGATAGCCTGAAAATGACATCCACTTTTTTCTCTTCTTCGTTGGAAAAAGAAACTACTAATTCATTGGCCTGGTAAAGAATGTTGCTTTTTTTTGCATTTTTGGTTTGGTAACTATCAATTATGAGTTCCGGTTTTGATACCAGCTCCATTTTCAGGTTTTGCGTAAAATCATGCCCCTGCATCATTACTCCCAAAGCCGAAGGTTGAATAATATCAATACCGGATTTTTGTATAAAGTATTGAACTTTTCCCGAATCTGTTAAGGTGATGTTGAGCGTAATAGACTTGTCCGGGCTTTGTAATTGAGCAACCTGCTTATCACTAAACCGATTAGATACTCCACTACCACATCCACTCAGAACAAGAAGTAGCCAAACAAAAAGAATTGTATTTTTAAAACACTCTTTCAATACCATCATGATTTATAATTTTATTAAATTCAAAAAATAAACATCGTTTTCGCGAATATCGAGTTCTTTAGAAAATACTGAACCTTCGCCCACTTTCAGAATCTCTGCCAAAATTGGAGCACCACTATTGTGCAATTTTATCTGTTCAACCTGAAGTTTTGTGAGCTGGTTTGGCCTTCCCAGATCGAAGTAACTGGTATAGGCATCGTTGCATCGGTATCCTACTTTGTAAACTTCAAGAGAATAATTGCCTTCGGGTATACTTGCAATATTGATTTTAAGTTTGCCCTTTTCTTTCGAAGGCAAATCGCGTATGAAATAAACCTGGTTGTTTACCGAGTCGGGTAGGGTGTAGGTAAAATCATAAACTAAAACCTGAATATTGCCTTTTTCATCTTTGCAAACCCACGACATTTTATCCCCATTCAGGAGCTCCGTTTTTCCCAACTTGTTCAGGAACTGATAGGCATAAAACACGGGTTTGTTAATACCTTGGGTGTTAAGCATACCAAAACCGCCATGAAAAGGGGTAAAGCGTGGCGACGATTCTTCGAAAATATCGGTAAAAACCCAGTACGACATCGATTGGGCTGCGTCGCCAACTTGTTTAAGTTTTTGTAATACATAAGCGGCTTCATGGTAGCTGTCGTGGATTGGGTCTGAAGGGGTGTAGGAAGCGCTCCATTCTGTATAATGCAACTCCAAACCGGGTTTTGATGAATTAGTAATTTCCTTGCGCGACCGCAATACATCGCCACTAACGGCAAACTCCTGTGGGGCAAGTACGGTGCCCGAGTTTCCATATTCATCAAGATAACCCTGGTTCACGCCGTATGAATGGGTACTTACAAAGTCAATAGGCACATTGTTATTTACACAAAATTCAATCATTTCCGGTTCCCATGCAGCTCCGGCAGTTCCTGGGCCACCGACACGATATGCCGGGTTGACACTTTTAATTGCTTTAACACTGTATTGGAACAACTTAAAATATTCTTCCTGTGTACCTGTCCAAAATCCAGGTGAAAGGTTAGGCTCGTTCCAGACTTCGAAATACCAGGTTTTAACCTCATCGGCGCCATAGCGTTCGGTAAAGTGTTCGGTTATGTTTTTGACCAATGCCGCCCACTTGTCGTAATCTTTAGGTGGCGTAACATTGCCCCTCCACCAAAAAATGGTTTCTTTTCCGCTGGCCAGGGCATTGGGCATAAAACCCAATTCAACAAATGGCTTGATGCCTATGCTCAGCAGATAATCGAACAACGCATCGACATACATGTAGTTGTATTCGGGATTTCCGTTTCTATTTTCCTTATAAACCCCCATATCGTCGGTCAAAAGGCCGTGAAAACGAATGTACCTGAAGCCGCACTCTTTTTTTACGTAAGCAAGCTGTTGCTGCCAGTCGGCACGGAGGCCTTCATTGGCACGCCCTGCACCAACACATTCGTTGAACACGGTATTCAACGGTCCTTTTACCGTATTGAAATCAGCATCAATCAGCCTTTCAGGTATTTCTTTCCCCACATTTTTTTTATTGGCTTTACTTTGAGCTAAAACTGTCCCTCCAAGTAATGTTAACAGCAGGAATAAAGAATTGTGATTTATTTTCATTTATTTATTGATTAAGTATTTAACCGTTTTAAAAGGTTTGCTTTTGGCATTAGCCCAAAGCTAAACCACACTTAAGAGAGAAACTATAAAAAGATTCTTCATGATTTTTTATTATTAACTTCAATTTATACCTTAAATCCGCATATAAAAAGATAACCTACTGATAATCACGCTGTATTCTTTAATTGAAATTACATGGTCAACTTTAATAAATAACTTTTAATCAATAAGTCACGCCGTTACTTGCGGATATTGGGTTATAGTTTTTATTTGACTGTTATAATTCACTTAGCTATCCGTGAGCATTATATCGTGAGGCATTCAGTTTTTCTTGACAAATCGGTACAATTATGAAAGTAAAATGCTCTAGCATGCTTTCCAATAGTTATGTGCCCCATCTCCGTTATTGTTTTTATTATCAATTAGTTTTAAAGAATTATTTAATAGACAAATTTCCCTATTATAATTTGAACTTTAGGGCTTTTATGTATTTAAGAAGGTATAACAATCAATTAATTCGAATTAACAAAAAAATATTATTTGGATTATCAGTATAAGAGAAAGCCACATACTTTATTGGAATTCAGTAAATTGTGTTCACGAGTTAGTATTTTGTATAAAAAGAGGAGACTATCCAGTAAAGGATAGTCCCTTAATTGTTTAGAATATCAATACTTGCTGTAGTATTTACGGCAATTATAGAAAAAGTGAATAGAAACAAATTAAATAGATTCGAGTCTTGTTCTGGGCACTTTTAAAGCTAACTTTCTGATGGCGGAGGTTGGCTTTTTTTGTTGTCCTAGAGTGCTTCACGAAATTTCCAATAAATGCTGCATTAAAAATTCATTGATCTCTTTTTTATAGGTTCTTCCAATAGGAATACGTTTTCCTTGCACCTCAACAAATGTAGATGAGAAGGAATCGATGTGAGGAATGGAGATGATAAATGATTTATGAATCCGAAGAAATGGGGCATTCGATAGTTTTTCTTCCACAAACCAAAGCGGTAACCGGGTTTTAATTTCCCTGTCGGCAAAATGAAAGCACATGTAGTCTTTAAAACTCTCGATGTAGATAATTTCTTTTATGGCAATTTTAACCATTCTTTTGTTTTCTTTTAAAAAGAAGTTCTCATTGTTCATATTGTAGTAGTTTAGTAGATGTGCCTGCATATATAGTTATACAACTATACGTTATAAATGATCATTTACATTCGCTCATTTAAAAGTTTCAGCCTTTGAGTTGGTATTAGGGCTATATCTGCAATTATTTATACAAATAGTTGCAGAAGTTCAAATAACCAAATTGTTTATGTTATAAAGTTATATTTGTTGTTATTAGTAAAAATGTTGTTCTTTTTTGCTATGAATCAAATGGTGATCAGGGAAAATAAATTGTGGAACCAAAATATGAAAAAAAATTCAAATCTTTACAAAAGTTATAAATTAATTAATCAAAAGTCATTCTAATTACAGAACGTAATTAATAAAGTAATTTGTCATCAGATTCATTCCGTATGTCGCAGCAGAGGTTCGTTGAATTTGGTAATGTCTTAAATTTGGGCAACAACAACTATACTTTAACTAATATTTATTTAAATGAAAAGATTTACATTATTATTAGCAGGTGTATTCTTGCTAGGCAGTTTGTTTGCCCAAAAAGGATTTAGGAACCCGGCAGCCGCCTATTGCGAACTTATGGGCTACCGTTATGGAATTGAGATTGATGCAACTGGTGCATCGGTTGGAATGGTGCTCTTGCCCAACGACGAAAAGGTCAATGCCTGGGATTTTTACAAAGGGAAAGTAGGCCAAGATTTTACTTATGGCGCTTTGCGGGGTTTTGATGTATCCACAGAAGTAGTTGACATGGGTGGCTTTCAAGTAGAGGTGGCTGTTTATAGCCGTTCTGAAAAAGGAGGAGTTGAAAAATTTACCCAAGAGGAATTGATGGAAATGTTTGGGGATAAATTGATCCTTGAATCCAGGAAGCAAGGGGCTGATATTTTTGAAGAAGCACCTGTTGACCCAAATTTTAGAGCTTCAAAAGCGTTGCCCACTTCATTTGATTGGCGCAGTTATAATGGACATTCGTATATTGGTTCGGTGCGGGATCAGGGAACTTGCGGTTCATGTTATTCCTTTGGAGCTGCTGCTTGTGCCGAGGGTGCTTATAATTTAACCACCGGGAGCTACGATAGCAATACGGCGGATTTTGCTGAGGCATATATCGCATGGTGTTTGAGTGCCATGCCAGCTTATAGCAGCCATTTCAGTGGATGTAATGGTGCCGATTATGAATATCAGGAATTGCAGGCGTTGATTGATGTAGGTATTATTGATGAAACCTATTTCCCCTACACCGATGCCGATAATCAAAGTTGCCCATCGGCAGCTACTTCTGCTCCAAAAACTCAATTTGCAACATGGAGCCGGGTAACCTGTAACGATATTGATGCAATTAAAACAGCCATCATGACCTATGGTGTGGTGGATGCCGCTGTTTATGTTACCACAGCATTTCAAAATTATTCAGGTGGTATTTTTACCGATTCATATACAACCTGCTCTACCAGCCCATGTTATAATACTCCTACCAATCATGCTATTTCGTTGGTTGGTTGGGGTACCGATGCTACCACTGGTGACTACTGGATTTTGCGTAATTCCTGGGGTTCAAGTTGGGGCGAAAGCGGTTACATGCGTTTAGATGCTACATCGTCACGTGTAGGCTGTTCCGTTTGCTACATGACCTATGTAAGTGATGGTACCACTGCACCCACGGTTACTTCTTCTTCGGCCACTTCTGTGGGCGATAATTCAGCTATTTGTGGAGGTACCATAACTTCCGATGGTGGTTCTACTGTAACTGCCAGTGGTGTGGTTTATGCCAAAACAAGTGCTCCTACTTTAACAACCGGCACAGTTGTTTCAACTGCACCGGTTACCACCAGTGGTTCATATAGTGTAACATTAAGTGGATTAACTTCAGGCACTACTTATTATGCAAGAGCTTATGCAACGAATGCCAAAGGTACCAGTTATGGTTCCGATGTTACATTTACCACTACAGGTACTACCCCTGTTACCTATTGTACCTCATTGGGAAGTAATTATTCCTACGAATGGATTTCAGGAGTTACTATCGGTTCTTTCGTCAGCACATCTACCGCAGCAGGTTATACCGATTTTACTAGCAAAACTGTGACTTGTGCCGCAGGTACTGCTTATTCTGTTAGCTTGGTGCCAGGTTTTGCAAGTACCACTTATAGTGAATATTGGAAAATCTGGGCCGACTTGAATGTTGATGGGGATTTTGACGATACAGGTGAATTGGTTTTTGATGCCGGGGCATTAAGCAAAACAACCGTAACAGGTACGTTAACAATTCCTTCGGGAACAGCATCTGCTACTACCCGCTTAAGGGTTTCAATGAAGTACAATGCTGCCCAAACCTCATGCGAAACATTCTCGTATGGTGAAGTGGAAGATTATACATTGGTGGTTACCGCTTCAGGTGCAAATGTAGCCCCGGTTGCCGAAGCCAATGGACCCTACACCTCTACTTTAGGTACAGCCATAACCTTTAGCAGCACCGGTTCAACCGATGGTGATGGAACTATTGCCAGTTATGCATGGAATTTTGGTGATGGGTCAACAAGCACCAGCGCCAACCCAAGCCACACTTATGCAGCTATAGGAACTTATACAGCTACATTAACTGTAACCGATGACGATGGAGCCACAGCTACCGATCAGGCTACAGTAACTGTATCGGCGGCCGCGGCAACGGTTACTCTAGTTACCAGCGACTTTGAAAGCGGATTTGGTCTTTGGACCGATGGAGGTACAGATTGTATGCGTTATACCGGAACTACTTACGCATACGCTGGAACTTCAGCTATTGATATTCAAGATAATACAACCACTTCGTTGTTTACTTTAACAACCGGAATCGATGTCCATACTCCAGGTTATGTACAAATAAAAGTGACCTTCTATTTTTATGCTTTAAGTATGGAAACAGGTGAAGATTTTTGGGTACAATATTATAATGGCAGCACTTGGAGTACTGTAGGAACTTATACCAGTGGAACCAGTTTTAGTAACGGTACTTTTTATACATCAACTGTAACCATCGACGAAACCAGTTATACCTTCCCAACTGCTATGAAAATAAGGTTTAAGTGCGATGCAAGTAACGATAGCGATGATGTGTATATTGATAATGTTACCATTACTGCAAGCACAACCAAAACAGCAGTTCAAAACCAAGTTGTTATTACGGAACTAAGGAAAATGGATGTAAGTGATGCCGGAGAAACAGCATTAAGCCTTTACCCAAATCCAACAAAAGGGTCATCGGTTACAATTGTTTCAGGAACTGAAATTAACAATGTTATGGTTTATGATATTACCGGTAAGGTAGTAATGACTGTTGAAGGTGAAAATGACACTACCATGGAAATTGGTGTCGGCAACCTGAGCAAGGGTATGTATATTGTGGTAGTTAACCATACCGATTCAAAGGAAACAACAAGATTTGTTATAGAATAACAGGATTTATTCTTTAGTGAAAGGGGCTGCTCAACAGGGTAGCCCCTTTTGTTGTGTGCCGTGCATATTTATTACCTATAAGGTGTAAGTCCTATATGGGGGTCGGTAGTTACCAACCATTAGCCAAAAGCAAGGGTGTCCGTTGCGAAGCGGAATCTGAAGGAAGCGAGAGGCAAAATCCCGAACCGAGGAACACGAACTGCATCAGGCATATTCAACAGGACGAGGTTGCAACACAAACCGAAATCCAATAACTACCCAGATGTTGAAGTGTAAATGCAGCGGTTACGTGGGATGAAAGGGAATAGATTTACCACGGGAGGCCTGGCGGACGTGCGGAAACGTAGTATGGAACACGGCTAACAATTGCCGCCAGGAGTCAGCAGAGACCAAAGTACCGCACCACGGGCTGATGTGGGAAGGGTCGAATCTTAAGAGGTGAGCATCAAATGAAAGTTACTGTACGGATGGATACAAAGCAGAAAACGGAACAAGACACCTGCCAACGGAAAGATAGGGCGGAACCCGAAGGACACGAAGGAGGGCAGACATTCCTATGGATGACCGAAAAAGGACACACCAACAGAGCGGAGTACAAGCCAATGCTGCTTGAGTATATCCTCTCGCCAACAAACCTGAACAACGCTTACAAGCAGGTAAAGCGGAACGATGGGGGTGGCGGGGTTGACAAGATGGACACAAAGTTACTGCTGCCATACTTACAAACCCATAGGGAAGAACTACTGAAAGCATTGCAGGAAGGGAGCTACAAGCCGCAACCTGTAAGACGGGTAGAAATATCCAAAGAAAACGGGAAGAAACGGCAGTTAGGCATCCCTACGGTAGTAGACAGGGTAATCCAGCAAGCGGTTACACAGCAATTGACCCCGGTTTACGAACGGCAGTTTTCACAGTACAGTTATGGTTTCCGACCCAAACGCAGTGCCCATCAAGCGGTTCTGCAATGCCAAAATTACGCCAACGAAGGATACCATTATGTAGTAGATATGGACTTGGAGAAGTTCTTCGACAAAGTCAACCAGAGCAAGTTAATAGAAGTCCTATCGAGGACTATAAAAGACGGCAGGGTAATATCGTTAATACATAAATACCTGCGGGCAGGCGTAATGATAAATGGTGATTACGAAGAAACGCCGATGGGAGTGCCACAGGGTGGCAACCTAAGCCCGCTGTTAAGCAATGTAATGCTTAATGAACTGGACAAGGAACTGGAAAAACGGGAACACCGTTTTGTAAGGTATGCCGATGACTGTATGATATTTTGCAGGAGCAAGCGGGCAGCCGAAAGGGTGTTGGCAAGCATCACGAAGTTCATAGAAGAAGGGCTGTTCCTGAAAGTGAACCGGGAGAAGACGGTTGTATCGCACATCAGAGGCGTAAAGTTTTTGGGCTATGGATTTTACTTTAACAAGAACGGGTGTCGTATCCGAACGCACAGCAAGAGCATAGCCAAGATGAAAGCCAAAATAAAGGAACTGACATCGCGGAGCAACGGCTGGGGCAATGAACGAAGGAAAGAGGCATTACGCCAATATATTACAGGCTGGCTGAATTACTTTCGATTGGCGGATATGAAAAGCCTGCTAGAGCAGACAGATGAATGGTTTAGACGAAGGCTAAGGTCGCTGATATGGAAACAATGGAAACGTATCAAGACCAAAATGCGAAACCTTGTTAAACTGGGGCTTTCTAAACAGAAATCATGGGAATTTGCAAACACTCGAAAAGGCTACTGGCGCACAGCTAGTAGTCCTATTTTGAGTAGAAGCATTACCAACCA
>DOTG01000032.1 GCA_003512955.1 Marinilabiliales bacterium
AAACTTTGTTAAGGAGCGACTATATAGATAATAATTTGAATATTCTATATTCAAACCATTATCTATTCACAAACATGTTAATAAAAGAAGCAAATGATGGTCTTATTTTGCATTGTAATATAATCCCTCAATTTTCTGAAATGGGAATGGTAAAATTAGGCTCAAATCTTGATTCTTTATGGAGCGTACCTTTTTCGCATTATTACCCATACGACGGGTATTGCAGCAACCCTGATGATATGGTGGTTTGCAGCGATGGAGGCTATGCCATTTGTGGCACCATGGTGTGGATGGAAAGGTACATAATGTACCTGATAAAAACAGATGCCTATGGCAACCCTTTAATTGTGCGCGATTATTGGGATTTTGCTCCAACATGGGCCAGACAGATAGTAGAAGCCCCTGATGGCAGCTTTATAATGGCGCAATGTTTACCCGATCAGTTTGAAACCACCACATTTTTAGTCCGTACCAATGTTGATGGTTCAGTAAATGCAAATGAATTGGCCCAAAAGCCAAACATACAGGTTTACCCCAATCCGGTGGCCGATATGCTGAACATAGAATTTCCACAACCTATAAACCACCCATATACTATTAGGCTTTATAATGCCAATGGTGTTTTGATTAAGAACCTGCAAAAGAGCGACCCCGTTTCAACCGCTATAGATATTTCCGAACTTCCAAAGGGGATTTACATAATCACAATTATTAACAACAACCAAACGTATAACCGTATGATTTTAAAAAAATAAGGTTGAGCCTGGTTTTGAGCCAGCTTTTCCCCAATTGTTCAATTATTCATTTAATACTTTACACTATGAAAAAAAAGTTATTTATTGCAATGGCGGCATTCATATGCCTGAACGTAAATTTTGCGGTACAAAAAGCGCAGGCACAAAACACTAATGATGAGTTTATTGAGGACGATGCCTTTTTTGAACCCATTACCATTATACCAAACAAAACCAGTAATTATGCCCCCAATGGTGGGGTGTTTACCCCCAAAGGCACCCTCCGGTGCATGGTAATTTATGCCGGATTTTATATTCCAGGGAATGGTGCTTTTAATAATCAGGATGTTGATAATTGGGATAATCTAACAAATGACGATTTAGATTATAATTCTGTTCCCCAATTTGTTGAAGAGGATAGGTTTCACGAACTTATTTTCACTGATGCAGCCGATTTAAACAACCCGGCTTATGCCAATGTGGCCAATTTAACCCGTTTTTACCATGAAATGTCACATGGCGGATTTACCATTATCGGCGATGTGTTTAAAGACCCCGAAACAGGGCAGCCCGTCCGAATTAATATCGATCCCAGTGGCACAACCAGTAATTTTCCATGGGATTCGTGGAATAAAAAAGTAATTGAAAAAGGGGCTTTACTTTATCCTGATTTCGACTGGAGCGATTGGGATAGCCGTGATAATTATCCTTATTATGATTCCGATAATAGTACCTTTTTTCAGGATCAAGAACCAGACTATGTAATAATTTGTTGGCGTTATTCCAAAAATTGGATTATGCAGCCCTCAAGCGGGAGCAGTTTTGTTAAAAACACACCCAGCGGTTATAGTACATTAGGTATCCCAAACACAACAACATGGAACGGAAATAAGTTTACTTCAGGGTTCACAAATATTACAAGCACAACAGATATAAAAGGTTTTATGAGCTTATTCATACACGAAGTGGCCCATGAGCTATATGAGTGTCCCCATATTATGGGAGCGAACAGTACCATGGGAAATCATTTTGGTATGCCAGCCAATGGTTGGGGCATGATGGGGCCGGGAAGCCGTGTAAAAACGGCAAACGCATGGGAGAGCTGGCTTCTTGGGTGGAATGAGTTGGTAACCGGCGAAACGGCTGAAAATTCCGACATACAATCACCAGCCGATTTGAATAGTACAGGTGAATATATTTTAAGGGATTTTGTTACTTACGGCGATGCCATCCGCATTAAGATTCCCAATACAACCAATACCTATTTGTGGTTAGAAAACCATCAAAAAGAATCGATTTTTGACCATAATCCATGGAAAGACGGTCATCCTTCACCGGAGGGTGAGTTAATACCAGATATTGATGCAGGAATTTATGCTTTTATTGAAAATGTTTGGCCCACAAGAGAAAGTTTCAATCTAAATATTACAATGGAAAAAACTAATAAAATTGAAGTCCTTAATGCGCAAGGTAATTATGAATATACCCGTTCAGCGTACCCATTAATGATTGGAAATAGAATTGATAACAGATACTATTGGGACAATATTATTTACAATTGGACTAGAGGTGCACAGACCCAAATTGGGGGGGACAAATCCTCGGTATAGTGTTATAGATGATTATCCTACATTTGAAAATAAATTAATAGTTGGAGAAGAAGATAATATGATACCATGGGTTAACGATATAAATAAAGGTAGTGTAGAGAGACAGAGTATTGTGCGCGAAACGAATGGAACATACACCAATATGCTGTATGCCAATACTTATGGTAGAAACGCCGAAGCAATTTCTAATTTCAACCGCAGAAGCGATGCTTTTCAGAAGTATGATATAATTGGTATCAATGGTATTTCTCCAGCAATGAATTATCCTGAATACAGTACCAGTACACAAAAAATTGGAATACGCTATTTAAATGGGTTAAGTGTTGAAGTAATTGAAAAATACTCATGGGGTGATATGAAAGTAAAAATCAGGTTTAATGATTACAATATGGAAGGTTTTAAACGATGGACTGGTTACATTTCATTACCTGATTTAACTGCAAATAGTAATTATGACTTGATTTTAACCGGAAGTGGTAGTTTTTTGCATATTGATAAAAGTAAAATACCAAACCGGAATACTTTGCTTAATGGCGAATTTATTAATCCATCTGAATTTACTCTAATGCCGAATTCAAGTTTTCTATTAGGTGTTAATACAGAACTAAGGATTGATAACCAAAGTACTGTTGTATTAGAATCAAATTCTAAGATTTTTATGGAAAGGTACTCTGACATAAATGTTATCAATAACTCTACGCTAATTATTAAAGAGGGTGCAAAGATTGAACAATTATTAGGCTCAAGAATTTATATAGATGCTACATCTACAATTATTTTTGATGGGGGTGGTTTCGAAAATTATAATTATAGGTACTTAACAGTTGATGGTACATTAAAGGTAGGGCAAAACAAAACTCTTACATTGACAGAACCTGGTAATATTATCTTAAATGGTTCCATAGAAGCAGATGCTGGAGCTTCTATTATTTTTAATGGCACAAACAAAACTACAATATTATTGGAAGTACAAAGATCCATCTCCTTCGATACCGATTTTGCCGGTGTGACCATCCGGAACGGTAAAATAGTTATGAACAACTCCACCTCAGAGCTACTGATAAACCAGGGGGTTGACAACGTTATTATCGACAACGTCTGGGTAACCTCCTCAACAGGGGCCAACAACGGCCACCAGGGCATCGATATCCGAAGCGACGGGAATGTTTCCATTACCAACAGTAAGTTTGAAATGGCCAATTGTGGTATAATTTCTTCAAGGGCGGCTACCGCCCCAAACTTAACCATTGCCACATGTACCTTTGCAAACTGTAACACGGGGCTGCTTGCATACAACAGCGGGGTTTCCATCAATGGCTGTACCTTTGAAAACAATACCTATACAGGGGTTGAATGTATCTCGATGGATTTGGACAGTTACATAAACAATTCCACCATACGCTACCATAGCAATACTAGTGGCAAGGCGGTGTATTATGTAAGCTCGGGTTTGGCCTCACTTTCAATGCAAGGGACCACCATCAGCAACAACTACAATGGTGCCTATTTCTTGGGGGCCTTCAACGTGTCGGCTAATTGCTGCAATATCAGCAACAATACAAAGTATGGGTTATTGGCCGATGGCGCATATATTTATTTGGCATATGCACCCGGCATTAGCGGCGGAAGCAACCAAATATACAGCAACTTATATGCCCTGCAATTGAAAAACAGCTCCAGGTTTACCCTGAACAACGGCTATAACGATCTGCGGAGCGACAGTTATTGCCTCTATGGTACCATGACCGGTTTCACACCTACCACTTGGTCAGCCAACAACAATTACTGGAAAACCGGCGGGGGCGCCCCGGTGATTAATGTCAATTACCAACTGACCGGGGCCAACGGGGCAGTAACAATCACCGACAATTCCCCCGAAGGCGCCTATTACCTCTGCGAAGCACCCGGAGATTTAATTGAAGGGACCGCAACCGCCACAACCCCGGATGAGCCGGCCGCCTACCGCACCGTGACCACCGACCTGGGCACGCTGCCGTTAGACGAAACCGTGGAAACAACTTTAAACACCGATGCGGAAACAGGTACCGTGTATGATGAGGCAACGCAGTTCGGCCTGATGGCGCAGACCCTCAACAACGACTTGGCCGCCCTCAACCCGGCCGAGGAGGAACAGGCCGCGCACACCTACCGGATGCTCCGCTCCAGCTTAGGTGCACAGATAGGGAAAAACGGCAAAGCCGATCCGGCACAATTGGACAACATGCTGCAGGTTATCCGCAAATTGCAGGACGACGACAAACAGAGGGAAGGCAAACAGGTGGGGAAAAAACTCACCGCCCGCTATTTTGCCCTTGCCCTTGACGAAGCCCAGACCCTCTGGCTGAAACAGGATTATACCGGAGCCATTGCCCTGCTGCAAAGCCTAATAGCCAAAGCCACCGCCGACCAGCAGTGCGAAATACAAGAACTTATTTGCCAAATTGAAATTGACCGCGAATTTATTGCCAGCAACAACACCCTCGATATTGAAGAGCTGCTGGCACAGTGCAGCGAATGCAGCGGAAGTGAGAAGTCGGGCAGCACAAATAGCTCCGGCAACGGGCAAAATGCCGCAGAAACGGGTAACCTGTTGTTGGCCGGTGTTTCGTTAAGCGTGGTTCCCCACCCGGTCACCGGCACTTCCGAGATACAGATAAAAGGACTGGCACAACCTGCAACGCTGACCGTTTATAACAGCCTGGGTGCCGTGGTAATCCAGCGTGAAGTTATCGGTGAAAGCACAACAATGAAAATCACCCGCAACGAGTTAAAACCGGGCATGTACCTGATTACCCTGAACCAAAACGGTACCACCCTCCAGACCCTGAAAATGGTGGTGCAGTAACCGGAAACCTATTTTGCTTAGTCACCGGGTGACTTGGAGTCATCCGGTGACTAATTCAAAATTATTGTACTCAAAATATTTTGAATGTTATTAATCAATAAAATCCATAACGAACAATAACAGCCATTCTTACCCCCTTAAAGTTTCCGCAGCAATTTTTTGCCAGTTGCAAGGGAAATTATTTTTCCTTATTTTGCTGAAAGTTAAACAATTTGCAGGGTCATGATACAAAAACTGGAAATTATCAACAATTGGAATCTGAAGAAGTTACTGAATGAGCTGGAAATGGGCCATATTAAAGTGCCTAAATTTCAACGGGATTATATTTGGGAAAAAACCAAAGTAGTAAAACTGCTCAACTCTATTTACCATCAATACCCGATAGGGTCCTTCTTTTTTTGGATAGCCCCGGAACACTACGCCACGTTTATCCGTGAAAATGTGTATCTGAATATTAAACCAGCCCAAAAGAACGGCTCTTTCCAATTCATCTTGGATGGACAGCAACGGATGATCTCGCTTTATGTTTCTTTGCGCGGCAAGAACTATGCCGGCACCGATTATAGCACGATTTGTTTTAATCCGCAAAAAAAGGAATTCCGCATACCACGTGGGCTGCGGGAAAAATACAACATCCCGGCCTGGAAACTTTTCGACAACAAAGCTTATGGCGAGGTTTACAGCGAGTTGATAACCGGAACCACCAGCCGCAGCGGCCAACTGGCCGAAACCTGGCGTGAATGCCAGGAGATTTTTTCAAATTACCCTGTTAGTATTGTTAAAACCAGTAACGAAGAGCTTGACGATGTAGTGGAGATTTTTGAACGCATTAACGAAGGAGGAAAACACCTGACCGTTTTTGACCTAATTCATGCTACCACATGGTCGGAACAGTTTGATTTGAAAGAACGTATTGCAGAATTTAACAACCCCGAGCGGGTTAAAAGATATGGACAGTTCAGTAACAAGGTATTCACGTTGTCGCTTACCATGAATATTTTTGATGATGCCCGCACGTTGTATCAATTGCGGCTTGCCCCAAACCAGTGTGAACACATTTGGCCCCGGACAAAATCGGCCCTACTGGCTACCTTGGATTTTTTCAAACAAATGCGGTTAACCGGCGACTTAACCGCGTATCATAATTTTATCCCCATCATACAATATTATTTCTTTAGGAGCGGATTAAAAGAGGTGAAAGAAGAGCATCAGAAAGTTATTGAAAAATGGTTCTGGGATGCAAAATTTTCAAAAAGATACGCCACTTCAGTATATACACGGATGAAAGAAGATGGAAACTGGATTCTGGATATGTTAGGCGAAAAGCATGAATGAGCAGATAAATATTTGATGAATGGATTCAGGGATTGCTGAAATTGCTATCTTTAGCCGCAACAATTATAATTACCATGGGCAGCCTTAAAAAACTAGTTTTCCTCATAGTATGGGCATGTTTTATTGGGTACCAGGTGCCGGCACAATCAAACATTGATAGCTTGCGCACGTTGTTGACAGTCACCCAAAACGATACCGTTTATGTGGACATTCTCAATCAATTATCGAAAGCCTGCCGATGGAATCAAATAACCGATGCCATTGATTATGCCGTGAAGGCCGAGAAAATATCGCAAACAATCAATTACCAACAAGGGCTTGCCTTAGCATTCCACAATCTGGGGGTTTTGTATGCCGATAAAGGAAATAACGAATTGGCGCTGGAATATTATGGCAAAAGCCTCCGCATTCAGAGGATAATGAACAACCCGAAAGCCATGGCGCACCTGTATGATAATATGGGGTTGATTTACCGCCGGCAACAAGATTTTGAAAAAGCCCTTGAATACCATAATCAAAGCCTGAAACTGAAAAAGGATTTGAACGACACTATTGGCATTGCCTATTCTTATGAAAACATTGGATTGATATTCTCCGAGCAGGGAAAATTTGATAAGGCACTCATCCATTATTACAACAGTTTGCGGTTAAAAGAATCGCTCAACGACAAATATGGAATGGCCAATTCCTTTGGAAATATTGGGGTTATTTATTTGAAAATTGAAAGTTACGACCAATCGCAGGTGAATCTGGAACGGGCCCTGATGCTCTTCCAGGAAATTGGGAATAAAACCGGGATTGCCGAATGCCAGCTTTATTTGAGTGATATCTATCAAAATCAAAAGAACTATCCAAAAGCTATTGATGCCCTCGAACAATGCCTGGCCATAAATAACGAGAAAGGCAATATCAAAGGGTTGGCCGATGCCTATTTAAAGTTAGGCAACGTGAATATTTTAAGAGGGCGGAGTTATCTGTCGCACGATTTTTACTTAAAAAGCCTGGATTATTACCAGAGGATTGAAGACTTGAAAGGGGTTGCCGAGGCCCGGTTGGCTTTAGCCCAATATTACATCCACCAGGGAGATTTTGAGACAGCCAAAATGCAACTTAAAACCACCCTTTCGTTGCTCAAAACCATTTATGCTCCTGATTTGGAACTGAAAACCACAAAATTGCTTGTTTCGATATTCCAACGGGAAGGAAATTATTTCAAAACCACGGAATTGTTAAATCAGGCGCTAATAATCACCGATTCGCTGAATAAGTTAAACCTGGAAAAAGAGGTGACGCAGATTCAGCTCCAATATGAATTTGACAAAAAAATCCTTCAAAAAGAATTCGAAGACATCCGTACCAAACTGGAAACGGAACAAAGAATCAAACGGGTGTCGTTGGTCCGGAATATTACCCTGCTGGCATTCTTGTTATTGAGTGTTTTAGCATGTATCATCTATCTGAAATCGAAGAAGATGAACCGGCAAAATAAGGTACTGGAGCACCAGCAGCAATTGATCGGGCAACAACTGGTGGAACTTAAGACACAAAAGGAGCAGTTACAGATTGCCAACCATACGAAAGACAAATTCATTGCCATCATCGGGCACGATTTGCGTAACCCGTTTAATGCCATCAACAGCTTTGTTTCGCTGGTAATGGAGCACCCAAATGGTTACAATGAGGAGCTGGTTAAAAAATACCTGCTCTTGATTAAAGATGCCGGGGCGAACGCTCAAAGTCTGTTAGAGAATCTTTTAGAATGGGCCAAAGCACAAAGCGGTGAATTGATTGCCCGCAAGGAACGCGTGGTTCTGAATAGCATTCTACGCGGCAACGTGATCCTGATAAAAGAAATGGCCGAACAGAAAGGTATTCGTCTGATAGAGGAACTTGAAGACGATCCCATGGTGATTATCGATAAAAATATGATCAATGCCGTAATCCGGAATTTGCTTTCAAACGCTTTAAAATTCACTCCCGCGGGAGGTACCATTTGGGTGAGAACCCAGATAAAAGGGCATGAAGTAAAAATAGTGATCCAAGATACCGGCGTTGGTATTTCACCAGGTCAATTGGGCATTCTTTTCGATCCGGGTTCTGTTAAAAAAGGTATTGGAGGCATTGCTTCTTCCGGGTTAGGATTGATCCTTTGTAAAGACTTTTTGGAAAAACACCAGCAAGAATTACGATTGGAAAGCACACTTGATGTAGGGACCACTTTCTGGTTTTATTTACCTATAACCGAAGTTCATGAACACCATTAAATGGATTATATTCCTGGTATTGGCCTCTGTAGGATTATTCATCGTCCTTTTGAATACAAATGAGGTTACAAAGCCAACAGATTCAATTTCAGGCGGGGACACAATAAAAGTAAATGTAAACAGGTCGTACTACCCCGATGGAACCCTAAAAGCCGATGTGGAGATAGTTGATGGGTTGCGGCATGGTATAGCACATAATTATTACTCCAACGGCAAAGTACACACCCAGTTTACCTATCAATATGGTTTCAAAGAGGGAAACGGGATCTGGTTTTTTGAAGATGGAACGGTTTATCAAATTACACCCTATGTGAAAGGTAAAAAAGAAGGTGTACAACAAAAGTTTTACGATACCGGACAATTATTGGCCGAGATACCTTTCCAATCCGACAGCCTAATGGAGGGAACCAAAGAATACCTGAAAAACGGAACTTTGGTTACCCGATACCCTCCATTTGAGTTGCAGCAGAAATCCAGCAATTCCAAAATGGTTGTTTACAAGGTTTCAGGGATTTCTTCAAAGAAAATCAAAGCGGTAAAAGCTCAGTTAAAACTGGGGGATAAATGGGAAACCATTGGTGGAAATACCGATGATGATGGGAAGTATTATATTGGTTTTCCCCAACATCAATTCAAAAACGCCTCGGAAATAACAGTAAATCTTACCTTTAAAACCGACATGAATAATTTAAAACTGCTTTCGGAAAAATTGCGTTGAGATTGATGATAAAAAACGGAGCATTACTTTTATTCCGGTAACCGCCCAATGTGCAACTCTTTTTGTGGCGACGACAGATACGAAAAGATCGGCAGGTTCCGCAAAGCTTCCACATCTTTTTGTTTGTTTACATTTACAATTACAATATCTCCCTTGCCTTTGCCATATTCCCCATTAAAATCGTAAAAGCCAGCCATCACAGTAAGATCTCCGGAATTTACCAGGTCTTTATACTTCTTGCAGGCAATATTTACCTGGTAGTCAAGATTTTTTTCAATCACATGCGAGTGAATCTTTTGAAAATCCTTGATCGTGGCATATTTAGTGATGATGGGCTGTAAGAAATCAAGTTCGTGTTTGATGCCATAACTTTCCTGGTCAAAACCTTTTAAATAAGCTTTTATAGCACCACAGTCAGAATGGCCCAGAAAAAGCAGCAGGGGTGTTTTCAGGTGGTACACCCCATAATCCACCGAACCTTCGGTAGATAAAATCTGGTTACCGATATTCTGGATGGAGAAAACTTTGTTCGAGGTATCAGGCATCAAGGCGTTTAGAGGTACCCGTGAATCGGAACAAGTAACCAGTGTGATGTAAGGTTTTTGCTCAAAACTGAAGGTTTCGAAGTATTCGTGCGGGTGGGTTTGGGTAAAATAATTATTGCCCAAAACAATCTGGGACACAATTTCAGGAGCTAAAAGCTTTTTGGACTTTGCCGGGGCTTTTTTAATGTCTGGTTCATGTCCGTCAATGGCAGCTACCACCATTTCATGCAGGGTGTCGCGGCGGCTTACATGGCCAAGCAAATGTTCAATACCTTCGAGCCTTAAAATATCGCGGACACCAGAATGTGCTTCGGCTACTTTCAGTTCAATGCCTTTCTCTTTTAGGTTAAGGTATAACCGCTTAATCAACCTTGCTCCGCTGGAATCAACCCGGGCCGAAGTGCTTAAATCGAAAATAACCATTTTTAATGAATGGTCCGATTCCCTAACCTTCGCCCATACCCTGTTGTAAATGGTAGCTACATTAAAATAAACCAATTCCGATTCTACCCGGAACAGGAGAATGCCCGGCAACAATTCATTGTCGGGATGCCGTCGGATGTCGGTATACCGGTTGGTACCGGGAATCCGTCCAAGAAAAGCCACATGAGGGCTCGAAACATTCCGGATGATTAATATCAGCGAAAACAGGGCTGCAATAAGCACCCCTTCTAAAATCCCAAACACAATCACACTGAACAAAGCAGTCATGGCAATCACAAAATCGAAACGGTTTACATTGAACAGCCGTTTCATTTCATTGATATCGACCAACCCACGGATGGCCACCAACACAATAGCTGCCAAAATAACCGTTGGTAGGTTTTTTAACAAACCTGTTAAAAACAATAGGCAAAGTGCAATGCCAACCGAAGTTATTACTAACGACACTGGGGTTTTGGCACCAGCTTTCTCGTTTACAGCCGATTGAGACAAACCACCGCTCACCGGATAGCCTTGCCCTAAAGAGGTGGCTAAGTTTGCAACTCCAAGAGCCAACAGTTCCTGACCGGCGTCAATTTCGTACCCATTTTTTTGTGCCAGGGTTTTAGCGGCCGAAACGCTTTCGATGTATGCCAAAAGGAAACAGGCAAAAGCCAATGGGAGAATGTTTCCCAAATCGGTTAAGTTTAAAGATGGTAAATGCAGTTTAGGTAACCCGCTGGGGATGATACCCACCGTTTTAAAACCCGTGGAACCTAAGGGTGTAAGGGTGATGACAAGTACCGATAGGGCTACCACCACAATTGCAACAGGCTTTCCGGGCAAGAGTTTTTCTCCTGCTACCAGCAAACCAATGGCTACCAAGCCGAACAATAACACATAGAAATGGGTATCGGGCATTTGAGTGAAAAGAGCAGCCAGCCGACCGAAAAACCCTTCACCACCTCCGGTCACTCCAAATAGTTTGGGCAACTGCGTCAGTCCAATAGTTATGGCAGCTCCGGCCTTAAACCCGAGCAATACTGTCTCGCTAATAAAATTAATGATACTACTTAATCGGAGGATGTAAGCCAACACGCTCATCCCTGCAAACAAAAGTGCCGATAAGGAGGCCAAATCTACCCAACGTTGTGTATCCCCGTTTGCCAAATGGGCAAGGGTGACTCCGATTAACATAGAAATGGCTGACGTAGGACCGATGGCTAGTTGTTTGCCTGTCCCCAATAGGGCATAAAACAGCCCGCCTATCAGATAACCATACACACCGTATTGTGGGGGCAGGCCGGCTAGGGTGGCGTAAGCCAGTGAAACCGGAATGGCATAAGCTGCCAATGTGAGTCCAGACACGGTATCGCTGGCTAAAAGTTTTGGGGTGTATTCCGGGAGCCAATGGACAGCTGGAATAAGTTTCCGTAGCTGTTCCTTCAAGAAGGTTGGAATCATAAAGGGTGGTTTTAGAATTATTTGTACCCAGTAACTAAAATAATATAATTCAATCAATTAAACAAGGATGGATATTAAATACATTTTGTAGAATCAAATCCATAAAGAGGAATTTTTGAAATCATGATGGGCCAACGGCCAATGTTGAATGAAGGCGCGGAACAAAATACAACTTTTTTGTGCGGTCAAAGAATCCGCAGCAGCAGCATGTTGCATTTCTTTGTATGTTTGCCAAAAAAAACATGGCGCTGATACTATCCATTGAAACATCAACAAACATTTGCTCGGCAGCATTGGCAAGGGATGGCAAGGTGTTGGGGCTGGAGGAAAGTTTCGAGGATAAGTCGCATGCCTCGCAGCTTACCCTATTTATTCAGAAGCTTTTACACCAACAAAACCTTAATGCTCCCGATTTAGATGCTGTTTCAATCAGCCAGGGGCCGGGCTCTTATACCGGGTTACGTATTGGGGTTTCTGTGGCCAAAGGAATCTGTTATGCCGTGCACAAACCCCTGATAGCCGTGAATACGCTAAAAGCCATCGCGTTAATGGCAAAGGAAACGGTTCAAAATCAAAAAGCTTTCCTATGTCCCATGATTGATGCCCGCCGCATGGACGTGTATTCAGCATTGTTTTCGTATCAAATGGAAGAGAAACAGGAAACCCGGGCAGAGATAATCGATCACCTTGCGTATCAGGAACTGTTAGAAACCCAACCCATTGTTTTTTTTGGAAACGGTGCCGAAAAATGTAAAGAAGTTTTGATTCATCCCAATGCCCTTATTCTTGATGGAATCTATCCATCAGCAAAATATATGGCCATTCTGGCCGAAGAGGCCTTTAAAGCTGCCGATTTTAAAGATGTAGCTTACTTTGAACCTTTTTACCTGAAGGATTTTGTGGCTACGGTACCAAAAAATAAACTGTTTTGAACCTCATGATCCGGCCAGTATTTTTTAGCACATTCCTTTTGTTAATGATTGCCGCCCAAGGGCAGGAACTGGTTTACCAGAATCAGGATTCCCTGAAACCAAACAGCTACTACGATGCAATGCCCAATTACCTGACGGCACGTTTTCTTATTTTCGAAAAATATGCCGATTTCAATATTAACGACAACGACCTCAACAGAACCATCCAGTACAATTCAAGCCCTTGGCCTTCGGTAGGTATTGGTGCCGGGTACCGATGGCTGGGCGTTTCCTTATCTGCCGGGCTGAAAGATCCTGCGGATACCGTTTATGGCAAAAAACACCGCATCGACTTTCAAACCTCCTTTTACCTTCGCCGCCTGACCATCAACATTTATTCGGGAATCTATTCAGGATATTACCTGGAGAACCCAAACACCGAGATTAAAAATTGGCCCGAAGGGAAGTATTACACCCGCAGCGACATAAAAACCACCACTTTTGGAGTCAATTGTTTTTATGTGTTCAATTCGGAGAAATATAGCAACAAGGCCACGTTCGTACAAAACGAATGGCAGAAAAAATCGGCAGGTTCTTTTATTGCCGGGGGAACCATCTTATTAAATAAGGTACAGGCCGATTCGTCCCTCATACCCGCTAATCTCAATACAGAAGGTTTTTTTAAAGATGCCGATGTTGCCCACTATGTCCATTCTTATGTTGGTAGCGAAGCCGGTTACACCTTTACAGTGGTGCTTAAAAAACGCCTTTTCTTCAATTTTTCCATTATGGGGGGATTGGGTGTAGGAAAAACAGTGATGACCCCCATAAATAGCCCGGAACTCTCGGAAGTAAAAATGAATGTGACATTACATAACAGCGCGGGGTTGGGCTATAACAGCCAGCGATTCTTTGCCGGATTTAGTTATGCAAATATCATTACAAGCACCCCTTCTCCCATTGAAGAAACCTCAATGGGACATGTCACAGGACGGTTCCAACTGGTAGCAGCATACCGCTTTAAAATCCCCGAACACCGTAACCCGTTGCCCAGTTGGGTTCCTGTGAAACTTTAACCGGGGAACGAGGATTTTAGTATGATAGTTGAACTTTTAAAAACCAACATCCATGAATGTATCTATTCACATGAAGAAGGTTCCATTTTTTGAAGCCACTTTGGGCTATGTTTTTTTTAAGAATCTGGAAATCGCCGAACTTAACCTGTTTTTTGAATCGCTATCGGAACTTTTCTATTCCGAAGAATGCTCCCCCATTGCCGTTTTGGTGCAAGGCGATAACCGCTATCAGAAAACCTGGAAAAAAACAACGGATCGGGTTTTTGACGAGAGCAATTGGATTACCACTTGGATACAATCTCCGGAAAATGACAGGCACCTTTCGGGATATTTTACTGTTTTAAGCGATGCCAATTTAAAAAGCCTGATTTCAGACACCTTCAATTTAAAAGTATTCGATACGCCAAATACCCGTTTTTGTTTGGTAGGAAACATTCAAGAATCGGAAAGAAAATTATCGGCCGGTGAGGAACTGAAGCGAGTGGGGGAGACCCTTGCTTCGTCATTGGCATTCTGTGGGTTAGAGCCAAGAAACGTGGTGAGACAATCTTTTTGGATGCCCAGCTATGCAAACAGGGAATGGGTAGTTAACCATTACAATACTGTCATGGATTTGAATCCGCAGCCGCTTGAAACAGTCTCCTGTTATGAAACTTACAGCCAAGATAGTGATCCGATACTAGCCTCAGCTATGGCTCTTCACAATAAGGCTCAAAACATACAAGTTCAACCTCTAAATCTTGCCATAGGTCATTCCATGAAAGGTGTCAAACTTTCCGGTTTTGGAATGGAATACGTGATGGTAAATCCTTTCCAACTGGCTTCCTCTGAAAACAATGCTGACAATTGCCTGGAGGAAAAACTAGTTCAATTTAGCCAAACCCTGGCAACCTTGGATTTAGACTGGAACCACATGGTACGTGGAGTGGTGTTTGCATCAGGCAAAGACGGAATTAAAGCCTTTAAAAACGCCTGTAAAGAATTAAAAATCCCGTTGGCCTCGATGAACTTTATTTCATCGGCATTCAAAAATAAAACTTCGCAATGGACGCTGGAGTGTGATTTTTATCGGAGCCTCGATTGATAAATCCCTGTTTTTTATATCTTTGGATGCACACCAAAACTTACAGCATGAAACTCGATCTACTTGAGATTTTTTCAGCATTTATCGTCCTCTTTGCCGTCATCGATATTTTGGGTTCAGTACCTATTATCCTCGATTTGAAGAAGAAATCGGGCGAAATCAATGCCCTGAAAGCCACCTCGGTTTCTTTTATCATTCTGATTGCATTCCTTTTTATTGGGGAAGCTTTACTTGAGATGTTTGGAGTTGATATTTCGTCGTTTGCCATTGCAGGTTCGTTTGTGCTCCTTTTTTTAGCATTGGAGATGATTTTAGGAGTTGAGCTTTTTAAACACGATGCTCCGGGAGGAACTTCCATTGTTCCGATTGCATTCCCTTTGATTGCCGGAGCAGGTTCGTTTACCACACTGCTCTCGTTACGGGCCGAATACCAAACCATCAACATCATCATTGGTTTATTCCTGAACATTGTTTTTGTCTATTTTGTGTTGCGTTCTACTCATATTATTGAGCGGGTTATTGGTCCTGGGGGTGTTTATGTTTTAAAAAAATTTTTTGGGATCATTCTATTGGCCATTGCCATAAAGCTGTTTATGACCAATTTTGCCCTATTGATTACTGAATTTCTCCCCAAATTAAAAGCCTGATTTTATGGTGAAGGAAAAGCTCGAAAAGCAACTGATGGCAGAACTTTCGCGCCGAAACACCGATTTTATTGTCCATTGGGCACAAAACCAACCGGGAGCCATTGAGGAGTTGGTTGAAATGGTACTTTCGCATCAGGAAGTGGTAGCTTCACGTGCTGCCTGGGTGTTAGAAAAGCTTTCTGGGAACTATTCGGGATTGTTGGATGCCCACATCCCTAAAATCATAAAATCTCTTTCAGCTATTCCATCAAGCAGTACCCGCCGGACTATTGCCAAAGTCCTCATGTTTCATCAAATTCCCGAAGAGTCGGAGGGAGAGCTTCTCGATTTCTGCCTCCGGATGATTGAAGCTGCTAAAGAACCCGTGGCTGTGAAAGCCAATTGTATGACATTGGTTTTTAGCCTACTGCCAAAATATCCGGAACTTAAAAATGAAATTTTCGCGTTGATTGAAAATCAGATTCCCTATTCCAGTCCGGCCATCTACGCCCGGTATCATGTGTTGAAGCGGAAGCATTTCCCTGAAAAAACCAAAAAGAAGCTCAGAAATTAGAAAAGGCTGAGCTGTTGAGGGGTTGGAGGAGTATAAAACTTCATTTGAGTGGCCATCCCCATGGAATGGCATAAATCATTAAAGCTACTTTGCATACCATAAGCATCAGGAATAGCGGCCATGTATTGTTCGCCAAAACGTGCCTGATATTTAGGTACCAACCCGGGGAAATACCGATCGAGTTTCTGGTAATAATAATCCCGTTGCCTGTCGCGCAGTGTCACTCCCATGGCTGCCATCATGTAGTGAGCTCCGGCTTTTGCTGACTGTTCTACAATGCTCCGGATGTTTTGCGCGGTATCGGTAATGAAGGGTAACACGGGCATGATCAGAACCCCACAGTAGATTCCTGCTTCTGACAATGCTTTTAAAGCATGTAACCGCTCTGAAGTAACAGGGGCACCGGGTTCAATAATTCTGGATAATGAATCGTCGGCTGTGGTAATGGTGATGGAAACCGCGGTATAGGTATGTGAAATATCTTTTAGCATATCAACATCACGGACTACCAGTGCACTTTTGGTAATTACATGTACCGGAAAACGGTGCTGGTAAATTAGCCGCAAAGCGTTTCGGGTAAGTTCTATCTGCTTTTCCACGGGCATGTATGGATCGTTCATGCTCCCTGTTCCAATGGTGGCCTTGAGTCTTTTCTTCTTAAGCTCCAATTCCAGCAGCGAAAGGGCATTTTCTTTAATTTGGATGTTTGTAAAATCGGCAATACGGTAACATTCACTGCGCGAATCACAATAAATGCACTGATGCTGGCATCCCCGGTAAAGATTCATGTTGTAGGTAATCCCAAACCAGGAATCCGGGGCATTTTTCAGTTTCGATAAGATGGATTTGGCCTGTATCTTTTCCATGCCACAGAATGAGGTTCGTTCTTAAAAGACGCAGATTACGGTATGATTTCCTTTTCGGGACGATTTTGGTAATACACATCCACGGCTACCATCAAAGCAGTAAATCCCCAAAAAGGAACCGAAGCTTTATCGGTATCTAAAAAGTTATTCAAAACCCCATGGAAATAATAGGTCCACAAGCCAACAATGGCCGCTAAGCCAAGCACTTTTACTTCTTTGTTAGTGGTTCGGTATATAGCCCGGATTCCGGTAACCATTGTAGTAATAATTATCAACACGAACATAAATGGGCCTAACACACCTTGTTCCGAAAGTGGCCCTAAGTATTCACTGTGGGCATTGCCCATATTGCCCTCGTTGGTACTGATGATGGTTTTTTCGTACGATAATTGATAAGGGGCGTAATAAAACATATAGGTACCGGGTCCCCAGCCAAAAATCGGTTTGTCGCGAAACATCCGGATGGCACAATTCCAACGGTTCAGCCGTTCTAAATTTGAGGCATCGGTCGATACGTTTGAAATGGACTGTACATGCTCGGCCAAATTGGTGGAAGAATCCTGTTTATTTGATTTCAGATTGCTCATTAAAATATTGCCTACCACCAAAAATACTAAAGCGAAAAAGGCGATGCCTGAAATTATGATCCAAAGTTTAATCCGTAGTTTGATAAGTATCCAAATCCCAAAAGCTCCAATCAGGCTTACCCATGCGGCACGCGAATAGGAGAAAATGAACCCGGTGAAAAGTACCAAGGTTATAAATCCAAAGAACACCCGGTTCCGGGGAGTGTAGCCTTTGAATAAGGTAATTCCAATCATGAGTGGAATGAAAAAAGCCAACATCGCCCCATAAGAGGTATGGTCTTTATAAAACGGATTGGCCGACCAGTGGGCAATCTTTTCATCAAAAATACCATATTTCACATGCCGGACAAGGGCATAGAAAACCACAATGGTTAAGGCAATGGCATAAAGAGTTATGTATTTCCTGATGTTTTTTGGGTTCTGGAATAATTGAGTAGCTAAAAAGTAGAAGGCTGCAATAAACCACATTCTCGAAACCAGATACTTGATTGAAACCAAAGGCATGCTACTGGTCATGCTTGTTACAAGCATCCAGCCCAAATACAGATAAATACTGATGCTTATGGGATGTCGCCAGATTGTAGCTGGCAGTGTGTTGTTCAGAAGGATCTTGACCACAAACAATAAAAGTATTCCTGCCAATAGCGGTTCGGTAGGTAAAAACATATCAATGGGTAACCCAGGAACAAGCTCCGATAGCGGGATGGAAAGCGGCACCAGAAAAACTAACGCCAACAATAGCTTATCAAGTGTAAGGAACAGGGCTAAAACCAACAATAAAACCAAGGGCGATAAGGTGAATAGATACACCTCGTTATAAACAAACAGTGTATTTATTATAATGAAGAGGAGTACCCCTGCATAGATCCACCAATTTTTCTTTATCTCGAACACGACCTATCTTTCAGTATTTTTAATTTCATTGATTCTTTTTACAATGGAATCAGAAATAACCATCAGCAATACCATGAAAACAAAGGTGGAGAAGGTTGACAACACCACTATTAACCATCGGATGGGATACGACTTCTTTTCGGCTTTCACAGCCGGGTTTACCACGAATTTAGTGGGAAGGGTTTGAGTAGCATCTACCAAGGCCTCGGCATATTTCGATTTGAGGTTACTTAACTGTTTCTTTTCAAATTCAAGAAAATCCCGTAACGAAACATAAGCACCACCATACTTTGCAAAAATCTCCAATTCTTCTTTTAATTTTTGTTCGGCCCTTAAATTACCACGGATAATTGCTTGGCCATAGGCATCTGTCAACACCTCTGACTGTCTTTCATAATCTACAACACCAAACGAGCGGATGACTTTTAGTGAATCTTCCAAAACCTGAATCTGATCCCGCAAGGTAATGTACTCTTTTTCAACCAAAGCCAAGGCCTCAACAGCCCGTTCCTTTTGCATGCTGTTCCGCACCGTATCAACCAAAGCTGCGATATCATTGGCTATGTCGGCTGCAATTTGGGCATCGTGGTCAAACACGGTGATACGCACCGACAAAAATTTGGTGGGCTCAAAGGAAATATTTGACGAAAATTCTTTGTGCAATGCGGTATAAGGGTATCGGCTGGTAGAATCAATATCATAATGTTTCATCAGGTGATACTTTTTGATGATTTTGTCCCTGATTTCGTCCGATTGTAAGACTTGGAGCAATTGTTCCACCTCTTCGTCCTCACCAAACTTTAAAATATCCTTTTTCGAGATATTCATCGAAAGCAAATCATACGAAACCGAACTCGAAGCGGTCGGAAAAAGGATGACCTCCGATTTAAAACGTTCAGGAATGGTCAATGAAACAATGATAGATACCAGAGCTGCAAAAACAGTTACTGAGATAATGGGCCATTTACGGTCCCACAAATAAAGGATTAAATCGACTGAGTCAAAACGGTATTCTTTGTTGGCTTCCGACATAATTTGTTGTATTAAAAATGAATATTCACTTGATGGATAAACCCATTGATAGCTAATAGGCTATCATCACAGAACGGCAAAAGTAATAAAAGAATTCAGAAATCTAAAAACCACTAAGGAAAGTAATTGTTACTTTTATCTATCTGAAATTATTTGTTCTATACCAATAAAAATTTTGTCTATGAAGTATTTAGGAGCTCATATAAGTGCCTCAGGAGGAGTTGAAAATGCTCCCATCAACGCACAAACAATTGGAGCCAATGCCTTTGCCCTATTTACCCGCAACCAGCGTCAATGGGTTTCAAAACCATTAGATAAGACCTCGATTAAAAAATTTCGCGACACCTGTCAGGAATTGGGTTTTGGTCCCAACCAAATACTCCCTCATGACAGTTATTTGATTAATCTTGGTCATCCTGAAAAGGACAGTTTGATAAAATCGAGGAAAGCATTTTTGGATGAGATGCAACGATGTGAACAGTTGGGATTAAATCGGCTAAATTTTCATCCGGGAAGCCACTTGAACCAGATAGATGAGGGAACGTGCTTAAAAACCATTGCCGAAAGCATCAACTGGGTCCTCGATAAAACCCTAGGGGTAACCGCTGTTATTGAAAACACGGCAGGACAAGGTTCAAACCTGGGCCATACCTTTGAACAAATCAGGCATATTATCGACCATGTGGAAGATAAATCGCGGGTGGGTGTTTGCATTGATACCTGCCACGCCTATGCTGCCGGCTATGACCTGAAAACAGAAAACGGGTACAATCAAACCTGGGAACATTTTGATAAAACAATTGGTTTTCAGTACTTGAAAGGGATGCACCTGAACGACACCAAAAAGGGCTACGGGTCGCGGGTCGACCGTCATGAATTGCTGGGGCAGGGCTTTTTAGGTATCGAACTTTTCAAAAGACTGATGGCAGATGCCCGTTTTGATGCCATACCACTTATATTGGAAACTCCCGATGAAAATGCCTGGGCTGGCGAAATCGAACTTTTACGTTCTTTTGCTAAATAACAGGAATATAAATAAAAACCAACTTATTAAACACGAGTTCAATAACGATAAGTTAAGGTTTTTAAGTGTAAAATAAACCCAAAGAATGGTTAAAGTATTAAATTGTTTTATACTACGCATGGTATAAAATTGGAAAATCTGTTTTCCTGACTTAATAATGCGAATTAAGAGTTAAAAATCAGGCCGATAAAAGCTACAGCCAG
>DOTG01000009.1 GCA_003512955.1 Marinilabiliales bacterium
GTCTGAGTCCATCCGGCTGGGAAAGACCAGGTAAAGGTCACACCTGTTTGGTTGGCCACGCTGTAACCATAACTTGCACCCTCGATGGGGCTGGCCTCACCGGCGATGGCTCCCGGCTGGGCCACGTTGCTCGGGATGGGGTTCACTGTCAGGAACTGGATGGGCCCGTTGCCCCACTCATTCGATGGAGTAACTAAAATCAATCCAGCCGTGGTGTTTGGTACAACTTTAATTGAATGCGTTCCTGCCCCTGATAATACAGTCCATCCAGCAGGCAATTGCCAAGTATAACTTACTCCGCCCATGCTATCAACGCTGTAAATTTGCTGAGAACCGGAACAAGGAGCAGTTGCTCCATTAATGGCTATGGGTTGTACGGGAGGCTCAAAATCATTTAAATCTCTTTTCATAAGAGATTTGCCCATTGTACAAGCCCAAACTTTATTGTTGATAAAAAATAATTCCGATACTAAAGTCCCTTCCAAATTACCGGATATATTTACCCAAGTTGCTCCATCGTTACCCGATGCAGAAATTCCACTTATATTATTTTTATAAGTATAAACATATATTTTTGAATCGTTAACAGCCAAAAGAGTTGGATTTTGCAATGCTCCTGTAATATCGGACCAATTGGTTCCCCAATCATCAGAAAAATATATTTTATTTACTTCGACAAAATTTCCAGGGGTTATTTCTACTTTAACAGTTCCTCCTACATAAATTTTATTGTTGTTTGCTATAATTTTTTTAGTTGAAAAATTACTCTCTACCACTGTCCAATTCGCTCCATTATCTATTGAGCGGTAGATGCCTCTATAACCCCCAGACCCAGATAAACCAATAAAAAGAACGGAATCAGTTGCATAAAAATTTGCATTAAGTGTCCAAAATGTAAACCCCGGAAAATTGCCTAAGACCCAGGTAGCACCATCATTGTTTGATACATAAACCCCTGATGATGATAATAGGTATAACCTGGAATTATAGGAATGAATGGAGTACAAGTAAGAAGTTATTGGATCTGCAATTCCATTATTAGCTGGTTCCCAGTTAATCCCATTATCCAAAGACTTGTAAACCCCAACGGCATCCATTTGTTTTACACAGAACAACATTGAATTATGTTCTATCCATGGTTGAGAGTTCATATAACCTGCTGAACCTGCTGATGTGGAGGGTGACCAATTGTCGCCTAAATCTTTCGATATACTATTAAATGCTGAAAGGGTATTGGGGGTAGAGTATAAACTATTCAAATCCCAATCATCTATAGGTAACCCAGAATTAACCATTGTCCAGGAAGTTCCTTCGTCCGATGTACGGAAAATACCGCTTGAATTGGAGCCATAAAAAACATAAGAATCTATTTTACAAAGTGAAGGGTTTGTTGATTTTTGGGCACTAATACCATGATGTGAGCTCACCCAGGTAGAACCACCATTTTGAGTCCTGTAAATACCTCCAGAGGTGCCAACAAAAATTGAACTACCTAATGCTTTAAATGAACTAATGGTTTTATGAATATCTATTCCATCATTTACATAGGTCCAACTGGTTCCATCATTGGTAGATTTTATAACTCCTCCGCCCCCTTGTGAACCAGCATAAACTTCACCGTTTAAAGCAAACAGGGCATTGACCGTTGCAAACCCAGTAGCTTCAATTCCCGTTAATACCCATGTATTGCCGTAATCGGAGGTTTTCCAAATACCATTTGATTCCGATGTTCCTGCATACACATCAGCTCCATTAAAAGTTAAACTTGTTATTACGGGAGCATAACCATCGTAATAACTACCATCTAAATAATATTGCATATTATTTAAAACCTGTTGCCAGGTATCCCCATTGTCGGTAGAACGATAAACCCCCATTAAATTATCACCGGTTCCTGCCATAATCACGCTATTGTTGGCTGCCAATGAATAAAGAAAAGTATCATCAAGACCGGTGTTTGTTACCTCCCACGTATTACCATAATTGGTAGAACGGATTAATCCGGCTGTGGTACCAGCAGCAAATAAGGTGGTATCGCTCACTGCCAAATGGTTGATATAATTTTCAGTACCACTATATCCGGTGGCTATTTCAACCCAGGTTAATCCATGGTCACCTGAGCGGAAAAGCCCTATACCAGAACCCACAAATAAATAGTTACCTAATGAAACCATATCCCGCACATCGGAAGGAAAAGAATTACTATTAACCTGTGACCAGCTATTTCCGCTATCATCTGATACAAACAACTGGCTAGCACTAAACCATTCGCCAACAACCGCATATAAATTTGTGCTTGATTGGCATAAAACTTTAACTCTTCCACCCTCAGGACCAATACTTGTCCACTGGGCCATGACATTGTTACTGCTCAAATGAAATATCAAAAGAACAGTAGATACAATTAGTGTTGTAAACAATTTTCTCATAATCTAGTTTTTAAAGTGTGAATAGGTATTTATTTGTTGTCTGTCTTTATATTTTTTTTCTCCGGATGGATATTTTTAACTGTCTGCTCAAAAAGGTTCTCCAAAAGCTTGCGCTGTATGGTTAACCTCTTTTGAAACTGTTCATCGCTTTTATCATCAAACTCTTCTTGTGTGTTTTTCTTTAAGTTTTTCATCTTATTTTAATGAATTTTTAATTGTCATGCTTTCAAAATTAAACAGTCCCTTTAAGAATTAATATTTCCTTAATGCCGGAAAATTAACTGAATCATACTATTGTTTTAGCACTTTGAATACCCGTTGGTTGTTTTCATGGTCCGATACAGCAATAAAATATATCCCTCTTTCCCATTCAACGGTTGTAATTATTTCTGAAGTGCTTTCAATAATTACATCATTAACCTTTTGACCAAGAATATTAGTTACACTTATTTTATAGCTTTTTTCAAGTCCTGTTAACATCAGATAATCTTCAAAAGGATTAGGGATAATATCCGCTTTTGCTAAGGGGTTTGTGTTTATGCTATTGTTCCAGGTGTCATTAACGGTAACATCGGTATCATAAACCCCAACAACCCGGTTCGGTTTCCCTTGCCACTCGCTTCCACCGGTTCCTTCGTTTTTATAATACAGGTACTCAACTTTGCCAAAGTTTTTATTAATGGCAACTTTAGCTGTATATATTCTATCGTTATCGGCATCGGTTAATATTATTGAACCTACTGCACCTGGCACTCTCCAGTCATTAAAGTTTCCGGTAACAAAAAGTGTATCAGATGTTGCAGAAAAGTAACCTCCGTCAATCATACCCGACATATCTACATTAAAAGTGAGGTTAACCTTTTCAGGTTCTTGTGTTATCGGTACCGTGATGCTCTGTATCACGTTTTTTGTGGAATCGTCTTGAACAAAAACAACTGCTAACAAATCATCCATCTCCTCAACAAAAGTGTTTGCCAAATCGTAACTGGCTATTACATATTGTTTTGAATTTGCAGGAATGGCTTTTAATATGGTCCCTGACGAATTCGGGATCATTTGCATCAATACGTTGTGGAATTCGGTCTCGCCATTGGTGGTTGCATTTTCGGTAGTAACCTTTTCAACCACAACAATGTGTGCTTTTAACCCGGCTTTTATATCGATAATAGCATTTACCGTTGCCTCAACATTTAATGAAGTCCCATTATAGGTGCCCTCGGCTTCCATGTTGATAGTTGAAAGTTCTGTGGCATACATGTCAAGATGCGGTTGTGTGATATTCAAATCATTCATCCCGTTTCTGTAAAGATTTGGAAGCCCCACCATTGTGTAATAATCAATTCTGTCTTTAACCTGCTCAGTATAATAGGGATCCCCAGAACCCGGCCAGTTAACAGGATAGCTTATATAGGTGCATTCCCCCTCATTCGCTGATAAAAGTGCCTCCAATGAAGGAGTAAAATCCGCAGAATATTTATCGGAAGAACTGTTGAAATATTCAAACAACTGTTTTTTTTGAGGGAAATATTTCGAAATATTGATGATTTTTTCCAGCGTATCATTTTCAGGAAATTCGTCGATGCTTCCGTTCGGGTTTGAAACAATTACCTGGACCGTGTATTCGCCATCAACATTGAACAAATAGGGTTCATTATGAACAAAATCATACGCCTGCCCAATAACGACACCTCCTGTATTAACCGTATAAGTTGGACTCATGTAATCGCCAATTTTATAATTGACATCAAATGTTAGTAACATTTTTTTGCCATTATTGAGGATGGTTCCTCCTATACTGATATAATCAGGTAGCGCATAAATAGGTATATCAATATATTCAATATCCACATCATTCAACGGGCATCCGTTACCGATGCCAAAAACTATAAATTTACTCCCAAAATCACCGTTTCCTGGGCAGGTGCCAATAATTGCACCTTCATACGTGATTGTAAATGAGCCCGAAGGAGAATCATAACCAGCTATTCCATCGCCATACGAATCGTTAATGATCCATTGGTAACACCCTTCGCCGTTTACACATATTTCAGTAACATAACGGGTTTCAGCTCTCATGTATTCATTTTGCGCTACTACTTCACCGGTATTGGTGACTAACACCCAGGAGGTTTCATTTGGATACGCATCGGTAGTTAAATCGACAACAATCTTACGGTCTCCGGTGTAAATTTTTTTATTAAAAGTATTATTATTCGAAAAGTGATCGGCAAAATCAAAGGTTGCGGTTACTTCGTAAAGCCCAAATAAACTCATATCCCAGGTTCCTATTTCAACCACCAGTTCCGAGTCGGGCAAAAACCCTTCAGGAGAAACGGGAACGGTAAGCGGAATATTATTGACAGCTACAGTAAGGTTGAACTTTTCTGTAATTTCCATCTCACCCATGTTCAATAATTTAATATTTAGATCTTCATCGCTGGTTAATTGACAATTCTCTGTCAATTTATTTATGTCGGTGATAGTTAAATCCTTTAACGATCCTATCCCATTTCCGTCGGTAATTATTGCCTGCATATTATAGTCGGCATCAACATCAAGGGTTGAAGTCAATGTTCCGAGATACGACCCGTTAAAAAATGTAAATCCGCTCAATTCTGGTTCTGAAGCCGGGTCCGAATCAAAGGTTAAAGTAAAACCGGCGGAATTGGTACCAAGCGTTACTCCAATAAAGAGGTCAGTATTTTCTTTAATAACATACCCTTGGGTAAGGGTCGCCATATTCCAACCTGAAATAAGGGTACTAATTTCAATAGAACTTTGAAATACCGGGCTATTTTCCAACGATCCTTCATAAATAACTATCGTTGCATATGCAATAATGGTAGGGTCATCTATCCCAAAACGTAATCCCTCAATTTCATTACCAACATAATTTGTTAAAACTGAATCAGGTATTTTAATAAATGCTCCCAACGAATATGCGCCTAGTGGATTTCCCATACCGCTTTCAATTTCGTTGTTATCGTAACTAATTATACTTGTTATTGTTTTTGTTTTTGAATTATTCATGGCATCACCAATTGCAATACCAGTTACATGTGGCCCGGCAATCAACCTCCCTTCATCTATTGTTTTTTGTGCCAATAGATTCATGGCCAGTTCCAGGCAAATGATTAAAAGTGAAATTTTCTTCATAATTCAATATTTGTTGATAATTAAAATAATAGGCATTCAAATCGCAATAACTATTTTTTTGTTTTTGAAAAACTTTCGTAACAAATATCAAGTTGTTTTTAAAAAATCACTAAAATTGAACCCATACAAAACCTTATTTTTGATTTTTTTTACCCCTACTTTAGCTGATATTAAAAACACATTTAGTTAATATTCAACAATATGATTTATTAAAAATTATAACAGGGTTTTTTACCAACTTTTCGTCAATGAAAAGTTTAATAGTATTTTGGACATGCAAATATGAAAGAAATTGAAGGGGTAGCCGCGTTACAACTTCACCAAATCAAAAGAAGTGGAATGGTTGTAAGAAACTCATTTCCAGAATAGTTTTGTAGTTATTTGCTGATTTGTGACACAATAAAGGGGATTAACAAATCTTTTTTAGATTTACATTAAATCAAAGGAATTCTAACAATAGGAAAAATTTTGGTGTTAAGTTTACTTTTTAAAGCAATGAGAAGTTAATTGATCTTTAATAAAAAAGTTACAAGGTTTACGTCGGAATTTGTAATTCCAAGTTTTTTACGTAAACGATAACGCGCAGTTTCCAAAGTAAGTCCACTCTGGCCTGTCAATTCCGAAATATCTTTTGTTGACATGTTCAAGCGCAGATAGGCACATAACTTTAATTCGTTTTGAGTAAGATCTGGAAATTTTTGAATGAGCACCTCGTAAAAACCGCTGTGCACTTCCTGAAATCGGGCCGAAAATTCTTTCCACATCTTATCGTCGTTACTTTTCCTAATTTCTTTACTTATATTGATGATGGCTGTTTTAGTTTCAGCTTTTACTGCCTCTTTTTCAATCAATTTCAATTTCTCCGAAATCTCGGTAAGCATCTCATTCTTTTTAATCAGCGACAACAGATTAACGGAAAGTTCCTTGTTTTTAAGATCAAGTTCTGCTTGAATCTTTTCTTTTTCAAGTTTAATGTTTTTTGACTTTAATCGGTTTCTACTCAACACTAAGGCTAATACTATTAGCCCAGATATAAGTGAAATAATAAGTACAATCAGTATATTGTTCTTTGCTTTTGCAGCTAAACGGTCTTCAAATTCCTTTTTTTCGTAATCATATTGCAATTCATATTTCGACACAATATCTTTTTTCTGAATTACATATAAACTATCTAAAGCATTTTTTTCAATTACAACATATTTAAATGCATTTATATCATCGTTTTTAGTTGTGTAAATTTTCACAAGCATCTTTGCTGCATCATTAACATCACTAAAGTTCCTGTTTATTTGTCCTTCATTTATTGCATTATTAAAAAAAATGATGCTTTTGTCAGTTTTTTCATCATAGTAGCTGCTATACCCAAGATTCAAATTGCATTTAGCTATTTGTGTATGGTTACCTGTTTCGGTAAACAAAGCAAGTGCTTTATTACAATAGCTATTAGCTTCATCATATTCACCCATATTCATCAGGCCGAAACCAATATTCAGATAATTGAGTCCCTCTCCAAAGGTATCACCTATCTTCAAGTTTATTTCCAATGCCTTTTTTAGAAAGATGATTGCAGAATCGAATTTTTGCAAGTGAACATAAATAACACCAATATTATTATACTGCTTTTTTAATTGAATATAGTCTTGTATTTCCTGAGCAACAACAAGCGATTTATTAATGTACTCCAATGATTTTTCATGATTCTGTTGCTGGAAATAATTAATCCCTATATTCCCTAAAGCAACCGATATACCTTTTTTATCTTCAAATTTTTCGGAAATTTTCAGGCTCTCAAAATAGTATTTTGTACTATTTTCAAAGTCACCCAATTCAACATAAACCCTTCCTTCAAGTACCAAAGCGTTGGCTAGTTCAGGTTCAAAACCTGTTCTTTTTGCCATTGCCTTGGTATTATTTGCAATGGTAAAAGCCTTTGAATAATTTTTTAGCTTCAAATAACTATAGCCCTGTTGGGTTAACGCCTTTACAATTCCTTTTTGATTATTTGCTTCGGCGGCAATAGAATGAGCATCAATGGCTAATTGCAATGCACTGTCAGGGTATATATTCTCAATTAACGATGAATACGATATCAATGCATCAACCTTTTGCTCCTGGAAATTATTCTCGGCAATCACATCACGCAAACTGTCGATGAGCCCAATATTCTGAGGCATTAAATAACTGCCGTGAACTAATAAAACCAAAAGTAAAAAAAACCTAATCCGAACAATTTTTTCTATCATCCCACCCTATAAAAAGCTGAACAAATATAAATGAAAACGCATAATATCCTAAATTTCCTCTTACCTAAAATGAATACCCTAATTGACTGATGAAAGGTTTAATATCATTCCAATATCCATCAAAGGTCGTGGAACGAAGCTGGTTGGGAAAATTATACCTGATAGAGCAGGCTTAAACTAAGCAACAGATTACCAGAACTGCAACAAACACAAACAATCAATCTACCTGTCATCTAAAAGAATGATTCAAAACAATTATACCCCGAACTTGTTTTTAAAGAGTTGCTACCGATGACATATTTCGGTGGTCAATTTATTAATTTATCATATCTAATTTGAGTATCGTAAATTAATAATCGGTACATATTTTAAATATCTAAATTAATAATATTATGGAAACACCTGAATTTGCGCAACCTTCGAATACGTTTCATATTGAATTAAAGAACCGGGTTAATGCGTATTTTAAAGAAAAGAAACTGAAACCAACCGGAAATTGGAGTTTATACTCAAAAGCCATTCTTATTTTGTTGGCTTTTTTATCAATCTATATCCATCTGGTATTCTTTACACCTCCGCTTATCTGGTTGGCTATAGTTGAATGTATCGCTTTAGGCGGATTAACGGCAGCTATAGGCTTCAATATTATGCACGACGGTGCTCACGGTAGCTTTAGCAAGAAAGAATGGCTTAATGAATTGGCCGGACTGTCCATCAACTTTTTGGGTGCCAATGTGTATATGTGGAAAACCAAACATAACGTGATTCACCATACCTACACCAATATCGATGGATTAGACGATGATATTAACGCCCGTCCCTTTTTGCGGATGTGTGAGAACCAGAAGAAATATTCCATCCACAAATTCCAGCATCTGTATTTTGTGTTTGTATATTCACTGCTGTATTTGTATTGGGTGTTTTTTACCGATTATAATAAATATTTTACCGGAATGATTGGTTCACGTCCTATTAAAAAGATGAAAACAGGCGATCATTTCTCATTCTGGGGTTTTAAAGCTTTGAATCTGATACTCTTTATGGGGGTTCCTATTTACATGGTAGGATTTTTACCTTGGCTGATTGGGTTTCTGGTTTATGGCCTTTTTGCTGGGATTGTGTTAAGTATGGTGTTCCAATTGGCTCATACGGTTGAAGATACTTACTTTCCCGTCACCGACAATGGAGTGGCCCATGTTGAAGACGAATGGGTAATCCATCAATTACGGGTCACTGCCAATTTTGCTACCCAAAACCGGGTTGTTTCATGGTTTATCGGTGGGCTAAATTTCCAGATTGAACATCATTTATTTAAAAAAATATCACATGTCCATTATCCTGCAATTAGCAAGATTTTGAAACAGGTTTGCCAGGAATATAATATCCGATATATTGAATACCCAAAAGTACATTTGGCTGTTGCTTCGCACATTCATCATTTACAAAATATCGGGAGAAAATAATAATTATGTTATAATGAGGAGCTAAAAGGTTTTATATTCATAAACCTTTTTGCTTTTCAATGTACCATCCGCATCAAACGTTTTTTTCTCAGTCTTTAAATTTCCTTGGTATTTATATTCCTCGCGCTTGGATAGCTTCCCTCTATTGTTAAAGGTGGTTTCAACAATTACATTGTCATTTTCATCGTACTTGTATTCCATGTGCGAAAGTATTTTACCATCCTCGTCATAGGTTTTTTCCATTAAAACATTACCTCTCTTGTCAAAGCTAACTTCCGACTCCTTGTATTTCAACTCTTCGCCATCGTCATATTTGTATTTCCATTCGGTCCGATAGCTAACTCCTATTTCTTTTACCGTTTTTTTATTTTGAGCCCATAAACCCGAAACACATATAAGAGTTAAAGCAACCATTAAAATTGTTTTCATTTTTCAGTATTTTATTTTTATCTGTTTATATTTTGAAAGAACAGTTTTGCTTATGGAAACGGGAGTAAAAAGATTATTTGTATGAAAGGGGTAACGATTTTTTGGCACTAGAACCATCAATACTTAGAATTTCAAAAACCACATAATTACTCATCCCCCGCCATGTTATTGGATGAAGGTATTCTTTGTAGCGAAGTTCTACTGCTTTGCCGCTGCATCTTTCGAGTATAGATGCAATACTATCATTTGTTACACTGAACTCAAACTCGTTGCTTTGTAATGCTCCAGGAACGGGAGTCTTAAATCCTGTTTGAATCAGCCGTCCTTCATAAGTTTTAAAAATATATCCTTTTTTTACAAAGAAATTCAAATTGCCAGCCTTTACCCCTTCGCCAAACACAAAATAATACCGCCACCAGAAAATTATACTTATAGCAACAATCACAATTAAAACAACTACAGAAACATACTTTTTCATATTCTGAAATTTTATCAAATGTAGTAATAATCAACGGTATCTCTAACGATAAGCTTTCCGAATATGTATCGGGATACTTACTAACTCAAATATTTAATTGTTAAATAGACTTTAAGAATTTTAGAAAGATAAACAATGCTGACCGACAAAAATAATTTTTAAACCCATAATGCCTTACTATATCTCGTCCCTACGGGACTTGCTAAAACTAGGGGTAACTTTTATTTCCACCAATATTTAATCCCTCCGGGATTGTCCAGGTAGGGACATGATATTGGTAGATAATTAGTTACATTTACAATTTTTTAAGTCCCGTAGGGACGAAATAAATTTTATCGGTCAACAATGGAAATCGAGTAGGAGGAAAATAAAATAGTTTTCCTCCTATTTTATTTTCCGACCTCTCACACCACCGTGCGTACCGTTCGGTACACGGCGGTTTCCTAATTTACACAACGAACTTTGCCATAATAGTCGGAGAAAAAGATGTATCCTGCCTGAGTTAGACGTTGGTTGGTAATGCTTCTACTCAA
>DOTG01000040.1 GCA_003512955.1 Marinilabiliales bacterium
TTAGGTCGAACTCACGTTAATTAAGAAAGTAGAATAAAGAATCACGAATATTGAGGTTTAAATTTTATGTCAATTCGTGCCATTCGTGCAAAAAATATAAAACTATGATAAACTTTTCAGAACACCCGCATCGGCGTTACAATCCGTTGAACGGGGAATGGGTTTTGGTTTCACCGCACCGGGCCAAACGCCCCTGGCAGGGACAAACCGAAAAACCGCAACAGGACAATCGCCCCAGTTATGATCCTACTTGCTATTTATGCCCCGGAAATCAAAGGGCACAAGGACCTGTAAACGAAAAATACACATCCACCTTTGTGTTTACCAACGACTTTAGCGCATTGCTTCCCGATACGCCGGACGGAGAGTTAACTGATGGCCTATTTATTGCCAAAGCAGAACAAGGCATTAGCCGGGTTTTGTGCTTTTCACCCGACCATAGCTTGACCATTCCCGAAATGGAGGCAGTTGATATCGAAAAAGTCATCGAACTTTGGTGTAACGAATATCAGACTATTGGAAGCCAGTCTTTTATCAACCATGTACAGATTTTTGAAAACAAAGGAAGCGTGATGGGATGTAGCAACCCGCATCCTCATGGTCAAATTTGGGCACAATCATCCATTCCTGTCGAAGTTGAAAAAGAACAAATTCAACAATCCCAGTATTTTAAGCAACACGGGCGTACCTTGCTCTCCGATTATCTTACACAGGAATTGAAAAAACAGGATCGGATTATCGCAGAAAATAATACATTTGTATGCCTGACCCCATTTTGGGCAGTGTGGCCGTTTGAGACCATGATTCTTCCCAAGAGGCCAGTGACAAGGATTACCGACTTAACTGAGGATGAGAAAATGGATTTTGCAGCTATGTACCAGAAACTGACCATCAAATATGACAACCTGTTTTTGACATCGTTCCCTTATTCTGCCGGAATTCACCAGGCTCTGACCGATGGACAGGAACATCCGGAATGGCACATGCACATGCACTTTTATCCGCCTTTGTTGCGGTCGGCATCGGTAAAAAAATTCATGGTTGGTTACGAAATGATGGCCAACGCCCAGCGCGATATTACCGCCGAACAAAGCGCGCAACGATTGAGAGAATTACCCACCATTCATTATAAAAAACAATGACAACAAAAGGAAAAATAGTAGTCACCGGGGGAACGGGTTACATCGGTTCTCACACCACCGTGGAATTGATTCAACAGGGATATGAGGTTTTGATAATTGACAACCTATCTAATTCTGAGGCTTTTATTGTTGATCGTATCGAACAGATTTCAGGAGTACGTCCATCTTTTTTTGAATTCGACCTGCTCGATCAGGAAAAGATGGATGCTTTTTTCAACCAGAATAAAGATATTCAGGGAGTCATTCATTTTGCAGCTGCCAAAGCGGTGGGCGAATCGGTTCAGATTCCCCTGCATTATTACCGCAACAATTTGGTAACCATGATTAATTTGCTTGAGGCTATGAAAAAACATCAGGTGGTGAATTTTGTTTTTTCATCGTCGTGTACGGTTTATGGCCAACCCGATCAGCTTCCGGTGACCGAAAATGCACCTGTAAAGCCCGCCGAATCGCCTTATGGATATACCAAACAGGTGAACGAAGCTATTTTGAATGATACCATCAAATCGGGGGCGAATATTAAAGGAATCGCGTTGCGCTATTTTAATCCGATTGGTGCCCATCATTCCGGCCTTATTGGCGAACTGCCCCGCGGTGTTCCCAACAATTTAATGCCTTTTATTACCCAAACCGCTTATGGCATCAGGGAACAGCTGCGCGTTTTTGGTAGCGATTACAGCACACCCGATGGCAGTTGCATCCGTGATTACATCCACGTGGTCGATTTGGCCAAAGCCCACATTGTGGCAATTGAAAGGCTGATTAAAGGCACAAATAAATCAAATTACGAAATGTTTAACATTGGCACCGGTAACGGATTTTCGGTGTTTGAAGTTATTCAATCGTTTGAGCGGAGTACCGGCAAAAAGTTGAATTACAAAGTGGTGGATCGCCGACCGGGCGATATTGAACAGATATGGGCCGATACAACCATTGGAAATAAAGAATTGGGCTGGAAAGCAGAAAAAACGTTGGATGAGATGACGTTATCTGCCTGGCAATGGGAATTAAATTACCGAAATAAATAATCAACAAACGTAAAATACCTCAATTACTAATTACTTAAATCAATACGCTAAAACTTATGGAACAAACGTTCGATTTACATTGGATAGATTACGCGATTATGCTGATCTATTTTGTTTTTGTGTTGGGTATCGGGTGGGTACTCAAACGGTACATGAAAGATGCCAATGCCTTTTTGGAAGCCGGAAGGTCGATGCCCGCATGGGTTGCCGGTTTGGCCTTTATATCCACCAATCTTGGAGCTTTGGAAGTGATGGGAATGACCGGGTCCGGAGCTAAATACGGAATGCTGACTACCCATTTTTATTGGGTTGGGGCCATTCCTGCCATGATATTCCTGGCCATCTTTATGATGCCTTTTTATTACGGTTCAAAAGCCCGTTCGGTACCTGAATACCTGAAGCTCCGTTTCGATGAAAAAACCCGTGGTTTAAATGCCATCCTTTTTGCCGTGATGACCATTTTGGCCTCTGGTATTTCGATGTATGCCCTGGCTATCCTGATGGAAAAAGTATTGGGCTGGGATTTTAATTTAAGCCTAATTCTTTCAGCAGCCATTGTGTTGGGCTATACCTATTTGGGAGGCCTATCGTCGGCTATTTATAACGAAGTATTGCAGTTCTTTATCATTGTTATCGGGTTATTCCCCATTGTATTTTTGGCTTTAAAAGAGGTCGGCGGTTGGGACGGTTTACAAGAGAGTTTGGCTCCCATAGTCACCGATAAAGGCTTGGCAGCCGATGCCTTCACCTCTACCTGGAAATACACGGGAACAGCGAAAGCGAATCCCCTGGGGGTAGAATGGTATGGTATTTTTGCTGGATTAGGTTTTGTACTATCGTTTGGCTATTGGTGTACCAACTTCCTGATTGTACAACGTGCCATGGCCGCAGAATCACCTGTTGCTGCAAGGAAAACCCCTTTGATTGGTGCCATCCCGAAAATGTTTATTCCATTTTTGATTATCGTTCCTGGTATTGTGGCTTTGGTGTTGATGAACGATCCCACCAAAGGTTTTTCAATCACTGATCCAACAACTGGGCAAACCAACTATGACTTGACTATCATCATGCTGTTGAAACATTATTTACCAGCAGGGGTTTTGGGTCTGGGTCTTACTGCTTTATTGGCCTCGTTCATGTCGGGTATGGCAGGAAACGTTTCGGCGTTCAACACTGTTTGGACCTACGATATTTATCAGAGTTACATCCGTCCGGCTACCAACGATCCCGAAGTCGACTCGAAACATTACCTGAAAGTAGGTCGGCTGGCTACTATTTTTGGCGTGTTGGTAAGTATTGCTGCCGCGTATTTAGCCGGTTTGTTTGGCAACATCATGGACTTTCTGCAAACCATCTTCTCCATGATTAATGCCCCGTTATTTGCAGTAATTGCACTGGGTATGTTCTGGAAACGTACCACCGGACATGCCGCGTTTATTGGTTTATTAGCCGGCTTTATCATTGCTTTATTACACCACGGTTTAACTGCACCTGAAGGAGCCACAACCCTTGTGAAAGGTGGATGGCTGGGCGTGGTTCATGTGTATCCCGTTGAAATGGCACAAAACTTCTGGACTGCTATCTTTGCTTTCGTTTCCAGTTTCTCCATTACCATCGGATTATCCTTGGCCACCAAGAAAAACAAAACCGATGAAGAATTGGTGGGATTGGTCTATTCACTGACACCTCGCGAGAATTTCAACGATGGAAAATGGATCAGCCGCCCATCCACTTTAGCTTGGATTGTAGGTATCATTCTTATTGTATTAACTATATTATTTTGGTAGGAGGAAACAACTATGTTAGATATTCGAATTCCTATAGGATTATTATTTTCCGTATTGGGTGTATTGGTCTTTGTTTTTGGTATGGCCACCCTTTCAGATGCCCAAATGTATGCTAAGTCATTGCAAATCAACATTAATATATGGTCAGGAGTCTTTATGGCTGTGTTTGGAGGAGGAATGTTGCTATGGTCAAAGATGAGTAAAAAGAAAAAATAAAACCGAAGAGGTTGTCTGATGAGAGAATTTCCTCTGTGAATCTTTGTAATACTCTGTGTAACTATTTTTTATTACACTGGAATGCACAAAGAACACGGGGACTTACAGAGTCTAATTGGACAACCTCTTTTTATTTAACCAACCACAAATACCACAAAATTTTAAGCCTTAATTTTTAAGTAAACCTTTTATGAAAACTTCCACTTTCCAATTAACCAACCAAAATGGAGTTGTAGTTGAATTTATCTCCCAAGGGGGAAAAATTATTTCTATAAAAGTTCCCGAAGGAGACCGAAAAGTAGATATTGCCTTGGGTTACGGTACCCCTGAAGAGTTTTTAACTGGCGATGGATACATGGGAGCTATATGTGGCCGCATGGCCAACCGTATTGGCAATGGTATGTTTCAATTGGAAGGAAAAACCATTAAATTGTACCAAAACGACCGGACCAACCACCTGCATGGGGGAAAGGTGGGTTTTAACCTGAAAAACTGGGAGGTAAAACCTATAACCAAAGAAGGTTACCATAGTGCCTTTCAATTGTCATTGCTTAGCCACGATGGCGACGAAAATTATCCCGGAAACTTACAGGTAGAAATTGTTTACGCGTTGAACAACCAGAACGAATTTCTGATTGATATTCAGGCAACCACAGATAAAACCACGGCAGTAAACCTGACCAGCCATCCCTATTTCAATTTAAATGGGGTAAGCAGTGGAAAGATATTTAACCATTTTTTGGAAATCAATGCCGATGCCTTTACCGTGCTAAGTGACATTTCTGTTCCTACCGGTGAAATCCGCAAGGTAAAAAACAGCGATATGGATTTTACCAAACCTGTTAAACTCAGTGAAGTAATTAACAGCGACGAACCACAAATACAACTGGTTAACGGGTTGGACCACAATTGGGTGATAAATAAAAAAGCAGGCGAAATGGCCTTTGCCGCCAGAATAAGTGAACCGGTGAGCGGGAGAGGGCTTGAGGTGTTTACCACCCAACCGGGTATTCAGGTTTACACATCTATGCACTTCGACGGTACGCAGGTGGGTAAAAACCAGATGCCTTTTACACCCTATTGTGCTATTGCCCTGGAAGCTCAGAATTTCCCCGATGCCCCCAACCATGCCAATTTTCCGGATTGTATCCTGAAACCGGGCGAAACTTACCATCAGAAAATCTGTTACAAGTTTCTGTTTTAAAAGAATACAGGTGATTTAAGAAACAAGAGAAATAGTCAGTGGGTGGATTAAAGAGATAGTTAATAGTAGTCTAGTGTCTAATTTCTAGTTTCTATTGTCTCATATCTCTAAGTTTTGTGTCTTGATACTTTGTACTTGATACTGATTAAAAAAACAGCCACATCAGTCAAAAACGAATATTTTATTAAAAAATAACTCGATTTTTATTTGGATTTATAAATATTTCACCCATATTTGTGACGAATTTTAATAAACACAGAATGAAAACACGTACCGGATATGCTTCTTTTTATTATTTCTTTTATTTCTGGGGGAAGTAAACCGGGGCTTGTATGTATGTAAAATAGCAAACAGATATAACAGAACCCCGCCCAAAGCGGGGTTTTTTCATAATAGATAAAATGAGAAGCGAAAATTATAATCAAATCATGCTGAAAAAAGTAGCCATCCAGGGCGGGGCAGGTGCCTTTCACGAAATAGCCGCACGATCCTATTTTGGTAACCAGGTCATCGAAATCCTTTCTATCGGAACGTTTGACGAGATTGTGCAACTGGTTTCCGATAAAAAAATTGATTATGGTATCATGGCCATCGAGAATACTGTGGCCGGAAGTTTAATACCCAATTATGCATTGATACGTGAAGCTCCGGTGAAAATCATGGGCGAACAGTATCTGAGGGTAAAACAAAACCTGATGGCGTTACCGGGCCAAACCATTGCCGATATTACCGAGGTGCATTCGCATTACATGGCCATTGCCCAGACACGAAAATTTTTCAATCAATACCCGCACATTCAGTTGGTGGAATCACCCGATACTGCTTTGAGCGCCCGCAAAATCCAGGATAAGAAACTGGTTGGTAAAGGCGCTATCGCCAGCGATTTGGCCGCCAAAATGTACGGACTGGAGATACTGGCCGCGGGTATAGAGACGAATAAAAAGAACTATACCCGCTTTTTGATCTTGGCCCACCAAGATGCCGAATCCAATCCCGGTTCTGCCTGTAGCAAGGCTTCGCTATGTTTCAGTTTACCGCACCATAAGGGGAGTTTAAGCCAGGTATTGAGCGTGCTGGCTTTTTATGACCACAACCTGACCAAAATCCAGAGCATGCCCATTGTGGGGCAAGAGTTCCGCTATTTCTTTTATGTCGATCTTACGTTCGACAGCTACGAACGCTACCAACAAAGTATTACGGCCATCACCCCGTTGGTGGTCGATTTGCAGATATTGGGTGAATACAAATATGGCATTGAATCGCTTGAAAACATACATCATCAATAAGTTATGATAACACCGGCTAACAGGACCCAATTGGTCAACGAATATTATTTCTCACAAAAACTGAAGCAAATCGAAGAAATGAACAGTCAGGGAGCTTCGGTCATCAACCTTGGGATTGGAAACCCCGATTTGATGCCTCCCATCAGCGCCCTGAAAGTATTGTCGCAAAAAGTGATGGAACCCGGAGTTCATGGGTATCAGAGTTATATAGGAATTCCTGAGCTTAGGAATGCTTTTTCGCAATGGTATCTCAATTTCTATAATATCCATTTGGACGCCAATGGTGAGATTCTTCCATTATTGGGTTCCAAAGAGGGCATCATGCACATCAGTATGGCCTATTTAAATCCCGGAGACCAGGTGTTGATTCCCAATCCGGGATACCCGACCTATCGCTCGGTTTCTCTTTTAGTAGGAGCCGAACCGGTGGAATATGATTTGTTGCCCAAAAACCATTGGTATCCTGACTTTGAACAGTTGGAAAAGCTCGATCTGGAAAAGGTAAAAATCATGTGGGTCAATTATCCGCACATGCCTACGGGGCAACCTGCATCTATGTCACTTTACAATCAGTTGGTTGCCTTCGGAAAAAAACACAATATTTTGATTTGCAACGATAATCCATACAGTTTTATCCTAAATAATCAACCTTTAAGCATTTTTTCTGTTCCCGGGGCAAAAGATATTGCACTGGAATTGAATTCGCTCAGCAAATCGCACAATATGGCAGGTTTCCGGGTGGGAATGGTGGCCGGTAGCCGCGAGCACATCAGCCATGTACTAAAAATAAAAAGCAACATGGATTCGGGCATGTACAAACCCCTGCAACTGGCCGCGGCTAAAGCCATGGAAAGTATGCAGGATTGGTACGATTCCATGAATACCCAATACCGGGAACGCCGGAAATGGGTGTACCAGATTTTTGATTTGCTGGGAGCCACCTATGAAACCTCGCAAACAGGTTTGTTTATCTGGGCAAAGATTCCTAAAGGATTCGACGGTTCGTTTGAGTTTTCCGATTACTTTTTACAGGAGGCCAAAGTGTTCATCACACCGGGAGCTATATTTGGTTCCAACGGAAACCAATATGCCCGTATTTCGCTGTGCAGTACCGAACATCAGCTTCAGATGGTATTGAGCCGGTTGGTGGGAGTACTTCAAAAAGTCAATAAATAATTAGAATTCACACGTATGATAGTTACTATAGTGGGTTTGGGTTTGATGGGTGGTTCCGCGGCCATCGACCTGAAAAAAAGAGGATTGGCGAGCCATATCATTGGGGTCGATCACGATTCTATCAATGCCAATGCTGCCATGCACATCGGTTTTGTAGATGAACTGCTTGAACTGGATGATGCAGTGAAAAAAGCAGAATTGGTAATTTTGGCCATTCCAGTGGATGCAGCCCTGCGGGTGCTGCCAAAAATCCTGGATAAAGTTGACAAGCAGGTGGTTACCGATATGTGTTCTACCAAAGGAAAATTGTTGGAATGGGTAAAATACCATCCCAAACGGAAACAATACGTGGCGGCGCATCCAATGGCGGGAACGGAGTTTTCAGGTCCCTGGGCGGCCATTTCAAACCTGTTCGATGGCAAGGCCGTCATTATGTGCGATACCGAAGATAGCGACATTCGGGCATTAGCTTTGGTAAAACGGATGTTCGAAACACTCAACATGCGGGTGATTTACATGAACGGTGCCAACCACGATGTGCATGCAGCCTACATTTCACACATTTCGCACATCAGTTCGTTTGCTTTGGCTTTAACAGTGCTCGATAAGGAAAAGAACGAAAAACATATTTTCGATTTAGCCAGCGGTGGATTCGATTCCACGGTGCGCCTAGCTAAAAGTTCCGCCGATATGTGGGCACCTATCTTTGAACAGAATAAAGAAAATGTAATTACGGTATTAAATACCTACATCAGCAAATTGAAAGAGTTCCGGAAACACATCGAGAACGATGAGCCTGAAAAAATCAGGCAATTGATTCAAGATTCGAACCGGATCAAACGGGTGCTGTTTAAATAAATTAATGTAAATTCAAGCAATTTTATTATATGAATGCAATTTTAACTCAGCCATTTAAAAACTGGGGGCTACAAAATACAGCGCGCCCATTAATTATTGCCGGTCCTTGTAGTGCCGAATCCGAAGAACAGGTGATGGACACCGCCCGTCAATTGAAGGCCATGAATATTGAGGTTTACCGGGCTGGCATCTGGAAACCGCGTACGCGCCCCAATTCCTTCGAAGGGGTGGGAAGCATCGGGTTGGAGTGGCTCAAGCTGGTTCAAAAAGAGGTAGGTATGAAGGTTTCTACCGAGGTAGCCAACGTGAAACACGTGTATGAAGCACTCCGTTTCGGGGTTGATATTATTTGGATTGGCGCCCGTACATCGGCAAATCCGTTTGCCATGCAGGAAATTGCCGATGCCCTGAAAGGAGTTGACATTCCTGTATTTATCAAAAACCCGGTCAATCCCGATGTAGAATTGTGGATGGGTGCCATTGAACGGATTCAGGGCGCAGGAATCACCCGTGTGGGAGCCATACACCGGGGATTTTCGACATTTGATAAAACCCGCTACCGCAATGCTCCCCAATGGCAATTGCCCATTGAGTTGCGCCAAAAAATGCCCAACATCCCCATGATTTGCGATCCCAGCCATATCGGTGGCCGTAGGGATATTCTGCAAGAAATATCACAAAAAGCCATGGACTTGAACTACGACGGGCTCATTATTGAAACCCACTGTAACCCCGATAAGGCCTGGAGCGATGCCAAACAGCAAATTACACCCACCGAATTGGGTAAACTGATTGGCAAACTGGTGTTGCGTTCTGTAAACTCCGATAACGTAGATTTTATTCACAACCTGGAAGACTTGAGGCACCAGATTGATAAATACGACGATGAATTGTTGAATATTTTGGAAGAGCGGATGAAGGTGGCCGAAAAAATTGGGGAATACAAAAAGAAAAACAATATTACCATTTTACAGCCCGATCGTTGGCACGAGATATTAGATAAAGTGCTTGAGAAAGGTAAAAACCGCGATTTAAGCGATGAATTTCTGGCCAATATGTTTAAAGCCATTCACCAGGAATCCATCAACAAGCAAACCCGTATCATGAACGAATAACGAATGAAAAAGCTAACTATTTCAGGAGGCAACAACACTTCGCAATTGTTTATTGGCGAGGATTACCAGAATTTTAAAAAATACCTTCCTCAAAAAGGCCAGGTGATTGTGTTGACCGATGAAAAGGTCCGCAAACTATACGGGGAGGCATTTAAGGAATACCCCATCATAAGCATCGGGCAAACTGAACAAATAAAAACCCTCGAAACCATTGATGCTATCATTGATCAATTGATCAGCTTTAAGGCTGATCGGACTTCGTTTTTACTGGCTGTGGGCGGAGGTATTGTTTGCGACATTGTGGGCTTTGCAGCTTCCATTTATCAAAGGGGAATCCGATTTGGGTTCATTTCAACTACCTTATTGTCGCAGGTTGATGCGAGTGTAGGTGGAAAAAATGGTGTCAACCACCGGGGATTTAAAAACATGATTGGGGTATTTAATCAACCCGATTTTGTGATTTGTGACCCCAAAATGCTTCAGACCCTTGGTACAGAGGAATTAAGTTGTGGTTTTGCCGAAATAGTAAAGCATACCTTGATTGCCGACAAAGCCATGTTCGAATGGCTTGAGAAGAATTACACAAAAGCAATTGCGTTACATCCCGATGCCATTGAAGCATTAGTAAGCAATTCTGTTGAGATTAAAGCAACTATAGTCAACAAAGATGAAAAAGAACAGGGGGAACGTAAAAAACTCAATTTAGGCCATACGTATGGACATGCCGTGGAAAAAGTGATGGGCGTGCCTCATGGATATGCCGTGAGCATCGGATTGGTATTTGCTGCCAGGCTTTCCCTGCAAATGGGGTTTTTGTCCGGCACCGATTTTCAACGGATTTGTTCCTTGTTAAAAAACCTAAACCTTCCCATTACCATAAATAGCAAAAAAGAGGAGGTATTGAATGCACTGACCATGGATAAGAAGAAGGAGGGCGATATCATCCAGTTTATCTTGATGAAAGGACTGGGTGAAGCCGTCATTCATCCCATGAAAATTAGTGATTTACAATCCGTAGAATTTTGATTATATTCGTTCCCTCAGTAATTTAAAAATAATCACATGCTTTGTCGTTCCATAGCTTGTCAAGGATTCGAAAACATCAGTAAACTGCTGCAGGGTGCAGAGATGGCTGAGATACGGTTGGAAAAGACCCAACTTTCGTTACCTGAAGTTGAGCGGTTGTTTCGCTCTCATCCTAATTTAATAGCCACCTGTAGGCCCGACGGTATGTCTCCGGCTCAACAAACGGAGCTGTTGAAATTGGCGATAGATAATGGGGCAAAATGGGTGGATATTGAGATTGAAGCGGGGGATGCCTATACCAAAGAGCTTGTCACCCATGCAAAAAGCAAGGGTTGTTTGGTCATTGTTTCATACCACAACTACAAGGAAACACCTGAAATTGAATTGCTAGATGAATTGGTAATTGGGGCTATTGAAAAAGGGGCCGATTTGGTTAAAATAGCCACACAGGTGAATCAACTTTCCGACAATACGCGTTTGATGGCCTTATACAATCAACCTTTCCCGATTTTGGTCATTGGAATGGGTAACATCGGAAAAATAACGCGGGTGGCCGCGTTACGATTGGGTGCCCCTTTTACCTTCGTGAGTGGGGAAATTGGGAATGAAACAGCTCCTGGACAAATCCAGGAAACTATTATGAAAGAAATTTTAGATAATTTATAACCAGAATGTTATAATATTTACTTAAATTAATGGATAAATTAATTTTTCCTTCTAAAATCCATGGAACGGTCACCGCACCGGCTTCAAAAAGTTTTTTTCAACGGGCCATTGCCTTAGCTATCTTGAATAACAATGAGGTTGAAATCAGTAATCTTTCGGATTGCGATGATGCCAAAGCAGCACTGGATATTGCCCAGCGTTTTGGTTGCCATCTTTCATTTAAGGAACATTCAGTCAGGGTAGATCCCACCCGGATTGGGCGTCCGGAGACCTTACATTGTGGGGAAGCCGGGCTCGGGTTGCGCATGTTCACTCCTCTGGTGGCACTGTTTAATAACGTAATTCAGCTTACTGCTGAAGGTTCATTGCTTAAACGTCCGGTAGGATTTATGGAAGACCCCTTGAAACAACTGGGCGTTAACACATCCACAAACCAGGGGTTCCCGCCCATTTTTGTGAAAGGTCCCTTAAAAGGTGGCAAGGCACTTTTGGATGGAAGTTTAAGCAGTCAGTTTTTAACGGGTTTGTTGATAGCCCTACCCAAAGCATCGCATGATTCAGAACTTTCGGTTCAGAGCTTAACAAGCATCCCATACATCGACATGACGCTGCAAGCCATAACAGCATTTGGGGGAACCATTGAGCATTCGAATTACGAAACGTTCCATATCAAAGGAAATCAGCAATATCAAGCCGTAGAATATTGGGTGGAAGGCGACTGGAGCGGGGCGGCAGGTCTTTTGATTGCCGGTGCCATTGGTGGTTATGCACAGGTACAAGGATTGGATATAAATTCGACCCAGGCAGATAAAGCGGTACTCAAAGCTATTATAGATAGTGGGGTACAGGTTAAAGCACTTGGAAAATCCATCGAAGTCACGTCAACCTCCTCCTTAAATGCTTTTACCTTCGATGCTACTCATTGCCCGGACCTATTTCCTGTGTTAACAGCTTTGGCAGCCAATTGCGCAGGGATTTCAAAAATCAAAGGCGTTCACCGGTTGAAACACAAAGAAAGCAACCGGGCTTTGTCTTTAAAGAATGAGTTTAATAAAATTGGATTAAATATTGAAATAGAGGATGATATGATGTTAATACAAGGAGGAAAAATCCACGAGGGAAAAGTTTCGTCCCATCACGATCACCGCATAGCCATGGCTATGGTTTTGGCTGGCATAAATGCTCAGGGACCCTTACTCATTGAAGGAGCTGAGTGCGTCAATAAATCGTATCCTGGTTTTTATAATGACATGGAATTGCTAGGTGTCAGGATCAACACGTATTAAAATAGGAAGCAATGAACAGTTTTGGAAGAGTTTTTAAAGTCCAGATATTCGGGGAATCGCATGGCTTAGGAGTGGGCATTTGTATCGATGGTTGTCCCGCCGGACTATCCGTGGAAGAAGCCGATTTTGAACCGGATTTGAGCCGCCGCCGCTCGGGGGCTAAAGGAACTACACCCCGGAAAGAAGCAGATATTCCGGAACTCATGTCGGGGATTTTTAACGGAAAAACCACCGGGGCGCCCATTACCATCTTTTTTAAAAACATGAATACCCGTTCGGGTGATTATGCAAATCTGTTATCATCTCCAAGACCCGGACATGCCGATTATGTGGGTAAAGTGAAATTTGGCGGGTTCAACGATTACCGGGGAGGAGGTCATTTTTCAGCCCGATTGACCACCGGAATTGTGGCTGCTGGGGTGTTGGCAAAAAAACTTCTTCCGCAAATTACCATTCAGGCATTTTTAACTGAAGCGGGAGGTAGTCAACATATTGAGGAAGCCATTGACAAAGCTTTGGCTGATCACAATTCCATTGGGGGCATTGTGGAATGCAGGGTTTCAGGACTTCCTGTAGGAATTGGTGAACCCTTTTGGGACTCTCTGGAATCGGTTCTGAGCCATGCGGTATTTGCCATTCCGGCTGTCAAGGGAATTGAATTTGGTAGCGGTTTTCAGGCCGCAAAAATGACAGGTTGGGAACACAACGATTCCATTGTGGATGTTTCGGGAAAAACTGAGACCAACTATGCAGGCGGAATCAATGGAGGTATCTCGAATGGAAATGAATTGGTTTTCAGAGTAGCCATTAAACCTACTTCAAGCATTGCCAAGCCTCAGCAAACCATGAATTTTGAAACTAAGAAAGTAGATGAACTGATCATTCAGGGGCGCCATGATGCATGCGTGGCATTGCGTGTTCCCCCAATATTAGAGGCCATGACAGCTATCGTTCTGGTTGATTTCATGCTTCTTGAACAAAGAATACCCCGCGTAAATAAACACTAGTGTCCAAGTCAAGCATTCGTTTGCATCTATTCACCCGGTGACTCCGGGCGTTAATAAAGCATACTATAATCAAAAAGTCACCGGGTGAATATTACCCGACTTTTTATATTTGACTTGACACTAGCAAAAAAATGGAACGTATCAGTTCCATTTTTCCATATACTCAATATAGTTTCTAAAGATTCGATAATTTCACCATGTTGGTTTGACCTTTCTTATTCAAAGGCATACTACCCACATGGACTACCAGTTCATGGTCATGAATGAAATGGTTTTCTTTTAAATGCTTCATCGAAAATTCAATGGCATCGTTGGTAAATAAGAATTCATCACTAAAAAAGGTACGGGTTCCCCAAAGTAACGACATTTGCCGAACCAACCCTTTGTCGGGAGTAAAGGCATAAATGTTGGCATAAGGTCGGTGGCTGGCAATCCTGAAGGCGGTATAACCCGAATAGGTGAGCACCACAATGGATTTGGCATGGGTCTGCTGAGCCATCACGCAGGCGGTTCTACAGATAGAATCTGGAATAAATGAGTGGTTCATCACCGAAGGGGAATGCTCCCTATAATAGCGATAACCGTTCTGTTCGGTGTAGGCAATGATTTCGCGCATGCTTTTAATTACATCAACCGGATATTTGCCCACACTGGTCTCGCCGCTTAACATGAGGGCACTGGCACCGTCGATAACCGCGTTGGCTACATCGTTGGCTTCGGCACGGGTGGGGCTAAAATTACTGATCATGCTTTCCATCATTTGCGTGGCAATAATAACCGGTTTTGCAAATTTGATACATTTTTCAACCAACATTTTTTGCATCATGGGAACTTCATGGAACGGGAGCTCTACACCCAAATCCCCCCTGGCGACCATTATGGCATCGGTCACATCAATAATGTTGTCAATTTCGTGCAGGGCTTCGGGTTTCTCAATTTTTGCAATTACTTTGGTATGTTTCTTCCTTTTCTTAATCAAATCCTTCAAATCAGCAATGTCGGTTACAGAACGCACAAACGAAAGGGCAATCCAGTCCACATTATTATCTAGCGCAAATTCTGCATCTTCAATGTCTTTAGGGGTTAAGCTAGGTAGCGAAATATGGGTATTTGGCAGATTCACCCCTTTTTTTGAGGATAACACACCTCCATAGATGACTTTAGCCTTCACCGAGTTTTTGCGGTTGGTTGAAACGGCTTGTAATTTAATCTTACCGTCATCAATCAAAATGGTATCGCCTACCTGAACATCGTAAGGGAAAAGGGAATAACTCATGTAAACCCGTTGAGCATTTCCAACAATTTTTTCGTTTACAAACTCAATTTCAGCACCTTCTTCCAATAGTACGGAGTTATTTTCTACTTCGCCGATTCTTAATTTCGGTCCCTGCAAATCGGCCAAAAGAGCCACATTGGTTTTCAATTCCTCATTGATTTCCAACACATAATCAATTACCTGTTTGTGTTCCTCATGTTTGCTATGCGAAAAATTCAGCCGGAATACATTCACTCCGGCTTCCACCAACTTCTTGAGCATCTCTTTTGAAGCAATGGCAGGGCCCACTGTTGCTACAATCTTGGTTTTGTTATGATACATATCTTGCTGCATACTATTGTTTTTGGTTTAACTTGAAACTAAGCAAAATTAAGCTTTTATTGAAATAATTTGAGCTTGTGGGTGAACATTGATTCAATATTTGTAGGATTCGTTCCCCTTTTGAAGATTAAAGAATTATTAGGCATGGAATCCAGTTTTTTTTAGGAAATTTACCTATATTTTATCAATTAATGTGCAGCGTATGAGTTACCTGATTAAAAATGGGTTGATAATAAATAGCAATGGAACAAAGAAACTGGATATTTTCATCGAAGACGGCATCATTTCAAAGGTAGGTGCGGGGTTGACTAAACCTGATGATCAGACTTTGGTTATTAATGCTGCCAACAAATACATCATTCCCGGTGGAATTGATCCCCATGTGCATTTTCACTTGAAAACCAATGCCGGATTCACTTCCGACGATTTCTTCTCCGGTTCCAAAGCAGCCATTGCTGGCGGTACAACCACCATTCTTGATTTTGTTACCCCCAAGCGGGGCCAATCGCTTCCTGACGCCTTGCAGGAGAGGTTAAAAGATGCTGAAACCTGTATTTGCGACTATTCCTTCCACGTAAGCCCTATCTTGTATCATGAGAATCTGGAATCGGAAATGACGTATTGTATCCAAAAGTATGGAATCCAATCGTTTAAAGTCTATATGGCTTATAAAGAAACCATTGGGATTGATGAACCTGCTTTGGAAAAAATTCTGGAATTGGCCAAGAAACTTAACGTTTTGGCTACCATTCATGCCGAAGATGGGGATGCCATCCATGATTTACAAATAAGATATTTATCTCAAGGCCACACCGAACCAATTTACCACGCCTTATCAAGACCGCCCGAAACCGAAAACCATGCCGTCGAAAGAGCCATAAGCTTAGCAAATAAGACCGGGGCAAGCATCTATTTTGTACATGTTTCCTCTGGCGAATCCATTTATTCCATAGCCAAAGCACAAGCCGAAGGTTGTCCGGTATATGCCGAAACCTGTCCACAATATTTGGTGCTGGATATTGAAAAACTCAAAGGGGCATTCCACCAGACTGCACCCTACGTTTTTAGTCCGGCACTCCGTGAAGCCTCGCATTCCCAAATTCTTTGGGATCAGCTTTCATCGGGTGCCATTCAAACTATAGGGACCGATCATTGTTCCTTTCATCTGAAAAGTCAGAAGGAATTAGGAATGAATGATTTCACAAAAATCCCTAATGGGGCTGGAGGAGTGGAGCACCGACTTTCGTTACTCTTTACCTATGGAGTATTGCAAAACAAAATTAGTCTCGAACAATGGGTAGCTATAACAGCCAGCCAGCCAGCCCGTATCTTTGGGTTATCCAGAAAAGGTTCTATAGCTGAAGGTTATGACGCAGATATTGTCCTTTGGAATCCTAATCACGAATCGACCATTTTGGCAGCGGATCACTGGCAAAACTGTGATACCAATATTTATGAGGGTATGAAAGTTAAAGGCAGTGCTGAAAAAGTCTGGATACGGGGCAATTTGGTTTTCGATCAAGGCCACCATTGGCCTATACGTGGAGAATTTTTAAAAAGAATACCTACCAATCCGGATTCAAAGAACTGAAATGGCCGAGTGCCAAACATTTTTTACAATAATTTGTATTTCATATAATTTATTACTCAACGATGGCCCAACATGTTAAAATTCTGGTTCTCCTATTCCTGGGATGGTTTATTCCCTCATTGAATCTGTTGGCTCAAGATGCCGATAAAGTGGTAGCCTATGGAAAACTGAAAATCGAATGGGGGGCAAATGAACAGACCAAAATTACATTGTATCAAGATGGCAAAGAGATTGATACCTATTTTACTACCGACAACGGAAAATTCGAATTTGTGCTCCAATTGAACCATTTGTATCTGTTTCATTTTGAAAAAGCTGGTTATGTGGCTAAAAAAGTTGAATTTAATACACAGGTTCCCGCCAAAGTTACTTCCGATCCTGACTTTGAGCCTTTTCAGGATTTTGACTTCAATGTGACCCTTTTTAAAACATATCCTGAAGTTGACACCATGTTTTTTGTGAATCCCGTAGGTAAAATCAGATATGAAGCCTCTATCAACGACTTTGATTATGATAAGGAATATACCTTAGAAATCATCAAGAGGATGGAAGAAATTGAAGACCAAATCAAACAAAAGCATGAAGAGGATGAAAAAAATAAAGACAAGGGTATAAAAGCTGGTACAAAGGAAGATGTGGTAAAAAAGGAGGAGCCCATGGAAAAAGCTAATCCCGAGAAAGAGGAAAATGAAAGAAACAATCTGAATCTTACCCAGCAGACTGAAATTCAAGAATCCACGGTTACCAGGGAATCTCAATCCAAGGTGGTTCCAGCGACAGATAAAAATCGATCAACAGTAAAAAATGAAAATATTACTGATGAAGTAATGATTGAGAAATCAACACCTTCTGTTTCCAATTCCGCCCAACTAGAACCCAATGAACAGCCCCTTACATTTGATTCTCCGGGAAAAACAGTTACCCGTATCTCTATAACCCAGGGAAATACATCTTTGGTTTACATAAAAGTAGAGTACAAGTGGGGGGGGAGGTTCTTCTTTATTCAGGATGAAGTAAACCAATACCGAAATATCAGTGAAGCGTATTATAACCTCATGGTCGGTAAAAAACAAAAATGAGCTTTTCCCAATCCCGTATCTCCCAATCTCATATCTTGATATTGACTACTTGATACTATAATATTCAACCTGTTAACGAACTGACATTGATTGTTAGTTGCTCATCAATTTTGTTTTAAAATAAACGATTGTATTTCTGAATACTTAGAGCCATTTGGATGAAGTTCCGATTCAAAAAGAATCATCATTTCTACAGGGATTTTGGTGGTAGCTATTGGTATAGATAATTGAAAACTAACCTGTTGATCACCGGCTTTGAACCGGGCCAATGTAACGTGAATGGCGGGAGGGACCTGGGCTCTTGAATTCGTATTTTGGCAAATACTGAAATAAGCTTCATTAAACTGATTGTTAGGTTTATATACCGACCACAGCATGTATGGGTTCCTTTTGGGACTTGTCTGCACATGCGAGAATTCGATGTTAAAAACTTGTATTTGTTCACAAGATTGCGAAATCTGATTAATCAGATTTGGTATTTGAGAGTTTGCCACATCGCCAAAAAAGTACACCGTGATATGCAAATTTGCCTCAGGTACCCATCTTACATTGTGCAGTTTTGGCTGAGCCAGACATATTTTTTGTAAATCATGTAAGTGTTCGTTAGATAGCGGTATAGCTAGAAACAATCTTTTTGTTTGCATAAAGGTTGATTTTTTAATCAAAGGTTTAATTTTTTTTCGCAAATTAGTAAGGTTTAAAATGAATATTTTAAAATCAGTGAAAGTCAATCAAACTGATTAATCAAATAGTAATTCGGATGAAAAATGTATTTTTATCGCTAGCATTTGTAGTATTTTTTACGGATATGCTTTTGGGTCAAGTTGCCGGTGGAACTTATGAGAAGCTTGCAAAGCTTTATAATCAAGGCAAATACGAAAGTTGTTTATTTAAGGCAGATAAATATACCTACGACGAGGAAAGTTCCATTGATGCGGAGCCTTATTTATATGTGGCCATGTGCTTTTACCAATTGTCCATTTCGGAGGACCCCGTTCTGCGTGAGGATTACAAGGATGGGTTTAAGCAAGCCATAAAATACGCAACCAAATTCATTAAAAAAGACAAAGAGGGGGAATTATATGAACAGAATTTTGATTTTATCAATATTCTTAAGGATGAGTTAAAAAAAGAAATAAAAGCCCAATTTGATAAAGGAGATTACCGTAAAGTGGCCACAACTGCAAAATTATTCGATAAATTGAATCGTAAGGAGGATATTTTGTTGCTGTATTATATTGGCATGAATGAAATGATGTCGAACAATGTGAGCCAAGGTAGCCGCGATTTAGATGATGCAAAATCAAAGTTGGATGAAATGTTGAACGCTAAAACTTTTCAAACCGATGCAGCCAGCAAGTCCCTGGCAATTGATGGGTTTTTAAAATATTCTGAATTTTTAATCAACCAGAATCAATTGAAAGAAGCTGCTGACTTATTGAATTATGGTTTGAAACTTTTTCCCAACGACGGATATTTAAAGGTCCAGTTCAACGTCGTTAATCAAAAAGCCAATTCTAAATAGCCAGAAAAACCGATTTTGAAGCTATAAAAATTGTCATTCAGCTAATCTGATAATATATATTATGTTAAATATAATTCATTCAAAAAAAGCCGGAAAAATCTCCGGCTTATCTTTTTATTCAGCCAATGCTTTAGCTTTTTCATTCATTTCTTGATATTTGGTCATGTATTCCTCTTTGTCGTTACGCAATTTGAAATAAATTTCCTTTAAAGTCAGTATTGTAGATTTTTCAGTACCATCAATGCTATGTGCTTTTTCCAGATATGGTAATGCCTTTTCAAGTTCTTTTAGCGATTCTTTTACAGCCGCATCATATTTAGCTTGTTGATTAGCAGGGATATTGTTAGCCTCTTTCAACATATCGGCACCTTTATTAAAATATAAGGCACCCAGGTTGTAATAGGCATCAAAATAGTCACTTTTTAGCTCTACAGCCTTCTCATACGAAGCTTTTGCCAAGTCGAAGTTTTTTAATTTATCGTACAAGGCTCCCTGGGCAAAATAAAATGTCTGGTTTCCCGGGTCTTTCTCAATTGCTTTGGTAAGGTATCCTAACGCCAAATCCGACATGTCTTTGTTCAAATAATAATTGATCAATTCAACCATCAATACAGAATTATCTTCTGGGTAAGCATCAATGCCTTCCTTTAATGCATTGACAAAAGCTACAGTATCTCCGCGCTCACGTTCGGTTGAAGCAATGTATCCATAAACTTTTGAGCCTTCGTACTTTAACGCAGCAGTTTTCCGGTAGTATTCAATGGCTTGGTCATACATTTTTGCCCTATCGGCTGCAATTGCCGCATTGAAAATGATCATGGTGTCAATAGCACCTGACTGAACCATTTCATCAATCTTCAAGGAGCTGGTAAAGGCATTAAAAGCTTTATCAAATTGACTGGCATTGAAAAATTCAATTCCTTTATTGATTTGTAAAACCCCGATAAGTTTCAATTGGTTTTCAATTTCAGTTTTAAATTGGTTTTTTACATCCAATTCCAGTGCCTTTTTGTAAGAGTCAATAGCCACCTGTACTGGATTTTCACATAAATTTTTGAATTTATCGTCGGTACTCCGGGCAATTTCATAATATACCTGACCCCGGACTTTCCATGCTTTGGCACTACCAATCGTTTTTTCATGGGCCACGGCCAAATCAATGTCCTCTTTGGCTTTATCGAGTTCATTGTACATGGGTTTTATGCGGTTAATAGCACTCTGTACCTTTGAATTTTGTGCTGAAACCGCTAACACAACCATCCAAAAAGATAGTAATAATGCTAGTTTTTTCATTGTTTAAAATTTTAGTTAATTTTTTAAGGCGCAAATATAGTTTAAAAATGAATTTTATTCAATCTATTCCTCAGTATCTTCTCCTGTTGTATAATCCATATCAGCCACTTCTATATCTTCATCCTTTTCACCCGCCGCAACATATTCAATAGCTGCAATCTGATCACCTTTTCTCAGGTTGATCAGCCGAACTCCCTGTGTGGCTCTACCCATCACCCGCAACTGCGCGACAGCTAGGCGGATGGTCAAACCACTTTTGGTGATAATCATCAGATCGTTTTCGTCGGTAACTCCTTTCATGGCAATGAGCATACCTGTTTTTTCGGTGACATTGAGCGTTTTCACCCCTTTCCCACCTCTTTTGGTAATGCGGTAGTCATCCAAATCGGAACGTTTTCCATAGCCATTTTCTGAAACTACCAAGATGTTTTCTTTACCACCTTCGATGCACACCATTCCAATGACACAATCCCCAGCAGAAAGGTTTACTCCTCGGACTCCTGAAGCAGTACGGCCGATAGCACGAACACCCTTTTCATTGAAACGGATGGCTTTTCCACTGCGAACAGCCAGGATGATTTCATGATTTCCATTCGTCAATTTAGCTTCAAGTAGTTGATCACCTTCCCGAATAGTTAGGGCATTTACGCCATTTTGTCTGGGTCGGCTGTAGGCTTCAAGGTTGGTTTTCTTGATAATACCGTTTTTGGTAGCCAACACAATAAAATGGTTATCGATATACTCCTTGTCTGACAATGTTTTAACATTGATGTAGGCTTTAACCTTATCTTCAGCATCAATTTGCAACAAGTTCTGGATTGCGCGTCCTTTTGAAGTTTTTGAACCTTCAGGGATTTCATAGACCTTTAGCCAGAAACATTTTCCCAATTCAGTAAAGAACAACATGGTACTATGCATGTTGGCAATATATAGGTGTTCCACGAAATCCTCGTCCCTTGTGGTACTTCCCTTGGAACCGACACCTCCCCTACTTTGGGTCTTAAATTCAGTCAGTGCGGTCCGTTTAATGTAACCCAAATGTGAGATGGTGATTACCACCTCTTCATCAGCATAGAAATCTTCAGGATTGAATTCTTCCGCATCTGGAACAATCTCCGTTCTACGGGCATCACCGTATTTTTCTTTTACTTCAATTAATTCATCCTTTATAATCTTCATCCGAAGCTCTTTACTTGCAAGAACTTCTTTTAAATATTCAATCAATTTTTTAATCTCATCGTATTCTGCACGGAGCTTATCCTGTTCCAGACCGGTAAGTTGACGTAACCGCATTTCCACAATGGCCCTCGCTTGTAAATCGCTCAACGAGAAGGCCTGCATTAAAGATTCGCGGGCATCGTCAGGAGTTTTTGACGCACGTATGATGCGGATTACCTCGTCAATGTTGTCGCTGGCGATAATCAACCCTTCTAAAATATGTGCCCGTTCCTCAGCTTTACGTAATTCAAATTGTGTACGCCGGACCACCACATCGTGCCGGTGTTCTACAAACCGTGCTAACAAATCTTTGATATTCAACATTTGAGGCCTACCATCCACAAGCGCAATGTTATTTACACTAAATGAGGTTTGTAGCGGTGTGTATTTGTATAATTTATTTAATACAACGTGAGGAATAGCTTCCCGTTTCAAGTCATAAACAACACGCATTCCTGTACGGTCCGACTCGTCATTTACATTGGTAATTCCTTCAATCTTTTTATCATTCACCAATTCAGCGGTTTTGATAATCATTTCGGCTTTATTTACCAAGTAAGGTATTTCGGTAATGACAATTTTTGTTTTGCCGTTGTCGCTGTTTTCAATTTCAGCACGTCCACGGATGACAATTCTTCCACGTCCCGTTTCAAAAGCTTCTTTAACACCTTGATACCCATAAATGATGCCACCTGTCGGAAAGTCAGGTGCTTTCACATATTGAATCAATTCATCAATCGTGATGTCATTATTATCAATATATGCGCAAAGGGCGTCCACCACTTCCGATAAATTGTGTGGGGGCATATTGGTTGCCATACCCACGGCAATACCTGAAGCCCCATTTACCAATAGGTTGGGTATTTTAGTAGGAAGCACCGAGGGTTCTTCCAGGGAATCATCAAAGTTCAATTGAAAATCGACCGTTTCTTTGTCCAGATCGCCCAGCATCTCCTCAGCAATTTTTTTCAATCTTGCTTCCGTATAACGCATGGCAGCCGGGCTGTCGCCATCCACCGAGCCAAAGTTACCCTGACCATCAACCAAAGGATAACGCAACGACCATTCTTGCGCCATGCGGACCATGGCAAAATAAACCGAGGAATCACCATGTGGGTGGTATTTACCTAACACCTCTCCCACAATCCTGGCAGATTTTTTATAGGGCCTGTTTGAGAATACACCCAGTTCCCTCATTCCAAAAAGCACACGGCGGTGCACGGGTTTCATTCCATCACGTACGTCTGGCAAGGCACGGGCAACAATAACCGACATAGAATAATCTATGTAGGCCGATTTCATCTCCTCTTCAATATTGATCTTAATAATTTTCTCTCCGTCAGCCATTTATATATATATTTAATTAGCTTTTTCTGTTTTTTTTGAGCCCCTAAAGGTACTAAAATTAATGAGTTTTGTACTTTGTATGTAGATGGCTTTTTATGGAAATTATCAACACAATAATGTTTATAATTGCATTGGATTAATTTGATAATAGTTATTTTTGGTACGTTAATTGAAAACTCGCAGGCTTTATCATTTTTAAAACCATGGATTCAAAATTTTCGCAACAGATGAAAGACATAATGGCTTACAGCAAAGAAGAGGCCATTCGATTACATAACAACCATATAGGAACCGAACATCTTTTCCTGGGAATGCTCCGCGATGGCGAGGGTATTGCCATTGAAACACTTATTTCGCTTGGTATCGACCTCTATGATGTTAAAAAAGCATTGGAAACTAAGATACGGTTAAAGGGGGAAACAGAAATCAAAGATGTAGAGAATATCCCGCTATTGAAGAGCACTGAAAATGCTTTAAAAGTAGTTTACCTTGAAGCCCGTGCCCTTAAAAATGAGGCCGTGAATACGGGGCACCTATTGCTTGCTATCTTACGGGATGATACCAGTTTGGCTACCATGACATTGAATGAATATGAAATAACCTATGATAATGTAAAAACCATGATACAAAAAGAACAAACCCGGGGAATGGCGGATCACAATTATAACAGCGATGACGATGACGATGATTTTGGAGGCCGCCATGAAGGTCAAAACGCACCTCAAGGAGGTTCAGGTTCTGCCAAATCAACATCCGATACTCCCGTGTTGGATAATTTCGGCATCGATTTGACAAAGGCTGCTGAAGAAAACCGCTTAGATCCTATTGTAGGACGTGAAAACGAGATTGAACGGTTGGCCCAGATTTTAAGCCGACGTAAGAAAAATAACCCCGTGTTGATTGGGGAACCCGGTGTAGGAAAATCAGCCATCGCAGAAGGGATGGCCATCCGGATTGTTCAGAAAAAAGTGTCCCGTATTTTATTTGGCAAACGGATCATTGCCTTGGATTTGGCTTCGATTGTGGCTGGAACCAAATACAGAGGCCAATTTGAGGAACGGATGAAGGCGATATTAAATGAATTGTCGAAAAACGACAATATCATTCTCTTTATTGATGAGATTCATACCATTGTAGGTGCCGGAGGTGCTACAGGTTCCTTGGATGCGGCCAATATGTTGAAACCGGCTTTGGCCCGTGGCGAAATCCAATGCATTGGAGCCACCACATTAGACGAATACCGCCAGTTTATAGAAAAAGATGGTGCCCTGGAACGCAGGTTTCAAAAGGTAATGGTCGATCCTACCTCAGCCGAAGAAACCATTGAAATCCTGAATAATATTAAAAGCCGCTATGAGGAGCATCACAATGTAAACTATACACCTGATGCCATTGTAGCATGCGTAAAACTGACAAACCGCTATATCTCCGACAGGCATTTGCCTGACAAGGCAATTGATGCGCTGGATGAATCGGGTTCCCGTGTTCATATTTCTAATATCAAGGTTCCCCAGCGGATTGAAGAACTGGAAAAAGAAATTGAAGAGGTCCGAGATAAGAAAATCAACGCGGTGAAAAGCCAAAACTTTGAAATGGCAGCCAGTTTCCGCGATACTGAAAAGAAGCTTTTGGAGAATTTGGAGAACGAAAAGAACAAGTGGGAAAACGATTTAATCAAGTACCGCGAAACGGTGGATGCTGAAAATGTTGCCGAAGTGGTTGCCATGATGACAGGTGTCCCGGTACAGCGGATTGCTCAGGCCGAAGGCTCCCGGTTGCTTAAAATGGGTGAAGAGCTCAAAAGAGGCGTTATTGGGCAGGATGAAGCCATTGAAAAAATTGTAAAATCGATACAGCGCAACCGTGCCGGCTTAAAAGACCCAAACAAACCTATTGGAACGTTCATATTTTTAGGACCCACAGGTGTTGGAAAAACTCAACTGGCAAAGGTTCTTGCCCAATATTTATTCGACAGTAAAGACAACCTTATCCGTGTGGATATGAGCGAATACATGGAAAAATTCTCAGTGTCGCGATTGGTTGGAGCCCCTCCAGGATATATTGGTTACGAAGAGGGCGGTCAATTGACCGAAAAAGTCCGGCGTAAGCCTTACTCAGTAGTATTGCTCGATGAGATTGAAAAAGCCCACCCGGATGTGTTCCATTTGCTCCTGCAAGTGCTTGACGAAGGCCGTTTGACCGACAGTTTAGGCCGTAGAATCGACTTTAGGAATACAATTATCATCATGACTTCGAACATTGGTACCCGTCAATTAAAAGAATTTGGGACTGGTGTTGGGTTCAACACTTCTACCAAACAGCAATCGACCAATGAAATCTTCAAGGGTGTGATTCAAAAAGCTTTGAAAAATGCATTTGCCCCTGAATTTCTGAATCGTATTGATGATGTGATCATGTTCAACCAATTGACAAAGGAGGATATTCATGTTATTATTGACATCGAATTGAAAGGCCTTTACCAGCGGGTGGAACAACTGGGCTATAAATTGAAGATTTCGCCCAAAGCCAAAGATTTTATTACTGAAAAAGGTTATGATGTGCAATATGGGGCGCGCCCGTTAAAAAGAGCTATCCAGAAATATCTGGAAGATGAAATGGCTGAGGTCATTTTAAAAGCGGAAATGGCCGAAGGAGACATGATATCTGTGACTTTTGACAAGAAGAACGATAAAGTGAAGTTTAAAATTGAAAATGCAAAAAAAGTAATGGAACGGGCTGATGATAGTGAAGATCAAGAGAATGAAGAATAAATAGCCGTATATTATCAAAAAAACCAGGTTCAATGAACCTGGTTTTTTTGTATCCCATGAAACCCACTTTGGCTCCGAAAAACAATGTATATTTGAAAAAAGTGTGTCATGAGCCCCATTTCTTTTAGTGCCATCCATTTAGAAGATTTCCATGAAATTAAAGCCATTTCAGATACCTGCTTCGGGTTCAATTACTTAACGATGGAGCAACTGGCGGGCATAATCGAATTCCCAGGAGTGTTTTTAAAAATCAGGCATCAAGAATTAATCATAGGTTTTTGCATTACACGGTTTATTGCAGACGAAAAAACACCTGATCCATTGATTCTCAAAGCTTTTTCTCAGAACTTTTCCTTTCCTTATGGCATTATCAAGACCATAGCCATTCTTCCTGAATTTCAAAATAAAGGATTTGGTTTTGCTTTATTGGAGACCATCATAGGCAGATTAAGACAAAAATATAATGTTCGGGTGTTTTTGTATCCGGCATGGACAGAGAGCGAAAGTTTTTTGTTTACCAATAAATTGAAAAAACTTGGGTTTAAATCAGTTGAAAAGATTCCCGATTTTTGGTATGCCGATAGCATGAAACACAACTATCGTTGCATCAAATGTGGTCAGCCCCCATGCAGGTGTTCACTGACACTATTTAAACTTTCGTTTTAAGGTTATTCTTTCCCTTCAGTTAGTTCAATACCTCTTTCTTGAATATCTGTGGTGAGTGTTTTATTGTTGTCGGCGTAATAAAAGGTCCCGTAAATCAAGAACGGGCTCAATTTATCCACATTTTCGGTAGGAATCAGTTTGTATGATACCACAAACTTTGGTTTTTCGGGCATCGACATCCACATATATTTAACCACATGCTGTTTATCGTTAAACACGAATATAGCATTTTGGCTTTTAATGTTTTCAACCCGGTAACCTGGAGGAATAGTTTCCTGAATTTTTCCGTATTTATTTAAATCACCTTTGCTAACTAAAAGGTTTACAATTACTTCCCCGTTGTTTTCATAAGGCACCTGACGGATGCATGCCACACCTTCCGAATTGAATTCTTCAAAGGAAAATTTGGTCTTCTCAAAGCTGTTGTTCAGCTCCTCTTCGCTTTTATCTCCTGGTAAAACGGTAATAATCTGAGGATAAAGGTCGGTTTTTACAGGCTCATTATTTTGTATCCAATTAGCCACACCTCTTAGTACAAAATAACCTTCGATGGTAGATACTACTGAAACACCCATAGAGACTTCAACAACTTGATCGGTTGGAAAACTGAGCCACTGAAAGGAGGCTTTTTGATCTTCGAATTTGAAATCGGCATTTTCCGTTTTTTTTGCCATTGCAGTGAACCCATTGGGGAGCTGTAACCGTAGGCGGGAAACCCCGGTCATGTGGTTTTTAGGAAAACTTACAATCAGCAAAAACTCATTTCCAGCTTTAACTTTTTCCGGAATGTTGATGATAATCCCTTCGTCTTGGGAATGAGCAATATTCAGAAATAACAAGCTAATAATGGTAAAGACCAGTGATTTTCTCATTTTGTTGTTTAAATAATCTTGGAGCCACAAAAATAATGGAAAAAAGGGATTCCAAAATAAATCCTTGCCATTTATCATGAACAATTATTGGTTTGCTTTCACGCAAATTCGCTTAAAAATAGCCACCTATCTCCCATTTGTTCAATTTCCCGGGCTAGTTCTTCGTATCTTTTCGATGCTTTTACAATTTCTTCGCCTTTCAAATGCCCGACTGATAATGATTCATACACCAACTGCTTCTCTTTTTCAAGTTCTTCAATGGCTGCGGTAAGTTGTTCATATTCCTGTCTTTCTTTAAACGAAAGTTTGGTTTTTTCTTTTATTTCCGAGGTTTCCGGTTTAACAACCTGTGGTTTTTCCACTTTCTTCTGGCTTTGTTGTTCGAGCAACTTCTTTTCCCTCAATTGGGAATAGGTTCCCGGAAAATTCCAGATGTTGCCATCTTTCTCAAGAATAAACAAACTATCCACAATTTTATCCATAAAGTAACGGTCGTGCGAAACAATGATGACACAACCCTGAAAATCCCTCAAATAATCTTCCAACACATTTAACGTCATCAAATCCAAGTCGTTGGTAGGTTCATCCAGAATCAGGAAGTTAGGGTTTTTCATTAGCACAGTCATCAGGTACAACCTTCGTTTTTCGCCACCACTAAGCTTATAAACATAGGCATAGTGCATCGAAGGCGGAAAGAGAAAATAGTTAAGGAATTGCGTGGGCGATAAGCGGTTCCCGTTACCAAGGTTAATGTCTTCTGTCACTTCCTGAATCACGTCAATCACTTTTTTGCTCTCGTCGAATTGAATTCCTTTTTGGGTATAATACCCGAAAACAACTGTAGAACCCACTTCAATGGTTCCTGAGTCGGGAGCCATCGTGCCGGTGATGAGGTTTAAAAGGGTGGTTTTCCCGGTTCCATTTTCACCCACGATGCCAATCTTTTCAAACCGACTGAATTTATAGGTAAAGCCATTCAGTACCTTTAATTGATCAAAGCTTTTTGAAAGATGTTCAATTTCCAGAATCTTGGTGCCCAACCGGGAACTTTGTACATCAATTCTTACTTCATCCTGGTTGTTTTTCCTGTGCGCAGCCTCTTTAATATCGTTAAAGGAATCAATCCGGTATTTTGCTTTGGTAGTCCGGGCCGAAGGTGTCCGGTTAATCCAGTCCAATTCCTTTTTGTAAAGCGAGCGGGCTTTTTCCAGTTCGGTATTTTGATTCATTATCCTTTCCTCCCTTTTTTGCAGAAAATAGGAATAATTGCCTTTGTACCGGAATAATTGCTGATTATCCAGTTCATAAATCACATCGCACACCCTATCCAGGAAATATCGGTCGTGGGTAACCATGATTAAGGTACTTTTCGAGTTTTTCATGTATTCTTCTAACCATTCGATCATTTCCACATCCAGGTGGTTGGTAGGTTCATCAAGAATCAAAATATCCGGACCGTTAATCAACACGTTGGCCAGAGCCAATCTTTTTCGTTGACCCCCGGAAAGTTCCCCAACTTTTTGCTCAAAGTTAGGTATCTTAAGTTGTTCAAGAATCTGTTTGATCTTTACCTCATAATCCCAGGCTTTGAGCGTATCCATTTGGTGTATGGCCTTGTCAAGCCTTTGGGTATTGTGATCGTGACAGGCTTCCTCATATTCACGGATGGCTGTAATGATGGCATTTGAGGAGCTAAAAACTTCATCAATCACAGTCAGTTCGCTATTAACGGTGGGGTCTTGTTCTAAGTATCCCACCGAAATATCTTTCCGGAAGATAACCTGCCCACTATCCTGAGTATCTTTTCCTCCCAGGATTCTTAAAAGTGATGTTTTGCCTGCACCATTCCGGGCAACTAATGCCACTTTTTGATCCTTATCAATGGAAAAGCTAAGGTTCTTGAATAGTTCTAAATCGCCGTATGATTTAGATAGATTATCGACTTGAAGGTAATTCATAAATATTTTTTACGCGGCAAAAGTAACGATTATTGGCGGGTAAAAAAACCGGGGAAACACCCAATAAAAAAACCGCTTTCTGGCGGTTCCGTTTCTTTAAATTATACCAATTCTTTCATAAGTTCCTTCACCCGGTCAATGACCATATCGAGTCGTAAAGGTTTTTCGAAATAGTCGGCGGCACCTAATTCCCTGGCCCGGTTTTCTTCTTCTACTTTACTGCGTGCAGTTACCAGAATTACGGGAATGTTGGCCAGCTTATCTTCCTTCGACATGGATTCCAACACATCGTAACCCGACATTCCAGGCATCATAATATCTAAAAGAACCAAATCAATATCCTTCTTGTGCAGGATGGTTAGGGCTTCTTCGCCGGATAAAGCTGTAGAGATTTTAAAATTCAAGCTTTTTAAAGCACTTTCGAGCAATAAATTATTGGTTGATGAATCATCAACCAGTAAAACGTTGGGTACATTGTTTCTCATCCGCAAGAGTATTAAAATCTTAAAAAAACTTCAATGGAATAAAATTAATAAAAGCAATCAAAAATCACGATTAAATTTTAACAAACATGATAGGAAATTTTATGAGATACCTCAAATTTAGGTATATTTAAGCAAAATTTAAATACGAGGGTATGCATCTGATTCAAAAGGATTTTGGAAAGTGGTTGAATAATTTCACTGAGGAACAATTAAAAATGGTTATGGATAATCAAGTGAAATTAAGCTACAATAAAGGTGAAATCATTAGTAAACAGGGAGGGTTCGCATCTCACATCATTTTTTTATCCGAAGGTTTGATTAAAATATATAAAGAGCATAACGACAAGAATTTGATACTTAAACTTGTGAAACCCGGTGAATTTATTGGGTTATCCTCACTATTTAGTAAAAGCACATTTGATTATAGCGCTGCATGTATCGATGATTCTAAAGTGTATAGTATTAATATAGAGACGTTAAAAACCCTGGTAAAGAGCAATCCCGATTTCGCCGAAAAAATTATCTGGCTGATGAACCAAAATACCAGCCAATATTTCGAACGCATCATGAGCCTGACTCAAAAGCAATTACATGGAAGGATTGCCGATGCCATTTTGCACCTTTCGAGAGAAATTTTTGAAAGTACCAGCTTTAATATGCTTCTTACCCGCCGCGATTTAGCTGAATTCTGTGGTATGTCCACTGAGAGCGCTATTCGCATCTTGAAAGAATTCCACAACGATAAAATTGTAAATATCGATGGGAAAATGATGGAAGTCATCAGCTTTCCGCTGCTTGAGCGTTTAAGCGAGGTAGGCTAAAATTTGGGTTATATTAAAAGTTTTTTATCCTTCAATTTTTATTCCCATCACCAGTACATCGTCCACTTGCGAAAGATTAGCCTTCCATTGGCTAAAAGCCGCATCCAACTTGTTTTTTTGATCCTCCAACGGAAGCACTGAAATTTCAAGTAGCAACTCTTTCAGGTTCTTCGGTAAAAATTTTCGTTTGTCGGCACCCCCGAATTGGTCCTGAAACCCATCGGAATATAGGTAAAGCATATCCCCGGATTGCGTCTGAATCAGGTTATTGGTGAAAGGTTCGTCTTCTTTAATAAAGATGCCAATAGGCATTTTATCGGCTTTGTAAGTGTTTACTTCTCCGTTGCGCACCAAAAGCATGGGATTAAAAGCACCCGCATAATCTAATTGCCTGTTTTCTTTATCAATAACACAAAGCGAAATGTCCATTCCATCTTTGGCCTCGTCGCTTTTTCCGGTTTGGCGTAGCGATTTTTTTAATTCACTGCGCAGCTCATTCAGTATAGAAGCTGCATTAAAATTGCCAGGCAACAAACTGACAATCTGGTTCAGGATGGAAATTCCCAGCAGGCTCATGAAAGCACCCGGTACGCCATGTCCGGTACAATCGGCTGCGGCTACAATAATTTTGTTGTATTTATAATTCAGGTAATAAAAATCACCGCTTACGATGTCGCGGGGTTTGAAAAATATAAAAGTTTCACCCAGCAGATTATCAAAGTTTTGCAAAGGTGGCAAAACTGCCCGTTGAATCCGTGAAGCATATTGAATACTGGCTTTAATGTCTTTGTTTTGATTTTCAATCTGATCCCTTTGTTCTATCACGTGGTTCCGTTGTGCCTCAATCTCGTCGCGTTGCGCTTCAATCTCCTCTTTCTGTTTTTGAATTTCGGCAGTCCGTTTTTTCACTTCTTCCTCCAACCGGTCGCGGTCCCTGAGCAATTTTTCGGTCCTTGCTTTTATAAAAACAAAAATGCCAATGACGATTATAACGATACTGAGGCTGATAAACCACCATGTTTTGTAAAAAGGAGGTTTGATTTTAAAAGAATAGGATGCCCGATCCGATGAAATCCATGTCCCATTCGGGTGTTTTACCTGCACCACAAATTCAAAGTTACCCGCGGGCAGGTTTGAATAAGTAACCATCCTTGAGTTTGTAATTGGGCTCCAATCAATATCATAGCCTTTCAAGGTATACCTGTATTCCAATAAATTGGACGATTTGAACCAGAAACCGGTATATTGAAACGACAAATGGTTTTGATTGTGCCTGAATTTTGAAGTTGCATCGCTGATAGGGTTGAAAAACAAGCTTTTATTGGTGATAACCACCAAAGGCTGTATTTTATTTGATGGGTTACTGGAACTAAATCGGATCAAGCCCTGCGAATTGCCAATCCATAGGTTGCTGTTTTTATCGCAGTATATGCAATTGAGGTTTGGTTCAAGGTAAGCTACCCCATCCTCTTCGCCAAATGATTCGAACAGACCATCCACGGGGTTGTATTTTTGAATACCCAGGTTTGAGACGATAACCAACTCACCCATATTGCTCACAGCCATGCTTTGAGTAGAATTGCTTTTTAACCCTTCCGATTCGGTAAGCAATTCAAACCGGGTTCCATCGTATTTTATCAACCCTTGATCGGCGGCATTTAACCAAATCTGATGCAGGGAATCTTCGGCAATAGAATAAATTTTTTTCCCAATAGAATCGAGTAAAGGATGATTGAGGGAATGTATGGAATCATTTTGGAACAGTACCACTCCACCTCCATCGGTTGCAGTCCATACCCTATTTTTGGAGTCGATAAATGTATAATAGACGTAGTTTGAGACCAATCCATTTGCTTCGGTAAAAGCATCGAAATGGTAACCTGCACCTTTGATATTGATTTTCGAGATTCCACCACCCAAAGTAGAAAGCCAAATGGTTTCATCAGTTCCTGTGATTTGGATAACATTGTCGTTGGTCAGTCCGTTGGCCGAAGTAAAGTTCTGTGCTTTAAAATTGGTCGGGTTGATTTTAAAGACACCATACCCATACGTTCCGGTCCAAATCTGACCCATGGTATCTTCATACAATGAAATAAAGCTGATACCTTGGTATTTTGTTTCATCAAACAATTTTTGGTAACCCAAATGACCCATTTCGTCGCGGGTAACCACAAAAAGTCCTTCCATGGCGGCAATCCATGTCCTTCCCTTTTTGTCGTTTATAATGCTATATACACTGGTAAAAGGGATGCCTGCACGTTCATCTAAAAATTCAATGTTGTTGTTTTTCCGTAAACAGAGTCCTTTCTTGGTTCCTATCCAGATGTTGTTTTCCCGGTCCAGGAAGATGGCATTGGTCCGGTTGTCGTTCAATCCGGTAACTTTATTGTAAACGGAGTACCATGGTTTTTGGTTGGCATCGAATTCACATTTGATGATTCCTTCGCGCGAGGTACTCACCCAGAATTCATTATCGGAAACTTTCACAAAACTGTTTATGCTTCCAAATGCCCACTCAGTAATGGAAATGAACCGCCTGTCCGACAAATCCATGGAACAGATTCCCCCCTCTTCCATCCCAATCCATAACTTATGATTGGCAATAAATACCTGTTTCACCAGATTGTCAGGCAAGCCATCGGTCATGGTAATTGGGTCGTTAAATTTTTGGCTTTCGAAATGATAGACAGAAATCCCCTTATCAGTAGCAAAGTAGTAATTCCCAAGGGTATCTTCGGTAATGGAATACACATAATTGTCGAGCAACCCGTCATCGGTATTCAGGTTGTAGAGCCTTTTACGATGGGTTCCTGCAAAATAATACACGCCCTCGTCGAGGGTTGAAAACCACATGATTCCTTTGGTATCGAGATAGAATGAAGAAATGGGTCTGGTGGAGTTTCCTTCTTCAGGGTTAAATTTTGTAAACTTGCTTTTCGAATATCGGGTGATCCTACCGTTTTTATGACCAATCCAAAGCATTCCATCGGCATCTTGTCCAAGACAAGAAATTTGATTGCTCTGCAAGCTGTCGCTGATAGTAAAGAGCTTAAATTCAACACCATCGTACCGGATTAACCCTTGTTGTGTACCAATCCAAATAAAGCCTTCGGTTTCCTGAAAAATACAGGTTACCTCTACCTCTTTTTGATTTTTAAGCATTTTAATAGCTTCAATTTTTGGGCTTTGCCCATGAACCAGCAAAGTTTTCCAGGCAAAAACAATCAGGAATATACAGATTCGGACAGAAGTTTTCATTTTTTAGGTGTTAATACCGCTTCAAGTTTTACCTGTATTTCCTCTGCAATTTTTTGATTCACCACTGAGGGGATCTTAATGTTGTGATCGTCGAGTAATACTGTAAAATCGGATGTTACCACAATTTTATCTTTCTGGATTTCTATCTTACATTTGATAATCCGTTCTTGTTCCACCCCATGGCAGGTAAATTTTCCTTTGCCTCTAACCTGGTGTGTTCCGGGTGTTTTAAAGTCAATTTCTTCAATTATCTTTCCTTCAAAAATGGTAAACGGGAATTTGGCGGTTTCCAAATAATTAGTGTTGAAATGGGTTTTTTGCAGGGCACTGTTAAAACCTTCAAAAGTATTCATGGGAGCCCGGAAAACGAACGAACGGTCATCGGTTTTTAAAGCCCCCTGTAACCCGGAACTCTCGGCTTGAATCATTTCCAAAGGAGCATCGGAAGTAAAATGGACCATGCTTTTTGTAACCATCCAAACATTCTGTCCAAACATTTGGATTTGAGCAAATACTAAAATGCTAAGAAAATATATTACTCTCATATTATTTATTATTTATTTTTTCTTTTTGGTGTGAAATACGCGAATGATGTTAAATCCCAGTTGAATGTCGCCATGAGTCCAATTCCCATTATTCTCAGGTATAAATGCCTTTTCAGTCATACCGTTGGAATTTGACAGCATGATTTGAAAAACGTGTCCGCCACCTGAATCAAGCTCTACTCCTACCGACAATGAATTGGTGTGGTTATCGGCCGTATGTCCTGGAAGCAGATAATAATATTCTCCATTGACCGATAACCATTTATTGATTATAAAGTTGCCCCCCAACCCTAGTGCAGGGACCACATTCTGATCCGCTTTTTCGTCAACCATATTTCGATGAACAACTGTAGGTACCAGTTGTGCAGAGAACCGGGAAGTAAACTTTCGCGCAATGAAAAGCTCATGCACATAATAAAACCTGGCTGTTAAGGGATATTCAAGGTTTTGTTCCGTATATTTTGCGGTTTTAACAGCCATTCCTTCCATCCATGTAATTGTCAGAGGAAAAGAATGTTCGCCAGATGATTGTGAAACAAGTTTCCATTTTATATAACCATCATACAATTTATTGAAATTGCTTCGGCCCAATGCAATGGAAAAACGATCAGTCAGCCCATATTCAAAACCCAGGCGCATGGTAGATTCATCTAACCCAAATAAATCATATACCCCACCTTTTACTGGATTGAAACGGTGAGAAATGCTAAATACAAGGTCATGTTTTCCTGCATTTTCACACGTGTAACCATTGATTAGCCGTGGCGACTTAAAGGTACCCGATATAAATTCTTTTTTGGGGACAGTTATTTCCATAGAGTCAAGCAGGTTCATCAAGTCCTGACTATTTGAAATGAACGGAAACATTCCTATCAATATAAATAGGTTTATAATTTTCATGCTCAAAGTTTTTACACTGACATTAGTTTTCTGATATTTCGGGCATGCCTGCATTGACCCAGGCCTCAATTTTACTTATATCACAAGTTGATAGCTTGTCCCTTCCTTTAGGCATTTTAGATGTTTCGTGTTTAATTGCAGGAAGAACCAGCTCTGTATTTATAGATGCTTTTACATTCGTGTATGAATCCATATTAATACCTTCTCTTTTTGTTTCGGTGCTATTGTGGCATTCGGCACAGATATCTGTAAAAATGTATGTTAAATCCTCGTACGATACATCAATGGTGTCGCAATAGGTTTCTCCAAAATAATCTTCTTCGTTCTGAAAGGTGCATCCATCAACTAATGAAACCAAGAGTGCGCTGCCTGTGATTATTGAAAAATAGACAGCTAACCGGGCAAAATTTTTCATAGCAATAAGTAGGTCAAATTTGATAAATATTTCAATGTCAACTGTTAAAAAACATTGAGATTGCTCAAATATAAAACAAGTAAATGAAACGAGTTATGTGATTGAGCCAAAAATGTTACTGGTTAACAACAAAAAAGCGCCCGTTATGTTTAACGGGCGCTTTTAAAACCAAAACAAACAAAAACATTTAGGTCATAACAGCCACATCGGTCAACTTTTCAAAATGATTTTCGCAAACCCTACCCGAAGGGTCTTTATTGATTTGCCATTTGGGAACCCATTTTAACACGGTACGTGCTGCGGTATCCTGTGGAAAGTGTGAATGAAAAATCTTCCGGTACAGCATGGCTTCCTTGGTATCGGGCGTGTTATGTGGATACAAATCAGAGGCTGCGGCCATTTCCGCATCCGAAATCATTTGTTCCCCATACTGGCGGAGGCCATCAATCCAGGCATAGCCAACACCATCGCTGAGTTGCTCTTTCTGCCGCCATAAAATATTTTCGGGTAAGTACGGATTTTCTATAGCTTCGAAAGCTTTGCGCAATACGAGTTTCTCGGGTTTTCCCATAGTACGGCTGGGGATTTTATCTTCCGGTTTAAAAGGAATAACCGAGGCTAAAAATGCTTTGTCAAGGAACGGAATCCTTATTTCTATTCCATGCGCCCTAGCCGACTTATCGGCACGCAAACAACCTGCGGCAGATAACCGTAAAACCCTGACAATAGTTTCTTTCTGAAACTCTGTGGGTGTTGGAGCCTTGTAAAAATATAGATACCCACCAAAGATTTCATCGGCTCCATCGCCACTTAAAATAACCCTGATTCCTTTTTGTGCAACAGCTTTTGATAACAAATACATCGGAATGGCCGAGCGGATTGTGGTAACATCATAGGTTTCCAGATGATAAACCACATCCCGCAAAGCTTGAATCCCCTCGTGGATGGAGAAATAGACCTCGTGGTGCGTACTCCCGATGAATTTTGCAACAACGTGTGCAGCTTCAATGTCAGGGGCTTTTGAATTGATTCCGATAGAAAAAGTATGCAGTTCGTGTCCTGAAGCTTTTAAAAAACGCGAGGCTATAGAGGCAATAATGCCAGAATCAAGCCCACCGGAAAGGAAAACACCCAATGGAACATCAACAGTTAGCTGTTTTTGGGTAGCCCTGATGAGTTTTTCGCGGAGCAAATCAAGGTTGGTATTAATATCGGCTTGGTCCGGGTTTTGCCATTCCGGATGGTAATATTTAACCATACCTTGATCGTGGCTCATGTAATGCCCTGGAGGAAAAGCCTGAATATCCATTACTTGATCCACGATGGCTTTAAGTTCTGAAGCTACATAAAGATTTCCTTTTTTATCCTTGCCATAGTACAGGGGTTTAACTCCAATCGGGTCGCGGGCTACCATCCATTTGTCGCCATCCACCAGTACAAAGGCAAAAATACCATCGGGCAGATGGCAAAAACCGGTGCCATATTTCCTGTAAAGACAGCCCATAATTTCCTTATCGCACGATGATTGGAACTGGTGTTCCCGCAAATGTTCGTTGATTAATTGATAATGATTGTAGATGGTACCATCAAAAATTTGATATACAGAGCCTTGATCCGTATCGGGTTGTTTTTCAGTGGAACCTTCAGTTTGTGGAATCCTTACTTGGCAAAGTACGGAACCTTTAGGCGTCACAAACAGAGACAGTCCGTCAGGTCCACGGTGACTCATCCGCGAGGCTAAAGCTTTGATATCTTTGGGGTCCCTTTTACCGATTACTGCTAAAATTCCACTCATCTTTAAGAAATTTAATGACCTCTGTGAAATGCAAATGTGTTATCAAAAATATAAATTAATTTACAAATCAAAATATAATATGTATTAAATATTAATAAATGAAAGTATTTTTATGAATATTTTTAATATAAGTAAATGTATCTGATAATTAAATAATTGAAATTTAATTGCTTTTGCAGCAATAAAAATTTTCAATCCTGATTTGAATTCTGGGTTTAATGCATTTAAACTTATTGTTTGTTATTTTTACACATCAGATCGGTAGATTTTTAGGCACAGGACACGAGACAAAACATATCTTATTGAAAATCATCACTTAATGTTTTTGTTAATGCTTTTTACATATAACAGATTATCATTTACTTATAAGAATTTAACGAACTATTGTTTACATTTACCAATAAATAATTGCATAAACGATGAATTGGGATAAAACAAAGCCTTACCTATTTATTTTAGTCATTTTTTTACTTCCATTGGTGGTCATTTCATTGTTCAAAATGAGGCATGAATTACCTGCAAATGATAATGGTATAAGAACAGCAGCCCATGATACGGCTGCTGAAAAGACGGTTTATGGGTTGGTCATTCATGGAGGTGCAGGCAATTTTACCCCAAAAGATATTCCCGCCGAACTGATTCCTGAATATGAAGCAACTATGAGCGAAGCACTCCATATGGGGATGAAAGGCATCGAACGTGGCGATTCGGCCTTGCAGGTGGTGGTTTTGGTTATCAAATATTTGGAAGATTCACCTTTGTTTAATGCTGGCAAAGGTTCGGTTTTTACCCACGAAGGAACCCATGAACTGGATGCTTCGGTTATGGATGGTAAAACTAAAATGGCTGGAGCCGTGGCCGGAGTTTCGCACATTAAAAACCCGATTGAAGCGGCCCAATGTGTTTTGGCACACACCAACCATGTTTTATTGGTGGGCGAAGGTGCCGAAAATTTTGCCCGGAACCAGCAACTCCAGATGGTGGAACCCGGGTATTTCTCAACCGAAAAGCAACGGAAAAAACTGGACGACGCGTTAAAGAAAGAGAAAAAGGAAAAAATGGGTACCGTGGGTTGCGTGGTTCTTGATAAAAACGGGAACCTGGCTGCCGGGACTTCAACGGGTGGCATGACCAATAAAATGAAAGGCCGTGTAGGTGATACGCCCATCATCGGAGCCGGTACTTACGCCGATAATCAGACTTGTGCCATTTCGGCTACGGGTCACGGTGAATTTTTCATCCGCTATTCGGTGGCTTATGATATTGCCGCACAAATGCAATACCTGAATTTAAGCATCGATGAGGCATCGGAAAAGGTTATTCAAAAACTGAAAACCTTTGGTGGCGATGGCGGTGTGATTGGAATGGACAAAAATGGAAAAGTTATCATGAAATTTAATACCTTAGGCATGTTCCGGGGATATTACCTAAAAGGACAAGAACCTGCGATCAGCTTTTTTAATGATTAAACCTGAATGTCAAGTATGGAGCAATCTGTAGCACAATTATTAGACCGTATCAACCAATTGGAAAAAGAAAACCAAGCGTTGAAAAATTTAAAAATGACCGATGTTTTTAGCTTCGATTTTCTTTTTGATGCAGTCAAGCAACCGGCTTTTATTTTAAAAGCCGATAGGCTGGACAACATCCCTAAAATTGAGAAGGTAAATATAAGCGGGGTTGAATTGTTGAAACGTTCCCGGCAAGAAATTGAAAGCCTTTCGCCGATTGATATCGGGTTGTTTTCATCCATGGATCAATACTTAAAATACAGTTCCTCGTTGACTCCTGCCGAAAGTGCCACCTTTCTGGCGCACGTCATCGATAAAAATGAAACCTCCATTTCTTCCGAAATAACCATTTATAACTTCCCCGATGAACAGTTTCATCACCTCATCGCTTTTCAGCGAAACATCGGGAACCAGCAAAAAGTCGTAGAAGCCTTGCGTCAAAGCGAATTCCGGTTTTTACAAATGGCCGAAAATATTGCAGAGGGGCTCATTATGGTGGAAGAGGAAAAAAAGGTTTTTATCAATTCCAGCATGTGCCAGATTACGGGTTTTACCAAGGAAGAACTTCGCGACCTGGATGAGTTTGGGCTGGCGCTAGATAATGAAAAAGAGCGGCTCCGGGTCTTTAAAGAAAAACTGAAGGACGCCATACAAGGTACCCAAAGCATTGAATATTGGATAAATACCAAGACAGGTGCCGAAAAGTGCATCAAAAGCAACTACACCTTCTCAAAACGTGCCGATGGACGCCGGAGCACCTATATCATTTCGTCGGATGTTACTGCACGGAAAAAAATTGAACAGGCGTTGCGCAAAAGTCAAACCGATTTCCGGATGCTGGCGGAAAATTCCCCCGACTTTATTACGCGCTACAATAAAGATCTGACCTATATCTATGCCAATCTCACGGTGGAAAACCTGACAGCCATCCCTTTGAACCATTTTATTGGCCGTAACAACCTGGAACTGGACCTGGAACCGGAGCTGATTTCCTTTTTGGAAGAGATGCATTTGGAGGTTTTCCGTACCGGACGGACGTTAAAATTTGAATTCCGGTTGCAGACAAAATCTGACACCAAAATCTTTCAGGCTCACATGGTTCCCGAGCTGGCCAAAGATGGTACGGTGGAATCGGTTCTAAACCTTTCGCGCGATATTACTCAAATTAAACAGGTAGAGCGTAACCTGAAAGAGGAAAAACAGTTGATGATTGATGAAAACCAGATGATTGCCAAAAACCTGCGCGACTGGTGCAATGTGCTCTGTACATCACCCAACCGGCTTCCCGAAGTGGAACATTGCCTGGAACCCATCCTGAGGATTGCCGATTGGGCCGAAAAAGGCCATAACCAACAGAATTTGAGCCCGCGCCCTTTTGTGGTGAATCAGTTACTGAAGGATTTTTTTCATGAACATGCCCCAAATATTCAGGAACACCAGCTCGATGCCAACATTATCCTTCCGATGCACGAAATCTCCATTTTTTCGGACGAAAAGCTTTTAAAAAACACGTTGTCGCTTTTGTTGGAAAATGCCATTGAAGCCACAACGCAGGGAAAAATCGAGATTGGATACGACATTTACAACGAAAAAGAAATTGTATTTTTTGTGAAAGACACCGGAACAGGTATTGAACCCGAAAATACCGAAATTATTTTCAACCCGTTTGTTTCCATCAACAAAGAGCACCATGCAGGATTGGGGTTGAGCATTGCTCAAAAAAACGTAGAGGCCTTTGGTGGTTATATCTGGTGCCTTTCCTCGCCCGGCACCGGTTCTACTTTTTGCTTTACGCATCAGGCATTGATTGAACAATCGCTGCTCCAATCGAAACTGGACAACCAGCAATCGAACTGGAAAGGTAAAAATGTGTTGATTGTGGAAGATACCAACGAAAACTATGATTTGTTGGTTGAAATCCTTAAAAAGTACGAACTGAACATTGTACGGTCCACCAACGGCAACGATGCCATTGAAATGGTGAAAGGCGGCCTGCCGATTGATTTGGTGCTGATGGATATTCAGTTGCCCGGAATCAATGGGTACGAAGCCACCACACAGATACGGCAGTTCAACAAGACCCTTCCCATCATTGCCCAAACGGCCTTTGCCATGTACGACGATGTGGTGCGCGCGCTGGATGCCGGCTGCAACGATTTTATTGCCAAACCCATTAAAACCAAGAAGCTAATTGGCCTTATGGATAAGTATTTGGGTGAGTAGGTGGAAATTATTACAACCCAGAGAATATGCAAAGAGTCGCAGTGCAGTGAAGGATTGTTAAATGGTATTATTAATACATTAGTTCATTAACAAATTAGCATATTATCTCGTGTCCCATATCTCAATCTCATATCTTGATACTGACTACCTTATACTAAAATATTCTTTCTGCTAACTAAAAGATATTAAATTGCCATTGCGGTGTTGTTTCAACCTTTCAAAAAACAAAAATATGATACACTTTAACAGAAAAAACTTAGTTTTTATAACCTTGCTCCTGCTTAGTGCCTGTGCTGACCAACCCGATTTGTTTGTTGAATATTCAAATCCCCACATTGCCTACTCCGGACGTATTGATACCACCACAGCCAAAGCCGCCGATCTTTATTGGTCGGGGACTTCAGTAACCATTAATTTCAAGGGAGAAGTGATTGGAGCTTTACTGGAAGATGAGAGGGGCGACAATTATTACAATATTATTATTGATAATGACAGCCTGTTTGTTTTACGTCCCGATACCACCAAACGCCTCTACCCGCTTGCTACAGGACTATCGAATGGGAATCATAAAATTGAAATATTCAAACGTACCGAATGGGATCGGGGAAAAACCACCTTTTATGGGTTCCAAATTAAAGGAAACCCCGAACTGTTGAACCGTGAAGCCCCCAGGAAACGGAAAATCGAGTTTTATGGAAACTCCATCACCGCAGGTTATGCCGTGGAGGATTTTTCAGGAAAAGACAGGTCTGATAGCATCTTTACTAACAATTACCTGAGTTATGCAGCCATTACCGCCCGTCATTTTAATGCCGAATATAACTGCATCTGCAAAAGCGGTATTGGCATCCTAATCAGCTGGTTTCCGTTAACCATGCCCGAAATATACAACCGCCTGATACCCGAAGATTCCACCAGCCGTTGGGATTTTACACTTTACACACCCGACGTGGTGGTGGTCAACCTTTTTCAGAACGATTCGTGGCTGGTGAATATGCCCGATTATGAAACCTTTAAAACCCAATTTGGAACCAAAGCTCCCGATGAGGATGTTATCGTAAAATCGTATGCCGGTTTTGTAAGTGCCATCCGGAAAGAATATCCCAATGCACAAATTATTTGTGCACTTGGAACGATGGATGCCACCCGGGAAGGTTCCCCGTGGCCGGGATACATCCAACAAGCAGTCGCGGGTTTAAATGACTCAAAAACCGTTACGTTTTTTATGCCTTATAAAAATACACCGGGGCACCCTACCATAGCCGAACAGGAAGATATGGCAGATAGCTTGATTCATTTTATTGAAAAGAATGTTGAATGGTAAACAGGAATTAGGCAGTTGACCCTAAATACCATCCTTCATTCTTCCCTCGCTTTAACACAACTTTAACACTTCATATCTTTTACTGAAACCCAGCGAAGCATATATTTGCGTTCGTTAATTCTGTAAGTAAATAATTTTAACTATTTAATAGTATGGATATTGTTGTAAAGAATCTGACAAAGAGGTATGGCCCGCAACGTGCCGTGGATAACATCTCTTTCGAAGTCAAAACAGGTGAAATCCTGGGATTTCTGGGTCCCAATGGTGCCGGAAAAACAACGACCATGAAGGCCATTACCAGTTATCTGGTCCCTACTGAAGGTGAAATAACGGTAGGAAATTATTCCATTTGGGAAGATCAGGAGCAAATAAAAAAACTGATTGGCTACCTGCCCGAACACAACCCTTTGTATCAGGAAATGCCCGTGATTGATTACCTGCATTATGTGGCCGAACTGCAAGGCATCAAAAAGGAAAAAATTAAAGACCGTATCCTTGAGATGGTTCAGGTTTGCGGTCTGGAAGGCGAAAAGCACAAACGCATCAGCGAACTTTCCAAAGGTTACCGACAACGGGTGGGATTGGCGCAGGCACTCATCCACGATCCGCAGGTATTAATACTCGATGAGCCCACCACTGGGTTGGACCCGAACCAGATTGTTGAAATCCGTGAACTTATAAAAAAGATTGGCCGTGAAAAAACCGTGATATTAAGTTCACATATTTTGGCCGAAGTGGAAGCTACCTGCGACCGCATACTAATCATCAACAGGGGCAAGATTGTAGCCAATGGAACGGCGCAAGAACTTCGGAAAGCTGAAAAAGGCAACGAAATGATCAAGGTGGTGATTGAAGACGGCGACCGCAATCAGATGGTGAAAGCCCTTCAAAACCTGGCTTCGGTTCAAATGGTAGATAGCCACGAAGGAAGTGATTTGATCGAGGTTCACAGCAAACCGGGCGTTTCATCCAAACGGGATATTTTTAAATTGTGTGTGGAACATGGTTGGACCCTGACCCAGATGACACCGGTGGAAATCAAGCTGGAAGACATATTCAGGGAATTGACCATGAAATAAAAACTTAAACTTAAAATTAGAAATGAATATGAGACCTATATGGACCATAGCCAAGCAGGAATTGAAATCACATTTCGATTCGCTGATGGCATACATTTTATTGATACTATTCCTAGGAATCAGTGGACTGTTGACCTGGATTTACGGCATGGGCAATTCCGATATTTTTATGGTAGGACAGGCTTCGTTGCAGGTGTTTTTCTTTTGGGCGTATATCACCCTGTTTATACTAATTCCGGCTCTAACCATGCGTTCGTTGGCCGAAGAGACCCGCTCGGGAACCATTGAACTGTTGCTGACCAAACCTATCAACCACCAACAGATTGTAATGGGGAAATATCTGGCTATTATGATTTTGGTAGGTATTGCTTTGGTGTTGACCCTTCCTTATTACATTACAGTGGCCAGCATCGGTAAGATCGATCATGGTGCGGCTATTTCGGGTTACCTCGGGTTGTTGCTCATGAGCAGTGTGTATATCAGCATTGGGCTTTTTGCCAGTTCGCTTTCAAAAAACCAGATTGTAAGTTTTTTGATCTCGTTCGTGATCGGAACCTTCTTTCATTGGCTTTTCAATCTATTTGCCAGCCAATTCTCCGGAGGCATCGGACAGGTGTTTTATTTCCTGAGCATGAATACCCATTTTGAAAGCATTTCGCGGGGGGTGATCGATACCAAAGACTTGATTTATTTCATCTCACTGTCGTTTGCCGGATTATTCCTGGCCGAGAAGACCCTGCAATCCAAAACATCGTAACAATCTTAAAACAGTGAAATTATGAAAGCAAAACATGCTGGTTTATATATATTTATGGTATTATTGGCACTTGTGGTGGTGAATATGTTATCCGATAAGTTATTTCTGCGCCTTGATTTAACCGAGGATAACCGCTACACCCTGAGCAAGGCTACCAAGGATATTTTAAAAAATCTGGATGAACCCATTACCATTACCGCCTATTTTTCGGAAAACCTTCCCGCCGATATCGCCAGAACACGGCAAGATTTTATGGATTTGCTGACCGAATACCGGAACATTTCGAAAAATAGCGTGATGTACGAATTTGTAAACCCCAATGCCGACGAAGATATTGAAAAGGAGGCTATGAGCAAAGGCATACAGCCAGTCTTGATCAACGTCCGCGAAAAAGACCAAATGAAACAACAAAAAGCTTTTCTGGGTGCGGTGATCCAAAAAGGGGAACAAACTGAAATTATTCCATTTATGCAGCCGGGGACAGCCATGGAATACGCCCTTTCGTCGGGAATTAAAAAACTGAGCACCGAAAACAAACCGGTGATTGGCTTTTTGCAAGGCCATGGCGAACCTGAATTGAACGCTTTGCAGCAGGCCATGACCGAGTTGATGGTTTTGTATCAACCCAAAGCAGTTAACCTGACAACCATGCCCAATGCGCTCGATGGGGTTTCTACCTTAGCCATTATTGCCCCTACCGATTCCATCCATCCTGAGGAGTTCATGCAAATTGATGCCTTTATGGCCAAAGGGGGACGGGTTTATGTGGCCATGAACCGTGTTGATGGACAATTACAGGAACAACGCGGTAATCCGCTGACAACCGGGTTAGAAAGCTGGTTGTCGCAAAAAGGAATTATTGTAGAAAACAACTTTGTAATTGATGCAACCTGTGCTTCCATTGGTGTACAGCAGCAACAAGGATTTTTTACCTTTACCTCGCAGGTACAATTCCCGTACATCCCAATCATCACCAAATTTGCCGACCATGCCATTACCAAAGGGCTGGAGCAGGTGGTTGCCCAATTTGTAAGTACCGTTTCGTATGCAGGCGATTCGTCCATACATGTTACCCCCTTGGTTTTTACCTCCGAAAAGGCGGGAACCCTCTCCGCTCCCTTGTATTTCGATATTCAAAAGAAATGGGACGATCGCGATTTCCCCTTGGCCCAGCTTCCTCTGGGTTCCTTGTTCGAAGGCAATTTTGTGAACGGTATCCATACAAAAATGGTGGTTATCGGTGATGGCGATTTTGCCATCAACGGTAAGGGCCAGCAGGCCAGGCAGCAAAATCCCGATAACATCAACCTGATGGTGAATTCCATTGATTTTTTGAGCGACGACACCGGATTGATCGATTTACGCACCAAGGGGGTCACCTCACGCCCGCTCGATCAGCTTGAGGATGGGCGCAAAGCATTTTTGAAGTGGTTTAACTTCCTGATGCCTATCGTTCTGATTTTAATTTTGGGAATTATTCGTAGTCAACAACAGCGCAATCTACGGATGCGGAGAATGGAGGAAGGTTATGTCTAAAAGAAACAATTTGAAGAAGATATCCCTCATTTTGGGAATCCTTCTGGTGGGATTGGTGGCTTTAAAAACCAAAGACTATGTTAAAGGCGACCGATCATTTAACAAATTCATTGTAAAAATTGATACATCTGAGGTAACTGAAATAAAAATCGGTTTGCGGAAATCGGCTGAGGTTCTGGAGCTGGTAAAGGAAAAGGATTTGTGGATGCTTTTAAACGATGGGAAAAGGGTTCAGGCCGATAATGAAACCATAGATGAATTGCTGTCGCAACTGAATGAACTCAAACCCAAACGGGTAGCCGCCACAACCAAAGACAAATGGGCCGAATATGAAGTTACAGATAGCTTGGGAACTAAGATTACCGTGATGAAGGGTAAAAAAGAGGTGGCCAGACTGGTATTGGGGAAATTCTCGTACGCTCCCGGAAAAGGCCAAAACCCTTACCAGCAACCAAATTATATCATGACTTCGTATATCCGAAAATCAAATGATAATGAAGTTTTCGCGGTTGACGGCTATTTGAGCATGATGTTTAACCGCCCGGCCGAAGCTTTCCGCGAAAATTCCGTGTTGGTAGGTAAACCCGAATCATGGAAGAAAATCAGTTACCGGTATGCTGCCGATAGTGCGTTTACCTTAGAAAATCAGGATGGGAAATGGATGGTCAACAGCATGTTGGCAGACTCGGCACTGGTTCAGGGGTATTTTGCCAAAATCAGGATGCTTACCAGCCAGTCGTTCGATAACCAAACGGTGATAGAGGCCAACCAGCTTCCCGATTTTACCGTTTCAGTGGAGCAAACCGAAGGAAAACTTATTGAGGTAAAGGCTTACACCAACCATTTAGGTGAGCGGGTGTTTACCTCATCGCAAAACAAAGGAACGGTTTTTAAAGCCGAACCCATTCAAAGCACGTTGTGTGTTGGTAAAGAGCACTTTTTTAAACAATAATTAAAATCTACAATTCATTAAAAAAGGGCCTCTTGAGTGCCCTTTTTTATTTCCACTAAAAGTTTTAATGGATTATCAACTAGGAACAATCGCTGGGTCTTGCATATCGCTCATGTTCCTATGTATTTGTCACAGTTTTTATTTTTTAATTTTCATTTTTGAACGAATTAATTTATCATCAAGTCCATAATGTTTTAGCATATCTTTTAGACAATCAAATTGCCAATCATCCATAAAAGGAGTCGAAATTATTTGTAAGTCGAAGTCTTTAAGTGATCCTATTGGTAACTTAAAATGATGATGTACCCCAGCCTTAATTTTAGGAACAACAGTCACAAATCTAAATTCATTCTCACTCATATAACTTCTATCTTTTTTGAGACCGTTAAATTTTCCATCAAAATTCTCATGTGGGTCAAAAGGCCATATATTTTTGTAATCAACTTTGCCATAATACAGTATATGAAAATCTGAATTAGTATAACTTTGTGCAGATGCAATTATAGTCTCCGTTAATTGTTTTGCTTTAAATTTAAGGGCTATTCCTTCGTGCTTAGAATATATTTTCCACATCGCAAGAGATTCTCTATCATCTAGAAACCAACAACAGGCGTATTGACTTTTTTGTAAATTTATTTGTTCTTGTAAATCTAATCGGTTTTGTCTATCATTCCTATTGGTTAAAGGTCTACCCTGAGTAAACGCCATTAAACTAATAGCTTTACCCGTTAATCCTTCTAATCCATCCTCAAAATTATCAAATCTCGTAAAGTACAAATCCTTGGTGGTTAAAAGGTCTATTAATTTAAACAGGTCTAGATATTTCCAAAGAAATAAATTATCCAATTCGTCAATGCTAAATTTTTCCGGATGCTCTATTTTCATTTTGTCTTGTCAAATTGTGGCCAACTACCGTATAACCCCAGTTAATTCCCCTTATCTTCTTGCATTGGTTATATAACCCATAAAAAGCTTGAAATTATACAATTACTAGAGGAAATTTTAGTTCAATTATTTGGTACACCGTTACCAAAATTACGATAAATTATATAACAACCAAACAGTTTTATTAAAACCTTAATTCCGCAAGTCACGGGGTGACTAATTGNNGTCACCCCGTGACTTTCAACGGCTTACCAGATGATTTGCGGATTTTAGGTAAAAAGGGAGAAAGGAGGCTGGGTTACAAGGTTTCAAGGTAATCTTAAATAATCATAACCTTTCAGGGTAATCAGTGTGCCATTCCTTGGCGCCTTAGCGGTAAAAAAAACTGCGGAAATTTGCGCTGCAACGCATCTACGTCATCCGCGTGCTATTCATTGTGGCGAGAAATACATTAACCGCGGAGACCGCCAAGAATGCGCAGAGAAAATGAGGTAAAAAGGCAAAAAGTTTGTCAAAGGTCATTTGTAACTTGTAAGATGTTATCTGGAAGCTGTCAGAGGACATTTGGAACTTGTCAGCAATCATTTGGAAAGATGTCATTTAGGAGTTGTCAACAATCATTTGGGACTTGTCAGATGTTATCTGGAAGTTGTCAGATGTTATTTGGAACCCGTCAGAGGTCATCCGGAAGTTGTCAGATGTTATTTGGAACCCGTAACATGTTATCTGGAAGTTGTCAGAGGACATTTGGAAGCTGAAAATGGTTATTTAGACGCTTAAAGAGCGTCATTTAGGAGTTGTCGGAGATTATTTGGAAGTTGACACTATTCATTTTATAACACTGGTTGTCCGGTTTAACTGCTTTAGATAGAGGTTTCTCGCTTCCCCGCCATTGCGGGGCAGGCAGTTCGAAATGACAATCAACTATTTAGATATCAGAAGGGGTGGTTGGCGGTATTGCCGCCAATCACCCCCTACTCCCGGTTTAAATCCAGCAGCCTTACCATTCTGAGCAAAATGAGGAAACTTACTATTTTTACCTGAAAATAGTGACCATAACTTAAAAACTCATTTTAAATACCACCACATCAGGGTTTGGCCCTAACCGTGTTGCACTTATTAAAACAAAATTGCCTCCTGCTCCGGCTACTCCATTTAACTGGATTCCGTTTGAGGTTGAAAATTCTTTTGAGGCAACCAATTTGCCGGTATGATCGATCTTTAAGAGGAGAATCTTGTTATCCAAAGTAGTTCCGCTTAAAATAACACTCAGGTCGGCCAGTGGGGTAATCCGCTTAATCTGGCAAGGCATCTCAACGGGCTGGTTCATCTCCCATATCTTGTTTCCCAGCCCATCAAAGGCCATGGAAAAAACACCGGAGCCTTGGGTACCTGCAAACACAATCTGTCCGGCCTCATTTAGTATTACCGAGGTGGCTTTTTGGTCGGGTACTAAGGTTTTATCCCAAACCAGATACCCATTCTCATCCAGGGCCACCAACCATGTTTCGGCCGCAATAAAAGCAGTCCGGTCGGGGTGCAACAGGATAGAATAGATGGTATCGCTACAGGTGTAGGAACGTTCCCAAAGTTTTTTGCCCGCTTCGTTAATCTTGGTAATATACGATTTTGAGGTAGTATCGCCGGGTTGGATGGTATAACCGGCTACCAGCATTTTTCCATCGGGGTAAACTGCAAAATCCATCACTTCAGAACCTTCGAGTTTCCGGTTGAAGATGTTTTTTCCCTGTGCATCGAGTTTGTACATCCAGGCTTTCCCTTTGATGCTGTCTTTAATGGCATTGGTCATTCCAGCTACATATATTTCGTTGGCCGGTGAGACCCAAACTTTGTTCACCTGATCGTCGAATTCGTTGCCCAAAAATTTGTTCCAAAGCATTTTACCTTCAGCATTTAACCCTAATAACCAGGAATCGGTCATTTCGTCTTTCGATTTGTACGAGTTGGTTACCAAAAGCAATTCCCCATTGGTACGTAAAGCAACATCGCCGCCTCTTTCGGGCAGGTTTTGGTTATCAAAAATTTTAACCATTTTGTAATTTTCAACCGGAAAATCCAATAAAACCTGTTGCCCTAATGCATCCGCCTTTAGGTTAAAAATATCCACATACATTTCCCCTTCGGGATACATGGCCACAAACTGGTTATAGGCATCAATACTGTTAACTTTTTTGGCCCATTCAAACACCCATTGCCTTTTGAGCATTTTAGCATCGGGCATTTTCGATGAATTGGGGTATTCTGCCATATAATGCTCCAGAATTTCGATAGAACCCGATTTTGCGGCCTCTTCGAAAGCCAACACACCCATAACTTTTTTAGCTTCTTCCACCTGTGGAGCACCCGTGTAGGTGGCAACAAAATCTTTTAATGCCGAAAGCGAATTTTTATCTAATGCCTGTTTGTAAGCCAAACGGTTCCGGATTTCCTTGGCAGTAGTCACTTGTGCCGCATCGGGGTATTTTTCAACAAACCGGTTCATATCTTCCACGGTACCGGCATCCTCAGCTTTTCTGAACTCTATATAATTGCGGATGTGGATGACATTTTCGTAGTATTTTGAATTTGGGAATTCGGTAATAAATTGGTTGGCATAATTCAGGTTATTTTCTTCGCGGACAAACTTTATCAGTTTTTCTTCGACCAGTTTCCGCTCCCACTCTATGTTTTTGGCCAAGGTCCGTCCTCTCCGCTTTTTATCCTGTTTAAAAAAGTATTCGTCAAGCACTGTTTTATCCTCTTCGGATATTTGAAGGATGCTTTGCTCCGAGAGCCGGAAATATTTCCAAGCTTCAAAATAATTGTGGCGCGTATAGGTGTCGTAGGAATAAACCACCGAAAGCCCAAACTGCGAAAGGGCATCATTGGGGTTTTTAGTCAGTATTTTGGTAAAATCGGCCACAGCTTCATCCATGTATTTGTCAATATCAAGTTGTTCTTTGCTATCCATGGCCTGCAGAATGGAATTGCTCCAAACCTTGGCCGGTTTTTGGGCATTAGCGGCAACGCCAACAAGTAAAAGTAGAATCAAAATATGTAATGTCTTCATGATTTATTATTTTATCGATAATGGAATAATTTTATTGATGGATTCCGGACTTATTTTTTCAATACCATAAATTCCACCCTCCGGTTTTTGGCTCTACCCTCGGGGGTTTGGTTGGTATCGAGCGGTCTTTTTTCGCCATATCCCACCGCTTTAAGCATCTCCGGGACAATGCCTTTACTTATCAGATAATTTACAACAGCCTGTGCCCTGCTTTGGCTCAATTTTTCATTGGTTTCGTCGGAGCCTTCATTGTCGGTAAACCCGCCAATTTCAATCAACCCTACGGTTCCTTCAGCCAGAAACTGAGCAATTTTATCCAATTCAACAAATGATTGGGGCAACAGCATGCTTTTTCCGGTTTCAAAGAAAATATTATTTAAGATCAATGAACTTCCTACCTCAATATTCCGCAGGCCTTCGGTAAAGGCATCCTCAGGAATTTCGGGCTCTACAAAAACGATGGTTCCGGTTGAACGGCAGTTGTTTTGGTCGGTAACTTCGAAGGTATATTCTCCTGCTGGTAAGCGGGTGAGCTTTTGTTGGTTGGTAACCCCATGGCTCCAAATAATGTTATAAGGCGGCGTACCTCCGGAAATTCCGAGGCTTATAATTCCGTCGTTTTCTATTTTATCAATCTGTCCGGTAACAGGATCTAAACCTCCGGTGTAAGTCGAATCAATTACAACAGTTTCCATCCCTTTCGGGACACAGGCACACACATTGCAATCGACCAACGGGCGGATTTCAAAATCGTCAAAGAAATAATAAGCATACGCTTTCCCTTTCTTGTTTTTGGTCTCTTTGCCGGTAACTACATAATTGGTGTTATCATAGTTTTTGAAATTCCCGACCAAAAAAAAGCTTTCGCCACCTTGGGCGGTAAATACCTGGCAGAATTGTTTCCAATCCTCGACATTATCTAAAAACAGCCCTTCCCGATTGTTTAACTGTGCCGGATAACTCAAAAAAGTGGTATTGTCGTTGGCAATTTTTTCTGGGGTAAAATATACACTCAATTGGTCCACAGCAAACTTTGAACCCGATGCCAACCGGTACCAGAACGAGATGCAGTATTTTTGCCCTTTTACCATCGGGCTTTTCAGAGTTCCTTCAATGTATTCGCGAAAATCCCGGTCGGTTCCGCTCAAAATGGCCCCCATATAACCTTTTCCGGTCTTGGGCATGCTGTAACCTGCAAAGTTATCGGGTACTTTTACCTCGCCGCTGCTGCACACATTAAAATAATCGGGGGTGGTAAACGAAGGATAAGTCCAGTAGGGAATCAGCTTGTGTGACTGATCCATGTGAGTGTATCCTTGCGGACAGGTCTCATAATCCTCAAAACTTGGATTCAATACCATATTTTCGACTTGTGCTTTCGAGGGTTGCAGTGCCAAAAACACTATCGAACTCATTAAAAAGGTTTTAATACATTTCATTGCTACAGGTTTAATAATCCTTAAAGATAGGAATTTAACAAAAACAAAAACCTTACTGTTCATTAAACTTCAGGTACCATTGAAAAACAATTCAAGGTAAGGGTTGTTTCTTACCCAAAATAAAACCGTATGAAGAGAATTGTTTTTATTGGATTGTTAATGCTATTTGTAAAAATGAACATGGTTATGGGCCAAAATCCGGAATTAAAAAAACTGACCAAAGAGGAAGAACAGGTCATCATCTATAAAGCTACAGAAATGCCTTTTACGGGCGAATACGAAGATTTTTTTGAAAAAGGAACATATCATTGTAAACACTGCAATGCCCCGTTGTACCGTTCCGACGATAAATTCCACAGCCACTGCGGGTGGCCCAGTTTCGACAGCGAAATAAAAGGTGCCGTCACCCGGATTCCCGACCCCGACGGGCGCAGGACCGAAATAATCTGTACCCGATGTAAAGGGCATCTGGGGCACGTGTTTTTGGGCGAAGGTTATACCGAAAAAAATACCCGCCACTGTGTCAATTCCATCTCGTTGGTTTTTGTGGCCGATTCTGTTTCAAACAAATAGTTATAAAACCGCGGGCCAAATCCATTATTTTCAATAAGTCTTCAAACAAAAACATTTTCAAAATTCTAAAAGATTCAGCACATTTGCACCTTTGTAAAAAGTGTTAACATGGCCATTATTATAAAAAATCAGGAACAGATTGAGGGAATCCGTAAAAGTTCACAATTAGCCGGTCATACGCTCAATTTTATTGCACCCTACGTAAAACCTGGGGTGAACACCGAATATCTGGACAATCTTATTGAGCAATTTATGAGGGATCATGGGGCTATTCCTGCCACGTTAAACTATAATGGCTATCCAAAATCCTCGTGTATCTCGCCCAACAATGTCATTTGCCATGGAATTCCTTCAAAAGAGATGGTTTTAAAAGAGGGCGACATTGTTAATATTGATGTAACCACCATCCTGAATGGATATTATGGCGACACCAGCCGGATGTTTCAAATTGGTGAAATTTCAAAGGAGGCCAACGATTTGCTCGAAGCTACCAAACACTGCTTAAACCTTGGTATTCAACAAGTACGGCCGGGTAATTATTTTGGAAATATTGGTTATGTAATCAGCCGCTATGCTCAGGCCAAAGGCTACAGTGTGGTGTATGAATTTTGCGGACATGGAGTTGGTATTCAGTTTCATGAGGATCCACAAGTGGATCACATTGCCCGCAAAAATACCGGGGCAATCATGAAGCCCGGAATGATTTTTACCATTGAACCTATGATAAATATGGGAAAAGCCCGTGTTTCTGTCGATAAGCACGATGGTTGGACTGCCCGCACGGTTGACAACAAATTATCGGCCCAATATGAACATACCGTTTTAGTAACTGCCGAAGGTGTTGAAGTGCTTACCGATGTGGATGGGATGTTTTCGATGACTCCGATAAATAACGCTGCACTTTAAAGTTGAACCCCAGCATAATGGATTTCACTACCAGGTTTTTATAATCCAGGGAATGTTGTTCAATGCTACGGATGGGGATTACCCCCGGGGAAGTCCCGCATAAAAAAGCAGCCTCTACGCCTGATAAATCTTCTAAAGTAAGCGCCTTTTCAACCAGTTCGAGTTCCTGTTCCTGGATTACCTGAATCACGTATTTCCGCGAAATTCCTTTTAAAACAAGTTCATCCGGGGCAGTATATACCTGACCGTTTTTAATGAAAAACACATTGCTCCGGCTGCCTTCGGTAATCTGTTTTAACTGATTGTACAAAAGTACCTCGTAATAATTGTGCTCCTTTAAATATTGGTTTGCTTTGATGCGGGTTTCGGTGTTTTTCACCTTGGCATTTGGCTGGTTACGTTCCGACAGGAATAGTCCGACACCAATTCCGTGCAGATAATCGGTAGCCGCAGGATAGGAATGGGCAATAAAACCTAACAAAAATTGATAATCTCCTGACAGAGTATTAAAAAACATCAGTTCCAGGTTTCCAAAAAAAACCTGATTTTTATTGCACAGCGTCTGAATTAGCGCAATCATAGTCTCTGAACCAGGTGCGGTACCGTTGATTTGGGTAAGTTCCATCGAATGTGCCAGCCGTTCCAAATGGTCTTCGATAAACAGGGGGATTCCTCCAACAATTTTTATCACCTCGTACACCGATTGGTTCACAAGGGGGTATTGAAATTCATGCTCTAAATATAACCAAGTCCCGTTCAGGCAAGCAAACCGGTGGATAAAATGCTTTTCCAAGTTAATTCAGGTTTGAAATTTGGGCAGTAAGTTCATTCCAATTGGTTACCAACCTTGTCCATTCCGGGTTTTCTTTCTTTTTATAGATAAAAGCTCTCCAACGGGCCAAATTCTTCATGAAAAAAGTGTAGTATTCATAACTAACCAACCCTAAAAAGAAGAGGGAGATAAATGCACCGATTGCATAATAAAACGGGCTTATAAATATCAGGAATAAAATAAGATAAGTCAGGTAAAATAAAGTAAAGGTTAATAATGAAGCTACAAACCGGATGGAGCTTACAAATTGGGGATCTTTTATTTTTGATGCGGCTAATACCGGGATATAAAAGGGTGGAAAATTGAATAGAAAACCCACTAAAAACAGGGGGAAAAAGCACACCAATAATAAACTGCCGATAATTGTCCAAAAGACTGGAAAATAGGATTTGGCAGGAACCCACATTCTAAAATTGAGTTTTTTTAGATCGGTAAGAATCTCCTTACCTGTTTGAGCCATGGCATCGAATTTTTCCTTATTGGTTTCCTTAAAAGCTATCAGTTTATCGGCAATTTGCTGGGAATTGTTTCGTACGGTTGTATGGGTACTGTCCAGCCCTTTCCGGTAAATAGAGTGTTTAATGTAAATGTCTTTTAAAAGTTCCACTTCTTTGTAATGCGATTCTTCAGCGATATTCAACATCTGTGGGATCATCCGCTCGCGTAAATCCTGCATGAAGGTGTTCATGGCTTTTTGCGGATTTTCCTGATACATTTCTTTGTATTCGATTAACGAAAATGGTTCCCCAAAATGGACCAACAAATCGGAACCAAAATTAATGTAATTGGAATAATCAAGTCCTACAGGTACTATTTGCAAACCCAATTCAAAATTGGCCCGTTCTTCGGCTTGAAAAGCAATCCGGGCAATTCCTTTTTTCAATACCCGCAAACGGCGTTGTCCAAAATGATTTCCCTCGGGCAATATGGCTAATCTTTTTTTATTCAACAATACACCGATAGCTTCTTCAAAAACAGCATCGTTATTCTGTAAGCTTTGAATCCCATCCCTAATTCTGAAAATAGGAAGTATTTTAAAAAAACGCAGGATTTTTGCAGCAATGGGGTTCCTAAATATGTCGGCCCGGGCCATGAATACCGATTGGCTTTTCAAGGTACAATGCACTGTTAAAGCATCCATGAGTGCATTTTGGTGGTTAATGGCCAATATCACTGGCTTATCGGACGGCACATTTTCTTTGCCAACTACGGTAACCCGGTTATAGAAGGTATAAATGTACAATCCTACATAACTTCGTAACATTCCGTGCCAAAAATTGGGCTCATGTATTGGTTTTGATTTGCTCATAAAACTTTAAATACCCTTTGGTTTCCTTTTAAACTGTCGAATCCCTCTGTATCCTTTAAATTGGTGGAACAAAAATAGTTATTTATGCCCCTTGGCAAGGTGGTGAAAATACCACTTTTGAATACTCCTTGGGTAAAAGGGAACTGGTCTTATATTTAAAAAACTGATGAATTTGAAATGATAGATCATCCAATTTTTAACATTCTCAGGTATTTAACCGAATATTTGACCTCTTTATCGGGGAACCGCATACAAGTCGTATTCATCGGCATCCTGAACGGTAACTTCGTAAAAATCCCCAATCAGCATTTTTTTCGATGAACGGATCAGCACTTCGTTGTCCACCTCTGGGCTGTCAAATTCTGTACGGCCAATATAATATTCCCCTTCGCGACGGTCGATGATCACTTTCAGAGTTTTCCCCTCTTTCTGAAGGTTTTGCGATAAAGCAATTCCCTGTTGAATTTCCATAATCGTATCGGCCCGCTCCTGCTTTAACTCCTCGGGAATTTCATCGCTATAATTGTCCCAGGCATAGGTATTTTCTTCATGCGAATAGGTAAACACGCCCAAGCGTTCAAATTGCATCTCTTTCACAAAGGACTTCAACTCTTCAAAATCAGTTTCTGTTTCACCGGGATGCCCCACCATTAGGGTTGTCCGCAAAGCAATACCGGGGACATGCTCCCGGATGGTATGCAAAAGCTCATAAATCTCCTCTTTGGTCACATTGCGCCTCATGGCCTTCAACATGGGGTTGCTGATGTGTTGCAAGGCAATATCCAGATAATTGCAGATATTTGGGTATTTGGCCATTACAGGCAATATATCCACCGGGAAACGGGCGGGGTAGGCATAATGGATGCGGAGCCATTTCAGACCCGGAATTTGTGCCAGTTGCTCCATAAGTGGAGCCAGCATGGGTTTTTTATACAAATCGATGCCATAATCCGACAAATCCTGGGCAATTAGAATTACCTCCTTCACTCCCATCTTGACCAGTGACTGCGCCTCTTCAACCAACGATTCCATGCTTCGGGAAACATGTCTCCCTGTAATTTTGGGAATGGCACAATACGAACAGGTGCGGTTACAACCTTCCGAAACCTTTAAATAGGCATAATGGCTGGGGGTGGTTAAAATCCGGCTAGGGTTGATACTCTTAAAATGTTCGGCATGAATGTATTCCAGCATTTTTGGCAATTCAAATTTGCCAAACCATGCATTTACTTCAGGAATTTCTTTTTCCAGTTCGGTTTTATATCGTTCCGACAAACAGCCAAAAACCATTACCTTTTCAACCAAACCCTCTTCCTTAGCTTGCACAAAATTTAAGATGGTTTCAATGGATTCCTCTTTTGCATCGCCAATAAACCCGCAGGTATTAATTAAGATATAGTTTGCTTTCACGTCTGGCGATTCGTGGTACACCTCGAATCCGTTTTCCGAAAGCTGTTTCATTAAAACTTCCGAATCGACCCTGTTTTTGCTGCATCCTAGGGTAAAAATATTGACTTTCTTTTTCATGCAAATATTTTATATCTTAAAAAGAGGCTGTCTAAAAAAGGTTGGGATTTAAACACAAATGGTAGCGAAGTTTTTTCAGCGTAGAACCCAAGGTGTTTTATTATAAATAGTTTAATATGATTGTTCTTTGCGTTTTATTGGCGACACCTGGTTAATCTTTTTTAAGATTATATAAACTTATTGAAACAATGAATCGACAAACTCAATGCGGTTAAACACCTGCAAGTCATCCATGCCTTCGCCGATACCGATGTATTTGACAGGTATTTTGAATTGATCGGAAATCCCAATCACCACGCCCCCTTTGGCAGTTCCGTCGAGTTTGGTAAGCGCTAATGCGGAAACCTCGGTAGCTAAAGTGAACTGTTTGGCTTGTTCAAAGGCGTTTTGCCCTGTTGAACCATCCAATACCAGCAATACTTCGTGAGGAGCCTCTGGAATCAGCTTTTGCATCACCTTTTTAACCTTCGAAAGTTCATTCATCAAATTGATTTTGTTGTGCAGGCGGCCGGCAGTATCAATCAAAACCACATCGGCATTGGCTTTCATGGCCGATTGTATGGCATCGAAGGCCACAGATGCAGGATCGGAGCCCATTTGCTGTTTGATGATGGGAACTCCCACCCGGTTGGCCCAAATCTCCAACTGATCAATGGCAGCAGCCCGAAACGTATCGGCAGCCCCAATATAAACGGATTTTCCCGCTTTTTTAAACTGATGCGCCAGTTTACCAATGGTAGTAGTCTTTCCCACGCCATTAACCCCAACCACCATAATTATGTATGGAACATTTCCTTTTATTTCCGGTATCAGGAAATCGGCAGCATCGCTGGAATTGCTCTCTTGAAGCAAAGCAGCAATTTCTTCTTTTAAGATACCATTCAACTCGTTAGTTCCTAGATATTTATCTTTAGATATCCGTTTCTGTATCCGTTCAATAATCCGCAGGGTGGTTTCCACTCCTACATCGGAAGTAATCAATACCTCCTCAAGGTTATCCAGGACCTCGTCGTCCACGTTAGCTTTACCCACAATGGCTCTGGAAAGTTTCTTGAATACACTTTCTTTGGTTTTTTCCAATCCTTTGTCGAGAACCTCTTTTTTAGATTTTGAAAATATCCCCATAATTTGATGCTTTTGGCTGTAAAGTAACTAAAAAACAACTGACCATTAATAAAAAAAGCTTTCTTCGTGTATGAAGAAAGCCTTTTCTTAAAGCCCGATCAATATTTTATTTGTTTAAAAAATCTTTGATGTGCTCAGAGTTTACTACTTCTTCTTTGAATTGATAAGCTCCGGTTTTTGGTGATTTGACCATTTTGATCACTTTTGCATAAGTTTTGGCATCACCTGATTTTAGCGTTGCAACTACCTTCTTTGCCATATCTTAAAACTATTTAATTTCTTTGTGAACAGTTACTTTCTTAAGAATAGGATTGTACTTACGCATTTCCATTCTTTCGGGGGTGTTTTTCTTGTTTTTCTTGGTTACATACCTTGATGTACCTGGCATTCCGCTTTCTTTGTGTTCAGTACACTCCAAAATTACCTGAACCCTGTTGCCTTTTGCTTTCTTAGCCATTTTTAATACTTTTAATACTGATTAATAAATCCTTTGGCTTTAGCCTCTTTTAACACGTTGTTTAGACCGTTTTTATTGATATTACGGATACCTGCAGCCGATACTTTCAGGGTAATCCAACGATCTTCTTCAGGTAAGTAAAACTTTTTATTGAATAAGTTTGGATAGAAACTTCTTTTAGTTTTCTTATTTGAGTGGCTTACGTTGTTTCCCACTAACCTTTTTTTTCCTGTAACTTGACAAATCTTTGACATCACTGTATCTTTTAATATTCTTTCATTCCAAAAATCGGTTCGCAAAATACGTGATTTTAATTTAATTAATCAAATAAAAGACCTCCTTTTTTTAACGACCCTATTATTATTTTTATAACATCACTATATTTCAATGAGTTGCGGTGTTTTTTGAACACAATTTTAATAAAACTAACCTCTTAATTATCAATTATCCGGGAACGTTTCATGCAACAGGACTTCCCGCAACCAATTCAATGCTGCCAACGAGGAACGGGTGATATTAATGGAACGCTCGGTTCCAAATTGGAATTTCTTACTTAAAACCTGATTCTTAGTAGCAATGGCTATCCATACCATTCCTACCGGCTTTTCAACACTTCCGCCATCCGGCCCTGCGATACCTGAGGTTGCAATGGAAAAATCGCTTTCCATTAAGCGTAAAGTACCTTGGGCCATTTGTTCTACCACTTGCCCACTTACTGCGCCGTACGTATCCAAAACTACAGAATCCACACCCAAGACCCGTGTTTTGATTTCGTTGGAATAGGCCACTACACTTCCTTTGAATACCGAAGAACTTCCGGGAATGGAAGTGATTAAATGAGAGAGGTTGCCACCTGTACAACTTTCGGCAATCGAAATTGTTTTAGCGTTATTTTTTAATAGGTTAACCAATGTTAATTCAAGTGATTGTTCCGTTTCTGAAAATAAAAATTTGACAATAATTGGTTTCACTTTTTCAATTTCCTGCTGAATAATCTCTTGGGCTTTGGCAGGGTTGTCCGAAGTAAAACCCAACCGTAACCGGATGATGCCCGGTGAAGGCAAATAAGCCAGCTTCATCCCTTTGGGCAGGTTATTCTCCCAATCTTCTATTTTCAGGGCCAAATGCGATTCTGCAATGCCTGTTAGCATTAGGGTTTGATATATAGTGGAGGGTAGCGGAAAATGGTTTTTCAATGCCGGGATGACTTCATCCATCATGATGCCTTTCATTTCAGAAGGGACCCCGGGCAAACTTATGACCACCGAACCGGATGTTTCGAACCACATCCCGGGGGCTGTCCCCTGCCTGTTTTTCAGCCATTTGGCACCTTCGGGAAACAAAGCCTGATCGCGGTTCAGCGGGTTCATTTTACCGCCCCGCCTTTCAATAAAGGAAACCACATCGTCATACACCTCCTGTTTAAAGGCCAAGGGCATCTGGAAAAACCTGCTCAATGTGGTTTTGGTAATATCGTCTTTTGTTGGGCCTAAACCTCCTGTAACAATGGTGAGCTTTACCGATTTTAATGCCTCGGTTATTGCTGATTCAATTTCATGGGCTTCGTCGGAAACTGATAGCATGGTTTGTACCTGAAACCCCAGTTTGGTTAGCTCTGTGGCTATCCAGGCTGAATTGGTATCTACAATCTGGCCGATGAGTATTTCATCTCCAATGGTTATGATTTGTGCTTTCATCTATTTATCCTCTGTTAATTTGGTCTTTTGTTTTGTCCAAAAATGTTCATTCTGATATCAATGAAAATCATTTGGATACAATCCGGGGTTATTTGATTAATTTTTACCTTTCCGCCTAATATGCATTATCGTACCAGCTCCGGTTCTTATTATACTTTAAATCCTGTAATACCGATGATTTTACCCCAATGGAAAAGGTATAACTTTGATGGAATCCAAAAGGAATTAAACTTAAGGTAGCCACCCAGCAATGCAAATCGCGCGAAAGGTTAAAGCTGGTGGATGAAAAATCTTTGGCTTCAAAATCCCAACCCGAACGGAAACCCACTTTCCATTTCGATGTCAGACTAAAATCACCAGAGAAGCTTAACGTCTGCGTAATATCAGAGACAAATGCTGCTTTTGAATAACTTAAGGAATAATCCACCCGAAGGTTCCACGGAATTTTAAAATAATCGTAACCGTAATAATCGTGAGAATGTCCAACGGCTGCATGTTCCTCGTGTTCTGGCGTTTCTGCCTCGTGGGCTGGGGTTCCTTCGGTTTTTGAATCCCCACCTGAAAGCGATTGCGAATTGAAGCTATATCCTGTAGATATTCTAGCGCTGGTTAAGCGGAAAGGTTGTCCCGGGTAATGCTTGAAATGAAACTCATTAATAGTTTGCCCTGAAGAATCATCAATGGCATATAAATTTCCGGTGGCTGACATATTAATAGATAGGGATTTAAATAAAGTAGTCCGGGCCGACATGCTTATGGGAGCCCAATTGAACTCGTCGGCCATCATATTGTAAGAGGTTGAAAAACTTAACGATTCCAATAACTTCACCTTGGTTTCTCCGGTGACTGTATCTTTTTTATTGGCCACCTTCATTTCCACATTGTTATTCAACGAGAAACTAACCACACCCGATTTGCCGGCACCGGGAACCCCAAATATTCCATCTTTATAGGGCGAATAATACACCTTTTTTGTAGTGTCTTTTGACATCGGGTCTAAAACGTAATATCCCCATTTGCTCTCCTGAAAGTCAGGCCGGTAACTTACCGAAACATTCGGAGTAGCCACATGGCGGATAGCTTTTATATATTTGTTTTTAAATTGAAACATCCCATAAATAGTGGTCCCTAAACCAAGGCTATAGCTGTAATCGTAAACATTATAAAAACCCTTTTGCTTTTGATACAAAACAGTATCGCGGACTGCTCCATTATTTACATATTGTGCTGCTGTTTTAAACGTACGATCAAAATAAATACGATCGGTAAAATTTATACTTGGTGATAAATTAAAGTATTTCAACACTTTAACAGAAGTGCTCAAAGGAATGCTGTGCTGTGAACCATTTTTAAATAATTCGCGGGCGGCTTTTGTAAATACCACCGAATCGGGTGCCGACAAGGAATTTTTGATATTTCCGGTATAAGTAATCCCAATATTCTCGTACCATTTGGCTTTACCCACAGCTACCTTCCGGCGGAACGGAAAAATCCGGCTCATGTTCACCGAGGCCTGTGGCAGGTTATTAAATGTCATAATCCTCGAATTTGAATTTTGTGAATGGTTGACACTCAACGACATACTAAACGGGGTATTGGCAAAGGTTTTCCGGTACGAGATGCTTGAACTGGTAGTGTTTGTTGAAAAGTCCTCAATTGTGTTTGAATTGTACTTGTTATTATCCATGGAACTGAAATTCACGCTGGCGCTGAAGTTGCTGTTGGGCCGTGCTTTGGCATCTTGCGTATGTGTCCATTGGATGCTGTATTGGTTAGTCTCCACATATTCTAAAGTCCCGGGTTCACCGGCCACTACTTTGGAATAGGATAAATTAACATTTCCGCCAAATTTATACCTCATTTTATATTTGCTTTGTGCGTTTATTTGCCACGATCCCAAGGAATAGATGTCACCCTGTAATGTAAGATCCACATAGTCGCTGATGGCAAAATAATACCCCCCATTGCGCAGGAAAAACCCCCGGGAGTTTTCTTCACCAAATTTTGGAATGATAAAACCCGATGCCCGCTCCTTGGTAGATGGAAAAAAACCAAAGGGAACCATGATGGGATACAGTGGGATATCTTCAATCACCAAATAGGAAAAGCTGGCTATAATAGCCTTATCCGGGATTACTTTACCTCTTGAAAGCCACAAATAAAAATGGGGGTCTTCCAATTCACAGGTGGAATATTTCCCCCGGTAAAGATTTATTTGGTCATTGGGTTCTTTCTTGGTTTGTTGGCTATGCAAATAACCTTCTTCCTGTTCGGTATATAAACCTTTGATAAAACCTTTTTCGGTTTTGACATTGTAGGTAATGGTTTTGGCCTGCATGGTTTCGCTTCCCTGGGTAAATATCGGTTGGCCTGCAATATTTCCAACGCTATCGGGCAAACCTTCGGCATATAAAATATTTTCCTCCATATCTACCTCAATATAGGCAGCTTTTAGAACGATATCTTCATAGTTGATCTCCGCATCTCCAAATAAAAACACTTTTTTTCCATCGATGGAATAGATGGTCGAATCTTTGGCATTGTATGTGACATTATCCGAAAAAACATCGCTGGGCCTCTTTTTTGTGGGAACTGTATCCTCACCGTTACCATATTTCAATGAATCAAGAACGAATCCATGAGCTTTAAGGGTAGTATCATTTGTGGAGCCAGAAACCGAATCCAGAAGATGGGTATTAAGGGTATCCTGAAAAATAGAATCTTTTTTAATAATTTCATCATCAACAACTTGGCAATAACCTGTTGAATAGAAAATTAAAGGTAAAATGAGTCCTGCAATTAGGCTTTTTGTTTTCAATTCAGATATAATATGCTATTTTTGTACAACTTGTTTTTAACTTAAAAAAATGCGCCTCAAAACTAATGAATTTTTAAAGCCCCGGGAGTTATGAAAAGAAAAATTCTAATAGTTCTGCTATTGGCTCTGGGTTTTATGCCTAGTCAAGGAAATGCTCCCGGCAAAATAAAAAAGAAAAAAATTATTGTTTTGGATGCCGGACATGGCGGTAAAGATACCGGAGCCTTGGGGAAGAAGGCAAAAGAAAAAGACATTGTTTTATCCATCGCAATAAAAGTTGGTCAGTACATTGAGAAAAATTTACCGGATGTACAGGTCATTTATACCCGAAAAACCGATGTTTTTATTCCCCTCGACGAAAGGGCGGAAATTGCAAACAAGAATAATGCCGATCTTTTCATCTCCATACATGCCAACTCAAACAAGAGCAACAAACCTGTCGGAACCGAAACCTATACCATGGGGCTTCATAAGACTCAAGGAAACCTGGAAGTAGCTCAAAAAGAAAACTCGGTCATTGTTTTAGAAGATAATTACCAGTCTAAATATGAAGGCTTTGACCCAAATGTTGCGGAATCGTACATCATCTTTTCGATGATGCAGAATATATTTCTTGAACAGAGTTTGAATCTGGCTGCAAATGTCCAGAATGAGTTCAAAGAAAAGGCTTTACGTCAGGATCGGGGTGTGAAACAGGCAGGTTTTCTGGTACTTTGGCATACCACCATGCCCAGCGTTTTAGTCGAAGTGGGCTTTGTTTCTCATCCGGAGGAAGAAAAGTACCTGCTTTCCGAGCCAGGGCAGGATCATATTTCATCGGCCATTTACCGGGCTATCAAACAGTATCTGGCGGAGCTTGAAAAACAGGAGGCCGAATTGGATTCTGGTTTGGAAACTCTATCCTATTCAACTGAAAAAAGTCAGGCTAAAGATTCTTTAAACCTTCAAGGAGATGAATCAATCACCTTTCGGCTGCAAATAACCTCTTCCACCAAAAAAGTGATGCCCAACCACCCTATCTTTAAAGGGTTCAATGATGTTTTTGAATTTTACGAGAATAATACTTATAAATACGCGATTGGAAAATCGACCAACTATGATGAGGTAAAGAAATTGCAACAATCGGTTAAGAATGATTTTCCCGGAGCTTTTATCATTGCTTTTAAAAACAATCAAAAAGTCGATTTAAAACAAGTCCTCACCCCTTAAATGTACTAGCCATGAAAAATTCAACATATATTAAGATAGGATTGGTAGCCACCTTTTCCATTGTTGCCCTTATATGGGGAGTAAACTTTTTAAAAGGAAAAGGAACCTTTGACACCGATGATTTGTATTATGTAGTTTACAACCGCATTGATGGATTGGCTGTTAATAATCCGGTGTTGATCAATGGATTTAAGGTAGGTCAGGTTCGCAACATTCACTTTAGTAGCAATAAAAGAGGGCACCTGGTAGTTGAAATTACTGTAAAAAAGGAATATAGGTTCAATAAAAATGCTGTAGCCCGGATTTTCAGCAGCGATTTAATGGGTACCAAAGCCATTGATTTGCAGATGGGTAACGATACCGCCTTGCATCTGCCTGGCGATACCCTGATTCCTGATTTTGAGGGAAGCATCCAGGAAATGGTGAGCATTCAAATGTTGCCATTAAAGAGCAAAGCTGAAAACCTGATGAAAGAGATGGAAGACGCCATTGAAATTGTGAAATTCATTTTTAATGAAGAAACCCAGGAAAACATCACCAGCAGTTTTAAAAACATTAAAGCAACTTTTTCAAATCTGGAAAAATCATCTTCAAACCTTGATTCTATTGTTGTTGGGGGGAAAGGTAAATTTGAAAACATTCTTAAAAATGTGGAATCTATTTCGTCAAACCTGAAAAACAACAACCAGCAGTTGACTAACTTGATAAATAATCTGGAAAACATTAGCGATTCCTTGGCCAAGGCAGATATAAAAAAAGTGATGGATAAAACCTTTGACGTGATGGTTCAATTAGATACCATAACCCACAAAATAAATAATGGCGAAGGAAGCCTGGGTCTGCTTATAAACAACGATACCCTTTATACGAACCTTGAAGATGTTTCATACAATTTAAACCGCCTGGTGGAAGATTTACGGATGAACCCCAAGAAATACGTTCATTTTTCAGCCATGAACTTTGGAAAAACCGTTTATATGGATCAGAACCCGGAGGAGGTCCGCAAACAAAAACAGAAAATTATTTATAAAATCCAGATTAAGACATCAAATGCGCCCATTGCTTTGATCCCAGAGAATTTTAATGGGTTAAAGAATGTGGAAGAAGCCATGGTTGGAGGGACATATATATATTTTATCGGAAAAAAGAAAAACCTGGAAAGTGCCCGATCGTATCTCAAAGAGGTAATGGTTTTCTTTCCGGAATCTTTTATTGTTGAAATTATGGGCGGATCCTATACACGGGTTTATTAACTTTTAATTTATCATAATTAATTAATGCAATAAATCAAAAAGGTAACTCCGTTTAGTAGGTTCTTTATCAATATATTAATGCAAGGGTATTTTTAAATTATTGATTTTCAATAAAATAAAAAAAATATTTTTTTTACTTCATTAAGAAATTGATTTCGAAAAGCATATACAATATTTTTAAAAGTCAATAGTATTTTTATTTTTTTTTTACTTTTTTTTTCACAAAATTGCTTCACGATTTAGGGGAATCAATATTAAAATATTAATTGTTAACCAATGAACAAAGACTACCAGCAAGTTTGGAGTAATTGCTTGCGTATCATTAAAGATAATGTGCCAGCCATCAGTTTTCGGACATGGTTTGAACCCATTATCCCAATTAAGGTTGAAAAAAATGTACTGACAATTCAAGTTCCCAGTCCATTCTTTTATGAGTACCTTGAGGAACAATACATTGACATTCTCAGGAAAACTTTAAGAACAGAACTTGGTACCGACGCAAAGTTGGAGTACAGTGTGATCATGGAAAACAACGTCTATTCTAATGCCACTCCATACACAGTAAAACTGCCGACCAATGATAGAAAGGAATTGAGCAACAAACCCCTGCCTTTGCCGCTCGACGATCAAAAGACCATTAAAAACCCTTTCATCATCCCAGGCATCCAAAAATTGCATGTCGATCCGCAGTTAAATTCATCGAATAATTTCAATAATTTTATTGAAGGAGAATGCAACAGGCTGGCGCGTTCCGCTGGATATGCGGTGGCAAACAATCCGGGTAAAACAGCTTTTAATCCCCTGTTTTTATTTGGAGCTTCGGGTTTAGGTAAATCGCATCTGGCTCAGGCTATTGGTATTGAGGTAAAAGAGCGTTATCCTGACAAAGTAGTTCTGTATGTGAATGGAAATAAATTCCACACCCAGTTTGTTGAAGCCATTTTGAACAACAACCGGAATGATTTTGTCCATTTCTATCAGATGATTGATGTGCTCATTATTGATGATGTTCATGAATTTGCCGGCAAAGAAAAAACTCAGGACATCTTTTTCCATATTTTCAACCACCTGCATCAAAACAGCAAACAGTTGATTTTAACTTCCGATAAATCACCTGTCGATCTTCAGGGAATGGAACAGCGCCTGCTTTCCCGGTTCAAGTGGGGATTATCGGCCGATTTGCAGATACCCGATTATGAGACACGGATAGCCATCCTGAAAAAGAAGGTTTATAACGATGGCATCGTTCTTCCCGATGAGGTTGTAGAATATATTGCCTCTCATATTTCGACAAATATCAGGGAATTAGAAGGTGCCTTGATTTCATTGTTGGCCCAGTCAACTTTAAACAAAAAGGAAATTACCCTTGATTTGGCCCGCAAGATGATTGACAGATTGGTTAAAAATACCAAAAGGGAATTATCTATTGACTACATCCAGAAAGTTGTTTGCGACTTTTTTAACATGCCCCATGATGTTATTAATTCGAAAACCCGCAAGCGGGAAATTGTACAGGCCCGCCAAATTGCCATGTTCTTTGCCAAAAACCTGACCAAATCATCGTTGGCTACCATTGGCTCGCAAATTGGCGGAAAAGACCATGCCACCGTGCTACATGCATGCAAAACGGTAAACAACCTGATGGATACCGATAAGAGATTCCGTGGCTTTATTGAAGATATTGAAAAGAAACTCAAGATATAGTTTTATAAGCACTTGCCTGAAAGGCTGTCTGGTTTTGCAGGCAGCCTTTTTGCATTTTTTATTCCGGTTTTTTTAAACCGACGGTTTTGCTAATTTTGACACATTATTAAATTTAAACATTCTTATAATGAAAGGATTTCTTTCGTCCCTTCTGATTACTTTCTGGGCTGCCCCTTTGCTGTTTGGACAAGTTGAACCCGATCTGAGTAATGTGAAAAAATCAAATAATAAGGTAAGTTTAGGCGGTAAACCTTATTACATCCATATTGTAAGAAAGGGTGAATCCTTAACGAAAATCAGTAAAGCGTATCAAGTTCCTATCGATACGCTAAAAAAAGACAACCTCCATTTGAACGATTCTCTTAAAATAAATCAATATTTAAAAATCAGAATTAATGAGAATCCACCCATTGCACAACCAGAATTTATATTTCATACAGTGGTCAAAGGAGATACCCCTTACAATCTTGCCATTAAGTATCAGATAAAAATTGATGAAATTTATGCTAATAATCCTGATGCCAAACTGGGGATTAAAATTGGGGATGTATTAAAGATACCCGTGATTAAAATGGCAACAACACCGAGGGCACTAAAGGATACGAATATTGTAAGTCAAGAAGTTGAAGCAACAGATAATGAATTTATTTATCATAAAGTTGAAAAAAGTGAAACCATCTTTCGGTTGACCCAATTGTATCATATTAAAGAAAAACAATTGGTGAAACTTAATCCCGAACTTAAAAACAGAGGACTTAAGGAGGGCGAGCTAATCCGGATACCCAAATCGCCAGCTACAGAAAACCATCAAAATCAAGAGATCGTTTCAAATACCACCAATATCCCCCGCGATGTAGAACGCGACCACTACGGGTTATATAAAGACTCTCTGGTAATAGCCCCATGCCCAGATCCCGGGATTGATAAACTTTCGGTTTACAAAGTGGCTTTTTTCTTGCCACTTTACCTAAATGTGAACGATACTTTGGGAAAGTTTGTCGATATAATTACCAAAGACAACAATGGCAATGAAATACTGGAAACAGTGCCCAGAACAGGACGAATCGATGATAAGATTTATTCCAAATCAAAAATTTTTCTGGAATTCTATCAAGGGATATTAATCTCCTTGCTTGATTTGAAAAAAATGGGAACAAACCTTGAAGTAAAAATTATTGATACCCGGAATGACAGCACCTATCTGGCGGAAATCATGAAAAAGGAACATTTGGAAGATTTTGACCTGTTTATTGGACCCGTTCTCAGCGAAAATTTAACCGTTGTTGGCGATTTTGCCTGGGAACACCGCATAAATATTGTGTCACCTTTATCGTTGAAAAGTGGATTTATCGACCATAACCCCTTTGCTTTTCAGGTGGCACCCCCATTTGATATTCAGATGCAACATGCATCCGATTTTTTGAACGCAATTGATACTAAAAATTACATAGTTATCCACGATGGCAATAATTTGGAGCAGGAATACATCTCCGAGTTTAAAAAACAGCTTTATGCCCAAATGAATAGCACCAATTTAGACCAGATTAAGTATAACGAAGTGTTTTATTATGATGCTCAGGATAGCGTTCTGAAGGAAGTTTTTACACCAGGAATCAAAAACATTGTAATTGTTCCTTCTGGAGATCAGGCGTTTGTTACTGATGTTATGGGTAAATTAAACGGGTATTCCTATGAATATGACATCACCGTTTTTGGGCAACCCCGGTGGCTAAGGTTTGATAATATTGAATTGGAGAACTTCCACAATACCAATACGCATGTCTTTTCGAATTCATTCATCGACTATTCAAAGCCCGAAGTGATTGATTTTGTGGAGCAATACCGTCATTATTATAAAGGAGAACCTGATAAATATTCATTTCAGGCCTATGATATCACCAAGTTTTTTTGCCTGGCTTTAAATAGGTACGGTCGTGATTTCAGGAAATGCCAACATAGTTTGAACATTCCTCTGTTGCAGACCAATTTTCATTTCGTTCCAGTAAGTGATCAAGGCGGCTATCAAAACACAGCCATTTATATGTTAGAATTCACTAAAGATTTCAAATTAGTAAATGTGGCTTCGTTTCCAAACTGAGTCAATAAGAAATTGACTTATATTCGGATTTTGCATTTAACTATTTCATGCAATTTTAGCTGTTTGACCCTTGAAATAAGAGCTTTTTGCTGGATGGGAAGTAAATCCTAACTAAAAAATGCTTATAATCAATTGGCTTTCAGCGTACAGATATAAAAATACCTTTCTGAGATTTTAATGGTTTGCCTAATCATGTAGTCAGCTTGAAATAATTAACTCTCAAGCCGAAAATGTAACCAGTAATTTAAAATAATCGGTTAGTTTCACTGATGAAGAAAAATTGAGTTGAATAATCTCCATCCGAAAAAAATATAAGAGAACTAAAGAAGAAAATCAGCATCTCCTAAAGTTTACACATGTAACACAAATAAATTATCATATAAATCACATTTGTAACTATCAATTATCCGGTAAACTTACTTTTGTAATATGATATAAGGTCTTTATTGATCCTTTTAGCCAACCCTGGGCCTTCATAAATAAATCCGGTATAAATTTGAACTAAGGTAGCCCCTGCTTCTAATTTTTCAATTACATCGGCACTGGTAAAAATGCCACCCACAGCGATTATAGGCAATTTCCCTTTAGTTTTATCATGAATGTATTTTATCATAGCCGTAGAGCGGTTCGCAATGGGTTTTCCACTTAAACCTCCATTAGCGATGCTTCTGACTTTATCGGCAGGTGTTATCAAACCTTCTCGTGAAACAGTGGTGTTTGTGGCAATAATCCCATCAATAGCATTCCTGAGTACCACTTCTATGGTTTCATCTACTTGCAACTGATTCAAATCAGGAGAAATCTTTAAAAGAATGGGTTTATAAACTTCCTTTTGCGACCGCAGTCTATTCAATTCCGACAATATTTTCTCCAATTCATCTTGGTCCTGTAATTTATGTAAATCGCTTATGTTCGGGCAACTGACATTTACTACTACATAATCCACATGGTTATATAGGCCCTCGAAACATTGTACATAGTCGCTTAACGCATCTTCATTTCTTGTCAATGTGTTTTTACCAATATTTCCACCGATAATTAGCTGTTTATCCCTGTTTTGCAGTCTTTTCACAGCACTTTCCAGCCCCCGATTATTGAATCCCATCCGGTTAATAAGTGCTTTGTCAATAGCCAAGCGAAATAACCTTGGTTTTGGGTTACCCGGCTGAGGTTTTGGGGTCACGGTACCTATTTCCACATGCCCGAACCCAAGGCTGCCAAACATATCGAATACCTCTGCATTCTTATCCAGGCCGGCGGCTACCCCCACTTTATTAAGAAATTTAAGACCACTAAATTCTGTTTCCATTTGTAAACTGCATGGAAACATCATCTTTTTAACGATGGATTTTAGTCCCAGAATTCTTAGGAGTTTTAAACCAAGAAAAGCTATTGAATGTGCCCTTTCGGGGTTTAACCGAAACAAAATTGGACGGACAAGGTGTTTATAAACCATAATTTTTGTTGCAAAGATAATAAAATTCGTGTATGTGAAAATAATGGCTAAGAAGCAATATTACAATTACTTAAGATGGATGGTATTCAATAAAAGACCTATCGGAATAGAGAATTATTATTTTATCTATTTTTTTCTGAGGTAGTGTAGGGATTATCTCGTTATTTGAAAGAGGTATCTCCTCTTTGGAACTAATTTTCTGCCCGGAGTCACCATTTACGTTTTCCTCCGCTTTAATTTGTTGCTCTATTTCTGGCACTACATCATCTTTTTTTTCTTTTAATTCTAAGGCTGGAGCCGCTTTGTTATCGAAATCAAATAAAGTAGGCTGCTTCGGTTTTTTATAAACCTCTCCTGTGCCCATAATAAGCCATTCGGCATTGTATTTAGGATAAGCTGCAAATACTTTCTCCAGAAAATCAATGCTTGGCTTATTCCGCCCCGATAAAATATGGGAAATACTTGAACGCTGAACGCCAATACTGTCTGCAAAAGAAGAAGATGTTAGCCCTTCGGAAGTGATGATTTTTATTAATCGTTCCTTAATGTCCATAATACAATTGTAATTTTGATGTGTCACAAATGTAATCAATTTAATTTATCACAAATTCACAATAGTAAATCACTAAAACCATCATCTTGTTTACTTATGTAATTTATTTGATGATCTTTTATTTAAATAATAAGGTGAACTAAATACTGTATGTAGTTGAATATCAAAATATATTATCTAAATATATTCTTGATTTGAGTGATTTTTTTTCAATATTAAAAAATTTATTTTAATCTTCAATTCAAATAAACACTGTAAACTACTGATAATATGATTAATGTATTCAGTTTATGTTCGATATAACAAATGTGAAATTGAGTTAAAATTCAAAATAATTGTTATTAAACCTGAATCAATAACCCTCAGATTTTAAATGAAAGATGTTTTTCAAATTTTGATAGTTTTCTTTACCCCTATTTTTAAAAATATCTTAGTCTGGAATTTTAGTTTTAAAAGAATTTCCGAAATATGTTTTGGAAATAAACGGCTCAGAAATGAATAAAGCCTGACAAATGCCAAGCTTTAAATAAATATCAGATTGTGGAAACGTTATAATTCAGGATAGTTATTGTAATTAATTGATCAGCTATGATTTATGCTCATAATTAAATTTTATGGATTTTGTTCAAACGACGGAAATGTGGCAAATCTTAAAGCCTTCGTGATAAAGATTGATTTTTACATCCTTTCTGGTACATGAATTCCTAAAAGAAGTGCACCACTTTTTAAAATAGCTGCTACTTTTTCGGACAAGGCCAATCGAAAGATTTGAACCTCTCTATTGGGTTCCTTCATAATTGAAAAATCGTGATAATATTGGTTAAACTCTTTGGCCAACTCATAAATATAATTTGCTACAAATGCCGGGCTATAATTGGCTCCAGCTTCGGCAATAACTTCGGGATAGGTATATATGAGCTTAATGAGTTCAATTTCTTTATCGGCAGGCTTTATAAAATCTTGCAGTTTTGAATATTCTATACCTGTATCTTTGGCTTTACGGATGATTGACTGTATTCTGGCATGAGTATATTGAATAAATGGCCCGGTATTGCCGTTAAAATCAATGGATTCCTTTGGATTGAACAACATGGTTTTTTTCGGATCAACTTTTAAAATAAAATACTTTAAAGCTCCTAAACCCACCATTTGAAATACTTTTTCAGCCTCTTCCTTACTGAGACCTTCTAGTTTTCCCAGTTCCTGTGAGGTTTCACGGGCGGTTTGTATCATTTCAACAATTAAATCATCGGCATCTACAACAGTTCCTTCGCGCGATTTCATTTTCCCTTCTGGAAGTTCCACCATACCATACGATAAATGTTGGATGTTTTCCGACCAATCGAATCCCAATTTCTTAAGGACTAACTTAAGCACTTGAAAATGATAATTTTGTTCGTTACCAACCACATAAATCAAATCATTAATATGGTATTCCTGAAATCGTTGATGAGCTGTCCCCAAATCCTGAGTCATATAAACAGAGGTTCCATCGGAACGCAATAATATTTTTTGATCTAATCCCTCTCCTGTTAAATCAGCCCACACGGAACTGTCGGGTTGTTGAATGAGTACCCCATTTTTCAGCCCATCTAAAACCAGAGATTTTCCCAGTTTATAGGTCTCTGATTCGTAGTAGATTTTATCGAAATCGACACCCAGATTTTTATAAGTAACATCAAATCCCTGATAAACCCAATGGTTCATTGTAAACCATAACTCATTGATTTCCTTATTTCCGGCCTCCCATTTACGCAACATTTCACGGGCTTCCTGAATAATTGGTGCCTGCTCTTTGGCCTCCTCGTTCGTGAGCCCTTTTGATTCCAACTGTGCAATTTCTTTTTTATATTCCTGGTCAAACTTTACATAAAAATCACCCACTAATTTGTCTCCTTTTAACCCTGTACTTTCAGGTGTTGCACCTTTTCCCCATTTTTGCCAGGCAAGCATTGATTTGCAAATATGAATACCCCGATCGTTTACTAAATTGGCTTTGATTACCAGGTGTCCATTTGCCTTCAATATTTCGGATACAGCATATCCCAGAAGATTATTCCGGATGTGCCCCAAATGAAGCGGTTTGTTTGTATTTGGGCTGGAATATTCAACCATAACCGTTTTACCGCTTGTTCCGGGGGCTTTCAAACCAAACTGTGCCTCAGGCATTATTTGGTTTAAAAAGGACACCCAAAATGCCTTAGAAAGGTTCAAATTCAAGAATCCTTTAACCACATTAAAGCCCTCCACCTCGTGCAGGCTAGAAAGAAGATAGTTTCCTATTTCAGTAGCTGTTTGTTCGGGTCCTTTTTTTGAAGCTTTCAAAAAGGGGAAAACCACGACGGTATAATCCCCTTTAAAATCTTTGCGTGTCTTATAAATTTGAATCTGTTCAACGTCGGTTGGCTGGTTATAAATGATCTGCATGCCCTTTGTTACATGTAACTTGATGTTTTCTATAATATCCATTTGATGTATCCGTTCAGTGTTTAAATAAACTACAAAGATATAATTTTAAGCCAATGCTACTGAAGGGATTTTCTGTATTTGGTGCAATCGCAAAACTTTCCGATAAGGACTTAGATTGTTGCATAAGTTGTTATCTTTGAAAGCAAATATTGATAATCTTGCAAATTCATATTATCAGTTTAAATGTTCCGTATCCTGCCAATTATGGCGGAGTTATTGATATTTTCTATAAAATAAAATCCTTGCACGAAGCCGGGGTCCAGATTCACCTTCATTGTTTTGATTATGGACGCGGGAACCAACCGGAATTAGAAAAATATTGCAATAATGTAACTTACCATCAACGAAAAACTGGTTTTAGCAATTCATTGAGCCAAAAACCTTTTATAGTAAAGTCGAGGAATGATAACCATTTATTGGAATTGCTGCTAACTACAGATTATCCTATTTTGTTTGAAGGGTTGCATACCACACTTTATCTGGACCATCCATTGCTAAAAAACCGGATAAAAATAGTACGTGCCCATAATGTTGAACATGAATATTATCGTCTATTGGCGGAACAGGAACGGACATTGTTTAAAAGATACTATTTTAAAAAGGAGGCATCAAAACTGGCCCGTTTTGAATCAATTTTACGTCAATCCAATGCTATTGCTGCTATCTCGCCCAATGATTATAGGTATTTTAACGAAAAATATGGTAAAACATTTCTATTGCCTCCCTTTCATTCAAATAGCGGAATAACCAGTACCATTGGACTAAGCGATTTTGCACTTTACCATGGCGATTTATCTGTCCGGGAGAATATTGAATCGGCGCTATTCTTAATCCGCATCTTTAAAAGTAAAGATGTTAAAATTATTTTTGCCGGGAAGAACCCCTCCAAAGAGATAGTAAAATCTATGAAAGGGCATCCAAATCTGATCCTCATCCAAAACCCATCGGAAATGGAGATTTTGAAATTGAGAAAAACGGCACAGGTACATCTTTTACCGACCTTTCAGCCTACCGGGATTAAATTAAAATTGATAGCGTCGCTTTTTGAAGGGAGGCATTGCCTGGTCAATTCAGCCATGATTAAAGGAACCGGACTGGAAACTTTGTGTCATTTAGCCAACACACCGGAAGAATTTGAAAATAAGACCCGAAAGTTGATGATGCTCCCTTTTGAAGATAAAGATTTGATAATCAGGAAGGAGATTCTCACCAAAAATTTCAATAATACCCGCAATGCTCAAATTTTTGTTGATGAACTAAACCTGTTAAAGCAAATAATATCATAACGTTTTATGTCAATTATTTAGTTTGCGGTTTCGACTGTTTCATGAAATACAAACAGATTTCTTTTAAACCACATCCCTCACATTTGGGCTTTCGGGCTATACAAACATACCTGCCATGTAATATAAGCCAATGGTGGGCGATTGGCAATAGGTTTTCGGGGATATACTTAACCAACTGTTTTTCAGTATCCAAAGGATTTTTTGCATGAGTAGATAATCCCAAACGGGCTGCAATTCTAAAGACATGCGTATCAACAGCTAGCGCGGGTTTATCAAAAACCACGGAAACAATCACGTTGGCTGTTTTCCGGCCTACACCGGGCAATAACTGCAATTGTTGAACATCGTCAGGGACTGTGCCATTGAATTTTTCGATCAGCATTTGCGCCATGCCCGACAAATGTTTGGCTTTATTGTTTGGGTAAGAACAGGATCGGATGGCTTCAAAAACATCATCAACGGGAGTTTTAGCTAAAGCATAAACATCAGGGTATAGGTTGAAAAAGTGGGGTGTAATCTGGTTTACCCTTTTATCGGTACATTGTGCCGAAAGTATAACCGCCACTAACAATTCATAAGGGTTTGCATACTTTAACTCTGTTTCAGCAACAGGCATGTTTGTTTGAAACCATTCAATTATTTTTTGGAACCGTTCCTTTTTTGTCATTTTATCAGAGTTTCGGTGAACTTTCATAAATTGAGCACCCTTTGACGGGTTGGCAAAATAAAAGCCACCCGAAATGGATGGCTTTAGCGTTCAGCTCTGTCAATTATTTTCTAGTAGCAAGCGGTGCATAATGTAATTCGCATTGGGCCACGTTTTTATATGCAGGCCGGATGATCCTTTTGGATGAAAAGGTGACCTCCTCCAAACGGTGCGCGGCCCAACCTGCCATTCTTGATATTGCAAAAATAGGAGTAAATAATTCTTTAGGAACGCCAATGGTTTCATACACAAAGCCGGAATAAAAGTCAACATTTGCCGAAATTACTTTGGTTTCGCCTTTAAATTCGTGGAAAGCCTTTGGTGCCAGCCGTTCAATCAGGTCATAAAGGGCAAATTCTTTTTCAAGGCCTTTTTCGCGGGCCAAGTCCCAGCCTTTTTCCTTCAATAAAATAGTACGTGGGTCGCTCAAGGTATAAACGGCATGGCCGATACCATATATTTTCCCGCTTTTATCTCCTACTTCACCTTTAAGAATCCGTCCCAGGTAATTTTTTACTTCGTTTTCGTCAGTCCAGTCCTTCACGTGAGCTTTGATATCTTCCATCATTTCAAGTACCTGGAGGTTGGCTCCCCCATGCAACCTGCCTTTCAGCGAACCAACACCGGCGGCAATAGCTGAATACGTATCAGTCATTGACGAAGAAACCACACGGGTAACAAAGGTTGAATTATTGCCACCGCCGTGTTCAGCGTGTAATACAAGGGCTAAATCAAGTATTTCTGCTTCCAACGCGGTATAATTACAACCCTTAATCATGTATAAAAAGTTCTCGGCAGGAGATAAATTTGGTCGCGGATGCCTGATTACCAATGTTTTTCTACTATATGCATGACGCATGCCATGGTAGGAATAAGCTACAATAACAGGTAATTTTGCAATTAAACTTAAGGACTGGTTCAGTAAGCTCAAATGTGAATAATCCTCGGCAGTTTCATCCAATGTATATAAAATAAGGATGGAACGAGCCAGCATATTCATCATATCTTTTCCACGGAGTGAAAGAATCATGTTGGTGAATGCTTCATCCAAATCGCGGTTGTAAGCCAGATATTCCGAGAAATGGTTCAATTGGGCTTTGCTAGGCAATTTTCCGGTTAACAGTAGGAACGTGGTTTCATCGAACCCATGCCTTTTATCGGCTTGAAATCCTTTCACCAATTCAGTGACTGGATATCCCCGGTAGCGGAGGTTTCCTTCCACAGGTTTAACTTTTCCGTCCTCTTTGACATAACCAATGACATCGCCAACATTGGTTAACCCGGCAATTACTCCTGTACCATCAGCATTGCGGAGTCCCCGTTTTACTCCAAATTCATCAAATAAGGTTTTATCTATCTGACAGGCATTATAAACTAATCCCCCAATATCCTTAATAAACTCTTCCATAATGGTTGTTTTTAAATTGTTCATATTTAGTATGGCTTTGCTCTAAATGTAAAAAATCTTTTTGAATTCCTTCACATTATCTATCTCATTTTTAAAACAATTGATACTTTACTTGCTGAAATTAGGCTAACATTAGTAAGAAGTTAGCCTTCATTCACAAATTGATGAACAATTATTTAAACTTTAGAACCACTTATACTTTTGGCTGCAATGTCCTCAAGCATCGTTGTTGTCAATGATTTTGGACGTTCCAATGGATAATACAACGCCCTGTCCCAGATGATATTTGACAAAACCCCTAATGCCCTTCCAACGCCAAAAAGCACGGTATAAAAATCGTATTCCTTGATCCCGAAGTGCCATTGCAGCACACCAGACTGAGCATCGACATTGGGCCAGGGGTTTTTTGCCTTACCTTGTTCCAATAAAATATCGGGTACTACTTTATAGAGCATATTTACGTACTTAAACATTTTATCATCAGGAAGGTGTTTTAAACAGAATTGGCGTTGGGCTTCGTACCTGGGATCGGTTTTACGAAGTACGGCATGTCCATATCCTGGAATTACCTGACCGCTGTTCAAGGTATCCCATACAAATTTTTTCATCAATTCCTCAGTAGGTTCTTTACCATCGAGTTTTTTTACTACATCCTGTAACCACCTTAAAAATTCTTGGGTAGCTAATCCATGCAACGGACCTGCTAATGCATTTAATCCGGCAGATAATGAATAATAGGCATCGGAAAGAGTTGAAGCAACCAAGTGTGTTGTATGAGCAGATGCATTTCCCGATTCATGGTCGGAATGTAAAATAAAATATAGACGCGCCACATCATCATAAGGTTTACCAATACCCATCATGTGGGCAAAGTTTGTCCCAATATCAACAGTATAGTTTGGCGGAATCAATGTATCGTTTCGATATTTCATCCGATAAATATAGGCCGCAATTGAAGGCAATTTTGCCATTATTTCCACTGCATCATCATACATTGGTTTCCAATAATCGGACTTATTCATTCCCGAAGCATATTCCCGCGAGAATTTAGATTCCCGTTGCATTGCCAGAACTGCGGTAGAAAACATGGTCATTGGATGCGTATCGCGAGGAATCCTGCGCAACAGATCAATGACATATTGAGGGATGATTTTTTTAGTGTTAAATTCATCTCTCACCGATTGAGCTTCTTCTCTGGTTGGTACATCCCCAGTCAACAGGAGCCACCAAAATGATTCAATGCATGGGTATTCATTTCCTTCAGCCAAAGGTAATTTTGCGAGTACCTCCGGGATGGTATAGCTCCGAAAACGGATACCTTCCATTGGATCCAGATAGGAAATATCCGTAACTAATGATTTCACATCGCGGGCACCTCCAATGATTTGCCCGATATTTACTTCGCCCACTTTTACTTCGGAAAATTCTTTTAGCAATTTGGCAGTTCTTGGCCTGTGTTCTTCTATTTTTTGTGCTAATCTTTCTTTTAACAGCGACATAACAATGTTTTTTTAGGATTTAAGTTGGGAGAATTACATATTCCGAATTAATGCATCACCAAATTCACTGCATTTCAATAATTTAGCGCCATCCATCAAACGATGGAAATCATAAGTCACCTCTTTTTTGAGAATTGTTTTTTCCAAACTTTTCACAATTAAATTGGCAGCTTCAATCCATCCCAGGTACTCAAACATCATAACCCCCGAAAGAATTACAGATCCAGGATTTACTTTGTCCTGATTGGCATATTTTGGTGCTGTGCCATGTGTAGCCTCAAATACGGCATGTCCGGTCACATAATTGATGTTGGCTCCGGGTGCAATTCCAATTCCGCCAACAATGGCTGCCAAAGCATCTGAAATATAATCGCCATTCAGGTTTAAGGTGGCAATAACCGAATAATCGGCTGGGCGGGTCAATATCTGTTGCAAAAAGGCATCGGCAATCACGTCTTTGATGATTACTTTATGCCCATCTTTTTCAATTACTTGCCATGGGCCACCTTCATAATCTTTGGCTCCAAATTCGGTTTTTGCCAATTGATAGCCATAATCGCGGAAAGCACCTTCGGTAAACTTCATGATGTTACCCTTATGTACCAAGGTAAGCGATGGTTTTTTATGTTCAAAGGCGTAAAGAATAGCCGCCCGTACCAGCCGTTCGGTTCCTTCTTTCGAAACGGGCTTGATACCGATGGAAGAAGATTCGGGGAAACGGATTTTCTTTACTCCCATTTCCTGAATTAAAAAATTCCTGATTTTTTCAACTTCGGGGGTTCCGTTCATCCATTCAATACCTGCATAGATATCCTCAGAATTTTCACGGAAAATAACCATATCGGTGGTGGTGGGGTCTTTCACAGGTGAGGGTACGCCACTGTAGTATCTGACAGGACGCAAACAAGTGTATAAGTCGAGCTGCTGCCGCAAAGCCACATTCAACGAGCGGATTCCACCTCCAACCGGTGTGGTTAAAGGCCCTTTGATAGCAACTAGGTATTCATTAATTACTTCCAAAGTTTCATTGGGTAGCCATTCTCCAGTGGCATTAAAAGCTTTTTCTCCCGCCAATACCTCTCTCCATTCAATTTTTTTTGAGCCATTATAGGCTTTTTGAATTGCTTCATCAAAAACTCTTACTGATGCTGCCCAAATGTCCGGGCCTGTTCCATCCCCTTCAATAAAAGGAATGACGGGGTTGTTTGGAACAATAAGTTTACCATTTGATATTGTTATTTTTTGTGCCATTTGTTATTTAGTTTTTGTCTGTTTCCGAATCAAATTAAGTGCGCTACCGGCTTTAAACCATTCTATCTGAGCCTGGTTATACGTATGGTTCAAAGGAATCAATTCCGAACTCCCGTCGGAATGTTTGATATTTAGGTGCAACCCGGTCATAGGTGAAAAACCGGTCAACCCAAGAATGTCAAAGGTATCATCCTCTTTAATTTTCTGATAATCTTCTTTATTTGCAAAGGTGACAGCCAACATCCCCTGTTTTTTAAGGTTGGTTTCGTGGATACGTGCAAATGATTTTACCAGAACCGCCTTCACTCCTAAATTGCGGGGTTCCATGGCTGCATGTTCCCGCGAGGAGCCTTCGCCATAGTTTTCGTCGCCAATTACCAGGGAACCTTCACCCGATGACTTTATTAACCGTGCCAGATCCGGAACTTTGATATACTCGCCTGTTGAAGTATCTAACACGCTGTTTGTTTTATCATTAAAAGCATTTACTGCCCCAATAAGCATGTTGTTCGAGATATTATCGAGGTGACCCCGGAATTTGAGCCAGGGTCCGGCCATACTAATATGATCGGTGGTACATTTTCCTTTGGCTTTGATAAGTAATTTTAAATTGGTGAAATTTTTACCGTCCCATTCACCAAAAGGTTCCAAAAGTTGAAGCCGTTCACTGCATTCATCTACAACTATTTGTAGCTGGTTGCCATTTTCGGGAGGAGCCAGATAACCGGCATCTTTTACATCAAATCCCTTGGCAGGAAGTTCTTCTCCTTTTGGGGCATCGAGCATTACTTTTTTACCCTCTTTATTGGTCAATAAATCGGTAATAGGATTGAACGTAAGTGAACCAGCAATTGAAAAAGCGGTTACCAATTCAGGTGATGCCACAAAGCTGTGAGTGTTTGGGTTGCCGTCGTTCCGTTTTGAAAAATTCCGGTTAAACGAAGTGATGATGCTGTTTTTACGCTCGTTGTCGTGTGTATGGCGGGTCCATTGTCCAATACAAGGGCCACAGGCATTGGCCATGATAACTCCGCCGATAGATTTGAAATCGTTCAGCAAACCGTCACGTTCAGTGGTGTAGCGGATTTGCTCAGAACCCGGGGTAACGATAAATTCAGCTTTTACCTCCAGTTTCTTTGTATTTGCCTGCCGGGCAACTGAAGCCGCGCGGGTCAAATCTTCGTACGATGAGTTGGTGCAAGAGCCGATCAGTCCCACCTCCATAGCTTCAGGATAGTTGTTTGTTTTAATAAAATCGGCAAGTTTTGAAAGCGGGGTAGCCAAATCGGGGGTAAAAGGGCCATTGACATGGGGTTCTAGTTCCGAAAGGTTAATTTCGATGACTACATCATAATATTTTTCAGGGTTTCTCAGCACTTCCGGATCGCATTTCAAATGCTCTGATACTCCGTCCGCAAGTTTTGCAATTTCAATACGCCCTGTTGCTTTCAGGTAATCCGACATTTTCGGATCGTATCCAAATACCGAAGTGGTGGCACCAATCTCGGCTCCCATGTTACAAATAGTTCCTTTTCCTGTGGCAGAAAGGGAATCGGCTCCTTCGCCAAAGTATTCCACAATATAACCTGTTCCGCCTTTAACAGTCAACAATCCGGCAACCTTTAATATTATATCTTTTGCTGAAGCCCAACCATTTAATTTCCCGATAAGTTTTATCCCTATCAGTTTTGGCATTTTCAATTCCCATGGTATTCCCACCATTACATCTACGGCATCGGCACCACCCACACCAATGGCAATCATACCCAAACCGCCGGCATTTACAGTATGCGAATCGGTACCGATCATCATTCCTCCGGGAAACGCATAGTTTTCGAGTAATACTTGATGGATGATTCCTGCACCGGGTTTCCAAAAACCAATACCATATTTGGCCGACACGTTTTTAAGAAACTCATACACTTCGTCGTTTTGCTTCAATGCCAGATTCAAATCATCAGAAGCACCAGCATCTGCTTGAATCAAGTGATCGCAATGGACTGTGGTTGGAACCTCGGTTTTGCTTTTTCCTGCATTCATGAATTGCAAAAGTGCCATTTGCGCCGTAGCATCTTGCATGGCAACCCTATCAGGGTTAAATAGCACATAATCCATTCCCCGTTCATACGTCTTATATTCCGACTCGGAACTTAAATGAGCGTACAATATTTTTTCGCTCAGGGTCAACGGCCTTCCCATCAGTTTCCGCGAGGCAATCACCTTTTGGGCATAATTTTTATAAAAAGCCTCAAGAATATGAAAATCAAAAAGCATAAATGATAATGTTTAATTAATAAATGATACGTTTTATAAAATTTAACAATAATTATTGTCAAAACAACGAACTATGTAAATTGTTCCAACCAGTGAGATTCAGTTTTCAAGTATTTTTATGACATATTATGTATTTAGCGTTAAAAATGAATTCAATTTGTAAGCGAAAATATATATTCATTTAAAAAATAAAACAATTGTAGCTTTAATTCTTCAAATTAGTTTTTGATGTAAATAATACAGAGCTAAACCACCAAAACCTACCCGCTAAATATAGCAAATATGTAAATATATTTATATGTATTTGGTATTTTTGTTTCAAAGGGAATTTTGAATATTCAAAAACAATAGGGTAAGTCTTATTAATTTGCTAAAATTGCATCTGTTTTGTATCTCGCTTTAATGGTACACGGTTTGAAAAAAGGGATTCCTATATTATTTGCCGCAGTTGTTTTATTCAACACGTTGGGATATTTGTATCTTTTCAATTGGAACCGTAGCATCATCAGAAAAGAAATAAAATCAATTATCAAAAACTCCCTCCCAACAGAAGACTTAGTTATTATTACCGATATCGTTTCGAAACCGTCGGGCCAGATGCGGTGGGAAAACAAAAAAGAGTTTTGGAAAGATCACATGCTTTTTGATGTTGTCAGCAAAGAAATACTAGGCGATACCATTATATATAAATGTATCCGCGATACCCAGGAGGAAAAGTTATTTGCCAAATTGCATGAATATGTATCGGATACTATTAATGGGAAAGGCGCATTTCAGACCAAGCATAAAATTGTAATTAAGCAAACCATTGTACACCTATATTATAATATAACTCCGAAGTGGTTATTTGGATTGAATTCCATCAGATTAAATTTCGGTGCTATTGATTGCTATTTGGTAACCTGCCACGACACTCCTACTCCTCCTCCAAAAGAAATCAGCCTGATCGATTATTTTTTGTAGCAAACATCCTTTTAATCCTCAATTTCAAAATTCGCTGGCAACTCTGAGTTGTGTCAGCTATTGATCATTTATCAATGGTTTGAATAAATTGAGCTTAAGAATATTTGCAGTCAAGCATGCGTTTGCATCAATTCACCCGGTGACTCCGGGCATAAATATAAGTCATAATGCTATTATCACAAAGTCACCGGGTGAATATTACCCGACTTTTTATATTTGACTTGACACTAGTTATTATTCACTGTTTCAGAGAATCGTTTTTTTAAATATTTTAAACTTGATCACAATGATTAAATATATATTATTGATTTGTTTTCTTTTCCTTTCATCAGGTTATGCAAAATCACAATTCCTTTTGGTTTTGGATGAAAACAACCTTCATCCGATTGAGAATGTGATGGTAACCGATGAAATACACAACCATTTTGCCTTAACAAACCAAAAGGGAAAAGCAGATTTGAGCCAATTTCCCCAATCGGTTACCTTGCATTTGAGCCATCCTGCTTATGAAAAAACAAACATAAAATGGGATGGAAAGCAAAAAGAGGTAACCGTACAGTTAAAAGAAAACCTGATAAAAATATCGGAGATTGTTATTTCATCGAACCGGTGGCAACAGAAACGGACCGATGTTTCTTCAAAAATTGTGAGTATCCCGGCTAAGGAAGTTGCTATGCAAAACCCGCAGACAGCTGCCGATTTAGTTGGCTCATCGAATGAAGTATTTATCCAGAAAAGCCAGTTAGGGGGTGGCAGCCCCATGATACGTGGTTTTTCAACCAACCGGGTTCTGATAGCTGTGGATGGCATCCGGATGAATAATGCCATTTTCCGGAGCGGTAATTTACAGAACATCATCTCCATCGATCCTTATACGGTGCAGGAAACTGAGATTCTTTTTGGCCCGGGTTCGGTCATTTATGGGAGCGATGCCATTGGTGGCGTGATGAGTTTTTCCACGTTGCAACCTCTATTCTCCGATAGTAATCAAGTATTCATAAACGGAAAATCAGGAGTCAGGTATTCATCGGCAAGCAATGAAAATACCCTCCATTTCGATGTTAATGTAGGTTGGCAAAAATGGGCTTTCATTTCAAGTTTTAGCTACAATAAATTTGGCGATTTGCGCATGGGAAGCGATGGACCCGATGATTATTTGCGACACGATTATGTTGAACGTATAAATGGCGCCGATGTGGTTGTTACCAATCAGGATCCATTAATACAAAAGCCTACTTCGTACAATCAGGCCAATTTGATGCAAAAAATTGGCTTCAAGCCAAATGAACATTGGGATGTAACTTATGGATTCCTCTATTCAACCACTTCCGATTATTCGCGTTACGACCGGTTGAACCGGTATAAAAACGGTTTGCCTCGCAGCAGCGAGTGGTATTATGGCCCTCAGGAATGGATGATGAACAACCTGATAGTGAATCATCAACAGCCAAACCTGGTTTATGATGAATTGACTTTGCGCCTGGCACAACAGCACTTTGAAGAAAGCCGCATCGATCGTGATTTTAACTTAACAGAACTCCGCAAACGGTTCGAAGAGGTGGAGGCCTATTCCATGAACCTTGATTTTCATAAAAAACTTTTTGGAACACATCAGTTTTTTTATGGCCTTGAAGGGGTTTACAACAAAGTGAAATCAACTGGAACCGATACCGACATTGCTACAGGAACAACCGTAGTTGGACCAAGCCGCTATCCGCAATCGGATTGGAGTTCGTATGCAGCGTATGTTACCTATCAATGGGAAATAAATGAAAAGTTAAAGTTCAACGTGGGCGGACGATACAACCAGTATAGTTTAGATGCCGATTTTGATACCACTTTTTATCCCTTTCCGTTTACAACCGCGAATGTGAACCAAGGAGCTTTTACCGGAAGTGCAGGCATTATTGTAAAACCAACAAATAGTACCTGGATTTCGGCCAGTTTTTCAACCGGATTCCGCTCGCCCAATGCGGATGATTTGGGAAAAGTTTTTGATTCAGAACCGGGTTCGGTGGTTGTCCCAAATCTCGATTTAAAAGCAGAATATGCTAAAAACTACGAAATTAGTGTTACCCAGGTTTTTAGCGATGTTGTTAAAGCAGAAGCAACGTTCTTCTACACCCAACTCGAAGATGCCATGGTACGCCGCGATTTCCAATTAAATGGATTAGACAGTATTGTTTATAATGGAGAAATGAGCCGGGTACAGGCTATCCAGAATGCTTCATATGCCAGTATTTATGGCATTCAGGCGGGTATCGACATTAAATTACCTTTGGGATTTGGGTTGAATTCAAAAATAAATTACCAGCATGGTGAAGAGGAAATGGATGATGGAACAAAAAGTGCCTTGCGCCATGCTGCACCTCTTTTTGGAGCCACTCATCTGACTTTCTCGGTTCAAAAACTGAAACTGGATTTGTATGCGGTTTACAATGGCAAAATCAGTTATAGCGATTTATCAGCTGAGGAACAGGGTAAAGCCTATCTGTATGCGACTGATTCCGATGGTAACCCTTATGCACCCAGTTGGTACACATTGAATCTAAAAGCCGTTTATCAATACAATCCCACTTTTTCTGTTTCAGCAGGCGTTGAAAACATCACCGATCAACGATATCGGCCCTATTCAAGTGGCATTACAGCTCCCGGAAGAAATATTATTCTGTCGGTAAATGCAAATTTTTAACTTTTATTATTAGTCATCGGATGACTTTCAGATTTGAGGCATGAAATCTGGAAGAAACAATAGAAAAATACTTGCAAATTAAAATTATTGCTTTACTTTTGCTTTCGATTTGAATTTAAAAGTTATGTTTTTACATCTACATCATCACCATCATCATTTTATTCACGCTCAAAAAGCGCAGAACTGATGTTGCTGTAGGTATAAACAAAATAAGAAACCTAAAAGGCCCGCAGGAATGCGGGTCTTTTTTTTATAATAAAAACGAAAATAAAGCATGGAAACAATTTTACGGATTGCTGTTCAAAAAAGCGGCAGGCTCAGCGAAAAAACTCAAGAGTTACTCAAACAGTGTGGACTCGATTTCAATTCAGGGACCAGCCAGTTGAAAATCAAAGCCAACAATTTTCCCCTGGAGGTTCTTTTTTTACGCGACGACGATATTCCCGGTTATGTGGCTAGTGGTGTGGCCGATATTGGAATTGTAGGTGAAAACGTGGTGGACGAAAAGCAAGTCCAGGTAGATACCGTACACCGTTTGGGATTTGCCAAATGCCGTGTTTCCATTGCCATTCCCCGCAGGTTTGAATACACGGGAACTTCCTATCTGGAAGGGAAACGGATTGCAACCTCGTATCCCAACATCTTGAAAAAATTTCTAATTGAAAAAGGAGTAAATGCCGATGTGAGCGAAATCAGCGGTTCGGTGGAGATTGCCCCTGCCATTGGCCTGGCCGATGCCATCTGCGACATTGTCAGTACTGGGAGCACCCTGTTGGCCAATGGCTTGAAAGAGGTTGAAACTTTTTACAAATCGGAAGCTATTTTGATTTCAACTCCCGGGATGAATGGTGGAAGAAAACAGTTGCTCGATAAACTTGTTTTCCGGATAAAAGCGGTACAGAAAGCAAAAAAGAATAAATACATCATTCTGAATGCCCCCAATCACAAAATTGATGAGATTGCCCGTATTTTGCCAGGCATGAAAAGCCCCACGGTTACTAAACTGGCACTCGAAGGCTGGAGCGCACTAAACTCAGTGATTGCCGAAGATGATTTCTGGGAAATCTGCGAAAAACTTCATGAAGCCGGTGCAGAAGGAATTCTAGTAATCCCTATCGAAAAAATGATTTATTGAGTGAGACACAATATTTTGAGATACGAAACACGAGATTTGAGAACGAATAAAAACAAAATGGAAAAATACATCAATCCCCCAAAGGAGCAATGGAAGGAACTTTTAAGCCGTCCTGTGATGGATGATTCAGAACTGTTTCCCATTATTCAGAAGATTATCCAGAATGTAAGAAACAATGGTGATAAAAGCCTGAAGGAATATGCTTTAAAGTTTGATAACGTGGAATTAGAACAACTATTGGTAACTGATGATGAGTTTAACGAAGCATTACTAAATATTGACACCGATTTAAAGATGGCCATTCAGCAGGCAGCAGCCAATATCGAAAAATTCCATACAGAGCAGCTTCCCAGAACTATTCGGATTGAGACAATGCCCGGAGTGGAATGCTGGCAAAAATCGGTTCCTATTCAAAAGGTTGGGCTTTACATTCCCGGGGGAACTGCGCCACTTTTTTCAACTGTGTTGATGCTTGCCATCCCTGCCCGTGTAGCTCAATGTCCGGAAATTGTACTATGTTCGCCGTCCGATAAAGATGGAAAAATCCATAAAGCCATTTTATTTGCAGCCCGTCTCTGCGGTATCAATCAAATTTATAAAGTAGGTGGTGCCCAGGCAATAGCTGCCATGGCCTATGGAACCGAAACCATTCCAAAAGTGGACAAAATTTTTGGACCGGGAAACCAATATGTCACTGCGGCCAAGCAATGGATTTCGTCCCTGGGAATAGCTATTGATATGCCGGCCGGCCCTTCGGAGGTGATGGTAGTGGTTGATGAAACAACTCCTGCCCCGTTTGCTGCTGCCGATTTGCTCTCGCAGGCAGAACATGGTACCGACAGCCAGGTGATGCTTTTATCAAACTCAGTTAACAAATTGGAGGAAATTGAAAAAGAGGTGGAACAGCAACTTGAAACATTACCACGAAAAGAAATCGCTTCCAAAGCCCTTGCAAATTCACGGTTTATCTGTTTGGAAAACTTTGAACAAAGCATCCGTTTCATGAATGAGTATGCTCCCGAACATTTGATTTTACTGGTAAAAGAGCCCAAAAGGTTTGCTGACAGAGTTACTCAGGCTGGCTCCGTATTTATTGGTTATTATACGCCTGAATCGGCTGGTGACTATGCCTCGGGAACCAATCATACCTTACCAACCAATGGTTTTGCACGTGCTTATAGTGGTGTAAATATGGACAGCTTTATGAAGAAGATTACTTTCCAGCAGATTTCACCGCAAGGCTTGAAAAATATAGGGAAAACCATTGAAATTATGGCTGAAAACGAACAGTTACTTGCCCATAAAAATGCAGTTACCATCCGTTTGCAGGAATTGAATACTAATGATAAAAAGTAAACCTATGAACACATTCAATATCGAAAAGTTACTCCGTTCCAATATCCGCGATTTAGAGCCTTATTCATCGGCCCGTGACGATTTTGAAGGAACGGCTCAAATATTTTTAGATGCCAACGAAAACTCTTTTGGTTCGGCTACTGAGGAAAATTTTAACCGATATCCTGATCCCAAACAGAAAGAACTGAAAAATGCAGTTGCACAAATAAAAGGTATATTACCGGAACAGATTTTTTTTGGAAATGGTAGCGATGAACCTATCGATCTTTTATTTAGGGCATTTTGCCAACCTCAAAAAGATAGGGCTCTCATTTTTCCGCCTACTTATGGCATGTATAAGGTTCAGGCAAATATCAACGACACACCTGTGGATGAAATGCCTTTAAACGAAGATTTTTCGCTGCCCATTGAAAAAATCAATCAGGTAATTAATCCTCAAATTAAATTGATGTTTATTTGTTCACCCAACAATCCCACCGGCAATTTGATAGATAAATCGGCTATAATTAGCATATTAAACTTTTTCAAGGGAATTGTGATTGTTGACGAAGCTTACATTGATTTTTCACCAGAAGGTTCCATGGTCAAAGAAATTGAAAATTACCCGAATCTGGTGGTTTTACAAACCTTCAGCAAAGCTTGGGGATTAGCAGGCTTACGACTTGGAATGGCCTTTGCCCAAAAATCCATTATTGATGTATTGAATAAAATTAAATACCCGTACAACATCAATCAGCTTACGCAACAGCAAGTTTTACAAGCACTAAATAAAACAGCTAAGATGCAGGCAATGGTTGCTGAAATTCTGATTCAACGTTCCTGGCTCGAAAATGAACTGGTACAAATAAAAGGTATTGAAAAGATTTATCCTTCCGATGCCAATTTTTTATTGGTTCAGGTTTTCGATGCCCCGTTTTTGTACAAAAAACTGAAAGAGGCTGGAATTGTGGTCCGGAACCGAAGCAGTGTAATACTTTGCCAGAATTGTTTACGAATTACTGTAGGTACAAAGACCGAAAATCAGCAACTGGTAAAACAATTGGCATACATATCTCAAACATTGAATGTTAAATCAATTTAAAACCCATGAATCGTTGATGTAAGGAGCATAAATTCAACAAAATGAAGCAACAAAAAATACTATTTATAGATCGGGATGGTACTTTGATAAAGGAACCTCCAGTTAATTTTCAGGTGGATAGTTTAGCAAAGTTGGAGTTTATCCCCAAGGTCATCCAGAATCTTTACCATATCCAACAAAACAGTGAATTTTATTTTGCTTTGGTGAGTAATCAGGATGGTTTGGGAACCGACTCCTTTCCCACTCCATCGTTCGAGGAACCGCACCAGAAAATGATGACCATTTTTGCAGGCGAAGGCATCCGGTTCGATGCCGAACACATCGATCCATCCTTACCTGAAGAAAAATTGCCCAACCGTAAGCCTGGCATTGGCATGTTAACGGGTTACTTTAAATCACAATTCAATATTCCTGAATCGTTTGTTATTGGTGATCGGGTAACCGATGTGCAATTGGCGAAGAACTTGGGTTGCAAGGCCATTTGGTTTAATAAAATATCGAATAAACCGTTGCTTTCCGAATCGGGTTTGGAGCCTTACTGTGCACTAATCACCGATGATTGGGATGAAATCAGTGAGTTTTTATTAAACCCGGTAGAAAGAGTTGAAATCAGGCGGAAGACTAAGGAAACTCAGATTGAATTGGTTTTGTACCGGGGCATGACTGAAAAAACAAAAATAGCTACCGGACTTTCCTTTTTCAATCACATGCTTGAACAATTGGCAAAGCATTCAGGTTGTGGCATGGAACTTACTGTTAAAGGCGATTTGGAGGTGGACGAACATCATACCATTGAAGATGTTGCATTGGCTATCGGACAAGGTTTTAATCAATTGCTGGGCGATAAAAGAGGCATGAACCGTTATGGTTTTTTATTGCCCATGGATGAAAGTCTGGCAACGGTAGCCATTGATTTTTCAGGCCGTCCGTGGTTGGTGTGGGATGCCGATTTTAAACGTGAATTTGTAGGCGATTTTCCCACCGAAATGGCAAAACATTTTTTCAAATCGTTTAGCGACAGTTCGCAATGTAACCTCCACATTTCCGTTACAGGCGAAAACGAGCATCATAAACTAGAAGCAATTTTTAAAGCGGTTGCCCGGGCAATTAAAGATGCCATGACCTTGAATAATACGCATGAATTGCCCAGTACCAAAGGAATGCTATAATTAAGGGTTAAACTGTAGTCATCGGATGACTAATAAAACTAAAAAATAAAAAGTATGAAAGTAGCCATTGTAAAATATAATGCCGGAAATATTCAATCGGTGATGTTTGCTTTGCAACGGTTGGGGATTCAACCCATTGTAACCAACGACCCAGAGCTTTTAAGGCAAGCCGATAAAGTCATTTTCCCTGGTGTGGGTGAAGCCAGTAGTGCTATGAAATACTTGAAAGAACGGAACCTGCATCAGGTATTGGTTCAGCTAAAACAACCCTTTTTGGGAATCTGTTTAGGGATGCAACTAATGTGTAGCCATTCGGAAGAAAATGATACCGAATGCCTGAATATCTTTCCTTTGGCAGTAAAAAAATTTCCACCCAAAGAAAAAGTTCCTCATACAGGATGGAATACTGTTTACAACCTCGGATCTCCCATCCTTAAAGGGATTAAGGAAAATGAATACCTCTATTTTGTGCACAGCTATTATGCCGAATTGGGGATTGAAACTATTGGAACAACCGATTATATTTTACCTTTTAGTGCCGCTTTACAAAAGGATAACTACTTTGGGGTCCAGTTTCATCCCGAAAAAAGCGGGGTAGCAGGAGCCAAAATTTTAGAGAATTTTTTAAAATTTTAATAGATCAGTAGATTTTTAGACACAAGACCAATAAACCTTATAGAAAATCACTATTCAATGTTATTGCTAATTATTTTTGCATATAACAGATTATCATTAACTTAAAAGAAATAGCGAAGTATTAAAAATTAGAATAATGGAAATAATTCCTGCAATTGATATTATTGATGGCAAATGTGTACGGCTTACCCAAGGCGATTTTGGCCGTAAAACAATCTATAATGAAAATCCATTGGAGGTGGCTTGCCAGTTTCAGGAACATGGAATAAAAAGGCTCCACCTGGTAGATTTAGATGGCGCTAAAATGGGGAAAATCATCAACCATAAAATACTTGAAACTATTTGCACCAAAACAAAATTGACCGTCGATTTTGGAGGCGGACTAAAAACGAATGATGATATAAAATTAGCTTTTGATTCGGGTGCAAAAATGGTTACAGGAGGCAGCGTTGCAGTAACAAACCTTACACTTTTTAATCAGTGGCTTTGCGAATACGGGGCACAGAAAATAATTTTAGGTGCCGACGTACGTAATCAAAAAGTGGCCATTCACGGCTGGAAAGATGATTCTGATTTGACAATCAGCGAATTAATAAAATCATATGAACCATCGGGCATCCAAAAAGCCATTTGTACCGATATTTCAAAAGATGGAGCCCTACAAGGGCCATCGTTCGATTTATACCAAGCGTTGATTGATGAATTCCCGAAGTTGGAATTTATCGCTAGTGGTGGAGTTACCACCATCGGCGATTTGATAAAACTCCGGAATATGGGAATGTCTGGCGCCATTATCGGCAAAGCTATTTACGAAGGGACCATCCCATTGAAAGAATTATCAAAATTCATTGATTGACTTTATTATTAATTATTCATTATTAATTGAAAAAAGGTGCTAGCCAAACGGATCATTCCCTGTTTAGATGTCAAGGACGGACGGACAGTAAAAGGTGTAAATTTTTTAGAGCTACGCGATGCAGGCGACCCAGTGGAATTAGGAGCGTTTTATGCCCAAAATGGTGCCGATGAGCTTTGTTTCCTGGATATTTCGGCCACTCTGGAGCAACGTAAAACTTTTGCATCACTGGTAAAGGAGATTGCCCAACATGTGAATATCCCATTTACGGTAGGCGGCGGAATTAATGGCATTGAACAGGTGGGGGTTTTACTCGAATCGGGAGCCGACAAAATCACGGTAAATTCAGCATCGGTTAAAAATCCGCAACTGGTGAACGATTTAGCCCGCCAGTTTGGTTCGCAGTGCGTTGTGGTTGCCATTGATACGAAATGGGTAAACAACCAATGGCATGTGTTTATCCATGGTGGAACGCAACCTACCCCGTTACTGACTACCGATTGGGCAAAACAGGTTCAAGAGCTGGGGGCAGGCGAAATACTCCTGACCAGTATGAACCACGATGGAACAAAAAACGGTTTTGCCCTGGAAATTACCCGCCAGATTTCGTTATCGGTATCTATACCAGTAATTGCTTCGGGCGGTGCGGGAACTATGGTCCATTTTAAAGATGTTTTTACCCAAGGAATGGCCGATGCGGCGTTAGCTGCCAGTATTTTTCATTTCAAGGAAATTGAAATTAACGATTTGAAAAACTATTTAAGGCAGAATAAAATACCGATGAGATGAAAGATGTCAGACACGGGGCATGAAATATGAGTCATAAGAATGAGATTAATCAAAAATTAAGGTTACAATCTAATATCTAAAAAATGAATATACAAAACACAAAAATAGATTTTAATAAATATGCCGATGGCCTTGTCCCAGCTATTATTCAGGATGCTCAAACCTTGAAAGTTTTGATGTTAGGTTTTATGGATAAGGAATCGTTGGAAATAACCCAAAATACCGGGAATGTGACCTTCTATTCGCGGAGCCAGCAAAAACTGTGGACTAAAGGTGAAACATCGGGCTATTTTTTAAAAGTGGTTGAGATTTTGACAGATTGCGACAACGACACCCTTTTAATTAAAGCAAATCCTATAGGTCCTACTTGTCATACGGGTGATGATACCTGCTTTTCCGAAATCAACCAATCGGAATTTAGTCTGTTTTACCTGGAAACGATAATTGCCCAACGGAGAACTGAATCGCCCGATGTGTCGTACACCCGCAAGCTGTTCGATAAAGGCATCAATAAAATTGCCCAAAAAGTGGGCGAAGAGGCCGTTGAGCTTGTGATAGAAGCTAAAGATTCAAATGACGAACTCTTTATTAATGAAGCTGCCGATTTGATGTTTCATTATTTGGTACTTTTGCAGGCCAAAGGTTTTTCATTGAACGATGTGATAAAAATTTTAGCCCAAAGGCATAAGAAATAATCAATCATTTCTTTGGCATCCTTAACTGCAATTTTTCAGCAACAATTAGCCAGTATTTTATCTTTTGATGGTATTCTTTTTAAGTAAAGCTTTGGCTAAATAATAAAGATATTGTTGATAAATTACCTGCTTTGCGGTGCGCGGTTTATCTTCCATAGGAATCCGCTGCCAATGGGTGGATATCCGTTCCTGCTTCATCCCTGCGCATCCAAAAGTTAATGCCGGATTTAGCGGATGGTCTGTAGAAATAGTTTGAAACAACTCTTGTGTTACCCCAAAATCGGTAAAAGGAAAACTAAAAATAGGAATTGCAGGCAACAGGTTTTCCTGTATCCATGTCATACTTTTACGTATCTGATCAAGTTGCCCGTTCACATCAAGTTGGTTAAACAACGGATGATCAAGGCTATGGCCTCCAACAAACACGCCCTGTTGTTGAAGGTATCTCAATTCATCAAAAGTTAAATACGGCCTGTTGTTTTTCCGGTATTCTTCAAATGAAACTTCAAAAACTGGTGCCAGGTCATCCAATACCTGGCGATTCGGGTAGGAGACTGATTTCAAAAAGTTGATGCCTTCTTTGAAATGATCGATCCTTTTTCCAGTTACTTCATTCACATGTTCCCAAGCTATCTTATTTTGTTGTGCTGCTTCAATTAGGATGCTTGACTTTAACCTAAAGAATAGTTCTTTGTTATCTACAAAATATGGATTTACAAATAGTGCCGATGGAATTCCTTTTTTTTTCAAGATAGGAAAGGCAACTTCGCCAAATTCACGCAACCCGTCATCGAAGGTAAGCAAGAAACATCGCTTGGGTAGAGGTCTTGAATTTTTTACAAAGGCCAATAAATCGCCAATGGAAATGGGTTGAAAATGTTTCAATAGAAAATCCAAATCAGCTTCAAACTGCTCTTCAGTGAAAATATGATAAAGATGCTTTAAATGAACAGGTGGCCGATCATTTATAGCATGATAAAAAGGCATGATCATCCTATTCCTTGAAACACTGGCCAATATACTGATGGGGTTTAAGTCCATGGGGTCGTAAGATTAAGAATCATTTATGAGGCCATAAAAAGTTGAACCACCGTTTCTTTTTAATGCGCAGGTAATTTACAGGTTTTGCCCCTAATCCCTGAATAAGTTCCGCTTGGTTTTTATGTGCCGGTCCGGCAAAACAGAGTGTTAAATTCCGTTCGGCATTTTCCTTCAAATACTTATCAATAATGAAAACATCGGCATACAGTTTTGCCCCTTCTTCCGATACCGCCGACAACAAGTTGATTGCTTTTTGATGCGATTTGATAAAATAAGCCACAGCAACCAATTGGTTCTTATCGTCGTATGCACCAAAGGTTTCGCCAATATTGTGGCTAATGGTAAAGGGAATAATCCGGCGGAGGGTGTTTAAATGTTCAAAGGTTAAAGGTTCATTGTCGGTGTTTTTCTTCAGCAATAAAAAATCTTTTAAGTTAACATGCTTTTCAACCTGTATCTTATTGATTTTTGAATACTTAATTTTCTCTTTTGTTACTGCATCAAAGTTCAAATACAATGATTTATAAGGTAAAATTAAATCCAATTGGTACGCAAATTCCTTTTTAACAAAAAAGCTGGAATGTTGGGTTTTGTTAAAGGTATTCAGGCAAATCTCAACCTTCCGGTATTTTTCCGCCACCAACGACAAAAAAGCATCAACCATCTTATAATCGAGCAGTTTTGAGGTGAAAATACCCAATTGATTGGCATATGCCGGTTGTTTTAGGGTTGACAGGCTATAACTTCCAGGAAAAGTTAAAGGCATAACCGCTACATAATCGTCCAACACCAAGGCTTCCCATTGGTACGATACAATATCTAAATACCAGGCATAGGCAAACACAATTCCATTGAAGGACTGGCTGATGCAACGGTCCCATTTCAGTTTATCAATTTCGTTATATTTCAGGTGCCTGATGTTCATTGATTGTTGGCGGTTTGTTTCATTACATTTTCAAAAAGGGTTCTCCAGCCTTTCCATTCAAACAAATTGCTAAAACTTTCGTTGTGCCAAAGAGTAACAAATTGGCCATCCACTTTTCTCACATGCTCAATCAATTCGTTATAAATCAGTTGGGCACCCATAACAGATTGATGCTCGTAAGTAGTTACGGTTCTGTCCATAATAGCAAACGGATGGATGCACAAGTTTGTCGCTTTATCTTCCAACAAATCAAACCACTTAAAAGTTCTGGATGTTCCGGCTCTGAATCCGGGTTTATCGGCAAACCCCATGGAATAATCATCGGTAATACCTGCCACAATCAACATCCGGTAATACTCTGGAAATTTAACTCTGAGGTAATGTTGCCGGCTATGTGTTATAGGCAGGTTTGCCAATTTATTCAATGTATTCAATTCCTGTTTAAGAACTTCGGGTTTATCAGCAGAAATGTAAGATGGATGTAGACCAATAGGGAAATCCTTTTGGATATTCCGGACAAACTTCCTGAAATAGATATTCTTAGAACTTACCGATTTATCGTATTTTCCATATTTGCCTGCATGGATAAACAGCAACGGTTGCTGGTTATTTTTGGCGGTAACCTTTTTCATCCAACCAAACATGAACCATGGGTCTTTCCGGATCCGCAAAAGAATAGCTAACCGTATAAAAATAAGTATAAACTGGAAATGAAAAGTATCCCGGAATATTCCGCCCAAATTCCGCATAATCCCTTTATGCCTGTAACACCAAGGACTGTCAACATCAATAGTTGGTAAGGAATTGAATTGTTCCTGTTTAAATGACAAACCAGGATACACCTGTTGTAGTTCTTTTCGGAACATGATTATCCAGTGATCCACAACTGGTTGAGTTAAAAAAATATTTTTAAATGCCAGGCTTTCTTTGGCAGGAAACCTTCCATGTGCATCGGCATCGTAGTGCTGATATTCCTCATATCGGGATAAAAAATAAAATGCAGCCGAAAATATATCGAATGCAAAATGATGACTACCTGGTTTTTTAAAGATAATAGGAATGCCCTCTTTAAAAGTAACCGATGGTTTCTTTTTCCGTACTTGAGCTTCAAAAAGCAATCCTTCGGGTACAATGGTAATGATTCCGGGAGTTTGGTGTACCGAATAATTAAGTTTCGGGCCTTGCCCTTTGTTGAAATATTCTTGTGATTGTGTAAGGGAATAGCTGATCCCAAGCCTTTCAATAAGCAGGTAATCAAGAATATATTTTAATCTTTCGGAAGTGTGTTCGCTATAAATTAACATGAACCTAAATGTGTTCTTTAATGATTTGAATCAGTTTTTCTTTTTCGTTTCCCCAGCATAACGCTTGAGCCGCATCTTCCAGATGCAGGTTCCATCCGGTTTGTTTAGTTTCATTAAACAAAATCCCTTGAATCTGGTTTGCCAGGCTTCTCGGGTTCCGTTCCTGCAACACCTCTCCTACCTGATAATCCTGTACAATTTGCTTCATTTCAGGCAAATCGGAAACTAATACCGGAATCCGGGCTTGAATATAATCAAAAAGCTTGTTAGGCAAGGCAAAATAATAGTTTTTACCCATATTCTCCTCCAACGAAAGTCCAAGCCGGGCATGTACTGTAATGTCATGTAGTTCGTTCAAAGGCACTTGGCCTAAGAATTTCACCTGACCTTGAAGATGCTTCTTCTGGACCCTGTTTTTCAATTCCTCTTCAATGTCACCCGAACCTGCAATCCAAAGTTCAACATCTGGTAAAAATTCCATACTGTCAATCATCAATTCAATTCCCCGTCCCAGGTTTAAAGCTCCCTGGTACATAATTGCCTGCGATTTCGATGTTGCTGTTATTGTTTTTTTCAAAGGTAAATTCCGGATCACCTGAAAGGGAGCCCCGTATTTCTGTTGATATTCGTTAGCAATGGAGGTAGATACCGTGTATGCAGCAGCTACTTTTGGAAGCAATCTCTTTTCAATTTGCAACCAGATATTCTGTTGAAAATGCCTTCCTTGCAATTCGGGGACCTCGGTAAAATATTCATGACTATCGTAAACACAGGGTTTTCGCTTGAACCTAGATGCCAGACTGCTTGCAAGCAATGTATCCAAATCGTTGGCTATTATGCCATCGAACCTGTGGAACAAGAGGTAAAGAAACAGGCGGATGTTGTAGCTGGCGTAAAACAACGGACCTTTGACAAACCACAACCCGAAACGCTTGGTTGTATATGGCCTTACCACTTTTTTGCTGTATTTAAATTTCCTCCCGACCAATACAACATCATAACCCTCGGTGCGCAATGTTTCTGCCACCCGGTGTACCCGATGATCGGTGACCAAGTCATTGGTAACAGTAAGTATAATTTTTTTTGCCATACAAAACAAACCTACAATTTTTTTATTTATTGTAAACCATTCTTCAATGGCTTATCAAATTAAATTATCAAACATAAAACAGACCTATAAAAAATAAATCGGTCTGTATATATTTGTAAAAACTCAAGCTATGATTCAGATACTCGAAAATGCCTCCTTAAAAAAGCTCAATACATTTGGAATTGATGTAAATGCCAGATACTTATGCTTGTATAAAACGCCAGACGATTTGCGTTACCTGATTACCGAAGGTCCCTTACAGCGCGATATGGAAATGATCATCTTAGGTTCCGGAAGCAATCAGTTGTTTACAGTCCCATTCAAAGGAGTGGTTATTCACCCGGTCAATGATAGCCTGGAAGTGGTTTCGGAAGATGCTGACCATGTGTATTTAAAAGCTGGAGCCGGCCTGGAATGGGATGCATTGGTTAATTACGCGGTCACAAATGGTTGGGGAGGAATCGAGAATCTGTCAAATATTCCCGGAAGTGTAGGTGCGGCTCCTGTTCAAAATATTGGAGCTTATGGCACCGAAGTTAAGAACTGCATCCATCAGGTTCATTTGGTCAGTTTCAGCGATGGAACCTTAAAAACAATTTCCCAGCAGGAATGCAAATTTGGATACCGCGACAGTATTTTCAAACACCAATTTAAGAATAGGTATCTGGTTGATTCGGTTACGTTTAAGTTAAACAAAAAACCAGTCTTTAATATCCAATATGGAGCTGTATCGCAGGAATTGGAAAAGATGGAAGAAGCTTCCCTTCAGAATATCCGCAAAGCCATTATTGAAATTAGAGGTCAAAAGCTTCCCTGTCCCACAGAAATTGGAAATGCCGGAAGTTTTTTTAAAAACCCGATGGTTCCTGAATGCGAAGTCCTGCAAATCAAACAAAAATTCCCGGAGCTCCCTACCTATCAGGCCGATAACGGGATGGTTAAACTTGCGGCAGGGTGGCTCATTGAACAATGCGGCTTAAAAGGGTTCTCATTACCCAACGGAAAAGCCGGAATTCATAAAAACCAGGCTTTGGTTCTGGTAAACCTGGGAAATGCTACAGGTCAGGACATCCTTGAAGTTGCCCGGATTGCACAGGTTAAGGTATTCGAAAAGTTTGATATTAACCTGGAACCGGAGGTGATTATCAATAAATAATATACTTTTTAAACAATACTGAATCATAGCTGTAATATGTTCTGTTTTTGATAACAAACCAGACCTGGTAGTATTTGAATATCCATTCGTAACATGAAATTTACAGCCACAGTTCTACATAAAAGGATACTAAATCCTGAAACCATAGTTTTGCAACTAACAAAAGGCGGTTTTCAATTTAAAGCCGGACAATACTTGGTACTTTCTTTCCCTGACGACAAAACCTCCAGAGAATATTCCATTTACAGTGGTGAAAACGAGGACTTTTTGGAGGTTTTAATCAAGATTGTTCCTAAAGGAGCTTTTACCAACCGCATTGCGACCGTAAATGTAGGCGATTCCCTGGTAATTGATGGGCCTCATGGATTCTTTATTCTTAATCCTGAGGAAGTCCTTTATAAAAAACATGTCTTCGTTGCCTCAGGAACGGGTATTTCACCATTCAGCAGCTACATAAAAACATATCCAACGTTGGATTATCAATTGCTGCATGGCATCAGAATGGTTGACGAAGCCATTGAACCCCAGCGTTATGCACCCGACAAGCTCGTTTTTTGTGTGAGCCGGGGAGTAACTGATCATTTTTCGGGCCGGGTCACCAATTACCTCACTCAAACTTCAATTGATTTGCAAGCCATTTATTATTTGTGTGGTAACTCTGCCATGATTAACGATGTTTCCGACATCCTGGAACAAAAAGGAGTCCCGGTAAAAAACATCCGGACCGAAGCATTCTTTTAATCACACCTATTAATATATGGCGAAGGATGATTGTCCCATTTTCTCTGATTGTGTTATTTAGCTGTTTAACCATTAAACCATTTAACAATCAATATCGTTTAGTATCAAGATATGAGATAAGAACAATTAGGCTATAAAGTTTTTAGCTTATTAATCTTTTAACTAATGATATCCCCTGTAACCTTGCAACCATTTAACAATTAAACCATTTATACGATTTCCAAATACTTTTTGCATATTCTCTGCGTTATCCTTTGACATCCATAAACTTATCTACCGTATGAAAAAACAATTTGTATTACTGATGACTTTATTTTACGCGGTGTTGTTCGTGTTACTTTTCTACCACCAATACCTGGGGTTGAATCTGTTTCTTTTTGAACTGGCGGCCATCACCATCTTGATTTTCGTACTTAAACGGATACCAAAAGGAATGGTATCCAAAACAGTATTGTTAGGGACGTTGCTTTCCGGGGCTGCCGTGGTTATTAACTATTCGGCTTTCGCCATTTTTATCAACATTTGTTCGTTTTACCTTTATACTGGGGTATTGGTATATCCCGAGGCCAAGTCTGTGTTGACCTCGGCAGGATTGGCCATAACCAATAGTTTCCAGAGTTTTGTGGTTTTCTTTCAAAGTTTTGGCAACCTTGGGGGAACCTCCAAAGGAATCCGTTGGTTTCTGAAATTCCTTAAAATCGGGTTGTTGCCCTTATTGGTACTGGTACTCTTTGTGATTATTTACAAAACCTCGAATCCTATATTTAGCAAAGGGTTAACATCCATTGGCGATTTTCTCGACACCTACTTAAATGGTTTTTTTGCCCATTTTAAAGTGGAATGGTTTTGGTGGTTTGTGGCTGGTCTGATACTAAGTATTATTGTATTTATGTCGGCCCGGAACCAAACCATTATCGACACGGAAACACGTGCCAACGAACAGTTATACCGGGTGCGGAACAACCGCGATAAACTCTTCTTCCGGTTGAATTCGTTAAAAAATGAATACAAATCGGCGCTTATCTTATTGGTGTTATTGAATCTTCTTTTACTTGTTGTAAACCTGATTGATATTTATTGGGTTTGGTTCAACTTTGAATGGAACGGCGAATATTTAAAACAATTTGTACACGAAGGAACTTACCTATTGATACTTTCCATCCTTATTTCCATGGCTATCGTTCTTTTCTTTTTCCGCAGGAATCTGAATTTTTTCCCCAACAACACGTCACTTAAAAAGCTGGCTTATGTTTGGTTGGCACAAAACGCAGTGTTGGCCGTTTCGGTAGGTATCCGCAATTTATGGTACATCCATTATTTTGCCCTGGCCTACAAGCGCATTGGGGTTTTATTCTTTCTCGTCCTCACGCTGTATGGCATGTTTACCATCTATCAAAAAGTTTCGTCGCAAAAGAGCCTTTTCTATATGTTGCGGACCAACAACCTGGCCATCTATTCCTTATTAATTGCGATGGCACTTTTTAATTGGGATGTTATCATTGCCCGGTATAATTTCAACCATTACAAACAGTCGTTTGTACACCTCGATTTTCTGGCCTCCCTATCCTACAAAGCCCTACCCTATCTGGATAAGACCATGGATGAACTCGTTGAAATAAAGCAGGTTCAGGATACCTTGTTTCCGTTTGAGGAACACTACATGACCATTGATCTATATCATGAAAAGATAGAAGCTAAAAAGGAAAAGTTCCTGTTGGAGTACACCGAAAAAAATCTGCTTTCGTGGAACCTTGCCGAAGCCAATGCGTACAAAAAGTTAAAATACGCAAGCAAGTAGGTTTTTTCATAATGATTTGGTTAGTAAGTAGTAGAACCTCCAGAGCCCGAGCCTCTGGAGGTTTTCTATTTTGTACCCCCCTTCGTATGGCAAGCCTTTTTCATCAAAAAGAAACAGAACGGTCATTTCCATTAAACCCAAATTCCGCGTTAGAAATGCGGAATCCATGCATTTAATGGAGACGCATTCAAAAAAGGAATACTGAGATAAAAACCTCTTATAATTAAGGAGGGATTCTCCTACTTATTGGATTGTGTTTCTGAAAAACGGAAGCAGGTATAAAATCCTAGCCTACTTTCCTGCTCAAAGGTGAAACTAGGGGGGCATTCAAAAAAGAACCCGGCTGCGACGGGGTATTTGCAGGCGGGTCCATATATATAAATTCAACAAATAACAGGGATTCGTCAGGATACCCGATTTGCCACATTAACCATCCATTTCCAATCCCCTGCGCATCCGTTGATCGTCCGATGCGCATCCGATCAAATTCCCCTAAGCATCCGTTTCCAATCCGGTGCGCATCCGATTAAACTTCCCTGCGCACCGGTTTCATTGACGGCAATTTATACTTTCTGGTATTTGGCCGATGCCATCATCTCTTTCAGGCGCGTGCCGGGTGTAAAAAGGATGCTGTTGTTTTTGATGGCCGATGAGGTAACCTCTTCGGCTTTGGCCTTACCTTCGGAACTCAGGCCGATGCGGAAGCTCCCCAGATCGCCCATCCGGACGATGGTGCCGTTGGACAGGTTGTCGATGGAAACATCGACCAGGGCATACAAAACCGCCCGGATATCGGCCCCACTCACTGTACAGATTTTCTCGATGGCTTTGGTAAGATCAGCCATATCCAATTCACCATCCATCACAGGGCTGGCATAAAACTTTTTTTCGCCCCCACCGGCAACTCCCGGTTGGCCGCGTTCAATCACTTTAAAATTGATTGCCATACACGTTGATTTTAAGTTAAACAATATGATAAAACTTCATCTCCCTTTTAAACCCCCATCTGCCTGCAAAAGGCTGTTAAAAAAACAGGGTATCCTTTTGCCATTTATAGATTGGGGTAACTGTACAAATAATGAAATATACATTTTCATACATTTTTTCCGGTCTGTGTTTTGCGTTTCGTTTGGTTACGTAGGTTAAATTTAAGGAATATAGGCTTTAGCTGTATGCAATTGGATGATTTTTTATAAACAGGTTGTTGAAAACATGGCAGTTACCCGTTTTATGGCTGATATAACAAGCCTTTGCTGAGGGTTTATCAATAAAAATCTGCATTTGGATAGGGGAATGGTGCCTTTTATTTTTCCTTGGTAATAAAACTAAAGCCCCGGCCGGGCTTTTTAATTAATCCGTCCAAGGTATAACCTTCATGTTTTTTTGATATTCAGCTATCGTAGCTTCAATATATTTCAGTGATTCAGAAGGCTGCAATTTAAGTTTCTTTAAAAATGCTAATTCTAACAACAAATCTTCATCTAGTTTATTTAGACTTAAAATTTGAAATAATTCTTTATCCCTTAATAATATGTATACCTTTGAATGGTCGGCAAATGTGCCAAACTTAAAAATTCCAGTTGTTTTTTTACTAGCATCCTCAAATGTTAATATGTCCATAATAAAAACATTATCAAAATATATCTCCTTTTTGTCAATTGGCTTTAAATCTCCAATCTTTATTAGATAATCAATAATTTTCGATTTGTCATTATCTTGACCCAAAACCGATTGCGCCATAAAAAACACTATAGAAAAGACTACTAAAAATAAAATATTCTTTTTCATTGTATCTGCAAAGTTGGTTGTGGTGTTGGTATTTGTTCTAACTTTTTAGGCTCAATTGGTTGCATGTTTTGAGTGCCAGTTTCATCTAGTATTTTCATTTCTACCTGATTAGGTGCTGCTTCAATGTCATTAGTAGCGCCTTTCATTTTATTATCAGTAGACTGTTGAATATTATTCTGGTCTGTAGCATGTACAGATTCATGTCCAGCAACTACCGCAACACGTTCATCATTATTTGTTGTATTGTTTTGGTAGGATTGTGCTTTATCACTTTTAGAGTTTTTAGTATCATTCATAAACTGATTTATTGTACCCTCATATACCGTAATGTCTGATTTCACAACTGTTGCCTTTCCTGTTTTTGGATCTACAGTCTTTGAATTTTGACAGATACCTAATAAATAAGATTTTGAACCATTAGCATTTGTTGTTACTTTAACATCGGAACTAATAGCTAAAGTAATAGGGTGAGAAGCATTTGCCATTGTATTCCACTGTTGCGTGCCTGTTCTACTGTTCATCATAGCAGTACCAACCCTTTTTGCATCAGCAGTCGCATATTTAGTCCATCCGCCGCCTTGGGTGTACATTATATTCCCATTTGCGTCAACTATTTTATATCCATCAGGGTCTAAAAATCTTATAGGATTATTGGCAGCGTATACGTATGGACTTAAAGGGAAATACTTCTCAGCTTTCCCATCAATAACGTACCACCTCCCTATCTGCGGGTCATAGAACCTTGCCCCGTAGTCGATCCAGTCCAAATTGATATTTCCCAGCAGGTTGTCCTGGAGCTCCTTGCCGTTGTACAGGTATTTGTTGGTGTTGTTCTCGTACAGGGCGGAGGCCATCTTCATCCCGAAGGGGTAATAATCGGCCTCCTGCACCGCATCGGCTGCACCGCTGGCACCGGCTATATAGGCCACGCGGGTGTTGCCCAGGTGGTCTTTCAGGTGGAACTCATATATAGGGCTGCCTGAACCAAAATCTACACGCCCTTCGGGCATTGTAAGATACTCTATGGAAAAGGCATCTGTAACAGCCGTTTTTTTAAGGATTACATCACCCATATAATATTCATAAAGGTTACTGGTGCCGCCTACCATTTTAGCCAGTTTGGTGCCTGTGGCATCGTACAGGTATTCTACTTTATCGGAAGAAAATCCACCAACCATCGTAGTAAGTTTAGACGGCAAATTTAAGTAATTATAACTGATGTTTAGCCACTTATCAATAATTATGTCTAATTCTTATACTTGTCAAGTGCTACCTTAATTGATTCCAATATCATACCTTTTGTTTCTGCTTGACATCCACTATTCTCAACTGCCTTTTTTACGTTCTCTAAGTTAATGCCATCATTAACTGGCTCTTTCAATTCTTCACATATTAATTCCTGCTGATTTCTATCAACTGATTTCATACAATTGCAAAATTCCGCAGGATATTTCTCTAATACTTCAAACAATACTTCATTATAATATTCAATAAATTCAACATTATTTTTACAGTCAGAATTGATGTTATTAATAAACTCAAGTATGTCATTTTGACTTAAGTTGCTGATACTTTGTTCAATTCTTAAGACTAATTCTGTATCGCATTTCTTTTTCTCAACTTCAACTTTAGAGCTATCTATTTTTATTTCATCTTTTTGAGACTTCGATTTTATTTCGCTGTTATTAGCACATGCTTGAAAAAAAAACATGAGAAAAAGAATAATATTAAAACCTGTCATATATCTCATATTCTTTAGTTTAAAATAGTTTCTTAATGTTTATCAATAATTTATCCACCATACTGCTTGCTGTGTTACCACGATGGATAACAATAGTGCCACTACTATTACCTTTCGTCTGAGCACTATTTTTTGACCAATCAAAATTATTAAAGAATGCTTCAGAGTCTTTGGGATTAATTGTTACACATCCTCGTGAACCCCGACTATTATAATTACCATTATCACTTTTACCCTCATGAACATTAACACCTGTCATTGTAACATCCTCTCCTTTGGGATTCGTTCCAGATGCAGTCCTACTATCATTATTGCTATCATCAATATTTAATCCTTTTTTAGTACCCTTGTCATGCCCGGATTCATTATTGTATTTATGTTCACCATCTTTTACTGTATTGGAACTAGTGTTGTTATCAGAATTAGAATTAGATTTAGAATTAGGGTAACTGCTTCCAGAGTATGGACCAACTATTTCACCATCTATGTCAATATAAATCTCTGCTGTATAAGTTTCTCCTTTTGTCCCATTGTCTTTAGGTCTTTCACCTTGGTCAAAAACATAAATTGTAGTATCTAAACCGACTGGGTCAATATAAAGTATTGGATTATTGTAAGCATAAGCATAAGGAGTATAATCATGATGATTATTTTCTACCATAGGATCTATAACATGCCAACGGCCTATTTGTGGGTCGTAAAACCGAAATCCGTAATCATACCAGTCTAAATTGATGTTTCCCAGCAGGTTGTCCTGCAATTCTTTTCCATTGTACAGGTATTTGTTGGTGCTGTTCTCGTACAGGGCGGAGGCCATCTTCATCCCGAAGGGGTAATAATCGGCCTTCTGCACCGCATCGGCTGCACCGCTGGTACCGGCTATATAGGCCACGCGGGTGTTGCCCAGATGGTCCTTCAGGTGGTACTCATATACAGGGCTGCCTGAACCAAAATCTACCCGCCCTTCGGGGGTAAGAAGGTATTCGATATTCCATACCATTATAGGATAGGCCCGGACCATTACCACATCCCCCATATAATATTCATCCACAGCGGGGTTGGTTGCGGTGCTTGTACGCTTTGCCAGTTTGGTGCCTGTGGCATCATATAAATATTCAACCTTATCGGTGGTGTTCACGGTGGTGGTGATTTTATTGGGCAAATTTAATTTATTATAACTTACCTTAATTCTATTTTCCCAATATCGGGGATACTTTTTATGATCTTTTGGCGAATGCAGCACGGCGGCATCGTTTACATGCAGGAGCGTATTGCTTTTGTTGATGTGTATTCAGAGTATTTGATTATTACCGGAATTGAAACCGACCGTAGTAACGCTACCGTTTTAAAGCACATTAAAGCTTTTACCAAGCACCCCGATTTTACAAACCATTACAACAATTTGCCTTTTACTCTTATTCTACACAAGTACAAGGAAGTTTCAGAACAAATTAACCAAAAAATAGCCCCTTTTAAAGGCTCTATTATCTTTAACGACCCTTTGGTTGCCCAAATTATAGAACCAGTGGTTAGGGAGCTTTATAACAATATGGTGCATAAAAAAACCTCTCATTGCTGAGAGGTTCTTATATCTTTTCTATCATGTAGTTTTGCTTTGCATGGTAAGCGGCACGGATTGCGCTATCCCTAAATTTACGCTATCGGGAAACCATTCTTCGTTTAATTTATGCTATCAATCTTAACATAATATTTAATAATAAAATTACTAATTTGCCGATTTCCATTCAAGTCAGTATAATCAACAAAACCATTGAAGATTTTTTCCCCTTCAGTTTTTCTTATTGATCTAAACAATCCGCATTTTTTATCAATATCAAATTCTAAACCAAGTGTATCATTGTCTTTTAATATATAAAATGCAGGTAAGATATTTTCATTATAAGAAACATATAGTTCTGCAATATACATCTCACCACTAATAACGGTATCTTGACTTGCTTTGATAATAACATTGTTTTTATTGAAATTGCTACAATTGCTAATCAATAAAGTCACCCAAATTGAAATAATTAATAGTTTCATTTCTTTTTATTTTTGAAGTATGGTTCCGATATTGGACGACCGTGCCTTGAGTTTTTATCTATTTTCCAATCTACTAAGGAATCGCCTGTTTCCATATCTATATGTAATAGTGGTACAACTATTGAATCAGATTCATTCCCTTTAATAGTTTCTGTCTTATTCTCATCAATAGGTTTTCCATGGGCATCGGTCTTATCCCCGGTAGCATTTTTAATAGCCTCGTCCGTTTCACTTATTAAATCTGTGATTGTATCAACGCCACCAGGGACATCAACTTCAGGAGCCTTTGGTAGGGGTGCTAAGTGGTGGTTGTAGTTAAAATAAATCAGCAAATCGGTTACATCCAACATTCCTGTATTTGGGTCTCTTGACACAGTAGTCCGGTAACCGCCTCCTTCATTTGAATACATCATTATCCCACTTGCCTGTGAAGATTCATTGGGACTCCCGGCTGTACCCGAACTTTTCCACCAACTTGTAAAGCGTTGCCACCAGCTTGGTTTATCGGCTTCGACGACAATCTCCGGAATTGGGGGCGCGACATATGTTGTATCCATACCGAACGGATCAACAAATTTGATGGGGTTGTTAAAACAGTAATGGTAAGGCGTATGGCTAAAATGATACTCCATTAAAGGGTCAACAACAAACCACCTACCTAAAGCTGGGTCGTAAAACCGTGCGCCGTAGTCATACCAATCCAAATTGAAGTCCTCCTGGAGCTCCTTGCCGTTATACAGGTATTCGGTGGTCTTGCCCGCAATGTTGACCGTGTTGGCTTGCCCAAACCGCATCCCAAACGGGTAGTAATTGTCGGCCTGTAGTATTTCCGGGGTACCATCGGTATTTTCATCGGCAAACACCACGCGGGTATTGCCCAGATGGTCCTTCAGGTAATAATCGTACACATAGGTCCCTGCTGTGTAGCGTATCCGTCCTTCGCCGGTGTGGATGTACATAAGCGTTTTATCGTTTCCATACTCAAAGTTAGAAAAATAATATTTAGACCCATTGGCGCAGTACCGGTTTGTTATCCCCCGTTTATATTTTCAAAATATCAAAGAACTAAAAATTAACTTCATTGTAATTTTCCCAATATCGGGAAAGGTTTTTATGATTTTATGGCGAACCCAGCAGCGCTGGAAAAACTGGCTAAAGTATTCGAGGTGTCTATTTCAGAGTTCTTTAAAAGCAACGAAATTAACGAAGAAGTGAACCTGCCTTTACTGGAAAAGATTAAACTTATTGATACGCTTGGAAAAGACGAACAACAGGCACTTTTTAAAATGATTGATTTGGCGATTGCTAATAAACGTATGAAAGATAATTTGCAGAACTTGATTAACCAATAACAGAAAAGCCACTCGGTGAGTGGCTTTTCTGTTTATATACTTTGTGCAAAAAAACTAAGTCAATTCAAAAATTTTGCGCTCCTCGCTTGTTTCTATAAATAGCTGACCATTTTCAATGTTAAATCCCTCTATTAAATCAAATATCTCATTCTTTAAAATCTCTCCTTGTGAATTAACTAATTTCAAAGATGCTTCTTCCAATAAAAGCAAGCTGTTTTTGCTTATCAAGAATAAACCTATTAAGGGTGTAGTAATGTCAAAAGATGCTATAATAGTTAATCTATCATCTATCATATAAATACACTTCCCTGTATCTAATACAAGAATCTTCTGTTCATCCCAAAACAATAAAAATAATTTATCTTCACTCTCATCACTGCTAAAAGATAAAACAAACTGCTTTTCACTTGTTAGTGAATGACAGCAAACATAACAGAAATAATTATCTCCGAATGTCTCGTCAAAAGATAAAATATTTTTAGTTCCCTGATTACTTAAAAAAACTGATGCTTCTTGTGAAGATGCAAACTTAAATGTCTTTATATATCTGTTTCCAATAATCTGTTTCATATTATCGTCCTCCTAAAAGTTTAACCGTTATCAACCTATTTCCTTCCCAAATGCTTTCAACTTTAAGTCCTCCATTTGGGCCCATCAAAAGCGATTCTCGTAAATAACGGCCATTAGATTGAAGGACTCCTTTAGTACCATTATAAACTCCTTCCAAATGGCTATTTAATAATGACCTTCCTGCTGCATTGTCAAAAATACCTACGCTCTCAAGTTGCCTTAGCATACCTGTTGACCGTTCAATATTGTGGGCAGAGCCTGTAGCCTTGCCAAACACATATTCTAGCTTAGTTCCAATTTGCGCACTTGACTTAGCGGCAACTTCAGCAGTCCTAAGCTCAGCTTTACTCAAGACTCTAAGTATTACTGCTCCTCCATATTCTACCACCGCATACCCTACTCCTTCAGTAACAATAATCAGAACACCATTAACAATTATTGTTTTATTCAGTTCATTTATCTTTTCAGTAGCTTCTGTAACATTCTTCTTACCCTGGTCTATTTTATCCCTGTTCTTGGGGTCTTCCGGGTCCATTCCTATTCCAAAATGCTTCCAAATCCCACTAAGAATATCATCCAATGTTGTTGCTACTTGAGGAGTAGCTGGAGGATCATCACCACCTCCATCGTTACTACTATTACCATAAGTGGCATTGGTGCCTTCAGGTGTCTTGCGCCAAGCTTCATTTACCATATCCTGAGCTGTTAACATGCCCGTTGGGTCAATAAACCTAACTGGATTGTTCAAGCAATAATGATAAAGAGTTACTTTTGGAGTAATTTCTGCCATCGGGTCAATCCTGTGCCACCTACCCAAACTCGGGTCATAAAATCTAGCCCCGTAATCATACCAGTCCAAATTAATGTTTCCCAGCAAATTGTCCTGCAACTCCTTGCCGTTGTACAGGTATTTGTTGGTGCTGTTCTCGTACAGGGCGGAGGCCATCTTCATCCCGAAGGGGTAATAATCGGCCTCCTGCACCGCATCGGCTGCACCGCTGGTACCGGCAATATAGGCCACGCGGGTATTGCCCAGGTGGTCTTTCAGGTGGTACTCGTATATGGGGCTGCCTGAACCAAAATCTACCCGCCCTTCAGATGTCAGCAGGTATTCCACACCAAATGAGGAACCCTTCAAAACCACATCGCCCAGATAATACTCGGTATTGGCCGCATCGCCGTTGGTTTTTTTTGCCAGTTTTACACCTGTGGCATCGTACAGGTATTCCACCTTGTCGGTCGTGTTCACGGTGGTGGTGATTTTATTTGGCAAATTTAGGTAATTATAAGTTACGGTGAGCTTTTTGTTTAAGTCCTCCACCATATTCCCGTTACCGTCGTACGTGTAGTCTGTGGTGGTGGCCGTATTCCTGTCGTTGAACCCCAATGGGTTTACCGATTTGTCGATGACATATTTCAGGCTGTTGTTGTACAAATAATAGTAGTACATGCTGTCGATACGGGTGCCGTCCTGGAACCGCATCAGTGTGGCGAAGTTGCCGTTGGCGTCATAGGCCATGTTCTCGTCGAAGGCCCCAGCCGTGGACAGGGTGCTACCCTGCCTAAAAGCAGAGGTCTTCAGCCGGTTCAGCCCGTCATAACTGTATTTATAGCCCTTTTTGGTGAGCCCGGCCGTAGTCCATACCGCCCCCGCAATGTTGCCGTTAAACAGCGTGCCGTTGGCCAGCTGGCTGTGGGCGGTATTGTAGAACAGCTCCATGCCGAACAGGTCGCCCTCGCCGTCGCCCACCGTGCTGTTGTTTATGGCCGTGAGCCACCCCCGGATGTTGTAGCTGTAGTCGGTGTACTGTAAATAAGGGCGGCTGAAGTCCGGCATCCCGGTCCGTTTTTCCAGGAGCTGCCCCAGTTCGTTGTACCCGTTCTGTGCCAGCAGTACCTCGGCGTTGGTGCCTATCTTGTGGTAGGTTTCCAGCAGGCGGCTGCGGTGGTCGTAAACCATCCTCTGCGCGATGCTTACCTTTTCCGTAACGCCGTTCTTTACCTGTTTCTGGGTCTTGAGCAGGTTGCCTGTAAAGTCGTATCTGTTGTTTACAACAGTGGTCAGGTTGTTGTAGTCCACGGTGGTGGTACCTATCACCCGGCCATACCTGTCGTAAAAGTTTTTGGTTACGGTAAAGGCATTGGTTAGGGTAAATGAGGTTCCCGTGGTCAGCGGCCGGGTTTTGACCAAGGTTACCATCCCTGTGGTAGCTGTGCTGGCCGAGGCATCATAGTCGGTGGTCAGCCGTGTATAACCGATACCCGAATGGTACGATGGGTAGCTGTCGTACCAGGTAATGGTGTAGATATTGGCCGGCAACACCGGATAGGCCGATGGGTAACTCGAATTATAGGAGTAAAGGTATTCCGTAGTTGGGGCGGCAGTTTCATAGAGGCGGCTGGCCTCGGCATCAAAATTGGCCCTGATGGTGCCAACTGCCGTGCTGCTGGTCAGAACCCCGGTCATCACGGGCCGGTTCAGGGCATCGTACTTGGTAAACGACCACTGGTTTGAACCGCGCTGCACCCCGTCCTGGGTCAGCACCAGGCGGTCGCGCGAATCGTAAACCATGGATACCGAATCGGCCCCGGGCAGCCTCTTTAGCGTCATCCGTTTTTTGGCGTCGTATTCGTAATAGTAGCAGAGCCCCTTCACATAGGAGTAGGTGTTGCTGTAGCTTGTCGATGTCAGGTACTGTAACGCCTTTGGGGGCACCACATACCGGAGCAGCCCGAAGTCGTCGTAGGCATAATAGGTGCGGAACTTGGTGGTGCCGTCCCGCGACTCCTTCATCACCACCTTGCCCTCCAGGTCTTTGTATTCCGATACCACATGGCCGTCCTCGTCGGTTACCTGGTTGACATAAAGGGTGCCGGCGGCATAGGTGCCTGCTTTATAAAGGGCCGCCGAAGCGGTGGCGGCAATGGTGTACATGTTCACATCGCCGGCCGTGTTGGTACCGTAGGTATATGAAACGGGTTTAGTTTGCCAGCTGTTCCCCGGGGCATAGGTTTCAACCAATCGGTCCAGGGGGGAGCTTTCAAACACCTTTTCCGATAACAGGGCCCCGGTATTGGTTTCTACTACCACCCCGTTGCTGTTCCCTGTGGCATAGAATGAGGTACGGTTTGTGGCACAGGTGCTGGCAGCGATAAACGCCCCGTTGTTTGAGGCTTTGGTAAAGGGGAGGTAATCGTACACCTGCCGCCCCACGTTGTCGTAGCCGACTTCTGTGACGATATCTTTCCCGGTTGGGCTCGCGCAGACCGAAACAGTTAATACCGGCCTTCCCAGCCCGTCGAAATACCGGATGTCTTCGGGATACGATGCCGGGGCACGACTGGAGGTAGGTATACTAGATACTGCTATCCGGGGTGAGATGGTAGCGATGTAGTTGGCCGAGGTGGTTCGTGAAGGTGCATAGCTAGCTATTGTAGCAGGTGTGCTGTAATAGGAACCAAAGGAGACCCCCGAAGAAATGAAGGTAGCCCCGGTAGATAAAATATTGGCTACTGCAACCAAACGCCTGGAGGCATCTGTGGATGTCCCGGTATAAGTAACAGTAGATGCTCCAACACTGAATATCATGTTATTGCCAATTCGTTTGATAGAACAAGCGGTCCCTGCGGCAATATTATAATAATAACCCACGGGAGAACCATTGGCCGTGGCAATCACGGTTGAAGTACTGGTACTCGAATTATAGGTGATTGAAAAGCCATACCTGATGGTAGAGAGGTTATCGGGGTCGGTCAAACCCAGGGTAATACTTCCGGAGTTGATGGTGCTGATGGTAAAACTGAACACCCCGTCGGTATTGGCAGGCAACGTATTGTATGAATTGCCCGTACCCGTTGAGTACATTGTACCGAAACTGGTACCGCTGCCATAAAAGCCCCCGGTTTTATTGGTCCAGGCTATTGAATTCGTCGGCGCAATATAGGTGACCCTTACATAAGGCCTCAGGGAAACCGTGCCCCCAAATTCCGCGGAATAAAAGGTGGCGCTGTTCCCGCTCGCCGCCGCGCTTATCTGGAACCCGTAATTCGTTGTCGGTGTTGTGTACCAGCCTTGGGCCCAGGTGGTAATATCTATAGTCGGTGTCGATGGCAACCCGGATTTAGTAATCCTGCCCGTAGTGGTAGTGGTTGGTTTGTTGGCATAAGTGGCTGTGGTTTCCCCCCAGCTCTGGGTCACCTTATCGAAGTAAAACACGCTTGAAGAGCTTGTCACCGCGGAGGTATATAAATACAGTTCCGCTTTTAGGATGGTGGCATTAGCCGGGATAGAGGTGAGGTCAACTTTCACCAGTGTTAATAACGAAGGGCTATTTTGTGCATACAGGTACCACCCTGTCCCATAATTGGAACTGGTTGCCGAGGCCGAAACATAGGTATCTGTTGTAATGGATATATCAACAGTTGCAGCGTTAACTGCTCCCGGGAGCATGGAAATAATGGACAGGATTGCAGTTATAATCTTTCTCATGGGTTCAATAGTTGTTGGTTGCTGTCAAATAATTTGGTTGCCACATAAAAATGCTCGGGGTCAACCTCAAATTGGCCGGCAGGTATTACCAGCCACCCTTCAGGGCTAATTGCCGTTTGGGTTGACGACTGTCCGTCTGTAAGGTTGACCTCCGAAAAGTAAAGGTCGCTGTCGCCTTCTGAGGTTCCGAAACTAACTTGTGCCGAACCAAGGTCGGGGACCATGGGAAGGTTTATGACAACACGGATCTCTTTAACCCAGGCACTGTCAGGAAGCCCTGCCGGGGTAATGTAGTCCGTCCGCACTATCCAGGTTGAGTCAATGGGCGTGTCCTGTGCCCCGGCGGTAAATAGGAGGAAACCAAATGTGGCGGTCATCAGTATTTTTATTGATTTTTTCATCTTTTTACTTTTTTACTGGTTGGCATAATGGTATTCGTACTGTTTTATAATATTCCCGTCCTGGTCTTTTACCCGGTACAGGCGGCCAAATCCGTCGTATTCGTAATAGGTGGTTACCCCGTTGGGTGCCGTCTCGCTGGTCATCCCTACCAGTGGGTCGTAGGTGTAGGTGGTCATCTGGGCATCGGAGGGGTACAATCGAACATCATCAATAACAGCACGATTTATAGTAAGTATAATTTTTTGGGGTGAAGATAAAGTAATGATTCTTTCGTTATAATTCCAATTAGTACCAGGCCAAAATGGTTGAATACCCTGTAAATTAACAGTAATAGCACCACCTGTTTGACCCACAGGGTTTTTCGCTTTCATTGATAACATGTAAGATCCGGCTGGTACCACGTTAAGTGTTGATATTTCAGAGCCCTCATAACCCATTTTCCCGGTAGAGCCCTCATTTAATGAACCCATCTTCACCCACCAGCTATCCGAAGCTTCATCGCCTGAAGTTAATAATACATCTTCAAAACTGGTAAAGGCAACTTCATTGTATTCAGCATTTTCAACTTCCGCTATAGGATAAGTATAATTGTAACCCCATATATAACTGGTTTTTATATCGTTTGGTTTGCTATATTGGAGCGGGTTGCCATACAAATCAAAATTATCGTAGGTCAGGTCTAATGTATAATTGTCATCTTTTAGAAAATAATATGATCCAGCTAAACTACTAGGAATAAACACATTTGTATTATCTGTCGAACCAATTGTCTTTGGGCTAAGCGGGAGTGTTGTTTTTATGCTGTATTGCTGGTAGGGCATTGGTATCCCACTGCCATTGTTTTTGTAAGTGGTTAACTGTCCACCTGTCACTTTACCGTCTTTATAATCAATAGTCTCAACCGGTGCATTAATATTGTTTTTCATATCCAGAGCCCATAATGCAACTACTTCAGAGCTTCCATTGCTTTGGTTGCTATAATCGTTAGGGTAAGTATATTTTGTTATAACTGAAACACCCTGACTATTAGTAATATTTTTTTCTTTTATTTGTTCCTGTTCCTCGTTATATAAATATGTTTCAGTTGAACTCAATGCTGTTTGAATATTGTTTACATCATAAAAATAATTTGAGTCAATTTTGCTGGTTAAAAATGATTTCCCCCCAACCAGATAATAGGAATCAATAAATAATTGTAATGTATAACTGAATTCCCCATCAAGGCTCAGAAATCTTCCAAATCCTAAAACTTTTTGTACTTTATTTCCATAAACTTTGGTAGCATTGGGAAATATCGTGTAATTGTACCACTCTTTTTTAACAATTTGCCCGGAAGTGTTTATAAATGTTTTAGTCTGTAGAGATCCATTACCAATACACTTAACAATGGTTGATTCTTGAAATGGATGCATTGCTTCTCTGTAATTTGTGGATTCGCAAAAACCATCAATTTTAAGCCTAAAATCAAAGATTGTAGGATCCACCGCATGTATATAGGCTAAAATCGTTTTATAATCTTCTTCCTGGGATTTATATTCAGGCATATCCAATAAATCAGCCATGGTTAAAAAGTTATAATTTATTGTACCCAATGCACTTCGTTCAATCACATAATCATAACCAATACCAGAGCCATCGAGTAAATAAAAATCATTTAAACAATTGCTTTGAAGATGGACGTTTAATACTAGATAATAATAGACACCATTATAACATAATTGTAATTTTGCATTAAAAATATTTTTTGGTTGGTTAATAACAACACCTGTACCATAAGTAAAGGTCTTTATTATGTCTGATCCCTCATCTGAGTGATCTGTCATGCTTTTTAACCTTTGGCCTCCGTATGTGCCGGAACGATAATTGTTTAAAAGCTTGCTATATTGATGTCCCTCATAATCAAAAATGGTATAACCACCAGTAGGATAGTTAATCTTTTTTAATGAAAATGATTTGGTATAATACCCATTTGCCTCTTTGCTACTCCCCAAAGGAAAAGTTGGAGCCTGATTATATAAGGTATTGTTTGAACAACTTCCTCTATCATAATAGAGACTTTCGCCAATGGTTTTTAAATTAATAGCCATTTTTGTTTCAACTAAAGGAAACAAAGTATGCATATCGTTCAACCGGCTGGTATGTGTTGAGTTTATATCTGCATTGCAGTAACCCCAATAATCTACCCCCATAAAACAATTTCGGTAGGGTAGCTTTAAATCGGTCTCTGATTCCCCATAATAATCAAATGATGCAAGTTGGATAATATCTCCTGATAAATCTTCCTTTGATACACTTTTTAATGCTAATCTCTTATCAAGACAATTACCATATGAATCCATATTGGATATTTTTGATTGAAAATAGTTGTATGAGAAAAGCCAATTGTTGATATAATTACCATTGTTGTAAAGGTTCATATTGTATAATGGGTAGGTATTACTGTTCAAATCTTGACGTTTAGTAATTGTACCTTCATTAAACTTAATGGTGGCACCACGATTGTTACTAATTTCATCCAACTTTAAAGAGTATATTGTGTTATGTGTTTCAGTAACTCTACTGGCTGCTAACTCATAATTGTTTTCCGTATCTCCTGAATTTAATTCCCATGGGTCATCATATAAATAGCCATCAGTTGATATGTAACCATTTTTCCTGGATATGGTTTTCAGGGTATCATTTGTATATGAAAAATTAATTTCATCTATACTATTTGATATCTGAATTTTAGATAGATAAATAGCCGTAATGGAACGTGGGATGTTAGTATTAAATTTTTCAGCAAGGCTAATAAAATCGTTTCCAGCGATAGCATATCTTTTAATTTTTTGAGTGGTCGATTCCAGCGCATTAAAATAATATTTATTTCCTTGAATATCGGTAAAAATAAATTCTGTATTCGCTTCATTAAATAGAAGTGTTAGCCCATTATTGTTGCTAAGAAAAGTGCAAACCCCATTATTTAAAACAAATTGCCCGGTATAACCTAAAAAATTATAATTGAATACATCAGGTTCTCCATCGCGAGAACCATCCCCAATAGATTCAAGTTTTTGCGTTTCCTCTTCGGTAAGTAAGGTTCCATTTCTGGATTTTAATTGTTCATTTGTAAAAACAGCTCCAACTTCATAACAATCTTCAATTAAATTTGAATTGAATAAGTTATAAGGGCATATATCGCTTTTCCCCTTGATATTCACAGAAATAACCCCGCCCGCATTTAAACTCCAACCCAAGCCAACCCAACTTGCTATATCATCAACTCTAATTCCACCTGCATTATAACTTAATGAAATTGGCAAGTCAAAACTTCCGGTTTTAAGTGTATATATGGGGATAGAAATATTAGGTGCTCCAGTAAAGTAATTAACGGGAATCGCTCCATATTTACCCAAACTTTCGGCATTAGGTGAAGAGGGTATAGGATCCTTCCATCCATCATACAAATTTTGTGCTTCAATGAAATTCGAAATTACAAAAAAGCAAAGCAATATAAATACTTTATACATCTAGAATTTGTTTAAAAAATTGGAGATTATTTTATTAAATGATTCTCAATTCAAATATCCCAAAATCCCAAGTTTGTGGTGAGAAAACGTAACCCTGGACCATACAAATGTTGGGGAAGTAGTTAAAAGAAGCACTGACGAGAATAATAAAAAGTGTTTCATAGCTATTGTTGTTATAAGATTGTTACACGTTAAAAGATACCATTTGTCAATAAAATGTTGGTTTATGGCTAACAATAAACTTTCACTGCACAATGATATAAAAAAGAATCGGAAGTTGTATATACCCAAGGGTATTTTTTATAAAAATAGCATAATAAGGTATATCCTGGGAATTTAAAAATTACTATAAATTACTGTACTTCTGTAAATTAGGCGGTAATATTGTTATATCTAATTTTTTTGATACCTGTTAAGATTTACTCAGGTTTTTCCGGGTTAATTTTCCTTTTTTTCAGTTACACAACAAAAAAGCGCCACGGGGGCGCTTTTTATATGTGTGTTAATCGGATTATCCAATAAGAGTTACGTTTACTGCAACAGGACCTTTTTGGCTTTCCTGAATTTCAAAATCAACTTCCTGACCTTCGTCTAACGAAGCTGCATTGCCTTTGATTCCGCTACGGTGAACGAAAATATCTTTTTCACCATCACGTTTGATGAAACCAAAACCTTTGGTTTCGTTGTACCATTTAATTGTACCTTTCATTTCTTCTGAAATTATTGGATTGGGGCCTTCTGCTGCTGTTGCTGCTACCGCCAAACTTCTTTCTGTCGTCGTTTGTACGTTCGCGGGCTTCGTTCACTTTCATGTTACGGCCTTCTAATTCAGCTTCGTTCAAAGCTGTAATAGCTGCCTGACCTGATTCGGAGTTACCCATTTCAACAAATGCAAAACCTTTGCTTTTACCGGTAAATTTATCAGTAATCAATTTCACTGATTTTACTTCACCATACTCTTCGAAGATTCCTTTCAAATCCTCTTCATCTACATTATAATGCAGATTTCCTACATAAATATTCATATTGATTGTTTAAAAATTATTCACACTAATAAGCTTCTCTAACTGTAATTACTTTACCTTCCCAGGTGCCCCCATTCACGGTCTCAATTACCTTTTTGGCCTCGTCGCCATTGGGCATCTCAATAAAACCAAAGCCTTTGGATTTGCCCGATTTGCGGTCGGTGACGACTTTGGCAGAACTGACCTCGCCAAAATCTTGAAAAGCTTCTTTTAGGTGGTTGGATTGGATTTTTTCGTCCAGATTGCCAATAAAAATCTTCATATTTCCTTAATTAACAGACAATCTAAACGCCTTTGGTATTAAATTATCGAATTATTTTTTGCAAAGATAGATTAATTATTGAAATAAAAGGTGTTTATCAAATATTTCTGGTTTTTTGCCGTTTGCGGCTTGGTGTTCGCCCGAAAAATCACTTCTCAAATTCATATAAATCGTCGTCGGTATAGGCATTTTCGAAATAAAAATTATTGGTTAACTGCAAGATGTTTTTTATGAGCTGTAATCCTGTTGTGGCCTCATTATTACCCGGTTCAGCCAAAAGCACTTTATTGAAGCAATTCATTGCCTGTCCGTAATCCTGAGTTTTCGAATGTAATTTTCCTAACAAAAGCAACGCCTCTTTATGATCCGATTGCTCTTTGAGTACCAACTCGAGCAACTCCCTGGCCTCATCGAGTTTAAATTCGTTATAAAGTTTTTCCGATTCTTTTAACAGCGTCTCCATTTCTGATTTTTTATTTGCAAACAAACATAATTAACTTTTTGTTTGGCCTGATATGTCCATCTTCTTTATAATTTTGGAGGGAGTTGAAATTTTTGGAATGACTTACTATTTCAGCATTTGTATTAGCAACATCAAAGATAAGACTTCATCGGTTTTTTGAGTTTTGAAATCGTGAAAATTACTTTTACATGAAAAACATAGAAAAAAACACTTCTCCAATAGGCCTCATTGGAATGATTCATTTGCAAGCCATGCCCGGAACTCCAAAAAATAAGTTAAATCCGGCACAGATTATCGAACATGCTATACACGAAGCCGCGATTTATCAGAAGCATGGCATCCACTCTTTAATGATTGAAAACATGCACGATGTTCCTTATCTCAAGAGTGAAGCTCCGCCCGAGGTTATCGCGTTAATGGCTATTATTGGCCATGAATTAAAACGTAGGTTCCCCATTACACTGGGTATTCAATTGTTAGCGGGAGCCAATATAGAAGCCCTGGCTGTAGCTTGTTCAGCAGACCTTGATTTTATCAGGGCCGAAGGGTTCGTGTTTGGCCATTTGGCCGATGAAGGGTATATGGATAGCTGTGCCGGCAAGCTTTTACGCTACCGCAAGCAGATGGGTGCTGAAAAGGTGGCCATCTATACGGATGTTAAAAAGAAACACAGTTCGCACAGCATTACCTCCGATACTTCAATTGTGGAAACTGCCAAAGCGGCAGCTTTTTTCCTTTCTGATGGAATTATTGTAACCGGAACATCAACGGGTATGGAACCATTGCTGGAAGAAGTTAAAGCTGTAAAGGAAAGCGTGAACTTACCCATTATTATCGGTTCAGGAATTACCAAAAACAATCTTTCAACATTTGCGCCTTTTGCCGATGGTTTTATTGTGGGTTCTGCCTTTAAAAGGAACAGTAAGTGGTTTAACGAATTGGATGAAATAGCTATAGAAGGGTTTATGAAATCTTTTAGCGGTTTAAATACTTACAAATAAGGTTTATAATGCTTATTTCAAGGCTATTAAATACAAATATTAATTATTTCATTACTTCCGCCAATGAATCACTTTCCCGTGATCGAGGAACCGGAGTTCTGCAGGAATATTGGTTTGTATCTCGGTAATGATACCTTCTACCAATTTGTCTTTTAGATATCCTTCCGGGGCAATCAAACTGATTTCGCGCTTTGGGGTCGGCTCTTTAAATTCCCTTATCCGGTTCATCTGGGTTGGGGTAAGTCCCATTTTTGCCAAATAGGGAAGCAACATATATCCGTAATGCTGTTCCACAAATTTCATCAATACTTCGAGGCTTCCGGTTTTATAACCGAATTTTAGTTTTTTAGGAAAGTAGGTGCTGTCACCACATATATTAATAACATGGTTTCTGAAACAGTGGCCGTCCGAAAGCAACCACATCTCGTCCAAATTAAGGTCGTATGAAGATATTTTTTCCTTCTCGTAAAGTTTATGGTTTTCTGATACATACAATAGAAACGGTTCGTAAAAAACCGGAAACTCGGCAATTCCACCTTCATCCAGTGGAGTAGAAATAACCCCCATATCAATGGTACCACTATGAAGTTTTTCCACCACTTCATGGGTCATCAATTCCTCCACATGTATTTTTAAGTTGGGGTATTTTTCAGCCAACTGAGGGATAAACAATGGCACCAAATAGGATGCAATGGTTGGAATGATGCCCAGGCGCAGTTCGCCCGAAATCTCGTTACGGGTAGTGTCAATCACATCAACAATACGATCGCGGCCTTTAATCACTGTCCGGGCCTGTTCAATTACTTTTTTACCAATAGGTGTTGGCTCAACGGGTTGTTTATTCCGATCAAAAATGATGATGTTTAGCTCCTCTTCCAACTTCTTAATTTGCATACTTAATGTAGGTTGGGTAACATGGCAATGTTCGGCGGCATTTACAAAGTGCCGGTAGGTATCCACTGCAATGATATATTCTAACTGAATAAGGGTCATAAATTTCTTTTTTTCAAAAGTAACATTAAAAATAGTTGACGGAAACAATTCTTATAAATCCGCAGCAATATTTATAAGTTGCGAGAGTCATCGGATAACTCACTGATTTTAAGTTTCCTTTGAATTTACCTTGAAGCCAAACCCGGATTCATCAAAATTATTTATCAGGGATGCTGTTCTTTTCAGAATTTCCGTACAAGGCATTAAAATTAACGGCATAGTTTACCTCAAAAAAATGCGATTGCTCTGAAAGTTGATAAGCATACCTAAAGCTAAGTTCGAATGGGGTAATCAACCGTAATGCATGAAAGTCATAACCCAACTCTATTCCAACGCTTTGTTGCCAATACCTGTTATCATAAGATGCAACATCGTAAAACAGATTGGTCCGGATTCTCTTTATATAAAGAAGTTCACAATAATTAACATCAGGATAAACCAGTGGGAAAGCATATTCAGCACGTGTTGACAGCATTTGCGCACTACTCAGGGTATAATAACCCCGGGGGGTTGCCAATTTGTTATAAAATGGCCAACCTGTTTGATCCTGTTTCTGAAATCCGGCATAAACCCTAAAACTATGGTTTGCTGCCAGTCCCGGAAAATACAGGCGGGTATAGGCCACAAATTGCGAACCTGCATAACTTCCCATGGGGACATTCCGGACAGTTACATACACCGATTGCCCCCATTTTGGATATAAATCCCGGTAACTCTGTTTCATAAGGTTATACGCATATAGCCCGGCATTTATCTGATGTATGTATTTGTTTTGATCCTCAAAGTACAGATTAGGTTTATAGTCAACCAGTGCTAAATTGTATCCCAGTTCAGGCTGCACCAACCGGTACCATTTACCACGATTAAAATAAAAAGGCACTTGCCAGGTTTGCGTAATAATATGTTGGACACCTTCAACCAGCCGTGGAATGGAATCTCTAGGTTGATAAGATGAAAAAGGGATTAAACTGTATTTGGTATCTAACAAAGGATAAAATCCTTTGTACTGGTAATCAATAAAATATTCATCATAGGCTTCGGCCTCATGTCTTTGGTAACCTAAACTTAAAAATGAGGTACTCAGCACATCCTGCGAAAGCAGGGTCAACCCCAACCCTACTTCTTGGTTATCAACCCTTATAGCTAAGGGTGCCCAGCTATGTATATTAACCAAATGGCTAAACCGATGATATTCCTTTGATGGATAGCTCTGATGCGGCAGGCTAAATACCACCTGTGTCTCTTCCTGTTGAAGGTTGTCTGCCAGTTTCAATTGAAAGGCTGACGGTTTAATCCCTCTTAGATCTTTTGTAAATGCGGAATCGGTACATTCAATTTTAAAACCATCAGATGTATAGGTTGAATACAAAAAAGAGTTCTCGGTTATATTTCCCTCATTCACACCATAAGGTTCGTCTGTCAACAGACTCCATGTGTTTTGGGTCAAATCATACAAAAAAAAGTTAGAGGTATTCTTATAAGCTCCCTTTAGAACAATACCCTTTCCCGTCCATTTGGGTTGCGAAAATTCCATGGATTCATCTTTTAATATCCAACGGATGTTTTCTGAAACAAGGTCAACCAGGCCCAAGGATTTACCTTTGAAGGATATCCCTACAAAAACCGCCGATTTTCCATCGGGAGCCCAGTCGGGTTGAACGGGTTGAATGGTGTCAAATGCAAACTGTTTGAATACTTCCCCGGTTTTAAAATCTCTCAGCGTGAGTGTCCAGTTTATTTTTTCATCCACTTCCACCGATAAAAGGGCATCGGCCCCGGGTGATAACCGGGAATAAAAGATTCGCCCACTGGAGGTTAGATAGTCAAGTTTATCAGTTCTCAGATTATATACCACAATCCGTGAAAAGTTCTCATTTTCCCAACGGGTATTTTTAAATTCATTCCAAATCAGTAACGAATCATTTGCCGAAAAGGTATTATCGAATACATACCCCGGCTGATGCAATAATTTTTCATTCCCATTTGCATCAATGCTCACAAAAGCTGGAATGCTGCTATAACTGGTTTTAAAAGCCACCATTCCATCATCTGTTTTTGTAGGATTGTAATAATTCACATAATCATTAGAATTGCTGTTAACAACTTGTTTTACTGCCTTTTCATTCTTTACACGATCTATCGGACTATCATGCAATCCTAGCATTGATTGCATGTAAAAATTACGTTCGGAAAAGCCTGTTTGTTTTTTAATGGAAGCCGAAAAAGGGTTAGGATGTATAGGTGAACGGGCTACTTTATCCAAAACCTGATCCCATAAGGAATTGCTAAATTGATTGCGCCCATTCGCAACCAGGTAATAGCCTAACTCGTAACGATTTGGCACAAAATCTTTGTATGAACCAAATATTGCCTTAGGATAAGAGTAAATTCCTTTTTCCAGCACCTGAGCCTTCAACCGCATATTAAAATCAGGGACCCTTCCCCTACCCGCTTGGCTCGACCCTGTCTCAAAGCACACTGCATCGCCTTCAACAAACCATAATGGAATATGCCAGCCAAGGATAAAACCGGTGGCTTGTTCTCCCATTAACAGATTCAAAAAACGTGTAGCTCCTTGATTAAGCTTACTCAATTGTACCGTATGCCTGAACTCATGAATACTTAACTGCTCATTCCACGGTTGGAAATAATTATCCTGAGGAGCCACCAGATATAGATTCATGCGTTTTGGAGCCCAACCCACCTCTCCATTCGAAATGATGGTATTTGGATGTAAAACCACGGGTATGTGTTTTGGAAAATAGGTTACGGTTCTTTTTTCTTGCTGAGCTACCGATTCCAAATTCCAAAGATATTGGGCAGCAAGGCTATCAATTCCTTCTGGATAAATAAGTTGAAAACGATTGGTATTCATTTGCCTCCACTTCAAACGAAAAGGATCTTGCCCACTGTCATAATACTGTCCAAAGGATGCGCCACTTAACCCAAGGCAGAATAACATCCAAACAATATAGGTATGAGACTTTTTAAATAGAGCTATTCCCAGGACCATTGGTTTTTCGATAAAATTTGCCCTAAAGGGAATCTGGTTTTCCGGTTCAATTCCCCCTCATGAAATTCAGAAGGAATCCGATGAATATCACCTTTATAACCAATGGCAACCATAACCACAACTTGTGAATCCTGAGGTAAATGCAATTCTAGTTTAGCCTTTTCCCGATCAAAACCTCCCATTTGGTGTACATACAATCCAAATCCGGAAGCCTGCAAAGTTAAGTATGCGATAGACTGGCCTAAATCGTACCAGGCATACTCATTGGGCTGTTGATTGCTCTGGTAATTCAATCGGGTAATTCCTGCAACCAATACTGGGGCAGTACAGGCCCATTTTTGATTTGAAGCTGTCAGAAAACCCAAAAACTTCTGAAAATTCAGTGAACCCTCTTTGATTGCATAAATAAATTTCCAAGGTTGCTCATTCCTTGACGAAGGCGCCCTTCTTGCAGCATCAAAGAGATATTCCAATGTTGGCATATCAACTGTTTGATCTGAGAATGCCCGGGGACTATAACGTTCTTGTATGATTTTTAAAATTTCCATGTCATTTCCGGATTTCAAAATGATTATTATTTTCGAAAATACTTTTCTTAACTGACAAAATTAGCCCTTTCCCAGACATTTTTTTTGAATTATTTGATCATTAAATTTAAAATTCAAAACTTAATTTTTTGATACTAAACAAGTAACAATCTTATGAAAAAAAACCTTTCTGAAAAATTGAAAAAAAACTTTGCCCAATTTGGAAAATAAAATATAGATAGTATCTTTGCATCGCTTTTAAAAAAAGCACGATTCAGTAGCTCAGTCGGTAGAGCACATCCCTTTTAAGGATGGGGTCCTGGGTTCGAATCCCAGCTGGATCACTGAAGTGAAACTGAACAAGTTTCACTTTTTTTATATACCCCCCTTAAATTTTATTTTACTCCGATTTTATGGCTGTTAACTGGCTATTATAAAAAGTAATTTTCGCTTTGGCAGAATGGTATTTTCGGTTCTACAGGCCATAAGACAATATATGGTATCCAAATCAACCCAACTTGACGGTTATTCCGTAACTGTTATTACTCCTCAATCAATTCCTTTAATGCTTCATCAATAATGGGTACCACTTCCCCACCTTTGATTAATCCATATATCCAAAGTTCACCTTGTTTAAACCGGCTCAAACCATGCATCACCCCATGTTCAAATAGAATGACACTATCAAAATCACCCGATTCATTATAAAAACACCAAACACCTTCTTGTGTATCATTCACATAGTTACCTCTTTTCCAGAGGTTTCCATTGGGATGGTAAAAAGACCATTGTCCGGTTGAAACGCCATTTATATATATACCCTCCTGCTTGATTTGCCCGCTTTCAAAATAAATAATCCATTTCCCGTCAAAACTGCTTTCCTTGAAATTGCCAGTTGAAAACAACTCCCCGGAAGGGTAGAATGCCCGCCAAACCCCCGTCTTTTTGTTATCTACATAAAGTCCTCTTTGAGCAGCTCCACCATCAGGAAAATATTCAATATATTCACCGGAAAGCATCCCATTGGTATAATGGGCGGTGGATTTCAATTTCTGGTTTTCATAATAGGTTTTGAGAATTCCCTCAAGTTTACCATTTTCATAAAAACATCTTCGCATGGTATCTCCCGATGGATAAAATACAAAAAGGGAATCTATATATGCAGTTCCAATCCTTTTTCCCCTATAATTAAGGTTCCCATCGTCATAAAAAGTTTCATAAAGGCCATGTATGGTATCATTCTTATATTCGATATTTGATGCTACCAAACCCGTTTTTGAATACGAAATCACAAACCCGTTCTTTTTCCCTTGATGGAAGTGCTGCACCTGTTCAGGTTTGCCTGAACTTTGGTAAGTAATGAATTCACCTTCCAAAACATCGGTATTAAAAAAGCCTTTTTCAATTAATTCTCCCTGTTGATTAAAGTGCTCATATTCACCGCTTTTTAACCCCGATACAAAATGCAACTCCTTTTTGATTTTACCATTGGGATAATATATATAATATGGGCCTTGTAGTTTGTTGTTTTCGTATTTTCCTTGATGGCTGAGTTTTCCATCTGCATCGTAAAAAAAATAACTTCCAACCCGCAGTGTATCATAAGCCGTTACAATGGCTTCAAACTTTTCTTTAATATTGCCATTTGGGTAAAAGATGCTTACAGTATCCTGAGCAGGAATAAGTGATACATAAAAGAGGCTTAATACAAAAAGAAAGATATTTTTTTTCATGTCAATCTAAAAAGAAACCCCGGAGTTTCCTCCAGGGCTATATAATTCTTTTATTTGGCTATTCCACTTTAATAATAACTTGTGTCCCTTCCAAATTGGTTTTGCTTCCATAATCCAATATAGCTGCAAGAGAATAGGTTCCTTTGGGTAAAGTTTTAGGCATATACAATTCTATTTTCCGGGAACTTTTAGGGTACATGGTAAATTCGTTTTCTTGAAAAATAGTTTCTTCAGATGTCTCAACATTAGTAGCAATTAAAACCACTTTACAAGGAGTAATAATTTCACTTAAATTATTGATTAAAGCATTAAATGTACGTACCGTATCAGTATTTGTTGACACCTCCATCATATTAGAAATACTTGCCTTAAAGGCTTTATTTGTCCCTGGTGTTTGATAAACATTTACAACAATACGACCAGTAACACTTAAACCTGCTCTTACGGATTTATCTGCACTATATGATGATTGTTCAAAGGCTGTCCTTATAAATATGACCCCCCATTTCGAACCATATTCATCAGTAGGTTGCTGTAGTGTAACCGCAATTTCTTTCTCCTCATTAGGCTGAAGTTCAAAAAAGGAAGGAGCATAACTTACCCAATCAGAAATACTATTTTTCATACTCCCCGGTTCGACATACTCTGTACTTCCTTTTGAATCGATCGAAACATCGCTAATTTTTAAAATAAATGTCTCTAACTTTGAGCCATGATTTTTCACGCTAATGTATTTTGTTTGAGATTCTCCAGGTTCAGCATTAAAGAAAAGTTCTAAAGGTGAAACTTCAAAGTCTTGGCCAGCAACAATTTTTATAACAAAAATTAAAAAAAATAATAGGTAATTGTTTTTCATAACCATGTAAGTTTTTTTTTGCTAAATTAGGAAACTCCCTGTATAAATTGTGCATGTTTTCATTGAATTTGTGAAATTATCCATTAATTCACTATTTTTACATGTCTTTGTATCATTTTAAATATTTCAAGTAGCAAATTATTAGTAATACAATTTGATCTTATAGTTAAATTTCAATTAAATATGAATTATCGGTTATTCTTAGTTATCGGTTTTCTTTTTTCTTTAAGCCTAATTTATAGCCAAACTATTCGAACTCTCAGTGAACAAGAAAAAAACCAAATAGCCCGGTTAAAAGAGATGGCAGAGGTTTATTCCAGAGATGGGGATGCCGTTCAGGCAGGTCAAAGTTACAGCCAAATTGCCAAAATTTATTGGGGGGCCGGTTTACCCAGGGAGGCTGTGGATTACTATTTATTTGCAGTGGAGAATTATTTGCAAAAAGAAAAACTCATTGAAGTGCGAAATATTTACACCAATATCGGAGTCATCTACACCGATATTGAAGAATTGGAATTTGCCATGGAATATTTTGAAAAAAGTTTGACCATTCGAAAGAAAATTGGAAATAAAACAGAAATAGCCGCTGGCCTTTTTGATGTTGCTTATATCAATCAACTATTAGGTTTATATGACGATGCCATTAAAAATCTGGAAGAATCCCTGGCATTAGCTACAGCAGAAAAGAACTCTCAATTAATCCTTGACTGTTACCAGTTGCTTTCTTTAAATTATGAGCAAGTAGGTAATTTAAAAAAATCAAAAGAATATGCAGGCAAGTGGGATCAATACCAAGCCTTTTTACAAGAGGAAAACCTGAAAAAAGATTTTACTTCTGAGGTAATGGAAACCAAAAAAGAGGTAGTAAAAAAAGAGGAGGAAAAGAAGTTGGCCGAAGAGGTCTTTAGACTTCGGCAGGCATTGTACCAACAAACGGAGGATTCTTTAGGACTTGCCATTAAAGCAAAGCAGGATAGCCTATTCTTACAAGAAGGTTTAGCAAAGGCAGCCAAACTTGAAATAGAAACCCTGAATCAACAACGGGAATTGGATCAGCTTAGGCAAAGTGAGTTGGAAACCAAACAAAAAGCCCAACGGATGATCATTTTAATGATTGCTGGTGGATTTGCTTTGATGGTGGTGCTAGCGATAGTAATGTTGCGGGCCAACCGTGCCCGGAAAAAAGCCAATACCAAACTGGAAAAGCAAAACCGCGAGATTGCTGAAAAGAGTGAACAGTTGGGAGTTGCATTGAAAAAAATTGCACATCAAAACCAAAACATTACCCAAAGTATCAATTATGCCAAAGGTATTCAGCAGGCTTTGCTGCCCAAGGCCGATCAATTGTCCGAGTATGTAAAGGATTCCTTTATTTTATTTAAACCCCGTGATATAGTGAGCGGCGATTTTTATTACTTCCGCGAAGTAGACTCAAAATCCGATATTTTTAAAATCTTCGGGATGCACCGACGCGAGCAAGATAATGGGAAAGATAAAACTCCAAAGAAGATCATAGTCTCAGCAGTGGATTGTACAGGCCACGGCGTTCCTGGTGCCTTTATGAGTATGATTGGGTACAATTTATTGGACGAGATTACCAACAAAGGGATCACCCGTCCCGATTTAATACTTGAAGAGTTGCACCGTGGGGTCCGGTTTACTTTAAAACAAAAGGAAACCAACAACCAGGACGGTATGGATATATCCATTTGCGTTATTGATCCCCAGGAAAAAATGGTTGAATTTGCAGGAGCCAAAAATCCCCTGATCTATATCCAAAACGGAAACGTGGAACAGATTAAAGGCGATAAAAATGGGATCGGAGGTAAATCGGATGATCACAACTATACTTTGCACAAGGTGGTTATTAACGGCCCTACCTGGTTTTATATATTTTCTGACGGGTTTATCGATCAGTTCGGGGGGGATTCCGGTCGAAAATTTATGATCAAAACTTTTCGTGAATTGATTTTTGAGATTCATCAAAAACCCATGCAGGAACAAAAAGAGATATTGGCTGCAGCCCTAAAAGAATGGATTGGGACTAAATTCAGTCAAATAGACGATGTTTTGGTAATTGGTTTTAAATTGGATATTTCTGACAATTAATGCATTATATATCAGTTCACAAATAATAAAACAACAGATATATGCAATTTTTTTATTGATTTATCAAAGATTCCTTGGTAGATATAGGTTTTTTTGTATATTGCACTGGATTTCTAATATTGTCAAACTAAATAAATTATGTATATGAAAAAGTTAACCGTTTTTATTTTAGCACTGTGCATTGGAGTTACTTCCTATGGACAGGCTGTAGATGATGAGGCAATTATCCCTGTATCAATTACTTTAAATTCAATTCTTAGGTTGAATGTAACCTCTGGTGGAAATATTGAGTTTGTATTTAATAATATAGACCAATATAAAGCAGGTATTGCAAATGCACCCAGATATGATACAGAATTTAATGTATCTTCATCTATAAATTTTGATGTTGATCTTGTGGCTGAAAATGCAGTTAGCTTTTTAGGAACAGATGATCCAGCACACACAATGGCAAATACTTATGTTCAAATTTTGATAGCTGAGGCTGTTGCTGGAAATAGTGATGTTGCTCCTGCTGTTGCAACAGATTTAGCTGCAACTCAAGAAATTGTGTCATACAATGTAGCAAATGGAAGTAATGCTGGAGATGGAACCGATAATTCTTTTATAATCAATTGGTCAGTAAAACCAATCATTGCAGCTAACCTTGCAGCAGATAGGTATTCTAACAATATGTTTTTATCATTAAGGGTTCCAAATTAACATATCTTTAGATATTTTTAAATAGTAAGTCAAAATAAGCAATGCTTATTTTGACTTATTATATTTAACCTTTCTTGCAGTTTTTTTAGAATGATTAAAATCAAATACTTACTAATAATAATTTTAGTTTATCCAATTTTAATTCATGGTCAAACTGTGAATAAAAGTATTGATTTGATTAGAGGTAAAAAAGCTGATTTCATTTTTCGTTCGATGTACGATATTCAGAATGGAAAAACCTTATCATCAGGATCTGGATACACTAGTTTAAAAATTTATTATGATACAGTGGGGTTTGTATTACCTACTGTGAATGGTTGGGAGCTCTGTGCCTATACACTTTCGTCAGATTTGCAATCAGATTTTGGTTCACCAAACCTAAATTTGAATAAAATTGTTATGTATGTTACAGTGGACAATAATGGAACAGGCTCTACAAAAGAATTGACTGATAATGTAACGAATGTTATTGCATCAGGATCTTTAAACGATGCTCCATGGTGGAATGTGCAAATAAATTACGATTGTGCAAAACAAGTTGGAGATATAGGTTTATTGAATGTACCTTCAGATTATTACAGAACAGAAATTTTTCTATTTCTGAGATCCTATTAGAATGAAAGTTGAGTATTATAAAATATTTTTTATTTTTTTTTTGTTTGTTGCTTTTGTAAATAACAGCAATGCACAATTCTATTTTTTGGAAGATGCCCATGATCAAATTGAAATTGAGTTTTTAAGAAGTAAATTAGAAATAGAAACCAATAAGACTTTTTATAACCTTGTCAAAATAAAAAACCCTTCCAATCAATTACTTACCTTCACAACTAATTTCAGCTATCCCTCGAATTGGACTTTTATAGGTGAGAAAAATCAGCAAATAAGCCTTGCACCTAATGACTCTATTTATATTCCTTTTAGAGCAGCAGCTTCCATTGATGCCAAAGGTGAAATTGGTTATGCTATTGTTGCTTCACTATCTGATTTGAAGGGAAATACATTTAAAAATGAATATAGTTTTGTTAATTTACCAAAAATCAGTGATGTAAAGGCTCAAATTAAAAAACGAATTATCTATTTTGATAAATTACAAAAGGCAACTAAGATTGAAATATTATTATCAAATAGCGGAAATACTGATGAAATATTTTATATCGATTTTAATTTTCCTTCAGGACTTACTACTCCTGGGGAGAGTAATGGTTTTTTTAGGAAAGAAATCCCTCTTAACTCTTATTCCGATTCACTAATTACAATACCAGTTGATTTGAACAAAAAAGCTATCATTGATAATAGAAACTTTCATCAGATTAGTATTAAGACATATACTGTTGATACTGTCTTTAAAAGTTCAATATGGGCTAAGGAATTGGAAAATTATTATTATAACGAAATACCTCCTGATTACACGATGTTAGGTGTTGAATTAATTATTCAAAATTTATTTTCTGAATTTACCCCTATCTTCAATACAAATATTTATGGTAATTTTCTGTTTAAAAAAAGTGGGGCGATTTCCTATGATTTTCAAACATTTGGAAAATTTAATAAAACAGATCTCTGGGATAAAGGGCGTTATGAAATCTCATATAAATATAAAGGCTTTAATATTAAAGTTGGTGATTTACCCATTGTAATTGGGCATAATCTTTATGGTCGAGGGGGAATGATTACAACAAAACTCGAACAACATAAATTTGAAATTATATCAACGAAATCAGTTTTTACTGATTTAATGCATATTGCTGGTACCTATCAGTTCCAAACACAAAATAAAAATAGCTTGAAAATTGGTACATCTTATGAATCAGATAAAGATAAGAAAGTTAATTCATTGATATATATTGGTGCAATAGGCTATGGAAATGAAACCTTAGGAAGATTTAATATTACTGGGGCTTTTTCTACTGCCTCTTGGTATTTTTCGGAAAAAAAACAACAAATAGGTTATTTTGGTGAACTTTCATATTTTAAAAATATCAATAAAACAAATTACACTTTAAATGCCACTTATGCAAATAGAGAATATTTTGGGTATTTTAGTGGCCGAACTTTTATAAATATGAAATTATTTCATGTATTTTCAGAAACCTCAAATTTAGATGTAACCTATTCATTTTATGACCACCGCCCCTCCAATTATTTTGAGGACAATTTATTACCTGCATCAATAAATAATAAAGAAGAAATTAAAGCAATTTTATCAAATAAGATTAAACCAACAACATATTTAAGGTATGGCTTAGTTTCTGAAAGCCAATATAGTAACTCTTTTGCCAGTCAAAATGATTTTATTAATAGTTTAAAAACCAGAAGTGGGTTAGGTTATATATCTTATTCCTTTAACAATGTAAACACCCGGACATTTTTTACAACCTCATTAAAAGCGGGTTATAATTTTGTCACTGATTATGCAATTGATACCGTTGAGTATTTATTTAAAAACACAAATTGGTTCTCATTGATATTTACTACAAATTTTAGAGCTAGAAACTGGGGGGTGAGCTTTAATTATTACCATGGTCCTTATTCAATTAACCAACAGTTTTCTTATTTTTCTCAGGATTATTATATTAAGGCACTGAGGCTGATGCCATTTATAGATTATTATTTAGTCCCAAATTTTTTGAAATTTGAAACCAAACCAGCCTTAAGTTACAATATTTCAGCTAAGACAACCAGAATTAATTTAGTTACCAGTTTAATTGCATTCCCAGGAAAGACATGGAAGCTTTCTTTAACAAATAATTATAACTTTTCTGCAAATCAGGATTTAATTACTGACGAAAAATTTTCTTATAACAGTTCCTATTTTGAGTTTCGTATCCAAAAGGACTTGAATCTAAACCAGCCCAGGTATCAATATCATGATTTGAAGGTTTATTTCTTTAAAGATTTTAATGGAAATAGAGTAAAAGATGAAGAGGAACCTGGCTTAAAAGAAATTCTTTTCTTTATAGAGAAAGATGAAATCAATGATCTTAACCCTACAGAATCCTCGTCAAGTTATTTTATGTCAACGGATCTTTTGTCGGATATGGATGGAATAGTTGAATATAAAAACATACCAAATGGCGCCTATATTTTAAACTATAAGCCGATAGGAAAGATTGAAGGTGCCTACACTTCAGAATCTAGTATGCAACAGATTTATATAAATAAAAATGAAACATTATATATACCCTTTGTCGAAAACAATAAAATATTTGGAAAAGTAATTCTAAACCGTTCCAAATTGTCAAACTTAGGTAGTATCGATCCTTCAAATATCAAAGTTACCGCAGAGGATTCTTATGGTAAAAAATATTCTTCTTTAACCGATGCTAATGGAAACTTTAATATTTTTGTTCCGAATGTGGATAAATATAAAGTACATATTAACAACATCTTCTACGAGAATTTTGAACTGGAGCAAAATGATTATGAGGTACAATTAAATGGGTACCGCCAATTTGAGGTCAATTTTATCTTCAACGAGAAAAAACGGAAAATCAATTTTGCAGCTTCTTACGATTATGGCTCCAGGCTTGATGGCCCAGGAGTTGAGATTGTCCGGCGGACCAATCTGGCCGGTACCATTAAAGATGCAACAACCCTTCAACCCATTGTGGCAAATATCCGGGTGATTGATAATCAGGGAAATGAAGTTACTTCGGCAAATTCAAGCTCAAAAACAGGTGTATTTACAGCTAGTTTTGTGGCTGGCGATGACTATACGGTTGAAGTTACCTCCGATGATTACTGGTTTTATGCCGAAAAGCTTTACAGCCAGCAAATTGTTACGTTTGCCAACTTAAAGAAAGAGATTTTGTTAAAAGCAATTACTGTGGGGGCATTAATCCCGATGAATACTTTGAATTTTGAAAGCGGAAAAACCGAAATACCAGCTACATCATTCCCTGAATTGGAACGGCTATTAAAAGTATTGAAGAAAAACCCTACTGTTAAGATCGCGGTACATGGACATACCGATGATTTGGAATTAAAAGAAAGTCAAATAGATTTAGCAACGGAACGGGCCAAGTTGGTAGCAAAATATCTAATTGCCAATGGGTACAACAGGGTTACTTACGCCGGCCATGCCAATACCAAACCTATTGCAGAAAATGACACCGAAGATGGCCGTAGAATGAACCGTAGGGTGGAAATTGTAGTTACAGGCAAATAAATACATAATCCATCCTAATCTTTCAAATCGTTGCTTGTAACTTTAATTACACCTCTATTTCCAAACGAAGAATCCTGGAGAAATGTCCGGATTTGATTACTGATTAATAATATCAAGAATCCGTATTGTGAGTAGTTCTTTTTTGGTGTAAAACAAATCCAGATGACTGCAATCAGGAACAATAGCTACCTCCGCCTTTATGTAATTTGAAAGAATAAGTGGTTCAAAAAGTTTATAAGGCGAGGCCACGTCGAATTCTCCAAATATAAAATAGGTTAGAATGGAATCAATTGTACGGTTACCGGAGGTTCCGGAAGGTAAAAAGTAATCAATTTGAGGGGAATACCAATTATTCAATGTTTCTATGATCCGGCTGCACTCATAATTTCCAATGCTTTCTTTTTCATATCCATGTGGGTACCATTTTTTCTTTTTTACAAGCAAATCGCCCAGCACCAGATTTGGATAGTTCTTATAAAACTCTTTATATTTCTGGACCAGTTTGTTGTAACCCTTACTGGGGACTTTATCTAATGTGGCAAATAATTGCAACGCGTTATCGAAGGAATAGCACTGCGAAAAAAAGAACAAGTCAAATAACACTGGATTGATGTCGGCTGCTGCTAAATGATGTGTATCCAATGCAGGTGCCATAAGTCTTGAGAAGTCGCTCCATGAAGTATCTGCTTCGTTTTTTTGCTGCTTATATTTTTTAAAAAGCTGATAAAGTTGCTCATGGAATAAGGAATCGGAGAGCCAAAAATTCCCTAAAGGCCTTGCCCCAATATAGATATTCGTTTCCATGTTTTGGGGGTAAGTTTCTGAATACAACTGAGCTATCATGGTGCCATAACTGAAAGCTAAGAATGAAATTTTCGGGTATCCTTCGTTCTTTCGGAATTCTTCAATATCATCCACGACACTTTCCAGTCCAAACCCCTCCCACTCTATTTTTTTCTCATTAAAAAAACGGATGGCTTCATGAGCAGCTTTAGCAAAAACTATTTTTTGATTTTTTAAACTTAACGAATCGCAGGTTAATGCAGATTGGTAATGCGGCTCCTGCAAAGAAACTGAACCATCCACCCCGCGATACCCCACAAGGATTACGTCATGTTTTTGTAACATGCCTGAAAAAAGAAGCGTTGTTTGGATGTTGCTTTCCCCGGGGCCTCCATGAAGCACAAAATGGGGTTCCTTCACGGAATCAGGTTGTAAACATTTAACCTTGATTACGGGGATATTAATCAGCTTCGATTTTGGATTTTTGGGGTTTTCAAGTACAACGAGGGTTCCATAATCAGCCAGAAAATTCTGAAAGACACCCTCTTTCCAAATAATTTGCCCAGGCCTACTTACCGGAATCACTTTTCCGGTTTCGTAATGGTAAACCTGGGCAAAGGTATTTGAAACAAATAAAACAAATGCACATGCCACCTGAATAGTCCACGGCATAAAACCCTTAATAACTTATCAATTCAAATGGAACATCCACAATATCGGCATAGGATTCGCCGGCATCTTCCATATCTTCATCATCATGCAGGTAGTGCCATTTTATAGCAACTTTTTTACCATTCTCTTTTAACATTGAAAACCGTTCGAGAATGTCCAATATTTGTTTTGATGAGGCCGAATTAAAATATTCCATGTTAAATTCAACCACTGTTTCTTCATTAGGGTTTTGAACATATTTCTCAATCCATTCTAAAATGGGATTATAAAATTCTTTAACATCTTCAGGCAATGATTTTCCAGTGAATTTAAACTCACTGGTAGTTTTATCTAGTATTACTTCCGGGCTTTCATCAGTACCTGCCAATCTTTTTGCTTCCATTAATTGCCGTATTTAGGTTTAGTTTTTCCGTTACACTACTTTTCATGACTAAAAACAAATTTAGTAATTCAGAATTTCACTAACAACAATAAGGACTAAAAATTGTCAAGCACCGTGCTTTTTAATTCTTATTACCCGATGCCATAAATCGGGATGAGAATAATTTACAAAAACATAGGCAGGGTGCGGTGTTAGATTGCTTAAATTATTCGATGCCAATTTCTTGAGTGCTGATACTAAGGATTCTCCATTTGCATGTTGGCACGCATAGGCATCGGCCTGATACTCGTTTGATCGCGACAACAAATTCATTACCAAACCTATTATTGTTGAGATAGGTGAATAGAGCAATGCAAAAGCTATCAATCCCAAATGAAAAAAATGGCTTTCGGAACCAAGAGCCTCTGACAGTAATGGATTGTTGATAAAAATGGCCATAATAAACAGCATAATCCCCATCTGAACAAGTGAGGTAATTAATGAAATCAATATATGTTTCTTCTTATTATGCCCCATTTCGTGCGCCAAAACAGCCACAATTTCATCAACTGTGAGTTCTTGAATCAACGTATCGTATAAAACAATGCGTTTATATCTTCCTAAACCTGTAAAATAAGCATTAGCACGGGTGGAACGTTTCGATCCGTCTATTTCATAAATATCTTTCACCTTAAAACCCACTTTGTCGGAAAACCTCAAAATGGCTTCTTTCAGTTCACCATCGGGTAAGGGTTTTTGTTTGTTGAAAATAGGAACAATAATGTTACTGTAAAACATTGACAAAAGAACCATAAAAAGGGCAATAGCCGCCCAAACATATAACCAAAAAGTTTTCGGGAACCAAACATTCAATTGAAATAACAACCCATAGAAAATGGTTCCAAGAATGGTTCCAATCAGGTACCCTTTCAATTTATCGGTCACGTAAATTGTCGGAGTTGTTTTATTGAACCCAAACTTTTCTTCAATCACAAAGGTGGCATACCAATCAAAAGGCATTTCAATCAATTCGACAATTAGAAATAGTGTACCCAAGAATGTCAAACCCAACAAAATGGGGTGCGAAAAGTTTGGCAAAAGCAATTGATTCAACCAATTAAACCCACCAAATACTAAAAACAGCAGAGCCAGCAAAAAGCTAATTGAAGATGTCAGCATCGAAAAGCGATCCGTAACTTTAGCATAGGATTGCTGTTTCATGTATTTTTCTTGATCATAGACCCCTTGTAACTCTGCGGGAATTGGCTTCTGGCGCCATGAAGCATTTAAACCTTCTAAAATCCTGTCCAGTATAAAACCAGATACAACAATACCGATGATTAAAAAATAGATGAAATTGGGTGAATTACTCATGTTGTAACCAAAATTGCTGATTTAAAACGTCTTCTTCCTTGATTCTTCTATCAAGAATCCTTAAATAGTTGATGGTGATAGAGTTGTTATATTTTTGAAGGGTTTTTGCAGCCCAAACCTTTGCCAAATCTAATTTTCCTTGCACTTCGCAGGCCAAAGCCATGTTGTGGCAGGCTGCCCCCGACAACCATTTGTTTTCATCCTGAACAAGCCCCTGCCAAATGGCGGCTGCTTTTAACCATTCGTCGTTATAGGCATAATTTGCAGCAATTTTCATCATGCTGTTGTTACTGTAAAAGAATACCCGTTCTTCCGTTTGCCAAAATGGGACCATTTTATCGGATAGCTTTTGGGAAACTTTGTTACTCATCTCCTGGGCTAACCATTGGCGTCCATCATCAGTGATGAGCGCATTAAAAAACTCCTTATAAGTTTGGACCTCTGACAGATAAATAGTATCCCGTTCAAACCAGCGTTCCGGGTTTGGGTTTAAGGTATCTTGGGTATAAAACCTCCAAACAGATTTAATATATAGGGCTAAATAGGATGATTGAGAATAATATCCATTCTCAACCATTACCGAAAAACGTTCAATTGAATCAGTAATACCAAAACCTTCGAGCGATAACAGGGCATCGGTTTTGTAATTTTCACAAATCAGGGCCACATGGTTTTTATTCACAGGTTTGAGAATGTCTTCGGCTTTGCGGTAAAAAAGCCGCTTTTGAACTAAACAAGTGTCTAATCGGGGCGATTCGTTCAAGTAGGAAGACAATTGCTCAATAATGAATTGTGAGGTTAAGGTATCCAAAGTTTCGTAGGCATTTTGAATCTCATCAGTAGTTTTATTATTATTCCCGGCTTTATAATTATTTATAATTACCAATGACTTCACTGGCTCAGGTAAAGTCACTTTTGCAGGTTTAATCACCTCAATCTGAACAGTTCCGGTCATCTTGCAACCAGCCATGAACAACAAAATGATGCCGGAGGTTATGAAAAATCTTCCTTTCATGTTAAAAAATATTTTAAATAGTTCCCCAATATTTCCTTAAAAACCATTCTAAAGAGAGAAGCGATAATAGAACGATAAAAATCCATTTGAATTGAATCAAATCTATAAATTGACGTTCTGAAATTATCTTTGGTTTTATTTGGTTGTTTTTCAAGATGTTTTCGGTCAATTTGTTCCATTGATTTGGAAAGTACATCTGGCCACTATGCTCATTTGCCAAGGTATATAGTAATTGATGATCCGCTACTAGTCCGTTGTGTTCAATCATCGATTCCTGAACAATAAATTTTCCTTCACGTTTTAGCAATTCATCACCCAGCCTCACTCTTGCCTGAAATTTATAAATACCCACAGGCAAATTCCCGATATTTATAAAATAGGTCTCCTCCGATTTTTGGAATTGATAAGGATAAACGTTTCCTTTTTCATCTAAAACATCTATCAACAAATCGGGATCATTAATTAATTCATCCGATGCGTTATACAACTTCGCGTTGAATAAAATGGGTTTTTGTTGGTCCATCACCAGAGGTATTTCAATCACCAAAGGTTCTTTCCTGTTATTTGAGGTCAAATATTGGATCGTTTTTAAAACCAGTTCATTGGTAATGGCATGATTCGAATTTTGGAAATATTCGGTCAAATACCATTTCCAGAGCCCTTCACCCGCAATAAAACCGTACCGGATGTTATCCGATTCAGCAAAAAACCATAATGGGTTGGAGGTATTTATACGTTCAATTTTTTGATAAAAAAGACAACTCCCAGCAGGTACTTCATTGAAACTTCCAAAGGGGACTTGGAGCGGTGGAAAATTCTCAAAACTGCTATTCTCAAAAGTTGCATGAAACAAGTTGAAGTTTTTATTGAAAAGGGGAACTACCTCATTGTAGAGTTCCTTGTTCTGCCCAATCTGCAAGGCTGTTTTCAGGTTATTAAATGCCATCACCGATGTTTGTTGACCAATCACAAAAAGGATCGGTTTTTCTACCTTTTTAATCTGAGGCAACAGGTTATCGAGGTAATTGGCTTTCGAAGGCAGCTGATACAAAATGATCAGATCATATTTCACAATTGCATCGGCGAATCTTGAAGCTTCAAATTTTTCAAGCCTGTAGGCCTGATTTGACTCAATATGATGCTGAAATACGGAAATGTCCGGATGCTGTCCGTTATAAAGTAGTAAAATCTTCTTTTGGTTTTCATTTACTTCAATATAAAAGTGCTGTTCATTATTAGCAGGGTTGGCATCAAGGCTATTTTTGGACAACAACCGAACAGAATAATCATTAATTCCTGTACTATCGGCATCTAATTGGAAATTAAGCTTTTTAAAGTAGTTTTTTGAATCAACAGGTAGGGCCTGCGTATTTAATTTATTGTGATTATGATAAATTTCCACTTCAATATTTTCTCCTAACATATCATTTGCTGAAACACTTACAGCTACCGGGAACCGATTTCCCTTAAATGTCACTTTATTGTATTCTATTTGACGGATTGCCATTCCTTTCACCGATTGTGTATCGCCTAAGGCCAAGGTATAAATTGGAAAAGCCAGGTTCGATGCTGCATAAATAGGAGAAATCCCCCGGTTAACAATACCATCGCTGGCAATAATTAAAGCTCCAATGTTTCCCTGGATGGATTGGTTGATAAACAGCGAAAAAAGGTTTTCAAAATTGGTTTCAGTCTGGTTGAAACCCCATGCAAGGCTATCGGTTTGCTCGCCGAACTGTATGGTTTTTACTTCAAATTGAGAGCCAAGTGCGTGAACCATTTGATCCACCTGCTTAGGGTAGCTGTTCCGGTAATAATTCGAATCCTTTGTTAAAACCAATGATTTTGATTGATCTTGAGCAAAAACAATAATCGATTTTTCGACCCGGTGATTTAAAGTTTTAATTACAGGAATTAACAAAAGTATTCCAATAATGAAAATGGTTAAAAAACGGACAGACGCTAACAAAAACAACTGAAATTTAGAAAGTCCCGTTTTGTTTGCTTTATAAAAGTATAGCACATACACCACTCCCACCCCGAATGCAATAATTGCCGGTAGCCACCATAATGAAGCCGATGATTGAAAAACAGAATTCACCTTTAATATGAAATAAACCCCGCTTTAGCAAGCCAAAGCGGGGATGTTATGTGTTGGTAAAAATATAAAAATACGTTTATTATATCTTCAATTTTTAGCTTTAATTCTTCGTGTAAAAATAAAAAAACGATTAAGTAAGCATGGCCCCACAAACATTAATTACTTGTCCGCTCACATACGACGACATATCAGAGGCAAGGAAAAGAGCCACATCGGCTACTTCTTCGGGTTTACCTCCACGTTTTAATGGAATATCTTTTAACCAACCCTCTTTTTCAGTTTCAGGCAATTGAGCTGTCATTTCTGTTTCAATGAACCCAGGAGCCAAGGCATTGCAGCGAATATTGCGTGAACCTAATTCGCGGGCAATGGATTTGGTAAAACCAATAATTCCGGCTTTAGAGGCTGAATAATTGGCCTGGCCTGCATTTCCGCGTACTCCAACGACAGAACTCATGTTTACGATAGAGCCCGAACGCTGTTTGAGCATATATTTTTGAACGGCTTTCGTCAAATTAAAAACAGATTTAAGATTAACATCTATCACTAAATCCCATTGTTCCTCGGTCATTCTCATTAACAGTCCATCGCGGGTAATCCCTGCATTGTTGATCAAAATATCTACTTTTCCAAAATCATTTACCACTTGATCAATAAATTCCTGTGATGCATTGTAATCTGCGGCGTTCGATGCGTAAGCTTTTGCCTGGACACCATAGGAACGTAATTCCGTTTCTACTGCATGAGCATTTTCATCAATACGGATATCAGAAAAAGCTACAGTTGCACCATGTTGAGCAAATTTGATGGCAATCATTTTACCGATTCCACGTGAGGCTCCTGTAACTACAGCAACTTTACCTTCAAGAATTTTCATATTCTATGCTTTTAATTAATAATTGAGTATCTACACTAATTTATTTTTTGTGCGCACAAATATAAATAAAATATTGAATTGGTCGGTTTTGCTATTAAAGGCAACAAAATTGACTTGATAAATTTAAAGATTGCTGTTTGGCAATAAGATTTTCTGCAATATCTCAAGTAGTTTGTGAATATTAATCGGCTTTGAAAGGTAATCGATACAACCGGCATTCAGAGCCATTTCCTTTTCATCTCCCAATGTATAAGCTGTTTGAGCCAGGATAGGTATTTTTTTGATCCTCAAAATCTCTTTGGCTGCATCAATACCATTCATGATGGGCATCCTGATATCCATTAAAATAGCATCTAAAGGCCCATCTGTTTTCGCGTAGTCCACGGCTTCCTTCCCATTTTTTGCCCATACAAGGGTGGCTTTTGTTGGTTCCAGTAAAAATTCAATAAACCGGAAATTTTGCTCTACATCCTCAGCCACCAGGATGGTTTTTCCTGTAAAAATAGGATCATGTAACAACTGGGATGGCTCTTCCCGTTTGATGTTCTGATTGGCCAGTTTAGGTAATGGATGTGTGAAATAAAAGGTGGAACCTTTTCCCGGGTATGATATCACCCGGATTTCGCCTCCCATTAATTCAACCATGCTTTTGCAGATGGCCAGTCCCAAGCCCGTTCCATTATATTCGCGGGTATAGGAACGGTCAATTTTACTAAATCGCTCAAAAATAATATGTTGTGTTTCTTCGGCTATTCCAATGCCGGAATCCTGAACATAAAACTCAATGGTATCGGACCAAATATTGCTGATTCCAAAACGGACGTGCCCCCTATCGGTAAATTTGATGGCATTGTCAATCAAGTTGCTAAAAACCTGTTTAAAACGGAACATATCTGTTTCAAAAGTCAGGTTCTGGTATTTGGCATCCACATCCATTACAATTTCTAAATCGTCATGCTCAATAATTTTCGGGTCTTTGCTGTGTTCTGCATATAATTCTTTAAAAATATTAATCAATGAACTAACCTCTTTATTTATGCGCAATTGTCCGGTTTCAATTTTTGCAACATCCACAATATTGTCCACCAAGGTGAGCAAATCACGGCCGCTCTTACTAATCAATTCAATAAATTCTTCTCGCTCTCCCAATGTGAGATCCGGGTCGGCCAACAAATCGGAAAATCCAATAATTGCTGTCATTGGTATCCGGATATCGTAAGACATGTTGGCCAAAAACGACGATTTTAACCGATCGGCTTCTTCGGCTTTTTCTTTCGATTTTAAAAGTTTTTCTTCGTAATTCTGTCTCGATGTAAGGTTTGCAATTAATATGGAAACCATCTTCAGGTAATTAATTTCATTATTATCCCATTCAATTTTATCGATATTTTCGAAAACAATGGACCCGTAAAGATGATTTTCAATAATGATAGGGAAAATATAGGCTCCTTTCATCTGAAGACCCTTTAAATATTCCTGCAAATCATCAGGCAGGTATTGTAAGGTAAAACCTAAAATCATCTTCCGGTCTAACAATAGTTTGTTCCACGAAGGAACCCTGTCATAAAGGACACAAAAATTTTCGGGAAACGGTTCAACATCCTTGTTGGCATATTGAATAAAAAGTTCCCCTTTTTTTTGATTACCGGAATTGGTAAGAATAAGAATCCGTTTAGGTTTAAAATGATAGACAATTCTATCAAGAATGAGCTGGAACTTTTCTTTATAGGGTCTGTCGGCATTATAGATACTTAATATTTCTGTAAATAATTCATTCCTCTGCAAATTCCGGTTCAATTCTCCTTTAGCAAGATAACAATCGGTAATGTCGGAAAATACACAGGCAATATGCTCATTGTCTATAGCATAAATAGAAAACCGTATATACTTCTTCAGGTTTTTAATATATAATTCAAATTCTTCAGAATAGTCCAAACTATAACTTATGGGAAGGTTAAATACAAAATCAGGGAACATTAAATTGCCCAAAAGCTGGCCGATAACCTGATCCGTTTCCTTGCCAAGAATTTTTAAACCAGCCAGATTCACCTTTTCTACCTTGTATAAAAAAAAGCTGGTATCTAACTTATCAGTCTGTGATAACAGAAAGTTTCCTTCACTGACATGTTCCTGAAAATAATTTTCACCAGCATCATGGTTTTTTGAATCCTGTGTAAAAACCTTTGTCTCAGTTTCTTTTGAAAAACTGAATAGCAACAATGCCGGACCTGATTGAAAAGGAATTTTCACACAACGGAATTTACTTTTAAAGACATGTCCTTTTGTGGTTTTTAAAAGCAATTCCTGAGAGGTTCCCGGCAGCTTACCCTCAATGATTTCGGAGAGCCAAATGATTAATTGCCCGGTATAATCGGGGTGAACAAAACCGGTGATCTTAATGTCATCTTTATTGGCATCATGCACCTCCAACAGTTGCATGGCGGATTGGTTAATGAAACGGATGGTATCTCCTTGTAACACAATAATTCCAGCATCGGAACCATCAATAACCGAACGGTAAAATTCGTCTTTAGCATTTAACTGTTGCTCCTTGTTACTAATTTCCTGTTGAAGCAATAATTTTTCAGCAATTAATTCTTTTATCTTGCTCTCTAAGTCACTGTATGATAGCTGTTCTGACATGGTAAGCTGTGCGATCAAAATTCGGAATTAAAGTAGTGTTTTTATATTTTCTTTCAAAAAATTTACAGAAATTATGTTAGTAACCATTAACTCATTGATTATGTTTAAAATTACTGTGATGACACATTTTTATTAAACAATTTGCAAAAAAATGAATGAACAATTTGGTATGTGGAATTGGCGTTAATTATTATTTTTGAATCCAAATTAAAAAAAATACTATGAATACACTTAAATATTTGTTGATACTGGCTTTCTCCACCCTGCTTACGGGTTCCGTGTTGGGCCAAACTTACCACATAAAGGTTCATATTGATAATTTGCCTGATAGCACTGTTTATTTGGGGTATTATTTTGGCGATAAACAATACGCGAAAGATACCGTAAAACTAGATTCAAAAGGAAACGGAACCTTTGATGGGAAAGATACACTGCCAAGTGGTATCTATTTTATCTTATTGCCTGGAAATATCTTTTTCGAAATTGCAATTGACAAGGAACAAAAGTTCAGTGTTTCAACAAAATATAACGGGGACCCTACCGATCTGGTAAAAAATCTTGAATCGAAAGGAAGCGATGAACTGAAGCTATATGTCGATTATCAAAAATTTATGACCGGGCGCGGCGAACAGGCCATCAGGTTGCGCGACCAGATTAAAAACGAAAAGGATGAAGCCCTGAAAAAGCAATCGACAGATAGCTTGCAGATTTTGCATGAACAGGTAAAGGCAAAATGGTTAGAAATTGAAACCAATTATCCAAAATCTATTATTGCATCTATATTAAAATGTAACAAAGAGATAGAGATTCCAGAACCGCCAAAAGATACGAATGGAGTCATCACGGATTCGATGTTTCAATACAAATTTTACAAGGCTCACTACTTTGATTATGTCGATTTTTCCGATGCCCGGTTGTTGCGTACCCAATTTTACCATCCAAAAATAGACCGCTATTTTGAAAAAATGATCCTACCTATGCCAGATACTGTAATTAAAGAAAGCCGGATTATTCTTGAAAAAGCGAGAGCCAACGAGGAGGTCTTTAAATACACCTTGCAATTGCTGTTCAATAAATACAACAATTCGAATATCATGGGAATGGACAAGGCTTTCGTGTTTTTTGCCGAGACTTATTATTTGAACGGAAATGCTCCCTGGGCCGATACCGCATGGCTTAAGAAGGTTGAAGAACGGGTATCGGAAATCAAACCAAATTTAATTGGCTTAAAGGCAAAGGATATCAAACTTTTAGGGGTAGAAGATAATTTTGTTTCGTTATATACCATCAGTTCTGATTATGTGGTGCTGTTTTTTTATGAACCCGGATGTGGCCACTGCAAAAAAGCCACACCAAAACTGAAACAATTGGCCGATAAATATTGGGAAAAAGGGGTTGAAGTGTTGGGGGTTTATACCCAGTTTAAAAAAGAAGAATGGTTGGAATTTATTAAAGAACAAGGGCTTGAAAATTGGATAAATGCTTGGGATCCTTATAACCAATCCCATTTCAGAACCAATTACGATGTCCGTTCAACTCCCTCCATTTACTTGCTTGATAAAAACAAAAATATAATCGGGAAACGGATTGATGTGGAAACTTTAGAGCAAATGCTTGATGATGAATTTAAAAAGAAAAATAATCTTCCTGCAAACTGATAAATAAGTTTTTAAAATAAAGTAGTCCGGCAAAACCGGACTACCTGAAGCCTGAAGGAACATAGAAGATTCCCTTCAATGGGCCGGTAAATGCAGCCAAAATTTACCGGCTCTTTTTTCTGAACGTTCAGAAAAATCGTTATGAGTGATCTTTGATAACTACATTAAAGATAAACAGGGTAACTACAGAAGCTGCAAAAATTACCAACAGTGAAGTGATAATCTTCCGGAACACATACTCAAGGCTAATGACATCCCAAATAGCCAATACAGCAATTAAAGTGACTGCTATTACCATAATTGCCAACACGTACGACGTAAAGGTCTTTGCATTCCAAACCATAACTATATAATTTAAATTGAATTGATTGTTAGCGCAATGCCTGTTGTAATTCGCTGATGGAATTACATTTGTATGTAATTCCGTTTTTAGTCAATTCCCAACAAGTTTTTTGCACAGTTTTCGTGATTTTGACGGAAACATTGGTGGGTTTGTTACAATCCATGAAAAAACCTAAACGCTCTAGGGCCAATTTGGTAAGCTGAAACTCCAATCCATCGCCTTGCAAACAAATAGATTGGTTAAGTGATTTGCGGTTCCTGAATTGATTGCTTTTGGCGTCAAAATAAACATCGGAACCCGCAAACAGTTTTTCAATGGTGCCATCCATCAATAAATCCTCGGGGGCTCCAACTTGTAGCCCTTTTTGAGTCATTACCCAAAACACATCGGCAAATTGCATGGCAATATTGATGTCGTGTGTGGAGAAAATCACGGTTTTTGATTGTTCTCTGGTTAACCGCCACAAAAGGGCAAAAATGATAAATTTGTTTGATAAATCTAAAAACGCGGTTGGTTCATCTAAAAAAACGATGGGAGTGTCTTGTGCCATGGCTCGGGCAATCATCACGCGTTGGTATTCGCCATCGCTTAATTCATTAATGGGCCGATGGGCAAATTCAGTCATCCCCACATCAGACAACGCGGTTTGGATAATGACCTGATCCTGTCCGTTTAAGGGAGCAAACCAATTTCCATGAGGATAACGCCCCAAACCAACCAAATCGCCTACCTTTAAGTTATTTGAACGAAATAGTTCTGTGGAAACCAAACTGATGCTTTTGGCAGCATCATTCCTTGTAAATGTACTTGCCGGTTTTGAATCAATCCGGATTTGACCACCCAAGGCAGGGTGAATGAGGCAAAGTGTTTTAATTAAAGTGCTTTTTCCTATACCATTGGATCCTATCAAAGCAATGAGCTCCCCCTGTTTGGCCTCAACATTTATCTCAGCACATAACGATTTTACAGTATTTCTTTTAGCATACCCAATGGTTAAACCTTTGGTCTCAATCACTGATTTGGGAATCATCGAATCCATATTAAAAAAGTGAAGTTAATCGTTGGTTCCTAATAATTATCCAAATCACTACGGGAATTCCCAATAATGCGGTAATGGAGTTGATGGGCAAAACCATTCCGTTACCCGGTAACTGAGAAATAATATCGCTCAATATCATTAAATTAACACCAATTAAAATGGAAGCCGGGACAAGTATAAAATGATCTGAAGTCCGGAACAGCATTCTTGCAATATGTGGTACAGCAATGCCAATAAAACCTATCGGGCCGCAAAATGCAGTCACCGAACCAGCCAGCAGACTTGTACTAATAAAAATCAGCGTCCTGATAAAATTTACATGCAACCCCATGGAACGGGCATAGTTCTCGCCCAACAACATCACATTTAGGCTTTTCGGCAACACCAAGGCAATACCTAACCCTGCCAGGATGCTGGGTATAAAAACAGAAAGCTGATGGTTGGTAACGCCCCCCAGACTGCCCAAAGTCCAGATAACAAAGGCTTTTACCGAAGCATCGCTGCCATAATATTGCATCACACTTACCAAAGCTGTAGCCGCACTTCCAAACATAATTCCAAAAACCAGAATGGTCATAATATCCTTAATCCTGATGCTTACAACCATGATGAGTAGTAAGATGGCTGCGGCACCAATCCATGAAGCAAAAACAATGGCCCATTGGCTGATTAAAAAAGGCACCTGCATGCCAAAAATAACCGGAAAACCCAGTACCAATAAGGCTACACCCAAACTTGATCCAGAACTAATGCCAAGAATGTATGGACCAGCCAAAGGGTTTTTAAATAATGTTTGCATCTGCAACCCGCTCACCGCCAGCGCTGCACCTGTAAAAACAGCAACCCAAGCTTTGGGAAACCGAAATTCAAATAACGTAGTAAACCAAACAGATGCGGGATCGTGTGAAATAATTGTTGAATAAAATTCTTGAAAAGGGATTTTTACCGAACCAAAAGCCACATCTATAAAGAATAAAGCGACCGATAGCAGGCCTAGCAGCATGAAAACTAGAAATTGCTTAGGTCTCAGTTTTATCATTTCAGCATTGAAAAAATATATTCATCTAATTCCTGCCCATCCTTAACTACTGCTTTCTGAAGAACTGCTTCTTGTTTAAAACCTGAATTCAACAAAACCTTCATCGATGCCGGATTATTTGAAAAAACACCTGCCCAGATGCGGTTTAAATCAAAATTCCGGAACGCATAATCAACCATCCATTTGACAGATTGGGTCATAATACCTTTTCCCCAATAGGGTTCAGCCAACCAATACCCCAATGCTGCCGACTTTTTATGCACATCGTTGCCCAGGGTGATTCCTACATTCCCAACCGGGTCTCCATCGAAAACAATGGCAAAATTAAGAAGGTTCTCATTATTTTGATTGAGTTCTACCCAATTCCGTGCATCGTCAAAAGTATAGGGGTGGGGGAAAATATCCATGACAGATTTCCAAATGTTTATGTTGTTTGCGGCATAGGCCAGATAAGGTTCATCGCCATTTTGCCATTTACGCAGCATCAGCCGGCTATTTATAAGGTGCATCAGTGTAGTTGTTGGTAATAATAAAAGGGAACATCGTTCATCAACGTGGGGTGGAAAATCTGGATCAAATCACTCAGAATCAGATGAGGATTCACACACCCGCTCTCCCAAAAATCGTTTCCCATATTCTGATTCACCCGCAAAGTATTATTATAAACCCTATTCATTTTGAACGGTTTAAGTTGTTGCATTCTTGGATCGAAAGCGGCAATATCACTTAATGTAATTGCCATTCCCGCATTTATCCAAATCTCGGCATTTTGGGTTTCAAAAAAAACTTTTTCGACAGATAAAGGTAAGCTTTCGCGGGAAGAATCAGATGCCCAAATGTAATTTCCTCCAGCATCCTGAATGTATTTCCCCATAAACGATTTCCCCCCGGGCACATACCAAACATCTTTCCATGGCAAACTGCTCATTACAATTGGTCGATAGGTTACACTTTGCGCAATCCTGCAAAGTGCAAGGTATTTTTGTTCGGTTGATTCAAAAATGGAATCGGCTACTTTTTGTTTTTGATAGAATTGAGCAAAAAATTTAATCCACTCTGCCTTGGCCAAGGGTGAATCTTCGAGGTATTCCGATACAACAACCACTGGAATGCCCCACTCCTGAAACTTTTGATAAATCCCCTGAATCTCAGCCCCTACTCCATATGCAAAAATAACATCTGGTTTTAGGTTTAGGATAATTTCATAGTTCAATGCTTGCTCATTCCCCACATTTTGGGTTTTTTCTTCGAAAATTTGTCGGTTAATGGTGGAATCGGAAACCAAATTGGTATTGGTTACACCCACCACTGAGGCATCTTCGCCCAACTGGTGAATATATGCCAAATGAGTGGTAGAAAGACAAACCACCTTTTTCAAAGGTATTTTGATTTCACCGATTGCTTCCTTAGAATTCAGCAAATATTCATACTGCACATCCTCAGCATGTTGCCATGGATTTTTTATTACTATTTTCGCTGAATGTTGATCATGATATAGCGAAAATCCTTTAGCATACACCAGAGAATCTTTTAGCAACCCCATACCTTGATTATTAACAAGGTCTGTTTTGTTTTTGCAGGCAGAAAAAAGAAGCATCAAGGCGATGCTTCTCAGTATAGAGTTTAGACTTATATGTGGCATTTTTATTTTGTTTCGGAATAGAAGATGGAGCGTGAAATGTTTTGACCGTTCCTAAAATAATAGGTTCCGTAAGAATAAGTTACCTCAATATATTCTTTGGCAATCCCTCCATGATTTACAATTACCCGTTTAATTTTTTTGTTAGGTTTATCATAGTTTTCAGTGGTCACTCCTTCTGGATAAAGTTTTGCCAAATCGTTCAGGAATTTATCATCGCGTCGTTCCCCGGAATAGTCAAAATCCTTTTTGTCAAATGATTTTTGCGATGCCGCCAATTCATCTTTTCTGCGTTTTTCTTCTTCGGCTGCAGCTAACGCTTTTAGTTCTTGTATCTTGCGTTCACAAATTTCAATCTGATCTTTTGGATATTTTTCCGAAGGTTTTATCCCTTGCGCGCTTTTGTAGTGTACAATAGCCGATGAAAACTCATTAAGTTTAAATGCGTTGTCGGCTTGAACAATGTAATTATTGTAATCGGCATTCAACTTATCCAGTTTTTCTTTGGCCAATCTGTCCTGATCCATCAGATTTTGCAGTTCAGCCAATTTGGAAGGAGGCACAGGATCTTTTGGTTTCAGATTTTGCGCAAGCAGATATTGCTCTTTTGCTTCCAGGTAACTTTTCTGGGCTTTCAACTGGTCTCCTTTTAAAATGGCCTGGTTAAAAGAAGCTTCAAGTTTTGCGGCATCAGCTTTTATTAAATTATTGATGAGTGCTATTTGCTGATCGGGGTAGGTTTCATCTGGCTTCAAGGCTTTGGCATTACTATAAGCACCCAACGCGTTTTGATAATCTTTGGCTGCAAGTAATTTATCTGCTTCGGCTACCTTGGCTTGATAAGCTTTTATTTTTGCTTGTAAATCGGCTTCCCGTTTGGCCGCCTCGGCCAACAGTTGGTCAATTAACGAAATCTGTGTTTTGGGATAAGTTTCATTGGGCATCAACATAAGAGCTTGCTGATATACAGGTTTTGCCTGTTGATAATTTTTCTGATTAAAAGAATTATCGGCCTGAGCAATCAATTGCTGATATTGCTGCTGTTTTTGAGCCAAATCACCCATCAGCTTTTGAATCTCGGCTATCTTTAATTTAGGTTCGGGTTGTTCAGGCTTCAATTCCATCGCTTGTTGGTAAGCACTTAAGGCCCCATTATAATTTTTGCTTGCTAAAAGAGCGGCTCCATCTAATATTTTTTGGTCATAGGCTTTCTGCATGGCAGCCAGAGTTTCCAGAATATCATCAATATCCGACAATTTTTCTTTCGGATATGTTTGTTCCGGTTTTAATAGGGATGCCTGCGTATAACTATTTTTAGCTTCATTGTACTTTTTCTGACTTAATTGAACATCAGCATTGGCAATCAGTTGGTTGTATTGGGCATCAAGTTTATCTTTTTCGTTTCTCAAACGCAACTGTTCGGCCAGTATCTTATCAATTTCAGCAATTTTCGTTTTTGGGTAAGCTTCATTTGGTTTTATACCCGATGCCGATTGGTATTGCACTTTCGCCGTTTCGTATTGCTTGTTGGTTAAGGCAACATCGGCTAATTTTATAAAGTTGGCATAATTAACCTCATCCTTTTTCAGACCTTCCAAAATGATATTTATCTCTTCTACTTTTTGTTTTGGATACACTTCTGTCGGTTTTATTTGGATGGCTTGATTGTAAGCTGCCAAAGCATCACCATACAATTTTGCTGTCAATTTTACATCACCATTTTTAATGGCTTCTTGATATTTGCGGTTGGCATCGGCTATTCCAGCAATCAGATTATCAATTTCAGTAATTTTTTGTTTGGGATACACTTCGTCAGGCAGAACTACAAGTGCTTGCTGGTAAAGCCCCTTGGCTTGATCCCATAATTTGGCATTGAATTGCAGATCGGCTTGGGCAATCAGATCATCATACTGTTTTTTGAGTTGATCCTGTTTTTGTTTTGCTGCAAATATAACAGCCAGCTTTGCATCAATTTCAGCAATTTTCTGTTTTGGATATGCTTCATTGGGTTTCAGTTGCAAGGCATTTACATAGGTAGCCTTTGCTTCATCCAATTTTTCATTCATCAAATGCTGATCGGCAGTAGCAATAATGGCGTTGTATCTATCATTCAGAGCTTTTTCTGTGGCTAGGATGACATCAATCTCTTCTACCCGTTTTTTGGGATATGTTTCGTTTGATTTCAGGTTGGTAGCTTGCAGGTAAAAGTTTTTCGATTCCTGATAACTTTTAGCATTGAAAGAGGCATCGGCTTTGGCAATAGCTTCCAGATAAGCTTTTTCCCTTGCTGCCTTTTGCTCCTCAGCATTCTTCATCGCAAGAAGTTTTGTATCAATCTCATTGATACGTGTCTGAGGGTACGGTTCCGTGGGGAATAACTGCAAAGCCTCCTGATAAGCAATCTTTGCATCGTTCCACTTTTCAATGTTGAAATTGTTATCGGCCCGGGCAATGGCCAAGTCGTAAGCCCGCTTTTTAGTGGCAATGTCAGTCAATAACTTATCAATCTCGGCAATCCGTTGTTTGGGGTAAATTTCGTTACTCTTTATGGTTAACGCCTGATTGTAATTGGTTTTGGCCGTTTCATAGTTCTTGGTATTGAAGGCGGCATCGGCTGCGGCTATGGCTTTGGAGTAACTGGCTTCCAAATCTTTCAACCGGTTATCGGCCAACTGTTTTAATAAAGCATCAATTTCGGCTATTTTATTTGTGGGGTACGGTTCATTTGGTTTAATGGATAATGCCTGCTGATAATAATTTTTAGCCGACTCATATTGCTTGCTGTTGAAAGATTGATCGGCAACGGCAATAAAACCCTTATACTTTTCATCTAGGGATTTGCTGGCGGCCAACAAATTGTCAATTTCGGTAATTTTTGTTTTTGGATAAGTCTCGGCCGGTTTCAACTGGTTTGCTTTAACATAATTACTCCGGGCGTTGATGTAATCCTTTTGCTTAAACCCAGCATCCGCAGTTACTATCGCCGCAGCATAGGCTTTTTCCAATTCCTCTTTTGATTTTTTTTCGTTGTCCAACTGGGCTAACAAGGCATTAATTTCCGCAATCTTGTCTTTAGGATATTGTTCGTTCGGTTTGATACCTGAGGCCTCGGTAAATTTTTCCAAAGACACTTGATACTGTTTGGCTGTTAAAGCACGTTCTGCAGCAGCAATAGCAGCAATGTAGGCCTTGGCATTTGGGTCGGCGGCATTTTCATTCAGCTTTTGCTCAATCAATGCCAACTGATCTTTTGGATACTGTTTATCCAAGTATTTTAAAGCCCTGTTGTAGTATTTTTGAGCATTCAGGTAATCTGAACTGGCATAGAACTTATCTGCCTCTTTAACATTCTTCTCGTAATTATTGGCAAGGTTCTCATCATCTTGTATAATCCGTTGAATCATATACATTTGCTCATCGGGATAGGGATCGTAAGGATCCAGATCGATGGCTTTGTCATAAAGTTCCATGGCAAAATCGTAATCCTTTTGGTTAAAAGCAACATCGGCCTGAACAATTATTTTGTCAAAAGCTTCCTTACGGGCCTTTTCATAGTCCCTCATGAGCGCTTTGATCCTCCGTTGCATGTTTTCGGTATAAACCAAATCGTAATCAAAGTCCCCTACTTTGGAATTGAATTCAAACTTCCCGATGGGTTCATCAAAAAGTGAAGCATCAAAACCTTCAATGGCTGGGATTAGTTCAATAACAAATTTATAATTCCATATTCCAACATCCTCGGGAGGGACGTTGGTGGTAAAGGTTAATTTCTTGGAAAAAAAGTCTTGCTTGGTAAATATTAATTCATACACCTGATTCAAATCAAGCCGGGCAGTGAATTTCCCCTCTCCGTCGGTTGAAAAAACTTTATCTTTTTCTCCGTTTTTATAGATATTGATTTTAGCATCTTGTAACGCCTCCCGATCTACTTTTACAGTTCCTTTAACCTCCAGATAGCCTTGGTCCTTTTGTCCAAATGCTACAAAAGTAGATACCATCAATACATAAATAAGGATAGTATTTCGTATCATTTATAAAATTAATCAAGTTGAAAACATTGGCAATTTAACCAAATTTGAGTAGTTTCTGCAAATAAAAAATGGTATTTTACCAAAACCTTGTTTTTGCAAACCTAAACAAAGTATAGGAAATATAAAGCCTAACGACCTTTTTTTTTCGTGTCCTGAAATTACTAATTGCATCTTTTTATTAGAAACTTGGCAATATATGTTTGATAAAAACGCTTGTTTAACTGAAAAAAGACTATATATTTGACTGTTTTTGTACTTAATATCTTTATATATGGAAATATTTAGGAAAATAAACAATCTTTCGCTAAGATACCAAGATTATACGGCTCAAAACTTATCGAAAATGGTGCAGATAAAATCGTTAAGTATGGGCGAAAAAGAAGTTCAACTGGAACTGAAACGCCAAATGTTGGAAGCCGGATTTGACGAAGTACGCATTGATGGACTTGGAAACGTCATTGGGCGGATTGGAACCGGGAAAATCATCCTTGCCATTGATGCACACATGGATACCGTTGATACCGGCCAGTTACAAAACTGGGATTCTGATCCTTTTTCAGGGATAATTAAAGATGGCTTTGTGCATGGCCGGGGAACCGTTGACCAGGAAGGCGGAGCCGCAGCATTTGTTACTTCAGGTAAAATACTCAAAGAATTGGGGTTTGATAAAGACTTGACCATCTATTTTGTAGGAAGTGTGATGGAGGAGGATTGCGACGGTTTGTGTTGGAAATATTTGGTGGAAGAGGAAGGCATTAAACCTCACTTTGCCATTAGTACGGAACCTACCAATTTAAATATATATAGGGGGCATCGCGGACGGATGGAGATTGGTGTGCACTTTTATGGGGTATCGTGCCATGGCTCCGCACCCGAACGTGGAGACAATGCCATTTATAAAGCAGCCAAAGCTGCCTTGGAAATTGAAAAACTCAATGACCAGATTACTTCTGATGATTTTTTAGGTAAAGGGACAGTGACCATCTCAGAAATAAAATCGGGCAGTCCTTCGCTTTGCGCAGTGGCCGATTATGCATACTTCCATTTAGACCGAAGGCTTACCTGGGGCGAAACCAAGGAAAGTGCTGTCGCCCAGATTGAAGAAATTGTAAAAGGTATGAATGCCAAAGTAGAGGTTCTTTATTACGAAGAAATGGCCTATACAGGATTGAAATATGGAATGGAAAAGTATTACCCTACCTGGAAAATTGAAGAGGATCACCTGATTGTACAAACAGGGGTTAATGTTTTTACCCAACTGTTTGATAAAAAACCAAAAGTGGATAAATGGACATTTTCCACGAACGGTGTAACCATTAACGGTTATTATAAAATCCCTCTTATTGGGTTCGGTCCAGGTAACGAAGTTATGGCACATGCTCCAAACGAGAAGGTTCCTATTGATCATCTGATTAAAGCATCGGCTTTTTATGCCGGTTTTGCCTATCAATTGGCCGAAAACATGAAAACAACCAAATAATTAACAACAACTATTGTATGGAAAAAGAATTTGCAAAAATCATTGAACAACTATCGAAGATTACTTCAAATAACTACAAAAAAGACTTTTTGCTGACTTGGGAAAAAACCGAGGATGAATTAAAGCAAACCTTCCTGGTAGCCGAAGCCTTGCGTTTATTGAGGACTCAGAATATCTCCACCCGATGTTTCGATTCCGGTTTGGCCATTTCCAATTTTAGGGATAACTCCACCCGGACCCGTTTTTCGTTTGCTTCGGCAGCTAATTTGTTGGGGCTCGAAGTTCAGGATTTGGATGAAAAAACATCACAAATTGCCCATGGTGAAACTGTGAGGGAAACTGCGAATATGATTTCGTTTATGGCTGACTTTATTGGCATCCGCGATGATATGTTTTTGGGCGAAGGCGACAAATATCAACGTCAGGTTGGGCAAGCCCTTGATGAAGGTTTTTCAGAAGGAGTATTGGAACAACGCCCAGGCATCATCAATTTACAATCGGATATTGACCACCCTACCCAAAGCATGAGCGACTTTTTGCACTTAATCAATCATTTTGGTGGCATTGAGAACCTAAAAGGTAAAAAGGTAGCTATGACCTGGGCCTATTCGCCAAGCTACGGGAAGCCATTAAGTGTTCCGCAAGGAGTTATTGGTCTGTTTACCCGTTTTGGGATGGAGGTTGATTTGGCTTATCCCGAAGGTTATGACTTGATTTCAGAAACGGAAGAATTGGCCGCGAAACAAGCCAAACAATCTGGTGGCAAATTCCGAAAAATCAGCAGTATGGAGGAGGCATTCAAAAACGCCGATATTGTGTATCCAAAAAGCTGGGCCCCTTTCTCGGTAATGCAGGAACGCACCAGTCTGTTGCTTAAAAAAGATGTGGCCGGACTCGATGCTTTGGAAAAACGCTGCTTAGATAACAACGCCAAACACAAAGACTGGGAATGTACCGAAGATAAAATGAAACTGACAAAGAACCAGAATGCGCTTTATTTACACTGTTTACCTGCCGATATTTCAGGTGTATCGTGTAAACAAGGTGAGGTACAGGCAAGTGTATTTGAAAAGTATAAGGTACCACTGTACAAACAGGCGGGATACAAACCTTACATTATTGCTGCCATGATGCTAAATTATCAATTTAAAAACCCGCACAAGGTCCTCAAAAACTTATATAAAAATGAATCGGAAAGGATAAAATTCTAGCCTTTTGACAATTACCAAAAAGCCGGTGAAAAAATTGCTTTTCATCGGCTTTTTTGTTTCAAAATACGAACTAAGTTGGTCTTAAATTTGTTATTTTAATAGAAATTTTTGTTTAATTTTTAAATTTATACATCATGACCGATCCGATTGAAAAAAAGAAAAAGCAAGAGCGGCTAGAGATTGCAGAACGCAAAGTTGAGAAAGCTTGGGTTAGGGCCAGTAAGATTACAAAAAAGCTCAAGCGGGCCAAAAAACATGATGACCAGGAAACTAAGAAAGGATTGAGAGTTAAGTTAAGTGATGCTTTTAAACGATTAAAACGAAATAAAAAGGAGCTAAAAAGTGCAGAACGAAAAGTAAGTTGATACAAAAAAGGCCGGATGTTCCGGCCTTTTTTTGTTATCTGCATCGTTTTACTTTCCGCTTCCTTTAAAATACTGCTCCTTATCGGCAAACAGAATGTTAAAAGTGGTTAAACTACCGTATGCCCGGGTAATGTATTGCTGAATATCTACTTTTTCCTGGTCGGTAAGTTTTGGATGACTGTTAATGTTTTGCTCCAGTACCCGCAACCGATCACGTATCATGACAATTTTATGGAAAAATGCTTCAATCTCAATCTCTTTGCTTTGCAACTGAGGATTTCCGGGAACCAGTATTAGCTTACCTCCCTCCCACTTGTCTCCCATCTCAACAACTTCTGAAAGCATTCCTTTTTTATCTAACAGGTAATTGAAAAGCTCTTCCACTTCTTTGATATTTAATTGGGATGCCCCGGATTTGTTTTCGGCGCAGGTGACTACCGTAAACTGGTCAGAGTTTTTTGAGATGGAAACTTTTCCTCCATGAGCAAAATACACATCGTAATTGGTCAGATTCACCTTTGCAACCATGCCCTCGCCGTACCGTTCATGTTCTACAAATGAACCTACTGATAATTCTTCCATAATGACTAGACTTTTTATATATTCTGATTATAATTCAATTGTTGAGCCTATTCCGAAAAGCCATCCGATAAATACTTTTACAAAAATTACATGCAAATACAATGTGGTAACCGATTAATTATGAATTTATCCGATGTTAATTTAGAGTTTCTCTGTCTTTCGGAGCAGTCCCATTGTTTATTCACTGAGATATTTGGTTTTAATTTCATCGTAAACTCCAAACAATCCGGTAGCCTTCCCCCCTCTTTGGAACAATCCGCTCCGGTGGTTGAGGGGCTCCCAAATGCAGGCACCTTTCCCTAAATCATTGGGCAGGTTGAATGCAATGTCGTGAACTTCGCTCTTAAAATCGGAATACTCTACCACATTCAGCGGCTTTTTGTACTGAAGGGCCAATTCTATCAGATTACTTTTTAAATCATACAAAGTACCGTGCCATCGGGGATAGTAGGAAATACCAATCACATCGAAATCCAAACCTCGGGCCATCATGTTGTCGAGCCAAAAGACGGCCTCTTCGTGCTGTCCACCTAAAGCCAGATGCATCATAACAGGGACTTTCGGGTTGAATTCGCGTACAGCCTGTACCCCTTCTTTTAAAAGACCGGCCAGCTGTTCAGGCTGGCTAATATGTCCCTCGGGCCAGAGGATTCCGTGGTTAATTTCATTCCCAATCTGAACCATGTCGGGAGGAGTTCCCTGCAATTCGAATTCCTTAAGAACCCCATAGGTATAGACATGAAGCGAATCTTTTAACTGTTCAAAATCCAACTCTGCCCAAATAGCAGGTTTGTATTGTTGCTGCGGGTCGGCCCAGTAGTCACTGTAATGAAAATCGAGCAGGAACTTCATGCCTGCTTCCTGAACGCGTTTGGCCATTCGTAAGGTGTGATTCAAATCGCAGAACCCCTTTTCCGGAGCATATCCTTTTTCATGTCCGGGGTTCACGAATATCCGCAGGCGGATGTAATTGAATCCATGCTTTTTAAGCAATGCCAAGGCATCCACCAAGGTGTCGTTTTCTGAAAAAGAACCTCCCCTAGCTTCAATCTCGGGTAAAAATGATATATCGGCGCCCATCATCCGATCGATTTTTTTTGAAGTCTGGGGTATCTGGATCGGTACAGGTTTCATAAAAACAAAATCTGCAGGCAGGGTATGGATTTCATGCGCCCCGGGCCACAGCTTACCCACGTGGGCTTCGACCTTAACCTTGTCGGGAGTAGTACCGGCCACAAACAATAGATGGCACACACCATCGGCCAGTTGAAACGTGGAATAAGTAGCACCGGAAGTATCTTTATGATAGGCCATTTCTTTAGCCCCAGTGGTGGTCACTTTTCCATCGCCGGTGACGTAGACGCAAACAGAATCACTGGCTGAGGTGATTTCGCGGTTTAAACTGTCGGTAACAGCAATGCGCATGCGGGTAAATGCCGTTCCATTGGCTAACAAAGTGGTGCTATAGCTGGTGAGCATTACCGAGACAGGAGTCCCTGTTTTTACCTTACTCGCCGAATCGAATTCATGGTTGCCGTTGGAGACAGGTTTACAGCCCCATAAAAGAAATATTGTCAGTGCAGTCAGGGTTACTAATGCTTTCATGATTCTATGCTTAATGTTGATACTAACTCAAATGTAAGGCTTTTTTGTTAAAGATGAAAGCCATAGGTTTGGAGTAATGAGGTTCTTTTGAGGTAGATCTGTACCATTTGGGCATGTGAATGGATCTGAAAGTTAGGAAATACCCCTCCATCCATCAGGTTTGCAGCTTCCCCATGGGGAAGTGCTTCCATGATTATGGATTTGTGTAAATAAAATTACTATGGACGTTGGGGATATCTATTCCTTAAGAATAAGGCAAAGTAATACCTTACTTATTTCCCGGTTTGTTTTTCTTTCTTTTCCCCCACCAGATAATAAACCCAGTAATTGGGAGGCTTGCAACTACCAAACCAATTAAAAACACAAAAACCTTACCTGCCAAACCGCCAATAGCACCCACGTGAATGTCGTAATTCATGCGCATCATTTTGTCGGCTACATTTGCCTCCTGAAAACGACCATAGATATGATTTACGGAAATCTCTTCCAGAGTGTATTGGTTGAAATAACGGTAATCTATCTTCCAGTAAGTGTCTGATTCTATGTTGGCATTGGCAGCAATGGATGATGAATCGCTTTCTGGCGGATGAACCTCAATGCTTTTAGCACCTGGATATTCGTGCTGTATCCTTATCCAAATACTATCGATGGGAGAAGATTCCAAAGATTTGGTGCCGGAACTTATTCTCCGGGAGCCAGGATCGTAATAGGTAAGTGATTTTTCGCCTCCGGCTGATTTGTAAACCCCATTGGCAAACCACTGAAATCCCCAAATCAGTCCAGTTAATGCAATTATTAAAGCAAAAAATCCGGCATAATATCCCAATACATTGTGCAAATCGAAGTTTTTACGGCGCCAATGGGTATTTTTTCGCCAAACAAATAAAACACTCTGTTTTAAAACAAACAACTCCCTCGGAAACCATAGGATTAGACCGGTAATTAGCAAAACCACAAAAACCAACGTTACAGAGGCTACCAATGGTTGCCCTATTTGAGGTGGCAGCCACAAGAAAAAATGACCATTTAACACAAAACGGAAGAATCCTGCTTCGTTGTCGTTTACTTTTAATACATCTCCATTGTACGGGTTTAAATATATTGTATAATAATAGGTGGGTTCGTAATGGTAAAAGATGGCTTCGGCTGCTTTCCCCTCCACATTGAATTTGATGGAGTGCAACAGTTTATCGGGTAACTCGTGTTGCGCAATTGCCTGTAACTTTGACGGAGGGAGGTAAGGTTTATTCTGTGATTCTACAAAACGGAACGGCTGGGTAGCATTCAGTATCTCTTCCTGAAAAGCGTATAAGCAGCCTGTAATAGCTATAACAAACACCAAAAGCCCAGAAGAAATTCCGAGCCAAAGGTGTAGTTTTCTGATTGTTGTATTAAAGCGCATGTGTTAAAATTTATAGTTGATGGTTAAACGGTAGTTTCGCTTGGCTTCGGCCTGCCAGTAATACAAACTACTCCACGAATAGTAAGCGCCTGAATACAGGTAGGTATTGAACAGGTTGTTTATATTCATGGCAATACCGAATTTGTTTATCTGATAAGAAATGGCACCATCGAACCGGGAGTAATCGGGCATCATCTGTGATGAATTATCGTAAGCGCCATACCAATTGGAACGTCCCCCTGCATATTGCATTCCGCACGATATACCCAAACCATTGGCTATCCCTTTCGAAACCCTGTAATTTAACCAAATATTGGTCACATTTTTTGAGGTTCCAGGTATTTGAGCACCAACCTGTTCAGGGTCGGTATCTTTAGTAATTTTTCCTTCGGTGTAGGCATAGTTCAAGGTTACATCGAGTCCCTGAAATATTTGCCCACGGATATCAAATTCTATTCCGCGGGTCTGGGTTTGTCCCAATTGGATTGAAAAATACTGATGTTCAGAATCGGCGGTTAATATATTGTTTTTGGTAATTTGGTAAGCAGCCATTGAGGCAGTCCAAAGGCCATCAAGCCATTCTTTTTTCAAACCCAGTTCCATATTGTTTCCGGAAATGGGGTCGAAGCTATTGCCATTGAAATCGGAGCCGGCCTGCGGTATAAATGCCTCATCGAATACAGCATAGGTACTTGTATTTTTATTGATGGAATAGCTTAAACCCAAACGAGGAGTTAATTTATTTGCTATTCCGTTTCCAGAATAGGGGTCGGCATCGTGGGCTGAAGTGTAACGCCCGGCAAGGGTAAAGCGGAGTTTATTGTCGAAAAAGCAGATTTCGTCCTGAACGTAAAGAGCCGCGTATTTATTGGAATAATAAACGCCCCGTTCGCGGATATCCAATGTGCGGTCGTACACCGGGTAGCTTGAACCAGGCACCTGACCATAAACCGGATTGTAAATGTTAAAACCACTTAGTCCGCTAATTGAGCCACCCTGCGACCAGTCGTGGTAAAAATCCTTATCGCCCATATCAATACCAACCAAAATACGGTGGCCGATGATTCCGGTGTTGACATCTCCATTTACAAAGAACTGTCCCACTTTTATAATTCCCAGCACATCCCAATTGGATGCAGCACGGTACAAGGTATCGCCATTTGCGGAAAATCCTGTAGGCCAGATGGATTGTCCCAATTGGTTGTAATGCATGTATGCCATCTGCCCGGTAAATCTCCAGTTGCTATTGATGGTGTGCGCCAGAGTAATAAAGAAAGTATTATCGTGAATATTTGTTGGCAACATGTTGGGTTCAGCAGTTGTGAAATTCACGGGTAATTCACCCATCTTGCGTGCTGAAAAGGCGTAATTGGAACCTATAACCGACATTTGATTGAACTGATAGGTGTATTCAGCAGTTAACGAGGTTTGGGGAGTAAACTGGAATTTTAACACCGGAGCAAAAGAGAAACGGTTGTTGTATTCATAATCACGGTGTGAACCTTTCATTTGCCCCATCACATTCAACCGATACAAAAGTGTTCCTTCTTTGTTCAGTTTGCCATCAAAATCGAGGGTGGTACGGTAAGTGTCGAAGCTACCAATCGTCATAGTGGCTTCACCTTTGGTAACCCCGGTTGGTTTTTTGGTTACTACATTGTAAAAGCCGCTGGGTTCGCCATTGGCTAGCATAAACCCGGCAGGACCTTTCACAAACTCAATACGTTCAACCATACTCATATCTTCGGTTAAGGGGCCCCAGGTTGATTGTACATTCATTCCATTCCGGAACCCGGCAATCTGTGAACCACGCATGTTTATCTGGGCATAATTATCCCAATGTTCTACTCGGGTAGCTCCACTGACATTACGGGTAACTCCTTCAAGCATATCAAAAATCTGCTGATCCTGAATGATTTGCTTGGTTACCACCTGAATGTTTTGAGGAACTTCGAGCAACGGGGTTTTTAAACGCAATGTAATGGAAGGGTAATCGGTGACATACTTGCTTGGATTGGCAATTATTACAACTTCTTTTAGTTCCTCGCTGTTTTCGTTTAACACAAAATCCACAGTAGTGGTTTTATCTGCTTCTACCTGAATTTGTTTGTTTTGTGGAACCAATCCTACAAAACTCACCCTGAGAGTAAAAGTACCAGCCCTTACCTCTTTAATTTCATAAGTACCCTGGGCATTTACAATGGTCCCTTTGTTGGCTCCAACCAAAATAATGTTTACATATTCGGCAGCATTTCCATCGGATGTAGTCACTTTTCCGCTTATGTTCCCGGTTTGTGCTATTACCGATACTGTTTCAATAAATAGAAATATTCCTAAAAGTATTCTTCTTTGTATCATAAAATTGATTTTAAATTACGATGCAAAAGAATAACCTTAAACGACGGCCCACAATCCCAATAAGTGGGTATATTTTAGCCTTATGACTCATTATTTGTTGGGGTTAACTCAAATTGCAAAATCTCATATATTATGACTTTCATCTTTTATCTAATTTCTAGCATCTTGTAGCTTGTTTGCTACCTTTGCAAAAACTCAAAACATGTCGCGATATAAATTAACCATTGAATACGATGGCACCCGCTACAACGGTTGGCAGGTTCAAAAAGGTGAAAGAACAATTCAGGGAAGTTTTTTTGATGCCTGTAAAAAGGTATTTAACAACCAACCTTTTGAATTTTATGGAGCAGGGCGCACCGATGGCGGGGTTCATGCGTTTGGACAGGTGGCACACCTGGAGGTGAAGACATCGCTCAATCCGGCACAAATACGGATGGGAATTAACGATAACTTACCTTTTGATATTAATGTACTGCACGTGGGTGTTGCCGATGGTAAGTTCCATGCCCGCCACGATGCCGCTTCCCGTAGTTATGTGTATTTGATTTCGTTGCGGCGTACTGCCTTTGGCAAAAACAATGTGTGGTGGATTAAGGATAAGCTGGACTTAAAGAAAATGGAAACTGCCGCCCAAATTCTTACCGGATTCAAAGATTTTCAGTCGTTTACCGATAAGGATGCCGAAACAACCTCGACCAAAGTAGAGGTAAACTGGGTGGACATTCACAAAACTGACAGCCTGATTGCTATTCACATTACGGGTTCCCATTTTTTATGGAAGATGGTCCGCCGGATGACGGGTATCCTCGTGGAGGTTGGCCGAGGAAAAATGAGCCTTGATGAGGTGGAACAGCTTTTCAAAGGATATTCAAATACTCCTGCCCGGCTTACAGCACCCTCCGGTGGATTGTATCTGGAAAAGGTCTATTATGGAAATGAAACACCAGCCAGGGGAATTCAAGTAGTTCCGCAATTATTGACATTAAAATAATCTGTTAATTAACTAATTGTTCTTGTCTCTTGTCTCTTGTCTCTTATCTCACATCTTGATACTTGATACTTCTTTAGCAAATTTAGAATTCAGAAAAGAGAATCAGGAACTTCCATCAGGCTTTCATCATCTGTTGCCACCGGGCAATCATCCAATCCATTTCAGATTGGTGGGCCTGGCTGACTATTTTACGTGCAGGGTCATCACCGAACCATTTTAACGCTCTACGGATTCCTTCGCGGAAAGTGATTTCGGCTTTAAACCCGGGGACAAATGTTTTGATTTTAGTATTATCGAAATACACGTTGGTCAGTTTATCGCCCAAAAGGTTGCCACGCAGCGCCTCAGCCACCTCCTTTGAACCTGTGCGCTCCAATGTCAACAGGTAGAGTACATCCTCAGGAATGTGAACCAGCCGGAGTTCGCGGTTCAAAGCTGCACCAATTTCCTGGTAAATCTGGTTCCATGTCAATCGCTCGTCGGTGGTGATGTGGAAGGCATGGCCGATGCTTTCGGAGTGCCCCAGCAAACCAATAAATCCTTTGGCAAAATCGGAGGCTTGCGTTAAAGTCCAACGGCTGAGACCGGTTCCGGGAACAATGATGGGCTGGTTTTTGAGCATGCTGTCTATCAAAGTATATCCATGATCGAAACCAAAACAGGAAGGCACATAGTTCCTGTAAGTATGCGAAGGCCTTACAATGGTTATCGGGAAACCGCTTTCGCGATAATAATGATTCAACAAATCTTCACAGGCAATTTTATCGCGCGAATAGTTCCAGTAAGGATTCCGTAATGGCGTTGATTCCGTTACCACCGGATGCAGTAAAGGTTTCTGATAGGCCGATGCCGAGCTGATGAAGATGAATTGACGGGTTTTCCCATGAAACAAACGGAAATCGCGTTCAATATCCTGAGGTTTAAAGGCAATCCAGTCAACCACTGTATCCCAAACATGATTCTTTAAAACTTTTTGTATCTCCAATTCGTTGGAAATGTCCGCCTTCAACGTCTTTACTGCTGATAAACTTTTCTCAACCGTAATACCACGGTTTAAATGAAATAGCTCGATTCCCAATGTTAAAGCCAATTCGCTTACTGCAGTGCTGATGTTTCCGGTTCCGCCTATAAATAATACCTTCATCTGAATATTTTTTTAGCCACAAATTTATCCAATATGCCAAAAGTTCCGCGGATTAACTCAAATAGTTTAATTATCAACAATTTCAATTAACTAAAATAGGTATTTAAGTCGAAACCTTCAAATCCGTTTTGGTAGGTAATCAAATGTTTTGGCACCTTAATGAGATCGTGGTTTAACCTCGGTTCAACGGCCACAATATGTCCTACCCCGGCTTTCCAAGCCGATTCAATTCCCGAATAGCTATCTTCAAATACCAGGCAATCATGTATGGCAAGATGTAACTTTTGGGCAGCTAACATAAAAATATCAGGCGCAGGTTTGCCTGGGTAAGTGCCATCATCGAGCACAACCCATTCGCGCCGGAACCACTTACCCAAATTCAAATACTGAAAATAGAACTCCACATTCCGGGCATAAGAACCCGTGGCAATTGTAATGGGCAAAGCAAGTTCTTTTGCTTTATTTAAAACCCATTCAGCCCCCGATGCCAGTTTAAAATCTTGAGAATTTTGCAAACACAATTCCCGGTAATATTTTTCTTTCTGTTCGGTAATCCGCTCCAGTTCGTCCATTTCGGGCAAATACCCCAATAAATACTGAATGATGGTTTTGTTGGTCCGCCCATGTCCATGAATGCGGAACTCTTCCACAGTCAGCTTTTTATCTCTCAATTCAACAGCCATTTCTATCCAAGCCTTTTCGTGTAAGGGTGAATCGAGGAATAATGTCCCATTAAAATCAAATATAATTCCTTTGAATGTTGCCATAAATATAGGTTATAATAAAAATGGTTAAAGGGTTGGTTTTATGCTCATCTGATAATTTACTCATTTACTAATAGGCTAATTGTTCTCACATCTTGATACTTAATACTAAAAATCATTTATCTATATCTCAGAATTCCATTCCTTATAAAACTGCTCCAAATACAATTCCATGAATTCATGCCGTTGCTGCGCCCTACGTTTACCTTCCTGGGTATTCATCAAATCTTTCAACTTCAGAAGCTTTTCGTAAAAATGATCGATGGTTGGGGCTTTTGAGTTTTTATAGGCCTCTCTGGTCAGATTCAAATCCGGAGGAATAGAAGGGTTATACATTTCACGGTTTTTATAGCCTCCATAATTAAAGGTCCTGGCTATGCCAATGGCACCTGTTGCATCCAGCCGATCTGCATCCTGCACAATCTGCAATTCCAAAGGTTTTTGTAACAATGAAGAATATCCTCCCTTGTAGGAAATATTTTCAATAATAAAAATCACCTGAGAAATGATACTGTTTCCGATAGATAAAGAAGATAAAAAATCCCTGGCCATGGCGGGCCCTTTGGTTTCATCCCCCTGATGAAATTTTGAGTCGGCCACGTCGTGCAATAATGCACCCAATTCAATGACAAATAAATTACCTCCTTCCACGGCAGCTATTTCCTTCGAAAGTTGATAGACCCGATGTACATGCCACCAATCGTGACCTCCCTCCGCTCCTGCCAATTGTTCTTTAACAAAAGAAATAGTCCGTCCAATGATTTGTTCTTTTTCCATGAAAAAAGTTGTTTTTATTTATAGGGTAATTGTCCTGATGAGGGTCTTAAAGATATGCAAACCCTTAAAACCTTTTTAATGATTGAAAGACATCTCCTTTTTCATTAATAAAACCCTCCTAAACAGAGTTCCAAAACTCTTTGTTGTTATTAGCCCAGGACCTCCCTTTCCTGGGTTTTCTTTTCAAATTCGATTTGTTTAAAATACCCAGCCAATGCCATATTCCACGTATTGGGCTTTGGCGGCGTGCGCTTTAAGCGAGACATTGGCAAAAGCCCAAGGAACAAAATAGTACCTAAGAGCAACCCTTTCATAAAATGGCAACCAATAATCGACAGGTTTATATAAATAAAATCCCAATTGAACACTCATCCGGAATTTATTTGCCAGCAAATCAGTAGATAAAAAACCGGCATAGCTTACATAGTCCTGAGTGCTCATCTCCCGACCTACAAAGTTTTCACTATTTTCCTCATTATAAAAAACATCGGCTCCAAATCCAATCATCCGTTTTTGGTTGATGCGGTAATTGTAGCCTAGTGAAAGTGAATTGTTGAAATATTTAACATTGGGTTCGGCCATGTTTTTACCACACCACCCAACACCTTCAAACACATATATTTCATATTTTTTAACAATAGGTTCCGGAGAACCCGTTTGAAAGCCAGCAAATGGTTTTCCCATCATAAAACTCAGTGTGGCTTGGAGCGTTACCATGTTTAACCCATAATTGGGGTATTTGACGGCGCCATTGCTAAAATGCTGAAACTTAATACCTCCACCCCATTCCCAGTTATTCTTAAACTGTTGTTTATAAAGCAAGCTGAAATCGATGTACACATTCAAATCGGTTCCAATCGCATTATTCAGTGGGTTGGTAATGGAATCATATTCGTTGATATTAAATGTACACCCCGCGCTCCAACTGGTACTCAAAGCGGCATGGCCGAAACGTTTAAAGGGCATTTCCATAAAACCAAACAACGCCATGGGATTGCCAATAATTTTATTATTGAAATAGCCAGAATACAAACCCACCCCAAAAGTGGGGTATTTCAGGAGTTGTTGCCAATATTGGCTACCAGTGGTTTGAAAACCCAACCGTAATTCATTTCCAACATAAGGCTGCTGGCTCAAATGCTTCATATCGGCATGGTGAGCAATCAAACGACCCGTATAAGCAGCGTATTCCAATTTTGGAATCAGTTTTCGGGTCACTGTATCTTGCCCAAACGCTTGATTTACCAACATTATAGAAGTAAAGATGAAAATTACGATTCCAATCATTCCATTTCTGACCATCACTATTTTTAGTTTTTCAATATTTACTTAAATCCGTGAGTTGCTGTACAACTTTATTAAAAATTCAGCTTTTAAGTGAACCCTTAAACCCGCAAGTCGCAGTGCGACTTTAATGAAAATGAGTATTTTAAATAAATTTCGTAATACCTGATTTAATGAAGTCGCGCCGCGACTAAATAGCTCATTTTCTTATTGTTTAATATTTTACTTGCGGAATCAAAGTGAACCATAAAAAAACCTGCCAATAGACAGGTCCATACATCGATTGTAATATCCTATTAAATATGTTCGCTAATAATATGATTTGCTGTAGCCCTGTTTAATGCAATGGGAATGTTATTAATAACTGCCGTGCGGATAAGTGTTTGAATATCATGTTCATGTCCCTGAGGTGTTTCTGTATCAATAAAGAACACAACCCTATCGACCTGACTATCCAGGATTTTAGCTGCCAGATAAATGTCACCTCCCGACGGACCATGACCAAACGAAGCAACATCCAAATCAAGCACACTTTTGAGCAACTGGGCTGTATGTGAGGTTCCAATGAGATTCATTTTTTTCAAGACTTCAATTTTTTCTTTGGCCCATTCCAACATGAGTTGTTTCTTTCTGTCGTGGGCTACCAATGCAATTGTAATTTTTTTATCAGTCATTGTCTATATTATAAGTATGATGCACAAATCTAATAATTATTTATCATCGGTATGAAATAAAAGCTGTCTTGAAAATGAAAATTCATTATTCCGCCGTTTCATGAATCAGAACGTTCCGTTAAAGAATTGATTTGCTCGCCAGACCAACCGCTTCCTATCTGGCAAGTATTATTATAGATGCTTACAAAACAAACGATTGAAACTTTATGGTAAGTAATCACCTTAAAAAGTTGAAATTATTGTTAAAATATTTACTTTTATTGTAAAATTTTAAAGAGTAATTGAACAATATGTTCAGTTTCATGTTTAATTCACAAACTAAAACTACATACAATGATTTGGGCAGATTATTACGAAGGTTATAAAAGTTATTTACAACTTGAGAAGTCCTTGTCGGGTAATACCGTCGAAGCCTACCTAAAGGATATAGGCAAATTCACCGAATATTTAGAGGGACAAGGTTTTTCCGCGAACCCTACAGATGTAACCCAGGCAAAAATACGGGAATTCATTGATTTTATCAATGAGTTGGGAATGAGTGCCAGTTCACAAGCACGAGCTTTATCCGGAATCAAATCCTTCTTCAAATATCTGTTGATTCAGGATGTGATTGAAAGAGACCCATCGGCATTGATAGAAACTCCAAAAATTGGCAGGAAATTGCCGGTTGTTTTATCCCCCGACGAAGTTGATTCATTGATTAAAGCCGTTGAACTGGGGTCGGAAACCGGCTACCGTAACCATGCCATTCTTGAAGTTTTATATGGATGCGGGTTGCGGGTGTCGGAACTGGTCAACCTGCGTTTAACCGATGTTCACTACGAGGAAGGTTTTATCAAAGTTCAAGGTAAAGGAAACAAAGAGCGGCTGATTCCATTTGGCAAAAAAGCCAAGGAAGCCATTCAGATTCAGATACGCCACTATCGGGCAAATTTAAAAATTGATAAAAAGGACGAGAATATCCTTTTCCTGAACCGCAGGGGCAAAAAGATGACCCGGGTAATGATTTTTACCATTATTAAAGATTTGGCTGAAAAGATTGGTCTGGCTAAGAATATCAGTCCGCATACCTTCAGGCATTCGTTTGCCACCCACTTAATGGAGGGCGGTGCCGATCTCAGAGCCATTCAAGACATGCTTGGTCACGAATCAATTACCACCACCGAGGTTTATACACATCTAGATAAAGAATACCTGAAAGATACCATCTTAAGGTTTCACCCAAGATCGTAAACTATTTAACATTTTATTTTCATAAAGGCTAATCTAACTTACAATAGATTAGCCTTTTTTATTGATTTTTATTTGTTATTGGAAACAAATTGTTGAACATTCCTTGTAAAGAATGGTTTAATTTATTCGAATGTATTCAACTGCTAATCAACATGTTTTAGAAATATTATTAATAAATTGTTATTTTATCTTTCAATTTGAAATTAAAACACCAAAATTATGATAAAATTCATATTTTTAGACTCGTGAAATTACCATCCGGGTATTTTTTTTCTGCTAAATTTGGCACCTTGTTACAAAATAATTTAGATAATCACTTATAAAATTTAAATACACATTTATGGAGACAATTGATTTAAAAAAGTACGGCATTAAAGATGTAAAAACCATTGTTTATAATCCAACTTATCAGCAATTGTTTGTTGATGAGATGGATCCGGCTAACCAAGGATTTGAAAAAGGAGTTGAAACCTGCACAGGTGCAGTTTCAGTGGATACCGGTATTTTTACGGGACGCTCGCCAAAAGACAAATACTTTGTGAAGGACGAAATTACCGAAAAAAATATGTGGTGGGATGGTACCATCAACCGCCCTATCAACACTAATGTATGGAACGATTGTAAAACTTTGGTGACTGATCAATTAGGTTCAGCTAAAAAACTTTATGTAGTAGATGTATTCTGTGGAACCAACGTAGATACCCGCATGAAGGTACGCTTTATTATGGAAGTTGCCTGGCAGGCCCACTTTGTAACCAACATGTTTATCCGCCCTTCGCACTATGAATTGGCAAACTTTGGAGAACCTGATTTTGTGGTCATGAATGGCTCAAAAGCTACAAACCCAAAATGGAAAGAACACGGCTTAAATTCCGAAGTATTTGTACTTTTCAATTTAGGCCAGAAAATGGCTGTCATTGGAGGTACCTGGTATGGTGGCGAAATGAAGAAAGGTATCTTCTCTTTAATGAATTTTTACCTGCCCTTACGCGGAATTGCTTCAATGCATTGCTCAGCCAATGTGGGTGAAGATGGTGATGTAGCCATATTCTTCGGCTTGTCGGGGACCGGGAAAACCACCCTCTCGGCCGACCCAAAACGATACCTGATTGGTGATGACGAGCATGGATGGGACGATCATGGGGTATTCAACTTCGAAGGTGGTTGCTATGCAAAAGTGATTGACCTAAGCAAAGAAAACGAACCAGATATCTGGCGTGCCATCAAACGTGATGCGCTGTTAGAAAACGTTATGGTAAAAGCAGATGGGGCTCCCGATTTCTCAAAAGAAGCTTCAAAAACTGAAAATACAAGGGTTTCCTATCCTATCAACCACATCAACAAAATTGTGCTGCCTTCAAAAGCCGGACATGCCAGTAAAATCATCTATTTAAGTGCCGATGCGTTTGGTGTATTGCCTCCGGTATCGATCTTAGACCGAAACCAGGCCCAATACCACTTTCTTTGCGGATATACCTCGAAACTGGCCGGAACAGAACGTGGGATTACAGAACCCGTGCCATCATTCTCTCCTGCCTTTGGCGAAGCCTTCTTAACATTGCATCCAACCATTTATGCTGCTACCCTGGGAAAAAAAATGGATAAGCATAATGCCAAAGCTTACCTGGTAAACACAGGTTGGAATGGAACCGGCAAGCGTATTTCAATTAAAGATACCCGTGCCATTATTGATGCCATTATCGATGGTTCCATTGAAAAAGCAGAAACTGTAAAAATCCCGATCTTAAACCTGACTGCTCCCAAAGCACTAAAAAATGTATCGGAGGGCATTCTTGATCCACGTCAAACCTACGCCAATCAAGGTGAATGGGAGAAAAAAGCAAGAGATTTGGCTGCCAGGTATATTAAAAACTTTGAACAATATTGTGATACCGAAGAAGGAAAATCTTTAATTTCTTCCGGCCCACAATTGTAAGATTATATTACTCAAAAAGAAACAGTTGCAACCCCGCCATTTTTATGGCGGGGTTTTTGTTAAGCGTGCCTATTTATCATAGTAATATTGCGATTTATACAAAATTGTTACATTTGTGCAGAACTTAAAACGAATGATATGAATACAGTTTTATTAAGCATCATCCTTTGCATTGTTGCCTATTTACTGGGTTCCGTACCATCTTCAGTTTGGATAGGTCGTTGGTTTTATAACATTGATATTCGCGAACACGGAAGCGGAAATGCAGGTACAACAAACACTTTCAGGGTTTTAGGCACTGTCCCCGGTGTAGTAGTTTTTGTAGTAGATATTTTAAAAGGATGGATGGCTGTAAATCTGGTCCGTATGGTTCATACCCTTCAACCCGATACCGCACCCTTTGTTAATTTTCAGTTGTTTCTTGGCGGACTGGCGGTTTTAGGCCATATATTCCCCATCTATGTTGGCTTTAAAGGTGGAAAAGGTGTAGCCACGTTACTTGGTATCGTGCTGGCCATACATCCTGCTTCGGCATTGGTTTGTTTGGGTATTTTTGCGTTTATGTTGTTCCTGTCAAAATATGTGTCGCTAAGTTCGATGACCTCGGGGGTGATTTTTCCTTTTCTCATTATTTTTGTATTTAAAGAAACCATTCCCTCCCTTATTATTTTTTCAATCCTCATCAGTGTGCTACTGATATTCACTCATCAGAAGAACATCATCCGTCTATTGGCCCGTGAAGAAAACAAGGTCCGTTTCAGAAGGGATCGCGATCGGTTTCCACAGAGGAACCGGAACAAAGGGTTTGATAGGTAAGAATTAAGCTACATTTGTGCATAATGCCCGAGAGTGGCGAATCTTAACAATATTAGGTTGCTCTCCAGCAGAGACTAAGTCTCTCTTTTACTCCAATAGTTTTATAATAAATAAAAATATTATAACAGGAATCAACAATCAACTAACTATTGATAGTTACCATAAACTCTTGCACCAAAAAGGCAAACAGGGTTTCCTGGCTAACATCGGTATATAGTTGCGAACCTTTGGCATAACTGATTTTACCGGTTTCTTCAGATACGGTAACTACAATAGAATCGGTTTCCATTGACATGCTCAATGCGGCCCGGTGCCTCAAACCTAAATGGGCAGGTAAAACCAGGTCGTCGTTAATAGGAAGCACGCAACGTGCTGCCTTAAGCTTATTTCCGATGATGATTACAGCTCCATCGTGCATGGGGCTGTTTTTAAAAAAAATGGCCTCGAGCAAACGGTGCGAAATATCGGCATTCAAAACATCCCCGGTTTGGATATAGGTAAGCAATTCCGATTTATTCGAAATAACAATTAATGCACCCGTGTTTGATTTTGACATGTTGCGGCAGGCACGTGTAATTTGTTTTAACGATTGCGCAGATGTGGTAACAAAACTTTTAGCAAAATATTTCTGGAAAATGTTTTTCCGGTTAAAAAACTCATGGTTGCCAATTAACAATAAAAACCGGCGCACCTCCTGTTGGAAAACAATAATGATTGCAATGGCCCCCACCCCGATAATCGAACCCAAAATGGTAGATAGCAAACTCATATTTAATAAGCGGACTACCCACCATAAAAGCATCACCACCATAATACCTAAAAAAATATTTATGGCTACTGTCCCTTTTATCAGGCGATAAAGCTGGTAAAACAAAAATGCTACCAAAAGAATGTCAACGATGTCGAAAAAACGGATAGAGATAAACAAAGGCATCATGAATCAAATTGTTTTTTACAAACCTACACTTTCTTTAGAAATTTTCAGAATGCGAATCATCCAATTTATTGAAAACTTTGGGTTTTCTGGTATAGCTGAACACATTCTCTGGCTTGTTTTACATCGTGAACCCTCAAAATTGATGCTCCTTTGCCAAGAGCCAGTGTATTTAATACTGTGGTACCATTAAGTGCCTCATCAGGCGTTGATTGGAGATGTTTATAAATCATTGATTTGCGCGATAATCCCACCAAAAGGGGTTGTTCAAATATCCGTAATTCATCGAGCCTTGCCAATAATTCAAAATTCTGATCAAGGTTTTTTGAAAAGCCAAAACCGGGATCCAGAATGACATCGGCCACACCTAAAAGATTCAACTGCTCCATCTTTTGGGCAAAGTAACTGATGATGGCTGATATAAGATTATCATACCTGGTTTGAGATTGCATATTTTGGGGTGTCCCGACCATGTGCATCAGAATGTATGGCACTTTTAAACCAGCAATGGTTTCAAACATGGCAGCATCCAAACCACCTGCAGAAATATCGTTTATCATGTCAACCTGATATTTTTCCACGGCCCATTTTGCAATGGATGACCGAAAGGTATCCAAGGAGATTACCAGATCAGGAAATTCCGACCGCAACTTATCCAAAAAAGGTTCAAGCCTTTGCTGTTCCTGCTTTTCATCAATATGCTCCGCTCCCGGGCGCGATGAATAGGCTCCAACATCAATCATGTCGGCACCTTGCTGAACCATCTCCAGAATACGCTGTTTACCATCACTTAGGTTAGCAACCCTACTCGATGCATAAAAACTGTCTGGGGTAACATTAATGATTCCCATCACTTTGGGTTGCGAAACATCAATCAACTTTCCTCTACAATTGATATAGCTTTTTTTTTTGAAAAAATTTGGTGAATCCATGCACAGATTTTTTTTCAAAAGTAAAGAAATAAAAGACAATGTTGTTTTGATTCCGTGTAAGAATAATGACCCATAGCTGGCTCAAACAACATTTTTATGGATGGTTTGGGGATGAATCAATATTGTTTAGTTAACTGAAAGAATATTTTAGTATCAAGTAGTCAGTATCAAGATATGAGATTGAGAGATATGGGACACGAGATAATATGCTAATGAGCTATGTATTAATAAACCATTTAACTATTTAACCATTCACTGCTCTGCGGCTCTTTGCATATTCTCTGGGTTCTTTGCTGTTAATTCTCCTTGACACTTAATAAATCTTATCTAGTCGTCATTGATTTGCTCTATGTAAAAAGTATTAACAAAAACATTAAGTGATGATTTCCAATAAAATATGTTTTATCTTGAGTCTTGTATCTAAAAATCTATCGATCTAATGTGATTAAATGTTTTGTATTTTGCAACTATTACGATGCCTCCCGAAAGAAAATTTTATTTTTGTACCACAAAATTAAGAACATGTCATTTATCGTAATTGAAGGGTTAGATGGTTCCGGAAAATCAACCCAATTAAAACTTTTGAAAGATTACCTTACCCAGCAAGAAGTTGCTTATCAATACCTGCATTTTCCGAGAACTGAAGAAGGAATATTTGGCGAGTTGGTGGCAAGGTTTTTACGTGGCGATTTAGGAAATATTGATCAGGTGAACCCTTACCTGGTTGGTTTAATTTATGCCGGTGACCGCGAGCATGCCAAAAACCAGATAACCCAATGGATGAATGAAGGTTATCTGGTAGTGGTTGATCGATACGTGCACTCGAACATAGCTTTTCAGGGCGCAAAATTAAACAGCCAGCCCGAAAAAACAGCTTTACGGAAGTGGCTCATAGAATTGGAATATGAATATTTTAAGATTCCGAAACCCGGATTGAGCCTGTTTTTAGATGTTCCTTTCGATTTCACTTCCCGCAGTTTGGGCAATCAGCGCGCAGGAGACGATCGTGGATATTTGCAGGGCAAACAAGATATTCATGAGGCTGATTTGAGTTTTCAGGAAAAAGTCCGGCAGGAATATTTAGAATTGGTTCAAATGGATGCTGATTTTGAATTACTTAAATGTTACAACCCGCAAATGCAAATGTTAGCTCCCCATGAGATTTTTCAATTAATTTTGAATCAATTAACACTGAAACAAATTATTTAATGCCTATTTATGAATAAATTACAGCGCAATTTGGTTCTAATCAGCCGCCTGATAGTTGGATTGGTATTCATCTATTCCGGTTTCGTGAAAGGGGTCGATCCTTTGGGTTCCACCTACAAGTTTACCGATTACTTCAATGCGTTCCATATAAGCTGGGCCACCGGCTTGGCTTTTGGTTTGGGAATTTTGCTATCTACCGCAGAATTTGTGATTGGAGTAGCCATTTTATTGAACTTGAAACCCAAACTAGGTACTTTGGGAGCATTGTTGCTTATGGCTGTTTTCACACCCTTGACCTTTATTCTTGCCTTAACCAACCCGGTTCACGACTGTGGTTGCTTTGGCGATGCACTGATACTTACCAACTGGCAGACCTTTTGGAAAAACATCGTCATTGATATTCCCATTGTCTATCTTTTTTTCATCAGAAAAAGATTGGCAAACCAGCTAAGTGGCTATGAACAGTGGGCAGGGATGACCTTTGCTTCGGCATTTATTCTTTTACTCAGTTGGTATTCAGTAAAACATTTGCCTTTACTCGACTTTCGTCCATATAAAATCGGGACTTATATCCCCGATGGCATGGCTTTCCCGGAAAATGCCCCAGCCGATGAGTGGAAAAGCATCTTTATCTATTCAAAAGATGGCAAAGAACAGGAATTTGGTTTGAACAACCTTCCGGATTCTACCTGGTCCTTTGTGGACTCCAGACACATTCTGGTAAAAAAAGGGTACGAACCTCCTATTCATGATTTTACTATTACCAACCGGGATGGTGAGGACTTTACCGACCAGTTGCTTTCCAGCAGTGGTTACAATGTGGTTGCTGTTTATTACAATCTGGAAAAAGCCGATTTGAAAAACCAAGACCAAATAAACCAATGGGCGGATTATTGTACAGCCAATGGAATGCCTTTTTATGCATTAACTGCATCTACCGATGTGGCTATTGAAAAGTTCAAGAACCAGAGTGGGCCCGGTTTTGAGTTTTATGCCACCGATGAGATTACCCTAAAAACCATCATCCGGGCCAATCCCGGAGTGCTGATTATTAAAGATGGAACCATTGTTGATAAATGGAATGCCAACGATTTACCCAAGATTGAAGAATTGCATCCAAATTTAATGCACCAATCGCTCCTGAAATACAAGAAACAAGCTGATAAATATTATATTTACACGCTTATTTTGGCAGGCAGTTTATTCATAGCTATCTATTTACTAATCAGAATGAAATGGAAGCCACTGCCTCAAAATAACGATTAGAAAACATTATGCACAAAATAAAAACAAATGGTATGAGAAAGAAAATTGTTGCCGGTAACTGGAAAATGAACACTACTTACCAGGAAGGCATTGACCTTGCGTTAGAAATCAACAAACTGGTTATTGAAAAAGCCAATAAAGATGTAATTGTAGTTGTTTCTCCTCCCTTTACCCACATTTCGGAAGTAAACAAAGTAGTTGACAATGATCGTGTTTTTGTGGCCGGACAAAACTGTGCCACCGAAACTTCCGGAGCTTACACAGGTGAAATTTCGGCTGAAATGCTTTGGTCGGCTGGAGCCGACTTTGTGATTCTTGGGCATTCCGAACGCCGCAGCTATTATGGCGAAACCAATGAGTTGCTGAAAATCAAAGTAAAAAAAGCCCTGGAATTTAATCTGACCCCCATTTATTGTGTGGGCGAAGTTTTGGCCGAACGCGAAGCCAACAATCACTTTGATGTGATTAAAGAACAAACAGAAAAGGTTCTTTTCGATTTATCGAAAGATGATTTTGAAAAAGTGGTGATTGCTTATGAACCTGTTTGGGCCATCGGAACCGGAAAAACAGCTTCGCCTGAACAAGCCCAGGAAATCCATAAATTTATCCGCGACTTGTTGGTAAGCAAATTTGGCGAGGCTGCCAAAAACACCAGCATCCTTTATGGTGGAAGCTGCAAACCTTCGAATGCCAAAGAACTGTTTGCCAATGCCGATGTAGATGGCGGTTTGATTGGTGGCGCCGCATTAAATGCCAATGACTTTTTAGCCATTATCAACGCTTTTTAATAACTATTTGATAACTATTTCAGAAGGTATCTGTAAATCAGGTACCTTTTTTTTATTTTTATACAAAAACCTACATCCGTCAACATGAGCTACCTTGAAGTAACCTTCACCTTTGAACCCGCTACCCCGGATAACCGCGAAATCGTGGCTGCACTGCTTTCGCAAATCGGGTTCGATAGTTTTTCTGATACATCTAAAGGTATTAATGCCTACATTCCTTACAGCCAATTCGATGAACAAGAAATGAAAGATATTCTGATTCCTTTGCATGAGGTTCTGGAAAATTTCAACTACAGTATGAATCGAATTGCCGAACAGAACTGGAACGAGACCTGGGAGAAAAGTTTTGAACCCATTGAAATTGGAACCCAATGCTGCATCAGGGCCCCATTCCATCCTAAGAACAATGATTTTACTTATGATCTGATCATTGAACCCAAAATGTCGTTTGGTACAGGCCACCACCCCACCACGGTATTAATGATTGAACAGATATTACAAATTGAATTGCATGGCAAAACCGTTCTGGATATGGGTTGTGGAACCGGAGTATTGGGGATTCTGGCATCGAAAAAGGGTGCAACAAAGGTCGTTGGCATTGATGTGGATGATTGGGCTTATACCAATAGCCTGGAAAACTGCCAACGAAACCAAATTAACAACTTCGAAGTCTTGAAAGGTGACGCTTCGTCGCTGGTGGGCCGCTACTTTGATGTGATTTTGGCCAACATCAACCGGAATATCCTTTTAAACGATATGGAAATTTATGTAAACAGCATGAATAAAGGCAACCAGCTTGTTCTGAGCGGTTTTTATACCCAAGACATCCCTATCTTATCTACCCGGGCCAGCCAACTAGGATTGTCATTAACATCGCATGCAGAAAACGACAACTGGGCCGCCGTGTGCTTTACCCGAAACGCATAAACAACACAACATGAAAAAACCGCTACTTTTTTTGATTCTACTCATTGGTATATTTTCATCAAAGGCGCAGCAATTTAAAGAGTTCTCACCGGAACCGGAACAATACCTTGAAGAAATGGTGAAACTTTTTGCCCGAAGCGAAACCAATGTCGAAAAAGGAAAGGATTTACTCAAACAGTTTGAAGAACCCTGGCTTAATGGCGGTTTTTCAACAGGGAAACAAAAGAAAATTATTGAAACGTCAAATCTTTTATTGAAGCGGAATGCACGCAATTACCCCCATTTTTTTAATTACATCTATACCCTGCTCCTTTTTAAAAATGGAAAAGCCGATTCATTGAATTTCCAGGAATGGGAAGATGCTTTGTTATTCCTGGCAAAGGACCACAAGTCGAAATTGAGCCAGATGGAAGATTTTATGAATAGTACCATCCAATTGCTCGAAAACAATGCCGTGTACGATTCTCCTTCCATTACCTGGTATGCCAACAACAACCAATACCAAATCAAGTTAGATGGCGATACCATAAAATTCATCTTTGATAAACTGGATATAACCGGGAGACTCAGAAACGACAGTATCATTATTTACAATACTTCCGGGGTATTTTACCCTTTAACCGATGAATGGAGAGGAAATTACGCGACCGTATATTGGGACAAAACAGGTATATCGCGCGACACAGCTTGGGCCGAGATAGGCCCCTATCGGTTCAATATGAGCAAGTCGTTTTATTCCATTGATAAAGTGAAGTTTTACCACAAAGTATATTTTGAACATCCTTTGATTGGGACTTTGACCGATAAAGTAGTAGAAATAACAGAAAATACCAAGCCCAGTTACCCAAGGTTTGATTCTGAGGAGAAGGAATTTGTTATCGAAGGAATTTTTAAAGATATTGATTACCAAGGTGGTTTTTCGATGCAAGGAGCCAAATTATTGGGCTCGGGGTCATTGGATAATTTTGCCTCGCTTTCCATTTTCCGTGATGTGAAAATTGTCCGGAACAACGACACGATTCTTGAAAAACAGCTATTTATGAAGACATCTTCACTGTTTTACGCATTCTCGGCAAATTCCATTATCTCTAAAAATGCACGCATCAGCATGAATGTGGCGGGCGATTCCATTTTCCATCCGGGGCTGTTATTCCGCTATTTTGATGCTACCCACGAAGTGAACCTGATCCGCGACAACGACCCCGAAAACATGTCCCGGAGCCCATATTACGATACCTACCACAAAATTGAAATGGATTTCCAGCTACTTACATGGAAACTGAACGATGACAAGATTGGTTTTGCCATGCAACGTGGGAGTTCGCTGAACATTGCCAAATTCGAATCGGCCGACTATTTCAGTGCATCGCGCTATTATGAGATTCAAGGACTGGAGAACGTTCATCCTTATATCAGCCTCAGAAAATATGTGCGCACTTACAATACTGAAACCTTTACCGCCGAAGAGTTTTCAAAATTTTTAAAACTCCCGCTGGCCATTGTAAAGCGATTGTTGATTGAGTTGACTTTTAAAGGCATCGTCTATTTTGATTTCGATACCGAAATATGTACCGTAAAACCCAAACTATATAAATACCTTGATGCCATTGTGGGAAAACGCGATTACGATTTGATCCAGTTTGAATCGAGGACCGAAGCCCCGCTACAAAACGCCATTCTGAATCTCCAAAACATGGATTTGGCCATTCAAGGTGTTCCTGAGGTAAATGTGAGCGATAGTCAAAATGTGATTTTTTATCCAAAAAACCAGCAAATTATATTAAAAAAGAACCGTGATTTTGACTTTGGCGGCCGCATCGAAGCTGGTTTGTTTACCTTTTATGGCGATAACTTTCAGTTCAAATACGATAGTTTTAAAATTGCGCTCAACCAGGTAGATTCCCTATCAATACAGGTAAAAGCAGGTATCGACAATTGGGGCCGGAGGGTTCTGGCCAATGTGCAAAACGTGATTGAAGAGGTGACCGGTGATTTGGTAATTGACGACCCCAGCAATAAATCGGGGATTAAAAATTTTCCGAGATACCCGACCTTTGAAAGCAAGAAAAATTCTTTTGTTTTTTACGATGCCCCATACATCCAAAATGGAAAATATACCCGCGACAAATTTTATTTCACAGTATATCCCTATGCCATCGACAGTTTGAACAACTTCTCGACCGAAGGGATGGGTTACGAAGGAGAATTGCGTTCTTCGGATATCTTTCCGGTAATTAAAGAACGGTTGGAGTTGCAGCCTGATAATTCCTTAGGTTTTCATCACGATACACCGCAAAAAGGGTTGCCCATTTTTAAAGGCAAAGGACAATATTTTGCCGACATTCATTTGAGCAACCGGGGGTTGCGGGGAAATGGACATTTCACCTACCTCACTTCCGATGTGGTTTCCAACGATTTTATCTTTTACCCCGATTCAGCCAATACCCAGACCACCAGTTTCGAGATAAAAAAACAAAACTTAGAAGTGCAATACCCCACCGTTAAAGCTGAAAATGTATATGTGCATTGGATGCCCTATTTGGACGAACTAAATGGCAAGGTGATTGAAAAACCTTTTGTGATGTACGAAAACAAAGCCAACCACAACGGAGCTTTGTTATATACACCTAAAGGTTTAACCGGGAGTGGAAGAACCAGTTACAACGATGGAACATTGGGGTCGAAACTTTTCACCTACCAATCGGAACGCTTCCAATCTGATACGGCTGATTTTGAGTTAAAATCCTTCAACCCCGACATGCTGGCTTTATCTACGGTCAATCTGAACGCAAAGGTCGATTTCATTGAAATGAAATCCACGTTCCGTTCCAACAGTGGCTCATCGAAAGTTGATTTACCCGAAAACCTTTACCAGGCTTATGTAGAAAGGTTTGTCTGGTTAATGGACAAAAAAACCATGCAGTTAAGCACTCCCAATACCGTTCAGGTATATGAATATGGCCGTAGCCGCATTGTTACCCGCGACGAAGCAGGCTTAAGACCTAAAGGTTCGCTATTTGTCTCGGTTCATAAAGGACAAGATTCATTAAATTGGGTTGCACCGGAAACCGATTTTGACTTAGCTACCAATATTTTATCGGCTCACCATGTGAAGTTTATTGAAGTAGCCGATGCTACAATCTTCCCTACCGATGGCGAAGTAACCATTGAACCCATGGCATTGATGCGGACCCTTAAAAAGGCTGAAGTGTTGGCCAACAATACCACCAAATACCACCGGTTTACAAAATCAACCATCAACATCAGTTCACGGAAACGCTACCACGGTGAGGGAGTATATAATTATCAGGATGATTTGGGGAGATTGCTGCCCATCAATTTCCAGTTGATAGCCGTAGATTCTACCGGGCAAACCTATGGGAAAGGCAAGGTTAAAGGCATTGAAGATTTTAGCCTTTCTACAGCGTTCAAATTCCAGGGAGATGTCTCACTTATAGCGGCAAATCCTTACCTGCAATTCGATGGTAACACGCAAATCAATCATGAATGCAGCCAATTGGCTGAGAGCTGGATAAAATTCAATACCGAGATTGATCCTAAAAACATCTTTATCCCGCTTTCGGACCCATTGCTGGACATCAATGACAATTTCTTAGTATCGGGGGCTATGCTTGCCACCGATTCCATTCATGTATTTCCTTCGTTTGTTTCGCCCCGAAAAAGATATAGCAATTTGGCTGTTTCAACGGCTGGAGAGTTCCTAACCTATAATTCCAAAGATAAAAAGTATAAAATTGGCTCCAAAACACGGATTGCCAATGAAGATACCACCGGAAATTTCCTGAGCCTGCAAAAGAATTTCTGTACCCTTTATGGAGAAGGCTCCATTGATATGACCCAACGATTAGGACAGGTGAAAATCATCACTAAAGGAAATTCATCGTACGATTTGAATCAAGACAAACTGAAGCTGGAATTGATCATGACCCTTGACTTTTTTATTCCCGAGGCTTGCATCAAATTTATTGGCGACACCTTGGCTACCATGACCGGATTAAAACCGGTGAACCTGAAAAGCCGGGTTTATACCAAGGGGGTGAAAGAACTTCTAAAATATAAAGATGCCGACCAGATGCTAAAGGAACAAAGTATTTTTGGTACAGTGAAAAATGTTCCCGATGAACTTAAAACCAACTTCGTTTTTACGGAATTGAATATGGTTTGGAACAAAAATGAAACCTCCTGGCAATCGGTTGGCGACATTGGTATTGCCAATATTTTAGGCAACCAGATCAACCGGAAAGTAAAAGGATACTTAGAGGTTCAACGAAAGCGGAGCGGCGACAGTTTTACCCTATACATAGAATTTAGTGCCGAACATTGGTATTTCTTTAACTACAAACGGGGTTGGATGCAGGTTTACAGCAGCGAAACTGCATTTAACGAAATCATTGCTGCCGTAAAAGGCTCCGACCGCAAGAAAGAAATTGAACAGGGCGAAGATTCGTATGTGTTTTTTTTATCGGACAAACGAAAAGTGGATACCTTTTTAAAACGGATGAAAGGCGAAAAAACCGAGGAAATGACCGAAGAGGAAGAAGAGGCTGAAATCAAGAAATACGAGGATTTGAATTAAGTTCTTATCGATAGCCATTAATTGATTTAATTTTTCCACTTAGCATCATTGCTATTTCGTCGTGCCCATCTTGGCTTACATGCTGACCATCCGGGAAAAACATGGGCCTGTTGTTTATTGTTTTCTCACCCAACAATTCTAAATAATTGATATTATTTGCCTTAGATAAGTTTTTAAATATAGAATTCATACTATAAGACAACTTATTCTCAAATTTGGAAAAAGGACGAGAAACTGGGCCGCATAGAATAAAATCAATTGAATTTTCATCACAATATTTCATTATTTTAAGAATAAATTTAGAATAGAAATTAAATGCATACTTTTTATTTCCGATAGCGCTGCCAAGTAAGTAGTTTAGTTCTCTTAAATAGTGATATATATTTGATTCGCCATTACTATTTTCAATATGATATATTCTTCTAAATTCAATCATATCAAACTTTTCAGATTTAAGGATTTTAATAAACGGAAAATTTAATGAATGCTTTAACCGGTTATTATGACCAATATATTTGTAATAGAGTTTAACCATCCTCATTAAGGGTTCGGCTCTCAAGTGGAATAATAGCATGTCAAATTTTGAATTCTGAAAAACTGCATCGATTTTTTCTTTTGTAAATGCAATACGTTCATACCTTATGGTTTGTATTTCAACATTCTTAATCCCTGAAGATAAAAGTTGTTCTTTTAGGGTTTGGTGGTATAACCTTTCAAATTTTATATTTGATTGGCAGGTAAAACAGCCGCCAACAATTAATATTTTCATGTGTTTTTCAATTTTGCCGCTTTATATTCCTGAGGACTTAGTATTGTTCGGTTCTGGTCAATTGCAAAAGTTTTTCCACAAATTATATTATTCTCATATTGATATATCAACGATTTAGCATCCAGCTTTTCACTTTTAAATTCTTCCAGGTTTTTTATTTCGTCACACTCCTTTTGAAAGGAATTACATGTTCTTGTTTGTGATTTACATAATGTAATCTGTCCAATTATTTGAGAAAAACCGGCGCATTGAATTAAATTATTATAAAACAAGTTGTAATTATTTAATTCTAAAACTGGGGAATTTATTAAACCCAAATCTTTATCAATACAATTATCATTCAAATATTTTACCCAATCCCAATATTCACTAGTGTTTTGATGATAAAACGGGAAATGTCCCAAACTAAAATTATAATCACAGTGGCCAAAGGCAATACTTTTAAATCGATAATCAGTAACTGAAACAATTTGTTCAATATTTTTAAAACCCTCTTTCGTTTCAATAATCGGAATAACCTCAAATACTTCTAGTTTCAGATGATTGAGTACATGAATTAGATCATTTTTATGTTCAACTTTAGGAATAAAAACCGTATGAATTTCTTTTAATGCGTTTAAAGCATTTAAATCATTTTTATAAATTTTTGATTTTACTGAATTTATTCTAAACCCAATATGATTATAGAGAGTAATATTTGAAAGTTTTTCAATTTCATTGATGAGAAAATCCCTATGACTATTTTGTTCTTTAAGCCTTTCCTTATTCTCTTTTAATGAAATGCTATCTTCAAAATCAAAACACAGAAATCCGTTTAACAAAATTATATCATTAAAGAACCCAAGAAACCCTTCTTTAATATCTTTTGAAAAATGGTATGCTTTCATCGGAGAAATTACAATTTAACACTATCTAAAATTAGTATTTAAAGAAAAAAAATACAGTTAAACGCGGCTAATTTTAAAAAATACATCTCAAAATGAGTTAGCGTTTCGTTTCCCAAATTTCCATTTCTTTTATATCCAATTGGTCGATAACAAACCGCATCATAGTCCGCACCTGATGAAATCCTGATTTTCCGGCAGCACCCGGATTCAGGTGCAAACATTGATATTTTTGATCATAAATAACTTTCAAAATATGTGAATGGCCTGCCACAAACAATTGCGGTTTTTCGGTTTTCAATAAGTTAGTTATCCCAGTAGCATAATGTCCGGGGTATCCTCCAATGTGGGTCAGAATGATTTTCACCTGTTCCCTTGAAATGATTGCTGTTTCAGGAAATTCCAACCGGGCTTTGGCGTCATCAATATTCCCGTAAACCGCCACTAAAGGTTTGTACCGTTTCAGCGTATCGGTTACCTCAAGGGAGCCAATATCGCCGACATGCCATATTTCGTCAACCTGAGCAAAAAAAGCCAACATCTGGTCATCAATATATCCATGTGTATCGGACAATAAACCTATGCGGTACATGGTTCCATATTAAAAGGGTAAGTTTTGTGTCATCGAATGAATTTGAACAAAGAAAGTAAAAGCGTTCCAGTCATCCAAAATAATGATTTGCGGGTAACGGAGATATTTTTTTATCTTTACCCACTTCAAAAATAAAACTATGCAAGTATTTTATACACCCGACATTAAAAAAATAACCTATACGCTGGATGCTGAAGAATCGAAACACGCGGTGAAAGTGCTGCGGATGCATGCCGGCGACGAAATATGCATGATTGACGGAGTGGGCGGTTTGTATTATGGAATTATTGATGAACCCGATGCAAAAAAATGTACCATCCGTGTGATTGAAAAAATTGAACAGTACGGCCGGAAAAATTATAGCCTTCATCTGGCTTTTGCCCCCACCAAGACCAATGAACGTACCGAATGGCTTCTCGAAAAAATAACAGAAATAGGTATTGATGAGATTACCCCGTTGCTTTGCCAACGTTCCGAACGGAAAAACATCAATAAAGAGCGGATGGAAAAAATCATTCTTTCGGCCATGAAACAGTCCATTAAAGCTTACATGCCTGTAATGAATGACATGGCAACGTTTAAAGAATTTGTGAGCAGCCCGCGCGAAGGCGGCAAAATGATTGCCCATTGCATGGATAACCCCAAACCCCCGTTGAAATCGAAACTGGCTTGTCATCAGAAAATCACCATCCTGATTGGACCGGAAGGTGATTTTAGCCCCGAAGAGGTGGAATTGGCCAAACAATACGGGTATGAAGAAGTTCATTTGGGGAAAAGCCGGTTGCGTACCGAAACTGCCGGCATTGTAGCTTGCCATACTGTTAATGTAATTAAAGATGAATAGAACTTTTGTTTTTGGCTTCTTGTTTTGTTGGATGTTGTTTTCCGTCCCAGGAATCAGCCAACCCGTAAAGCTGGGGTTGCTCAAATACAATGGAGGCGGCGACTGGTATGCCAACCCAACCTCGTTACCCAACCTGATAAAATTCTGCAATAAAAACCTCAATACCAATATAAACCCTGAACCAGCCACTATTGAAGTGGGCAGCCGGGAGCTATTCAATGTTCCCATGGTACACATGACCGGGCATGGAAACGTGGTTTTTAGCCCGACTGAGGTTAGCAACTTGCGCCAATATCTTGAATCGGGCGGTTTTTTGCACATTGACGATAATTATGGACTGGATGTTTACATCCGCAGGGAGATGAAAAAGGTCTTTCCGGAATTGGATTTTATCCTGATTCCTTACGACCATCCTATTTATCGTCAGAATTATACGTTTACCAATGGGCTGCCCAAAATACATGAACACGACAACAAACCGCCACAGGGGTTTGGGTTAATCTATAAAAAAAGGCTGGTCTGCTTTTATACTTACGAATGCGATCTAGGTGATGGATGGGAAGACCCCGAAGTTCATAACGATTCAGAAGCTGCCCGCACCAAGGCTTTACAGATGGGTGCAAATATCGTCAGTTACGTATTTAATCAATAACTATGGATGGGTTAAAAATTGGGTTCGATGCCAAACGGCTTTTCAACAACTATACCGGGTTAGGGAACTACAGCCGCAACCTGGTTCATGGGCTGAACCAATTTTACCGCAACCAGCAATATTACCTTTTTACTCCCAAAATTAAAACCAACAGCGAAACCCGTGAATTCCTGAACGCTCCCTACCAACTGGTTACATCCAATAAAATGCCGGGAGGATTCTGGCGTACGTTTGGTTCTACTACGCGAATCAAAAAGCTACATCTGGATATCTATCATGGACTGTCGCATGAGCTTCCGGTGGGGATCCACAAAACCGGGACCCGTTCGGTGGTTACCATCCACGATTTGATTTACAAAACCTATCCCAACGACTTTTCAACCATCGACCGGAAAATTTACGATTACAAATTCCGCTACGCCTGCGACCATGCCGATGCTATTGTTGCAGTAAGCCAGAGTACCCGTAACGATATTATCAATTATTACAACGTTCCGGAAGATAAGGTGAAGGTGGTGTACCAGAGTTGCCACGAGAATTTTAAACATCCGGTAGATGAAGCAACCATAACTGAGGTACTAAAAACCTATGAACTGCCACCGGAATTTATTTTATATGTGGGCTCGGTGATTGAACGTAAAAACCTTCTAGGTTTGGTGAAAGCCTTGGAACTTTTAAAGAACCAAGAGACTTTACCATTAGTAGTGGTAGGTGGTGGAAGGGAATACCTGAAAAAAGTTAAAGATTATGTAGAAGCAAAAAAGCTAAACCGTTTGGTTTTTTTCAGACATACTGTAGCATTTCAACACTTACCAGCATTATACCAACATGCTAAAGTATTTATTTACCCTTCGGTATATGAAGGTTTCGGGATTCCATTAATTGAAGCGCTATGGGGAAAAACACCTGTAATAACTTCCAACCTGTCATCGTTGCCCGAGGCTGCCGGCCCTGGTGCCCTTTACATCGATCCTTATCGTCCGGAATCCATTGCCGAGGGAATTTTAAAAGTTACTACCCAACCTGATTACGCCAAAAAACTTGTAGAGCTTGGCTACCAACATGTACATCAATTTGATATGGAGCCACTCTCCCATGCTATCCAAAAAATATATACATCGTTGTTGACCTGATAACACCTAAGAATGTCCTAAAATCAATGCAGTTTGTGGAAATACATCGGACCAGAAATTCTTACATATTTAGTAACGAATGATAAATCTACCAATCGATCACTAGAAACTATTAAGTAATTCTAAACATGATACTTATGGAAATAATAACTGAAAAGAGGAACAACTTCACGCTTACCACAGATCGGACCAAAATGGATGTTTCAGCTATCCACCACTTTTTGGCAAACGAATCTTACTGGAGTAAAAATATTCCCTTGGAGCGGGTAAAAATAGCTGTTGAAAATTCCTTGAATTTTGGAATATTTTTAAATGAGCAGCAAGTTGGCTATGCAAGAGTCATTTCCGATTTTTCTACCATTGCCTATTTAGGAGATGTTTTTATTCTTGACGGATTCCGTGGGCAAGGCCTGTCGAAATGGTTAATGGATAAAATTATGGCCCACCCAAATTTACAAGGACTAAGAAGGTGGATTTTATTGACTGGTGATGCACATGAGCTTTACAAAAGATATGGTTGGACAAACATTGCAAGTCCGGATAAATGGATGGAAAAACATAATCCGGAAGTTTACAAATACGTTTAAAACCTTGTGTTACTTTCTCAAAATATTAAACAAAATAGACCCTGCCAATTAAGATGGCAGGGTCTATTTATTTCAGATGCTATTTCTTCTTTAGTTATGAAACATTTTAATACGGATACTCTCCTTTACGGCTTCTGCCAAACTATCATAATTGTATTCCGTAGGATTGACAGGTTGCAGAAAATTTACAGTCACCGGAGTAAACATCCGTGGAAAAACCCTTCCGGAGGGTAATGCCCGGTAAGCTCCACTGATAGCTACAGGAACCACAGGAACACTCAGTTCCTTGCTTAAAATGGCAAAGGTCCTTTTAAAATCGCCCAAACTTCCATCTTTGGAGCGGGTCCCTTCGGGGAAGATGATCACCTTGCGGCCCATCTTCAATATCTCGGCCAGTTTCTGGATCGATTCTTTCAAATCTTTATTCAAGTCCATCACTACCACATTGTTCCGGTGGGCCATAAAACGCAAAAACCAGTTATTTACATGTTTCTTTTTGGCATAAAAATAGGTGTCGCGCATGGTTTTATTACGGATTAACGAGGAGACAAACAACCCGTCGAAAAAGCTTTGATGATTGGGGGCAATAATACACGGTCCTTCAGGAATATGCTCCATGCCATCTCCCTTGAACCGGAAATAAATTTTGAAAAAAACCTTCGACGAACTGTTGATCATGGACTGGGTAAACCATGCCTTGGGTAGTTTCATGTGAACCTTTTCCTTTAAAATTGCAGACCAGTCGATGCTTTCAACTTTATGTTTCAGCTTGTTATCGCTGATAAAATCAACCAATTTGCGGATGGATGGGAACTTCAACAATTTATCTTCCTCAATTTTTACCCCAAAGGTTTTGTCAATAAAATCTATCAAGCTCAGTTTTCCCAATGAATCAAGCGCAATGTCAAATTCCAGATGGTCATCGGGACTGATTTCCATGTTGGTCTGGCCCTCGATAAAAATTTTTATAGTCTTGTATTCCTCAGTGTCGGGATCGGCAGCTTTCTTTTTGGTCTTGGTTGGTTCACTAATAATCTCGGCCAATTTGAAACGCTGGATTTTCCCCAACCGGGTACGTGGAATCTCAGTTTTGATTAATGTAAACTGTAAAATCCGTTTGTAAGGACTCACCCCCTGGTTGTATTCCGAAATCACTTTGTCTTTAAAAAACTGGACAGGGTCTTTAACTTCGTTGTTTGAAAGTTGATTGTAGTCAGGAACAATCACGGCATGCAGTTGGTTGTTGTGTAAAATCACGGCAGCCTCGGTAATAAATGGAGACGACTTTTCCAGTTTATCCTCCAGTTCCACAGGGTTGATGTTTTTACCATTCGACAAAACAATGATTTCTTTTTTGCGGCCAGTAATATACAGGTATCCTTGTTTATCAAGATACCCTAAGTCGCCGGTATGTAACCAGCCATCGATAATCACCTGGGCAGTTTCCTCCGGGCGGTTGTAATAACCTTGCATAACATTGGGGCCTTTGGCCACAATCTCATCATTGCGGATTTCAATCTGAACTCCTTGCAGTGCCTGCCCAGGTGTCCCAATGCGTGCCTTTCCCGGACGGTTGAAGGTTATCATAGGTGCCGATTCGGTCATTCCATAACCTTCCAAAACTGTAAATCCAAGGTTTGTGAAAAAAGCACCTACTTCGGGGCTTAAGGCAGCACCCCCGGAAACCATAATTTCCAGGTATCCGCCAAAACCATCATGCACTTTCTTGAATATTTTCTTCGAAAACTTCTGACTTTTTAGTTTTGATAAGATGGCATAAAACACCCGCCCGGCAATACTTGCAAATACCTTGGCTTTTAATCCTTTATAAATAACCTCGTAAAGCCTTGGAACGCCAATCATAATTGCCACCTGATTGTTTTTCAACGTTTCCAGCAAATCGGACGATTGCATGGAGGGAGACATCACCATGGTGGAACCCACGTGAAGTGGTGCTATCATAGTCCCCAGCAATGGCAAAATATGGTGCAGAGGCAATAGCATCAAAACTTGCCTATCGGCGGTATAAACCTTGACATCCTGGGTTACCCCATGAAGATTTACCAATAAATTGGTAAAAGACAGCATCACCCCTTTAGGGCTTCCGGTAGTACCTGATGTGTAAATAATAACAGCCGTCTTTTCGTTATCGGTGGGCACTTGCCAGGAACTCAATTCATCGGTGAGATTGGGGGTTACCTGATCAAACACAATAACATCGGGTTGGTAGTTCACTTTTCCCAAAGCCCCGGATAAATCTTTGCTTTTGGTATCGGAAGTGAAAACCACTTCCGGTTGGCAGTCGTTCAGGATGTATGCAACATCTTCCTGGGTTGACATATAGTCGATGGTGACCACGGCACAATCGTTGAACCACCCGGCATAAAAAGCAAAAAGCCATTCAGGGCGGTTTTCGCTATAGATGGCTATTTTACGGTATCCTTTATTACCAAAAAGCCCCGCATACTGGTTTATACTTTTCGACAATTCACGGTAGGTCAACTTATTATCTCTCGATATAAAGGCAACCTTTTCGAGGTTTGAAAAATTTATCATCCTGCTATTATTTTTATGTACCCTTCTGCTATTAAAAACACGAAGATAGCAGAAATGTTAAAAATCAAACATCTACCCATAAAATCAGGATCGGCTATACGCGGTCTTTCTATCAGTTAAGTATTAATAATCAAGGCACTAAAACGAAATCGCTTCGTCAAAAATAAATATTTAATTTTCTTCAAACAAAGATGTTGGAACCATCGGGAAAATGATTTTACCTTTGCAAAAAAGAATTATGGAAAAAGCAAAGAATCCCCAATTTTCGCAACTCCTGAAAAATTCCGATAACGCCAAGATACTTGAAACCATTGGCGAATTGCGCGAAGAGGGAACCGAACAGGTACTTGAAATATTGGCTCAATTATTCATCGACAATCCGGATTCCGAGATACGTTCGGCTATTACCCAGTTTTTTTGCGATTTAAAGAATCAAAGTTCCGCCGAAACGGTGATAGCTCTCATCAATAACAAACATCTACATAAAGCCAAACAGATGCTGGTTTCCAGCTGCTGGCAAACAAGGTTGAACTACATCCTGTATCTGGAGACTTTTATTGATTTGGTAATGACCGAACCTTTTGAAATTGCTTTTGAAGCCTTTACCGTGGTCGAGAATATCGAATGCCGGGTATCGGAAGGGCGAAAAAAGGAACTGAAAGATTTTATTTCGTCTAAATTGGATGTTTGCCGCGAAGGTAACCTGGTTCTGGCCGATGATTTGATTTCGATTGTGGAACAGTATGAGGAGTAGCAGTTGAGATTGACAATCATCAATTAAGAATAAAGGCGACGGGAAACCGGGATAGGAAAATATTTTCATTCACAAATATTTCAAACAAAAATAGTGGGTGATTGTCATTAGGGATTATCAAAACTTAATGATATGGCAAAAGTTAGCACCTATTTAAATTTTCCCCGGCATACCGAGGAGGTTTTCAACTTTTATAAATCTGTTTTTGGTGGCGAATTCAGTGGCAACGGTATTGCCCGGCTTGGCGATTTACCCCCGGGAGAAGGGATGCCCCAATTGGCCGAAGCCGATAAAAACCTGATAATGCACATTGAACTACCGATACTCGGCGGGCATCTACTTATGGGAACCGATGCCCCGGAGTCCATGGGATTCCATGTAAATTATGGAAATAATATCCATATTAATTTAGACCCGGATACGAAAGCAGAAACAAAAAGATTGTTCGAAGCATTGTCGGCCGGGGGCAAAGTAACCATGGAACTACAGGAGGTCTTTTGGGGAGCCTATTACGGAAGCTGTACCGATAAATATGGCATTCAATGGATGTTTAACTGTACCGCAAACTCGTAATAGGTTTTAGACACTAAACCTGAGACATGAGGCCTTAGATGATTTGCCTATCTAAAATCTCATGTCTCTATTCCCAAGTCTATTCAAAATTTGAAAAATATTTCATGAATTGCGAGCGCTGATAAACGGTAGAATCGGGAATGGAACGGTAGCTCATCAAACCACGGATGCTGTCCACTGAATCGAATCCCCGTTGACGCATCCATGCTTCAGTTCCGTCCAGAATCTTATGGATTTCGCCCAAGCCTTTGGCATATAAAACAGAACAAACCTGCACGGTGTTCGCGCCGGCCAAAAGCAGCTTTATCATGCCATCGGCATCGTGAACCCCGGTAGATGCCGAATAATCAATCCCTTTAACCTTATCGGAAATGATGGCAGTCCAACGCAACGGAAAACGGATGTCGGCCTCTGACGAAAAGACGTTGGAATTGGTCATCTCCATGGTATCGGTATCGATATCGGGTTCATAAAAACGGTTAAACAGCACCACCCCTTTTACGCCGATACTCTTCATGCTATCCACCACATGAATCAGATTGGTAAACTGGTTGGTTAACTTTACCGACACCGGGATATTCGATTTCTTAACAATTTGTTTGATGATGGAAAAATATTCTTTTTCAATATCAGAACCCGATTTTTTGCGGTCATCGGGTATGATGTAAATATTCAGCTCCAAAGCATCGGCTCCGGCAGCTTCAAACTGTTTGGCAAATTCAACCCATCGCTTGTCGGAATATCCATTGATGCTCACGATTACGGGAATGGAAACCGATTTTTTTGCCTCTTTAATTAACGCCAAATGTTTTTCGATGCTGTTGGCGGTAACGTATCCCTGCAAATAATCGTACGCTTCGGCATTATCTTTCCCGATGCGCTGTAAATGCGCTGCTTCAAAGTTAATCTGTTCTTCAAAGATTGATTTCAAAACAACTGCGGCAGCCCCCTGTTTTTCGGCTTCCTTAATTTTTTCAATGGAATTGGTAATACCCGAACTACTTACAATTAATGGATTTTTGAGATTCAATCCAAGATACTTTGTCTGTAAATTTGCCATGACTTTTCCTTTTGGTTTTACTGAGTAACAAATATAAAAATTTAAAGTTATGGGGTAAAAATCACCGGTGTTTTATTTTACACACAGTTTCAACCTGTATTACCCAAATTACCTGGAACCAAAAATGCTGCTGCCTATCCGCACCAGGGTGCTACCCTCCTGAATGGCAATGAGGTAATCGCCCGACATGCCCATAGATAATTCGCAAAAAGCCGGGGCTTCATTAAAAAATTCTTTTTTCAAAGTTTCGAAAATAAGTTTCAGGTTTTTGAATTCTTTCCTGATTTGAGCCTCATCCTGGGTATAAGTGGCCATTCCCATTACCCCGCAAATTGAAATATGTTCCAGTTTCTGAAATCCATCACCTGTTAAAATCTCGCGGGCTTCCTGAAGGTTGAGCCCATATTTGGTCTCCTCCTCGGCAATATGGAACTCCAACAGACAAGGGATGACACGTTGGCTTTTCCGGGCCTCTTTATCAATTTCCTGAAGCAGCTTGAGGCTTTCCACCCCATGAATGAGCGAAACAAACGGGGCAATATACTTTACCTTATTCGTTTGCAGGTGGCCAATAAAATGCCACTCGATATCTTTAGGAAGGTCGGCCTGTTTATCGCGGAGTTCCTGCGGGCGGTTCTCGCCAAACACCCGCTGACCGACCTGGTAGGCCTCCATAATGGCTTCGTTGGGTTTTGTTTTTGAAACCGCTACCAATCTCACTCCCTTGGGGATGGTTGCCTGAATAGCCAAAAGGTTCGTAGCAATGGACATAAATTGTGTTTTATTATGCAAAAATAGATTTTACGCCTGAACAAATCTCTATTTCTGATGAAAAACACGGCAGTTTTGTTTGCTTAAATTGCATTGAACCCAAAAACGTTTCCAAACTTCGTGCAATAATGAACTGAATTCATTTATTTATGAGCTTATTTGTTCATTTGGAAATGGTTGAATGGTTAATTACTAATTGTCTCGTGTCTCTAAATCCCGTGTCCGAAATCTTGATACGGATTACTTGTTACTATCGCAAAACAAAAATGGATGAACTTAAAAAAGTCCATCCATCAGTCGTATTTCAATTCAAATAGGAAAAAGCGCTACAATTCATGTATAACCAAACCTGAACGCAATTTGGGTTCGAACCAGGTGGTTTTCGGGGGCATAATATTCCCTGAGTCGGCAATGTCAATCAACTGCTTCATGGAAACCGGATAGAGGGCAAAAGCTGCCATCATTTCGCCACTATCTACCCTGCGCGATAATTCATTTAACCCTCTGATACCGCCCACGAACTCGCACCGGGTAGTTGTCCGCAGGTCTTTAATCCCTAAAATTTTATCCAATACCTGATTCGATAAGATATTTACATCTAATACCTGCAACGGATCATTATCGTTGTAAGTCCCCGCTTTGGCATTAAGCTTATACCAGTGCCCACCGATGTACATGCTGAATTCATGGAGCTTTGCCGGATGATAGATACCCGTTCCCATATCGGTTATATCAAATACACCGGCCAGTTTCTTTTTAAATTCCCCGTCCGATAAACCATTCAGATCTTTTACCACGCGGTTGTAATCAATAATCTTTAACTGGTTATCGGGAAAATGCACTGCCATGAAAAAGTTATATTCTTCGTTGCCCGTATGGTTGGGGTTTTGGGTTTTCTTTTCCAAACCAATCCGGGCGGCGGCGGCGGTACGGTGGTGGCCGTCGGCCACATAGGTAAAAGGTACTTTTGCCGCAAACAGTTCTTCCAGTTTTTGGTTGGTGGCGGCATCGTCAATCACCCACAGATGGTGGCCAAAACCATCTTCGGCCACAAAATTGTATTCCGCGGGTTTGTTCTTTACAATGCCGTCAACAATGGCATCAATTTCGGGAACCGCCCGGTACGAAAAAAATACCGGTTCGATGTTGGAGTTCAGGTACCGGGTCAGAATCATCCGGTCCTCCTCCTTGTCGGGACGCGTCAGTTCGTGTTTTTTAATAACCCCGTTGTGGTAATCGTCGCAAGCCGCGGCACCTACAATCCCGTATTGGGTGCGGCCATCCATGGTTTGGGCATAAATGTAATATTTAGCTTCGGCATCCTGTTTCAACCAGCCTTTTTGTTTAAACAGGTTGTAGTTTTCCACCGATTTGTTGTAAACTTCTTCGGAATGGATGTCGGTTCCGGCGGGGCAATCAATCTCGGCGCGGGTAATGTGCAGCAACGACTCAGGTTTCCCCTTTGCCATTTGTGCGGCTTCGTCGGAGTTCATCACATCGTAAGGCAGACAAGCTAAAGTTGCTGCGGTTTCTTTTGGGGGACGTATCCCTTTAAACGGTTTTATAATTGCCATGTCATTTGAATTAAATAGTTATCAATAAATCTACCGGGAAATCATTTTTTTTGATATTCCGATGCGAAGATAACAGTTGCGTCATCATGTAATCTTTGTTTTAGGAATGTTATGTAACAAGGTGCGAAAATGTTATAAAAACATTAGATGTAACACCGACCTCCGGTCGGTTTCCGAAAAATAGAGATGTTGCATGCAACGTCTCTACACCGTGGAATTATCGTAATTTTCATTCACATGGTCGGGCATTACCACATATCCGCCCAATTCCACGTTTTGTTCATGATTTTTAATTTCATATAATAACACATCGGCCAAAATACCGGTGCCCGACAATTGCATTTCACCATTTGCGATATTCCCAAAATCATGTTCATCTATCAATCACAAAAATCAGGACTCATCTCCGCTTATTGTTGAAGCGGGCTACAATCCTTGAATAACCTACTGCCCCGGCTATTATTTTTATACATTGTGCACCGTAGTTATTTAAGTTTTTTTCTCATTACATAATAATCATCATACTCCTTTTTTATCTTAAAATCATTATTCTCATATAATTGTAAGGGTCCTCTATAATGTCCTTCACATGATAAATTCCCTTTCCCGGGATAAGCTTCAATAAAATCATAATCCTGATTTGAATAGTCCATGCAGATTTTATCTATAATTTTTTGCGCTATCCCTTGTCTCCTATAATCTGGATGTATTAAAAAACACACAATCGAACATACCTTATCATTAGAATTATCAATCAAATCATAATACTTTAGCAATCGTTGATAATTCAATCTGTTATTTGCATTGCACCATCCTATTGGTTTATTGTCAGAATAAGCCAAATAACCTGTCATTTTGTTATCATTAACAAATTTAATCACTGAAGAACGGTTTTCCTCCCGGTTCCATTGTTCTTTAGTCCCTATGAAATGATATGAAAAACAATAACATATTGACCAATCAGGATTCTCTTCGAATATCATATTATCAAAGAAAAACAAATAATCGTCTAATAAGTCTGGTGTTAATGGTTTTATAATTATATCCATTTCTAATATATTTTTTCCTCTCGGTGTCCGTCCACACTATGGTGCACAACGTTGACGGTATGAGGTCGTGGCGGATTTCCAACGGGAATCTGTCCGACCGATACGAAAGGTACAAAAAAGATTCGACTTGTCGAATCGCTGTAAACCCGCCATACCTTATACCTTGGGTTAGCACCTGTGCCTATTATTTTACTATTTCAATTTCTTTTGTCATTTCTGTAAAAAACTCTTCAATCTCTTTCCTTCTTTCTAAATATAATGAATCTTGAATTAATGATTTGCCTTGGTCAAATATTTTGAATGTCGAGTCTGAATATGAGTAGAAATATGTTGTTTCAGTTATTTTGAAGTCTGGTTCATACATTGGTCTATCATAGTCATAATTAGTCTCCTTAACCACTTTAAATTCAAAATCATTGTCAGTCCAAAATTTTGTATTTTGTTTTCCCATTTCACCATACAACCAAATGTCAATTACAAGATATTCTTTTTCTGAGGTATGAAATACAACTATTTCACCTCCTTCAGTTGAATGATTCATCAAGTCGAAAGTATCTGAATTAAAAGTCCCTTTATTTTTTTCAAAATCACTAATCAGGTCAAAGTTTTTTAATTCCTTTTGATTTTTTTCTTTCGCAGCAATTTCTGTTTTGTTTTCTTTTGTTCTGATATTTGAACAGGAGAAAAGTCCTAAAATCAGAAAAATCGGTATTATTTGTTTCATATTCTTTTTTTGCATTGGTGCACAACGCCCCGCAGCTATGCCCTGTGCGGGATTGAAACCTGAAACTGTCCGGCCACCTGATAATTTTATAAAAGCAGGAAGCTGTTTTAGTCCCACGTAAACCGCATTGGGTATAGGTGCTGTTAGCGGTTCGTAGCTTATGTTTTTTGTCCTCTCCATTTAATTTGTATAAAGTCTTCATATTTGGTAAAATACTCTAGACCTAAAACTAATAGCATCGAGCTAATAATATAAACTTTCTGCATTATGACTGTCAAACCCAAATAACCTAAACCAAAAAGGATAAAGAAACAGTAATAAGTCAATAAGCAAGTAATACAGAAGAATTTAAATAAATGAAGTTTTGACTTTAGGATAAATATAGTAATAGTAAATAAACCAAGTAATGTTAAAATAATCGATATTACTCCCACATCATGCAAGGGTGTTGCGATTAAGAAAATAAATATTATGTTGGCAATGCCTATATATTTTAAAATATTGGCCCATTGTCTTGACGATATCTTTTTTGACATATTGATAAAAAAAATTCCATACCCTACCGAGTGGAATGCCATTCCAATAAGTGCCCAAATCCAGCCAGGGTTTTCTGAACCGTTTATCGCTTTTGTTGCAAACAAATTGCTAATGAAATTTTTTGACCAGTAAAACCCTATGGAATTTTTTTCAAGCAATGAGCCGCCTGGATAAACTAAGGTTGCTATTACTATCAAAACCACGGAAATGACCAAACTTATCAAAACAGAATATTTCTTAATCATTTGCTTAATTGTTAAACTTTTCATTTGTCGACTATGTGTTGAGTTATTTTGCAATGACCGCCAACTCTTGTATAAATTAAATCTATATGAAATTATCTTTAATATATTTTCCCCCTCCAAACCCCCACCACCCTCCACTTTCGTTGGGCAGCGGTATTGTATTTTAAATAACCCATAAAAATGTTTAACAGTTACGCCGGGGTTCCGGGGGTGGCAGGCTATGTGGCAATTTTCAATCAAACCGTTACGATTTTGAAGCGGGCTACAACCCTTAAATAACCACTTAAACCCCAATGTTTTATACACGATATTATGTGTTGTTTTTATTATTATTTGTCAAGAAAGGAATATATCTGAATGCTATAAACATCAATTTTAGGAAGTTTTTATCAATATGCTTTCCATCATTTTTTAACTGAAATGCTCCAATTATAGAAAATAAGAGCATTGTTCCTATTAATGTTATAGGAAAAACATAAAAAGGAAGGATTTTTGCACTTACAGTAAGTAAGGAAATAATTAATATAAATAATGTCATATAAAATGAACCAGAAATCCATGGATTATTTTGTCTTTTACTAGGTTTATTAATAACAATATCACCGGACTCAGTGGTATTAATCTTATCAACTTTTCCATTATCATGGACATTAATCGTTGTTCCCATAATTAATTATATTTCCTTTTTCTGTAACATCTATTTTTTCAACATTGCCACCAGATACATTTATTACAACTCCTCCATTCATTATCGTACTAATATTTTTATTGACATATTTATTTTCAAGAGGTTTTATAGCCTCTAAATAGGATTCCAACTCTCCTGGTAAGGCTATGTCTTCAGATATTAGTGCAATACTTAATAAATCTTTTTGTTCAATCTCATATCTTTCTGTTTTCAATATTTTACTAGTGATATTTTCAAGATAATTACTTAATTTCTTTTTTTTATCATCAGTGTTTGTTAGAGTTTCATTAAATTTCTGTATAAGATTAATTATTTTCCTAAGTGTTTCCTTCTCTGCGTTTATTCTTAACAAATTCAATCTTAAATTGCGCACAAATTCTCTATCATAATAATACGAATCTAATATTTTAATAATCCAGATACGAATATTGTCATTATTAGGTAATTGCAACCAATAATGATAAAGTTCTATTTTTTGATTATCATATTTTTTTATCAATTTGGCATGCTTTGGAAGTTGCGAATTGTTTTCATTATCGGAATATTCAACAATACATAGTGGTTCACCACAGCTCACCCACCAGCTTTCAATTTGCCCATTTATAAGCGCTTGATGACGAGTAGTTGAATACAAGTAAAGTTCAGAAAGAGCTTTTCCACAATTACTAATAGTAGAAAATGCTTTAGTGCCTAATAAATTGTTTATTATGACATTAATCGAACAATAATCTAAAAGTAGTTTATGGAAGTAGTCCTTGTTTTCTGAAATTGCTAAAAAATAATTCTCAAAACTATTTGAAAAACCAATTTCATATTTAACAAGAAAATTACCATCCGAATTAATTCTTCGAAATTCACAATCTGTTGAAAGTATAGCATTATTTTTGAATCGAATCCTATATTTATCGAGGTCTTGAAATCTAATTGCTTTTTCGGCTTGACAATATTTTTGTTCTCCACTCCAGTAAACAGAGCCTCCATTTTGCCTTCTTTTAGTAATTCCAATACCTTTCAACATTTTTTTATCCTCTGGTATTGGCCAATTTGGAACAGGAATTTTATGGCTTTCTTCAACTAAACATCGTATATCAATTATTGGATGTTGGAATTCAATAAACATAAAATATTATTTTAAAAAATGAAGTTCGTGATAATACACTTCCCCTCCTCCCGTGGGGGTTACCCTAGGGATTTTAGACTTACCAGCCTAATATAACTATAATCTTATAGTTATTCTTTAAGTGTAATTTATTAACAATAAATCAAAAAAACAAATTTGTCAAATGAAAATTTTAGCACTGTGGCGTATTTTGATAAAATAACACATAACGGTAAGTATATTCAAAGTAGGCGTTTGCGGACTTCAAACTTATTAAACTGTTATAATTTTGAATCGGGCTACAATCCTTGAATAACCTACTGCCCCGGCAATATTTTATACCGCGTTAGCAAACGTTATGTTTTATTATTATCATATTCCTAACTATCAATTAATCTTTGGCTCTAAAAAAACAGTATCTCCAATTAATACAGGTTGTTGATCGCTATAAATTATATGTTTTTCAAATCCATCTTTACTGAATTCAGCTTGTCCTGTATGCTTATTGATATAACCGCTCCAACTTATATTAAACTGACCTGTTGAATCTGTCAGTTGTTCATCAAAAAGCTTATCATCAATAAATAATCTACAGAAAACACTATCAAGTGGCATTTTATCGTTTAAAGATACTACAACTCCCATATAACCATAAGCCCCTTCCTCGTTGCATGAAATAATGCTGATTATAAGTAATAACCCCATCATTTTTAATAATAGTTTTCTCATTTTTTTATCAGTTTACCGTAAAACATTTCATTATCAATGTCTATTTTATAAAAATAAATACCTGCTTTTAAATCTGTTAAATTGTAATAATTATCTAAACACCCAGCAGGATAAACTTGGTCAGACAATATTCATATCTTAATTTTCAATGTTAGTACTGTCGCTCCAGCTTTGCGCACAACTCTTGTATAAATTAAATCTATATGAAATTATCTTTAATATATTTTCTCCCTTCAAAACCCCCACCATCCTCCACTTTCGTTTTGGGCAGCGGTATTGTATTTTAAATAACCTGTAAAAACGTTTAACAGTTACGCCGGGGTTCCGGGGGTGGCAGACTATATGGCAATTTTCAATCAAACTGTTATAATTTTGAATCGGGCTGCAACCCTTGAATAACCTAATATCCCGGCAATTTTTTATACCGCTTGACGGCTCGTTGTTTCTTTTCATTCTTTAATGCAACGGACACTATATCCTGTTGATTTATAATTATCATAAACATCAGGCTTAATCGCACTTGCATGGCTATAGCTTAACTCAATTGCTGTATATTCGTTATCAGTCCACTCTGTAACAGACCAAAAATATCCCTGTTCTCCGAAAAATTTATATTGGCCATCTGGCTTTCGTAATCCACCGGACAAGGCTGAAAACCCACTACTATTGGTTGCTCCGCTATTAGGGCTTTTCCAATCTATAATTCCATTTTCTTTAAGTTTGCCTCCTGCAACTATGGTTCCCCCAAGATAATCAATGAAGGTCTGCCAATCACTGTCATTTGGTACTCGCCAACCTTCTGGAGCAAGCTTCCTAACATCATTTACCGTATAGTTGTTATATAATAAACACTAACTTTAATTTAAAGGTTTATTAATTGGAATCCTGTTTTGTCTTCAAATTATCTTCATTTCTAATTTCATTTTGAAGATTGTTTTTTTCAGTTTCTGGGTACCAGCAGTTATCTTTTAAATAATACCCGGGGTGGTATAAACTTGACACTTTTGTCAATTTCTTTAATTTCTTTATTTTATCTTCATCAACTCCCAAATTAATTTTGTATCGCTCGATGGCTGCATGAAAATGATACATTTCATCATTGAAGTCATCATTTAAATAATACATATTCTCTATTAAGTTTCTATAAGCTTGCCCCTGTTGATGGGTATATTTCATATCATACCAACTGGTAATAGCTTTTTCTGCTAAATAGGTTGGCGAAACAAAATGAAAGTTATCCGGTTCAATTAATTTCTCAATTATTTCCTCTATCTGTCTTTTTTGCTTATTTAATCCTTTATCATCAAATAGTGTAAGATAAATACTCCATTTCCAGAAATTAAAGTAAGTTTCGGCAAGAAGCGAATGATTTACACTATAGGATTGATCGAAAGTATTACTGATTTTAATAATCTCATTGCAACAAAAAATAGAATCCGAAATAAGGTACAGTATATTTGCCTGAATTAATTCATTTTCAATATTATGATCCTGATTTATTAATTTTTCTGCAATTTCGTTAAATTTTTCTCTATGTTTATTTCCTTCTAATTTTGTAAGGTCAATACCATTAATTATTGAGGAATTCAATAATATTAACCAATTCATTTTTTCACGAAATCTTAAACTTTGTATCCGATTGTACATATTTGTACATAAGGTGTAAGGAGACACCAAGTGATAAAGGTTTAAAAACTTATCATTTGAATCTTTCAATGATTCAGAAATAATATCTTTTATTTTCCCAAGATTAATTATAATCTCATTCCGTATTAAATTTATTTCTTCAATATCAGTATTTACAGAGGTTTTTTTAATTGAAATATTTTGCTTAACAGAAGGTCTTTTATCTGAATTTTCACGTAAATCATTTTTTTCTTTGTTTGATTCTTTGGAGTCGTCAAATGTTTTTTTATTTAAATTTTTTGGTTCAGCAAAAATTGATTTAAATAACTGTACTTCATATATATGGGTATGATCATATGAACAATAAATATATTTTATTGCTCTATTTGCAATTTGATCAATAATTGGAGTTTCATTATTATTTAAGAATATTTTTTCAGCAATTCCCTTATGATTTTCAATATAAGTATTTAAAAACTGCAAAATATTTAAATATTGATTGGCTGCACTTTGATGATCATTTGATATTCGATAAAAATAGGCTGATGAAATGTAATTGATAATGATCAAATCGGCTTTTTTTACCTCAACTCTAGTAATTTCTTCTATAATTTCATTTAATTCTTTATCATCGGTAAAGTATTTTTCTAATATAAACCAAAAATTACTACTGAAACCCTCATTTTTATCTAAACAACTAAGAAAGACATTGCCAATGTTACTTAAAAGCTTGGCAAATTGTCTATACTCAGTATTTGTTAAAACATATTCATTTTTATTTTTTATTACTTCTACAATTGAACTAATATACCGACTTATGTCAAATAAATGTTCTTTAGGTTTATCTGTAAATATTTGTTCAATTCCAAGTTTGGTAACAAATAAGTTAAAACAATCAAGATATTTTAAACATGCCGCACATGGTCTAGGGTTTTTATCGGTTTCATTATTTTTTTTACAATCATAAGAGCATAACCCATGAATACATGTAGAATGATAATTGATGTTTTTATAATACAACAGATTCCCAACATTTTTCCATAATTCTATCTCAATCGGATTGCTTTTTTCATTATTACTAATTTCTTCATGATTTCTATTTTCACTACAAAAATGCTCTTTAAAGTAAACATTTCGTTTTAATACATCAAGTAACCGATCAAAATCTTTATAGATAGATGCTAAATCGACTTTTGTAATACCATTAATAGTTAATTTTTCAATTAAATACAATTTTGCAATTAAAGGTTGATATAAATAATTAACATTTTCTAAAAGTGAATTTGTAAGTTCCTTTTGTGAATAAATGGATTGGGTTCTTAACCATCTAAGAATTTTGTCTGCAATTTCACTATAGGTCAAAAAAGCACTATCGTATGTTTTTCTTTTTTCAAGGGCATAGCCTAACTTTAACATATTTCGCGTTAAAAGAGTTAGTTGTGTTAAACTTAATTGATCAACAGGTTTTGAACGCAATGATTGAATTGCTTCCAGATAATAGGTAATGGCTTCACCAAAATCTCCATCGTAAAAACACAAATCACCCAGCGTTAAATTAATTGAAGAAACCGAATAAATGTAATTTCCCCTTTCTTTATCATTAATACCATTAACTCCATTAATCTCATTTAATTTCAGTAATTGTTCCTTGTAATGTTGTTTAACAATTAAAGATTCATCTAGTGAAAAATTAAAGTTTGCTGACGATTCTTCTGAAATATGTGAAAGAAACAAAAGTTCCTGTGAAATCCGCTTCGAGAATTTGAAATCGTAAATACCATTTATTATTTCCTTTATTTGAGTTGTACTCATAAAATTTAACAACCTACCCAGGAAATCACGCAACTCAGGATTTTTATTAATATCTATCATTTCTGGCGTCGCTTCTAAATCGCGCCAAGAGAAGGAATTACGATGGAATTTAAATAAATGATTATGTAAGAAAGAAGCTGAAACTATAAGTTTATCACCATAATTCCGTATCGATCTATTAATGGTATAATTGAAAGGAGATATCAGGTAGTTTATAAAACCTAATTTATATTGGTCATAATAATCAAAAAATAAAAATAATTTTTTTGATTCTTTATCACCCACAAAAATACTCCTGGTTTGAGGATTATCCATATTCTCCAGAGAACGGACATGATCCTCAAAAAAGGCTTTAATTTTACTGGGAGCTCCGGCACTTTGATGATTTAAATAAACAATAAATTGATGCAATAAATATATTACTTTCTCCCTTTCAATTGAGTTCAATTCAGTATGTTGCTTTTGCAAGTAATAATTATAATTATTTAAGTTAAAAATACTTGAATAATTAGTAGGTAATAAGAAACTACAAACATATTGTTCCGTTCTGCCAGTAATGTGCTCAATATCAAAGGTAGTATTATCTGAATAAAAACTTTTTATATAAAAAATATCATGAAATATGCTGCCTAATCGGAAATTACGGTCCGAAACATCTGCTAACGAAGCATCGTACATCTCGCGTCCTGCAATAAAAATAAATTTCGATTGCGCTGTCGATAAAAAATATTTCAAATTTGAGAGTAAACCCATTACCGCCTGCAACCTTGTGCGGATAGCCTGGGGCGAGTATAAAACGTGTTTTTCGTTTTCTTTTTCAATAACTGGTTCAATCTTATCAAGTTCATCAAATACAATTACAAATTGCGAGCGATAACTAAAAAAAGGTAAATGGTTTATATCATTGATAACTTCTATCAGGTATTTTTCAATCTCACGTTCATCGGCTTTGGTATATTGCCTGTTTTTTCTGAAACTAAAACCAAAAATTGTTTTATTAACCTGTCCTAGATTAGCATCTTTACCTAGAGTAATATTTGAATCAATCAAATCATTCAAGAAGTCCAGTTTTTTATTTACCGATCGCAGGGTGGGTCTGTTAAAATTAACAAGGCGGTTAAACAGCTTAAATAAAAAATAAAATATTATGATATAAAAAAAATAAAAATAATCGGTGTGCAATGGAAGTAAATTTATTTTTTCACGCTTTGGCAATTTTGGTAAAATATCCCTTACACAATTATATCCCTGATAAATCGAATAATCAAGAAAGTTAGAAATACCAATTACTTTCTTTTGAATATCTGGCAGTTCCGAGTAATGTATTTTTAGTTCAACTATTTGATTTAATTGATATAAAAAATAGATATCTAATAAATTCTGATTTAAATTAAAATCCTGATGGTCTATTAAATAACTAATTAAATCAACAAATTCAGCACTAGAAATCTGTTTAAGTTTTATACTATCTGATTTTATTGTGAAATTCGGATAGTTTATTTCATTTTTCATTTTTCTCTGCTGATTAATTAAAGAATCAATTAGATTATCCCTTAATACTTTTGAGGAAAACAGACTATATGCATTTTTGTCATCGAAATCAAAATTTGACAAAAAATCTTTTGCCATTTTAATTTTATCATATAAATAAGGTGATATCTGTTTTTGAAAAATAGTGTCTTCATTGTAAATCGAGATAAAAGCATTAATGATTTTTTCAATAACATTAATGTCTTTTAATATATTATTATTCTTAGAGTTAGAATTTGTTTGGTTTTCTAAATGAGTTTTAATCTTTTGAAAATCCACCTTTGATATAAATACCTTTTGTAAATATAATTTTGTTGAGAAGAGTACAATTGATTTATTATTTATAATAGTATTTAAACTATCAGAACCTATATTCTGTATCTCATCAATATTTAAATATTGAATTAAATAATTATCAAAATATTTAAGATAATTTAAAACTGAATCTATTGATTCTTGATTTTTTAAAATTGTCTGATTATATAAAAAATAATTTTCTGCGGTATATTTTGAATCAGTTTCAAGTTTTTCTACTAAGACCTTTAACATATTTGTTGTATCGTATAAATACACATCATGTTGCGATGGAAAATAAACTTCCATTTTAAGGGCATTCTTCAAAAATTTATTTGCCGTTTTAGCTGTTTTTGTGTTGTATACTATTGATGTAAATAGTATTATACATAATAGGGTAAAAAACCACAATAACTTATTAATTGAAAAAACTCGCCGGTGCTGTTCGAAACCTGATTTTATGTTTCGTGCAATAAGTCTTAAAATATTAATTTCCTTCAGGTTGGAATAACCTAAATTCAAATTGATAATTATTGTCGATGAATGATTTACAAAGTTCTTAATGGGTTTTATCAACAAATTTTTGCTTTTTTGTTTTTTTTCTGAACTTTTCGTTTCGTGCTTCAGATATTTTCTGGAATGAATTATTATTATAAAAATAATAAGTGAAGTATAACTAAAAAAAAGAGTATAAAATAAATATTTAAAATCATCAATTTCCCGATAAAACGCGATTATGGCATATAATAAAATTGAAATTGTATTAATAAAACTTAATATTATCAAATGCTCAAGCAATATTTTATGCTTCAAATTATTAAGCTTTGTTCTGGAGTCAGAAAGTATTTCTAAAATATTAGTCCAATGCTTATTGAATGAACGATATAATACAAAAAGAATAATGGTAAATATGGAATAAATTAAAGAAAGAATCCAATTATAATGAATTGATATTTTATGAATTGTAACTACTGAAAGTAATGTAATTAAAAAAGCAATAAAAACAATAAATAACCAATGTTTTAAATGAAATACCAAATCATTCGGGCAGAATAAATCACTCAGCACTTTTTTAACAAAACTTGTTTTTCCCATTCCACGATAACCGGTAACTAAATAAATTCCCGATTTTTTTGAACTATCTGTAAGTGTAGATTTGAATTTCTCCAATTCACGTTCACGTCCGATAAAATTATCATTAGAATTAAAGTCCTCTGATGTTCCATGCGAGAATGAATAATTATGCAATTCGATAAATACTCTTTTTAATTTAGCTGAATGGCTTTTGAAAGGTTCTTTTTCTAAGGGGTTATTTTGATTACTCATAAAATAAAAATTAAAATATTGAGCTATAGTAATTTTATTATAATGGGGTATTTTTAAATCGCCTTATCTGTTTAAATTTTATATAACCTGAACTCTTTATAAATTTAATTTCAAAATCCTGTTTATTTTATACACATTTCCCTTTTTGCCCGGTTATCAGAGTTTTAGCATCCATAAAACAAACCAGGCCACAAGCCCGAGGATACCCGCATAGAATACCTGCTTACCAGTTTTACGGGTTTTGGTATCGTACGCGTACACTTTTTCGCCGGTGGGGATGATTTTCTTAAACTGGTAATGGTGGTACCCGATAAAAATACCCAAAAGCCCGCCCAAAAGGGTACAGATGAATCCAAAGACCAACCAGCCGGTACGACCCTTTTCGGGTTGGCGCAACCGGGCAATTCTTTTGTTTTTTAGTTCCTGTACTTTTTCATCGGTAACGGGGGTTCCCCGGGCATTTAATAGTTTTTGAGCCAAAAGTACATCTTCCCTGCTCCACTCATCGAAGCGCTCAAGAATTTCAAACAGTTCGGCATCGGTAAATTCAAATAAATAGTAATCGGAATCTAACTTTTCGATATTTTCGGTAGCGGCCTGGTTTAACAGTTGGTCCACCTTCTCAAAATCGGCAGGTTTTATTTTAATGGCTAAGATATCGGCCTTGTCATCTTTGCCGGTATAGGTCACGAGGGGCGGTTCGGGTATGGGCTCCAGCAGATAGTTTATGGCATGTTGCTTTAGCAGTTCAATAAGTTCACCGGCCTCTTCGGTGGTTTTACATTTTGAATAGGTTACCAGTTCCATCTTTTGAGGGTTTTATAAGGTTTCTTAAGTGCAAAATTCTGTTTTTATTACTTATATTATTTTACCTTCGGGTTTAAAGCTTACTAACGGCACACATTTTTCTTCGGGTACAATAATGGTTCGCATCCGGCCTTTATTTTCAGCTTTAAAATGGCGTGATATTTCCTGTGTTTTTTCAAAATAATCGTTTTCGGTTTCACTTTTCTGGTGATAGAAAATTTTTATCCTGTGACATCGTTTATCTTCAAATAATGTACTCAATAATACTTTATCTGAAATGCCACAGGAGTGCCCCATTATGTAAACATCGAAACCTGGGCAGGTCAAATAACGTTCGAAAGTTCTATAGTTTGAAGTCTTTAAGTAATAAAATGATTTAAAATGCTTTAGAAATTCATTATTATTAATAGCCTCTATTTTTTGATAATAAGTATCTGCTTCGTCACCATAACCAAAAATAATAGGGTTGCCCTCTTCATTTAATTTACCATGAATATTTAATACTTTAAATTTAGATTCCTTAAATATTTCCTTATAAATATCAATGGTTGAAGTGTAATTAAAATTAATGACAAAAACTTCATTTATTTCATTTCCAATTACACCATCTATTGTTATATTTTTAAGATGTTGAGCTATTTCTTCATTTGGAAAAGGTAATTCTTTTGTCTTTTCACCTAAATATTCTATGAATTTTAATTTCAATTGTTCAAAACAATTATTTAAATTATTTACAATCTTTAAAATCTCATTATGTTCATGAAAATTTACTTTTTCAATAATTTTATACAAACGAAGTAACTCCTCAAAATAAATACGCTCAATATCAACCCATTTATAATAAATAGCATTTTTAATTATCCTAATAAAAAGGTCACATTTGAATGTTAATTGAATATGATTATTATCTACATAGGACAGAAAATCTCTTACATGTTCAATTTTTGCTGTCAATTTTGATATACTAACATTATTACACTTCATGGTAATAAATTTGTCATCATAAAAACTATTATTCCATGAGTCATTTACCTTATTCAAATACCATAAAAGGAAATGCATATAACTGGTTTCCATGTTATGCGCTAAGTCAAAGCCATTACCGATAAGGATGATTTTTCGCATACCTTAATTTAGTGAATGAATTTTATAAAATTATTTTCAAACGTTTTTTAATTAATGTGACTAAGAATTTTTAATTGTTTTACTAATGCTTCGTTCTGGTTTGACCCATTTGTATTATAGTTCCAATTATGATTGAATTGTTTTAAAACGTTAATGTTTGCATTAGTAGAAATTACCAAGCTGTGAAATCTAGTTTTGTTTATTTTAGCTTGTTCTAAATTTTCAATTATCTCTTTTCTCAGTGTATCCATTAAAAAATCTGAAACCATAAGTACATCAGCCTGCTTATAATCATTTGTTGCGAGCATTTCTAGCGCTTTTTCAAGTGCGGGATTTGCGTCTGTACCTCCGTTGAATGACATTCCTAAAAATGCAACAAGTTTGTCAAGTGAATTTTGCAAGTCCGTAAGTTCTATAGTCTGAATTTTTGTGGAGAATGAAATGAGAAAGCATTTTCGTTTTTCTTTCAATGCAATTTTTGTCAACGCAAAACAAACTGTTTTTGCGACTTGTTCTGGCGTACCATGCATTGAACCACTTGTATCAACACAAATAATAATCGGACCTTTTCCATCTTCCTTTTCTTTCAATTGTTTTTCTTTAATGTCTATCCGCTCTGTGTCCTCGGCTTGATTTTTGAAATCATAAGTCATAAGTTTTTTTTCAACGAACTTTTTTAAGAAAATTGGTCTTGTTTTTGGATTAAATAAAGTTGCAGCTTCAATCGGAAGCATACTACTAATGTCATCGCTTTCTCTGACACCAATTACTTCTCCTTTGTTTGCATGTCGTGGTTTGAATTTTGGTTTTATAATTATTTTGTCAATCTCAACTTCTTCAAATTCCTTTTCAGATTTTCTATATCTGCCAAGCATTGCTGCAAGTTCTTTTATCGCTTTATCATTTTCCAAAATGTCGGCGAACTTTTTTAGCAACTCAAAACCTGAATTTTTCCATACACCTCCAGATAAATCCCACAGTCTTCCTAAATCTTTCGTGAATGGTTCTAATAATTCTTTGAGTTGATTGAATTTAGCAACTTTCTCGTAGAGAGATTGCATAAATGTTTTTCTTGCTTTGTCTATCTCATCAAGTTCAAACTTGTGTTTTTTGTTAAAAAGAGTTCTCTCCCAATCTTTTAGGAAATTTTGACGAAGTGCTTCTGATTCTTGAAGCGTTTCCTTTGCTTTTTTCTCAGCGTATTTTTTATAGTTGATTTTATTAAAAGGCAAGTCCTTTTGAAAATCTTTAAATTTTTCACTTTCAAGAAATTTTTCAATCCCTTCTTTTATATCAATTTTACCTTTTGATATTTCTTTGATTTCGCCAATAATAATTCGGTCAATGTCTAAACGCTTATCAAGTTTCTTTAGTTTTTTATCAAAGAAGTCAAAGTTAATTTGTCTATTATCATAAATAGAACTTAAATACTCAGAAATTTTTTCATAGTTTCCAAAAAAGTCTTGTGAAGAAAGTTGCTTTGTTTCAGTTAGCATATTTTCTTCCTCTGAAAATGGATTTTGTGTAGTAAGTTTTTTGTGCAATTCTTTTGCCCATTTTGTAATGTCTTCTGTAACTTGGGTTGCGACAACTTGATTTTCTTGCGTGAGCTTTATCAAATCAGAGTGATTAATTATTTCTTCAACTTGCGTTGTGTATGTTTTTATTGTTTGATTGCTCGGAAATTTTGTCCAATTTGATTTATCTTTTTCAGTAAGTTTGTCAAATAAAGCATCTATGAATTTAGCTCTATCAATTTGAGAACCAATACCTCCAAATTTTTCAAAGGCTTTTAGAACATTATTATTTGAAAAATGGGTATTGATGTATTCTTCAGAAAATTTTTCAAGTTCAGGTATTTTTTCAGTTACTGAATTAATTATAACGTCAGTGTCTATTGTGTTTAAATGAGAGATGTCATTGCGTAAATCTTTGAAGGTTTTAAATAAGTCGTTTCTAATTTTTGTCCTTGCAATATTTTCTCCAATTTTTTCAACTTCTCGTTCAAATCTACTACGCATACCTTTATCATTCTTGATTTTGTCCTTCTCATTTAAAATTAATTTTAACTCCGAAACTGCCTCAAGAATAACATTAAATGCCCTTCGTAATTTATTACTCAAGTCCATCGTAGAATGATTTTATTTTTTCAACTTCAATTCTTAAATTTTGAAGTTCTTGCACAGAGTTGTGTAAATTTTCTTCAACTATACTTGCTAGTAATTTATCTACAAACAAATTTGTTTGTAAATGATTTAATTTTTCTTCTATATGCTTATTAATTGTCTCAATCTGCTTTTCTATTTCGGTTTTTATGTCTATAACTTCCTTGTCAAAAGCTTTTATTAATCGCTTATCTGGTCTTCTTGTCTTCAATTCTTTTTTAACAACAATTTCTGTTTCTACTTGACAAACTGACCAATTGTATTCTCCTACGTGAATTCCATTACTATCTTTTCGTGTTCCCCAGTTTTGAGAATTTTGTCCTTTAGCATCATAGAAGTAAAAACTTTGCTGTTGTTCGTTGATTTTTTTGAAATCATCTTTTTTAATCCAACTATATTGAGGGTATTGTTGCAATCCTATTAGCTTGTAAAAATCCTTATTATAAACTTTGTTTTGTGTTACTTCGTAAGGGCGTTCATATTCAGCTTCTTTTTTCACGTCTTTATCTAATTCTTTGACTTGCTTATCAACTGAAGATATATCAACAGTAAGATTATAACCGTATTCTCTAATTGATTCAGAAACTATATTTTTAACTGTTTCAATTTCCGTTTCATCATTCCAAACACAATCTTTTATTAAAAAACAGTCCATTAAATCAACTTCCTTTCTGTCATTAAGAAAGGCAGATGTTCTTAATATTCTTATTATTTTTCGCCAACGTCTGTCAGAGATGTAAAGTTCTTTCTCATTCTTTTTTAATCCGTCATTGTGTCCTTGAATTTTTTTTCTGATTACGTCAATTACTCTAAAAACTTCATCAGGTACTATGATTTTATCAATTTCCTTATCCCAAGTATGATATTCTGTATCTGAAATTTTAAGTTCGGATTTTACATTGTCAACGGTTGGTTTCAAATCATCACTTATCATTCTGTTAAAGTTGTCTTCATCTTCAACACTGGTAATAATCAAACGTATAAGAAATCTATCCCAAAGAGCTTCAACACTATCCCCGTGTCCATCACTTTCTGGAGGTAATTCATTACTTGCTGCAATTAGCCCTTTAAGCTTAACCTTTACCTCTTCTTTACCATTACGGAAAATTTTCTCATTTAATACTGTTAGTAAAGTATTTTGAATTGCTGCACCAGCTTTCCAAATTTCATCTAGGAAAACAATTTCAGCATCTGGTAAATAGTTTTCAGTAATTCTTTTATAATTATCATTCTGCAATTCGGTCACTGAAATTGGACCAAAAACTTCATCAGGAGTACTGAATCGGTTCATTAAATATTCGAATGATTTTGCGTCTTTGAAAGCGAATTTCAGTCTTCTTGCAATTAAACTTTTTGCCACACCTGGTAAACCTAAAAAGAAAATACTTTCTCCTGCTATTGAAGTTAAAAGCGTAAGCCGTATCGCTTCCTCTTTTTCAAAAACACCTTCGTTAAGTGCTTCTAATAGATTATTGATTTTTGTTTTATTACTCATAAAATTCTTATTTATAGTTAATTATATGTTGGGTAGTTTCTTAGGGTGACCGCTAACTATTGTATCCCAAAATTCTCATAAAATCCATTCCTCTCAAACCCCACCACCCTTAACCTTGGCCTCGGGCAGCGGGGATGTATTTTTAATAACCCATATAAGTGTTTAACAGCTACGCCGGGGTTCCGGGGGTAGCGGTACCGTCGCCGTTGTCTTTAGGGCTGCTGTGCGAGGGGATTAAATCCTCGAATAGTTGTGCTACCGCCGGATCTTTTTTGCCAAAAGCAATCACCCCCAGGGCCGAAATGCGGCTTACCTCGTCCTCAACCTGCCGTTGCAGGCTGTTTTTGCTGAAGGTGGCGTCCATCTTGGCTTTTACGGCCTCGGTTTGCTTGTTGGCTTTATCCTCAAATTCGGCAATGTACGCCTTAATGGCGGTTATATCGGCTTCAAGGATACCCACCGTGGTGCTCCAACCGGTAAAGTTGTTGTAAGCCTCTACAACTAATTTGCCCGCGGCCAGTTGGTGGCTGCTGCTGTTGCTTAACCGGGCACCCACGCCAAAAGCTTTCTTCATTTCGGGGGTGGCGGTGGGGCTTTTCTTTACTAAGGTGCGGATGCTGCCCACCAGCAGGTTCAAATCGGAAAGGGAGCTGTCCTTCCCGGCGGTTTTTGCTTTTTGCTCCACCAGTTTCTGGGTGCCATCTACCGGGAACTTTTTCAGGTTTTCAACATCCGTGCGCAGGGTATCTGTCCCGGCTTGGGTAATTCGTCCGCCCAACAGGTCGGAATACTTTACGGATAATACCAAGGCTTTTTCGCCGGCAGCGATAGCCTCAGACAAATCCCATTTGGTCTTTTTTGAATTTGTCATATACGTATAATATTGGTTTATTTCATGGTAAACTATTTGGCTACATGCAGTTAAAAGTAAATCATATTTTTTAAAAAAACAAAATTATTTTGCCATAATCTGTCAAACGGTCTTGAATCCCGCAACTGGCACGGTTTAAACTTATACCAAACCATCAATAAAAAGACTGTCTGTAACGGCAGTAAATAAAAACCGGTTGTAAATATCCATCCGTCCCCCACTATAATTTATGGCGGCATGGGAATATTTTAAGGTAGGTGCATTCATTTTTGAATCCATCGGGCCATTTTTTGAATATACCTAAATTCCGCAAGTCACGGCGTGACTTGTTAATTAAATGACACTTATGGATAAAAAACAGATGCTTTTAAATAAAAAGTCACACCGTGACTATCAGCAAGTTTGTATTTTTTTTTGCGGATTTAAGGATATATTTCCCTGTTTTTCATCATCCTTTACCTGTTTCGTGCAATACTTTACATATCCGCAGTAATGGTTTTCCTGTTTTTCGTGATGCTTTACATATCCGCAGTAATAGTTTACATGTTTTTTGTGATGTTTTACATATCCGCAGCAATGGTTTTCTTGTTTTTTGTGATGCTTTACATATTTGCAGCAATGGTTTTCTTGTTTTTTGTGATGCTTTTCATATTTGCAGCAATGGTTTACATGTTTTTCGTGATGTTTTACATATCCGCAACAATGGTTTATCTGTTTTTTGTGATGCTTTTCATATCCGGCAAAAACCGGCCGGAGGCCGGCGTTACATCCCTTGTGGCTTTGCAATTGAAGGAACCTGCGGGAATCAGCATTGCGGAGCATCTGCGGCACCGGCGTGCCATTCTTTATGGGTTACTATGAAAAACCGGCCGGAGGCCGGCGTTACATCCCTTGCGCCTTCGCGGTTGAAGGAACCTGCGGGAATCAGCATTGCGGAGCATCTGCGGCACCGGCGTGCCATTCTTTTTTGTCTTGAAAAGTTCCCCCGGGGGCGCAGCCGTCAGGCCAAATGTTATTAAATATTGATAGTCAATTGTTTTGATACAAATAAATTAGTAAAACCCACCTTATTTGTTCACTTCATTTATGAGAAAATACATTTTTCAACCTTAGTAGAATACATTTTTTGACACAAACACAACCTTATTACCTTATTTGTTGCTTGTTTTTACCATAATAAGGTAATAAGGTTATTCTATACGCCCACATTTTCTACTAAGGTTAAGGTAGAAAATAAAGTTTTTCCAGGGATTTTCATATTTCTCTTATCAATTTTTCATTTATCAACTTCATATTTCATTCATTGGAGGTAGATAGTTAATTACACATTGAGATTCCTTGCAGTAAAAAAGGGGATTACCTTTGGTGAGATCGCTTCGCTTAGTTCCTCACTTCGTTCGGAATGACAGGTCTTGTCTCGGTCATAGAGGGAAAAAAAGGGCTTACCATTTTCGATAAGCCCCTTTTATATGTTTAAGGTTACTGTTAATTCCTTATTATTTATTTACCTTAAAATTCACATTGCCGGTTTCAAAAAAATCAATGATCTGGTTGACAGCGGCAATACCTGCATTGATATTTGCCTCGGCGGTTTGGGCCCCCATTTTTTTAGGGGTAAAGAAGTATTTTCCTTCATACTTTTCGGCAAATACATGGGCACAGTCCGGGGCAATATCCGACAGGTATTTGAAATCGGCACGGTTTTCCATCATCTTTAAGATGCCATCTTCGTCAATAACCTCTTTGCGCGCGGTATTTACAAGAACAGCACCCTGGGGCATTGTGTTCAGCAACCCGAAGTTGATGGATTTTTTGGTTTGGGCCGTGGCAGGGATGTGCAACGACACGTATTGGCAGGTGCTGTAGAGTTCTTCCACCGATGAAACAGGTGTCACTCCCTCTGCCTGCATTTTTTCTTTAGCCACAAAGGGATCGAACGCATACACGGACATCCCGAAACCTTTGGCAATTTCGGCCACGTACCGCCCGACGTTTCCATAAGCATGGATGCCCAGTTTTTTACCACGGAGCTCCACGCCGTCTTTACCGTCGTACCCGTTGCGGGCTGCTGAAATCATCATGCCAAATACCAGTTCGGCCACGGCGTTTGAATTCTGGCCGGGAGTATTCATGGCTACCACGTTGTGGGCAGTGGCTGCGGCCAAATCAATGTTATCGAAACCGGCGCCGGCGCGTACAATAATTTTCAGGTTTTTGGCCGCATCGAACACCTCTTTGGTGGCCAAATCGCTCCGGATGATGATGGCATCGCAGTCGGTCACGGCTTTTTCAAAATCAGATTGCTCGGCATATTTTTCGAACAATACTACTTTATACCCTTTGTCTTCGGCAATTTGCTTCATCTGGCTAACCGCAATCTTCGCGAAGGGTTTTTGCGTTGCAATTAATATGGTTTTCATAGTTTGGATATTTTGATTAATTGGTCATCGGATGAATTTTATGGGAAAAGGCATCCATCCGATGACTTTTAAGATAGAATTATCCTTTAATTTGTTTTTCAAAATCCTGCATACAGGTCACCAAAGCCTTTACATCGTCAATGGTACAGGCATTGTAGGTTGATGCGCGGAACCCGCCCACGGAACGGTGCCCTTTGATGCCCACAATTTTGCGGCTTTTGGCCAGTTCCATAAATTTTTCGGTCAGGTCTTCGGTACCGTCGGCCCAAACAAACGGGATGTTCATGCGCGAACGCGAACCTTTTTCAACCGGGGCACGGAACAACGAGTTACGGTCGATTTCGGCATACAACATATCGGCACGTTCGTTGGCTAACCGGTCCATTGCTTTGATACCGCCGGAAGCTTTCACCCATTTGAGGGTTTCGTTCAAGGCAAAGATATTCACGCATGGGGGCGTGTTGTACATGGAACCATCTTTGATGTGCACATCGTAACGGAGCATGGAAGGGATGGGGCGATCGGCCACTACTTTTTGCAGCATATCGTCGCGCAGGATGACGAAAGTGACCCCGGCAGGTCCCAGGTTCTTTTGTGCCCCGCCATAAATCATGGCATATTTTGAAACATCCACCGGGCGGCTCATAATATCCGACGACATATCGGCAATCAAAGGCACGGGGGAATCCAAATCTTCAAATATTTCGGTACCACGGATGGTATTGTTGCTGGTAATATGCAGGTAATCCACATCGGCAGGGATTTTAAACCCTTTGGGATAATAGGTGTGGTTTTTATCTTCGGAATTGGCAATTACTTCCACTTTCCCAAATAACTTGGCCTCTTTAATGGCTTTGTTCGCCCATGTTCCGGTATCGACGTAGGCAGCTTTGGTTTTTAAAAAGTTGAATGGTATCATGGCAAATTGCAAACTGGCGCCACCGCCCAAGAACAACACATGGTAGTTGTCGGGGATGTTTAAAACTTCTTTGAATAAAGCCATGGCCTCGTTAATAATGGGTTCAAAATCTTTACTCCGGTGCGAAACTTCGAGTATGGATTGTCCGCTATTATTTAACTCCAAAATGGCTTTGGCAGTATTTTCCAAACAGGGGTCGGATAATTTGCAGGGGCCGGCGTTGAAAATGTGCTTTCTCATAATTTATTGGATTTTAATATATTATAATAATCTTAAAAGTTATTTTGTCTGATGCTAATTTAAAACAAATTCTAAGGTTAATCCCGCTTTTGCCCCTCTAATCCCTATGCTGTTACCTATTTTATAACAGATTGCACTAAATAAAATTAAACCGTATCCTTAGTTTTAACTTTCCTAATAATTATTAAGCAAATGTATGATATTTACTTAAATCAGTAAGCGTTTTAATGATATTTACAATAAATTATTATGAACAATTGCTTAATGAGGAAAAATAATTGAATTCTGAAAATTTAAACAGATTATAGTTATACTTTTATTAGCATAGCAAAGAAAATATGGTAGTTAACTATAAATCATTGATTGTCTGTAGCATTTCACCTAATTCTGTTTAGCTATGAGTCAGCTTTTATTACATATTTACACCTGCTTAGTTATTTTAGACTAACATTTCATTGATTCTCTTTTTTCTTTTCTGTATTTTATAAATCTTATCAAATGCCATTCTTCTCGATTATAAATCTTTAATGAATATGCAAATAATGGGAAGGTATATATCCCAGTAATAATGATTGTCATGTACCAAGATAAGAAACCAGATTTATACGCTAAAAATGGTATAAAAATTAGAATTAATGCTAATATGTATCCTACTAGGTAAAATATAAAAAGAAAAAGATTGAATCCAGGTAATAGTTTCTTTTCAAATATGTCAAAAGGTAAATTTGCTAGCTCTTTTGCTTCTTCTATCACTTGCTCTTTATATTTTACATTCCACTCATCAAACAATTCAATTTTAGTTCTGTACCTTCCAATTTGTTTTTCATTGAGTTTGGTTAAAAGCTTGTAACTTATATAAAACGATATGAATTTATTATAATATTTTTTGTCGCGTAAAACATAAGGATGATATTTCAATGCAAGCTTCCTATATGATTTTTCAATCTTTCTATTTGAAGAATGTTTTTCTACATTTAATATTTTATAATATTCATCCAGTTCCATTGATCCAATATTTTCAGTTAATTATCTCTTCGTCTTTCGTGATTGAAGTATAAAAAATGTATTAACTCGAATCTATAATCTTATTGATCTATTATTTATGAAAAGCCCTTAAATTTTTAATCCTTTCAATCGCCGCATCTTCTGTAGAAAATATTTTCGATTTTAAATTGTGACCAGCCCTTTCCTTATTAAAAAATGTATTTGCAAATCATCAAGTCCAAAAGAATAGGTAGCATTTCAGGCATCGCTCAAAGAATAATAGACATCCCTTTGGGTATTTTCTTTCAAAGTTTTTGCCATCTCATTTATTTCCTCAATCTGAATATTTCCTTTTAATTCAATCCTGATAATAAAATCAAGATGATGATAATCAATAATTAACACGATGATAGGTTGATTAAATAAATACTATAATTCTACAGGGGAATTTTTAAAGATTTGAAACCACTCTACGGCAATTGCAATAGCAGGAATGGCCGCGGTATTGTGATCGTTCAGGGGAATGGGTTGGTAAGTCACATTTTCAGAACCTGCCAGAACAAATTGTGAATAAATAGTATCGGAAAGCTCCCGAGGAATGTAAGTGTCCATTTCGCCATGGAGCAATAGCAAAGGGGTTTCGTTATGCCAGGCTTCAACCCGGTTTTGGGCAAAGGCTTCTTTCAATTCATCATAAGCTGAAAGTTCCGGGTAATCGAACACATCTTCGGTAAACAAATCACGGGTAACAGTAGTCAGGCCCGCATCAATGGTTGTTCCTGAGTTGATGCCATCGAACAAACCTTTTACCCTGGAAGCATAGGGTTCGTTAAAATAGATAGAAAGCTGGTCCGAAATAGTGCCGTCTTCGATATACGACAACAGGACATAAGCCAGATAGAAAGGTTTTGGATAGGTTTCCTGCTGTAATACATAGTTCATTAACTGCTCGGGATTGTATGGCCCGGCGCCGCAAGCGGTCCCGATAACATCCCAACCGGTGTTGTTTTGCAATTCAAGGTATTGCATGGTTGCCAAAGTTATCCAGCCTCCTTGCGAATAACCGGCTAAAAACAAGCTGTCGTTGGTTGAAACGCCGGAAAGGGTTCCTTCGGGCAAGGCTTTGACAGATTCCAACATGGAAACAACCGCATCCACATTGCTTTCTTTATTCAGATAGGGATGGAAATAATCCGACGAGCTACCAAACCCTACCAGGTCGGGAATAACCAACACGTAACCCATACCGGCCAGCATGGAAAGTGAAAGATGGGTCAGGTACGCGTAGGAAACCGAAGGAGCCTCGTTTTTAGCCACCATTGTTCCGTGCTGAAAACTCAATACCGGGAAGCTTTTACCAGCAGCCACCGGCACACAAACCAACCCGGAAGCTGTAATGTTTTTCCCCATGTATTCCATAGGATATTGGTAGGTATAAATATCAACGCCATAAAAAATATCATCCACCATCTGTGACTGCCCCGATGAGGTTAAAAACGCTTTGATGGTTTCAACCGCCAAAGTATTTACCTTTTGATAGTTTTTTACTTCCGGATCGGAATCATCGTTCGATGAACAGCCTGCAAATACAACTAAAAACAGCGCAAAACAGCTAAATGAAAAAAACGTTGACTTCATAGCGATAAATTAATTTGGTATAATTCCTTATTTCCGCAAGTCACGGGGTGACTAATTGAACACCAATTGTTTGCCTTCTTTGTGTCAAATTGAGTCACCCCGTGACTTTCATTGGTTTCCCAAATGACTTGCGGATTTAGGGTAACTGAATAAAAACAAAGATACGAGAATATGTTTAGATTGAAATAAGAGGCTGTCCTATTTTGGCGTAGTCACATTCTAACTTTGCTGTTAAATGTAAAATAGAAAAAAATGACTACTGAACACTATTTAAATGCAGCTTTTATATTTCAGCTTAATGAAAATAAAACCATGGAATTTGAAATCTTAACAGATGCCCTACTGGTTTATAAAGAAAGAAGCATAATATGGTATGAACTTGGCCTTTTTTATAGGAGGAAATACATTGCTGAGAATAAAAAGAAAGCTCTACACTTATCTATTTCATGCATAAAAAAAGCATTACAAATTGAACCTGAAAACGAGATTATTAGTCAGGAACTTTGCAAAACCACATATTATGATAATAGAAATTATAAAATACTACAAAGCGTTGAACCTGAATTTGCTGAAAACCTAATTAAAAACAAAATAAATATTACCGATAAACAGCTTGTAAACGCATTCAACAAGTTAAAAAGCTTTTACTACAAACAAGCCATACTTGTATCGCTGGGACAAACAAAAAATATAAAATATTTTGGGTTATTAGAATTTTGTTCATTGAATCATGAAAACCAGATATTAAGTCAATCTGCCATTAAACGATTGCCCTATTTTACCGAACAAAAAGATTTAAGCTCTATTTTTCATTCTATTATTGAAAATGGGAAGAGATATAAAAATGAACCTTTTTTCACCATGTCGTTACAAAGAATTAATAAAGAATGGGCTAAACAAATGATATGAGTTATTAGAATAATTATTAATAAGTGATTTATTAATTACAAAATACTTAAATTAGATACTCTTATTGTAAATACGTCATTTTATGACAGCTTTAATATATTTGATTTAAACCCAATTAGTGGGTATAGTAGTCAAAAGCAATTATAAATTTATTTTATGGAAAAACAAAAAGCAATTTTAAAAACAGTCACAGCATGGCTTGAAGCTCACAAAGAATACAAGAAAATGTACAATAAAAAAATGGCCTTTGACTTTAATTTTATTAACTTTTTTAAAGTTGGCGAAAATAAAGTATCAGAAATACTGGCTTATTTTTTAAATCCTAATGAAAAACATGGCCAAGGAAATGTTTTCTTAAAGGAATTTTTGGAGTTTCTTATCTCTATGAAAATAATTGATTTAAATAAAACAATCGAAGATTTGGATATAAATAATGTGAAAGTAATTACTGAAAAAGTAATTAATAAAGATCCACAAAGCGATAAGATAGGTCGAATAGATATTTTTCTGGAATTTAATAATTATGTGATTGCCATTGAAAATAAATTATGGGCAAAAGATCAGCCCAACCAATTAAGCGATTATTCAACCTTCCTTGCAAAAAAGAAAAAAGAGAATTTCATACTTTTTTACTTGACACCTTATAAAAAGAAACCAAGTTCTGATAGCATTAAAAATAATGAATGGGAAGAACTGGAAAAAAAAGGAAACATTGCTCTTTTAGGTTATACCGATGAGGTTTTTAAAATTTTAGACCGTTGGATTGGAGTCTGTGAGGCCGATAATGTTGCTTATTTTCTTAAGCAATTGAAACAATATATGAGACGTCATTTTTTAGGAAACGAAACATTTTTAATATCTAAGCAAATGGAAAATTTAGTTTTACAAAATCAAGAAGAAGTTGAAGTATTAATAAAAACATACGAATCAATTAAAAATAAACTCATTCAAATGATTGAAGATATTTCAAAATCAAAAGAGCTTAAAACAATAATAGAGAATAATAAAAACAAACTACAACTTTTTGATTTTGACGGGAAAAAAGTATGTAAGGTTATTTTGTCAAAAGGGGATAATGAAATTATTACAATTAGAGTATATCAGGAAAAAATTAATGTTCATATTAGTTACAGCCTTGGTGAAAAAAACGATGAAGATTTTAATGAAAAAGTAAGAGAATCAGCCCTAATAGAACATGAAAAACTAGAATATGGTATGACAACTCAAGATATAATTAATAAATTTAAAGTTCAGATTGAAGTAGCGAATAAATTACTTAAAGAATTAAAATAATTTACTGTGACATACATTGGCTTACCCTACAGATAGCTTTGTTGAGTATTTACTAATGGAGGTGCTGAAAATCCAAAAGAGTAAGCAAACAAAACTTATTTGTTATGAAAAAACGTGTTACAATAATTATTACATTTTCTTTTATTTTTTCATTCTGTTCAAACCCAAACAAAGAAATTGAAAATAAAACATGGGAGGGGCAGATTCATAGAATGAGTGATGATAAAATTCTATCTGATATTAAGTTAAAAATTTGTAGTGACACAATGTTCCTGTTTTCGAATGCAATTTTTGGATCGGAGAATGACACTTTGCTACTTCAGAATTTTTCAAACTCCGATTCAATTTTTACTTATAAAAGTTTAAAAGGGGAGCGTTTTCAATTCAAATTCAAATATGAGAAAAATGAGGATTATGAACATGTATATTTAATAGGTAACGACTACTATATTAGTATTGTAGAAAGTTTTAATGATCTGAAAACAAAAAGTTCATTAGATTTTTATAAAAACATAAAAGTTCCCAGAAAAAGTTATATGTATCTCGATGGAGCCTACGAAGGTAAACTTGAAATGGAAAACCAGTTAACTAATATGTATTTAGCTGAAATGGGTGGCATATCGGTCAAAATGGTTTTCATTGATAATTTTAAAGTTAAAATTTACCTTAAAAATGCTTTTGTGGATTTATTTTCCGGTTCAACAAAACCATCCTATGAAACAGTTAGTTATAATATTGTTGGCAATAAACTCTATTTAGATAATAACAAATCTAATTCACAAGTTATTGAAGTTAAAAATATGGGCGAAATGCTCATATTAGCTACAGATGATGCAAATGTTATAATGCATAAAGTTTATTAAATATGTCAAAAAGGGAATCAATTTACAGGTACAGCTTAATCATAAAGAAGTTAAGGAAACATCCTGCAACCTTTATTGAAATCTCAAATTTTCTTGCTTTTGAATCCGAACTGCAAGAATATAACTTCAATGTATCAAAGCGAACTTTTCAACGTGATCTTGAAGACATACGTTCTATTTATAATATTGATATTCAGTACGATTTTTCCAGAAGGGTATATTTCATTGATTTTGAACAGCAACCTGAAATCAATAAACGAATTATGGAGGCCTATGACATTTTTAATGCGCTAAATATGGCCGATAGGCTTTCAAGTTACATCCATTTTGAGAAACGGAAACCACAAGGTACTGAAAGCCTTTATGGATTGCTTCATGCCATTCAAAATCACGTTCAAATATCCTTTTCTTATCAAAAGTATTGGGAAGATAAATTGACTTTACGAATAGTTGAACCCTATGCACTCAAAGAATTTAAAAATCGATGGTATATTCTTGCAAATGACATGAAAGATCAGCAGGTTAAAAGCTTTGCCCTTGATCGTTTGAATAATTTAGAAATTTCCCGAAAGCAATTCAAATTTCCAAATCATTTTAATGTTCATGAATATTATAAAAATTGTTTTGGAATAATTAGTCCAAATAATTTAATACTTCAAGAAGTAATCCTTTCATTTGATTCATACCAAGGAAAATACATCAAATCGCTTCCTCTACATGAAACCCAAGAAATTTTAAAAGATGATAACAATGAACTATTGATAAAATTAACACTTTATATAACTTATGATTTCATTATGGAGTTACTTTCTTTCGGTGAAAATTTAAAAGTTATTTCACCTGATTGCCTTATTGTGGATTTGAAAAAAGCGTACCAGAATGCCTTAAATCGTTATTAAATATCAATAAAAATGTAACTCATTGGTAATCATCATTTTTTTTTCAAAATACAGCAATACCTTATTAATAGATTTCAATAAAAAAGCCCCCGGTACTGGAGGCTTTCGTATTTTAACAATTATTTACTTTCAAAAAAAGGCGGTTTGGTAACCACTGCTTTCAGGTTTTTGTTACGTATCTGGATGTAGATTTCGGTTCCCTCTTTCCACCAACCTTTGTTCAGGTAGGCCATCCCGATTCCCAGGTTGGTCAACGGCGACATGGTTCCGGAAGTTACTTCGCCAATTTCGCTGCCCTGGGCATCAACTACTTTGTAATGCTGACGGGGAATTCCTTTATCAATCATCACAAAACCTTTTAAACGGGGCTCCACACCATCGTTTTTTTGCTTTTCCCAAACCTCACGATCTATGAAATGGTTTCCATCCACAAATTTGGTAATCCAGCCTAAACCTGCCTGAATGGCTGAGGTTTCATCGTTAATATCGTTACCGTACAGGCAAAAACCCGATTCCAGGCGCAGGGTATCGCGGGCACCCAATCCAATAGGTTTGATACCGAATCCGGCTCCGGCTTCAAAAACGGCTTTCCATAGTTTTGCACCATCATTGTTGGCCACATAAATTTCGCAACCTCCTGAGCCGGTATATCCAGTAGTTGAAAAGATGACATCTTTAATACCGGCAAAATCACATTTCTGGAAGGTGTAATATTCCATGTCCACCACATTGGCGGTAGTAAGTTTTTGCATGGCTTTTAAAGCTAATGGCCCTTGAATGGCCAACTGGCAGATTTCGTCGGAGGCATTGTACAATTCCTTGCCAATAACCATTCCCATTGCGCGGGCATGTTTTTCGCACCAGGCCCAGTCTTTATCAATATTAGCGGCATTTACCACCAACAAATAGGTTTCGGTATTAAAGCGGTAAACCAACAGGTCGTCCACAATACCCCCTTTTCCATTGGGGAAGCAACTGTATTGAACCTTTCCGTCGAAAAGCTCGGCCACATTGTTTGAGGTTATTTTTTGTACTAAATCGAAAGCTTTGGGGCCTTTCACCCAAAATTCACCCATGTGCGATACATCAAAAACACCTACTTTTTCACGTACAGTTAGGTGTTCGTCCTTTATTCCAGAATATTCAATAGGCATGTTGTATCCGGCAAATGGTGCCATCCGGGCCCCCAATGCTTCATGAAACGAAGTAAACGCGGTTCTCTTCATTGGTATTTTTTTTATGTTTGTTTTGGATCTGAAAATTTTGGGCAAATGTAACCATTTGCACCATGAATGATCTGTATTTTTTTCTATTAGAAAACAGATTTGAGAAATTACCGGTTATTTTTTTTGAAAAATAGCTACCTTTATTTTATAACAATTAAGCCCAGAACACTATGAAAAAAACTTACACAACTTTATTTATTTTAGTTTCAGTTTTTTTAGCAACTATAAATAGCCTGTCTGGATTTTCCTTAGAAAATCTGAAATCAGAAGATACCTTACTACACGATATGCAATTGGTAAAACCTACCATTAATTTCAATGAACCCAATGGCGGGTTTTACAGCGAATACATTGATGTATCATTAAACACTATTTTTTATGGAGCCGTTGTACAAAATGTGGGACAAGTAAGCTCCACAGAGGTTTTTCTTGAGATAAAGGTTCTCGAAGGTTATTCCGAAAATGTTCTGGACACCTATTATTCTGACACCATTAATGTTCTGGAACCGCTTGAAATAGATACCATCCAGTTTGAGCGTTCTTTTATTACTTGGAATAAAGCAATTCCTATTGGTGAATTTAAAATTATCTATCTGCTAAAAAGTAATTTGATTGAAGATGATTTATCAAACAATACAGATACGCTATCGTTTGAGCTTTTTCATCCCGATTGGGTAAATGTATCAAGAAGTACCACGCCAACCGGAAGTCTGGATATTGAAACTTTAGGTTTTAGTAATTTTATTGGTACAACATTAAAATTAAAAAATCATATACATCAGATTGTTCGCATGGAGGTTGAATTACCAAATGTTTGGAACAATAACGGGGGACTTGTTGCCCATATTTATGAAAATCAAAAGTTATTAATTTCAATACCATTTACAATTTATCCTGATAATTATGCCTCGGCTGATTTTTATCTTTCCGGGTGCCTCCATAATCTTTTATATCCTGATAGTCTTTATTATTTTGGGATATCAATTGAAAATATTGCTACCAAAGAATTAGGTTTATCCATTGGAATTGATACTTCAAATTTTCACAACTTTGAATATGAAAGTATTGCCAATATAGATGGAACCTGGACTACTTTGGATTTTGTTCCTGCCATCCGCCTGGTTTTTGATCCTGAAGGAATCCCGGAACACAAGAATTCTATAAATTTTAACCTTTTCCCAAACCCTGTCAATCAAACTCTTTACCTGACACAGGTCGCAAACTCATCAATCACTATTCTGAATATGCTTGGTCAAGTCATACATCAAGACTTTTCAATAAATGAAACATGGAATTTGGATGTAAGCCATTTTAACAATGGTCAGTATTTGGTCAAAGTTGCTAATCAAAACGGGTATGGATTTAAGAAAATGGTGATAACTCATTAGATAATGAAAAATGGAATTTAATAATCAGGTAATATCCTGGCTCCTTCAGGGTGACCCGGCCATCCAATATCAGGTGTACCGCGATTTGTTAGGAATTGAGAGACCCGATATTCAGCAATCCATAGAATATGCAGGTTGGGGGGCGCAATTCCTGGCCCAGCAAAACCCTTCGGGCCATTGGGGACGTGGATTTTATCAGCCTAAATGGATTTCGTCGCATTACATATTGCTTGACTTAAAACATCTGAATATATCAAAAGATTGCATCCCGGTTCATCAAACGCTGAAATTGGTTGTTACCCATGAAAAAGGACACGATGGCGGAATCAACCCGAGTGGTTCCATCAATAATAGCGATGTTTGCATTAATGGAATGGCCCTCAATTATCTGTCCTACTTCCGGGTACCACAGGAAGACTTGCATTCAGTAATTGATTTTATTGTTTCACAGCAATTACCCGATGGAGGTTTTAACTGCCGATGGAACCGCTCGGGTGCCCGTCACAGCTCCATGCATTCTACTTTGTCCGTCTTGGAAGGGATTCAGGAATATTTGGCCAATCAATATTGCTACCGGGAAGAGGAATTAAAAAGAATGGCAGGTGAATCGCGAGAGTTTTTGTTAGCTCATAAACTTTATCAATCGCACAGGACCGGAGAAATAATGGATAAAAAAATGATGACTCTGTCCTACCCTCCCCGTTGGTATTATGATATTTTAAAGTCGCTGGAATATTTCCGTTCAGCCCACATTGGATATGATGAAAGGATGCACGAAGCATTAACAATTATCCTGAAAAAGCGGCGAACCGATGGAACCTGGAACCTTCAGGGAAAGCATCCGGGACAGACCCATTTTGAGATGGAAAAACCCGGAAAGCCCAGCCGGTGGAATACGTTACGGGCATTACGGGTATTAAAACATTTCCAATGGGATGAATCAAAAGGTGCGTCTTTGCAATAACTCATTATTTTCTTTCATTAGGACAGTTATTGGTGATTTTGTGGCTAAATTACATATGTCCACAAAATCCACCCAGCAACTAAAAACTTGGAATCCTTAATCTTAGAATCTATCGGAAACGGCTTTCACAATTTTATAAGTTGTAAGCTGATTGCCTTGAATAATCTGCAAAAAATAGATACCTGAATCCACCGTTTCTCCAAAGTTATTCTGGCCTTTCCATTCAAAGCAATTATTTGCCATTTGGCTTACTGATTTTTCAAAAACCAATTGCCCCGAAAGGTTGAATATTTTCAGTATTACATTCTCCGTAGTAATTTTCGGGCTGGTAATCTGTAAATTATCAGTCATGGGATTTGGGTAAAGAATCCAATTTTGGTTTTGATTGTAATTAATCGAGTTTTCAATAACAATTGGATCTGTTTCCCAAATTTGCGCGGTATCCTGATTCGAAACGTGCAAATTGTCAAACCAAAGAACTTTTTCGCCCATATTTCCATGTTCCGCCACAATTTCGAACCGGTCAACGGCTTTCCAGTCGAATTTTCCCTGTGGATTATACCAGGTATCCACATCCCACGAACCCTTTTCAATAAAGTCAGTAAAAGGAATTCTCAGGTGATGCCAATAACTATCCATCGGAATATCAGAATTATCGAGGGTTATACCCATCCGCCAGGGATGATCGGAATCGTCTGTTTTTGTATCAATGAACCGTAAATCGAATTTGGTAGTGGCATCCACCCCACGGACAAAACAATCGAAGGCGTAATTTTCAGAAACCAATTTCGATAAATCTTTATCGGGATTAAAGTTAAATCCAATGGAACTGTATTGGCTCGCGTTTTCCCATTTCAGGCAATAGTTGCCATTGTTTGGAAGTTCATGGGCATAAAAATCAATGGCCTGGGTACCAATGGCTGCATCAAGGATGTTTGTTTCAATATAATCGGAATACATCCGAAAGCCCACACTATCGGGCAATAAAGTGTATTCGTGTTGTTCAGGTACGGTTAATCCCAAACTCTCTACCAACGAAACATTTAAATCGTAATCAAACATTTCCGATGAATTTTTATTAAAAATGCCAAACCCCCCCTTATATTCCCACAGAGCCCACGGAACCTGGTTTTCTTCAAAATATCCGCGTACGGTTTGGTGCCAAAAATCCCGGTCGGTGTCAGGGCTGTTTGGCATGTAAACCCCGAATTCACCACAGAAAATATCCACATTCCGTGAATTTTTAAACGCTAAAGCAACATCAATATGGCTTTTTACTTTGGCAATAGTTCCATCGTTGTGGTAATTGTTCAAGCTGCTTTCAATCCAGGTTCCTTTCAGTGATGCTGGACATTCGGGCATTGCAGTATCGTTATAGGGAAAAGGCACTCCGCTCAAATCGGTCATTGAAGGAGTTGACCATGAAGCCCCCTGATGGGTGAATAAAAAGGGTTCGTAAAAATGAAAGGTGTACCAGAGTTTTGAATCGGTATAAACCGGGAGTTTACTGAGCTCATAAATACTGTTGAATTCGGCTCCACCAACAATGATATAATGTTCTGTATCCTCAGTCCGGATGGCATCGATGGCATTTTTCTGGATGGTACCCCAGGTAGAAGTGGTGATTCCATGTGGCTCATTTAATACTTCATAAATAATATATTTTGACCGGTTTTTATAATGTGCTGCCATCTGTTTCCAAACCTTGTTCAGTATCGTTCCCACATTAGGACTGGTATTTACCGAAGGGTTGAAAGTGTGGTTATCAATAATTAAATATATTTGAAACATTTCGGCCCAACTTACAACTGAATCGAGAAACTGGACAAATAGCGGATCCAATGTATAATCAACACTTTCGGTCACCATTGAGTGAAGGTTTATGGGTAAACGGACCACATCGCATCCCAGGCTTTTTAGATTTTCAAAATCCTTGTAAGTGAATTTTGTAAATTGCATCTGATGGGCATTTTCTGCCTGAAACCAACCCGAAAGGTTAAACCCCTTTTGAAAAGGAATCTGTGATTTTAGAGCAATAAATAATCCCGAAACCAATAATAATAAGGAAATGAGTAATAGTCTTTTCATAGTTCTAAGTGATAAAAATTCATTTTAAAAAATAGTATGTTTTAATGATGCCTGATTTTTAAAGGTAAAAATAGTGAATAATCAATGTATCTGGGTTTGTTTGTAAAAATAAGTAGTACGAAACAACACAGTTGATTTAAAAAGTTAAATCTCTTATCTTCATTTTTTCACAAACCATTGAAGATTAATGTTACAAATTTCATATCTTCCATTTTTCAAAAAATTTAAAAAATGACTGATAAAATCCGTTGCCAATGGGTGGCTAACCAGCCCGGGATTTACACCCACTACCACGACCATGAATGGGGCGTTCCGGTGCATGACGACAAACTGCTTTTTGAATTCTTGGTACTTGAAGGCGCCCAAGCCGGGCTATCATGGTTGACAATTCTAAAACGCCGCGAGGGTTATCGAAAAGCGTTTGCGGATTTTAATGTTGAAAAAGTAGCCCTGTTCGATGATGAGAAGGTGGAAGAACTGATGCAGGATATCGGTATCATCCGCAACCGGTTGAAAATAACAGGTACCATTCAAAATGCCAAAGTGTTTATCGCTATTCAACGGGAATTTGGTTCGTTTAGTAATTATATGTGGCAATTTACCGGAGGAAAACCCATCCAAAACCAATTCAAAACGATGAAGGAAGTCCCTGCAACAAGTTCAATTTCAGACTTAATTTCGAAAGACCTTAAAAAACGGGGAATGAAGTTCGTCGGTTCTACCATTATTTATGCACATATGCAAGCCACCGGAATGGTTAACGATCACCAAACCGACTGTTTCAGGTACCCTGAACTTTCAAAAAAATAACCGGGGAACTCTAAAATTAGCCGCCGATAAAAACATGGTTAAATGAATACCACGTTATTTCCGCAAGTCACGGGGTGACCAATTGAACACCAATTGTTTGCCCTCTTTGTGTCAAATTGAGTCACCCCGTGACTTTCAACGGTTTCCTAGATGACTTGCGGATTTAAGCTACCAATTTGTATTTGCTTGAGATTTTAGCAAAAACATTCATCGGATGGCTTTTCATAGTTGGCTCAGTCCCTTACTATCAATGCGCTTGCAGGTAATTTTTATAAACCTCAGCAGAAACTTCGGCTGGGGTAAACACCTCTAACACTGTAGCACCGGCATTTGTGTCTAAAAAAGAGGGAAGCATCTGGTTAAGCTCAATTTCGTTGGAAGCCTTTAAATAATAAACATGAAAAGCCTTGCAAATCATTTTAACAGATGCATGATGAGGAGTCTCAAATAATGGAAGATGTCCGGAATTGGCAGGTCCTGGTATCAAACGGAAAATATTGCCCCCGTTATTGTTGATGACTAAAATCCTAAGGTTCTTGGGTAACTGGTTAAACCAAAGCGCATTTGAATCATAAATAAAAGCTACATCGCCGGTGATTAACACGGTAAGCTTATCATCGGCCAAGGCAGCTCCGGCAGCTGTGGAACTGGAACCATCAATACCGCTTGTGCCCCTGTTCGAATAATAATTGATGAAAGGGTTCTTCCTGAAAAATTCGATGTACCGGACCGGCGAACTGTTTCCGGTATGTAGGTTCAATGGTTTAGCAATTTTTGCAAAAAAAGTATGGTACACCATAAAATCACTCCAGGGAACCGTCATTATAAACTTATCGTGAAGGCTCTGCTGCTTTGCATTTGCTTTCACCCAGGTTTGTAAGTAGGTTTCGTTTTTGGCTTCCACTTTTTTGTTCAAATATTTAAATAAAAAAAACGGATTACCTGTTACCTGCTTAGTCAAGCAATTGTAAGTGTCCACCTTTCGGGAACTCAAATCTACATCCCAATGCAAAGCCGGTTTTACTTTTCGTAAAAATTCTTTGATTCTTTTCGAAACCACTGGTCCCCCAATGGTGATAAGCAAATCAGGCCGGTACAATAATTCATCATCCGAAGTTAGTGATAGCAATAATTTTTCGACCGAATGAATGATACCTTTCCCGGAAAGGTTGCTGTTTGCCGATGCAATTACCGGGATGTTTTTTTGCTGAACTAGCTGATTCACTGCTTGGTTCAGTTCTTCGTCGGGAAGATAAATCCCACAAACAATAAGGATTTTAGCGGATTGACTCCATTCTTCAATCAATTGCTTATGTATTTTAGTTTCAATTTTTTGTTGTTGGTCCCCAACTGATTTCGGAATTGAAACCAAGGCACACGTGGTGGTTTCATACAAAGGTTCCCGCAAAGGGACATTGATGTGCATGGGTCCTCCCGGAAATACCATGTGCCATTTGAACATCCGTTCCAAATAATTACTGGCTTCAGCTTTTAACTCTTCAGTTTCGTCCACAGGCAGATCGATCGAATGGCTGACAAATTTCTGAAACACCCGTGACTGCCTGATGGTCTGTCCATCTTCCTGTCCAATCAACTCAGCAGGCCTATCGGCTGTAATAGCAACCAACGATATTTCCTGGTAATAGGCTTCGGCCAACGCGGGAGCCAGATTTAATACCGCCGTCCCGGAAGTGCATACCACAGCAACGGGTTCGTGTAATTGCCGGGCTAACCCCAATGCGTAATAACCCGCACTCCGTTCATCAATAATGGAATAACAGGTAAATCCCGGATGGTTGGCAAACGAAATAATCAAAGGGGCATTTCTGGAGCCCGGACACAGTACCACTTGTTTTATGCCAAAAGAATGGCATTTCTCTACCAAAATTTGAACTATTTGCTTGTTACTGGCCGTGTATTCCATAGCTGGTGGAGTTGTCGGTTTCTTTATATAGATAATTGTTCTAGAATCCGTTCCAACGTCTGAATTTTGATGCGTGTCTCTTCCCATTCCTTTTCTGGTTCCGATTCGGCAGTGATTCCCCCGCCTGCATATAAAAGCACCCCATCGTCGAAAGCCTGAAGACAGCGTAAATTCACAAACAGATTCATTTTGTTGGAAGGATCGAAAGGCCCCAAAAACCCTGTGTAATATTCCCGATCGTACCCTTCGGTTTCTAAAATCAGTTCCAACGAATCTTTAACAGGTAAGCCGCAAACGGCCGGTGTTGGATGCAGATTTTCAATAAACTGCCCTATCCTGTTTTGAATGTTTTCTTTGCTGAATTGCAGAATGGTTTTAAGATGCACCACATTACCTGCAATAGTTGTTTCTGGGCCAATCTCTGAAACAGGTGCAATCCGGAACATTTTTAACACATTCCGGATATGTTCGGTCACCAGTTCCTGTTCCACCCTCTCTTTATGATCCCAGGTAACTTCGTCATTGGGTTTTTGAGGTTGTGTTCCAGCCAATGAAACGGTTGTGGCAGAACCATTATTAGTGGAAAACAACAATTCGGGTGTAGCCCCTACCCAATATCCGACATTTGGTATAAATATCTGGTAAACAAAGGCATTTATATAGGTCTGATTTAAAGCCTCAAACAACTGGGGCATCTGCTTTATGGAATAAGCCGGAAGCCATTTACTCCGCGATAGCACTGCCTTCCGTATTTTAGTGGTTTCAAACTCCTTTAAAAAGAAATTTACCTGCCGGATGTGTTCCTTCTTTGCCAATTCCAGGTCAAAGGCACTTTGTTTTACGCTACTGATTATAGGTTCGCGTTTTTTTTTGCATTGAAAATTTTCCAAATTTACCTTGCTTCCCGATGGAATGATATAAATGGGTAAATGTTTACAAATTTGAAAAGGAGAAAATATAAAACCTTTGTGCTTATCCAGTTGGCTGAGCGAGTAAGTTTTAATTAGTTCCTCAGGATGGCAAAATATATAATCCACCTTTGTTTCACCCGGCAACGACCACATGGCATAGGGCAAACCGCAATGGATGGCTTTATCTGCATATTCACGATATTTTTCCATCATCATTTCAGGCTTGTTTTTCAACAATAATATTAGTCATCCGGCTGATATTCAAAAGATTTCCTTGTTGATCGGTAATTTTGATTTCGCTCACATGGGTTTGTCTTCCTTTGTGGATGATTTGTCCACGGGCAGTTACAAAACCTGAGGACACGCTTTTCAAATGGTTGCCATTAATCTCCAGACCTCTCACATCGTGGGTTTCCATATTGATGTTCAGGTACGAAAGGGCACTCCCAACTGTTTCGGCCAGAGCCATCATGGCTCCACCGTGCAATATCCTCGCCGGGTTATAAGTTTTTTGTTCCACGGGCATAGTTGCTTCAATAAAATTGTCGCCGGCTTTCGTAAATTCAATCCCAAGGTAATCAATAAGGGTATTTTTTACATAATTATTGATGTATTGAATAATCTCTCTTTCGTTCACGATAACTAGATTTTGTGCAAAATAAATGAAATTGGCAGAACTTTCCTTGTTTTTGGCCGAATCAATAAAATGTTAAATACCATATTGAGCAAGAACAGGGACGGCAGAAGTTTATTTCCTTAAAAACTCCTTCTCCACTTTGTCTAAAATAAGTTTAAACCAGTAGGTAAATTTTTCGGGATGAAGTTCCATTTCTTGCTTTAAATCGGGAAGGGTTATCCAGCGCAAAGCTGCCACTTCATCAGGATTAAACGTAGGGATTCCTTCCCATTGTCCAAAGTAAACATGGTCAATTTCGTGTTCAGTAAGGCCATTATCGAATTGGGCTTTGTAAATGAATGAGAATTTAAAATCAACATGGGTGTCAAAACCCATTTCAAAATTTAGCCGATGATGCACGCATTCTTCCATACCCATTCCATGTAGCAGGTGGCTGCAACAGGTATTGGTCCATAATCCCGGTGAATGGTATTTGTGCAGTGCCCGTTGCTGGAGGAGCAGTTCACCTTTTTTATTGAATACAAAAACAGAAAATGCACGGTGAAGGGTTCCTTCTTCGTGCACTTTAAGCTTATCACCGTATCCTGTGATTTGGTCGTTAGTATCAACAAGCGCTATTAACTGGTCGTTCAATTGCTTCATGAATCAATAAATTATATAACTGGTGTTCATTAAGTTCAGTGGGTTCGCCACTCAACCAATGTTTTTTGCATCCGCAAGCATCCAAAAATACACATTGCGATGGAATATTCAATTTTTGCATCTCATATCCACCTGTAATCAGGTTCAAAACACAGGCAACCCCTATCAGTGAGGTATCTTTCGAATTTTGCCAGGGTTTTAGAAACTCCGAAAATCCCGACGAATGCGGTATCAAAACAGTATTGATTCCCTCTTTGTTCAAACGGTGTGTAATTTTTGATACCTGGCAATTTGCCGTGCAGTGTTTACATACCAGATTCTTACCTTGCTGTTCTGCCTGGCAGTTCAATGACCGGGTCATGCAGGTTGGCAACAAAACAATCTTATTTTTGGTTTTTGAAAACCCGGGTTTCAGGGAGCGGTTCATCACCTCGGCGGCTACCATGTTCAAATGATACTCGCTGGGTTTCCGGGTACAGAAAATAAAATCTTCTTTCTTCTCGTAGTAAGTGTAGGTATCCATCATAAAATCTTCCCAGTTTTGGGTATATTCCGACAATTGTTTTTCACCTTCTTGAATAAACCAACCGGCAAAGGCCAGCGTTTTGTTCCAAAATTCCTGTTGATACATAACTGGTTGCTGTTCCAAAAAGAGTTTCCAAACCGAAAGCCGTTCATATTCCTGAGTAAATTCTTTGGAGCAATTAAGCCAACTATTCATAAACTTGAACCTTTGGTGGATAGGAATATCCATATTTCGTTGAACAGTTAGGTAACGAAACACCAATTTGCCACGTAGGCTGTCAATTCGCTTTTTAAAACGGGGATATTTTTTCCTCCATTCAAACAATTTATTGAACATCGGTTCATAAAAAATGGAATCATTCGAAAACTGATAGTGGTAATTGGTCCAGAATACTCCCGCCATCAACAGTTCCATCAAATGCTCGTTGGCCTGGTATATTTTCAGCTCCTGTTTTTCCGAAAAAGAAATAAATTCATCAATATAACTTTGTAAAGTATGGGATCCTTTTTCAATTACATGGTCGGTAAACTGTGCCAAATCATCATAAAATTGAATTGGGTTTTCGTTACGGCTTTTCAAATAGTAAGGGCTGGAAATCATAGTAACAAGGTTTAAAGGTACGCACCGAAAGACGGTTTTGCAGGACAAAGGTTACCTATAAAGTCCTTTTTTGCCATCAAAAAACGGTGAATGTAAAAAATACATCGGTGAATGACGAAAACAACCAATTGATTAACTTAGTGCAAAATTAGAAACATTAAATCTTATGATAAAAAGGAGTTATATGAATCCTTATCTGGCCGGATGCCTGTTAGGTTCTGTATTACTGGCTGCCATGTATTTTTCAGGTCGGGGGCTGGGTGCCAGTGGTGGCGTTAAATATGCGGTGGTTTCTGTTGTTGGGGCAGTTGCACCGGAACATGCTGAAAAATCGGTATATTACAGCAGTTATTTCAACGGAGAAAAAAAGCCGTTGCAAAACTGGTTGGTATTTGAAATATTGGGGGTTTTAGCTGGTGGATTTATTTCCGGTGCCTTTTCGGGGCGGTTGAAACTAAAAATTGAACATTCTCCCAAAATATCAGCAAAAAAACGATTGCTCTTTGCATTTTTAGGCGGACTATTTTTTGTGTACGGTGCGCAGCTGGCACGTGGATGTACCAGTGGAGCAGCACTTTCCGGAATGGCTGTGCTTTCAACTGCTGGTTTTGTAACCATGGTGGCTATTTTTGGTTCAGCCTATCTTTTTGCCTGGTTTTTCAGGAAAAACTGGATTTAGTTCAATGAATAGCTTTCGATGGTAATTATCAATAAACGAAAATACAATGGGACCATTATTCATACTTTCCGATGCACCTCTTTGGGTTGATCTCTTAACTGCATTCCTGATAGGCATCGCGTTTGGGTTTGCTTTGGAGCAAGCCGGGTTTTCGTCGAGCCGCAAGCTGGCTGGCATGTTTTACGGGTACGACACCACTGTTTTAAAAGTATTCTTTACTGCGGCTATTTTTGCATTGGTAGGGTCATTGTTTCTGCAATATTTTGGACTCATTGATTTGAATTTGGTTTATGTAAATGAATATTACGTGGGCGCAGCCATTGTAGGTGGAATCATTATGGGAGCCGGGTTTATCATGGGCGGATTTTGTCCCGGAACGGGAATCTGTGCCGTGGGGATTGGCAAAATTGATGCCCTGTTCTTCCTCTTTGGCGGCTTTGTGGGAGCTTTTTTGTTTGCCGAGTCGTTTCCCTACATTGCCGAATTTGCCTCAGGCTACTACAAAGGTCCAACAAAAATCAACGAATGGATGGGTATTTCAGCAGGGCTGTTTACCTTGTTTTTAATCATTATAGCAGTAGCCATGTTTTGGCTGACCGAAAAAGCAGAGAAAGCTTTCCCTAAACCTGAAATTACCAACGAACTTTAAAATTAAGGAACATGAATGCACGGGTTTTGATTTCAATTTGGTTGGTTGGTATGGGATTGATACTCGCCTTGCTGCCTAACAATCAAACCACGATGGGACAGTTAAAGCCTTCGGAATTGGTTGAAAAGATGAAACAAAATGATGGTTTGATTTCAGTGGATCAATTAGCCCGATTGTTGGTTAATGAAGATTCCACTATTTTGTTAATCGATCTACGTTCACCCGATGAATATAAAGAATGCAATATTCCGGGTTCGGTAAATATCCCGTATGCTAAACTGATGGACAAAGAATTTGGGGGATATTTGGAGCAAAACGAAATGAAGCGCATTTTCTATTCAAATAGCGAAATAATATCAACCCAAGCATGGGTTTTGGTTGCTGAAATGGACTATAAAAACACTTTCATCCTTCAAGGAGGTATGAATTCGTGGTATCAAACAGTGATGAATGGCCGCTTTGAAGGAGAACGCATCACGGCCCGTGAAAATGCCTTGTTCGAAACCCGGATGAAAGCCCGGAATCTTTTTATTGAGACGAATAGCCTGCCTGATAGCATCCGGTTTCAGTTTAAAATAGCCAAACAAAAAAACCGGAAAAAACTGGATGGGGGTTGCGGATGATGCAAATATTAGCTTTTGTAGGATCTGAGAGCTTTGCTTTCACACAGAATTTAATAGTCCGTTAACCTACACCTTATGAAAATTCAGGTATTCTAAAGATATTAAAATACAAAAGATGCAAAAAAAAGGAATAATCATAGTTATAGCTTCATTGTCGGTAATACTCGCGTTGGTGGTTTTAAAGTCTTTCAACAAAGATGCTTTTTTGTTGGATGCCAAGCGGGCACACACCAAAAGTTTGGAACAAACCCACATTCTTACCTTACCGCAGTTCAAAGAAAAACTTCAACAGATGCCCAATGTAACAGTTATTGATTTGAGAAGTACCAAGGCCTTTGAGCATGGGCATTTCAGCCAAGCGGTCAATATTCCATTAGCAGCTATTTTACAATATCCTGAGTTTCATGTTTTTAAAGATTCCACCTTGGTACTGGTTTCCAATTCTTTGATAGAATCCACCCAAGCATGGATGTTAATGACTCAAATGGGCTACAAAAATCTGTTTTTGTTCGATGGTTCCTTAGATTTACTATCCGCAGAAACACTTTCTGACAGCACGGAACATATTGGCAGTGAGGTATTAAAATATAAATTCCAGGCTGATTCTACAATCAACCTGGAATAATTAATTATACAGCAATTACTCAACAACTTCGTAATTACCAATGTCGCTGGCAGAAAAGGTGACCCACGAAAGAGTCTCTTTTTCCTTTTGCATTTTACCGTACATAAAACTGTTGTTTCCAAAATCCAACGTTCGGGCGTTGTACCCAAAAAGGTTCAAATAGGCGGTCACAAAGCCTGAATTATGCCCTGTACCACAATATACAACCACCTCTTTGCCGGCAGGAATAGTTGTCATTTCGTTTGGAATTCCCAGAGTTCCGGCAGGTTTATACCGCACGGCACCTGGAATGTGACCCCCGTCATACTTATCTTTCCGCTCAAAATTGATGATGAAATAAGCCGATGGGTTTTTAAATACCTGTTCCGCCGAAATGGTTGTGTTTTCAAGCCCTGCGCTGAACAGTGCCTGAATCCGGGATTGCATCAAAGCGTCACTATTTTCGGCCACAGCAATTTCTGGAAATTTACCGGTTTTTGGTTTTGGATTTTCAGTTATTTCCAATTGGTTTTCATAAGCCGGTGAAAGCCCTTTCAGCCAATTATCATTGGCAACATCCCGGCTCCAGGCACTCATCCCCCACCGCATGGCATATACATTTCCATATCCCATCAATCGCAGTAACGACGTGGTGTAGCTGGCATATTGCCCGGTAGGGCAAACCAAAATTATTTTATCGTATTCAAAAGGTTTTATTTTGGTCTGGAAATATTCCAGAATGTTAGTAAAATCTACCTGAACCGCACCTTTGATGTGGCCTTTTTTGAATTCTTCTAGTTTCCGGATATCGATGATAAGATTATTTGCAGCCAATTCCTCGTGAACAATGGAAGCTTTTATTAACGAAGGAAATTCCCGGCTGTTGACATAATCCCCGGTCTCATTCAGATAATCAAGCAAAAGCTGGGTACCGGCCGGAACCTGTACTGGAATGTTGGCCTCAGGCGCCTTACTTTCCGTTATTCCTTTGGATTCTGTGTTTGGATTCGTACACCCAGCCACAAAAGCGATCCATAAAAAGAATATTGCTTTTTTCTTCTGCATACAAATGTCCTAAAGTTTTACTCTTTTACTATCGTATTTAACAGTATCGGTGGGATGACCTAATTCGTTGTACACAAATTCCATCACAGCAACACCTCTTTCTGGATGATTCATCAGGTTCCTGTTTCCATCTAAAAATGCAATTTCAGTACGTGAACCATGAACATCATATTTAAACTGATACACCGGTATTTTTTTCCCTGAAAGATATTCTTCGTCTTGATCCCAATAGGCAGTTTCCACTACATTGCCCACGGAGTCAACGGTATTGACAAATTTGGCCCATCCCCAATATAAATTGGAAAACCTGCCTGTAGTGTTGTGAACTGTAAATTCCAACAAATCGCCAAAATCGTTCATTTTGAATAAAAAGTACGAAACACCAATGTCGCCACAGTTTTCGGCGGTGCAATTATAAAGAGTATCGGCTTGGTAATTGGCCATCCGGGTTACATGACCTTTTTCGTTGTAGCTAAAGCGCAACTCATAAAACGGACAGAATTCATTCATAATCACTTCGGTTCCGGCCAAATTATAACGGTTTTCTTTAATCAAGCCATCAGGCAATTTGGTCCAGGTATATGAGGCAATTTTATTACGGTTTTCAATCTGAGCCCCCTCTTTGCCATAAAATTTAAGCCCGGTGCGCATGCCATGGGCATCAAGACTAAAAACTGATTTGAACACTTCGCCCTCAATCACTTGAGGCAAGGTATCTTTATCAAAGTAGGTACGGGTTTCGGTGCTATCGGTATATTCAATCACAATTTTGGAAGCATCGGTAGCAGAATTCCCAAGCAACACAGAACCTCTGCCAAATTCTATGGAAACCGGACGGTTCATTTCATTAAAGGTAAATTTATAGTTATTGATAGTTTTAGCCTCTTCGGCGCTGATTTCATAACTTCCCTGAATGTTATCGAAACTGGTTTCGCTGAAAAGGATGTGTCGGTAGTATTTCACCTTCGCGGAACCCTCACCGGTTCCCTCCTTTTTACTTCCTGTGCACGATGCCATACCCACGGCCACTATCGCGGCAATTGCTAAAATGATAAATGATTTTTTTTTCATAATTGATTTAGTTTAAGTTTTAACAGTTAATTTTTTATTTGTTGCTGAACAAAACAAAAGTATGAAAATATCTTTTATTCCGAATCAACCTTCCTTTGGTATTGTCAATAAGGAGCAGCAAACTTTAAAAGGTTACAGTGAAACGGTACAAGAAATGTAATTGAATTCATTTATCAACATTTTACATTAGGGGCACATGTTCGTGATATGCCCTGAGCGGGGCTGCGTGGCGGTGTTTCATTAATTCCAATTAACGGATTTGATTCAAGGGTAATCGACTCCTCGACAACGGATTTTACTAATTTCTTAGCAATTCTTGGGCTTGCTTTATATTTATAGAAATCATAAATGTCTTCAAGTTGAGATAATGCAAAGTCAGTCCAAAGGATTCTCACTTCCATTTTTCAATTCGATTTAGTAAATCTCTAGCTTCAGTTGTCATAACTTAACATTTTGCAGAAATGCCCATATTATTACCACTTACTATCATATAAATCCAATTTGTCCTAAATTATATCCTATGCTAAATTAATGTTTTATTTAACAGCATTAATAGTTACACCTTAAACGGTTTCTTTGGGTTTACTGAACAAAATACGGTCGTAAATCCACAAGGCCAAGGCTGAACCCACTCCAATGGCAGTAACAACCAACCAAATATTCCAGGGGTGGTATTTGTCCCAAAGGAACTGGTTCAATTCCAGTGAACCCATTTGAAAGTCGGACATGGCTTTGGCAAAGAGTTCATTTTGAGTAATGCCTCCGGGTACAGGAATCCCCCGGGCTGCAAATTCCCGGTTCACAAAGCCAACTTTGTCGGCCAGGGTTTCATACACCGTGCCGGAAACTTTTCCGGCCATCAAACTACCTAAAGCAAAAGGCAAGTAGGAACATCCCATGTACAGGGCTACCTTTTCTTTAGGAGCAATACGGCCAATATATTCCGTAATTTTTGGGGAACTGGCCATTTCGCCAATTCCAAATATCAATAACGCCACAATTACGTAAAATCCGTTTTGGGTAGCTAAGGCCAACCCCATACCAATGGAACTTACCAAAATACCTGTCATGATGGAATGCAGGGGACGCCATTTCATTACAAAAGCCGAAACCGCCAATTGCAAGGTTATGATGAACAAAGCATCCATGTTGGTAAAATATTCCGCTTTGATGGTGCCATCGGGGCTGCCGATTTTACCGATAAGCCAGGGCCAGGATTCATGCAACCACTGGTAAACCATTCCGGTATCGACCCATTGGGTGATGAATACCGATAACGAGAAAAACAACTGGTAATACATAGTCCAGAAACCGGCTACAATCAACAAAAATACCACCAGCTTAACATCGCTTAAAGCAGTAAATATATTGATGAAAATCCGGCGGATGGCTTGCCACAGATCATCGGTTTGGGCTTGCCGCTCTGGTTCGCGGTAAAAAAGCAGAATCACCACATTTACCAAAATAAAAACTGCCGAGATGTAAAATACCATTCTAAAAGCCGTTTCACTAAACTGCAAGGCCACAAGGGGGCCCACAAATGCACCAATATTCACCATCATGTAAAAGATGCCAAACCCGATGGAAGATGTATCTTCGTTGGTGGTTTTTGCTATGGTGGCAGAGATAACCGGCTTAAACAATGCCGCCCCAATGGCTAAAAAAAGATAGTTGATAAACACGGTAAAAAAGGTGCGGCTCAGGGGCATCAATAAAAACGAAAGAAAATAAATACTATAGGCAATAAACAATGTTTTCTTAAAACCGATGCGGTCGGCAATAGCTCCGGTAATCACTGGCAAAAGATAAAGAATGGATGTACCCACACCCATGATAGTCCCCTTTTGTGCTTGGGTTAACCCTAAAGCCCCCGTATCAGTGGAAAGTGTCAGGTAATTGGCAAAAAGCATAAAAAAACCGTAGAACGCCCATCTTTCAAAAAGCTCCATACTATTGGCCAACCAAAAAGTACGTGGATATTTCGAAAATATCTTAAAAAACCCGATTGATTTCATTCGTAGATATTAATTAATTTATTGAACTCATGGAACATCCATGTTATATTTATTCCTTTTTGTGAACCAAAGTGCATGGATGTTTCATTCCTGTAAATTTTGATTTTATTTGGGTGGAAAAGATAATTAGAAAATAGCTAAAATCCGCAGCAAAAAGTAAGATAATAAGAATACGAAGTTGTAGGCGCAACTATCCGGATGCTACCAAGCCGCGGCAAACCTCAAAAAAGGAATGAAAAACCGGGAACTTAAAACAGCAGAAATGGAAAATCCAACGGCTGTGTCAATCTTGTTTAAAACGGTAGCCAATGCCCATGCCAAAGGATGGTCCAGAACCATTCTCTATTTCCGGGACATTTACCACACCACTAAGACCAAGGTAGATAAAGCCAAACAGATTATTCTCAAAAATCCATTTGTATCCTAAATACCCTGATGGGCCGATGCCCGTGCGGATCCGTTGGGTTTCATCCAAACTGTCGATGGCAGCCACACCAAGGGTACCGAAACAGGCACCCAAAATAAACCGTCGGTTTTTTGTGTGCTCCAAGGCCATGCCGACACTGTAACCAACGGAAGACAGAAGTTCATTAAAACCCAATGCAAAGGTAATCCCCGACGAAACCGTTGTGGAAAGGGTATATTTTTCATTTATTGGAAAGCAATACGAAAAGGCCGCACCTGTTCCTCCTCCATATAAAGGACCAAAACCCATGTGAAATGCAAAACTATTTTTGGGAACTTCGTTTTGTGCATCTATCCGGAGCGGAATGCTGACCAAAAGAAGAAAAAGGATCAAAAAATAATATTTAATATCCCTGTTGTTCAATTAAATACATTTTAAGTTACTCAAAGTTACGCCATATTTATCATTTTCGTCTGGTGTATAAGTAATTTATTTTATAATCCGTATAAATACTTTTTAAACATCCAAAATAAAAAAACACCAACGGCTTTTGACAGGTTGCCCTGCTTCTTGATACAACATGCCCAGCGCAGGACTGCGTGGCTGGGTATTAAATAATCAGCATAAAGTTAAATTTAAACCACACGCTTGAAATATGCACTAACCGCCCAATTATTTATATACCATGTTTTGTTGTTAGTTCTTAATATCTGTTTTGTTATAGTTTATATCATTAATTTCTCCATCAAAGTATAGAAAATCACCTTCATGAAGTTTCCATGTTGCTTTAAGATATGAGGATAGTTTTAATCCACAACTCATTAGCCGATAATTACCCATTTCAGCAATCCATTGCATTTTCACTAATTTATTTTCAGTTGTTATATAGTATCTATCATCGGATACAAATTTTATTAATTCTCCTATCTCATTAAAATAAAAAATTCCAGAAACGCTATTATTGTTATCATCAATTATTGCTTTTACCGTATTCTTATCAATTGATTGCCACACAATGTTTTTATTTAAAAAACCAGAAGGAATCAAAGCACATTCAGCAAGATATGTGACTAAAGCACTCTGGTCAATTTCTTTGTTTTTTAAATTGACGACAAAAAAAAGATTTAACAATTTAATCTTCATATTGCCTTTTCCTTTAATATAATTCTCTTTGCCTTCAAATGAGAGTCCTTTCATTTTACCATTCATGTAAAAATTTCTATAAGGAATTTCACTAAAATTATATTGCTCACAAAACCTTAGGTCTGTTGGTGTTGCATTTGGTTCTTTTATGTGTTTGGTTCTTCCAAACAAAATTTGGACATTGCTAATTTTGGGCTTATCAATACAGCCTATATAATTCATATACCGTTGAACACATTCAGGTAACGACTGAATGTCCTTTGCTTCCAAGTTGTCATTTGAAATAGATTGATTTTGTAACTGCTCCCTTACCTCAATAATAAAGGCTTTTCTAACCGAAATGCAACTAATCATTGTAAAGTAGATTGAAATTATAACTAATGTGTTTAGTTTCATATTTGTTTCTGTTTAGCTTCAATAAATTCTGAGCAATATTTTTAATGTAGGAAATTGATTTATTGACAATTAAAAAATCCTAATTCTACCTCAGTTCATTCAAAAATAAGGATTTGTTTTCGTATTTCCCGAATCTTTCTTTTCTATTTCCGATGCAGAAATTCATACCCGGAAGGTGGTGCATATTGTTGAATCAGACAGTGATGATTTTTTTAGATTTCCTATCGGATTGGCGGCTTGCCGAGAGACTATTTATCATTTTCGTCTGGTGTATAAGTAATTTATTTTATAATCTGCATTGATACTTTTTAAACATCCAAAGTAAAAAACCACCCGTGGCTTTCAGGTGGTTTCAGTAATAATCAAAATTGACAAAAGTTACATTTTTTACCTGTGTCGGAATCAGTAAAATATCTTGTTCTTAAATTTCCGGCATCATTTTGTAATTTTCTTTCGGAATAAACTTCTACAAAAATAAGGCTCAAATACATTGTTTGAAATCCCTAAATGTTGCGATTTTAAATGAGCGAAGCCGGGTCGATATTTTCGGTATCGATGAGTTTATTCAAAATTGCATAGACAGTAAGTCCAGAGATGGATTTAATTCCCAGCTTTTCGGTAATGTTTTTTCGATGCGAAATTACGGTATGGATGCTGATAAAAAGCTTGTCGGCAATCTCTTTATTGGTAAAACCCAAAGCCACCTGGGCCAAAACATCCTTCTCCCGTTCCGATAAATCGGACATGCTTTTTTGCACCGGTTTCTGTTTATTAAAGAGCTTCTTTACTGTTTCGGTAATTGCAAAAGCGGGTTCATCCTGGCTGATTGAGATTTCGTGAGGACTACATTCCAAAGAAGATGAATACATCGGTATAATTTGTAACGTATTATCCAAAGCCAAAAGTTCGTGAATCTGCGTCTTAGTATTTTTTGAATCTAATTCGGAGGCCAAAAAAACGACCAGAAACAGATTCTTCAACCCGGAATAATCTTTCAATGCTTCTACCGAATTTAAAAGCACAAACTCAAAATGAAACGATTCACGCAAAATGGCCCACAACCCTTTACGGATAATTTCGTGAGGGTGAATAATGATGAACCGCTTATCCATGTCGCACCATTTTTTCAATCTCCACTACTTTGGGTACCAATATTTTGTCTTCAATACGAGCATGATCCACCAAGTCGCGCTCAAATTGAAAAATGGCAAATAAAAAGGTGTTGCAGAGATTATCGTCGTAATTAGCTTCAAGATACTTGATCAAAATATTTTTTAAGTCATAAATTTTTTGATCTACCATAGTGTGTTCAGGTTCCCGGCTTTGAATGTAATAATTTGAAAACTGTTCAGGCATCTGACCTCCGGTGCGCAGGCATCCGGTTAAGGCTAATATGTAAGGAAATACCCGGTTTTCCTCTTCTTCCAGATGTTTGGTAAGTTCTACTTTGTACTTTTGGTAAAAGGTATTAATCAACTGTAAATCGCCACAATTACCTTGGCAACTGTTCAATACCTTATTGAGACGGTGCTCCACTTCCGGGAAAAAATATTCAAAATAGTACCGGTGCGTTTTCCGCAGGTAATCAATCAGCAATTCGGGCGAAAACTTCAGTAAATCCTGTTCCGGAAAATAATCCTCGTTGGTATAGGTATTTATGATGGCCAAAAAAAAGTTACTGTCAATGTTTTTTTCGGTGCAAACCTGCGCTACCGTTTTGTCTTTAAACCCCAGCCTGATACCAAACCGGTTGATAACCGGCAACAGATAGTGGTTGGCGTGTATGAGTTTTGCTACTTTATCATCAGCTTTAAAATGATCCATACTTATTAATAAATTTATACATTACAAATGAACGGTTTTAATCCGGTTTCATAATCCCAACAAATGGTGATATGTTTTAAATTTCAATCCCTATATTTGCCATAACGGAACAATTGGTGGTGCCAACTGTTCAAAAAATGATAAATGAAAGGTCATGAACAAATTTGTATTTTGGGTTAAAAGGCTTGGATTTATTGGGTTTCTTTTTTTCCTAATCAAAGGATTGATATGGATTGCTATTTTCTTAGGGATAGGAAAAGTTATTTCAGGCTAATCCTCTGCTACATCAATTGTTGATGATAAAAAATGTTCTAGTATCAAGTCAAGCATGCTTTTGCATCAATTCACACGGTGACTCCAGGCGTGAATATATGGCATAATGCTATAATCAAAAAGTCACCGGGTGAATATTATCCGTCTTTCTATATTTGACTTGATCTAGTGTCATATTATGTATAAATTGGCGGGTAAATATTAAATTCCCCCCCCCTCTCCCTTCGGGTTTCTCCCCCAAGGGAGAACTTGCTCCGATTGAGCGGGCAATTCTTCCCCTAGAGGAAGTGCCAATAGGCAAAGGGAAAATAAAATTTCTGAACTCCCGATATTGCTAGATTAACATGACACTAGGTTTGATGCAACCTAAACCCGATGCTCCGGATGTTTTCAATCTCAATAGAAGTATCACCGCTCAAATATTTCCGGATTCTGGATACAAACACATCCAGGCTCCGTCCATTAAAGTAGCTGTCGTCGCCCCAAATGCGCATTAAAATATCTTCACGTTTGACAATTTGATTTGCATGGCTAAAAAGGTGCTCCAGCAAAAGTGTTTCGCGCAATGTCAGTTTTGTTTGCACAGCACCTGAATACAACAACTGGTTTTGGTAATCGAGAATGGAATTCCCGATTTTTAATTGATTCGACATGTTTTTTGATTGATTCCAAACCCGGTTTCTTTTTAAAAACACCTCAATCTTCAGGCGGAGTTCTTCCATGCTAAAAGGTTTGGTCAGATAATCATCGGCTCCCAGCTTAAACCCTTGAATACGGTCATCGACTCCGGCTTTTGCCGACAAAAACAAAATAGGGACATCATGATTGATTTCGCGGATTCGTTTGGCCAGTTCAAAACCATCCATTTTTGGCATCATGATATCGAGCAAGCACAAATCGAATTTATACGAGGTTAGGTTGGATAGCGCTGTCTGTCCATTTTCAAAATGGATTACTTTGTAACCAAATTGTTGCAGGTTATCCCTGGTGACAAATGCAAGCGATTTGTCATCTTCAACATACAAAAGTGTAGGGCTATTCGCTTGACTTTCCATCCGAAACCAAATAAGGGATTTTAAAGATAAATGCCGTTCCTTTTTCCAACTCACTTTGGCAGGAAATTTTCCAATGATGGGCATCGCAAACTTGCTTTACATAAAACAAACCCAGTCCAAAACCTTTCACATCGTGGATGTTACCTGTTGGAACCCTGAAAAATTTTTGAAATACCTTTTTTTGATACTTTGGTAAAATGCCCATACCATTATCGGCAAATTTCATCAAAAGGTATTTTCCTTCGTTTGCGGTATTTATTTGAATCAGAATTTTTCCGCTATGATTATACTTCAACGCGTTGTCGGTAAGGTTAAAGAGTATATTAGTCACATGAAGGCGATCTGCCCAAATGGTAGAATAAAGTGCATTTTTAAGAATCTGCAATTCCACATGCTGGGTCTGGCTTTTCAAGAATTCTTCGTTAAAAACCTCATCCAATAACTGGTGCAAGTCCCATTTTTGATAATTCATGGGGGTTTTTCCTTTCTCAATCCGGGCAGCCTGCAACACGCTCTCTACCTGATGGTTTAGCCGTTCGTTTTCCTGTTTAATGATTGCGGCATATTTTTTATACCGGTCGGGAACCTGTTCAGTATCAAAACCTAAAAGTACATCGCTGGCAATATTGATGGTGGAAATAGGTGTTTTAAATTCGTGGGTCATGTTATTTATAAAATCCTTCTGCAGTTCGGCCAGTTGCTTTTGCTTAAAGAATGAGAAAATGGTATAGGTAAAAAACAATACAATTACTAAAACCACCAACGACAAAAGTATCCAAAGCCTCATTTTGCTGAACAGGTAATCGGTTCTGCCTGAAATATTGATGCAAAAGAAATAGACCAAATCCGAAGATCCTTTTATAAAACACTCGTTCAAATCACCTGATACATTGATTTTTTCACCCGAACCGGAGAACTTTCCAATGTATTCCAGTTCATTTTTGTTGCAATTGTAAATAGCCAGTTCATGCTCAATATTCACATCTAGTTTATTAAACTGGGAGTGAATCAGGTGTTCCAGGTTGGTTTGGTTGTATTCGCACGACACATCCACCATGTAGCAGGTTTCGGTCATTTGCTGCACCGGATTTAAATCGTTGGGCAAACAATCGTGCAACACATTTATTTGCTGCATGGTGTTTTTTAAGGCCAACCAGATTTTCTCATCGAGTTTCTCCTGCTGCATGTGCCAGGTGGTGAGCAACCAATAAGCCTGAATGGTCACAATACCCACCAATGCCATTAATCCCAAAATAATGATATGCCGAATTTGCCGAACTTTCATAATTGGCAATTTACTTGATTGCTCTGAATTACTGAAAGCAATTAACGCTTTATTAACAAAAGAAATTCAATTACTTCCTCCGGTTTAATTGAATGATAGCCCCAATCATTACAAATGCGCTAATCCATTGAATAAGCAGTAATTGGGTACCGTTTATCAGGTAGTCAAACAAAATGGCCGAAATTGGGAAAAGTAGCTCAAGCATCACCGAAACAGAGGCTTTCACCTTCATTAGACCATAATAGTACAAAAAGATGGCACCGCTACCGGTAGTTAATCCAATAAGAATGAAGAACATCCAGTTGGTTGGAGTAGTATGTGTCCATTGACCAAAATGCCCAGTGGCAATCACCCAAACTATCATTAATACGGAGGTGAAACCATACCGAAAAAATGTGATGGTTTTAAAATGATATTTCGCGAGTAACATCTTGCTAAAAATAGTTGAACTTCCGAAACAGAATGCCGACAGTAAGGCAAATAAAGCCGCAAATACTTGAGAATTATTGTCTGATGTTTTTGGCAAATTCCATCCAAAAGCCAACGTGTAACCCGCCCCAATAGCCAAGATAGCCCATATCAAAAATGAACGCGACATGCGTTCCTTTACCAATAAGGCCGCCAAACTTAATGCAAAGATGGGTTGCAGTTTTTGAAGCAAAACCACAATACTTAATTGTTGAAAATTAACCAGAAAGAGTGCCTTTACAATGGCCGTAGTCCCCAAAGCTCCGCCTGTTAAAACCACGGCGGTTAAAATCAAAACATCTCTTTTTGAAAAACCGTTAAGTTGCTGGTATTCTTTGTAAAGAAACAGGTTCATCAATAAAAATGGCAACAGGTGGAGTACCATCACCACAAACAAAACATCAAGATTGAAAAGCCTTGGTGTAAGTACCACCCCGTCGAACCCCCACATGATGGCCGCCAGTCCTATAGCTATACTTCCTGAAAACAATGTAACTTTTGACATATTAATTTTGAAAAAATTCATCCTTAAAATTGACCAAATACAATCGTTCTACCGGACGGGTAAAAGCCGTGTAGAGCCAACGCAGGAATTCGGTGTTCAGCATCTCGTCGGTTATCCAACCCTGATCGATAAACACTGCTTTCCATTGGCCCCCCTGCGCTTTGTGGCAGGTAACCGCATAGCTGAATTTAACTTGCAGGGCATTAAAATACCGGTTCTCTTTCACCTGTTTGACGCGGTCGCGTTGGGTTTTTAATTCGGCATAATCTTCCATTACGCTTGCAAAAAAGCGTTGGTTGTCCTCGCCCGACAAAGCTGCTTTTTCTGAACTCAAGGTATCCAGCATAATTAAGGTATCTATTTCAAGATCATCGTAGTCCAAAAACCTCAGCGACACATCGGCAAAGCGGAACCCGTATATTTCTTTGTATTTACCGATACGGGTGATTTCAGCAATATCACCATTGGCAATAAATTCGGTTTTACTTTTCTCCTCTTCGGTCAACCAGAAATAATTGTTTTTAACCACCATCAAATAATCTCCGGTAGCAATTTCATCCTCGCGCCAGAGGATGGAACGCCTGATTCCTTCGTTGTAGCGGTTAGCCCGCTTGTTTGAACGACAGATCACGATGGTTTCGTCCACCCCAAACTCGCGGTAGCAGGTATCGAGTTCTTCAATCAAATCGGCACCACCCAAGCGGCGTATGTCGGTAAACCCGGTAAGGTCAAGGTTTGGGTATCCAATTGCATTTTCAAACACCAAATCCCTGATGCGGGTGGCATTGGTCAAAATTCCGGAGTCCAGTTCCTGCCTGACTACTTGCTTTAGTTCCACTTCATCAACTTCAAAACCCATTTGATCAATCGTTGCAGAATCGAGTGCCGGGCTGATAGCCAGACCAACCGGAGGAAGCTGGGCCGTATCGCCCACCAAAATCAGTTTGCAGCCGGTTCCGCTATACACGTATTCCATCAAATCGTCTAAAACCTTACCGGAACCAAACACCGAGTTGTCCATCGAACTGTTCGAAATCATCGAGGCTTCGTCCACAATAAATAACGTATTCTGATGCAGGTTCCGGTCCAACGCAAATGTCCCGATTCCTCCTTTCACGCTTTTTTGCCGATAAATTTTTTTATGGATGGTTAAAGCTGTTTTCCCTGAATAGTTCGAAAGCACTTTGGCTGCCCGGCCTGTTGGTGCAAGCAATACCGATTTGAGTTTCAATTCAGGCAAAGCTTTTACCAAGGCACTCAGTACAGATGTTTTTCCTGTCCCGGCATATCCTCTGATAATAAAAACTTTGTCCTGCGATTTACTTTTATCGGTAAACTCCCAAACAAAACCGGCCAATTTTTCGAACAACATTTTTTGCTCCAAAGTAGGCTCATATCCAAGATTTTTAGCGAATAATTCCGATAGATGATTTTTTATCATTATGCTAGGAAAATTATGGTTTCGGAGTTGCCAAACTAAAATAATTTCTAAATTTGCATCCAAACTTATAAAAATAGTTTTGATGTTCTTATGGAATTTTTTCTAAAAAGACTCATTAAACGGTAAAGTTTAAAAATACCTGAGAATAGGGATAATAAATAAAATAAATTAAACACATAAATTACAATGAAAACTGTCATTCAAATTGTTTTAGGAATCTCGATAGTGGTTTTATCTTATTTTTTAGTTGAAAGTATTATGAAGCCCATACGTTTTAAAAAAGAACAAACCCATCGTTACAGCGTGGTCATCCAAAACCTTAAAGACATACGTACAGCTCAGTTAGCTTACAAAGATGTTTATGGAAAATTTACCGGGAGTTTCGATACCTTAATCAACTTTGTTAAACACGATTCATTGGTCATTATTAAAAAGATTGGTGAAATTGACGAAGACCTTTTGGGAAAAATCACTGAAAAAGAAGCTATTGCTCAAGGTTTGATCAAACGTGACACCATCCGGGTGAATGTATTGGATTCTATCTTTGCAGACAATTTTGCTATTGATTCCTTAAGGTATATTCCATTTTCTGATGGCAAACAATTCAATTTAGCCGCAGGCGAGGTTGTAACGGGCTCAAAACTGAAAGTAAAAGTTTTTGAAGCCAAAGCCCCAAGCAAATACATTTTGCAAGGAATGAATAAACAAATGGTTATCAACCTGAACGATGGTTTGGAATATCCAGGTTTGAAAGTAGGTTCGCTGATTGAAGCCAACAACGCTGCCGGCAACTGGGAATAATATTTAAAATAACCGACGTTGGTAAATAACATTCAATTTATAGACAAGTCTTTTTCGATTAAAAATATTGCAAATTATCATTTGTCCCTTCAGCTAACACTGAAGGGATTTTCTTTTTGCATCCTCGACCGGGAACGCAACAAATTCATCGCTTTTGGAAACCATTTGTTCCCAAAAATTTCACAATTTAAGGTATTGGCACCTGAGGTAGAAAGCATCTTACAAAAAGATACTAATTTGAATTTACCTTACCAACATGTAAAACTGTTGTTTGCCACCCCAAAATTTACGTTTATCCCATCGTCCCTATTCGATCCCAATACGGTTCAACAAGTTTTCGGGTTCAATCATAAAATAGGAACGAACGAAATCATGCTTCAGAATTTCGTTTATGGAAATTCGTCGTATGTGGTTTATGCCATTCCATCGGGTATTAAATCCGTTTTTGAGCAACAATACCCGGCCATAAAAATTTATCACCAATCGTGCCCATTAATTGAAGAGGTGTTGTTGAAATTCAAACTCTCTGAATCAAAACTTCAGGTTTTTGTAAATGTATATCCCGATTTCTTCGATTTTGCGGTGTTGGATCAGGGGGAACTAAAGCTTTTTAATTCCTTTGCCTATCAATCGGTGAACGATTTTCAATATTTTATATTGAATTCCTTCGACCAGATGGGGCTATCGCCATCGCAGGTTCCACTCAATATTTCGGGGATGATTGCAAAAGATGATTCCAAACTGGAACAGATTAAAAAATACATCAAAACCATCGAATATTTGAACAAACCCGCTCATTTCGATTACAGTTATGGTTTTCAGGAAATTCCCGAACATTATTTTACACACATGATAAACCTTTACCAATGCGGATAATCAGCGGAAAATACCGGAAAAAAAATATTGTTCCTCCTAAAAATTTCAGGGCCCGTCCGACCACCGACATGGCTAAAGAAAGCCTTTTTAACATCATTGAAAATGAATTTGAGGTAGAATCGCTCAAAGTGCTCGATCTTTTCGGAGGAACAGGCAGCATCAGCTACGAATTTGCTTCAAGAGGCTGTAACGACATCACTTGCGTGGAATTGAATTTCAATCACTATTCATTCATTAAAAAAATGATAGGAGAATTGAAAATGGATTCCCAGATTCAACTTATAAAAGCCAATGTTTTTAGCTATTTGAGCAAATGCGGAAGCACTTTTGATTTAATATTTGCTGATCCTCCGTATGACTTAGAAGGCATAGAAACCTTACCTGATTTGATATTTAAGCATAATTTACTGACCCCTGAAGGAGTATTTATTTTGGAACATTCCAAAAACAAATCCTTCGAAATACATACACATTTTCATTTGCAAAAGAATTATGGAAGTGTGAACTTCAGCTTCTTTAGATAATACCATGGCTATCTGGACTCAATATTTTTTCCCGGTTTTCAATGCAGTTTTCATTATTCTGATGGTTGCCCTGCTAAGTGGTATTTTGGTCCGGAAGAATATTTTAGTCGATAGCCATATCGAAGGATTGTCGCATATCTTGGTTCTTATACTCTTACCCTGCCTTTCCTTCTCAAAAATTATCCAGTATTTTAAACCTGAAGAATCGGAATATTGGTGGTTACTACCAATAACTGCATTAGCCATGATTGGCCTGGGGATGCTAATTTCAGGGATTTTTTATGCAAGAAAATTAAACGTTAATAAGAAATTCATTGCCATTTCGTCGTTCATGAACGCCAATTATATGGTTTTGCCTATTGGTCAACTGGCTTTTGCCGACCAGTTTGATCAGTTTGCGGCTTATACTTTTTTATTTGTGTTGGGCGTAAATCCCGCTTTATGGAGTGTGGGAAAATACTTGATTACGGATAGGACGGAACAAAAATTTTCGATTAAACAGCTGATGACTCCGCCATTTAGTGCCATTATTCTGGCAGTTGTATTGGTATTATTGGGGCTGCATCCCTACATTCCCCACCTGGTGATTGAATCCATCGACTTTATCGGGCAGGCAGCAGTTCCTGCAGCCACATTGGTTTTAGGGGCCACCATCGGTTCGGTTTCATTGCGTAAGTTACCTCCCATTTCCGATATTTTAAAAGTAATCAGTACCAAACTTTTTTTCCTGCCACTCATCACCATCATCATTTTAAAGGGAACCCATATTCTTGACTCAAATCCTCTGTTGGCTGACTTAATTGTGATAGAAGCGGCAGTAGCACCTGCTTCAAATCTGGTTGTTCAGGTTCGGAAGTATGGCGGCGATGGCCAAAATGTGGGTTACTTAATGTTCATTTCTTATGTGGTGTGTTTGTTAACCATTCCAGCCTGGTTCTCCTTATGGAAGTTACTAAACTAAGAGCCCGTATCAAAAAAGCAATTGGTACATATCACATCTTATTATTAACTATCTTATTTTGTGCTGTTTAGTAAATCACACGCTTGGTGTTTGAATAATTAGTCGCTCCTTAACAAAG
>DOTG01000044.1 GCA_003512955.1 Marinilabiliales bacterium
AACGTTGGCATATGAAGCGGTTGCATTTGCCTGTGCTTCGGTTTGCTAACGCAATATAGTTATTTTCTTATTCACAGTTTCATGTTCGCGCTTAACCGCAACTGCTTTATATGCGGTGTTGCCATTAGTTGTTTCCTCTTGTTTTTTGTCAAATCGTCCATTAAAAACAATGTCCAAATGACTGATGTGTTAGGTCAGACCGGGCGGAAAATATGTTTTGTCTTAAAATCAAAAATCCCGATGAGCCGAAAGTTGAAAAAGCGAACTAAAGTCTGGCCTAAAAAATCAGTCAACTTATACCTGGTTTTGATAAACCATCCGTCAAAACCGGGGAAATTGCTAATGGACAACCAAAAGCCGGAACTGGTTTTAAATTTGTTTTTAAAGTCCATAAAAATCAACGGATAAAGCCCGAAATTCTTAAAATACAGATGATTTTCTCTGAAGTCTTTTGGCCATAAAATCCAAGCGGTTTTTACTGAAGTCTTAAAACCTGTTTGCTTTTTTAATCCTAAAATCCGGTTTTGTTTTATAAACCTCTACCCTGTTTTTTTAAGAACGTTTTGTGTCACGAAAACCGGCCGAATTAATGGCAACGTTGGCGGTAAGCATAGTAAGGGTTTCGGAGCGCATCACTTTCATTACCGCACATAGTTTCTTTCTTATTCATACTTCAAATATAGCACTTTTGCCCTTATTATGTTTACCGCGTGTTGGCAACTGGTGTTCATTCATTACTGTCTGTTTGTCAATTATTTAGCTTTTATTTACATATCATTTTCAAACTGCACCAACCTATCCACCAAGCACAAATTTATTTAGTTTTTTTTGAGCGTGGGTAATCCTAAAACCGTCCTGAAAGGCGGTTACTCGGGCTGGAGAGGCGGAAGCTCTTTTGCAAGCCTTTGGATTAAGCTTTGGCTCGTGGGGGCTTGCAAATGTGCTTACGACTGTGTATGGGCTAATGTGATTCAACATTAAAAGCTATATTTCATTTTAAACATAAACATATCATAGTTATTCAGTTTCCCAAACAAATTATCTCCTTTTCCGTTAAAAATGGCGGTGGATAAAGCTATATCGACATTATCAGTAGCTTTATATGCAATTTCTGGCACATAAACAATGGCATAATTATCTTTTATATTGTTCCAGTCAGCTACAATAAAACCTCCACCGATAGGAGCGATTTTTAACTTTTCATTGAAAAATTTCTTTTCATATCTTAAAAAGAAATAATCATTCAGGTTTTCACTTCCTCTTTCATTAATAAATCCATGCAAGAATTGAAAATTAATATATGAACCATCTGCAAAATTGTAATCGCCACCAATTACAAATTTTATATATGGTTTTGAAGAGTCTAAAAGCAATGAATCCATAGTCACTGGAACAGGCGACATTGGATAAAAAGCAGACAAGTCATTGGTCATGATTACGTCTTCATCGGGAATAAAAGCTGCTGCCTCTGCCCAAAAACCAATACCTGCAATGCTTGTTGCCAAATCAGCACCAATAATATGCGTTCTTGCAAACGAAAGTTGAGAATTGATATTAATTCCGCCAAACGCATCAATAGGAATAAAAGTATTTCTTGTTGCGAAAGGTAATCCGTCATATCCACAAACATAGCTCAGGGAAAAATCAACTCCTTTTGCAAAACCTTTAAATTTTAACCCTGCGGTTGAACTTGCCCCTAAATTATATCTTGGCATAATCAGTGTATCTGAAAATTCATTTAACACCATGCCTTGAGGCAATTCCAAATCAGGTGTCAGAGCATTTGCAAAAACACCAACTGGCATATTTGCTGGCTGGAAAACTGGAATATATACACCCTGTAAAGAGAAGTCACTGCTAAAATAATAATTAAGGCTTATAGCATCTGAACCACGATGGCGACCGAAATCCAATACATCTTCAAGGTCATATGGATTAAGGTTGTCAGTTGGATTTAATTTATCGGCAGTTCCCCAAACAATGCGTTGACGACCAATTGTTACGTCTAAATTTTTAGTAAGAAAACCGTATAACTGAACGTAGGCTTCCCGGATTTCAAGATTATAAGGGTCAATAATCCCTTTATTATAAAGGTCAGACGATGAATTAATACCGGGCAGGCCAATATTACGCAACCAGACTTCGCTGTAAAATTTTGAATTAGCGGTAATTTTTTTTTCAAGTCTTAAAGTCAGACGGTTTTCGTTCCAAGCCCAATCATTGGGTGATTTAAGTAAAAAACGTTGGTCGGTTAAAAGTTCACCTGATAGTTTGAGGTTGGTTTCTTCTTGTGCATTAGTTACGCTTGAAACGGTAACAAGCAGCAGCATTAAAAAAATATTCTTTGTATTCATAGTTTAAAATTTATTTATTTGATTTCTTGCGATTTTTGACAATGAATTAAAGTTGTTAAACAATGCTAAAGCAATTTGGTGTCCTTCCAAAACAAATTCTTTTATTGCTTTTGATTTACTATTGGTTTTGTCAAATTTGGTTGGATGTTTTAGTCCTTCGAGCATCACATATTTAACCCTTTTTTCCTGTGCTTGATAGTGCAGATTGATTAATGTTTCCACACCAAATTTTGAAGTTCTCATTTCCCCCAAAATTGGCAGTACATCTTTCTTTAAAAGTGCCCTTTCGCCAGTGAACGATTTGAACGGGTTGATTTTATAGTTAATCAGGGTCTCTGTTGCCTGTCCTAAAACCATATCGGCCTCTTTACTGAAAACAGGAGTGATTAGCTGTTCAAAATGCTCCTCTTTTAGGTTAGACAAATCGGCATCAATGAAAACAATAATTTCTCCTGTTGAATTTTCTATCCCGGTTGCCATTGCATACCCTTTACCTTTATTTTCGGGAAGTGCAATATACATAAGTGATGGCAAAAACTTAAGTTCACCTAAAATTTTGGCCGTACCATCTGTTGAACCATCGTTTACAACAATTACCTCGTCAAAAAAGTATTCACACACGGTTGTTACTACTTCTTTGATTGTTTTCTCCTCGTTATAGGCACAAATTATTGCTGAAATTTTTTTCATAATTTAAGTCCTTTCTTACTTGTCGGTGATAAGGGCATGCCTTTTTATTCATTCTCTTATTGGTTTCTATAATAATAATTTATTGCCTCTTTTGCTGCACTTTCCCCTAACTGTATCAATTCTTTTGCTTTGTAAAAATCAAAGGTGTTTGCCGAATCGCTGGGTATATTTATAATCATATCAGGTTTGTGTTTTTCTATACTCATTTTTGCAATTCTATGCATCATTGCCGATGTAGTACTGCTTAAAAGTGAGTAATACCCTGCACTGTGCTTGTCACCAGTTAAAACTAAGGTCGATATGGTGTTCATTAACCTATTTAAGTATCCATTGTTAGTATTTGTTTCTTTTGGAATATCATACTTTTTGTCGCCGTAAAGATTCACTACTACCAGTATATCACCATTTTTTCGGAGTACATGTTCAATAGGAATTGGATTCAGAATGCCGCCGTCAACAAGAATGGTATCGCTGCACTTCACGGGTGTAAAAATTGCAGGAATTGCAACGGATGCCCGGGCAGCTTCATAAAAACTTCCTTTTGTAAAAACCACTTCTTTTTCATGGAGTATATCTGTAGCAACGGCTGCAAAGGGGATGGGCATATCTTCAATATTCATGTCGGGAATAAAAGTCTTCATTTTATCAAAAACACGCTCACCCTTTAATAAGCCATTAGCCGCAAGCGTAAAATCCATAAAGCCCCAGACATCCCTTTTGTTAAAGGAGCTTACCCACTCGGTATATTCCTGTATTTTTCCCATGGCGTAAAGCCCTCCAATAACTGCTCCTATGGAAGAGCCTGAAACGGAAGTAATGGTAAACCCGTGTTTTTCCAGTTCTGAAATAACCCCGATATGGGCAAGCCCCCTTGAGCCTCCGCTCGATAGTACTAATGCTACTTTCTGCTTCATATTTTACACTTTTAATTCAAGTGAAAAATTTTCAGGATATTTTGCTGTTACATCTTTATACATGCGGTTTATTTGTTGCATTACGGTTTCAATATTTTCAAGATTGTTTATTACTCCTTTAATTCCGATTTCTTTTTTCTGATAATCAAGATAGCAAATGATTATAGGAACATTTGCTCTTAATGCCATATAATAAAAACCTTTATTCCAGTTTATAACTTTTTTCCGTGTGCCTTCAGGTGAAAGAATGATATGTAAGCTATCTGAATTTTTGAGTAATTTAACAACTTGATAAATAGAATTATTATTTTTAAAATTACGAACCGGAATAGAACCATACAGTTTCATTGCTATATTCATAGGGAAAAAGAAAAGTTCTTTTTTAGATAAAAATTTATATTTAATTCCAAATTCAATAACTACGAGTTTACCATACATCGCATCCATATAGCTTGTATGAGGGGCGAAAATGACAATGCTTTTTTTTACATCGGGAAATTCACCTTTGATTTTCCAACCTAATAAGTATTTCAATATATAACCTGAAATCATTATTTTTTAATTTATTTTTTTGATATACAAAATCAAATCACCAACAGTCTTAATTTCATATAACATATTATAATCCATTGTTATTTTTAGTTTAGCTTCTAAGTCCATAAATAATTCAGCTAAATCAAGATTGTCGAATTTTAAATCATCTTCAAACGAGTAATCAATTTTTATATCAGATACTATTGTATCTGACAAATCACTAATTCTTTGCAGTATTATTTTTTCACACATAAATATCTAATTTCTGTACGCTTATTTTTAAAATTATAGAAATTATTATTGTTTTAACTTCCTAACCGTTAAATCATCGTCGGTCAACCCTGTGTCGTATTTTACATCCGACATTTGCATTTTGGTTTTATGGTTTTTCTTTAAGTCGGTCATTTCAATTTCAGCGGCATTCCAATAGTTGCCAATCTTTTTGAAAGTATATTTGGCTTCTTTTACTTTTGTATTGCCTTTGTCGTAATACTCCATTAATTCAGGATAATAATCTGTTCTATTCACCTGTACCATTACTTTTGAATAATCCGATTTATCTCCGATAGGAGTTAATTCCAATGTATATACATTGCCTTCAGTTTTAACTAATTTGGGGGTGTATTTTACCGAGAATAGTACAGATTCCATATCTTCATAAGAAAAATCGGTACCTGCAAAGTTTTGATTTTTAGCGCTGGTTGCAATTCGTCTTTCTTTGCCAAATGCGGGTAAATACAAATACATTATATCATCAGGCAATGACAACACAGCAATGCCTGATTGCGAAGCAGGAGCAGTAAAACGGAATATTCGTTTATCGTTTCCTTTTTGCTGTATGGTTGCTTCACGGATTTCCTGCTTATTTGCCTTGTCAATCAAAATAATTTTGTTTTTTCCAGTCATGTCTTTGGGAGAATACATAACATCGTCCATTTTTTTTAAAATGGCACTTGCGTCTTGTGCATTTGCAGAAAATATGCTTCCTGCTACGATTAAAGCGGTTAAAACCACTGTTTGAATTTTAATCATTTTCATTTTTTTAAGAATTAATTATTGTTAATGATTGTTTGCTACTATTTTACGTTTTCTGTTTGCCAAAATCAATATGATTGGCAATAGGGTTATAGCCCCGATACCGGAGCCGAACATACTTAAGGCAACCAGAATACCAAAGTTTTGCAACGGAACTATTTGTGAAAATATTAAAACTAAAAATCCTGCTGCAACCGATATTACATTTATAATAATCGCTTTCCCACTAATTAAAATAGTTTTTTCAATCGCTTTTTCAGCATCTCCGGTTTCTTTCAAGTAAAAATTAAAACCTGTAATAAAATGAATAGAATAATCTATACCAATACCCAAAGCAATACTACCTACAAGTACTGTGGCTATATCAAGAGGAATGCCTGTTATGCCCATAAACCCAAATAATATCATAATTGTAGCAATAATTGGAATTGTAGCATAAACCCCTTTTGATATTGACCGCAACATAAGACCCACAAGCAGGAGTACCATTATAATTGCAAGTATCAGGCTGCTATATTGACTTTGAATAAGGCTATTATTTAATTTAACATATACAGATGGCATACCGGTCAATTCAATCTTTATATTCTCCCTATTATTTTCCTGAATGAATTTGTTCATTTTTGATGTAAACTCATTGATGTTTTTACTGTCAACAGAAGCAAATCTTGATTGGATAATTCCTTTGTCCAAGTCTTCCGACACAAGCTGAGTCATTACGTCCTGACCATTGAGCAGAAACCATAATTGTTCAATTTTAGCTTTATCATCCGGTATCATTTTGCCTTCACCCATCGCTTCATTCATTTGTTCCACAAGGTCGGCTACAGATTGTGTCATATCGATATTCGGGTCATTTTTCATAAAATGCTCCGTTTTTATCATCATTTTCAGAACATCAGGACTTTGCAAATCTCCTTCAAATACAACAAATATGGGTAATGACCCTCCGAATTTTTTCTGCATTACATCTTCAGAAATCCTTGTTGGGTTATCTTTTTTAAAGTAATCAGCCATATTTACGCTTGTCTTTAAAAAAAACATACCACCTATGCTCAATAGAAGTAAAATACCCCATGCGGTTAATGAATATTTGGGGTGCTTAAAAAGAAGTGTAACTATTGGTTGAAGTATTTTATGGGTTAATATATTTTCCTTTTCCGGTTGGTCTGTTTCAACTTTTTTACCATACATAGAAAATGCTGATATAAGAGCAGGAACAAAAAATATGGACAACAGCAAAGCAATTAATGTACCCACAGCCGTAAAAATACCGAAGTCTTTAATCATAGTAAGATATGCGCCAAAAACAAATGATATAAAACCCATAGCTGTTGTTACTGCTGCAAGAAATACCGGAACCATTATATAAGCAAGGGCTTTTATTAATATCTGTTTTCTGTCTTTTCCAAGGGTATGGTTGATATTGTTTAATACATGTATTGGATAGGCACTACCCACAGCAAGCAAAACAACAGGTATTATATTTGAAATTATAGTAAGCTCATAACCAGTAACTACCATTATCCCAATAGTCCAAATTACGGCAATACAGGCAGTAAGAAGTGGTAATAAAACACCGCGAAAAGATTTGAAACTAAGTAATAGAATTAGTGCAATAATTACAAAAACGATAGGCAAAAGCCAAACAATATCAGCTAAAATTAAATCACTAATATCGTTCATCATCATCGGCAGACCGCCGAAGTAAAGTGTTTCTGGCAAATTTAAGTTTTTAATTTTACTCTTAATCTCCTTTGCAACAGCTTGTTTATCTGCATCGGGTAGTAATGTAAACATAACAACGGAAGCAGTGCCATCTTCGGATACAATTGCCCCTTTGTACATCTCTTTCGAGAAAACATAGTTTTTAAGGCTGTCTAATTGTGATTGTTTATTGGGTAGGTTGTGCTCATCCACCAATTTTCCGATTTCAATTCCCCACTCAGAACTTTTTATATCCAGAATATTGGTTAAACTCGTAACCGTTGAAACCCCATCAGTATATCTCAGACTATCGGTAATTTGTTTAATATGCTGTAATATTTCTGTTTTAAAAACATTGTCAGATTCCAAAACAATCATCCCCATGTCATTTCCACCAAATTGAGTTCCAATTGTTTTATATAATGAAGCAGCAGGGTCGTCATCGGGCAAAGAGCTCAGAATATCTGAGTTGATAGTCAAAAACTTAGATTGATAACCAAAAAAAATGGTTAATGCCAAAACACTTGCAACAATTATCCATTTCAATTTTATGATAATACGAGATAATTTTTCCATCATTAATATTTTAGTTTGTTTGTACTATATTCGTTTTTTAGTCATTTTTAAAGCAAAAAAAATTATTTTGATAATCCTTTTATTAAAACACCTATCAAATCATTAAAATGTGGTGAATATCTGGTGTATTTATTTTGTAAAAAGAAAGGAATTTCTAACCCCTTTAAAACCATAATTATCATTTCGAGCAAAACTTCAATATTTCCACTTTTATGAAAAGCTCCTTCATTAATTCCTTGTTCCAATATATTTCTTAAATTAACTATTTCCCATTTATCTAATTCGCTTCTTAAATCATCAATAAATATATAATGTTCGTAAAAGTCAGCTTTTAAGGTTTCGTGGTAATTGGCTGCATCATTTAATAGTTCCATACGCAGCGTTAGATAATTTTTAATTTTATCTCCTGCATTCAATTCTGTATTATTGACAATGACAGATAATTGATTTTTAAGGACTGACATTTCTCTTGATACTACTTCTTTAAATAATGCCTCTTTACTTGCAAAGTGGTAATATAAAGAACCTTTCGCTTTACGTGCAGTTTTAGCAATTTCGTCCATTGAAGTTTTCTGAAATCCAAATCGACTAAATAGTTTATTTGCTACACTTACAATAATATCTTTTGTTTCGTCTATTTGCATTTTTATATTATTTGTACTTTTTATACTAATTCTGTTTTTTAGTACAAATATAAGTGTGTTTTTTAAAATTCAAAATTTATTCTGTCTTTTTTGCATAAATTAACAAACATATTATCCTAGCAGCAGTGTGGTGGAAAGATTGTAGCTCTTTTACAAGCCTTTGGGCAGAGTGTAGGCTCGTGGGGGCTTGGAAATGTGTTGCAATGTGGGTTGGGGGTTGACTTCTTTTTTGCGGGGAGAAAGAAAAAAAACAAAATAAATTCCATCAAATTTACACTGTCCTGTCAAAAGCTAAATCTTTTCTTATTTTAATTTTGTGAATATCGTATCTGTCTGTTGTGTCGTCTTTTTACACTTGTTGCCAACGTTGGCTATAAACCCAGTGCGTATTGGTTACTCCAAAATTTCCAAGTTCCTTCATAGCCGAATAAATTTCAAATACCAATTTAACAATTAAACATAAACCGTCGAAATTTATTTCGGCGGGGATTATAAGTACGAATACATTTTAAAGCTACACATTGTTAGCATTGGGTTTATAGCGGGTTGTATGCAGGCTTTTCTTTAAGATTTTTATAAATTAAATAAATCAAAAATAAAACAATCCCAATCGGTCTATAAAATATTGCAAGTAAAACCGAATACTTTCCTTCAATTTCAAATTTCTTTCTGTCGATATTTATAATAATCGCAGTAATTATATTTAGCACATAAGTCAAAATCGTAGTCGCACTCATAACGATAGTGTTCACATTATATGATTCAGTTTGCGTTAAAAAATATTTATAAGAAAGTCCTAATAAAACCTCAAGTCCGTAGAAAACAACTAGTAATATCGCGTATTTTCCAATTATTTTAAATAAATTATTCGTCATTGCTATTTAGATTTTCAATTAAAAAATTTTCAATTAATAAGAAGCAAACCCCAATTACAGGAATACAAAATCCGAGGAGTGGAATAGAAATCTTGTTTCTAATCAATTTCATCGAATCAAAAAGAATAACAAATCCAATTATCAGATTTGGAATGTAGTTTACAATTTGAAAATAAAATTTGGATACTCTTACTGGGTCTGAAAAGTCAAGTTTATATAAATACAGTGAAAAATAAATGCATATTGCTTCAAGGAGTCCCGCTCCTAGTCCTATTAGGAGATATTTAATTGCAATTTTTTCAGTTTTTTCCATATAGTTTAATTGATTCGGGTCACCCAGCTTGCATACAACATCCCTATATACCAACCTCCCCTCTTCTATTCAGTATATATCGGTTTTGTTTACAACTGTTTTTTTTAATCCGGTTTCCAAATTAATTTTATTCATCAATATATCCAAGGGGTTGCGCATTTTTTTATTGTTTACTGCTATTACATGTGTATAAACCTCCGTGGTCTTGCTGCTTTCATGCCCAAGCATAACTTGTATATTTCTCAGATTTTCGCCATATTCCAATGCGTGTGTAGCAAACGAATGGCGGAGCGTGTGCGGTGTAGCCCACGGATTGGCTCCGGCTGCTTGCTGTGCTTGTCTGAATATTTTCTGAATGCTTGATGCTGTATATTTTCCGCCGTCGCTGCCCTCAAACAACCAATACGATGGCTTTTCCTTTTTATAATATTCCCTCAACAGCACCAAAAGGGATTCTGACAATGTGGTGTGCCTGTCTTTTTTGCCCTTAGCACCTTTTACAAAAATGTAGCCTCCGTCGGAACGTATATCGCTGATCCTCAGATTGAGCAATTCACTCACCCTCAGCCCTGCCGAGTAAATGGTTGTAAGTATTGCCTTGTGCTTTATGTTTTCTGTACTATTCAGAATCTTCAATACCTCATCGGTGCTCAATACATTGGGCAAACTGTGGCGTTGCTTTGGGCGCTGAATGTTGTAATACTCCCGGGGCAATCCCAACACCTGCTCATAATAAAACTTTATGGCATTTATCATCCCATTTTGTTTGCTTTCTCCAATTCTATATTTACTTGCAATATGGTAAACATAAGCTTCTATCAAATCTTTAGTCAAATCTTTATAGTTCTGGTTTTCAAAATATTTAAAGAAGTTTGTCAGCTCCGATTTATACATTTTTATTGTATTCGGGCTGTATGCTTTCAGTATCAGTTTTTGTTCCACATCGCACAGAGCTTGTTTTCCCTGCTCATTGAGCGTAAATTGCGGTTTGTGTGCTACGTGCCATAAGGTTTCTATTTTGTACCTACCCTGAAATATGTTTTTTATCCGTACCGCATTTTCCTTCGTATTTGGGATACTCCACAATTTCTGGTTTTTGTGGTAATGCTTTCCGGGTATAGTTTTGAGCAATGTCCGCTCATCAGTCATTTCATAAGGGATATGAATTTTTACTCTAGTGGCTTGTTTTTCAGGCTTATAAATAACTACGTCCGTAATTACCATGCTTTCTTTATTTTTAGTGTGGCGTTGCCAGATGGAAAAATAGTAAAAAAATCAAATACCTATTTCTAATCACAAACAATAGTCGTATTTTAACCGTTAGAAACGATTAGATGGAAACGTCTGGAATTAAAACACATACATTATGCATAAATGTAAAATCTGCAGCACACAATTTGCCGGAAGAAGCGATAAAAAATTCTGTTCGGTGAGGTGCAAAAATTATTACCATACCAACCTCCGGAAAGCAACCGATACTGTAGTGAAAGAAATTGATACCATACTTCACCGCAATAGGAGCATCTTGCTCGAAATAGTAGGTAAAAACGCTGTACAGAAAAAAATTGATAAGCTTACGCTTGAAAAGAAAAAATTCAACTTTTTCTACCATACACACCAAACAATAAACTCAGCAGGTAAAACCTACAATTATGTCTATGACTTTGCATGGATGGGATTTTCCGATAATACTATCCTTATTGTTAGAAAACGTTGACGGTGAATATACTGAGTAGCAATAATTTGAAAAATTGAAGATTAGTGCGCTCTGGTAAAACACTAAATCCGCATCCTTTGGGTGTACGACATTTTTTCCTTTTCCCGAATTACACTGCCGCTTTAACTATTAGCCGGCTCAGTATTTTGATTTGCCCACTTTTGTAACCCACCCCCAAGTTGAGCCTTTGTTTTGCACTGGATAAAGTACATCATTGCCCTGATAATTTCATCCCCATCTTATATTTTTTATATTTTTCGTTATTAACTTTTTTGAGGGCAATGGAACAAAAAATCTATTTCAACAACAGAAAGTACGAAAAACCCCATCTTTTTAATCAAATGTAGTTGAGCCAGGGCGGCCGAAAAATGGAAAATTTGATAATTTGCTAATGTATTAATTAACAATTCAACCCTGGAACCTTGCCACCCTTCAACCATATTCCATACTTTTTTCCACGCTTTCGCCCTCTCAGTCCCATAAAGAATAAGTAGGTATTTTTGTTAAATCGGATTATCGAACATAATCAAAATATTTTAACTATACAACATCACCGTATATAAAATGGGTAATTTTTATGAAATTGATAAAACATCCATTTCATTGAAACCAGATCACTGAATTTATTTTCAACAGGTTACTAGTGTTAAGTTATATTTAAATTGGCGGATAAATATTGCATTTTCCCCTTCTCCCTTCGGGTTTCTCCCCCAAGGGAGAACTTGCTCCGATTGAGCGGTCTAGTCCACGCCATGGCGTGGTGCCCCCCAAGTAATTAGGCGATGGGGGAATATAATTTCTGAACTTCCGACATTACTATATTAACATAACACTATTCTCTAACCTCTATTCTCTAACCTCTATTCTCTAGTTTCTAATTCCCAAATTGTTCATAACCTACAAATGGTTTTAAACATGCGGTCTGACGTTGCATCTAAAAAGGTTATTCTCTAGCTTCGTGCTAACTAAACCTAAACAGAACAACTATGAATGTGAGCGAACAAGAACTCAGGTACCTGGAATTGCTGGCTAAACGCTATCCCTCTATCCAAAAGGCCAGTACCGAGATTATTAACCTGAAAGCCATCCTAAGCCTGCCCAAGGGAACCGAGCATTTCCTGAGCGACCTGCACGGCGAATACGAGGCTTTTACACACCTGCTAAACAGTGCTTCGGGCGTTATCAAAAAGCGCATCAACGAGATTTTTAAAGATTCCTTGCGCGATTCGGAAAAAAACAGCCTGGCCACGCTGATCTATTATCCCGAGGAGAAAACCCGATGGGTGATGCGCCGCGAAACCGACCTCGACGAATGGTATAAACTGACGTTGCACCGGCTGATAAAGGTCTGCCGGTCGGTTTCGTCGAAATATACCCGTTCCAAGGTCCGCAAAACCCTGCCCAAAGATTTTGCTTACGTGATTGAGGAACTGCTGCACGAGGACGAAAACGAACTGAACAAACAACATTATTACGATGGGATTATTGATACCATCATCAGTACCGGCCGGGCCCGGGAATTTATCATCGAGCTATGCATCCTTATCCGCAAACTGACCATCGATCGGCTCCATATCGTGGGCGACATTTTTGACCGGGGCCCACATCCCGATCTGATCATCGAAACACTGATGCTTTATAAGGATGTGGACATTCAATGGGGAAACCATGATGTGGTCTGGATGGGTGCCGCCATGGGCTCGCTCCCGCTTATTGCTACCCTGCTGCGCGTGGCGGCCCGGTACGACAATTTAAGCACCGTGGAAGATGCCTACGGGGTGAACCTTTTACCTTTGGCCACCTTTGCCATGCAGGTATATAAAGATGACCCCTGCACCCAGTTCCAACCCAAACTTTCGGGCGAACGCGAATACCGTACCGATGAAATCCAGATGGTGGCACAGATGCACAAAGCCATTTCAATCATCCAATTCAAATTGGAAGGACAGTTGATCAAGCGCCGCCCGGAATTCAAGATGGATGACCGTTTGCTGCTCGAACATATCGATTATGAAAAAGGGACCATCCGCATGGGCCGCAAAGTATATCCGTTGCTCGATACTTATTTCCCGACCATCGATCCGGTTCAACCCTACCAGTTGACCGTGCAGGAACAAGAGGTGATGGAACGGCTGCGGAATTCGTTCCAGAAAAGCCAGAAGATACAGCGTCATGTGAAATATCTGCTCAACAAAGGCAGCATGTACCTGAAATTCAATTCCAACTTGCTTTACCATGGCTGCATCCCCATGACTCCCGAAGGGGAATTTAAGAAAGTGAAAATCGAAGGTTCTTACTATGCCGGAAAAGCCTTGTTGGATAAGTTTGACGAGATTATCCGCCAATGTTATTACTACAAGCAAAATACAGGCGAAGACAGCGTGGGCATCGATTACATGTACTACCTGTGGCCCGGACCCGATTCGCCCCTGTTTGGCAAAACCAAAATGGCCACGTTCGAACGCTATTTTATTGCCGATAAGGAAACCCATATTGAAGAAAAAAATCCGTATTTCACTTTACGCGATCAAGAGGAACTGAGTATCAAAATCCTGAACGAGTTTAGCCTGGATCATGAGCATTCACGGATCGTCAACGGACATGTTCCCGTAAAATTTAAGAAAGGCGAAGACCCCGTGAAAGGCAACGGGCGCATGATTGTGATTGATGGCGGTTTGGCCAAAGCTTACCAACCCGAAACCGGAATTGCAGGATATACGCTTATTTACAATTCGTATGGGTTGATGCTGGCGGCGCACGAACCATTTGAATCGAAACAGAAAGCCATTGAACTGGAAAAGGACATTATTTCGGACCTAAGGACTTTGGAAAAAACATCGGTCCGCAAACGCGTGGGTGATACCGATATCGGTGTCCATCTGCGAAAGGAGATAAAAGAACTGGAAGATCTTTTGGTGGCCTACCGGAAGGGGTATCTTAAGGAGGAAAATGGAAATGAGTGATTAGAAGTTCGGGTTGTAGGTTGCGGGTTAATATTTGTAAGCAATACTGACCTGTAAAAATAATTTTAAAACCCGCAATGCCTTAATATATACCGTCCCCACGGGACTTGCTGAAACTATGGGTAACTTTTATTTCTACCAATATTTTGCCCCACCGGGACATTTTCTAACTGTTTTAAGAATAAATCAACTCCGAATAATCATCCGATGAATCTTTTGCCACTATTTGAACTATTTAAAACATGATATTCAGATAATTATGAATTTATCGGATGACTAAGCTCAAGTTTATTGGCTTTTGGGAGTACATTTAAGAATGAACTTTTTTAAGCAGCCAGGCCATGTTTTCGCCCAGGTCGCGCATGGTTTGCATGCCTTCTTCATCATCAAGTACATCGCCCGGCTGACGGCCAATGGCAATATTCCAATAGGTGGAGCCGGGCACCATCATCTGGTTGATCAGGAAAAAATGGTTGATGGAACTAAAGGTATGGATTTCGCCGGCCCTGCGGACCGCCACCAAGGCAGCACCTACTTTGTGTTTCAATGCCTGGGTGGCACGGGTGGCATAGCCGGCACAATCAATTAGGGCCTTTATTTCGGTGGTTACATTCGAAAAATATACCGGCGAACCAATCAAAATGCCATCGGCCTCCAGCATTTTTGTAAGGGCCTGGTTAATGGCATCGTTTTTAATGTGGCAACGGTTATCGCGCAGTTCGCGGCATTTCATACAGGCAGTGCACCCATGAACCGGTTTTCCGCCCAACTGTACAAACTCCGTCTCAATCCCATGCGGCTCCAGCACTTTAAAAACTTCCTGAATCATTAAAGAGGTATTTCCCTTTGGATTCGGGCTTCCATTAATTCCTATTACTTTCATTATTCTTCTTATTAATCGCTCAAATATACTAAGGTTGCCTGAACCTATTGAATTAAGTAGCAAGATTTCAGTATCAAGATATCAGACAAGAGATTAAGAAAAACGAGACAATTTGTTAATGAGCTAATTAGCCAATAAACAATGAACCATTCATCAATTTAAGATAAAATTCTCTCAATTTCTTTATTTACATAATATAGCTAATTATCAATAAAATAAAAAGACATTATACATATATTTAGCCTTCAATATTCCATGAAATGCTAAACAAAAAAAAACAAAAAACGTTTCACTTGCGCTTAACGAATTGAACAAAAAAATATTGAAATGGCAAGATTTGAATTGAAAATGCCCAAACTGGGGGAAAGTGTTCAGGAAGCTATCATCACCAAATGGATGGTAGGTGTGGGAGATACGGTAGAGGAAGACGACAACCTTTTGGAAATAGCCACCGATAAAGTGGATTCTGAGATACCTTCACCCGTGGATGGGAAAATAGTTGAAATTCTGTTTCCGGTAAACTCATTGGTACCTGTAGGTGAAGTTATCGCCATTATACAAACAGGTGCCGACAGCGAATTACCTGTAGCTGCACCAACCACCACCGGGAAATCAGAAACACCTGCTAAAGAAAGTAAACCGATAGTGTTGGAGACAAACATCGGTGACATTAATAAAAATACGGGAAAATTCTTTTCTCCTTTGGTTAAAAGCATTGCAAAAAAGGAAAACCTTACCGCCGATGAATTGACTTCGATAAGTGGAAGTGGCAAAGAGGGACGGATAACTAAAAATGATGTGCTGGATTATCTATCCCAAAAGGGTAATAAAACCACTACTGCACAAACGACGAAAGGAGTTGCAACAACCTCCACTCCTGCCCCATTGGCCGAAAAACCATTAGTATCGGCATCGGTTTCGGCCGGTGACGAAATTGTTGAAATGGACCGGATGCGGAAACTGATAGCCCAATACATGGTGAACAGCAAGCGGGTGTCACCCCACGTAACCACCATGGTTGAGGTGGATGTTACACCCATTGTTTTGTGGCGGAACAAGGTAAAAGACAGCTTTGAAAAACGTGAAAATACCAAATTAACCTACATGCCCATCTTTGCCGAGGCTGTTGCCAAAGCCCTGCGTGATTTCCCCATGGTGAATTCGCAGGTTGATGGTGAGCGGATTATTTTGAAAAAAGCGGTAAATGTTGGTTTAGCTGTGGCGTTGCCATCGGGAAACCTGATTGTTCCTGTAATAAAAAATGCCGATAAACTGAATCTGGCTGGATTAGCTTCTGAAATAAACCGCCTGGCCGATGCTGCCCGCACCAACAAACTGCTTCCCGATGAAATCACAGGTGGTACTTTTACCATCACCAACTTTGGGTCGTTTAAAAATGTGATGGGAACACCCATCATCAATCAACCGGAGGTGGCGATTCTGGCCACCGGGAGCATCGAGAAAAAACCCGCGGTAATTGAATCACCGAGCGGCGACATGATCGCCATCCGCCATAAAATGTTCCTGTCACTTTCGTACGATCACCGCGTGGTGGATGGAATGCTGGGTGGAATGTTCTTACGCCGTATTGCCGATTATCTGGAAGGATTTGATGTTTCACGGGGATAGAAACTAGAGGATAGAAACTAGAGGATAGAGACTAGAGACTAGAGACTAGAAACAAAAGACCAGTAACTTGAAATTTAAGAATAGAATAAGAACTTATTAAATAATCAATAAAAACTCAGAATGATGTCAGAAATGAGTAAATATCATATTAAACAAACAGACAAGGAAACCTTACGCAACTGGTTTTATTTAATGACGTTGGGCCGTGCCATCGACAACAAAGCCCCCAATTACCTGAAACAGGCTATCGGATGGTCGTATCACGCCCCGTTTGCCGGGCACGATGGAATTCAATTGGCTATTGGCCAGATTTTTGACAAAAATACCGATCACCTTTTCCCCTATTACCGCGACATGCTCACAGCAATTTCGGCAGGCCTTACGGCTACGGAAACTATCCTGAACGGGATATCGAAAGCCACCGATGTTGCCGGTGGAGGCCGCCACATGAGCAACCACTTTGCCAAGCCGGAATGGAACATCCACAACGTGTCGTCGTGCACCGGAAACCATACCCTGCATGCCGTAGGTGTGGGCCGGGCCATGAAAAGATACAATCATAAAGGGGTATCCATCAGTTCGCAAGGCGAATCATCCGTTTCAGAAGGTTACGTGTATGAAGCCATCAATGGAGCATCGAATGAAAAACTTCCGGTGCTTTTTGTTTTTCAGGACAATGGTTATGGGATTTCGGTACCAAAAAAAGACCAAACCGCTAACCGCAAAGTAGCCAATAACTTTACAGGGCTGAAAAACCTGAAAATTTTCCATTGCAATGGGAAAGATGTATTTGATTCAATGAATGTTATGACCGAAGCCAAGCAATGGATCATCGAAAACCAGATGCCGGCCATTGTACAGGCTAATTGCATACGGATGCACTCACATTCAAACTCCGACCGTCACGAATTATACCGCGACGAGCATGAACGTAACTACGTGATGGAATATGACCCGTTGGCCAAATACCGCCGTTTACTTGTGCGGTATGAACGATTTACCGAAGACGAATTGCTCGACATTGAAGCCCAGGTAAAGGAAGAGGTAAAAAAAGCACACAAAGAAGCCATGGCCGCACCCGATCCCGATCCGGGCTCTATTTTTGATTTTGTATTACCTGAACCTTATCCGGCCTCGAAATATCCTGAGGGATTGCATCAATATGAAGGTGAGCCTAAAAAACTGATCGAAGGAATTAACGAAACCTTGAAAGCAGAATTCCGCCACAACCCCGATACCTACATTTGGGGGCAAGACATTGCCCATAAAGAAAAAGGAGGCATCTTTAATGTATCGAAGGGCATGCAGCAGGAGTTTGGCATCGACCGGGTGTTTAACGCCCCTATTGCCGAAGATTTCATTATGGGAACAGCCAACGGGATGAGCCGGTTTAGCGATAAAATCAGGATTGTGGTTGAAGGTGCTGAATTTGCCGACTATTTTTGGCCAGCCATGGAACAATATATTGATTCGAGCCACGATTACTGGCGGTCGAACGGTGCTTTTACGCCAAATGTAACCATTCGCCTGGCCTCAGGTGGCTATATTGGCGGTGGTTTGTACCATTCCCAGAATATTGAAGGTGCGCTGGCTTCCATCCCGGGAGTGCGCATTGTGTACCCGTCGTACGCCGATGATGCCGCCGGACTGTTGCGCACCAGCATGCGTTCACGCGGCATGACTTTATTTCTGGAACCTAAAGCTCTATATAACGATCCGGTAGCATCGTCACCTGTTCCCGATGATTTTGAAGTCCCTTTTGGTAAAGCCAAAATCCGCCTGGCTGGAACCGACCTGAGCATCGTTACCTATGGCAATACCACTCATATGTGCATGGATGTAGCTAAAAAATTGGAAGAAACCGATGGCATTCATGCCGAAGTCATTGATTTGCGGTCGCTGGTTCCTTTAGATGAAGAAACAATTTTAGCATCGGTTAAAAAAACAGGTAAAGTATTGATTGTGCACGAAGACAAAGTATTTGGAGGTTTTGGCGGCGAAGTGGCTTCCATCATCAACGAAAAAGCCTTTGAATGGCTCGATGGCCCAGTAAAACGGATAGGTTCTACATTTACCCCCGTCGGGTTTAACCGGATTTTGGAAAAAGCCATCCTCCCTAACGTGGATAAGATTTATGCCTCTGCGCTTGAACTTATTGCCTTTTAATGGTTAAACAATAAAATTACGACCCAAAAACAAAACAAAAACTTGAGCTTATTGTTAAATTTTAGTGTAGTCAAACAAACATGAAAAGAACAGCAATATTATACAGTTTCAATTCCCAAAAAACCGCCCGTGCCGCTAAAATGGTTCAAGAGGAATTTGGGGGCAACTTAGAGGAGGTGAATGTTGAGGAAATCACCCTGAACAAATTCCATGATTACGAAAATTTCATTTTAGGTGTACCCACCTGGTTCGACGGGGAACTTCCCAATTATTGGGACGAGTTTATTCCCGAGCTGGAAGAGGCCGACCTGAAAGGGAAAACTTTTGCACTTTATGGAGCCGGCGACCAGAAAGGGTATCCTGAAAATTTTGTAGATGCCATGGGTATTTTGGCAGAACTGCTTGAAAAAAGAGGCGGTAAGATTATTGGTTTTGTACCCAACGAAGGGTATGAATTTGAAAGCAGCAAGGCCCTGCGTGGAAATTATTTCTGCGGCCTTCCCCTCGACTTTGAAAATCAAGCCCGGATGGTGAAACCGAGTATCAACCGCTGGGTAGAACAACTGAAACGGGAATTCGATTGATGCAATAAAAATTGATTTAAGACTTTAACCAAATAAATTAACGGAGGACTGATTATGGCAACTATGAAAACCACTTACATGGGCATCGGGCTAAAGAATCCCATCATTATTGGGGCCAACAACCTGGTGACCGATCCCAAAAATGCCAAAGCATTGGAAGATGCCGGAGCCGCGGCCATTGTGTATAAATCGCTTTTTGAGGAGCAAATCCAGTTAGAAAGTTATGAAATGGATATGCAAATGGAAGCCTACAACGAGCGCAACGCAGAAATGACCAAATTGTTTCCCGATTTAGACCATGCCGGTCCCCGCGAATTCCTGATGAACCTCAAAAAAGTTAAACAATCGGTTTCAATTCCAGTGATTGGAAGCCTGAATTGCGTGAACCGCGATACCTGGGTAGCCTGGGCAAAGGAAATGGAACAAACCGGTATTGATGCATTGGAACTGAATTTCTACCATGTGCCTTACGATTTTAACCTGGAAGAGGGTGTTATTATTGAGGAACAGGTAGCCATTGCCAAAGATGTGGTTAAGGCGCTTAAAATACCTGTATCCGTGAAACTCAGCCCGTTTTACACCAACCCGTTGAATTACATCCACCGTTTAGATGCCGTTGGTGTCAAAGCATTTGTAATGTTCAACAGTTTGTTTCAACCCGATATTGATACCGAAAACCTGAGACTGGTTTACAAATACAAATTCAGCCATCCCGAAGATAACCGACTGCCACTGCGTTATACCGGCTTAGCCTACGGAAATGTAACAGCCGACATTTGTACCAGCCGGGGTATTTTTACCGGCAACGATGTAGCAAAGATGTTGCTTGCCGGAGCCAACACGGTTCAAATGGTCAGTGCCGTCTATAAAGGAGGTTTTAGTGTCATCACCCAGGTTTTGGAAGATTTGGAAACCTGGATGAATAAAATGAATTTTAAATCAGTGGACGATCTCCGGGGGAAAATGTCGAAAAAGAACATTAAAAGCCCGTTTGCTTACCGTCGGGCACAATATATTGATATTTTGCTGCGTTCTGACGATGTGCTGAAAGAACATGCACTACATTAATGTTAGTAAATTTAAACCGCCGACTATTGCCGGCGGTTTTTTTTATTTATAAATGCTAACTTTGAATCATCGGAAAAACAATCAAAATGAAATGTCTTTTTATCTCGATCTTGATTTTTGTTACCTGGTTGGGACAAGCTACCTGTCAGGATTTTTCCATCGATGAGCAGTATAAACAGGCCCTGGCCAACGCCAAGCTTGCCTTTGAAGCCAAACAATATTCCCAGGCCGTGGTATTTTACCGCGAAGCACAGAAAATAAAACCCGGATCGCTGTTGCCAAAATATAAAATTGAGGACATCCGAACCATTTACATCGAAAAAGAAAAAAAAATACAACCTACAGTTGATTCAAAAACAAAGAAAAAGGAGACCCGCAAAACCACCAGGGCAAAAGAACAGAACCCGGCCACGGAAGATGAAATTATTCGTGAAACAGCTACCCGAAAAATGAACGAAGAGGCCGACCTTGTGGAAAAGGAATTGAAAACCCTGAAGGTGGAAGCCGCCGTTATAAACGAAGAACCAGCTATTATCGACACCACTGCTATGGTAATCGCTGAGGTGGAAAAAGACCGGGAAACCACGGTAGCCCCTATTGAAAAAAAGAACACCCCTCACCTGACAACCACTAACAACACGAAAACGGAAGTATCACCAATCCTTGAAAAGCGCGAAACTTCCGTGGTTAATAAAGCTGATAGCGGAATTCCTGAGAAAAAAAACTATCCAGAGTCTATCAATACCACAAAACCTTCAGCAGCCTCTCAACCTATAAAAAAAGTAAAAACCGCGTTGACCGAAGAAGAACGGAAGATTTGGATAGAACAGGAACAAAAACGACTGGCGGTTTCCTACCCCAATAAAAAGACCGTGGAAGAACTGGACCAACCCGGCAAGCACATAACGCGTGTCATCATGAATATTAACCAGAAAGTGGTGATTTATTTAAAGGTAAAGCATAGCTGGGGAGCCACGTTTTTCTTCATCGACGAGGTGGGGCAAGAACTGAAAAGTATCAACGAACAATATTTTAATTTAATGACAAATCTGGACATTTATGGAAATTAAATTTTACGAATACATTGAGGCCACGCCCGAAGAGATTTTTTTGGCGTTGACCAATCCCTTTACCATTGAATTGTGGAGCGATTCACCGGCAAAAATGGATGCCAATGAAGGAACGGAGTTTGAACTCTGGGATGGTGACATCTGCGGACGGAACCTGAAAGTGGTCACCAACCAGGAACTGGTGCAGGAATGGTACTTCGATGAACAACCCGAACCCTCCATTGCTACCATCAAACTGCATCCACACAAAACCGGAACCCAGGTGGAGGTAAAACACACCAACGTTCCCGACGAAGCTTTCAAAAACATCAACGATGGCTGGCACGATGCTTATATTGGTGCCATAAAACGTTTTTTTGAAGAGGATTTGTGATGTGATAGCAGTGAGACAGGGACTTGGATATGAGACCTGAGGTAGGAGATTTGAATTTTATGGCAATGCCTTACATCAATAAAAACAACAGTTCACATACTCAATAAAAATTTGTTTGCTTTTGGGACAAAGATTCAATTATCAAAAAATCCATTCCTTTTTATATCTTTGGTAAGCAGTAAACCAAAAACAGAAGAACATGAAACAACCACAAGTTCCCAAAGAAATTGTTAAACAAATACAAACCAGTTTTTGGCTCGCCTTATTATTTCCCCTGCTGGTACTCACTCTTTTTCACTTTCTGGTGACCATGTATAAAGAGGGCGGCATGGCTGCCGAAGATGCCAATTTTGCCTATTCACTGTTTATCATCCTCATTGGGACCTGCATAGTAACCATTCCATCCACCATTTATATCAGCCGGAACCGCATCAAACGGATTGAAAAATCCATTCCTCTGCAAAAAAAACTTTACGACTACCGTGATGCCTTTTTTTGGAACCTTTACGGCGTTGAGTTTTGTCTGCTTTTCAGTGCCATTTACTACCTGCTGATTGCCAATGTCCAGGTTTTGATATTGTCGGCTTCGTTGTTAATCCTGTTAATAACGCTTATCCCTACCAAAGAGCGTATTGCCAACGACTTGGGATTGAGCCAAAAGGAACGGTTTGAAATTTAGGTAGGATACCTATCCGTGTTTTTGTTTGGAACAGTACCCCAAATTTGGTAAACTTGTGTATTATATGCCTACACTTAATAATTTACATTTATTTAATCAGATTATATTTAAATACATATAATGAAAAGATTGGCAGAATTTGTAAAAGGACGGAGAAAAGAAGTTAATCTGACTCAGGAAGAATTTGCTGAAAGGTCCGGGGTTGCTTTAACGGTAATACGCAAAATTGAACAGGGTAGAACAAATCTGAATATGGAAAAGGTCAACTTGGTGTTGAAAATGTTTGGACATGAATTGGTACCTTTAAATAGCAAATAACTGGCAGAATGAGACAGGGAAAAGTATATTATAAAGATTATCTGGCTGGAATTATCACTGAATCCAACGAAGGTGAATATGTCTTTCAGTATGATAAAAATTATGTGAGAGAACATCCGAAAGAATTTATCACCTTTACGATGCCTGTTACAGAAAAACCATACACCGATAAACGATTGTTTCCCATTTTTGATGGATTGATACCCAAAGACTGGTTATTGGAAATAGCATCAAAAAACTGGAAAATTAATAGCAACGATCGTATGGGTTTGCAATTGGCGTGCTGTCAAAATTGTATGGGTGTCGTGAGTGTTGTACCTATTCATGAAGAAGATGGAGCATAAGTGCTTATATTGTTACGTTGTGGGGTATAAACAAACGATAAATATGAATTATTAATCAAAAGATTATGTATTTAAATTAGACTGCTATGAAAAGAATAACTATTCTCTTGTTAATTAATATTCTAATTATTAGTTGTGAAACAGAAGAAAATTCAACAACTGATAGTACAATTCTTAATTCTGAAATAATAATTGGTAAGTTGAATCCTAATCTGACTCAGACTAGGATTGATACTATAATTGAATACACTGATTATCTCGAACCCCCTCATTATGGCAGGGCTGAATTCGAGTTTTTAATTGATGTAGATGGTGATAACATTAATGATTTATCTTTTAATCATAAGTATGCTAGATCAAAATGGGGAATTTATTATGATTCGACTTCTTTAGGAATTATTAATTCCGATTTTGAAGTTTCTTCATTGAGGAAAAATGACACTGTCTATTATTGTGGTTTTGTTGATACTATTTCATATCCCGATTATCCATATTATGACACAACCTTTTACTCTGAAAATATAGGATTTACTTGTGAACATAGTTTTGGAATTAGTAGTGTTTCAAATAATATTTATCCTCAAATCCAGTATTTAAATGATACACTAAATAAAGATGCTTTCTGGCTAAATCTAAAGGAAATAAGACTATTATATAAACGAACAGACGGGGGTGGTCCAATGTTTACAGAATTTGCATATAATTACAGATATAAAATCAAAGAAGGATTAATAAGTAACCCAGAGGTTCAATTTATTATATTTAGAAAAAATGAAGGAGATGTTTACAGATATGGGTGGATAAAAATTAGTATTGTTGACCATTCTCGCATATATTTACATGAAATAGTCTTTGAAAATAAAGTATGATCAAATGTTAATTACACCCTACAACGCGGTATAAAAGTTCACCCTATTCCTTTTTTATGATATTAACAAATTAACAACAGTTAACAAGAAAAGAAAAAGAACCAAAAAGAAAAGAAAATCAACAACATACATATTATGAAGAAAATAATTGTTAATATTTTAATACAAATATAAAGCCGCGGTTAGTTGTTTAAGTTTGGTTTCGGCCAACTTCAGATTGTACTCAAACTGAATCAACCGGGTTGCCGATTGTTCAAAATCCTCTTGTGTCTGATGGACTTCCAGCGAGGTGGATTGCCCCAGCTTTAACCGTTGCAGGCAGATTTCCAGGTTTTCTTTAGCCAACAGGTGGTTTTCTTTCTCAATCCCCCAAAGCTGTTTTTGCTGAATGTACTGGCTCAGGGTTTGTTGCAAGGCAGTTTGCACTGAAAGTTTGGCAAAGGAGAGTTGGTCGGTGGCTGTTTGCAACCCGATTTTTGCCAATTGTATTTTTCGCTGGTTATCGCCAGCCTGATAAATGGGAACGGAAAGAAATGCTCCCACTTTTGGCCCCCTGTTTTGATTGGTGAGCAGGCTGCCGCTGCTGTTCCCGGTGAGCGAAAAACCATAACCTGCCGACATACTAAACGAGGGTAACCGGGAACGGTTGGTTTCCTTCAAAGCCAACTGAGCCACTTGCACCTGTTTTTGGTAATACTGAATGGTGGTATTCACCGAATCTACCAGTTGAAACCACTGTTTTTCTTCCAACGAATTGGCCAAAGGAATGGAATCGGCTACCTGGTAATCCAACCCCTGATCGGTGCCCAGCAACAAGTTCAATTCGCGCTTGGAGGCATCAATGGAGGTTTGTTGCGTGATAGAATTCTCAATATTTACATTTAAGTCGATTTTAGCCTGCAACCAATCGGTCTTTGGTTTCAAGCCTGTCTGATAGGCTGTCTCGGTAATCTTTACCCGCTCCTTGTTATAGTTGATGGTCTCCTGTAACGAACGTAGTTGCTGGTTTTGTTTTACCACCAGGTAATAAGCCTCAGTAACATCGTACAAAGTTTGCATCACCTGATCCTTTAGCTGGATGCCGCCCAAAGCTTCCAATTCTGCCAGCTTCGATTTGGTTATCCGGATCCGCCCACTTTCAAAAAGGGTCCAGTTCAACTCAGGCCCCGCACTCAATGTTTGTGTATGTAGTGAATTATTGTCAAGTTCAGTTCCATCGCTATAAGTTTGATGGGTGCTGTTCCATGATAAGTTTCCCGAACCGTTCAAAGAAAAGTTGGGCAACATTCCGGCATTTCCCCAGGTATTGTTGGTCTTTGCCATCAGGGCTTCATTCTGAGCTACCTTCAAGTTGAAGTTATTTTTCATGGCCCATTCTACCGCCTCCTCAAAAGTCAGAACCTTTTGAGCAACGCTGTTGAGAGCAGTTATCAATACTAGCAGTAAAACTAAATTCTTCATACATCAAAATAATTTGAGATTTAAGCTTTTGGCAGCTTTTTCTTTGTCCCTGCAAACATCATGTAAATAACGGGAATGACCAGCAGAGTCAGCAAAAGCGAAAATAGCAACCCACCTACAACCACAATTCCTAACGATACCCGGCTGGATGCTCCGGCGCCCAAAGCCAATGCAATGGGCAAGGCACCGAACATGGTGGCCAGCGAGGTCATCAGGATAGGACGGAACCGCGCCACGGCAGCTTCAAAGGCAGCTTCTTTTTTACCGATCCCTCTGCGTTGCATCTGGTTGGCAAATTCTACAATCAGAATCCCATTTTTGGTGACAATACCAATCAAGAGAATCATACCAATCTGTGAAAAAATATTCAATGTCTGACCAAAGAGGAACAACGAAAACATGGCACCGGCAATAGCCATGGGTACGGTAAGCATGATAATGAACGGGTCGCGGAAACTTTCAAACTGCGCCGCCAGAATCAGGTAAATTAACAATAAGGCCAGAATCAGCGCGAAGGAGATGTTTGATTTGCTTTCGGCATAATCGCGCGACGGACCCGATAATGCCGTGCTAAAAGAGCTATCGAGCAATCTTCCGGCAATAGCCTGCATTTCATCAATGCCTTCGCCCAAGGTTTTGCCCGTGGCCAAGTTAGCCGAAATGGTTGCCGATTTATATCGGTTGTAATGATACAACGTGGGTGGGCTACTGTTTTCTTCAATTTTCATCAGATTATCTAACTGTATCATGGCACCGGCACTGTTGCGAACATACAGCGACGAAATATCGGCTGGCTGGTTGCGGTTTTCACGATCCACCTGACCAATCACATAATACTGTTTGTTGTTCATCAGGAAATAGCCGTACCTGCCGCCGCTGAAAGCAAAATTCAGCGCATCGGAAACATCCTTTTCACTCACATTCATGCTGGTAGCTTTTAACCTATTTACCGTTATATTTAATTCAGGTTTGTTGAATTTCAAATCCACATCTACGTTGCTAAAAACCGGGCTTTTTTGGGCTTCGTCGAGGAAAAGAGGCAATACTTCCTGCAATTTTTCGAAACTCAGGTTCTGAACCACAAACTGAACAGGCAACCCACGCGAAAAGGAGGTAGCAATGGTGGGCTCCTGGCTTGAAATGACCCTTGCATCGGGAGTTTTACGGTTAGTGACCGAAATACGCTCGTAAATTTCTTGCTGGGTAGCTTTCCGTTCACTCGGTTCCGATAAAAAGGTGAGCACGAATCCACTGTTAGCACTGGAACTTCCCATGCCTCCGCCATACCTTGCCAAAATATAGTTTGCTTCCGGAACGCTATCATATTGCATGTTGGCCAAGCGGTTAATGGTTTTTTGGGCACTTTCAAAATCAGTCCCCTCAGGAGTTGTAATCGCGGTACGGATAAAACTGTGATCTTCCATGGGTGCCAGTTCCGATTTTAAAACCATCGAGAAACCAACAATCATGGCAATACATAATAGTACCACCAAAAACGACAACCATTTGTGAAGGTTGAAAAAGCCAAGCCAACGACGGTAGCCATTTTCCAATCCAACAAAAAAGTCTTCGGTAGCCAAATAAAAACGGGAATGGTGCGCTTCTCTACCTCCCAATTTCACGTTAAGTACGGGTGTCAGTGTTAAAGAAACAAAAGCGGAAATCATTACCGCGCTGGCCACCACGATGCCAAATTCACGAAACAGCCTACCGGTAAAACCTTGCAGGAATATTACCGGAATAAAAACTATGGACAAGGTTAGTGAGGTAGAAACCACAGCAAAGAAAATCTCGCGGGTCCCTTCAAAAGCCGCTTGCCATTTGTTCATTCCCTTTTCGATGCGTTTATAAATATTCTCGGTAACCACAATGCCATCGTCAACCACCAGGCCGGTGGCTAAAACGATACCCAGCAAAGTCAGCACATTTACCGAAAAATCAAGTAAATACATGATGAAAAAGGTACCGATTAACGATACCGGAATATCTATCAATGGGCGTAGGGCAATCAACCAATTTCTAAAAAACAGAAAAATAATCATCACCACCAGGAAGATGGCAATGCCCAAGGTTTCAAGCACGTCGCGCACCGATTGCCTGACAAATATGGATTTATCACGGCCAATATTGAGCATCACACCTTCGGGCAGGTTCTGTTTGATTTGCTCAAAGCGAAGGTAAAATTCATCGGCAATTTCGATGGTGTTGGCACCGGGAAGCGGAACCAGGGCTAATACCAATCCGGTTGCTCCATTGATTGTAGCTCCCGACTCTTCGTTTTGAGGACCCAAAATTGCTTCACCAATATCGCTCAAACGGATGATCTGGTTATCGGTCTGGCGGAGAATCAGGTTGTTGAAATCTTCTTCGGTCTCCAACCGCCCAAAAGTTTTTATAGTCAATTCAGTTGCTTCACCCCGGATTTTTCCACCGGGCATCTCTACATTTTCCTTTTGCAAAGCTGTTTTTACATCGCTGGCTGTTAAACCACAGGCTGCCATTTTTTCGGGATTTAACCACAACCGCATGGCTGGTTTTTGTTGCCCATAAATATAAACCGCGCTAATTCCGGGAATGGTCTGTATCTTTTCCTGAAGTACATTTTCGGCATAATCGCTTAGCTCAATGGCATTCATGGAAGTGCTTTGTACCACCAGCATAATTACCGGGTCACTGTTGGCATCGGCTTTGGTTACGGTGGGCTGGGCATCAATATCTTGCGGAAGCTGGCGGGTGGCTTGCGAAACTTTGTCGCGTACGTCGTTGGCGGCTTTCTCCAAATCGGAACCTAAATTGAATTCCACGGTGATGCTACTCGAACCAATGGCCGAAGTTGATGAAATGGATTTTACCCCTTCAATGCCATTGATGGATTTTTCCAAAGGTTCGGTAATCTGCGATTCTACAATCTCGGCATTAGCTCCCGTGTAAGAAGTCTGAACCGTGATAATGGGCGGATCGATAGCTGGATACAGCCGGATACCTAAAAAACTGTATCCAACCATTCCCATCAAAACAATAATCAAACTAAAAACCGTTGAGGCAACCGGCCGTTTGAGGGCAAAATCGGATAAAGTCATAATTCAGCGGAAGTTACAGATTGATAGGTCAAAAGATCACCCTCTTTTAAAAACAGGATTCCGGTCCGGATCACCGTATCGCCGGGTTGAATGCCGTCCACAATCTCGATGGTTGTTTCTTTGCGCACGCCTGTGACAACCGTCACAAAATGGGCTTTCCCATTTTTAGCCACAATCACTTTTTTCAGCTTCTCCTGCGGTATAACGGATTGGGTCGGGATTAACATGGCGTTGGGATTTTCGCTAAGTGAAAGCGTGATGTTGGCAAATGCTCCCGGAATTAACTCCTCTGCTTTTGATACTACCAGTGCCCGTATTTTCAGGTTCCGGTTGTTTGCATCTATTTTGCGTTCGGTGGCAATTACTGTGGCCTTATAAACAGTCTCGCGGTTGTACATGGTAAATTGAACATTCATGCCTGGTTTTATCAGGCTTCCGTATTTTTCGGGAACCTGAAAATCTAGTTTCAGCTTATCCTCGCTACGGATGGTTGCCAAAAGTGTGGATGAATTTACAATGGCCCCCAGGCTCACATGACGTAGGCCAATCACACCATCAAATGGAGCCAGCACCTGTGTTTTACGGATCATGGTTTTTTGAATTTCAATTTCGGCCGATAAAGCATTTAACTGAAAAACGGATTGGTCATAATCATCCTGGCTGATTCCGTTCACTTTCAACAGTTCGCCTTGGCGGTTCACAATCTGTTGCTGCATCTGGTGTTGAGCCTGAAGCTTTTTCATCTGTGCCTGTAAATCGTCGTTAAAAAGCTGTACCAATAAGGTTCCCTCTTTCACATGGTTTCCTTCGTCCAGGTTCAGTGAAACAATTCTTCCGGAAGTTTCACTTTTCAATTCTACTTCGTCGAAGGCAACCAGCGAACCGGTTACACTAATGGAATTCACCAATAATGAAGGCTGAGCTATGATAGCATCTACGGCAATGGACATTTTTGCCCGCTTGGACTTTTTCGAAATATCTTCATTGGAATTGCCTGTGGCAAATGCAATAAGAATAATTAGAAGTAGTATTATAATTCCTATAACGGATAACCACCAAATGTTTCGTTTCATTTTATTGGATGTTTGGTATTGATTTTATTCATTTATTTCATTCTTCCTGCTTTGGAGGTTTCTCAACAAACAGGGCCGAAAACTTTTTAGGCACCGGGCTTTCAAAACGCATCAGTTTGTTGGTTACCGGGTGGATAAAAGCCAAAACCCAGGCATGCAAGCCCAGGCGGCTGATAGGATTCTGGTTTGAACCATACTTTTTATCCCCCACAATGGGATGACCCATGTCCTGCATGTGCACCCGTATCTGGTTTTTACGTCCGGTTTCCGGATTGACTTTCAACAAGGAATAATGCTTATTTGTTTTATGAGCCTCATAATGAGTGATGGCCAATTGACCTTCCGTGGCGTCCTGACTTGAATAAACCTTTAACGATTTGTTTTCTTTCAGATAAGAGGTAATGGTTCCCGACTTTTTTTGCGGATGCCCCGAAACAATGGCCAGATAGGTGCGTTCGGTAACAATCTTTTGCCAATCGCGTTGCATCCATTCCTGAATTTTTTGCGATTTGGCATACACCATTACACCCGATGTTTCCCTGTCAAGCCGATGTAAAATGAATACTTTGGCATCACTGTCCCGCTTTTTCACATAATCGCTCAATAAACTATAAGCAGTCACCTGATCTCTTTTTTCGGTAGCCATAGAAAGCACCCCGGAATTTTTATCAATTACAATTACATAATCATCTTCGTAAATAACCTGGATACCTTGAATAACAGTGGCTTCCTTACTTTTTTGTTTTCGGATTTCCACCGTATTTCCGGGAAGCAATGGATGATTAAATTGGGTGTTTTTGATGTCATTCACCCAAATCTGACCATCTTTTAACAGTGTTTTTATATTGTTCCGGCTTTTGTCAGTCAGGTTTTTTATAAGGAAATCCATCAAAAGGATTGGCTCTTTTACCTGAAACACAGGATTGGACTGTTCCCTTTTTTTTGTGGATTTATTGGTGCTTTTCTTTTGAATCATAACAAAAATTTAAGATGCAAATTTAGTTGTAAAAACGGGAGAATGCTATTTTTAATGAATAGTTAAAATTGGCAGAACTTCAAAAAAGTGTAACCGGATTCTTTGACGATAAAAATTTAAATTTCATTCATCATTTAGCAAGAAATTTATTTTTGAGTTCCATCCGTTGGATTTTACCGGTCGCGGTTAAGGGGAAATTTTCAATAAACCTTATCTCTTTGGGGCAATGAAAAGTTGGGAGCAGTTGTTTCATCTGCCCAAATAGTTTCATGGTGTTAAACGATTTTCCTTCCAGCACAAGGATGGCTTTTTCACCCAGTTTTTCATCCGGGACCCCAATCACACAAAAACTTTGACTGATGAAGGGGGCAATTTTTTCTTCTAAAGATTCAGGTGAAATTTTAACCCCCCCGGAGTTGATGACAAAATCGGCCCGGCCCAGCCATTTAAAGGTGCTTGGGTTGATGATTTCCACCAAATCGTTGGTCAGGAGTTGTTCAATTCCCAGCTCTGGATAGTGAATAATCAACTGGTTATCCCCGTTTCTCGATACAGTGATTCCAGATAATGTACTAAAGAATTTCTGCTTTTTGGGGGCCACCATCTTTAATGCAATGTGCGAAAGGGTTTCGGTCATTCCAAAAGTCTCATAGGTAATAATCGGCAACTGCGATAATTCCACGGAATCCACAGCGTCGAGAGTTCCACCCCCAATTATAATCTGTTTTACGTGCAGAAGTTTTACGGGTGTTTCCAAACTTTGTTTGACCTGAAGCGGCACCATCGCGGCAAAATCAATAGGTTGGTCCAATTCTAGAACCGGATTGCTATTGGGTTCTACGCAAATAAGGTCCATCCCGGAAACCATGGCGCGTACCAACATCATCTGTCCCGCGATGTATTCTGCCGAAAGACACAACAGGCCTGTGGAACTTGCATCGAGGTTGAAAAACTGACAAGTTTTGATGGCTGAAATCTGCAAATATTTTTTAGGCACCTCCACCAATTTTGGCGTTCCTGTGGAACCTGAAGTTTTCAAGGTTATTGTAGATGAAGCATTGGCCCATTTTTGCAAAAACCGCGATATTGCCTGCCACCACAAAGCATTTGGATAAATTTGGTTAAAAGCCTCCCAATCTACTTCGGATAGACGGTATGTTTGATGGTTCAGGGTCAGGGTTTCATTTTCCGGTTTCCATTTGCCATCCATATCTCCGTTCAGGAGTTTCTCAGTTTCTTTAACCATGATGATTTATGTTTTATCGATTTTATCGTTTATAGTTGAAAAATCAGACCACTTTTTATCATTGTTATACCACAATTCTTCATCCCTCATTTCAAGAGGTGAATTAAAGTTATTGGTATAAATTTGTCCGGTTCCCAGACCTTGCGGCATGGTTGAACCCTGGATAAAAGTCCATTGTGCAATGGCATTTAAGCCAATATTCCCCTCCAAAGCCGAGGTTACCCACCATCCTATATTCCGTTGGACTGCCATTTGGCTCCAACGTGCAGTTTCTTTTAAACCGCCGATTAGTGAGGGTTTTAAAATGATGTATTGTGGTTGAATGACATCCAGCAATTCATTTCGCCGCAGATCCTCCCAAATTCCAATCAGTTCTTCATCTAAAGCCACTGGAATGGGAGATTGGAGGCAAACTTCCCGCATCTCGGCCCGTTGCCCTTGTTTGATGGGCTGCTCAATGGAATGTATTTGGTATTTGGCCAACATTTCCAATTTTTGCATCACCTCTTTTGAGGTAAAGGCACCATTCGCATCCACCCTGATTTCAAGGGTATTGGCGGTATAATGTTCCCGTATAAACTGTAAAAGTTCCAGTTCATGATTAAAATCAACTGCTCCCACCTTTATTTTGATACAGCGAAAACCCTGCTGTAACTTTTCCTGAATCCGGAGGAGCATCTCCTCTTTTGCTCCCATCCAAATAAGGCCGTTGGTACGGATACCTTTCAACCCTTGGGTAAATTCCGAAGGAAAAAGAACCCGGCGGCCGCCCTGCTTCAAATCCAAAAGAGCCGTTTCAATCGCAAATTGCAGCGATGGGAAATTCGCAAGTTTCCGTGAATTGGAGTTTACATAAACCGATGGTTCATCAACCAAATGATCCAATTCGATTAAAAGTTTATCAATGGGTTCCGGCGACAATCCCGGGATAATACTTACCTCGCCCAAACCAAAAATTTCAGATTCCGATGAATCCCACAGCTTCAATATCCAGGAAGGTTTTTCTGTAAGTATCCCCCTGGAGGTCCCGCCTGGAACCTTGAAATGAAATATATAAGGAAAATAACCGGCTTTTAGCATCATTAAAAAAATAATCCCAATCCGCACCAACAGGCTATCAACAATGTTGCCAATGAAAGACGTTTCAATTCCGGGTCTAAATCTTTGGGTTCGCTGTTTTTAATTACATGGTAGGAATGCCAACCGATGAGTGAAAAGGGAATCCATAGAGATAAAGCTAACATCAGTTCTTGTTCGTGCACAAAATATATTTCCAGTGAAATAAAACTGACCAGCATTAAAAATAGATGGTAGTATTTGCTGTTTTTACTTCCCAACCGCACAGGAATGGTATTTTTTCCAGAGTATTTGTCGTTTACAATATCGCGCATGTTGTTAATGTTTAAAACCCCTACACTCAGTGCCCCGATAGAAATGGCAGGCAAGAGCACCCATACATCTGTCACCTGGGCATGAAGAAAATAGGTTCCCAAAACAGCAACAATTCCAAAAAAAACAAAAACCATCAAATCGCCAAAACCCTGATAGCCAAAGGGGTTTTTCCCTACCGTGTATTTTATGGCGGCACTTATGGCCAACAGACCCATGATAAGGAATATTAGAAACTCAAGGTTTAATGATTCTTTAAAAGAGGTTTTCAACAATAAAATTCCGGAAATAAAAGATAAAATTCCAACGAAAGCCATAGCCCACCTCATTTCATTGGGTTTGATAGCTCCACTTTGCACCGTCCGTTGCGGCCCTACGCGGTTTTCATTATCGGTGCCATGCGAATAATCGCCGTAATCGTTGGCCAGGTTCGACAGTATCTGGAGCAATAACGTGGTTAGTAACGCCAGCAAAAATACAGAGAGGTGGAAGTTACCCTTGCCCAATGCCAAGGCGCTACCCATGATAACTCCAGAGATAGAAAGGGGCAACGTCCTTAAACGGACAGCGCGGATCCAAGCGTTGGTTTTTTGTTTCTTCACTTATGGCAATCTTTTGTATTTACTGAAATCGGGTTTGCGCTTTTCCAAAAATGCATTTTTACCTTCCTGGGCTTCGTCGGTGTAATAATACAACATGGTGGCGTTACCTGCCAATTCCTGAATCCCGGCTTGTCCATCGAGTTCGGCATTGAGCCCGGCTTTAATCATCCGCAAGGCAATAGGCGAGTGTTGCAGCATGGTTTTGCACCAATCCACCGTTTCATCTTCAAGCTGATCCAAGGGCACCACTTTATTCACCAAACCCATATCGAAAGCCTCCCGGGCAGAATATTGGCGGCAAAGGAACCAAATCTCACGTGCCTTCTTTTGTCCCACGTGCCGGGCCAAATAGGAGGAACCAAATCCACCATCGAAGCTACCTACTTTGGGTCCTGTTTGACCGAAAACGGCATTTTCAGAGGCAATGGAAATATCGCACATCACGTGCAACACATGGCCACCGCCAATGGCATAACCATTAACCATCGCTACCACGGGTTTTGGGATGCTGCGGATTTGTTTCTGGACATCTAAAATATTTAAACGGGGGACACCATCCTGCCCAACGTATCCGGCACGCCCTTTCACTTTTTGGTCGCCACCACTGCAAAATGCTTTATCGCCTGCTCCCGTAAAAACCACCACACCAATATTTGGATCCTCGCGGCAAATAAGCATGGCATCGCTCATTTCTTTGGTGGTTTCGGGCCGAAAAGCATTCCGTACCTCGGGGCGGTTGATGGTAATTTTAGCAATGCCCTCAAAAAATCCGAACTTTATGTCCTGATATTCTTTAATGGTTATCCAATCACGTTTCATTTTCCAAGTTTAATTTGTTTCAGTTTTTAAACCGGAAAATTAGAGGTTTGTTCTTACTTTACCTAGAACCTTTCAAGAATTATTCCCGGTTTCCTATTTCAAACAAAAGACATTAAACATTAAACCAGTAGCTGCTCACCTTCCGATTTGGCAATGATAACAGCTCCGCAGGTATCGCCCCATACATTTACGGTAGTCCGGAACATATCCAAAAACCTATCCACAGCCAAGATAAGGCCAATGCCCTCGATGGGTAGCCCCACGGAGGTTAGCACTATTGACATCATGACCAAACCGGCCATGGGAATTCCTGCGGAACCCACCGCAGCTAACAACCCCGTTAAAACTACAATCATCTGTTGGCCGAATGTTAAATCAATGCCATAAGCTTGGGCAATAAATAATGCAGCTATCAATTCGTACAAAGCCGTTCCATTCATATTGATAGTGGCTCCCAGAGGCAACGTAAACGATGAAATAGTATTGGAAACCCCGCTTTTGTTTTCGACGGCATACATAGTCAAAGGCAAGGTAGCACTCGACGATGAGGTTGAAAAAGCCGTAATCAGTGGTTCGCTCATGGCCCTGAAATGTTTGAACGGATTGGCTTTTCCAATAAATTTAATCAACAAAGGAAGCCAAATGGCAGCATGAATGAACAGGCCAAGAATCACTACCGTCATATACAAACCCAGCCGGGTGGCCAGTTCTACCAAATCAGGCTGCTCGGAAACAGTTTTTGCAATAATTCCAAAAATACCAAAAGGGGTAAAACGTATGATAAATAGGGTTAGCTTCATCACAGCCTCAAACAGGGCATTAAAAAAACCGGTAAGTGTGGATCGGTGGCTTTTCTGAGTTTTAGTGATAAAGAAACCCAATAGTAACGAAAAAAATATGATGGGAAGCATCTGGCCTTCCACCATAGCTTTAACAATATTCTCAGGTACCATTTCCATCAAAATGGAACCAAATGTTTGATTCTGGGATGCAATACCTACCGGGGTCTGCTGAAAACCCAACTCCGCCCCCACTCCAGGTTTAATCATATTTACCAAAACCAATCCGGTAAAAAGGGCCAATAGTGTAGTGCCGATAAAATAGGCAAAAGTTTTAATTCCCAACCTCCCTAAATTTTTTGCATCCCCAATCTGGGTAATACCTGAAACCATGGAGGTGAAAATCAAAGGGATGATGATCATCTTTAAGGCTTTTAAAAACAAATCGCCCATCCACGATACGTATGGAACCCATGATTTTAAAAAGATGCCAAACAAGATGGCTAATCCAAAGGCAATTAAAATCTGCCAGTACAATGCAAGTTTCTTCATTGGTAAAAATTTTGGAATCCAATATATGGGTTTTTTGGGGGTTTTCAATAAAGAATCCATTTTTGAAACCGTTAAATATTGATCCCCAAACAAGTACCGTAATGTTGAGAATTAAATGGGTGTGGCAACAACAGAAATCTGAACAATGGAACCTTCATCCATTAAAAAACCCCGCGTTACCGGGGTTCTTGTTCAACTACTTTAATCCGACAGGTTTGTAACACCGTAACCTTTTTCACGGTCATGTGCAGCCTCGTACCATTTCGGGACAATGGTTTCCAGAAATGCTTTTTTATCTTTTTCCATTTGAACTACATCCAAACCAATAAATTGCTGGGCTTTGGCTTTGGTATCAATATCAGGATACGGAATAGGTTCGTTGTATCCTAAATTGGCCAATAGCCGGGTAAGTTTCAACCGACCTTCCTGGGCAATGACAATCCCGGAGGCAATCATCCGGCTAACCTCCACTGGAGCATGAAACGATGAACCATGTCCCGCGGCCGTATAATCCCAACGCCATTGGGCATGCCGGATGTCAGTCAGAATCTCTTTCATTTGTTCTTCTGTGGCTCCTTTGTCCCATGCGAATTTAGCCTCCAGATGGGCTCTCACCAGCAACCGTTCCAATTCATCACGGTTTTCAATAATCTTGGTCTGGCGTTCGTACACATCCTGAACCAATTGTTGTGTCTCCTCACGGTGACATACCTGACAAGAGTTGGCCACATTATTCAATGGGCTTTGAATGTGGTGATCCGTAAACTTCTGTCCTCCTTCATTTTTATAAGGCATGTGGCAATCGGCACACGATACTCCCCGTTTGGCATGAATTCCGGTCATGTAAACCTCATAGTCGGGGTGTTGGGCTTTTAGCATGGGGGTTTTACTCAGGGAATGTGTCCAATCGCTGAACTCAATCTTATCATAATAAGCCTCCATGGCTTCAGCCGAAAAGCCATTGTCCCAAGGAAAAGTTAAATATGCAACCCCTTCAACAGGTTTCTTCTTGTTAAAATAATATTCCACATGGCATTGGGCACAAACCAACGACCGCATTTCCTGATGTGAAGCCTCCTCCAGATTTTTTCCCAAACGGTTATAAGCCTCAACCAAAGCAGGACGAGAAATCCGTAGGTTCATGTTTTCAGCATCATGGCAGTCGGCACAGCCAATATGGTTCACAATTTCCGTTCCTTTAGTTTCCCAGGCACCTTTGTAAAATTCAGCCACTCCTACTTCGTTCATTTTGCGTGGCACATCGGGGCTTTTGCAAGTCCAGCAGGTATTTGGCAGTCCACTGGTTTTTCCATCCATTGGTGCCCCAGTACGCAAAGTCTGATGAACATCGGTTACGGCATAGGCATGCCCACGGCCTTGTTTATAATCTTTTGAGAAGGGGTAACCCGCCCAAAGTATGACCAAACGGGGATCTTCTGCAAGCATATCTACCGTGGCATTGCCATTATACATACTTCGGAATGTGGTGTCTTTGGTCTGCATGTACGACTGATACTGACGTGGAAAGTTCTTGCCCCATACCTCGTTTCGTGGTTCAAATTGTGAATGTTTAACCTGTGGAGTGTAAGCAAACTGAGCTTCAGCCCTACGCTCTATCACCGATGAGGCCAACATGCCCAATAAAAATACAATCAATACAGTTGAGAAGAATAACAGCCATCCCAAATAGGGCTTTTCTTTGATTTGTTCGGTTAGTGATTTCATTTAATATGCTTTTTTTCAAAGGTCAGATGCCACCCACATGTTTCTGAAATCTCATTCATTTATATTTTCAGAAATCCAGTTATCTGCCTTTGTGTTTTACATAGTTGGTCATGTGGGATTTTCAGTAACTTTATTTAAAAATCGTAACATTGTTAAGGTTTATCGTCCATAAGCATTTTGAGCCAATCCGGAACCGGGCTTTCAGGCAACGGCACTCTTGCGTATGGCGTACTCGAAAGGCTGTTTACCCGTCCGTGGGGAACCTCCCGGTGACATTCCCAGCACTTGCGCCCGGTACGTTCATGTTTAAAATGATTATTCGCCAGTTTCTGATCCACATCCAAGAGTTTTTCGTGGCAACGGATGCAATTCTGATGCACCACTTCCTGCCCCTCTTCATGAATCATAATAACCTGAGGTTCGCTCCGTAACGTAAAAATGGTGGCATGGCGCATCCCATCTTTGGCTTTAAAGTAATATTTATTAAAAACATTGTTGTGGGGAACATGGCAATCGTTACAATTGGTCCATTGCCTATGCGAACTGTGTTGCCATGTGGCATATTGCGGTGCCATAATATGGCAGTTGACACAGGTGGTAGGTTCATCGGAAAGATACGAAACTGCTTTACTTATTTTAAAAAGGTAAAGAGCCAACCCAACAAATATCCCTAAAACTAAGATGACCGGAAATTTCCAAGGATCGGGGGGAATCAGGTAACGGAAAAATTTAACTGAGGCCATATTTTTGATGTTTTGTTATATCAAAAGTAGCTCATTCAATCCTCATAAAATGTAACACTTGTTACACAGCCTTCATATTTTTCATGTTTTCCGATAATTTTTCAATAATAACCTTACTTGGTTTTAGAATGCAGGTTTAGTACCTAATAAGAATTGAGTTTATTCCAAACAAAAAAGGTTCAGCAATTCGGCATGCTGTGGGAATTGACAGATCAAATCCCCCGTTTCAGCCAATTCAAAATCCTCCCACTCAAAACCGGGTGAAACCAAACAGCTCATCAAACAAAAATCAACCGAAGCATCAAGGTGTGCCGCAAACCAGCTTCCCGCAGGAATAAGTACCTGAAGGTTTTCATGCTGATCGGGATTGGGTCCCAATCGCTCTACAAACCACTCCTGTCCGGGAGTAATCATGTATATGGTCAAAGGCCCACCCTGTTGGTAAAGCCAAATCTCATCCGATTGTAACCGATGAAAATGGGAATATTCCCCTTTTTGTAGCAGAAAATAGATTAATGAAGCACATCGACGGGTTACCCTGCAATTGTTAAGTTCCTTACTTGTGTAAAATCCCGATTGATAAGTCTGCGCGAAACTTCCTCCTTCAGGGTGAGGTTCCAGTTGAAGTTGTTCTATCCAAAACAATGCATCCTTTTTGTTCATGGCCGTTCTTTTTCAGAAAAGACGATGGCCGTATAGGTAAACAAATCGGCATCTTTCCATCCCTCCCAACCTAACCCGGCTTTGTTGCGCGAACAATAACCAAGGAATTCATCCACGGTCCAGTGATTATCGGAAGCAACCTGCGGTAAAAGTGTGCCGTGGCTTAATCCTTTTTGGATATAAATACCGTGGGTACCTATCACAATGTCTTCCTTACACTTAATTTTTTGCAATGGCGTCAATACTGAAATTTCAATCTCCGCATGTTTCAGTTCTTCCAATTTGAGCGGTTCAAATCGGCTATCACTTGTAGCCGCGGCTATGGCCATCTTTTGAACCACTTTATATAAAGGTTCATCGGCTTCAAACCGGCCAATACACCCCTTTAATTTTCCATCCAGATGAAGGGTAACAAAAGCCCCGGTATGATTGGTTAGGTTTTGAGGTACCGAATGGGGTTCTTTGGTTTTATGCTTAATTAGGTATTCGTTAATAGTTTGCCTGGCCAATACCAATAAATACTGTTTTTCATCCGCAGTGAGTTCAAAAATAGGCTTGGGTTTTCCGGCAACAGCAATTATCGACCAGTATCCTACCACCCGTTGATGATCGCCGTAAGGACTGTCGCCTGAGTTATTATATTTGATGGGTTCAAAATGGATGCCGGTATTGTTTTGAGTAAGATACATCAATGTCAGGATTCCCGAAATACCGCAAGCACTCGTGGCAAGGTTTGGAATAGCCAGATTCTTATTTTCGATAAGTGTTTCTTTTACTTTTTGAATTTCATTGGAAACAATGGCCTCCATGGTAGCTGTATCAACACTTTGGGCTTTTTGATAATTGGGATAATGCGAAAAATCGGAACTGATGATAAAAATATTGTCTGGATTAAAGTAAGGTTGCAGGCTTTCTGCCAAAGATTTTAATACCGGTTCATGGTCGGTGCCAATAATAATAGGTACCAATTTGAAAGGCTTTTTCAAATAATATTGCAAAAAAGGTAACTGAACTTCCAGGCTATGTTCCTGTTTATCAGCCTCAGGCACATATTTAAACATTGGGTTCGTGGTCATTAATTGGTTGGCAATCTCACGATTCACCTCTACCTCTCCAAGCGGGGTTACATAATTTCCCAAATTATATACCGAAGCACCCTGCACAGGATAATGGTGGCTGGGTGCCAAAATAAAAATATTTTTGTAAGGTTGTTCCGGATTAAGCTGCAAGTAGGCACTGGCAGCCACATCACCTGAAAACACATACCCAGCATGAGGTACTATCAAGGCCTGAATGGTCCCTGCAAATTGTTTTTTGGAGTTGCCATCAAAATATTTTTTCAAGTCACTTTTAAGCTGATCGGGTTGCGCCGGATAGAACCGACCACTAACCACGGGCTTTCTGTTGATAAGTTTTTCCATTTTTAATTCGGCGTTTCCCTGCGAATTACAACCTAACGTATGCAAAAACAAAAGGCCAACAATCGTTTTAAACGTATGGTTCACAACTGTTTTTAAACAAATTTAGGGATAAAAAGGCACTATTCAAGCGATGCTTCCTTTTTCTTATAAACCCATTCTGAGATTTTAATACTTATTTCGAAAAGGAAATATAATGGAATGAATACCAGGGTTTGGCTGATAACATCCGGTGGGGTAATAATGGCGGCAATAATCAACAACACCACAATTATAATCTTACGGCTACGCTTCATAAACTGGGGTGAAATAATTCCGGTTTTTGTAAGGAAATAAACAAAAACCGGTATCTCAAAAACCACTCCCATGGATAGGCACAATGAAATAATATTGCTCAGGTAGGAGCTTAAAGTAATGGTATTGGCCACTTGCGCACTAACCTGATAATTACCTAAAAAATTGATGGTTAAAGGAACAATTAAATAATAAGCAAAAACCACCCCAAGTATAAACAAAAAGGAACAAACCAATACAGCCCCCCTGCTGTATTTTCGCTCACGCTGACGCAAAGCTGGTTTAATAAAACGCCAAATTTCATAGATAATATAGGGGCTGGCAAAAAATATCCCGATGGCAAACGACATTAAAATGTGCGTTGTGAATTGCCCTGAAAGTTTAATGTTTATTAACTGCAAATGGCTGTTATCTAAACAAAGCGATGGGGAATCGAATCGTTCACCAATTTGGCAGAGAATCCTGTTGGTAAAAAACCAAGGTTCTTTGGGAGCTAAAATTATTTTATCAAAGATAAAATCCTTCTTAATAAAAGCTAATATGCTTAAACTAGTAACAGCAATAATTGAACGGACAAATACCCATCGTAATTCTTCCAGATGATCCCAAAAGGTCATCTCCACATTGTTTTTGGTATCTGTCATATTGCGTTACTGCAAACGGGTAGTTTCCTGAATATCTTTCGAAACGCTGTTAATCTCTTTCTTGATATCCTTTAACTCGGCACCTACTTCACTTTCGTTGGCTGCTTTTTTAAATTCATTGATGCCTTTCCCCAGACCTTTCATCAGTTCAGGAATTTTTTTACCTCCAAAAAGAAGCAAAACAACGATTAATATAAGTAACACCTCTTGGCCACCAATAATTCCTAACAAAATTGTATTCATAGCATAAAATTTTTAACAGGCGTAAAAATAAGTAATATTCTAAATATATCTACATTTTTAGATATTTTAAATTCCATTAAGTAAAAAACCTCAGTTATGAGGTTCCATGCGGTTCTATTTGTTTTTAGAATTACAAAAATATTCCTAACTTATAATCAAATAATCAATAAAAAAATAGGATATTTTTCTAATTTTGAACAACTGGAAATTCAAATTTAGTCAAAATTAGCCTTAAAATTTCTTTTCATAGAAGTAAACGGTGTTGTAAAGATTTGGATATAAACATAAAAAGACTATTTTTGTGCTAGGGATGTATAAAAAAAAGGATTCATTTAATTTTAAATTATGAAAGAAGAAAAATTTTGGAATGAGGAGTGGAAACGCTTCACCCTTACTGGAATGCGCGATGGCGAGATTTATGAAGTCTCCAATTATGGTCGTGTAAGGCATTTCAATGTCAAAAAGAACGATTGGCAGTTTTTATCTACTATTAATCAGTTCAAGGATAAAAGTGGGTTTGAATATGTCAACAATTTCAAACGGATAAAAGGTACCGTGAAACGGGTCACCGAATCTGTTCACCGTTTGGTAGCTGCCAATTTTATTCCACGCCCGACCGAAAGGCACAAGTATGTGATCCACAAGGATTATAACAAGCTGAATAATTATGTGGAGAACCTAAAATGGGCGACTCAAAACGACTTGAACCATCACAACAACAACAACCCCAAAGTGAAATTTGCCCGCGAAAACCGTAAAGGCAATATTACTCACGCCAAACTTACTGAAACGGATGTCATCCGGTTAAAGAAAAAAATCAGAAGGGGGAAAAACCCATTGTACAAGATTGCTAAAGAATTCGGTATCACGCATACCCAATTGAATCGCATCCGCAGGGGTGAAAACTGGGGCCATGTAAAGATTGATGATGAGGATTAATCGATAAAATTTTTTAGGGTTTGAAACGAGAAGAGTTGCCTGGTAGAGGGGAAGGAAATGTGTTGCCTCTTGTTGAACAATTTTATACCCTTCAAGGAGAAGGTTTTCATACCGGTAAAGCTGCCTACTTTATCAGAATTGGCGGATGCGATATTGGTTGTCGTTGGTGCGATTCCAAAGTATCATGGAGTCCCGGGATACACCAGTTGGTACCCGTTGAAGATATTGTCGCTAAAGTTCTTGAAACACCAGCCAGAGCAGTTGTGGTAACAGGTGGAGAACCTTCTCTCTATAATTTAAATCCGCTCTGTGATGCTTTAAAAAAGCATTCCATTGAAACATTTCTGGAAACTTCCGGGGCCTACCCATTAACAGGCACGTGGGATTGGATATGCCTTTCGCCCAAGCGGAACATGCATCCAAAACCCGCAATTTATCAAGCAGCCGATGAGCTGAAAATGATTATTTATGAACCCGACGATTATTTGTGGGCCGAAGAATGTGCCAAACGTATCCGGCTCAACTGCTTGCGGTTTTTACAACCGGAATGGAGCCGTTTTAGCATCAACATCGGTCCGATTGTAGAATATGCCAAAACCCATCCCGACTGGATGGTCTCCCTGCAATCGCACAAATTTATGCGCATTCCGTAATGTTTTGGAGCTAATACGCTTTATCGAGACGTTCGGCCTTTAACACTCCTTTTATTTTACTGATATTGGCTAAAAGGACATCGAGCTGATTGGCATTGTTCACAAATACAGAAATAAATCCCTGAAAAATACCATCTTTGGTATTTATGGCCAATGAACGCATGTTCACCTGGTGTTCTTTCGAGATTACCTCGGAAATGTGATTAATAATCCCGATCTTATCAATACCTGTAACCACAATTTCAGCAATAAACGATGAACTTTTGCTATCGTCGGTCCAACGGGCTTGAACAATCCGGTATGAATATCTCGAAATCAAATCTTTGGCGTTAGGGCAAGTTTTCCGGTGCACCTGAATCCCCCTATCTACAGTCACAAAACCAAAAATTGGGTCTCCCGGAATGGGCCGGCAACATTTTGCCAATTTATAGTCAATGTTTAATAAATTTTTATCAATGATTAAATAATTATCGGAAACCGACTTTTGCGGAACATATTCAACGGCACTAACCTCCTGGGTTTCGGCAGTCTTTCCTTCGTCTTCCTTTCCAATATTGGTCAGATAATCTTTAATTGTCTGCAAATCAATTTTTTCATCGGCAATATCTTGATAAAAATCAAGTGCCCTTTTGTACTTGAAATGGTTGATTATTTTAAGGATCACCTGATCGTTAAAATCCAGTTTGAGTTGTGATGCTTTCCGTTCCAACATTTCCTTACCCACTTCGGCCTGTTTAAACAGGTTTTCGTTAATTGCCCTGCGGATTCTGGCTTTGGTCCGGTTACTGGCTACAATGTTCAACCATTCCAACCTGGGTTTTTGGTTTTTTGAAGTCAGCACTTCAATGGTGTCGCCATTACTGAGTTTGTGTTTAATAGGAACAATCTTTTCATTTACCCGGGCTCCCGTACAGGTATTGCCAATATTGCTGTGAATGGAATAGGCAAAATCAAGGACTGTAGCCCCTTCGTGCAATTTTTTGATGTCACCCTGTGGGGTAAAAATAAAAATCTCGGTGTTTCGTAAAATCTGCTTTTGGTTAGGCAATGCTTCAATGGCTAACGAATCTTTATTTTCCAAAGCATCGCGGATGCTCCGCAACCATTCGTCGTGCGATTCGGCTTTACCCGCTTCTTTGTATTTCCAATGCGCGGCATCGCCCTTTTCAGCAATATCATCCATTCTGCGGGTGCGGATCTGAACCTCGACCCAATGTTTTTCAGGCCCAATAACCGTGGTATGCAACGATTCGTATCCACTGGCACGGGGAGTTGAAATCCAGTCGCGCAAACGGGTAGGATTTGGGGCATAAATATTTGTTACCAGGCTATAAACATTCCAGCATTCCTCTTTCTCTTTTTCTTTGGGAACCTCGTTCAAGATGACCCGGATGGCAAACAGATCGAAGATTTCAGAAAGGTCAACATTCTTTTTATAAATTTTTCCATAAATGGAATGTACCGATTTGGGCCGCCCCTTAATTTCATAGTTAAAACCCTTTTCATCCAATATCTGCCGGATGGGTTCAGAGAAGCGTTCGATATATTGTTCCCGGGCTTTTTTGGTATCTTTCAGTTTGCGGGCAATGCTAAAGTAAGCCTCCGAATCTAAATGTCGCAACGAAATATCCTCCAGTTCCGTTTTAATATGGTAAAGCCCTAGGCGGTGGGCAATTGGAGCATATAACAAATTGGTCTCTTGGGCTATCTTTAACTGCTTTTCGGGTTCAAAATTCCGTATTTTACGGATATTATCCAGCCGATCGGCCAGTTTTAAAAGAATGACGCGGACATCGGGGCTAATGGTTAACAACAGGGCAATAAAATTTTCACTCTGCAGCGAAAGCTTTTCGGTGTAAAGCGAGCTTATTTTGTTTAACCCAATCAACAACGATAGAACTTCCGGACCATATTCCTTTTCAATTTCCTGCGAAGTAATCAGGCCATCTTTTAAAACATCGTGTAATAGGCCCGCGATGATGGTAGTTTTACCCAAACGTATTTCGTCCACTAAAATTAATGCCACACGTAAGGGATGGAAAATATAAGGTTCACCCGAATGCCTGGTTTTGCCCGTCGATTTTGCATTTGCCAATTCATAGGCATTTTTTATTTGTTCAAATTCTTTGGCTTCAAAATGTCTTAAACAACTCTCTTTAAAGACATTATGCAGTTCATTTTCGTTGGTAATATTTGCCTCCGGGTTATTCATTGCTTATAATTTCAAATCGTAAAAATAAAAAATAGTTTATATTATAAGTAAATAACACCCGCAACTTTCAATTTTTAAACACTTCGAGAATAGCCTGGCTAAATCCGCTCTCGTTGTTTGATGTTACCTGGCGAAATTGTGTTTTCATTTCATTGGGCGCATTACTTACAACAAAACTGTGATGGGTATGGTTCAATAAATCCCAATCGTTAAAATCATTACCAATGCCAAAGGTGCGCATGTCCGGATTCTTCAAGTGATTACAAATCCATTTCAGTCCATTGGCTTTTGAAACAGCAGGATGGAAAATTTCCATCCACAAGGTTTTATGATCAATGGGTGAGGTAGTTAGTATAGTTTTCACAAAAGGGAATTGCTGTTTCAGTTCATAAAATAAATGCGATTGCCCGTTGAGCAAAACAATTAACTGGGTAGCTTCGCTGGGTAAATTTTCAATCACCAAAGGGCTCACAAAATCCTTGTAATGATTAACATAACTCAGTAAGTTTTCAGCATTGGGATAAGCGGCATGCAGTAAAATATGATGGTTGTTGGGAATGGGCAAATGAACCGTAAAATTGAGCCTGTAATTTATTAAAACCCGCACCACCTCTTTTAAATGCCCGGTCTCCATGTGCTGGCAATAAAGAATTTTTTTTGATGGCCAATGCATGATTCCGGCACCAGATGAAAAAACGACAAAATCGGCAGGGAAATCTGCTGGCAAAACATGTATCAACGAGAAATGATTCCGCCCGGTAGCTACAACTCGCAGAATATTCTTCGCACCAAGTTCAACAAGGGTTTGCCAATCGGTGGGGCTAACTTTTTTCTCATCGTTCAAGATAGTTCCATCAAGGTCGAACGCTACCAAATCGACAGGTTTTATCGACATAAAATTTCATGTTTATGAAACTCAAGGTAAAAAAATCTCGCTAAAGAAAGGTTTTATTCAACCAATATTTTCAGGCAAAAAAGAATATTTTACCTTTGGATGATTTCAAAAAAATAAACTACACAACAATGAACCTATTTCCATTGAAACGATTACTCATTCTATTGCTTTCGATCGTGATGCTGATCGGTTGTGCATCGAAACGGTATGCCAAAAAAGGTGCTGAATTTGAAAAAGCGGGTTTGTATGAAAAGGCTGCTGAGATGTATTATATTTCGGTTACAAAAAACAAAAAAAACCTTGAAGCCCAAGTGGGATTGAGAAAAACAGGGCAGATTACCCTAGACAACAAACTGGAAGCATTTATGGGGCACTACAATGCCGATGATATTAAAGATGCGGTTTATATATACCTGGAACTGAACACGTTTTACGAAAAGGTTAAAACTACAGGCATCGACCTGAGCTTTCCGAGAAGTTATGCCGACCATTATCAGGAAGTTAAAACCCTTTACCTTGATGCCAGGTACCAGGATGCCTACTTGTTGCTCGAACAGGAAAAGTTTTCCGAGTCGGAGGCCATCCTTAATGAAATACTGACCCTTGAACCCGGCTTTAAAGATGCTCAGGAACTCAAGAACACAGCCCACTTTGAACCCATTTACCGCAAAGCAAAAGAACTGCTCGATATTCAGAAATACCGATCTTCGTATCTGAAGTTTCAGGAGATTTTAAAAAAACAGGCCAACTACAAAGATGCCCGGGAACTTTCGGAATTGGCGCTAACAAACGCGTTGATTACTATCGCGGTGGTCGATTTCTCGAACACTACCAAACAAAAAGGGATTGAAACGATGTTGCAAAGCTGTATCGAAAAAAACATCTCAACCTTAAAAACACCCTTCATCAAACTGGTTGACCGCGAAAATATCAAAGATATTACCCAAGAGCAACTATTAACCTTAGAAGGAAAAGTTGACGGCAACATTCAGGCTAAAGCCGGGAAAATGCTTGGCGTAAAAGCCCTGCTCACCGGACAGGTGAATTACTATGGTGCCACCACTGGCGAACTGGAAAAAACAGAGAAAAAAGGATATGTAAAAAAGGTGATAAAGGTGAAAACCAAAGAGGGAGAAAAAGATTCGACCCTTTACGAAAAAACCAGATATTTTGAATACAAACAGGAAAATTCGGTTACCTGTCACTTTCAGTACAAATTAATTTCCACCGAAACTGGTGAGGTTTTGGTAACCGATGCCATTTCGCATGAAACTTCCGACGAAGTGCATTATGCCGCCTACGATGGAGACCGCGATAACTTGATTCCCGGATATTGGGAAAGCAAAGATAAAAAGTCGTCACTTGATGTAATTAATGATTCGGCAAGTGATAAACGCAAGTTGAAGGAATTATTGGAAGAACGCCGGCAGTTAAAATCGCTGGATGCCATGTCTATTGATGTGCAGCAAGTAATAGCTAATAAAGTAGGTTTAAAAATTGAACAGTATGATCCGGAACGCTAGTATTTTGGTTTTGTTTTTTCTGTTGGGCTGTGGAACCAGCAAAAAAAACACCCAGTTGCAGTTATTGCCCGATTGGGTTCAAAAAAAACCTGTTTCGGAATCCTATTATATTGGTATCGGGTCGGCATTAAAAAATGGTTCGGCAGATGATTATCAAGGGCAGGCAAAAAAAAATGCACTGGCCGATTTATCAAGCGAAATTACCGTTACAATAGCATCACGCAGCGTGCTGCACCAGTTTGAAAGCTTGCTGGGATATTCCGAGGAATTTATGGCAACCACCAAAACAGAATCGAACGAGAATCTGGAAGGATATGAACTGATGCAGACCTTTGAAAACGAAACACATTTCTACATCTGGTACCGGCTATCGAAAGCCGGCTTCCGGCAAATTAAAGAACAGCGCAAACAGGCATCGGTAACCAAAGGCGTTGATTTTTATGACAAGGCACAGACTGCCCGCTCAAATAATCAATATTACGAAGCAATTGTGAATTACATCAAAGGGTTGGAGGCCATCAAACCCTATTTTTCGGAATCGCTTGAAATAAACTATCAGGAAAAAAACATATTCTTAGGAAATGAGTTGTTCACCGGATTGCTCTCGGTGGTTGGCGATATTAAAATTGTCCCAAATAAAACGGAAATTGCCGTGAAAAATGGGGCACCGATTACCGCACAGGAATTGGGATTCCGGTGTTTGAACGGAAAAAACCAACCCCTTTCCGGGATACCTGTTGTTTTTAGCCTCCAGCAGCGCCCATTGCCTAACAACACGGCAGAATCGAACCCCGAAGGCGCTATGAGTTATTCATTGCATCAGGTATCGAGCCTGAAAGAGACAGAATTCTTTGTAGCTACCGTCGATTTGGTGAACAAAGCCTCACAGATTACCCCCGACCCGGTTTTCCGGAAGATGTTGCGAAAAATTGATCCTCCCAAAGGGCAAATTGCCCTTCGGATTTTCAATCCATCTTTTTTTGTGATAACCAATGAAAAGAATCTGGACAAAAACCTGGAACCAAAGATTATGGATGCCAAGTTGAAAAATATGCTTGCGCAACAGGGATTCCCAGTGGTTTTAAAAATGGAACTGGCCGATTACCGGTTGGAACTGCAGGCCAATACCTCGGAACTGAAAAAAGAGGGGCGCATACACTACGCCGGGTTGCAAGGTGAAGTCAAAGTCTTCAATGCCCAGGAACAATTGGTATTCATCAAATCCTTTGAAAACATCCGTGGGACACAACTTGGATACCCGGAGGCCGGGCTCGATGCTTATCAAAACTTATCGGATTATCTTTCGAAAAATTTAACTCCAAAACTGAAAGAATTGGTTCAATAAAGTTGAAAGGCTGTTCACATCGCCCTTTTAATTGTTAATAAGTTCAAAAAATCTGTTAATTTCTTGTTGGTAATTCGTTAGGCACAGCAGGCGAATAGCCATATTTTTGAAAAAAAATAAACGGCAATGGTAGATACTCAACAATACAGGGCTTTAAAAAGGAGACACAAGCACCAGATCTTATTGAACGATTATGAAATAGATGCATTCAATCGGTATTGCAAAAAGTATAAAATCCAGAACAAATCGCAGGTAATAAGGGAAGCGCTCTTCACAAAGGTATTGAAGAGTTTCAGCGATGATTACCCAACATTGTTCGATGCCAAAGAACTGGCTCAGTTAGAACGGAGGTAAAAACCGTTTTCTTTCAGCATACTTATCTTAGAATATTCAATGGAAATTACCCCGAACGGGCAGCTTTTCATTTTTTGGCCGCAAAACTACACGGGCTTCTTCTTCCGGTCGTTCATCACCAGATTTTAATATTTGTACATAAAAAGTAAAAGCAATAGGTTTTGCGGAAATCCCTCTTTTCCTTTTGCAATTAATGCGTACGGAACAAAAAAAGCCTCCCGTTTCCGAGAAGCTTTTTCTTGCGGAGAGGGCGGGATTATTCATACTCCTTTCGTCGTATTCATGAGATCGCTCCGCTAAGTTCGAACCCGCGCGGGCTCTCATCCCTCTTTCCTGATTTTAATTGATCTTTTTTGAACAAAAAAAGCCTCCCGTTTCCGAGAAGCTTTTTCTTGTGGAGAGGGCGGGATTATTCATACTCCTTTCGTCGTATTCATGAGATCGCTCCGCTAAGTTCGAACCCGCGCGGGCTCTCATCCCTCCTTCCTGATTTTAATTGATTTTTTTTGAACAAAAAAAGCCTCCCGTTTCCGAGAAGCTTTTTCTTGCGGAGAGGGCGGGATTCGAACCCGCGGTACCGTTACCAGTACAACGGTTTTCGAGACCGTCCCATTCGACCACTCTGGCACCTCTCCGTGCAGGCAAAGATACACATTTCGCCAAAGTAATGATGCCTGTGGTAAATTTCTTTTAAAAACCTGAAATTAACACCCTCCGGCTGCCTTTTTCTTTTTAGGCTTTTTAGCCACCTCAGGCATAGTGCCCGCCGATGAAGCCGGAGTTGATTGAGCTTCGAGTGTGCCTCCCCCAAGTGCCCCATTCATGGCCTTGCGAAAATCATACTTGGCAAACTCATCGTTTGGTGCGGTTTGATCGGGGCGCTGCGGGTTTAAAATGGTTTCGGCCCAATAATTCAATCCTCCCTGTAGCACGTAATTGTTTTTAAATCCCCGTTGGGTGCAGATAATCCATGCCTGGTTTGACTGAACGGTTCCATTCGAATAAAAAACATTGGTCCGCACATCCTGATCCAAGGTTTCCAGCCATTCATCGGAAAGTAAATCCGATATCGGGATGTTTAAGGCACCCGGCAAATGATACGTCTCAAATTCATCTTTCGGACGGACATCGATCAACTGGATGGATGGATCTTTCTGAATAATTAAATCAGCTATCTGATCGGCTGTAAAATATTGCGCGCCATCGGTAATTTCACCAACCACCTCTTCAATGGTCAATTTGTAAGGTTTAGTGGTATTCTCAGGCACTGCGGCAATTACCAAAGCTAATGGAATTAAAGCCATAGCCAATAATACGCGGGGTTTTATATTTTGCAGATGCTTGATGTTCTGCAAATGTTTACTGTCTTTAAATCGGTTCATGATCTGTAAATTTTAAATTGAAATTTGAGATTTGCGGTTTTCAATTCTAGTATTCTTCCCTGGGAAATTTCTGTTCGGCCCACTCACCTACCCAGAACATAGCCAAAGCCATTAAAACGATGAGTAAAGCCAAGATACCTTGTGAAATCCCCAATACTTCGTTTAACTTTGGAAACCCGGCAAAACCTGCTTTATAAAAATCTTCCCACAAAGGGTAGCCCTCACCAAAGATAAAAATGCCAAGAAACAATCCTCCTACAAAGACTAAAGCATCAATTTTACCGATGGCTGCACCACAAACGCTGGTGCCAGGGCAAAATCCACCTATAATGAACCCTGCACCCATAATAACTCCGCCAGAAATGGCCGAATGCCAAAAAGTAGGATTCACGTACACCAAACTCAAATCAACCCAACCAAAAAGGCTGAAGAAAAGCAGGCCAAGCATGGCGGTAATAGCGGCGGTAAAAAATACTTTTAATACAACGGTATCGTAACCGTAAAACACGCCGGCCAGTTTACGGCTCGATGAAAAGCCACTGGATTCAAGCACAAACCCGAATCCGATACCAATTAAAAAGGCCAGAAAAAAATTGGTGTTCGATGATATGATTTCATTTACTGATAAAGGTCCCATTTTAATTTCTTAATTAAAGATTAATTACTCATTGTTAATTGTCCGTTGAATTAAATCCAATTCTTACGGAAAAAATAGGCCAAAGCATAACCAGTTCCAAAGATAGCTGCCATGGTCACAATTCCGCCCAGCGAAAGCACGGCCATCCCGCTCAATGCAGAACCGCTGGTACATCCACGACCTAATTGTGAACCAAAGCCAAACAAAACACCTCCGGCTAAAGCAAAAATCAACCTGCGTTTCGAAGTAATTTTAGGTGAATGTTCCACTTTGAATTTTAACCGTCCGGCCAAAGCACCTGAAATAAATGCGCCTACCACCACACCTAGTACCTGAAATACCAGCCACGATTTCATCACACCTTCAGGGTGTTCATGAATGTTTTCTTTATAAAAAGTAGCATTTCCAGCATGAGCAGGTGCCACCATGTTGACCGATGAAACCACCATACTCTTGAATGCGCCACTGGCACCCAATCCACGCCCGGAAATAAAATTGGCTGATAATAAAACCAGACCCAATAGTACGCCTCCCAAATAAGGATTTAAATATTTGTTTTGCTTCATAGTTGTTTATTTTTATATATCTTAATTTCTAATCTTAAAATTCAAATCTTGTGTCTCTTATCTCAAAGCCTCCATCAATACAAATACCGACTTAATTGCCCTGCATTGGTAATAAGCCAGCGTAACATAAAACTACCAAAAAGAATGAGTACCACCGGAATGATTACAGGAACCTTAAAATGACGTAACTCCATCACCTCTAAAGCTGCAGGGACAAGCATTCCCAGTACCACCACAAAAATCCAGAATGGAGCCGTAAGTTCACCTCCTAAGAAGATGCTGGCGGCATCAATCTGAACTTGGGTACTTGCCAAAAAACCCATGAACATGTGGATGATAAAAAACAGTTCTATGCCAATAACAATCAGGTCAATCCGGGCAAAAGTAATCCGTTCGTGATGGTCTTTTGAAAGGAGCATGATTAATGCTGAGCCTGCCGATAATCCTGAAGTTAAGAACAATGGCCCCAGTATGGATGTGTTCCATAACGGGCGGGCATTGAAGGCCGAAAGTAATATCCCGGTGTAAATACCTAAAATCACTCCCAATAACGCCATTGCCCAAGCGATTGTTTTTTTATAGTCGCTTAAGAATATTTCCAAATCTTTTAGCCATTGAAATTTCCAATCCCATCGCGGAAACCATTCTTTGATGTGCAATGCAGCCCAAATCATGGATAAAGGGGTAACAATCATTAATGTCCAGGCTCCCCAGCTCATGGGCGATTGAAACTTGATGGTTGTATATAACCTCCAGAAATAGGGTTTGTGATGCAAATCGAGAAACAGGGCAAATAAACCCAATGCTAAAATGACGGGCACCAATACCGGAGCTTTGCGTACTGCTGCGGGATAATGGTTTTCTTTGCCTAATAAGTAATAGAGGCCTGAGAAAAACAACAACCCGGCGGCTAAACCTCCTAAAAACAGATACACCGGAATTTCCCAACCCCAGGCATGCAACACAGGGTCAATCATGTGATTCATCCGGCCACTTACAATAATTTCTTCTTTCATAATTGTCTAGATTAAATAATAGACATTTGGTTTGGTCCCAGCTTCGGGAGCCAGAACTTTATATTTCCTGGTTTTCAATACTTTCGAAATAGGGCTGTTGGGATCATCCATATCGCCAAAATACATACATTTTGTTGGACAAACAGCCACACAAGCAGGTTCCATCCCTTTCTTAACCCGATGCAGACAGAAGGTACATTTATCTACATATCCTTCGGGATGCGTATAACGTGCATCGTATGGGCAACTTTGGATGCAGGCCGAACAACCGATACATTTTTCATGCGTAACCAGAACGATGCCTCCTTCAGCATAATGGCTGGCACCTGTGGGGCAGCAACGCACACAGGGTGAATTGTCGCAATGGTTGCAACGCTCGCTCCGGATTTCGGTTTCCAGTTGCGGATAAGTTCCATCGGTAACTTCAACTACCCAGTCGCGGCAGTAGCCAATGGGAACATCGTTTTCTGTCTGGCAGGCTACCACACAATCGCTACATCCGACACACTTTTTGGTGTCAATGGCCATGGCATATCTCATAATAAACCTCCTTTCCCAGGTTTTTCGGTACGGAAGGTTACAAAATTGCCACGCATCCCGGTACCCCCCATAATGGGATCAATCATTACATTTGTTATCAATTCCGAATCGCTGGCACCACGTCCATGAGCACGGGTCAGTTTTTCATTTTTATGTCCAAATCCGTGAACCATAAACACGGAATCCCAACGGATACGTTCTGTAATCCGGACTTTGATTGGGAAGGTGGAAACAATTCCATCCTGGTTTTCGAGCCACACATATTGGTCGTTTTCCAATCCCCATACTTTGGCTACTTTTGGATTAACCCAAACGCTGTTTTCGTCCATCAGATCAGTCAAATTTGGATTATTGGCCGTCCGGCTAAAGGTATGCATGGGTGCACGACCATAATTTAAGCGGTAAAAACCTTGTGGTGGTTCCGGATGAGGGGTATATTTTGGTAACGGATCGAAACCTTCATCGGCAAACGAGGTAGCATACAGCTCTATCTTTCCGGTTGAGGTAGAAAATTCAATGTCGGTTCCCGGTTCAAAATACAATAAGGAACCTTCTTCGGGTTTCATCTTTTTCACACCCAATCGCTTCATCTCTTCTAACGATGAGCCCACTTTTTTTAGTTGCCAGTCCAGTATCTCTTCAATGTTTTTATATTTGAAAAAGTCATCCAAACCTAGTTTGTGTCCCAGTTCCTTGGCCATCCACCAGCCGGGTTTAGAATCCCATTTAGGATCGGCGGCAGGTTCACGCAAGGCGATGGTCGGAATCCGGTGTTTCGAAGTCCGTATCTCGTCATAACGCTCCAGATAGGTACATTCAGGAAGCACCACATCGGCATAGCCGGTAATTTCAACAGGCATGGTATCAATCACCACCAATAATTCCAGGTTCTGTATTGCTTTTTTGGTATTCCGAAGATCAGGTAAAGTGAAAATCAGGTTGGTTCCGTTCACAATCCATCCTTTAAAGGAGCAATCGCGGGTCGGTGCAGGTATGGTAGCATCGCAAATTCCATTAGCTAAAGCTGAATCAGCCAGGCTGTATTGTCCAGGGAAAGCATCACGCCAGGTACGCTTGGGTTTTGGATATTCGGGATGTGGGAATCCGGGAACGGAAGTTTCCACGCCCATATAAAAACCACCGCGCCTTCCCCAGCTTCCTAACAATGCATTTAGGATGGCTACGGCACGTAACCTCTGGGTATCGTCGCCATACCATGTAACATGCCTTCCGGGATGAATAATTACGGCAGGTGAAGCGTTAAACATCTCGCGGGCTGTTTTACGGATTACCTCGGGTTCAATGGTAGTAATGCCATAAGCCCACTCCGGTGTAAAGTTTTTTACATGCTCTTTTAGTTGATCAAAACCATAGGTATATTTCTCGACATAGGCTTTGTCGTACCAGCCTTCTTGAATCAAAACATGCATCCAAGCCAATAATAACGCGATGTCGGTGGCGGGTTTAATAGGCAACCAATATTTTGAATGGCTGGCCGCGGTTGAAAACCGTGGATCGACAGTTATAATTGTAGCATCCTGATCGATGGCATCGCTCATCTCCTGAATCTGTCCGTTGTGCATGTTTTCGCCAATGTGCGAACCTATTAATACCAAACATTTGGTATTTCGTATGTCGGTAGGTTCAGGTGAACCTAATTCTTCGCCAAAAGTACCAATCCAAGCAACTTCGCGGGGTCCGCGACATTGCGCGTATGAAGGTGCGCTGATGTTGTTCGAGCCATAGGCTTTCAACAAATGCCCCCAGAACTTACCACCCGATCCGTGTGTAAATAAGGCTACGCACTCGGGACCATGTTCGGCTGCAATTTTTTTCATTTTGACAGCAATATAATCTAACGCCTCATCCCAACTGGCTTCACGGAATGTTTGACTTCCATCGGCTCCGGTTACCCGTATCAATGGGGTTTTTAAGCGGTCTTCGTCGTTGTACATACCCACACCCCCGGTACCACGTGGGCATAACCGTCCGTTGCAATGCGGATCGTCAGGGTGGCCAATAATTTTTTGGATGTTTCCTTTATTGTCGGAATAGGCCCACCCGGCACACTTCCAAAAACAAACCTCACAATAGGTCGAAGTCCGTTTCATCATCAACTTGTTCAATTGACTGGGCGAAAACAACGTTTTTCCGGTTACTTTCAGGCTTGAACCTCCAATACTCAGAGCTCCAATGCCAAGTGCCGAAATCTTAATAAAATCTCTCCTTGATGTTTTCATATATTTAGCAAATAACAAAATTTCAACATCTGAAAAAACCTATGGTTTATGAAGCAAATCAAGTATATAACTTTAATTTCCCTTGTTATTAGTTAACCCCATAAACTATTCCGCAAATATAGATAGTGAAATTATTTTTTTATAAGATTTAATGTCATCCCATCCTAATTTATTATGATTCTAAATACCAGAGGCAATCGATAATTCTAAATTACTGAATTATTGAGTATTATGATTAATATATCTTGGGAAAATAAAATATGTTTATGGGCATACATTGGTTATGAAAACAAAGAAGGTCGCTTTCCAGAGTTCAGGAAAACGACCTAAAATAACTTAGCAGGAATGGTTTAGATTTAAGACAAACGTTCTTTAAAATCCTGATAGTTAAATTCCCTAACAATTTTAAGCTCATTGTTCTCTTTCCAGATAGCAATGGCGGGGTGTTGAACCCCGTTGAACATAGTGGTTTTTACCATGGTGTAATGAATCATGTCTTCAAAAACCACCCGATCGCCCACGTTTAGTTCTTTTCCAAAGTCATATTCTTCCATAAAATCGCCGGCCAAACAGCTAACACCTCCCAAACGGTACATATGTTTGCTGTTTTGATCTGGGTCTTTTGCCCCAACTATTCTGGGGCGATAGGGCATTTCAAGGGTGTCGGGCATGTGGGCTGTGAACGAAACATCTAAAATTGCTGTTTTTACACCACGGCTCACTACAATATCCTGAACTTCGGAAACTAACACACCTGTATCCCAGGCAAAGGCACTTCCGGGTTCTAAAATCACTTCTACCTGATGTTTTTCTTTAAACCTTTTCAATACCTGAATCAGATGTTCCACATCGTAACCTTCACGGGTCATTAAATGTCCACCACCCATGTTTATCCATTTCAATTTAGGCAGGTAAATACCAAACCTCTGTTCAAAAACTTCCAGAACATTTTCCAATGCGTAAGATGTTGACTCGCAGAGCACATGAAAATGCAATCCGTCCACTCCTTCAGGAAGTTCTTTAGGAAAATGCTCTTTCAATACTCCCAAGCGCGATTTGGGTGAACTGGGATTGTATAAATCGGTCTGCACATCGCTCATCTCTGGATTTACCCTAATTCCGCATGAAATGGGCTGTCCTGATTTTTTTATTCCGGGATAGAACCGATGGAATTGAGCCAGAGAGTTAAATACAAAATGGCTGCTATATCCCATCAATTCATTGAATTCGTTTGGAAAATAGGCTGGGGCAAACACATGTGCTTTGGTTTTCATCTCCTCGAAACAGAGCCGGGCCTCGTACAATGAACTGGCGGTAGCCCCTTTAACATATTGCTTTACCAACGGGAAAGCACTCCACATGGCAAACCCTTTAAAAGCCAGAATAATTTCAACTCTGGCACTTTTCTGAACATAATCAATAAGTTCCAGGTTCTTGCGGAGCCTTTTTTCATCGAGCACAAAACAGGGAGAGGGGATTTTGGTAAAGTCCATTTGAAGAAGTATTTAGAGTATTTGGAGTACTTAAAGTATTTAAAATTAATAAAGTGTTTTAAGTTTATAAAGTTGTTAAAGTTAGAAAAAGAAACCGCAGCAAGTAGTTGACTTCTGCGGTTTTATAAATTTATAGTATTTACGAACTCTTAATTCTGAATTAAAGTTCCAGGTTACCGTTGATTTCTTCTTGCCAGGGCAATCCATATTTGCCAATCAGTTCCATAAACGGATCGGGGTCAAATTCCTCTACATTGAACACGCCGGGTTTTTTCCATTTCCCGGTTAAGAACATCAAGGCTCCTAACATAGCTGGAACACCAGTAGTGTATGAAACACCTTGCATTCCGGTTTCGTTGTAAGCATCCTGGTGTTTGCAGTTGTTCCACACATAATAGGTTTTTTCTTTACCATCTTTAATTCCACGGATACGGCAACCAATGGACGTTTCGCCGGTATAATTTTCGCCTAAATCGCCCGGATTAGGCAAAGTTTCTTTTAAGAATTGCAAAGGTACAATCTCAATTCCTTTATACATGATAGGTTCAATACTGGCCATTCCAATGTTTTGGATTACCCGCAAGTGAGTCAAGTATTCGTCACCGAAAGTCATCCAGAAACGGGCACGTTTCAATGTTGGGAAATTTTTAACCAACGATTCCAATTCTTCATGGTAAATGACATAGGAGTTTTTTGGTCCAATATTCGGGTAATTCAAAGCCAATTTAATTTCATGAGGTTTGGTTTCCACCCATTTCCCGTTTTCCCAATATTTTCCGTTTTGGGTGACCTCACGGATGTTGATTTCGGGATTGAAATTGGTGGCAAATGCTTTCCCATGGTCACCGGCATTGCAGTCAACAATATCGAGATAATGCATCTCATCGAAATGATGCTTGGCTGCATAGGCAGTGTAAATACTGCATACCCCCGGATCGAATCCACAGCCCAAGATGGCGGTTAATCCTTTGGCTTTAAACCTATCCTGATAAGCCCATTGCCAACTGTACTCAAAATGAGCTTCGTCTTTAGGCTCATAGTTGGCCGTATCCAAATAGTTTACATTGGTTTCCAGGCAGGCATCCATAATAGTCAGATCCTGATAAGGGAGTGCCACGTTTATCACCAATTCGGGTTTGAAGGAGTTGATCAGTTTTACCAGTTCCTGAACGTTGTCGGCGTCCACCTGCGCGGTTTTAATACGGTTCCCTCCTACTCTTTGGGCAATGGCATCGCATTTCGATTTGGTGCGGCTTGCCAGCATAATTTCGCTGAAAACTTCGGGTACCGATGCACATTTTTGAGCAACCACGCTACCTACTCCTCCTGCTCCAATAATTAATACTTTCGACATTTTTTTTTGATTTTTAATGATTCAATTTAACTCCCGCCTATCATGGGAGATTAAGTTGTTTAAAAAAATGGATAAGCGCCCAAAAATAAATAAATCTATTGTGATTCCATCGCTAAAACAAAATAATTAACAAAGTATTAATAATGAGATTTTTAAAACCTAAATGGGTTTTACATTTTATTACAAATTTTAAAATTGATTTCGATTTAATTATGAATCGTACTTTTTCAAGTATTTTAGCCCTGTTAATTTTATTAGCATGGAAACAAATTTTAACACCAGTGGCATTGGCATAAATAATGGCCGCTTTATTGGATTGCCTTTTACTGAGGATCAGGCTAAAATAGTAATGATTTCTGTTCCATGGGATGTTACTGTTTCATACGCCGACGGTACTTCAACGGGACCCGAAAATATTCTGCAAGCTTCGGTTCAATTGGATTTGCACGATCCCGAAATTAAAAATGCCTGGCAATTAGGAATATTCCTGCGCCCTTCAAATACCGACTGGAAAAATCTCAATGATCAATTACGCCCTCTTGCAAAAAAATACATCGCTTTTTTAGAAGATGGCGGAGACATTTCCTCCAATCCTGAAATGGCAAATATTTTAAAAACCATCAATCAAAAACACGAACAGTTGAACGAGGAGGTCTATCAGGTAGCAAAACAGCTACTAAACCGTGGACAAGTTGCTGCTGTGGTAGGCGGCGAGCACAGTGTCCCGCTTGGGTTGTTAAAAGCGTTGCAGGAAGAACATGGTCCGTTTGGAGTATTACATATTGATGCGCATATGGATTTGCGCCAGCATTACGAGGGCTTTACCTATTCCCATGCATCTGCTTTCTACAATGCCATCCATTTAAAATATGTGGACCAGATGATGCAAGTAGGCATCCGCGATTTCTGCGATCAGGAAGTGGCATTTGCCAAACAAAACCACATCAACGTTTTTTACGATTTTCAACTAAAAAACAACCAATACCAAGGGAAAACATGGCATCAACAATGTCTGGAAATTATAGAGCCGTTGCCTCAAAAAGTATATATCAGTTTCGATATCGATGGCTTAAACCCGCAGTTATGTCCAAATACCGGAACTCCCGTTGCCGGCGGCCTGGAATTTAACGAATCGCTTTACTTAATTAAATTGTTGGTGGAAAGCGGCCGTCAAATCATCGGGTTCGACCTTTGCGAAGTTGGCGGTTTGGGCAATGAATGGGACGGCAACGTAGGTGCCCGGATCCTTTACAAGCTCTGCAACTGGACCGGGCAATCGAATGGAATGATTTAGCGATAATTTGGAGTGCTTCGTTACTATTATCCAGAGAGACCACACCAAAGATTTCTCCTTTAGAATCCGTTCAATTCCATCACTACGGTTGGAATCAGCAACAAGAAACCCAACACAAATAATATCAAAATCAGGGGCCAAACCCAACGGACCCATTTTTCGAAGGGAATTTTTGCCACACCTAAAACTCCCATTAAAACTGCAGAAGTAGGTGTTATCATGTTTGTAAAACCATCGCCAAACTGGTAGGCCATAATAGTAGCTTGGCGCGAAACTCCAATCAAATCGGAAAAAGGAGCCATAATAGGCATGGTTAAAGCTGCTTTTGCCGAACCCGAAGGCATGACCAAATTGACAAGGGTTTGAATGCCATACATAATACTCAACGAGGCATATTTGCCCACATCCTGCATCGCACCAGCAATACTATGTAACATGGGATCAATGACTTTTCCATTTTGAAGCACCACAATAATGCCTCCGGCTAAACCCACCACTAAGGCTGCTGAAAGAATGTCTTTTACACCGGCTAAAAACAAATCGGTAATTTTGTTGGCTGAATAGCTCATGGCCAAGCCACTGGATATACCCATGGCAAAAAACAGGGTGGCAATTTCCATCACATACCAATGGTAGCCCATGACACCCACAATCAGGTATAAAATGGTAAAAATAAATAAGTTTAAGATGAAAAAATGTACCGATTTACGTAATGCGTAAATGCTCGAAATTCCAAAAAATGCTGTTAAAACAGGCATGATGGGTATTCTATGTTCAGATTGACCAATCCGCAAATCAGAAATTGGATAATGGAACGAAAACAGCCCCATCACCAAAACAAGAACCCCGAAAGTTATCCATGCAGCTTTAGGGGTTTCATATTGGATATGTACATTTTCGGCAGTATTTCTATTTCTCCAATATTGGTCTTCGTCGTAAACCAACGATTTGGCCGGATCCTTTTTAATTTTGGCAGCGTACCGCAAAATAAAGAAAAAACCCACGGCTGAAATAACCACCCAGCTAAATAAACGGTATTCAATACCTGAAAACAAGGGAACATCGGACAAACCTTGGGCAATGCCTATGGTAAACGGATTCAATGTAGCTCCTGCAAAACCTAAGCCCGCGGCAAAAAAACAGAGGCTCACCCCTACAATAGAATCGTACCCCATGCTTATAGACAAGGGTACAAAGATGATGATAAAGGCAATGGTCTCTTCGCTCATTCCAAATACCGAACCAAACAAACTGAACACAATCATAATCAAGGTCATGATAATATTGTTGATGCCAATCTTACGGATCCAACCTATTTTTTCCAGCTTTTTAGTAAAATTCAGAAAAGCCAGAATTGAAACATCAATGGCTTTGGTTTCGTTCATAATCCAAAATGCCCCACCTATCAACAAAATGAAAACAATAATATCCGCTTTATCCACAAATCCTTCGAACAAAGCGGAAAATATCTGCCAGGTTTGAGGATGGTTTTCCACCCTTTGATAAGAATCGGATTCAATGACTGTTTTGGAGCTTCCATCGGGTAGCATCTTCTGGGTGCGTTCATATTCGCCGCCTTCCACAAACCACGAAGCGATAGCTGCCATAATAATAATTGAGAATACAATCACAAACGTGTGGGGAATTTTTCGTTGTTTAGCCATTAGAATTTATCAGATTTTGTCCAACTGCAAATATGATATAAATTGAGTAAAGTAACATGAATTTACCGTTTGATATTTCCCTTTTTCTTTTTCCCGATACACCCCCTACGAAAACCATATCAAAGAAAAATTCAAAAAAAGATTTGGACGTATTAATTTTTAAATTACTTTTGTACTGTAATAATTATAATTACAGTATGAGTCATGGACGCTTTGCCATAAATATTCACATTCTTACCATCCTTTCGCATATGGGCAAAGGAGAATTGGAAGGATTGGAATGGGTTCCATCGGAATTTATTGCAAGCAGCATCGATATTAATCCGGTACTGGTACGTAAGGAAATATCACATTTACGGAAAGCAGGATTGGTGCAAAGCAAAGAGGGGAAAAATGGCGGAAGTGCTTTAGCAAAACCAGCCTATGAAATCTTTCTTTCCGATGTTTATAAATCGGTGTATGAAAAACCCGTTTTAGGAAATTACAAAGCGCATCCTAATTCAAAGTGCCCTATTGCTGTACAAATAAATGAGCACCTCGATGAACTTTACAAAAGCGCCGAAGATGCCATTCTCGAAAAACTGGGTTGCACAACTTTACAGCAGTTCAGCGATAAATTTTCGTAATTTTTTTACACGTAACTGTAACATTATTTATTACATTATAAAATGAGACGAAACGATTTTTTAAAAACCATAACAGGCTTACTACTTATGACTACCATCGGAGATTTCAAAACTTTTGCCCAAGCATTGCCGAAACAAAATACTAAAATGCCAGTATTGTTTATCGGCCACGGCTCTCCCATGAATGGAATTGAAATCAATGAATTTAGCAATACCTGGAAGCAACTGGGCAAAGAAATCGCAACACCGAGAGCCGTTTTATGTATTTCAGCGCATTGGCTGACCAAAGGAACTCACATCACCGCCATGGAGAATCCCAGAACGATTCATGATTTTGGGGGATTCCCCGAAACTCTTTATCAGGTTCAATATCCAGCCCCAGGAAATCCAAGTTTAGCTTCCGAAATACAGAAACTTTTAAAAACTGTACCCACTGGATTAGATCATGATTGGGGCCTCGACCATGGTTGCTGGACTGTGGTTAGAAATATGTTTCCCGATGCTCATATTCCTGTACTACAGTTGAGTATCGATTTCCACAAACCGACAAATTACCATTACCAATTGGCAAAGGAACTTAACAATCTTCGGACAAAAGGGGTTTTGATAATTGGAAGCGGTAATATTGTACACAACTTAGGAAAAATTGCCTGGGACAAATTCAGTGTTCCGGATTATGGATTCGATTGGGCTATTGAATTTAACGAAACAGTCAAAAAAAATATCACTGAAAAAAAACACAGCAACTTAATTGGTTACCAAAATCTGGGAGTAGCATCTAAACTGGCAGTTCCCACACCCGACCATTATTTACCCCTTTTGTATGCCCTGGCGCTACAAGAAAATAATGAACAGGTATCGTTTTTTAATGACAACTACATAGCAGGTTCTTTGTCAATGACTTCGATAAAAATCAGCAGTTGATTTTTTTAAAATTATATATAAGATATAAACATCTTTAATTCATAATAAAATAAATGTTAAACAAAAAAAGTAAAAAAATGAGAAAAATTCAATTAATCGTGGCTGTATTAGCCTTAGCATTCAGTGTAAACGCGCAAATCTGGACCCTTGATAAAGCTCATGCCAAGCTGGGTTTCACCATCACGCACATGATGATTTCCGATGTTGACGGTCAGTTTAAATCCTTCGACATCAAATTAACATCGGGTAAAACCGATTTTTCTGATGCCATTATTGAGTTATCGGCTGATGTAAACAGCATAAACACCGATAATGAGCAAAGGGATGCGCATTTGAAGACTCCTGATTTTTTTGATGCCGAAAAGTTCAAAACGCTAAACTTTAAAAGCACATCATTTGTAAAAACGGGTGAAAAAACCTACCAATTGACAGGCGATTTAACCATGCATGGTGTCACCAAACCGGTAGTGCTGGATGTAATATTTAATGGGACCATTGAGCATCCTTACACAAAAAAAACCGTTGCCGGATTTAAAGTAAAAGGTAAAATCAACCGTTCGGATTTTGCTGTCGGAACTTCGTTTGCAGCAGGGATGCTAAGCGAAGAAGTTGCCATTACAGCCAATGCTGAATTTACTAAAGATTGATAATCAAAAATTGAAACATTGCATAAAAGTAATTCAAGGAATACAAACCCAACTCTTTATGCAATGTTTCATTTATTTTTAACTGTCTGAAACTTTAAATTTATTGAATCCTCTCTTCTTTAATAGTTCGCTAAATTTTTATAAGTAAAAAGCATTAACAAAAACATTAAGTGATGCTTTTCAATAAGATATGTTTTGTCTTGTATCTAAAAATCTACCGATCTATTGCTTCTTATAAAATATCAATACTGACCGATAAAAATAATTTTAAATCCACAATGCCTTACTATATCTCGTCCCTACGGGACTTGCTGAAACTAAGGGCAACTTTTATTTCTCCCAATATTTAATCCCTCCGGGATTGTCCCGGTAGGGACATAATATTGGTAGATGTTTAGTTGCCATTTACAATTTTAAGTCCCGTAGGGGACGAAATAAATTTTATCCGTCAACAATGATAAAACATCTCAAATCCTAATTCCCAATACAAGGATATCATCAACTTGAGTCATTTCTCCTCTCCATTCATCAATAGTCTTATCCAAAATCATTTCCTGCTCTAACATAGAACGATCCTGAATGGCCAAAAGCAATTCCTTAAACTGTTTCGATTTGAACTTTCGTCCATCGGAACCTCCAAATTGATCGACAAATCCATCTGAAAAAATGTACAAAGTATCCCCTTTTTGGATTTCGATCAGATTATTGGTAAATGATTCCACTTCTTTTATAAAAATTCCAATGGGATTCCTGTCGGCTTTGTACTCCAAAAGTTCATTTTGACGTATCAGATATAAGGGATTGTAGGCTCCAGCATATTGAATCCGTTGGTTTTCAATATCCAAAACAATAAGTGCCAAATCCATGCCATCTTTAGCTTCGCCTTCTTTCCCGGTTTGTTTTAAAGTAGATTTTACATGATGGCGGAGATCATCCAGAATCACATTGGCTGTTGTAATCTCATTTTTATTCACAATCTCGTTTAAAAAAGAGACGCCCAGCATACTCATAAAAGCACCGGGCACGCCATGTCCTGTACAATCAGCAGCTACAATTACCACCAAACCGTTTTTTTGAGTCATCCACCAAAAATCGCCGCTCACTATATCCCTGGGCCGCCAGAGAACAAAATGTTCCGGTAAAACTTCTGAGGCTTTCTGATAGGTAGGAACTATTGCCTTCTGGATTCGTTCTGCATATTTTATACTAGAGGTAATTTCTTCGTTAATCTTTTCAATCTCATCTTTTTGTTGCCTTATTTCAGCCGTTTTCTCCCGGATAACCCCTCTCAAATAACGGGTATATTGCTTTACAAACAAATAAATCAATGCAAAAGCTGCCAGTATAAATCCAAAATATGCTACCCAGGTACGATACCAAGGCGGCAATATTTCGAATACAAAAGTTGTCGGCTCAGTTTCGTGCAAATAGATATTTTTTGCTTTTACTTTAAAGGTATAAGTGCCTTCAAACAGGTTTGTATATTCTTTTTTTGTTTCCGTGGTCCATTCACTCCATTTTTTATCGTATCCCTCTAACAGATAACAGTATTGCGTGGGGTGTTCCGGATCCACATTCATGGCAGAGTATTCAAAGATCAGTGAATTATAAAGATAATCCAGGATTGGTTTGTGGGTAGTTGGTTGATTTGCTGTTACCAACATCTTACTATCCTGAAAAGCCCCGTAAAATATGGTGGAATCCTCACCTAGTTTGATTTTACGCAATAAGCATTGAAACTCATTTTGGTAATTTGCCTTAATCCGGTTATCGAAACGGAAAAGACCTTCATTGCCCCCCAACCATGTCACCCCTGATGAATCGTGGAATAAAGCATTTATCTGGCCATGTATATTTCCTAAAAAAGGAGTAGGATTCCAATCAAGGGTTGAATCTTTCAAAACAGTAAAAAAACCTACTTCATCTCGTTCCTCTTCTTCAATGTAGGTAACAGCCCACAAATGGTTCCCACAATCCACCGATAAACGGTGTATATAAGGTGTTTTTCCTTTCCAGGCCTTTTTGAATTCGAGTGCTTCGGTGAATTGGTTTTGCGCTTTATTGAACCGATAAATGCCTTTTGCTGTTCCTAAAAGGATTTCATTCCTAAACCAGACAAAAATATAAGGTCCTCCCGGCAAGTTGACCGAATCGTTGTAAAACGTTACTGTTGAATCAATATTGACATCCCCGTTGCGTGAAATCTTATAAACACCTTCAGTTTCGGAAGCAAGCCAAAGGTTTCCTTCAAAATCTTCCATGACATCGGTAATCCGTTTATCCACACCCGGAATTTTCCCGCAATACTCCCAACGGAAATTATTGAGCAGAAACGTTTCAACCCCATTTTCGGAGCCAAAATAAAAGGTATTGCTTTTGGAATTGCTTTGACCAATAGTCCATGGGACACCAACATACACCGTATCAAGCCTTGGTTTGATTTCAAGAATGTGATCGTTTTGTTCGCACAACAGTATTGATGCCGATTCCGTTTGATACGATTTGACAATCCAGGTTTCGGTTGGTGAAACCTCTGAGACATCCGCTATTCTGTGTTGACCATTAAAATTGTTGCTTGGTTTAAGGCTAAAAACGCCTAATGATGAGGCAATATACAAAGGTTCCCCATGTCGTGTGATGGATTCTACTGTTCCCTTTAATCCCTGGGATGTCTGGAAGAAAGAAATGGGAGAACTAACCTGCACCATACTCAACCCGTTGGAGGTTCCTATCCAAAGGTTATTATCACGATCAAGAAACTGAGTTTTTATATTATCATCAATAATCCCCGATTGCTTATTTAATGCATATTGGAATTTCCCGTTACTGTCAATCACCACAATACCGTTAAAAGTACCTATCGAAAAATTGCCATCGGGTAAACTCATCCCATTATAAACCCGATTATTTATCAATAAAGAGTCAATTTCGGTTTTAAATGGCACTGATTTGACAGCATTTGTTTGTGGTAAATATTTAATCAAAAAGGCTCCATTCTTATGGGTAATGCCAAAAAGGGTATCATTTCTCCATGGCAAAAGCATGAATAGATCTTTTTCGCCAAAAAGGCCACTCCCGTCTAAAAACACCAATGAATCATTTTTCAGCACGTAAATCCCTTTATTTGTTTCACATACAAATAATTGATTATTTACGAGAAAATAATTGGAAAAAGAGTTTATTGAATTGATTCTTTCCACATTGCTGCCATCGTAAATAAACAGAGAAGTTGATGAATGAAAAACAATGGTATCACCAATGGAGAATGTTTTCCAGATATCACCAAATCCAGTATAGGGAAGTTTTAGTTCAGTTAGTAAGGAAACAAAAGATACCCTTCCCTCCAGATCCGGGCGAAGGTATCCAAAATCATCTTCGGCACCCACGTAAATCCTGCCGTTGGAGTCAACGCAAAGCGAACGGCCCATCAAATTGTTGCCAACTACAATTTTTCTCCAATTGGTTCCATCAAATTCAAGCACACCATCACGGTTACCAACATAAATCACTCCCCGGTTATCTTGAGTAATGGACCAAATCTGGGGAAGAGAGTAATATTCCTTAGGTGAACTGTTTTTAACAGGCAGAAAACCCATTTCACCCTCTGACTTAGCTGTTAAAACCATGTGAAAGAAACAGATACTCAAGAGTACACTTAAAAAATCCTTCCAAGGCTTTTTACTTACCGGCATAGTAACTATGGTTTTTTTAACAAATCATAAAATCAGTAAGTCATCCGATGACTATTAGCAGTTTGAAATGTACTGCTCATTCAAGACAAATATAAAGAAAACCCTATAGATATGTAATCATATAGGGTCTTCATATAAAATAAAATCAACTTTTATTGAATTACAATTTTCTTATAATTGATTTCACCATCAACAATAATCTGCAAATAGTATATTCCTGATGAAACACTTTGCAAATCAATTATCTCGGTAAACTTATCATCCATATTGCTAATAACTTTCATTAACTTCATCGTCCCCTGAATATCATATATTCTGTATTCTAAATAACCGGTTTTAGAGTTTTTACATACCAGATTGAATTTTCCATGATTTGGATTTGGATAAATGGAAACAGTGATTTTCACTGCATCATCAATACCAACAGGGGTTAAGAGCACATTAACATCCACATTGCTATTAACAACATCAATTTGAGAAGATTCGGTATTGAAACCGGTCATTGATACCGAATAAAGTAAACCATTTCCGGGAACATGGTTAAAAACAGCAGTTCCATTTGAATCAGTAGATTTTATAGCTCCGTCAAATGTAACTGATGCACCGGAAAGAACTCCCTCACTTGAGGATACTGTGAACTTTACATCAAAAGTAGTTGCAGTTCCTTCATTCATGATTGAGCCTACATTCGAACGGGCCGAATTCCGGTTTGTAGCCTTTGTAGCTGAACAACCATCGAGATGGACGATTTCAATAAAATAATGCAATTGCTCCGTGGGTGCGTCAAAATCGGTAAACGAGGTTAGGTTGCTTGAAATAGAATCGTATTTTACCCACCCCGATACTGAGGTAAACCGATAGATATAATATGTACTGATAGCAAAACCTTCGTAATGGTCCCAAATAAGGTTTATATTTCCATTCAAACCTAAATTTATGGTCAGGTGCATGGTTTTATGATGGTTGCTCAGTTCCGATTCAACCCCGCATGTATTGACAGCCGAAATTTTATACCGGTACGAGCGTTGTTGTGCATTGGAATTCTCATCCACAAACAAGCTCTCATCTTCATAATTCCTTGTTCCAATCAATTGATAAACGCCGCTCTGGGTACTTTCACGGTAAATATTATAGTAATCAATACCGGTGGTGGTGGGTTCTTCCCAAATAATTTCGTTATAATTGGTAGCGGTATCGACGGTTACCATGCAAATTTGAGGTGTTTCCGGTTTCTCTGCCACTATTTCAGCCACAGCAGCCCCCGCACACCCCACGGTATCGGTAACCGTAACTGAATATTCACCCGGATTGACTCCAATTAAATCCTCCTGTGTTGAGCTGGTATTCCATAAATAAGTATAAGGTGTACCTGTACCGCCATAAGCTGTAATATAAATAGCACCATCCTGATTTCCGCAGGTTCCTTCCACAATGGAATCAACATAAACAACCGGTGCCCCCAATTCACTTATTGCAAATGATTTTTCAGCTTCACAGCTATTGGCATCGGTTATGGTAACGGCATAAATACCAATCCCTAATCCAGTTATTCCAGTTTCACTGGCACCGGTACTCCAACCATAAGTATATGGCGAAACTCCTCCAGTTACATTGGTGACCGCGCTCCCGTTCGATTGGCCACACTGCGCATCGAACACTCCCAACCCAATCAGGATCGGATTGGGCTGACTTACAGGAATACTCCTGACAGCTTTACATTCATCCGCAGCGGTTACTGTAATTTCATAAGACCCGACAACTAAACCGTTGATATCTTCCGTAGTAGCCCCGTTGCTCCATTGAATATTATATGGGGTTACACCTCCTGAAATGCTTATTGCAATGGATCCATCGTTTCCACCATAACATTTTACATCGTTAATGGCATCAACAGTAATGAGCGAGCCTCCTAAATCGTTCACCGTGGCTACGGCAGATTTTGAACACCCACTTTGATCGGTTACAGTGGCTACATATATACCTGAGTATAAACTGTCAACAACAGGAACTGTATCACCCGTTGTCCAAAAATATTCAAATGGGGGATTCCCTCCTTCGGCAAACACTGTTGCTATTCCGTTATTCTCACCGCAGTCGGCATCATTTACAATCATTGTTAAAACAATTTCTTCAGGTGCCGTAATTTCAAAACTGTCGGTTGCAGAACACCCAATAATATCCTCAACTGTCACAAAATACCCACCTGGAAGCAACTTGGTAATATCCTCAGTGGTTGATTCATTGGACCATCTGTAGAAAAATGGTTCATTATCGCCCGTTACGGTCAAGTTAATGGAACCATAAGAATTCCCCTGGCAGTCAATATTTACAATTACAGCATCAATAACAGGAGATGCATGAATGGTGAATGTTACAATTGTGGGCTCGCTTTCATCGTCGCCAATGGTTTGCGTTACATAGTAGGTATAAGTCCCAGGTTCAGTCACGGCAGGAAAATATTCGTTGGCTGTCCAAATCAGATTGGAAAGTTCCGGATTGGAATACCATTTAATATTGATACCCAATGCCGTTAATGTCGGGGTTTCATCCCCTTCGCAAATCTCTTTGCTTTCGACCAAGGGTGGACGTGCGTATATTTCATCGGCTCCAATATCGGGGTTAACCAAATCGCGCAGTTCCCCATCAATATCCGTGGTAATTTCACTTAATACGGTTGCCTGCTCCATCAAATCAAAGCTCAACAGATGCAAATCGGTTTCCGACATAAACTCAGGCTGAACTTCAAAAGAATGGGCATCTTTCCCGCTTTTGGCTTGCCAGTCGGTCAAATCGGTTGCGGCGGCATTGTAATAGGCATACCGTGTGCCGTCGGTGTTGATGTTGTTATAATCGGACTCCAGAATGTTGGTGGTGCTGTTGGTATAATAGGCATATCCATTGCTAGTAGCATTCAAAATATTGTTCACTACTTTGATGTTGGAACCATAATTGGCCGTAAGAGCAGCCCCACTATTATTTCCTGTATGATTAATTGAATTGTGATAAATATTGTGATAATCGCTGGAATACATATACAAGCCATTTAAACCTGCACACTGAATAAAGTTATTTGCAATCATACCAGGAGTAACTCCTGTACCATCAGTATAATTCAGGTTGATGCCATTTACATTGGTATAACTTGTTGATATCCGGTTTCCTATTGCCTTAATTCCTTCGGTACAGTAATCGAACATAATTCCGTTACCCTGACACTGAATCATCGTGTTAGAAACTACCTCCGGATTATTGATCCGGTACATGTATATTTGGGTATGCTGGTTATTAAAATAATTCCCATCAATGAGGATGTTTTGGTTTTTATAGGTATTATACCCATTTAATAAAACCCCATATCCGTTGTAATTGAATGCATTATTTTTAATATTCAAGTAATCAATGATATGATCGGAATAAGAATAAATGGACGCCTGTTCTACATTATACGTAGTGACGTTAACGCCATTGAACCGGTTATTGAACAAATTCAAATGATTGCTATTGCCATCCATTACTATAAAACGGGTATAACTTGAACCTGATGTTGAAAAAGTTACCTGTTTAAAAGTGAGGTAATCGGTACCATTGAGATAAAAAACATAATTATTTCCTTGCGTCTGCGCAAATGCCAGGGATACTTTTGTTGAATCGGTTGCTGCTGATTGAATGATTACGCTATCACCAGGCCCGGTTCCGGGAATATCGCGCAATAGAAAATGGGTGTTTTCATAAATCCCATCGGCTAAATTCAATGTCACACTTCCATTAATACCCAACAACATTAAGGACTGAACCATGGAATCTATGGTGGGAATACTGCCACCATCTCCAACGGTATAATTGCCAGACAACGGGGCCGAAGGTATTTCAATTTCAAATGCTCCAATATCCGGTGTGGAAGCGTTTCTGACCATTCCCAAAATGTCATCGGTTACCCCGGAAAACAATTGCGCTTTGGAATCCAAAAAGTATGATTTTGTTTCTAAATTATTAAACGCAGGATAAGATGGAAATACCGAAATAGAATTAGTAAACTGGCTACTGGCTGTTTTTAGGTCAGTAATTGAAGCACAATCGGTAGTATTCCACCGTGCCAAATAGCGGCCTGGTGAATATAAGTTATTATAATCGGCCACTACATTTACACCCCCGTTGACATGTAAGGCATAACCCTGTCCAGTTTCGTTATTACCCAACTCCCCACGGACGGCTAAGGAATTATTATATATGTTAATGTAATCACAATCATCAATATACAACGCTTTATCGGTAAAACTATTCCCGGTAAGGTTGATGCTATTGAAATAGAAATTGGTATAATCGGCCCGATAAAGATAAATACCGTTACTATTGTAAAGGCCGGAATTGCTTCCCTGAACAACATTATTTGCCACCAGTGCAGGTTGCGAACCTACTCCACCTGAATTAATCAATGCTATGCTACCTTCTGTTGTTCTATAATTTGAATATACCTGATTTTTCGTTATGAGCATTGCTTTTGTTGCCGTACTGAGGCAATTGTTAAGCTTAATGCCATACCCTTGCTCTGAATTATAAATAATGTGGTTTGATACTATCTCGGGTGCTTTGATATCGCTTAAATAAATTCCTTTGTAATTTGAATTTATATGGTTATACCTTATCCGTATGTTCTCCATTTGAGTGGATGGTCCGTTGAAATCCATGGCCCAGCTTCCGTTTAAAAAGGTACAACTGTCAATGGTTACCTTATTCAGGTAGGGTTCATTATCATAAGCGGCAATAATGACACTATTGCTGGAGGTTGTTGCACTAGTCCGGCCTTGGAACGTACAATTCAGGAAATTAACTCGCTCAATATTTCCAATGATGGAAACACATTGCGAATATTCTGAATTTGCAGCAACAAATGAAAGGTTTTTAAAGGTAAGGCCATCCGCACCTTCTAGTTTCATGATATAGTTATTCGCGGTTGAAGTGCCTTCAAAAGTAATAACTACATCTGATGCAATTCCGGTTTTTGATTTGAATACAATGGAATCGGCCTCATCAACAATAAATATCTGTGGAATAACAAATTGTTCGACATAAGTTCCTGTCAGGATTTCAAATATTACATTATCGGAAATCCCATTTTGGCTCAATTCAAACACGGCTTCTGAAATATTTGCGAAATCACCCCCCGCACCAATTTCATAAGTCCCGGCCAAGGGTACCAACGTAGAGGTGTACTCGTCGGCCCCCATGCATGGCGGGTTGTTGCGCGCATCGCCATCAATATCATCGGTAATTGCCGAAACCTGTACGCCTTGTCCATCAAGCCAAAAAGAATTGGTGTGCAAATCGGTTGTTGAAGCAAAGGTCGGATTCACATTTAGGCTGTTTGCATCGTTACCTGTAGCTGCCATATAATCGTTGAGTTTGGAATAAATGACACCTTCCCATTTAACAAGGTTCGCACCCGTTGAATAAAAATCGTTATAGTCGCAATCCAGATTGGTTAATGAACCTGATTTAGTCAAGGCATATCCATTCCCGTTTACAGCCAGGATATTATTTTTAATTGCAAGATTAGAACCTGCTCCAAGGTAAAGGGCACTGTTATCAACATTGGTTCCAACTACATTGATGGAATTGAATAAAACATCAATAAATTGACTGTTATTTAACCAAATCCCTAACAATGAATACGATGAACTATAAGAAATTGTAATAAAATTGTTGGCAATTTTTGCCCCTTCCGCCCCAATACAATTTTCAATCCGTATCGACTGATCATCGCTTGATGTTGACTTTATCTTATTTTTCTCAATAACAAAAGGGTTTTCGCAGTAATAAAGATAAATGGCCCCACTTAAAAAATCGTTGATTTGGTTTTGAGAAATATTTAAATTCTTTCCATAATCAACAGCAACATTATAATCGGCCTTGTTAAAAATGTTGTTTGAAACAGTTAATCCTTCTACCGGGATGTCGGGAGAAGCATCAATTCCGGCAATTACAACATGGCGGCTTCCATTTGTAAATACATTTTGCTGGATGGTTAAATTGTCAGCCTGCTGCCCGCCCGAATAAATTACTGTGCGGTCATTATTAGAATATTCACTCCCTGCACCAATAAAAATGTTGTTTTCAAAGGTTACATCATGTGAATGGCCCACCAGATTAATAACCCTGCCATAAGTGCCTGTGCTGGAATTTGCCAGTTTAAGTTTGCTGAATGTAATATAATCGGCTCCAGCAAAATAAACTACATAATTATCTGAAGTAGAAGTAGAATTGGCTGCTAAAGTTACTTTAGTGGAATCGGAAGATACGGACTGAAATGTTATGCGGTTCGTGGCACTAGCTCCTGGAATCTCCGGTATAATAATCTGTTCCGGGTAAGTCCCGTCATCTACTAAAATAGTTACCGGACCTGTTACACCCAGTTTTTTCAATGAGTCAACAGCTTCGGCAAAGGAATTAAAATCGCCGGATGCACCAATGGTTAAAGTCCCTGAATAGGAATTCAAATTGCCTGGTGTAAATTCAAAGGCTCCCACATCGGGGGTACCCGCATTTCGGGCAGTCCCGTTCAAATCGTCAGCTACCAATCCAATAATGGTATTCGTGGCTGTTCCGTTAATCCAATTTGTTAGTGGGCGCAAATCGGTATTCGATACAAAACTTGGATAATAAGCTGTTGAATTTACATCTTTCCCTATCGCTTGCAGCTCCGATAAATCGTGGCTATTCTGCCCCCAGTAGGCTAAAAAATTACCACCTGAATACAAATTATTGTAATTTGACGATGAAACGATATCGGCGGTGGCTGCATAAAGTGCATAACTTAAAGTAGAATTTACCAAATTGTTATTAAGAATTTCAACATTTGAACCGCCGGTTACATACATTGACGAACCTGATAAATTGGATGATATTAAATGAACGGAATTATGATAGATCCTCTGGTAATCGGAACCTGTTAAATAAACCCCATAATTACTATATCCGGTGGAGCCAATATCAACAATAGAATTATTTGAAATCAGACCCTTATCTACAATATTGCCATCGCATGCATTCAAATAAATGCCATTTGCACCTACCGTTGATTCAACCTTAATGGTATTTTTTGAAATCAAAATATTATAATGGCATTCACGTAATTCAATACCGTAGGTGTAAGTGGCATTAATCGTATTCGATTCAATCTGGCATCTATTCTGGTTTTTTAAATACATCCCATTTTTCGATGCAATTGAATTCCCTTTCACCTTTAAATTGGACGAAACAGTGCCAATCCCTTCCAAATAAAAACCATAACCGCCACTTTGAATAAAACAGTTTTCAACCGTCAGGTTGTCAATCACATCGCCATAAGCATAAATCAGTGCTTGATTTGATGATGCTGTAGCACCTGAATAACCAATGATTTCACAATTCAAAAATTGATTATTTGTTGAAGTCCCATTCAATTCAACCACACGGTTGTAAGATGTTGTAGCATAATTATAGATACGAACCTGTTTGAATGTCACGTAATCGCATCCATTAAATTGTAATACATAATTGTTTGATGATCCGGAGGTGGCATACATGATGGTTACTTTTGTGGAATCTTCTGAAGCCGAGCTAAATGTAATGGTATTTACCGAAGATGCATTTGTAATTGCATTTATTGCAAATTGTCCATCATACGTACCATCAGCAATTGTAAAAACCACAGGACCATCACCAGCAATACCATTGGTATTCAACTCACTAACAGCAGCAACAACCGTTGCATAATCGGGGCTCGTTCCCCCGATAGTATAAGTTCCGGTAGTCAACTGAGCATTCAGATTAACTGTACTCAATAAAATTATTCCAATAATCACTACATGTTTCAGAGAAAGATGTTTCTTTTTCATAATAAATTAGGGTTTAGTTCATTGAATCGGGCAATTAAAAGTAATTTCATTATTTCTCAAAGTATATTGGCAAACGCTTATAAATTCACTCAATAATATTAAAGCAAGCCTTTACAACAATAATTTTTTCTTTTTCACAATATCTATAACAAACAAGTTATTAATTGGTTAAATTAACATAATTTGGAAATTGATAAAATAAATTCAATTTATTACTATTTTTATAGTTATATAATTAATTTTATAGTTATATTTGTTCCATGAAAGAATTGACAAAAGCCGAAGAACAAGTAATGCAATACCTTTGGAAACTCGAAAAAGGTTTTTTAAAAGATATTGTTGATGAATTCCCGGAGCCCAAACCTGCTTATACAACTGTATCAACAGTAATCAGGGTTTTGGTAAAAAAGGGGTTTATTGGTTTTAAAACCTACGGAAAAATACATGAATATTTCCCAAAAACAGCGAAAACCGAATATTTTGGAACTCATTTTAAAGGCCTGGTAAATAGCTTTTTTAATGGTTCGAATACAAAGTTTGCTTCGCACTTTACCAATGGTAAAGAATTGAATTTAAGCGAGCTTGAAGAGATTAAACAAATGGTGGAACAAAAAATTAACGAACTAAAAAGTAAAGAAAACCATGAATAATTACTGGGAATATCTGATAAATGTAAGCATTGGTTTTACCTTTTTATATGGAATATATTGGTTGCTCTACCGTAAAAAAACCTTTCATTGGGTGAATCGTTGGGTTTTGCTATTCATTTTAATTTCATCGTTACTCATTCCAAATTTGGAATTACCTCAAAACAGCCTGTTGGCTTCGAATACGTCTGCTGTTTTTGAATGGAGAAACAGAGAGTTTTTGGCAGCTGGTTTTTTAACAGAACCGACTGTAATAACTGTGAATACAGTGCATTGGCTCAATCTTTTTAAGATCCTTTACATAATTGGCATAGGTTTCTTTAGTCTCCGATTCATGAATCAACTTATCCGATTGATACAGTTACGGCTGAAATCAACCGTTAAGAAATCGGCCTCACAGGTTTTGGTTTTAACAAAAAATAAAATAACACCCTTCTCCTTCTTTTATTGGATATTTCTTCCGGAAGATGAATTTGCTCACATCGATAAACATCCGATAATTGAACACGAGCGCACTCATGCCCAGCAATGGCATACCATTGATTTACTGGCTACTGAAATCTTCTGTATTTTTCTTTGGTTTGTACCTTTTGTCTATTCTTTCAAAAACTCGATGAAAAGTGTACACGAATATTTGGCCGACAGCCATACCATTCAATACCATTCGAACCGGATTGAATACCTGAAACTGTTGGCTTCGGACACCGAAAAATACACCTTAATCGGGTTATCGAATAATTTTTATTGTAAAACTTTAAAAAACAGAATAACCATGATAACAAAAAGTAAATCGTCACAATTAAGTAAATTTCAGTATTTGCTTATTATTCCCGTGTTGGCTGTCATTACCATTGCCTGTTCGGATTTTGATAAAAATAAGGAGCCACAAAAGAACATCGTTGACTCATCAGTAGATAGTGGTATTACAGATGTTTACCATCGAAAATTCGTGTTACCTATTGAAGGGCCCAAGTGTTCCATATCATCGGGTTTTGGCATGCGGATGCACCCGGTAAAAAAGGTGGAGATGATGCACAATGGTATCGATTTTAAAGCTGAAACCGGAACACCCGTTGTAGCTGTTGCACACGGAGTGGTTATTAAAAAGGAATTCTTGGAAGGTACTTACGGCAATGTGGTGGTAATTGAACATGCCAACGGATTTGTAACGCTGTATGCACAGCTATCAGAATTTAAAACAGAACTCGGGCAATCCGTTTATCAAGGCCAGGAGATTGGATTAGTAGGTAGTTCAGGTCTTTCAACCGGCCCGCATCTGCATTTTGAAGTCCGGAAGGATGGAGAATTTGTAAACCCAGCCGATTATCTGCCAATTATTGTATCTCCTGATATTTAACTTTGATTTACAAAAGGGCTTCCCCGAAAGGGAAAGCCCTTTTAATATTTCAATTACAAAACCTCCCTATTCTGCCCATATTATTATTGATGTTGCAAAATATCACTTTTCAATTTGACAAAATCTGATTTTGCTTGTTACTTTGGTAAACCTAAACAAACAACATATGACCAGAGAACTATTATTTAGCCGTTTATGGGAACAATATACCCAACAAAATCCATCTGTTTTAAAAGTATACGATTCATTTACATCGCTGGGCGAATACATTAATAACGACCATATTGCCTTCCGGACCTTCAACGATCCCCGGTTGGATATTTCGGTTCTTGAAAAACCGTTCCTTGATGCCGGGTACGAAGCCATTGGAACCTATATTTTTGAAGAAAAAAGGCTACAGGCCAAACACTACGAAGTACCCGAACATCCTGAGGAACCCAAAGTATTTATCAGCCAATTGATTTTAGAAGATTTTAGTAAGGAACTTCAAAATACCATTGCTGCCTTAATCAACAAAAAAGAGGACCTGTTTTATAAGGACAAAGAACTCATCTTTAAAGGAAATCCCTGGGGCCTATCCTCCTTTGAAACCTACAACCAATTGCGAAAAGAATCGGAATATGCTGCATGGTTGTATGTTTACGGATTCAGGGCCAACCATTTTACAGTAAGCATCAATTCATTGAAAACATTGGATACCATTGAAAAGGTGAACCAGCATCTTAAAAACCATGGTTTTACACTGAACGATGCGGGTGGTGAAATTAAAGGGACCCGCGAAGAACTGCTCCAGCAATCGAGCATCATGGCCGAAATGATTCCAGTTACCTTTACCGAAGGTACCTTCGAAATTCCAGGTTGTTATTACGAATTTGCCATCCGTTACCCTGATGCCTACGGGAACATTTACAACGGGTTTATTGCAAAAAGTGCCGATAAAATTTTTGAAAGCACCAACTTTTATAACAAATAGTTTCTGGACAGCGAAGCAGGTGCTTCGCTAGTCGTTTTCCTCGCAGCAGGCACTGCAAGTTCCAGTTGCTTTTACTATTTTTGATGCAATTAATTTGAATTCCATGATTTTGCAACAACATAGTGCCGAATTATCAAAACTCATTGAAGGAGAAATCCTATGGGATGAAGCTTCAAGGATACGTTATGCTACCGATGCATCGGTCTATTTTGAGAAACCCGAAGCCATTATTATTCCTAAAAACCCAAAGGATGTTGAAACCATTGTCGGGTATGCATCAAAACACCGAATGCCCTTAATTCCCCGTGCTGCCGGTACCTCGTTAGCCGGACAGGTAGTTGGTAACGGCTGGGTAGTTGATATTTCGAAACATTTGAATCAGATTCTGGAACTTAATGTGAATGAACGATGGGTAAAAGTGCAACCCGGAGTGATTTTGGACGAACTCAACCGTTTTTTGCAACCCCACGGGTTGTTTTTTGGTCCCGAAACATCTACGGCCAACCGTTGTACCCTGGGTGGCATGGTGGGTAACAATGCCTGTGGTTTACATGCGGTGGTTTATGGCACCACCCGCGACCATTTGCTAGAAGTTACTGGCTTTTTGAGCGATGGTTCCGAAGTAACTTTTAAACCGGTTTCTGAAACGGAATTTGAACAAAAATGTCAACAAACCGACCTCGAAGGAAAAATTTATCATCAATTAAAGACTTTTCTCGAAAACAAAGAAAACCAAACGGCTATTCAGGAAAATTATCCGGATCGGGGAATTGTACGCCGAAATAACGGCTACGCCCTTGATCAGTTGCTTTACACGCAGCCATTTATAAAGAATCATGTTGCCTTCAATATTTCAAAATTGATAGCCGGTTCAGAAGGTACCCTTTTGTTTATGAGCGAAATAAAACTACAGTTGGTACCCCTTCCCCCGAAAGAAAAAGCACTGGTAGCCGCCCATTTTCACTCGATTATCGATGCCCTGAAAGCCAACATTATTGCACTAAAGCATGGTGTAACTGCTGTGGAACTGATGGACGATATTATTCTCAATGCCTCAAAGGATAATTTTGAGCAACTGAGAAACCGGTTTTTTGTTCAGGGAAACCCTAAAGCCCTTTTACTGATTGAGTTTGCCAAGGAGGATGTTTCAGAGTTAGCATTGCCTATACAAACCATGATTGCTGAATTGCAACAAAACCAGCTAGGGTATCATTTCCCGGTTTTAAAAGGTGTTGATATTAAAAAAGCCTGGGAATTGCGCAAAGCAGGACTGGGTATCATGTCGAACATTCCGGGCGATACCAAATCGGTGACGGTTATTGAAGATACTGCCGTTCATCCCGATGTGCTCCCCGATTATATTGAAGAATTTACACAAATAATGGATGGCTATGACGAAAAATGTGTCTATCATGCCCATGCCGGAACGGGTGAGATTCATCTGCGTCCGCGATTAAATTTAAAAAACAAAGCCGATATTGATAAGTTTGAAAAACTGGCCTGGGATATTGCCCGTCTGGTGAAAAAATACCGGGGTTCGCTGAGTGGTGAGCATGGCGATGGAAGACTTCGGGGCGAATTTATCCCATTCATGTTGGGCGATCAGGTTTTTAGTTTATTAAAAGAACTTAAAAACACCTGGGATCCGAACCATATTTTCAATCCAGGTAAAATTATTGATACACCACCCATGCGTGAAAACCTGCGCTATTCAAAGGGAATAACCAAAGAGATTCAGACCTATTTCGATTTTTCCGATAAACAGGGGATTATCCGCACAACCGAAAGCTGCAATGGGTCGGGTGATTGCCGGAAACTGCATACCGCCGGAGGAACCATGTGTCCCAGCTTTATGGCTACCCGCGACGAAAAACATGTAACCCGGAGCCGTGCGAATATTTTAAGGGAGTTTTTGGTGAATTCACCCAAGAAAAATCCGTTCAACCATCGTGAAATCTATGAGGCACTTGATTTGTGCCTTTCGTGCAAAGCCTGTAAATCGGAATGTCCGAGCAGCGTAGATGTGGCAAAACTTAAAGCCGAATTTTTGCAACATTGGTACAATGAACATGGAATCCCCCTACGGGCAAGGGCTATTGCCCATATCAGCAAACTTAACCGGTTGGGCTCCCATTTTCCTCAATTAACCAATTTTGTTCTGACAAACAAAATCACATCAAGGTTTCTTAAAAGTATGTTGGGAATGGCTCCCAGCCGTTCCCTCCCAAAGTTACAGGCAACCACCTTACAAAAATGGATAGCACAAAATAAACCCAACAACAATAGTGCATCTAAAGGCCGGTTGGTTTTATTTATCGATGAGTTTACCAATTACAACGACACATCGATAGGTATTACCGCTATCCGCCTGCTTACAAAACTTGGATACGGTGTTCAGGTGGTTCCCCATGCCGAAAGTGGCCGGACCTATTTATCGAAAGGGATGTTACTGAAGGCAAAGGAAATTGCCCTTAAAAATGTAAAAATCTTTAAAGACCTGATACATTCTGAAAACCCTCTGATTGGTATTGAACCATCGGCTATTCTTACTTTCCGTGATGAATATCCCGATTTGGTAGGTACCGGATTAAAAGAAACTGCAAAAGAATTGGCCAAGAATACCTTCACCATCGAAGAATTTCTGGCCCGCGAAATTGAAACAGGGAAAATTGATAAAAACCTGTTTACCAACGGAAAAAGGCACATTAAACTGCATGGGCATTGCCAACAAAAGGCCATTGCTTCTACCCTGCCAACCAAAACCATACTTTCGTTTCCCGAAAATTATACAGTGGAAGAAATCCCCAGTGGCTGTTGTGGCATGGCTGGAAGTTTTGGATATGAAAAGGAACATTATACCTTATCAATGCAAATTGGGGAATTGGTATTGTTTCCTACCATCAAAAAAACAACTTACAGCACGCTCATTGCCGCTTCGGGAACCAGTTGCCGCCACCAGATTTTCGATGGTACCGGCCGAAAAGCATTGCATCCGGTAGAGGTTTTGTTTGGGGCTATGGCATAAAAAAGCCACCTCAAAAATGAAGTGGCTCTTAATTTAATATCTCCTTATTTTCTAGTTATTCACAACAATTCTGCTATGCAACATCCGATTCCCAAGAGCTATTTGGATTTGATACACTCCGGCACTAAACAGAGTCACATCCATTGGAATTTCAATGGTATGGCTGTTTTTATCCAATTGAAATTGTTGGATAATCCGACCTTCAATATTCAAAATTGATATTTGAATAGTTCCGTTATAAACTTCCGAAGTAAAATTCAACTGAAACTGGCCATTGTTCGGATTTGGATAGGTTGCCAGGCTTTCATTGGCCAATAAATCATCTACTCCATTGTTAATGACCATTACTTTCATGCTAATGGTATCGGTCCCACAATCATTGGTTACCTGCTGTTTGGGATAGTAGGTGCCCAATGCGTAAGTATGCGTGGGTGCAATCATGGTAGAGGTTGCGCCATCGCCAAATTCCCAATTATAGGTTTGGGCATTTTTTGAGGTATCCGCAAAAGTGGCTTCCAGATTATTCAGCGAAACAGTAAAACCTGCTACCGGAAGCGGATCAACCGTTAAATAGGCACTGTTTGAGGTGGTACTTCCGCACACGTTGGTAGCAATACACACCACATCGCCCATGAATTCTTTTTGAACCGAATCAATATATAGCGAATTTGTCTGGCTTTCAAAGTCTTGACCATTCACTTTCCATTGGTAATTCAACCCAAAGCCTTTTGCTTGTATCAAAAAATTCACCGATTGACCTTCGCAAACCCTTTTATTTGCAGGATGAGCTGTGAATGAAGGCGTCTCGGCCACCAATATACTTATAGATTGGGTTGCTGTACAACCACCATTTGTTAACGAAACAAAATAGGTTGTCGATTGAGTAGGAATAACTGTAACCGAAGCTTCGGTACCTAAACTATTCGACCATTCAAAAGTACCTGTTCCTGATGCGGTCAATGTGGTTTCGCTGCCTTTACAAATTTCATCGGCACTTGTTGTTACCGTTAATTCAGGCACTGCTTTTAAAGTAACTTCCACAGTATCAGAGATTATATTGAAATAGCTATTCGATACTTTGCAATAATAAGACCCAACTTGAGCTTCCTGTATGTTTTCAATAGACAGAAGTTTGTCGGTCTGATTGGAAAGTGGGTTTCCGTTAAAGTACCATTTATACGACAAACCATAGCCTTTGGCATCAGCCTCAAGGTATAACGCTTCGGCAGGGCAAAGTTCCACAGAAACAGGTTGCAAAGTAAATACCGGTTCATCATAAACATTGATGTAGGCCGATAAAGTTTTTACATCGGCATTCTGATTATTAACAACCTTTAATGAAACACTTTTAGCTCCACCTGAGGTATATGAGACTTCGGAAGGAGTTATGCCTTCAAAAACAGCAGGAACGGCATCTTCACCAAAGCTCCAATAATATGTATAGCCATTATCAACGGTCTTGTTTTCAAAGGTAATTACCTGATTTACTGCAATAGATGTTTTCGATGCTTTAAAATCGGGTGCAGGGAATGTATCTACGCAAAAAGGAACGGTGTCGGCTCCAGTGAATTCTGCACCACCACCCAAAACTTCCTGGATAGATTGATTTACAATTTGAAAGCTGCCGTTTCCGTTGGTACAGCAAATACCGTTAGCATCGGTAATAACAAATTTGTAACATCCTGTCGCTAAATCAATATTCTCAACCAGAGAATAAACGGAATCATTCAGGTAACCTGATGATGCTAATAAAACAGTTTCATTTGCATCTATCAATTTCCATGAAGTTTCGTTAGCTAGGCTATCTGTTGTAACTTGTACTTGAATCCAATTGGTTTCAGTCACAGAAAATGCGGATGCTACCTCATCTTGAATCTCAGTTTGATTGGCTTGAGTCATCCGCACTTTAAACGCATGAGTACCGGCAGATGCCACAAATTTAGGGAGTTCTATGGTTCCGGTTTGATAAGTTTCCAAACCAACCTTTACAGGCAAATATTGAATTTCTTGATTGTCTAGTTGATAATTCAACCAAAGGGTATCCAGAAAATTTATACCAATATTTTTTACTGTAACCAAAGACTGGATTGAGTCTGAAGGGCTATAATTTCCTTTTGGCCCCTCAATCCCTAGAAAACGGGCATTATCGGCTTGGGTCACCGCTTCTTTATACAAGCTGGAACCCCACAATCCTCTTCCATAGGTTGACGCCCTGATGGCATTGTTTTCGGGATTCGAGGCATCATAATAAATTTCTAGTTCTGATATTTCGGCGGTTGCAGGCAAACCATTACTAAAATATACCCACTCGGGCATGGTGGCATCTTTATAAAAAACACCAATATCGGTACCTACATACAATCCCTCGTTGCTGGTTTTATCAAAAGCAATTGAAGTAAAATTCACCTGGGGCAGGTTTTGGTTTATTTTAGTCCAAGTGGTTCCTTTGTCTGCCGATTTGTAAACACTATAGTTCGATGCCGTGGCATAAACAATGTTTTCATCTGTTGGATGAGCAACAATATCGGTAACCAGCGATGAGGGGAAATTCGATAATTTTGTCCATGTAGGCGATGTTGCCGTAACATCGAGGGTCCTATACAGGCTCTTATCTTCCCGGGCTGCATACAAAATGTCAGGATTAACCGGGGAACTCTCCAAAACAACAAAATTACTGGTATTGGCAATTCCTGAAGTAATTTTACTCCAAACAACACTTGATGCTTGAACGTTAGTAGTCCTCCAGATATTTTTCATACCTACATACATCACTTTTGCATTTCCTTGATTTAAAATATAGGGAGTCACCCATGCTCCATCCTCGTTCATTGCGCCATAGCCATTACCGGCAACCTGGGTAAAACTGCCACCGCTAACACTTCTGTAAATTGAACCATAATAAAGTTCACCATATTTGTATTTTTCGGTAGTATGGTCGAACAAGCATTCCATACCGTCACCACCCAAAATGACACTCCAGACATTGTCTTTAAAATAACTGGTCCCATTATCCTGATTGCCACAAAGCACCCAATTACGTTTGGTGGCGCTTTGACCAATTTTATAAATCTGTGAAATAGATATCCCCGATGAAATATTAATCCATGAGGTTCCTCCATTATCGGTATAATACAGGCCACCGTCATTCCCGGTGTACAATCGGTTGTTTAAGGGGTTGAAGGCCATATCATGATGGTCGGCATGAACGGGAGGCGCCCCAGAACCAACCCAATGAGCATTAATCTTCCATGTTTTTCCTGAGTCTTTCGATTTCCAAATATTTACGCCTCCTGTATATATTATTTTAGGGTCAATCGGATCAGCAGAAATACACAAATCGTACCAAGCCTGACCACCACCGTCAGAACCATTCGACTGCCACCCCATGATGTTAGGTGTTGTACTTTGTAAGGTAAATGATTCCCCACCATTTGTTGACAAGTATAAGCCTTTGAATTCGGTGGCTGTGGTTGCCATAACATAAACATAATCCGAATTGGCTGGTGTTACTGCAACAACGGCCCTTGACCAGGAACTCAATCCATTTGAAACTTTTATCCAGGTTTCACCATTGTCGGTTGAGCGGTAAAATGAACTACTTTTAATTGCATAAACAATATCTGCATTGTTAGTATTAAACACGATAGATTTCGAGGTTCCACTCGATTTTAATACCCAACTTTCGCCACCGTCAACCGATTTGTAAATACCATTTTCAGTAGCTGCAATCAGCACATCAGTATAATTGGGGTGAACAAGCATCATGTTCACGGTTATTTCACCCATTCCTTCGGTTTTCTGTATCCAGGTAGTTCCGCCATCAAAACTTTTATAAACCCCCAAACCGGGAGCATCTCCGGCATCACGGTCACCGGTCCCGATATAAATAATGTTTGGATCCACCGGATTCACAGCAATAGCTGAAACCCCTAGGGTTGATAACCTGTCGGTTGTTGTTTCCCAGGTAGCTCCATTATCGGTTGAACGCCAGAAACCTCCTGAAGGAGCTCCAATATAAATGGTATTTTGGCTGAAAGGATGAAAAGCTATCGCATTAATCCGGCCCATCCCATTTGGTTGCCCCGACTCTGGATTTGGAAGATTGATAGGCCCCAGTATTTCCCAGTTTCCATTTCCTTTTTTGTTTTGGGGTAATTGCATCAATTCATTGTAAATATGCACATTTCGGCTCAAATCGGGTTTATTGCCAAACTCATCAACCCGTGTTTTCATAAAATGCTCCCAGCGTTTAAAAGGCTTCCACCCGCTTCCTCTAACGATTTCGCGATTGCTCCAATATAAATTAAAAGCACGCTGTGTTTCATAAAAATTGGCATCCCTGTCCTGCATCATCTCAATCCAATACGGATAATCCGCCGTATCATTACCTCCCGCGACTTCCTTATCTTGTGCATGGGTTATAATCACTATTGCCAATAACAGGGCTTGAATAAATAGTTTGTTCATTGTTTGTTTATTTAGATGTTTTGAAAGTATTTTTTTTATAGTCGGCTATATTACTAAAATAAATCCACACTCCTTTTTATTATCAACTCAATCAACTCAATTCCAAATCCAAAATACATTGGTTTTAAATATGATATGAAATTTCTATTGCTGAAAAGCATATCATTTCCATCAACTTTAGAACAACTGAGAATTGGATTCTACTACACTATTTTAAAATTTATTAAGAAAAATTTAACCAATAAGGTAGGGTGGAGCGAATTTTAACTGTTTTAGTATCATGTAGCCTAAAAAGCTACTTGAAACGAAAACCTTAAAATCGATAAATAACACTGCATTATGGAAAAAGAGATTAAATTGGGAGTTTACCGCATATTGAGAAAACTTGGTGTAAACCGTGAGGAAATCTACCCAGAAGCCAAATTTAACACAGACTATTTCTTTGATGATATGGATTGGAACTGTTTTCTTTTTTTTATCGAAAGCAAATTCAATATTTCAATATCCGATGACGAACAAAAGGAATTGGTTACTGTTGCTAACACCATTGATATTGTGGACCGCCACGTGCACGCCATGCATATAAACTAACAACTAAACCTAAACTGAGAATCCCCCCGAAAGGGGATTTTTTTTGAACTGAATTTGCATACATATGCATACTGTTACCAGCCACTAAAAGATTGTTTCAATATTTTTCAACCCAAATTCCGCAGGCAAAATATTAATGGTCATAAGAATGTGGTTCTTAGCCACGGTGCGGTTTCTTTAAACTGCATGAAGAAAATTTGTTCTAAAACCCTTATATTTAATAGAGTTTGCGCTACAACTTGGGTTTAAAGTTCAAGTAAATTCTCAGTGAAATTTCAGGTACCTGACAACTTGCCGAACTATGCCTTGAAAGAATCGAGTGCCTTTAAAATCAAAGGCGTCTGAAAGGGAAATCTTTTTGGTAAAAAAACCTTTATTGTTCCCTAACTTATAAAAAAACAGCTATTTTTGTCTGTCTTGTAAAAATATTAAGTTTTTTGGCTTAAAAAATTGTGAATTAAAGAAATATAACAAAAATAATATGAGTTTTATAAACAACCTGCTCACTAAGTTTTTCGGGAATAAATCAGATAGAGACATTAAAGAGATAATGCCGTATGTAGAAAAAACAAAAACTGAATACGAAAAACTCCAAAACCTAAGCAACGATCAACTTCGCGATAAGACTAAGGAATTGCAACAACGGATCAATGAGTTTATCCAAAAGGAAAACCAGGAAATTGCCGAGTTAAAACTAAAACTCGACAGCGATGCGTTAGAAATCGATCAACGGGAGGAAATTTACGATGCCATTGATAAGATTGAAAAACAGATTGATGATAAAATCGAAGATGTTTTAACCCAAATATTGCCAGAAGCTTTTGCTGTGATTAAAGAAACAGCCCGACGTTTCAAAGAAAACGAATATGTTGAGGTTACGGCTACTGACTTTGATAAAAACATTGCCGCAAAACGTAGTAGCGTTGAAATTGAAGGTTCCAATGCCCGTTGGTATAACAAATGGATGGCCGGAGGTAACGAAATTACCTGGGATATGGTGCATTACGACGTGCAGCTCATTGGCGGTGTGGCGTTACATAACGGGAAAATAGCCGAAATGGCCACCGGCGAAGGTAAAACATTAGTGGCCACCTTGCCCGTATTCCTAAATGCGCTTACGCACCGTGGAGTTCACGTGGTTACCGTGAACGACTATTTGGCCAAACGTGATGCAGAATGGATGGGTACTTTATATGAATTCCATGGCCTTTCGGTTGATTGTATCGACAAACATCAACCAAACTCTGACGACAGACGGAAAGCCTATCAATCGGACATTACTTTTGGAACCAATAACGAATTTGGGTTCGATTACCTCCGTGATAATATGGCCATCAGCCCCGACGATTTGGTTCAGCGCCGTCACAATTATGCCATTGTGGATGAGGTGGACTCCGTGTTGATTGATGATGCCAGAACCCCTTTAATCATCTCAGGTCCCGTTCCAAAAGGTGAGAACCAATTATTCGATGAATTAAAACCTAAAGTGCTCAAACTCCATAGCGCTCAAAAGAATCTGGTCAGTCAGTTGCTTTCAGATGCCAAAAAGCTCATTGCCGAAGGAAAAGAGGAAGATGGTGGTTTGCTATTATTACGGGCCAATAAAGGTTTGCCCAAAAACAAAGCCATCATAAAATACCTGAACGAACCCGGCATGAAAGTCCTTTTGCAAAAGACAGAAAACTTTTACATGCAGGAGAACAACAAAAACATGCACAAAGTGACCGACGATCTTTTCTTTGTAATTGAAGAAAAGCAAAACGCGGTAGAACTTACCGATAAAGGGATTGATCTGATTTCAACCGATGCCGAAGATCACAGTTTCTTTGTATTGCCCGATGTGGGTGCTGAAATTGCCGAACTCGAAAAAAAATCGGTCAGCCTGGAAGAGCGGGTCCACTTGAAAGATCAGTTGATTCAAGATTACGCCATCAAATCGGAAAGGGTTCACACCATCAATCAATTATTGAAAGCTTATGCCATGTTCGAAATTGATGTGGAATACGTGGTGATTGAAAACAAGGTAAAAATTGTTGATGAACAAACAGGCCGTATTATGGAGGGGCGCCGTTATTCCGACGGTCTGCATCAGGCCATTGAAGCCAAAGAGAATGTAAAGGTAGAAGCTGCCACCCAAACCTTTGCAACCATCACTTTGCAAAATTATTTCAGGATGTACCACAAACTTGCAGGTATGACCGGTACTGCCGAAACTGAAGCCGGTGAATTTTGGGATATCTACAAACTAGATGTGGTAGTTATCCCTACCAACCGCCCGATAACAAGAAAAGACCACGAGGATTTGGTTTATAAAACCACCCGTGAAAAATATAACGCGGTTATTGATGAAACAGTAAGCCTGGTAAACAAGGGAAGACCTGTTTTGGTAGGTACAACTTCGGTTGAAGTATCTGAATTATTAAGCCGGATGTTGAAGATGAAAGGCATCCGACACAATGTACTGAATGCCAAGTTACACCAACGTGAAGCGGAAATTGTTGCCGAAGCGGGCAAACCAGGCACGGTTACCATTGCAACAAACATGGCAGGCCGTGGAACGGACATTAAGCTGACCGAAGAGGTGAAAAAAGCCGGCGGTTTGGCCATTTTGGGTACCGAAAGGCACGAATCGCGAAGGGTTGACCGCCAGTTGCGTGGCCGTTCGGGACGTCAAGGTGACCCCGGTTCATCGCAATTTTTTGTGGCATTAGATGATAACCTGATGCGGCTTTTTGGTTCAGACCGGATTGCTGGTTTGATGGATCGCCTGGGCTTGAAAGAAGGCGAAGTGATTCAACATTCCATGATTTCAAAATCGATTGAACGTGCCCAGAAAAAAGTAGAAGAAAACAACTTTGGTATCCGTAAGCGGTTGTTGGAATATGACGATGTTATGAACAACCAACGGGAAGTTATTTACAAACGAAGAAGACATGCGCTCTTTGGTGACCGTTTGAAGGTTGATATTGTCAATAACATGATGGATGTTTGCGAAAACTTGCTCATGGAGTATCAATCAAATCAGGATTATGAAGGGTTGCAACTTGAAGCCTACAGAATTTTATCGGTTGAACTGCCATTTGATATTGATACGTTTAGAAAGGAGGATGCAGGCCCATTATCGGAACAATTGTATCGTACTGTATTGGAAGCTTACAAACGCAAATCGAAATCTATCCAGGAACGTGTTTTCCCCGTGGTGAAGAATGTGTACGAACGACAAGGCCAAATATACGACAACATAGTTATTCCGATTACCGATGGCCATAAAACCTATAACATTGTCACCAACCTTAAAAAAGCCTACGAATCGGAAGGAAAAGATCTGGTAAAATCCATTGAAAAATCCATAAGCTTATTGACCATTGACGAAGCATGGAAAGAGCATCTCCGTGAAATGGACGACTTGAAACAATCAGTTCAGAATGCTACCTATGAGCAGAAGGATCCTTTGTTGATTTACAAATTCGAGTCATTCGAACTTTTTAAAACGATGGTTGAAAAAGTCAGTAAAGATGTGGTTTCAATATTAATGAAAGGGAATATTCCGGTGCAGGATCCTGAGCAGGTTAAACAGGCCGAACAACGCCGGAAACTTGATATGAGCAAATTCAATACCTCACGCAGCGAAAGCGGAAGCCCCGAAGAGGAAAAAAAAGCAGTTCAGCCGGTGAGGGTTGAAAAAAAAGTGGGACGTAACGATCCTTGCCCATGCGGTAGTGGAAAAAAATTCAAACAATGTCATGGTATTAATGCTGAGTAACAAGGCGCATGGAATCAAAAAAGAAATATAATCCCATAAAATTGGCTTTGAGCAGGATGTTTCTGACTCCTGAGTCGAAACAACCCAATAGAAAAGTCCAGGTTTGTCCATTAAGCAAAGCTAAAACCATTGGAGTAACCTTTGTGGTTTTAAATCCCAATGAAATGGAACTAATCAAGAAGTTTTTAAAACAATTGACTGGCTTAGGGATTAACACATTTGCACTTGGATACATTCCAGAAAAAAAACCAAACGATTTTTACTTAAGTGAAAAGTCGTGCAACTTTTTTTACGACAAGGAGTTGGATTGGGTTCTGAGGCCAAATAATCCATCAGCCGTTGAATTTCAAAATACTACTTTTGACATCTTGATTGATATTGGAAGCTTTTCCTATTATCCGATGCAGCACCTTCTGTATGCTTCAAAAGCTAAATTTAAAGTAGGCAGGTTCGAAGAAAGCGGACCTTTTGACTTTATGCTAAATATTGAACAGAAAAAGGGGCTCGAATATTATTTTAGCCAAGTAATTCATTACCTATCACAATTTAATTAATCTGATTACCAATGATAGATTTAAGTCAATTTAAAGGTACCGGTGTAGCATTAATAACACCTTTTCGGGCCGATGGCAGTGTTGATTTTAGCGCGTTAGAAAAACTTATCAATTTCCAGGTTAAAAGCGGGACCAATTATTTAGTAGCGCTCGGAACCACCAGCGAAGCAGCAACACTTTCTATTGATGAAAAACAGGCAATTGTTGACTTTATCATTGAGGTAAATAACAAACGTCTTCCTTTGGTAGTTGGATGTGGTAGCAATAATACCCGTGAACTCATTGACATTGTTCGGAAGCTTGAAAAACCGGGTGTTAACGGGGTATTATCGGTAGCCCCTTATTATAACAAGCCCAACCAAGAAGGATTGTATCAGCATTTTAAATCATTGGCCAATGCCACAGCCCTTCCGATTATTTTGTACAATGTACCCGGACGTACCTCGGTAAATATTAATGCTGAAACCACGATTAAGTTAGCCAAGGATCAAAAAAATATTGTTGCCATTAAGGAGGCTTCTGGCAATTTTGAACAAGCTATGAATTTGGTGAAGAACAAACCCAACGGTTTTTTAGTTTTATCAGGGGATGATGCTACTGCACTTCCCTTGATTGCATTGGGCTTTGATGGCGTTATTTCAGTAGTTGCCAACGCTTTTCCATCGGAATTCTCAAAATTGGTACAGTTAAGTTTGAATGGTGATTTTGAACAGGCCCGTGTATTGCATTACAGGCTTATCGACATTATCCATACCTTATTTGAGGAAGGAAACCCTGCCGGAGTTAAAGCCTACTTACATTGCAAAAACATGATTGAAGATAGTTTGCGGTTGCCATTGGTGCCAGTTAGTGCAAATCTTATGGCGAAAATTAAAGATAAAAATTCCAGATTCTAGGCATGGGATAACATTTATAAAAAAGGGCTGTTTCATTGAGTTTGAAAAACAGCCCTTTTTTATAGTCATTACTTGGGTTTACGCATGTATCCAAACCTGATTGTCTTTAATCCTCCGGACGTGGGTTCTATTAATGTTATATTTCCGCGAAACATCACCCATAGAATACCCTTCTTCCAGCATCCTTCGGATATCACGCACATCATCACGGTTGATGCCTTCCCATTCCAAATTGGTGTAATTATTATTCATCTCATTCCCGTCCTTATGCCTGACCCTGCGCCTTCCGTTACCCGGAACAGAAAGAAATGCATTTGCAACAAGAACCGCTACTTTTACTGATCTATACTTTCCTTCCGTACTACAAATCCTTACACAAGCTTTGTCCGGGTCAATGGTAAGAATTCTCTCAGAAAACCTACCACTTTTCAATCTACGTAAGTATTTTACACTCCCTCTATTGGAAACATAATAACCTTCGTAGTTTTCAATTTCTTTGAATACTTCTTTCATATAAATACTTTGCTTTAGTAAATGTCCAATGAAACAAATATAAAAAAAAAAGCTTAAGAACCAAGCATTTTTATAAATTCTTCTTCAGTAATAACGGGAATACCTAAATCAGTAGCCTTCTTGAGTTTATTGGGGCCAATGTTTTCGCCTGCCAATAAGTAATCGGTCAGCTTTGAGATGGATGAAACTGCTTTACCCCCGTTAGCCTCTATTACCGATTTAATTTCTTCACGGCTAAAGTGTTGAAGTTTTCCGCTGGCAATGATCGATAATCCGGCCAATTTTGTTGACAACAGTTCCTGTTTCTCCATTTCAAACTGCAAGCCATGATGCTTCAATTTTGTCAACAAATTGATACTTTCGGTATCAGAAAAGTAGGTCAAAACACTGGAGGCAATTTTATCGCCAATCTCTTCTACTTGAATCAACTCCTCGTAAGTAGCTCTCCCTAACGCTTCCATGTTACCAAAAGCTTTGGCCAGGTTTTTTGCCATCGTTGCTCCCACATGCCTGATACCCAAACCAAACAGCAACCGTTCAAAAGGAACACTTTTAGATTGCTGTATGCTGTTGATAATGTTCGATGCAGATTTATCTGCCATCCGTTCCAATGGCAACAATTGTTCCTTGATCAAACCATACAAATCGGCCACGTTTTTAATTAATTGGTTCGAATAAAGAAGTTCAATGGTCTCTTCCCCCAAACTATCTATATTCATGGCTTTCCGGCTGATAAAATGTACAATCTTACCTTTTATCTGAGTTGGGCATCCTTTTTCATTCGGACAGTAATAAGCGGCTTCACCCTCATTCCGTACCAATTCGGTGGCACATTCGGGACAATGTGAAATAAACCGCACTCTTTCTGACTCCGGAAGCCTGCCTTCGGTTTTCACCCCTACGATTTTAGGAATAATCTCCCCTCCTTTCTCCACCAAAACCATATCGTTTAAATGCAAATCAAGCATAGATATAATGTCGGCATTGTGTAAAGAGGCCCGTTTCACAGTGGTTCCTGCCAGAAAAACCGGCTCCAGGTTTGCTACCGGGGTAATGGCCCCGGTCCGCCCTACCTGAAAATCGACACCTTTTAGCCGGGTAACTGCCTGTTCTGCCTTAAACTTATAGGAAATGGCCCACCGGGGCGATTTGGCTGTAAATCCCAGTTCACGTTGCTGCGAAATGGAATCCACTTTTATAACAATCCCATCAATATCAAAAGGCAGGTCCTTCCTATCTTTATCCCACCGGGTAATAAAAGCAAATACTTCATCAATGTTTTTGCAGATTTTATTTTCCTCTGGGATTTTAAACCCCCAGGCTTTGCCATATTGCAGGTTTTCAAAATGGGAATCCGATGGCAGTTCTTCTCCAAGGAGGTAATACAAATAGCAATCCAGAGGCCGTTTAGCGACCAAAGCCGAATTTTGAATTTTTAAGGAGCCCGAAGCGGCATTGCGCGGATTTGCAAACAGGTTTTCGCCGGCTTCATCACGTTCCTGATTTAATTGCTTGAACCCTTTGTGGGGAAGGAAAACTTCGCCACGGATTTCAAATTGTTTGGGGAAACCTGTTCCCGCCAATGTTAACGGAATAGATTTAATGGTCCGGACATTATTGGTGACATCATCGCCTTGTTCGCCGTCACCCCTGGTTAAAGCATATTTTAACCGGCCGTTTTCGTAAGTCAGGCTAATGGAGGCCCCGTCGTACTTCAGTTCACAGACATATTGATAAGGGGCGTTTAACCCTTTGGAAACTCTTTGATCGAATTCACGGATATCTGCCTCATTGTAAGTATTCCCCAACGACAACATAGGATATTTATGTTTCACTTGCAGGAAATTCTGGTTGCTGTCGTTGCCAACCCTTTGTGAAGGGGAGTTTGGGTCAAAAAATACGGGGTGCTCCTTCTCCAGTTGAATCAACTCAGCCATCAGGGTGTCGTATTCAAAATCGGAAATCTCAGGCGCCGATAATACATAATATTGATAATTGTGGTGGTTCAGCGCTTTCCGCAACTTCTCAATTCTTTCTTCCATAAGTAAGTTTATTTGCAACTAAAATAGAGAAAAACCATTGAATTTAATGAATAAAATACTGTTTTTAGTTCTCTGGGTATCAACAGTCAAAGCAATGTTTTATGCAATTAGGGGCATGTAATTAACAATAAGTTGATAAAAAAATGACGAACCTGGGCTTGGAACCATTCAGAAATGAATTACATTTGCCCCGCAATGGTTCCTGAAGGCCAACACCCGAAGGATGAAAAGGGAATGCCGTGCAATTCGGCAACAGTACCCGCTGCTGTAAGCTCTTTAAACTTTTATCGAATACCTTTGCCACTGCCCCGATACTCGGGGTGGGAAGGCCCGGTAAAAGGGAGTAAGTCAGAAGACCTGCCTGAGCAACACAATGCCTTAGCTTTCGGGAAAAAAAGCGTTTGGTGCTGCTTTAAATCGGTAGCTTCATTCATTTATCCGTAAGTAAAGGTTGATTTTTTAATTATTAACTTATTAATCAACTTTTTATGAAAAAAAATTATGCTTTATTGTTGTGGTTTGCAGGTGCTTTTGGAGCTTTAAATGTTCAGGCTCAATTGGTAGCCACCATGGACGATCTGTCTCTTGAACCTGAGAGTTATTGGAATGGCAGTGATGGCAGTGGCAACTTTACCAGTGGGCCTGTCACTTTTAAGAATCAGTATAATGCCGAGTATTTTTTTTGGAGCGGATTTGCTTATTCAAATGTTACTGACAACACCACGGTTGGCTATGCAAATCAATACAGTTCCATTGCCGGCAAAGGGGCTTTGGAATCGGAAAACTACGCCATTGGGTATATTATGGTGGCCGATACCATCACCTTTGATAAACCGGCAGATATGTATGGGATGTTTGTTACTAATAGCACGTATGCAGCATTGAGCATGAAAAACGGCGACGACTATTCAAAAAAATTCGGTGGCGAAACAGGGAACGACGAGGATTGGTTCAAGCTCACCGTTAAAGGCTGGAATACTGCTAACCAATTGACCGGAACGGTTGAGTTTTATTTGGCCGATTACCGTTTTTCTGACAATGTTCAGGATTACATCCTCAGTGATTGGGCTTGGGTTGACCTGACCCCGCTTAAAAACAACTCCCTGTTGACTTTTGAACTGTCATCGACCGATAACGGAGACTGGGGAATGAACACACCCGCCTATTTCTGCGCCGACCAGATCACTGTTAAAGATTTAACCTCTATCACATTCCGGGTTGATGACGGCACCAGCACGATTGATGGTGCTTTGGTTGAATTAGATGGATTGCCCCTTACCACCGATATCAATGGTGAGGTAACTTTTCAAAATGTCTCACCTACCACACAAATGGTGGTAAAAGCATCTAAAGAGGGATATGTCTCCTACGAAACTGAAATTAACGGCTTCTTTACATCTTCATTTGCCATAAGCCTTTTGGCAGACGATGTGAATGAGCAGTTACAAATCCAGGCTCAAATTTCGCCAAACCCGGCCCAAGAACAGGTTCTTGTGAGTTGTACCAGTGAAATTCAAAGAATTAGGATTATAAATATGGCGGGCCAGTCGGTAATTAACCTTTATTGTAATGAAAGTATGGAACAAAAAGTATCGATAAACCAACTGGAACGCGGGGTTTACCTGATGGAAGTTGAAACCCGCAACGGTAAAAGCATGCAAAAAATGATGAAACAATAATGATTTTCTGACGGTGACTGTAAAGGGTGCTCCTCAATATTTGGAGTGCCCTTTCTTTTTTAAAGTACCTTAAAACTGCAAGTTGTGCAGTGTGGCTATTTTAAAGATATATATTTACATCACATGGTTTAGTGAAGCCGCGACTAATTATTTCATTTTACTTCTGTCCTAAGTTCAGTTTTGAATTAGAAATATTCTGCAAATGCAGAACAAAAGCAGATCATGTTTTTATTTTCAAGTATTTATTGCAAAGGTAATACAACTCTCCCGGGTCGATGGGTTTTGCCAGAACGGCTTTCATTCCAATGCTCAGATACAGTTCTTTATCTTCGGGCATGGCATAGGCGGTTTGGGCAATAATTATGGCCAATGGAAAACTATTCAGTATCTTCTTTGATGCATCAATACCATTCATCTCGGGCATCCGTATATCCATTAAAACTAAATCAATATGGGGATCCGATTGATACATGGCAACCGCTTCGGCACCGTTCTCGGCCCTTAGCACTTTGGCATGGGTTTTCGATAAAATGCCCTGCAGCAGAATGTAATTGGTTATCTCATCTTCAGCAATCAAAATGGTTTTTCCTCCCCAGTCAGGGGTATCGTAGATAGGAGCCTGGGGAACAAAGGCTGTCTTTACCTCAGCCCTTTTTAAAGGTATATTAAAGTAATAATCCGGCCTTCCTGGGACCAATTCCTCCGACCACAATTTGCCACCCAACATTTCAATGATATTTTTTGCAATAATCAAAGAAATACCTACAGACTCCTCAATTTCAGAGAAACTTATCTGTACCAGGGAGTCTTCCTGTTTCAGTTTGGTCAATAATCTTTCTGAAATAATGCTGTTATCATTCTTCAAATAAAAGAAGATGCTGTTTTCATGAACAATGTATCCAAAGAAAACATTTTCCGCGGTGGAGAAACGCAACGTACTGTTAAATAAATTCTTAAACACTTGCCGCAGCCGGTAAGGATCGGTAATAATAAAATATTCATCTTCGATAGAGCCGATGGTATAACTAATGTTCAGATGCTCTTTTCCTAACTGGTTCCGTTTGCTCAATGAGTATAAATAGGCATCTTTTACTACTTCGTTAAGATTAAAATCGCTGAATTTTAAGTGTATCTGCCCTGATTCAATACGCGAAAAGTCAATAATATCATCAATAATATCAATCAGGGTGTATCCATTGGACTGTATCATGTCAATAATCTCCACCCTCTGGTCGATAGTCAAATCAGCATCGGCCAACAAATCGCTGAAACCAATGATGGAATTCATCGGTGTCCGGATTTCATGGCTCATGTTTGCTAAAAAGGTCGATTTTATCCGGTCCGATTCTTCTGCTTTTTCTTTTGCCTGTGCCAGCTCCTGTTCAACCATAAAATGCCGTGTAATATCGTGCGATATTCCTACCAAACCAAAAACATTTCCTTTGGGATCCAATAAAGGAATCTTTGTATCTTCAAACCTCACACGTTCCCCGTTTCGCCATTGATCCCATTCGCTACCTTCCCAAATAACGCCCTCATCAAAAACAATCCGGTCTGTTTTAAGGTATTTCTCGGCACGCTCCGCGCCAAAAATTTCCAGATCAGATTTTCCTACAATCTCATTTAAGGTTTTTCCGGTAAACTCAAGGAATACCCGATTTGCCCCAAGATACTGGCTTTTCCTGTTTTTATAAAATATCAAATCGGGAAGGGAATCAACAACGGAACGGAACAGCAATTCGGTAGATAACGATTTAAAATGCAAATCGCCTTCAACGACCGGGTTTATCAATAAGGTAATAAATAACAACTCGTTACTACCTGTTAAACGAATGGGATATTTCACCATCCATTTCTGGTAATTGACCGACTTCATGGTAAATGAAACCTCGTTGATGACCATCTGCGTTGGTTGATTCATTAACCTTTCATCGGAACTGATTAATAATTCTGTAAAGTGTCCGTCAAAGACATCGCTCAATGCCAACGGATCTGGCATTGAATCTTGCTTAAGGGCATATTCAAGAAAATCGTTGCTGGTGAGTTTAAAATTCCCGTATGAATCATTAATAAAAAGCCAAATGGGACTTTGTTCGAGAATATTTTTAATAAATGGGTTTTGTAAATCGATGATAATGGGGGTAATGTTTTGCTTCTGGAGTTCTTCAATATATTCTTTTGTTGAAAGGCTGACCTCTTTCATTAACAACCGATTCCAAACAAAAAGAGCAAGAATTACTAAAATCAGTATAACAACAATAACAAGTAAAAAAATATGGCTAACTATTTTCACCGGCTTAACAATGGGAATGCTATCGAAATAGGTATTCTCTAGCTCCTTGAACCGATTATTCTCAATCATTTTTTTAATATTTGCCTGAACAGATTGGATTAGCCCGGTTTGAGTTTCAGGTACCACAACACCAAAATGCTCCGATACAAAGGGTGTTTCAATCACGTCAATGTTCTTGTATTTTTTTTCCTTAACAATCTTCGAGCCCACATAATAAGGAACAATGGCACAATCGTTAATACCTGATGCTAATAACTCCATCACCTTTTCATAAGAGGATACGGTTAAAATAAAAGAGGCTTTGTTGCCATATAAAACCCGGTATGGCAGATCATTTTTAAGTACAATGATTTTGCTGTGATACAAATCGGATAGTGATTGGATTGGCGTATTGGTGCGTACAAACACATAATAATTAATAATATGCGGGACGGGAATAAACCGGAAACCTTTGGGAACGGATGATTCAGAAAGAAAACCCAACTGATCTACTGCTTCCTTTTTTAAAATGGAATCGGAGTATTTTGCAAATTCCAGGGGGTTTTGTAAAAGTTCATTAAGCAATGAAGGTACAAACCCATTTACCTCGTTCTCATTCTCATAAAAAAAATAGGGTGCTGAAAGTTTTGGCACATATATTTTCATGGTATTTTGAGCAAAACCTGCATCAACAAATAACGAGATTAAAACAAGGAGTGAAAAAATTATCCGCATAAGTTTACCTAATTAAAGGTTTTGGAAGTAATTCAACTTAAACAAATTTAACAAAAAAAGCCCACTATCAAAACAAACCTCCGACGAAAATCGGAAAACGGAGACGGGAAACGGGACTACGGTTTTAGAACGAACCTTCAGGTGCGTTTTTTAGGGGGAGAATAACAGGCTGCGGCCATTATCCTTTTTTATAAATTTTGCCGAAAAATCTAAAAATATCATCCACAAGTAATTCAGGTTTTTCTATGGCAGGAAAGTGTCCCCCTTCAGTAAAATCAGTCCAGTGTTGGATGTTAAAACCTCTTTCAATATATTTTCGTGGGGGAAATGGCTCTTCAAATTTAAATCGTGCAATTCCAACAGGAATATCAATAAATAATTTCCCTCCCAATATTAATGGGGATTTTCTATTTTCATTATACAGTCTGATTGAGGAATGTATAGTTTCAGTAACCCAATAAAGCATCACATTAGCTAATAGTTCATCTTTTGTAAAGACGTTCCCGATATTCCCCCTACATTCTGCCCATCCATACATTTTTTCTATGATCCAGGCACATAAGCCAATCGGTGAATCATTGAGCCCATAAGCCAAAGTAAGTGGTTTCGTTTTTTGTTGATGAGAATACCCGCCCTCTCTAAAATACCATTCATCCTCTGCTTTTATAAACTCGCTTTCCTCTTTGGTAAATATTTCTCCATCAGCCAATTCGGGGCGATAATTACCAGGAATATAATTTAGGTGCATCCCTATAACATTATCAGGATATTTCAAGGAAATAAATGCTGAAACCCCAGCCCCAAAGTCACCACCTTGTACACCAAACTTTTCATATCCAAGTTCCTGCATAAGCTTAAACCATATATCGGCCATTAAGGAAACATTGCATCCTGTATGATTTAGTTTTTGAGAAAATCCAAACCCTAACATTGATGGTATTACCAAATCAAAAGAGCGTTTGCTGTTCCCTGTTAAAATGGGTATTAATTTCATCATTTCAAGAAATGAGCCAGGCCAACCATGTGTCATTATTAAAGGAATAGACTCTTCTCCTTTGCCTTTTATATGAAGAAAATGAACTTTGTACCCATCAATATTGGCAATGAAGTTTTCATATTTATTTATTTCCTTTTCAGTTTTTCTCCAATCAAAATCGTTGAGCCAATAATCAGCCAGCTCTTTCATGTAAGATAAACTTGCACCATAAGTCCAATCGGAACCTTCTATTTCGTCTGGCCACCTGGTATTCTTTACTCTTGATTTTAAGCCATCTACAATATTTTGTTCAATGTTAACTTCAAATCTTTTTATCATAACTCTCTCTTTTTTCGACATGTTAACCAACGGTGGCTATAAGCTCCGTTTGGCATTCAAAATACATCCATTTCAATCTGTTATTAAATTTCATAAGTTGCACAACTTGAAAAATCCGTAATGCAGGCCAAATGTCATTTATATCAACATGTTGCCATCTGGGGCATGTTACTTGATAATACAAAATCGAGCTACATAATTTTTATTTGAAAGATGGATATGAATTATGTAAATCCCATCTTTATAATCAGAAACATTTAATCTTAATTCTGATTTATTAATTATTCCCGAGTATATTATTTGACCTAATGCATCCAGAATTGTAATGCTATTAATTATATCATTTTGAGCCGATTCAATAGTTAGGTTATCATTCGCGGGTACAGGATAGATTTTAAAATCTCTATTCTGGATATTTACTATACCAACAGTGGGCGAATAAAAATAACTTCCGTATGAAATCTGGTTTTCATATATTGTTACATTAATGCTTAACGGTGCAGCCCAACCAGTAATGCTTTTGAAATTAACTGTATGCAGACCAATTGCCAAATTATTCACCGTTGTGCCGCTATTCTGCCAAATCCCGTCATCAACGTTCCATTGTGCACCCGCACCCACAGCCTCACCCGGCAACAATGCCACTTGTAACGAACCTGAAGGAACATAAACAGCATTAATTATTAATTCAGCTTCTTGCTGATTTATTGGCGGATTCCCTGAATAAAGCCAAAAATTAATATGAAGCCTTTCATTTCCTGCTGGCGGATTGTTATTTCCGGTATAAGTCCATTGGTTAATCAAGGAATCTGAAGATGGTAAAGATTCAGAATATCCATGGTAGCTTTGAAAAAAAATATTACTGCTATTCCATATAAATTTATGTGTAGAGTAATCGCTGGATAAGTTTAACGGAAAACTTTCCTGATTGCTGCTATTATATGGCGGGGGTTGTACTGTAAACCATCCATCAACATTTGAAGAATTGCCCCATCTTGAGAATTCAATATCTATTTCTCTATTATCGTTTTCATAAGTAAATAACCCAACAACGATATTTGGATCATAATTTTCAACATTACTTGCAACGTAAAACCTGTATCCGCCATAACCAAATGACTGCTGCGCATAAATTTCAGCACAGTACCAAGAGCTTCCGGCTTTTCGTATTTTTAAATGTAAATAGCCGTTCGCGTCAACCCAAACGCTATTAGAGCTATTCGACCAATTATTTGGGCCTGGACCACCTGTACCACTCCTGATATTCCAATTAATTCCTGCAAACTGAATCGTGGTTTGTGCAATTAAAAATTTTATCAAGAAAAAAAAGAAAATCAAAGCAATTAATTTAATCTTTCCCATAATTGATTGTTTTATTACCCTTGCAGGCAATGTCGCCTATGCCCTGTGCGGGATTAGATACCGGTTCCCTAACAGTTTACGCCGACTTTTTTACGAGCTACGAACGCTCGTAAACCGATGAAACCCGCATGCACTATACCATACTGGCGGCTGGTGTTATTTGTCGTTATTTTCAATTTCTTTCCACTTATCTTTTATTTTCGTCTCGCCATCGAAATAGCTTACCTGCGAACCTTTATTGAAAATCTCAAATGACGGAGCAATCAAAATTTTGTCAGAATCAGGGTATTCAACCACATCGTATCCAATATAAGTTCTAACATCTATGTAAACACATGGCTCCGTTGTGTGATTATAAAGTTGGTGTGCACCTGTTTCCCCCTTTTCAAAAAATATCAAATCCCCACAATTTACAATTTCTAATCCATTGGGGGTTCTCAAAGTAGCAGAGCCAGAAATTATCAAAAATAGTTCTTCTGCGTACCTATGAAAATGAAATGGAGCAGAATATTGGTCCGGATTTAACTGTCTTAAATCAAAGTTCAGGTTTTCAGGATTTACTCCTTTATTAATTCTTGAAACATCTGTAAATATCCTGTAATTATCAATCTTATTCGGACTCTCTTGAAATTTCCTTTGGTCAGATTTTAAAATTGTTGCCATATTTCAATATTTTGATTTTAATCAAATCTATAGAATTGTCTCCACGTTCACCGTTTGCTGCCAACAACTCCCATGCCCAGCACGGGAGTGCATAGCCACGGCAAATATCACCCGATAAGGACCTTGCCAGTGAGTAATACGCATGCAATTTTATAAAAATAGCTATATTATTACCCGTAATAAATTATTATTTATTCACATTAATCAGTTCGTTAACCTTTTCCCATGTCTTATAAATATTATCTTCTATGTGTTTTGGTCGATAACCCTCTCGTGGTGTTCCATTTATATGATACAATCTTTCGGTTGGGATTTGAAATCCAATATTTGTTTGTGGCAATTTAAATCCCTCAATTGCTCCAAGTAATCCTGCCATTTTTGTACCGATAACTTTTGTACTCCCGATGGCATCGAAGCCTATGGCGATTCCCTCTCCCATACTCCCTGTCCAGTGCCCGACCATTATAATAACTTCCTTACTATAAATTGATTCTCGGGGGCTTACATATTCAATCCAGCTGCGTTTAATTTTATACTTGGTTTCAAAAGCTTCATGCTTTTGATAGGGCATCTCTTTTTCCACGAACCTGCCCATTATTGCCCGTGCAACGGCAGAATTTCCGCCACTTGGGGTTTCTGTTAAATCTATGATTAATCTGGAAGTATTATGTAAACTGTCAATTGCTGCATCGAATGCCAAAATCAGATCATTGTCAAATAATGAATTATTTATTTTTATGTATCCGGTATTGCTTTTAATTGTTTTAAATTCAAGCAAATTTAACGATTGATTGGACATTTTGAATTCATCAGGAAAGTAATCTTTTTCAACCCCTTTTTCTAATACTGTAATTACCCTCTTTTTATCATGAGTTCCTGCAAACATCATATTTAGTGCATACTCATACATATCATCGTTGTAAAAACTGGTAAACTTGGGAAGGAAATTGGGAAGAATACTGTCTATTTTTTCTTCGTTGAATTTAACTACTTGTAATCCAGGTTTTAGCCCGCTCAGTTCGGAAGGATAATTTTTCCGGATATCAGTGATGAAATAACCATTGTCTTTCCTTTGAACAAAAATATCGGACCCCGATGGTATGATTTTGTTTGATGAGTTTAGATTTGTATTTAATGATATGTGTCCGTTGTGTAACTCATTAATAATGGTCTCGAGAAGCTTGATAAATTCATCCCGGTTTTGAATTGTATCTGCCATTGGTCGATATATTTCTTTGACTTTATCCCAATCAATCCCCTGAATCTCAAGATAGGCATGGTTGTCCTTTACATCTGTCCAAAATTCAGAAAAGTCTTTTTGAAAATTTGTTTGACCGAAAACGAATGTTGAAATAAATAATATTAAAATTGTCAATAGTTTCATGTTTGCCTCTTTTAAAATTCTGCTTTTTCTCTTATTATTAATATTTTATGTTGTGTTTAGCTATTAACAAATTAATCAAGCTTTTCAAATGTCAACTCTTGGGCTCCGAACTTCCAAATATTATCACCAAGCATTTTTAATAAATTCATGTCTTCTTCAAAAACCTTTGCAAAAATATTACAACAATCAAGCCCTTTGCCTTCACCATAATAAATTCCCATGCAATTTGATGTCTTGGTTCTCTTTGGTTTTAGTGGCCCAAATACAACTTCACCCGGTTCAGTAAAAACTGATGCGTTTTCTTGTATTATGTCAAGTTGTGGAGTATTGTCTATCCAGATTTCTTGCCCCGAGACCCTGGCATGAAAAAACATTCTTGTAAACGGGAGCAACTTTGCAAATGCATTGCTAGTTACGGGTGCTTCTTCAAGGTAGAATTTAAAACGAATAATTTTATTGTCTTGAGTCTTAATTATAAATCCTCTCATAATCTCTTTTAATTTAATTGTTAATAAAATATCGTGTTTTCAAGGTTGCATACAACATTCCGCACTCATGTCCAGAGCGGGACTGCGTGGCGGTGTCTTTGCCGCCCCGATGAAAACCTATCAACGGATGCTGCACCTTGCAAACCCTTTGAATCTACCGAAGGGGGCTCAGCGAGGCTAAACCCACTTTGGGTATGGGCCAACTGTTGTTACGGGCAGGCTATTTATTTAATACTTTCTTAATTTCATCAATAAATAAGACCATTTCATCTAACATTAATTCGACTTCTGCCTTAGAAAAATCAATAAATGCATCATAATCTCCCTTTGTCCGATTTTGAAAAGCATTACGTAAAATTTTCCCGAATTTTGAATCCAATCTTTTTGAAGCTATAAACTCTTTATTGAACCAGCCAATTAATTGTGCATGCTTCGATGTCTCAAATTTATTTTCCAATGCCAAAGCTGTCAAAGCATAATACATTCCGTAATAGATACGATTAACTGCAATCACCAATTTATTACTGGACAAAAGGAACCGGGCTAATTCAATTGTATCATTAGCTTGTTGTAAGCGGTATTTAACCAAAGAATCCCTATCTTTTTCATCAATCATGCGTGTAATCCATTTGAAATTGCATTAACATAAATTGGCTGTTTTCCGCGCAATGTAGTCAATTCAGGCTCTCCAATAATATGAGTATCTGTGATTATGTTATATTTTAAATCGATCTCGTAACATATATCAGAAATTTCCCTTTCAGTTTTCCAGTCAGCCTTTTGTTTTAAAATCACTAAAATATCATAATCAGAATCCTTATGAGCTTTACCATAAGCCTGAGATCCAAAAAGCACAATATCTTTTAAATTATCTGAAAATCTTGCTCTTAGCAGATAACTTAAATCCTTTAATACAGTTTTCTTATTAACTCTCATCGCGAAATTTTAATCAAAGATAATTAATACGATTGAATTTAACTTATCAAAGTTGCCACGCACACAGCTTGCCCATAACGGTCGGCGATATTGTGTCGTGCGGGAATACGGACAATTTCCTATCAGTTTACACCGATTGTTTTTACGAGCTACAAACTTTCGGAAACCACTGAAACCGGCATGTTTTATGACCCGTTGTTGGGCACTGCACATTTGTCATTTTATTTACTTAGTCTATAATACGGTATCTCGCTATAAACTTCAAATCCAAGTTTTTCCGCTAATCTATACGAACCTATGTTTTCTAATCTACACGCCCACACAGGTTCATAATCTTGCTCAATGCAATAATCTATCAATGCGGAACAGGTCAATTGAGCAAATCCTTTCCCACGAAATTCGGGGATTGTCTCAATACCTAATTCTAATTTGTCATCATAAACGAATGCAGAATATGCGGTTGTTGCCAGTTTTTTATTGCAAAATAAACTGAACCCAACACCATTTTTAATAAAATCATCCGCAGAATCCCAAAAATAAGATGGTATTACGCTGCCTGTCATTTCTTCATATGTTTTTTTATCAGTCTGCACAATTTCACAATCCTGTGGTAAAATCATGCTCTTATTTACAATATATTTTTCCCGATTAAATTTAAAATTAATCCTTGTATTAAGCTCAATTATTCCGGTTTCCGTATTCTCTTTATTTTCTTCTGACTTTATCATACAGTTACAATAAAGTTCAGAAAGAACCTTATGCCAATCACCCGGATAAGCTTGCATCCATTCATGTCTGTCTCGCATCTTGTTTAAATTCAAAGAATAATCCAGAAATTTGTTATTAAAATTAGGATTCTGTGAATCACCAAATAACAACGACATGCCGTATGGATGAACAACATAAAATGTTTTTGGATTTTCGATGTTATCAACGAATACTTTTCCCGATATTTTCTTTTCAATCACTGAACGAGCAAATAAATTGTTAATCTTGACTTGTTTTAAACGATCAACCAATCGGCCATAATTATTTTTGTCTAATAATTCCATTTTTCTCCTTATAATCAAATTTGTACTGGGTTTTCTTCATTATTTTACTTCCCGTAGTTTCACTTTTTTTTCTTCGATGCTTTCGCTCGTTTATTGAATTCCAACGCCAGGTCAATCCAATAGTCAAATTCCTTTTTCGATCGCATGCCTGCATCCTCAATCAGGATGTACCCTTTCATGGGCCGATGGGTAAAATCCATGGTACGGCATCCGTTTTTCTCCACTTCCGTTTCGTGACGGGCCGGATCGATGCGGCACATTAATTCATCTTTAATGATGCCCACACACATTTTGTTGTTAACCATAAACACCAACCCTCCCATCATCTGCTTTTCTTCGATGTTAGGGAGTTCAAAAAGTCGTTCCCTGATTCGTATCGCCAGATTTTCGTTATAAGCCATCGTATTAACCTTAAATTTGAACCCCTTACCGGTAAACCAGGTTGAAGAATTGATTCAATTCCAATCACACTGATACCCAAAGATAATAAAATGGATGCATTTTAAATGGGACAAACACATTAACTGTTTATGATGAGTGTTCCTTTGTTGCTGGCGAAGGATTGAAAGAAAATTCCTGGAATTGGCAGTTCGTTGTTTTTTCTTTGTCATTCGTTTCTCGGTTCATAATACAGAATTACCGCTCCAACATTAAAGGTTTTAGTCTTAACGAGTTTAAAAATAATCCTGTCGTTTATGTTTTCAAATAATGGCAAACCGTTTCCCGCAACAACCGGATGTATGCAAAGTTGGAATTCGTCAATCAAGTTAAGTTTCATTAGTTGTATAATTAAACTACGACTACCAACAAAAATATCTTTACTCCCGCCATGGCGGGATTGCTTGAGTTCTAAAACAGTTTCTTTTAAATCACGATTTGCTATGGTTGCACTTTTCCATTCAACATTGTTCAGGGTATGGGAAAAAACAATCTTTGGAATATTGTCAATAGCTATGGCAAAGTCATTCATTGATTTTTCTTCTGAAGGATTTTCTAAAAATGTTCGCCAAAATTCCATAAGCTGATATGTAGTTCTGCCATATAAGATGGCGTCTCCTTGACCCAATAATTCCGTATAATGTTGATGTATTTCTTCATCAGGCAACCCTGCCGTATGGTCGCAAAACCCATCAAGTGTCATATTGATTGCAGCAATTAGTTTTCTCATACTATTTTTGTTTAATCAATTGTCAGTTTTCGTAAGATTCTTTCTCCAATAATCACAAACGGCTTAGGCTATATGCAATAAGGAATTGCGGGCTACTTTCCTGTCCGCCAGTACTAAAGTTGGAGCGGGGAAGAAAGCTTGAATTACCACCGAAACCCTTATTGCAAATTGCCTTTGTTAGCGGTTCGTTGTTATTTATGTTTCACTTCTTTGTCAATTTATAAACCTTACCTTCTTCATCATAAGTTGTCCATTCTCCAACAGGTTCTCCATTTATAAAATTACCCGAACGCTTAATCGTTCCGTCAATCCGAAACCACTCCCAATAACCTTCTGGTTTTCCGTCAATAATTTCCCCTTTAGACCAAATAGTTTTTCCGTTAGCGTGATATTTAATTGTAACACCATCAAATATTTCCGACTTTTTAGCCTTTACTTTTTTTGGTGACGGCATATTATTTGCGTTTTACGACCACATCATTTTCAAAACTTTCCTGATATTCAATATTATTATTCCTGTCATATCTAACAAAGACCCCATTTTTCTTTCCACCACTAAAATTTCCGATTTGCCAAAGTTGCCCTGTTTCCCGATAAAAACGCCATTCACCATCCATTAGGTTGTTCTCAAAAAGTCCTTCTGCTTTAATTTTCCCGTTTTTGAAAAAGTAAGTCAGTTTGTTTCCATTTAGTTCGTAGACTTTTTGTCCGCTTTTATAATTCTTTTTGTTTAACATATCTTCATCTATTTATCTCTTTAATAGCGGTTCTTTGTTATTTCCCTATTATCATTTGTCCATTAATGCCAGCAACTGTTTTATAATGATTTTCAATTCTTTTTCCTTTTTTTTCAATTCCTCAATACTTTTAAATGATGAAACTCGTCTACCGTCCTTATAGTCGCCTTCAAGAAGTCCAGTTGGGTCTGTTGCGTCTGCACCTCTCAAAAAAATAATTCGTAATGTGTCTTGTTTATAGAAGTTGAAATTAACAATAAATCTTTTGTATTCTTTGGAATCAAACGGTTTCATTTTACCAGTAAAAAAAAATGTCGGCACATTCCAATAAATTCCTTCTCCAATATTTTTGTCTATACCCAAAATATAAGTTCGCAAGTATTGAGCAAGGTCAAGCAAAGGATGTTTTAAGCTATCCATATACTCATTAACCTTTTGAGGTTCGGAAATACCTAACGTTAAGTTGGTTTCTTTTTTTGCCATTGACTATTTAGTTTTTAATAAAAATATTTTTCCACCAAGCCATGCAGCAGGCAATGTTAATACCACAAGTGAAATAGGATACCAATGTGGCGGAAGGTGCCACATCACAATCATTCCCACAATTGTTAAAACAAAACCGATTATTCCAAGAATAATGGCGTGCTTCATTGGTTTGCTGGGTGCAAGGCGTGCAGTCAGATAACAACCGAGCGTGTTGAAAATCGTTCTATACGCAACAATTATTGCAATTAACCAAACAGGATTTTCGTCAAATGGTTCTGTTTTCATAATGCCTGCTTTTTGCAAAATGCTGTCCGTTATCGTTGATAAAATTGCCAATGCTGCAAATCCTGCAATAACAGCCCCGATACTTTTCAATGTTTCCTTTTTCATTTTTTTAGCGTTGATAATAATGTGTCAAGTTCATTTAAGGTCATTGTAAATCCTTCTTTGAAGCCCATTTGAATGTGCATTTCAATGTCGGCAAGTGTTTTGTGTTTTATCATTATATCTACTGTTGTTGTTCCGTTTTGTTCGCTGAAATTCAATTCCCATTGTGAAGTTGGAAGAGCTTCGTTAATGTTTTCGTCTTTGTCGGTAAATGACGACAACCAACCCAAATCGGTTTTAGGGTCAATTAAAGTGAATTTCTGAACACCCCAATGCTCTTGTCCTTCGGGCCATACCATTGCGTAAAATCTACGTCCTCCAACTTTGAAGTCCATAATTTTTGTTTTGGATTGCAACGGTTTTGGGGCCCACCATTGGTCAAGAATTTCGGGATTTGTCCACGCTTCCCATACCAATTCACGGCCTGCGTTAAATTCACGTTTTATGTTTACCGTGTTGTTTTCTTTGTTGACTGTGAAGTCAAATAATAAATTCCTGTTCATTTTTTCTTGTTTTTAATTGTTAACAATACTTCGTCAAGTTGATTGAAACGTGCTTCCCAAATTTTCCTGAATTGGTTCAGCCATTTGTCAATTTCTTTCATTTTGTCAATTTCAAGTTGATAATAGATTTCACGTCCTTGTTGTTTTTGCGTTACCAATTCGCACTCTGTCAAAATGCGTAAATGTTTGGAAACCGCTTGTCGTGTCGTGTTAAAGTGTTCGGCAATTGCGTTTGGTGTCATTGCTTGCAATGCGATAAGCGTGATAATCGCCCGTCTTGTCGGGTCAGCTATTGCCTGAAAAATATCTCGTCTGATTTCCATTATGCAATTATTTGGTTGCAAATATATGTGCAACTTTTCGGTTTCGCAAATTTTTTCTGATTTTTTTCAGGAAGTCAAAATTAAGGTCGGAATTGTCAGTCTGGTGGGGCATCCTACAACGACCGCTAACGTTACGTAACCGGGTAGGCAAGGGGAATTTCATCCCAAGCCTCTCACAGAACCGTATCCCGATGAAAAAAAAATCGGGACAGGCTGTGATAGCCTCCCGTCATACGGCTCTTCTAATTCTTACAACAAATATAAGCTCATACTCTTTCGAGTTGGCAAAATGTAGTCCGAAATTAGCTAACCCCTTCGCTCCGCTTCCATTACAGTTGCATCAGCACTACTACGGGTTAGTCTGCCTCCCGATTAATTATCGGGATTCTCAAGTTCCATAGCCGTGCCCGGATAAAGTTCTTGCCTTTTGTAAGACGCCTGCCGTATAGCCAATAGTCAGGTAACCGCTATACTAATAACCCCGTTTACTCCGTTTAGTCGTGAGATCGCCTGCGGCTAAGTTCATACTCCGTGGCTTTTGACAGGATGTGGCAACTTCTCGGCCTGTCCCGATTCATCGGGAACCCTTAACCTAAGCACCTTTAGGTGGTTTATTCCCTTCGGTCATGAAATCGCTTACGCTTAGTTGATGCCCCCTCCTGAAAGACGACACCGATGGTTCACTCTCCTAATGAAGGATTCCATCATCACGATTACAGCATGCAGAACCATGTTTTGCCGATGTTCTGCTTCTCGGCACACTATGAAACGTTGGGGATTTCATACCTCAAAACTTTCAAACCGACACGAAAGGTACAAAAAAGATTCGACTTGTCGAATCGCTGTGAACCCGCCATGCCTTATACCGCGCTGCTGCCTTTATTTATTTTATCCATTTTCTTTCCAATATTATCAATAGATTTCGAAATTGACGATATTAGCTCAGGGAGAAAATTTAAGTTACAAATTATAATCTCATCAAAATAGGAATGACCTTTTCCACGCTTCAAAGAATTCATTAATTGTTCTGTTTTATAAAATCTTAAGCTGGTATCTTCATTTTTAACCCCATCAATACTAGTAATCATCAATGATTGCAAATCATTGTAATATTCAAATCTCTCCACCGTATCCTCTTCCGGGAAATCCTTAAATAGATTTTTACAATGTTTTTCAAAACTTGGATATAAATCAGTCCTAAAAATCAAAAATGGAACATCTCTAGAAATATTCTCCAGTGTCTCTGCACTTTTTACGGCCTCAATAGAAAAATCCTTATTAAGTATCTTTAAATCCGCAGTTGTTACAAGTATTGGGCAATATGCATAAGGTTGAACATCCTCAAGAGAATTTTCAAGACTATTGCCTATCATTCTTGCCAATACAACTGGCATTGCAAAAATCAACTGGCTCACTCCATGATGAATTCCAGTATCATGAACCTCTCCATTAGAAATATTTATTTCAACACCCTTATTGCTTATATCTTTAATTTTAAAAGATTTATCCCATGTATTATTAAGTCTGAATTCAGAAAATTCGTCAATGAAGTGAATAATTCGTCGTCCTCCGCTTTCAATTTCATCATCATGTAATAAATTTGGTAAGAAAGCCCATTTTACATCCGGATTTCGGTATTTACACTCAATCAATAACTCTATTTCTAAATCGCATTTATTTGAATCATTAAATGGAGAAAATCCCATTGCAGATAAATCAATAGAAAATTCTTTCTCTTCTTTATCGTCTAATCTTTGGTATGTAAAGTCAAAATCAACATAGTAATTCTCTTCTTTTAGAATCCTTCCAACCTCATATTCCAAAGGTATGCTCGAAGACAATAGTCTATCTTTCCATTTATTGCTCATTTAAAGTCCGCTTTTTTGATTACCTCGCTTTTCCCTCCAGATCGTTCTCTCGACACAAATTTGTAATCGCCATCAAATATCGATATGTACTTTTCATTTGAGGACTTAGAATTTTCAAGCTTCTCATTATCCATTTCCTCTAGCCTACGAATGAAAAGAAGATATGAAATCTGTTCAATGGAATCCATAGGATTTGAAAGACCTCTAGACCAAAACTTATCCCAAAGCTTGTTTATATTACTTTTTAATTCAGTATTTAGCATTTTATCGTGTTATAAATTTTTATTCACTTGCAATATTGGCAATGTTTTGAATTAACTCAATAATTATATCCGTTCCTTCATCTCCCGAACCATAAGGCAAAGCACTTTCAATTCCTTCTGTGATGTTTGGGTTATCTAAAAGTTTCTGGCATTCGCTTTTTAAATATTCTTTTACACTTGGATTTGAGGCACTGATATGTTCTACTATGTCAGAGCAATTATCTAAAATGTAAATGATATCTTCAAAATCGTGACTTTGCCGTAAATCATTTCCTCCCCGGGAATTGTGTGCTTCAAATTTTGCAGCCAAGTAATATTCGGCTGGAAATACAAAAATTTCAGTTCCATCATGAAGGGCTTTTTGTACTTTAGTTCCAATTCCTTCTTCGTACCATCGGTTACTAAACCCAAGAACATCGGAATCAGTTGGCATAACATCAACTTTAATGTCTTTGTAAATCCATCTACAAATAGGTGCACCAGTTGATGTGTCATTTTTAAATCCTCTGGCTCTCAGGTTTTCTTCCATTTTTGCAAATTGGAGTCTCGAACGAATTTCAATTACACAATCCACATCAAGTGTTGGTCTGATTTCCGAAGCTGCCTGATTATCTGCGTAAAGTTCAGCAACCGCACCACCTACAAAAACCATTTCATCTTTTAGTTCCCCTAAACCATTAGCAACAGTTTGCAGCATTATAATATTTGTACTAGGCATTTTTCAGGCGTTTATTTAATTCATCGATGGCAATTTGTATTTCCCTAACACGCCCTACCCGAATGGTGTCAACAATGGTTAGTAGCTCGTAGAATAATTTGTCCTCTTGTACTATTTGGGGCAGGGTTTTATATAGTGGTTCAATGGCTTGACCTCTATGAGTACCTTTAGCATTAGCCCAAACATAAACATCAGTATCAGATGAAATATGTTCTTTTATTGGTGAAGCAGAATGAGCAGTAGGAATTCCTTTAACAATAGCTCCCGGTTCAATCGGAAAAACATATTTTAACCCGTAAACAAGGAACTCAGTAAAAGAATTGATATTAACTTTTCTCTTTTTACTATCAATAAGCTTTGCAATCTTACATCTGTTAAGTGCTTCAGAAACTTCAGAAGGGCTTATCCCAATAGCATTTGCAATATCAATATTACGCCACTTATTATCTCTTATTGAAATAATTTTCAATAGAACAACAATATCTTGTGGACGCATTCCATTATGCTTCTTCATAATTATCATCATTAATTCGCGATTCGCGAATTGCAAATATATCTATAAAATCAATTCAAACAAAAAGTATTCTTTGACGATTACAATCATAAGCAGTAAGCCTTCCATAACCTTCACTATCTTCATATACACAGCCAGTATCAATATTAATTACACGATGTTTAGCAAGAACTCTTTCTTCACATATTGCAACTCTTACAGGATTATGACCATGAATAATCGTTTTCTCTGATAATAACGGATTTGTGTAAGTTTCCTTACATTTCCATAGCATTGAATAATAATCGGTAAATGGATTTAGTACATTATCATTGAATCCGGCATGAACAAAAAGATAGTCTTTGAATGCGTAATAATATCTCAAACCTTTAATGAACTCAATGTATTTGGATTCAATATCTTTCAACGAATCAATTTCAAAACTTTTTAATGTTTCATTTCCACCATTTTGAATCCATTTTGAAATATCTTTTTCGTTTTCAAAAGCATCAAGCAGCATGGCTTCATGATTTCCCATGAGTGGAATAATATCATACCCATTTTCCGACAACTCGATGATAAAATCAACAACTTCTTTGCTTTTATCTCCTCTGTCAATGTAGTCACCAAGCAGAATAAGTTTGTCATCTTTTTGAAGCTGGATTTTGTTTTCTACCAATTCTTTTAACAAATCGAAACATCCGTGAATATCTCCAATTGCAAAAAGTCTTTTATTCATAACTCAACTATTTGAATGAAGGTTGAAGGTAGGGAAATTGCACTCTTTTGCAAATTTTGGTTTGCGGGTGAGCCTGTGTGATTTGCAAATGTGTGCAATGTGCGTGGGTTTCCCAAACTGTTCCGAAGGGCAGAAGCGGGAGGGCAAAACAAAATCTTCATTGAAGCAGTCATTCTCAAATTTGGTTTAGTTATCTTCTTTAATATCAGTCTGTTTTTCCTTTTTTCAACCTTGCAGGTAACATCCCTATAACCTACCTCCCCTCTTCTATTCAGTATATATCGGTTTTTACAACTGTTTTTTTTGTTCTGGTTTCCAAATTAATTTTATTCATCAATATATCCAAGGGGTTGCGCATTTTTTTATTGTTTACTGCTATTACATGTGTATAATGACTGGCAAAATAGATTAATTTATTACTTTGTTCACTGCCTGTTTTTGCCACAATAATAAGGTTATTTTATACTTTCCCATTTACTACAAAGCTTAAGCAAGTAAATAAGGTTTTTCCATGAAATCTCATGTTTTTTTACCCTCATTCCCTATTTTCTATTCAATGTCATTTAGTTAGCGATTCCCCCCTATAATCCCCCCAAGGGGGATACTTCCTCCGTAGCAGTATTGTTAGTCCATGCCATAGCGTGATGCCCGAAGGGCGGAGGGTGAAAAACCTTAACTAAACGACATTGATTCCCTAACTACTTACCTCTGTAATTGATAATGTAACTAATTATCTACCAATATTTAATCCGCAAGGCGGATTGTCCCGGAGGGGCAAAATATTGGTAGAAATAAAAGTTACCCATCGTTTCAGCAAGTCCCATACGGGATATATTAAGACATTACTGGTTTTAAAATTATTTTTACCGGTCAGTATTGATTATTTGACTAAGAGCCCTGCAAAAAGAAAATAAATTGCCATTTTTGTAGGAATCTGAAATGAATCGGTATGTACCCAAAAATCGTCATCACGTTTTGTGTCATTCTTTCCGCAATACCTTTATTCAGCCAAAAAAGCGAAGGGGGTATCCCCTATTCCTGGCAAAACAATATTGCATATTCACCTGAAAAAGCATTGGTATTGCCCGGGAGAAGTGCCATCACACAAGCAAGCCGGGAAACCAAAACCGGCAAAGAACTGCCATTGACTTTTGCCGAAGTATTCAGGGTGAATGCAGGTATGGATACATCGGGTGAATGGTCCGGCTTACCAAACGGCGACAAACTTTGGCAGCTACACATCAAATCGGAAGGTGCCTATAGCCTGAATGTTATCTTCAGTTATTTTCTGATTCCCGAAGGGGCAAGTGTATTTATATACAACGCAGAGCACACCCAGGTGATTGGGGCATTTACCTATAAAAACATTTCAGATTGGTTGGGCCTGGCTACCTCACCCGTGGCTGGCAATGAATTGATTATAGAATATTTTGAACCCGCCGAAGCCGGATTCCACGGCGAACTGGTCATTGAATCGGTAGGGCATGATTACCTGGGGGTTTTTGGGAATAAAGATGGCCAGTTTGGCGCCTCGGGCGATTGCAATGTGGACATCAACTGCGATGCCGGGGATGACTGGCAGGTTCAAAAAAGAGCCGTTTGCCGGATGGTATCAAACGGCAGCCAATTGTGTACCGGTGCGTTAGTGAATAATACTTTGGAAGACCAAACCCCTTATATTTTATCGGCCAACCATTGCGTATCTACCCAAAGTACCGCTCAAAAAACGGTGTTTGTTTTCAATTACGAAAGCCCCGGATGCAATGGTACCGATGGTTCGGTAAGCAAATCGCTGTCGGGGGCCGATTTGGTGGCCACAAAAAATATTGATGCCGAGGTATTGGGTTATCTCGATTTTACCCTGCTCCGGCTCAAAGAGACCGTGCCCCTCTCCTACCAGCCTTACTTTGCCGGTTGGGACAGCCGTCCGAACATACCACCGGCGGCAACCTGCATCCACCACCCGTGGGGCGATGTTAAAAAAATATCGGTTGAAAACAATGCTCTGGAAAAAGACTCCTATGTAGGCTACGGCTACGATCCGCAATCCTTTCTAAAGGTTCTCCAATGGGATTTGGGTACCACCGAAGGGGGTTCCTCTGGTAGCCCCTTGTTTGATGCCAGTAAACGTATTGTAGGGACACTGACAGGCGGCGATGCCGATTGCGATCTCCCGGTGAACGATTATTTTCAGATGGTGAGTGTGGCTTACGATAAATACAGCGGTGACAGCATGCAACTGCGTCATTGGCTCGATCCCGATCAATCGGGCATTGAATTTCTCGATGGCTACGATCCACTTTACAATAACCGCGAAATTACCGATTTAACCTCCATTGTCCATTGGAAAGAGGGACAAATGCTTGCTTTTTATAAAGCCAATGAAGGTGGGTACCTGGCCGGAAACAACATTTATCAGGACCGGGCAAAAGCCGAATTTTACAACAAGCAGGAATTCTCACCGCTCGATGTGGTTACCGGGGCTTATGTAGCCTTTGGATATGCATCGGGCCGTGACAATGAACTGGTTGAGATGCAGGTATTAAAAGACAATTTTGGGATTCCCTCAACCGTATTGGGTTCCGCTTATGTTACACTCGGCGAGATAAAAGAAAAGGCCGATAAAAACTATGTCTATTTTAATTTTGACCCACCTGTGGAAGTAAACAGTTCCATCTATTTATCTATTGTATTGCCTCAATACGATGGAGATACCGTGGCAATCATGACTGTTGAAGAATCGGAGGAAAATACCGGCTGGGAATTAAATTATGAAAACAACTGGTACCCCTATTCCGACCCTGACTTTTCATGGAATATCAAACTTTCGCACTTAATAGCCATGGAAATCGGGCGTTATGCCTCAGTAGGTTCCGGCCCGGAAGTTGAAAATGCTTTGGTAATCTTCCCAAACCCTGCAAGTAGTGAAATTACCATTGAAAACGGTATTATTGATATGGAACAGGTGGATATTTTGGATAACCTGGGGAGGTTGATTCTATCGGACCGCTATCAAAAAGATACCAAATCTGTCACATTACCTGTTTCCGGTTTATTGCCGGGGGTTTATTACGTGCGGGTTATCAACCAAAACCAGATAGCAACAAGCAGGTTTATCAGGCAATAAAAAAATGGCAATGCCCGGTATTGTCTTGGAATAAAAACAGGATTAAGCAAAGGTGTAAAGGTAATTGGCAAAAAAGTTCCAGATGGTGGTCACCCCAATGGCGCCTAATTTAGCTACATAAAAGTTCAGTTTTATTCTTTCGGTAAGGAACCATAGCACCGCACTGTTGATTCCCAACCCAATTAAAGATATAATCAGAAACTCGGAATATTCCCGCAGCATTTCGGGGTTTTGGCTATGAAAGGTCCATACACGGTTAAAAACCCAGTTGGTGCTTGCAGCAATGGTAAACCCAATGGCATTTGCCAGGTATTTCTGTATTTTTACCTTTTCTTTAAAAAGCCAGGTAAAGAAAAAATCGACAATGACTCCGCTACCTCCAACGATCCCAAATTTCAGAAACTTGTAAATGAAAACTTTATCAATAACCATTGTTAACCCGTGTTTTATAAAAACTGCCACAAAAGTAATTTATTCTGTTTTTTACACAACAATTTATGCAGGTTGGGTTTATCAATTTGCCAAAATTTAGTTCCTTTACGCAAAATTTTTAACTATGGGAAGATGGATTAGCTACATACTGATGCGGATGGGAGGTTGGCGTTATATAGGCCCTGTACCCACGGAGAAAAAATTTGTAGTTATATCGGTTCCCCACACCAGCATGTGGGATTTTGTTTGGGGTAAATTTGCCTTCGGAAGCAAACGCGTGCAACCCATTATTTTTATAAAAAAGGAGTCTTTCTTTTTCCCGATGGGGCTTCTGTTAAAAGCTTTGGGTGCACGGCCCGTGGATCGTGGCAAAGGTGCTATCGGATTAGTGGAGCAAGTCCTTGACCATTTTGATAAAAATGAGAAATTTGCCGTCTGCATCACTCCTGAAGGTACCCGCGAGAAAGTGACCAAGTGGAAAAGGGGATTCTATTATATTGCCCAGAAAGCCAATGTTCCTATTTATTTGGGAATTATTGATTACGGGAATAAAGTGATGACCATTGGGGAGCGGTTTATGCCAACAGGTGACATTGACCGCGACATGCAATACTTTCGGGAATATTATAAAAAGCACAAACCGAAACCCAAACATCCTGAACATTTTACTTTTGATTTTTCGTAAAGCGAAAACAGAACCTGCAACAAACCGATGGAAAACCTAAAAGTAGCATTCATTCAAACAGATTTGGCCTGGGAAAACCCAAGTGCCAATATTAAAACATCCGATCGTTGGGTGGATCAGGTTGGAACTGCCGATGTGATTGTTCTGCCCGAGATGTTCAATACCGGTTTTACCATGAATGTTGCGTCTATGGCCCAATCAAATTCGGGGCAGACCATTCAATGGATGAAAAACAAATCACTGGAGAATAACACCAGCATCATGGGTAGCCTAATCGTACGCGATGAGGAAAAATATTACAACCGTTTTGTCATGGCCTACCCTTGCGCCGATATCCGTTGGTACGACAAGAGGCATCTGTTCCGCATGGGCGGCGAGCATGAAAACTTTTCGGCAGGAAACCATCAACGGGTATTCAAGTATTTTGGATGGCGCATCAAACCACTTATCTGCTACGATCTCCGGTTCCCGGTTTGGAGCCGCAACCGCAACAATTACGATTTGCTCATTTATGTGGCCAACTGGCCTGCACCCAGGCGCGAGGTCTGGAAAACATTATTAAAAGCCCGCGCCATCGAAAACCAATGTTATGTAATCGGTGTCAACCGGGTGGGTACCGACGGGATGGGAATTACCTATGCCGGCGATTCCATGATTATTGACTTCAAAGGTCAGGTAATTAGTGAGCTGCCAGAAGGGGAACAAGGAATTGGCACCGCAACACTTTCGATGAGTGAATTAAGGATATTCCGCGAAAAGTTTCCCGTGCATTTAGATGCCGATGACTTTGAAATTAAAAATAGCATTTAAAAATCATGTTCATTAGCTCATCACCACATTAGCACATTGTCTCTTAATCTTGTGTCTTGATACCTGATACTTTCAAAGAAAAGCCGGAATGAATTTGATCCGTTCCGGCCCGTCTATTGATATAATATGGGTTACTGCATCAATTGGGTAATCTTTGAAACAGGTATTTGTGCCACGATATTTAAAAAATCCTGCTCCGCAATTGGACCGGAATAATTCAACTGAATCAGCGATGATTGAAAAGGTACCATCAGGGAATAACCTGAAATCTGCTGGTTTTCGTCCACCTGTTTTTCAAGCAGCGCCTTATAACCTTCGATATTGGTTTTTTTCTGGTTCGGGTTTCCGGCTCCCATCATCATTGGCATCGAAAGGGCCGCGTTGATACTTGCCACCAACGGTGAATTCCCCATTACCGAAAAGGAAATACTATTAGTCTCCGAATCCCAATTACGCGACACCGTCAGCGACATTAAGCCCATCTCCCAGCCCGATACCATATCCTGGCTGGTTTGGCAACTGAACTGGTTAATGGTTTGAGGCAACAGGGCAATAACTTCGTTTGCTACTTTTTTATTCAGTTCGGCCATCGCCTGTTGAATGGCAACCCTTGCCTGATCGTAGTTTTGGGCCGAATAGCTGTTTTTGGCCGTTTCAATATTGGAGGTTACATCCTGGGCTTTTACCAGAAAAGCCAGCATTACTATTCCTAACAATCCGATATATTTAATCCTATTCATTGTTTCAATTTTTATTTTTCACCAAACATCTTCTTAATATTCTCATAGTCGAACGCATCCGCAATCTGTAACATGGTTGTTTCGTCAGGAATATTTACCCCCTCAAAAACCATAAATGTTTGCTGCCCAACGGCAATGCTTAATTTATATCCCGAGTTTTCGTCGAAGGTAATCACCCCACTGAGGCCTTTCACCTGAACGTTTTTTGAACTAGGATCGTTTGAATAGGTATAATACCCGGTATTCACGGCAGCATTTGCAAAAACAGCCAATGAGCTGTTCAGTGTTTCTACCTTTACCCATTGTTCCCCTTGCTGATATTCGCGGTGGATGGTCAAACCAGTCCAATAGGCCGTTGAAGAGGCAATCATGTCGTTTTCCTTCACGGAAGGGATACCGGTTACTTGGTCGGGGAATGATTTAAGCACCAGGTCTCCAATCATCAGGTCCAGGTTTCCAAGCGCTTCGGTCAGCGACATCCGGGTTCTTTTATAATCATTTGTACTGAATGCCGATGCAGCTTCGTCCAGCGACAGATTTACATCTTTCGATGATTTTTCAAGCCCCTTGGAACTTCCACTCCGTTGGCTTGGCTTTGATGTTGAGTTATCATCCGAAGTAGTTTCAGCAGGGGTTTCAGTATTTTGCTCCTTACCGGTTAATTTGTTAACCGCTTCTTTTTTAACTTTGTCGATTAGCGCTCCCCGCAATGCCTGACCATTCATGATATTTGAGATCAGCAGACACAAGAACACGGTAATCATCATTTTGAATACTTTCATAAAAATCGATTTATTGGGTTTCTGCGCAAATTTAACGATAATTATGAATCCACCCCAATTGATCCACAAAAATAAAGATGCTCCTTTTTGGGAAATTCTAATCCCAAAAAGGAGCATCTATTTGAATAAAACTATGAGATGCTAAAACCCGGGGTTGTTCATCTCTAACAGCTTTGTCTTTTTGTTTATTTATTCAAGCTTTTTTCGTTTTGTACATTCCGGAACCAGGCCCACACCGATAAAATGACCAGTGTAATTACTGAAACATAAACAGAGGTGGGAATTGGAACCGGATCGCCACTGGCATAGGAATGCAAGCCTGAAAGGTAATAATTCACCCCAAAATAGGTCATCAACACCGAAAAGAAAGCGTAAATAGAAAGTGTGTTAAAGGCAAACCTTCCGCGCATTCCGGGAATCAAACGGGCATGTGTCACAAAAGTATAGATTATCATGGTAATCAGGCTCCAGGTTTCCTTTGGATCCCATCCCCAATACCTGCCCCACGATTCATTGGCCCACACAGCACCTAAAAAGGTCCCGATGGAAATAAAATAAAGGCCCAGTATTAATGTCCGGTGGTTTATTTTCGTCAATGTTTCAATAGAGGTTTCAATCCGATCACGGTTCTGACTGTTTTTCGAAATTGTGAGAATCAGGTTTACGATACCCAATAAGGCTCCCAGGCCTAAAAACCCATAACTGCCTGTAATTACTGAAACGTGCACCGTTAACCAATACGATTTGAGTACCGGCACCAGGTTGGTAATTTCAGGATCCATAAAACTCAGATTGGCGACCATCAAAGTAAATCCGGCCAATACAGAGGTGGCCGATAGAGCCATCAACGACTGTCGGCTAAAGATAAAACCGGCCAACATGGTCACTCCTGAAATAAATACCAACGATTCATACCCATTGCTCATAGGTGCATGACCCGAAATATACCAACGGGCAATAATCCCTAGGATATGAAATAGAAATCCAATAAAGATGAATCCCACAAAAGTACGGGTTAACCAACCTGGCAAATCCCGGCCTCTGATGATTCCAGCAATTAATACCAAAAGGAATAATACGCCACATGTAGCATAAAAAGGAAATAGTTTTTTAAAAATATTCCATTTGTTATACATCACCTCCAATTTTACTTTACCAGATGAGGGCAATTCATAATTGCTGAATTTGGTCTGGAATGTAAAAATGGCTTCCAGGTATTCGTCTGCTTTGGCGTAATTCCCTGTCTCCTTGGCCAAGTGAAGTTCTTGAAAATAAATAGGTAAAATATTTGCCAGAAATGAGGAATCTGTCGGATTTTTCGCCATCCGCTGCGCTTCGTCGGAGGTAAACCAATGCTGTTCGTTGGAATTGGGAACCGGAAAAACCTTAAAATACGCCCCGGTAAAAATAGCATAGGTAATATTTAACCGTTCATCTACTTTAATAACCTCCTTATCGAATTTGTCCTGCCTTGCAGGAGGCTTGTTGAAAGCCGCCTCGACATAAGGTTGCAATTTATAACCCGTACCGGAAACAATAAAATCGTTGTACGAGGCATAACTTGTGGTAATGCCCAAGACATCCTGTAATTTTTTGTTCGATACTTTTATTATCGGAACATCCACCCAGTCGGAGTAATTCATGTTCATTTCCAGAAACAGCTGCACTGGTGTTAAACCATGCATTTGTTCTTTGCGCGAAATTTTACGTACCAGGTCGGAAGAGAACGTGTAAATAGGTTCTGTCCTTCCTTTATTGTCCTGAATTAGCAATTGACCGAACCGCTCGGCATGTTTGGCATCAATCGTATTTATCTTCAATTCCGGTTCATTATCCGCTTTTATCTGAAGTGGAACCCATAAACTTGAAGAAACCAATAACAAAGCAACCAGTTTGGGTATATAAGTGTTTTTCAAAAAGCTATTCTTGTTAAACATGGAAAGTACAATACCTAAAAACAACAGGAAATAACCCACATAAGTAGTTGTTGTACCAGCATTGTCGTAATTTACCGACAAAATGGTCCCCTTTTCATCGTTATCGTACGACGATTGGTAAAAACGGTAACCGTGCATTTTTAAAATGTTGTTCATGTAAATATGAAACGGTTCAGGGTTTTTTCCGGGTTGCAATACCTGCACATAACTTGAAAAAGAAGACGGACTATGTGAACCGGGATAACGCTCAATTTCAAAATTGTCGAGTTGTAATTGAAAAGGCAATTCAATATGTTTAAACCCAAAACCAGCTTCAACTTTTATATCGTCAAACTCCAGCGATGAAACCATTGAATTGTTTGAACCGCCCCACACAACAAAATCATAGGAATGGTTATTGGCCAGTACCTCAAATTTATACGCTGGTTTATTCATCCCTTTGGTATTGTTACTGGCGGCCATTGCTGTAATCTCGGCAGTTGGCAAAAACTCCTGGATTACCAGATTGGTAGCTCCAACCTGATAAAGCTTTTTCAATGTAATGGCTGAAGTCGGTTGGTGGGTGGCCTTTCCTTCTTGCGAGCCCATTTGTGATTCATAGATAGGCAACCCGGCTTCAATAAAAATAGAATCCCCTTTAAGCGAGAAATTCACATCGGCTTTTTTTGAGGCATCAAATGCCACAGACCGATTACCAAAAGTACGGATAGTCCCCTGCTCAATGTACCCCATTCCACGGAACGATTCATCGGCCATCACAAAACCGATAACCGGGTTTCCGTTGGGATTTACCACTGCCTTTTCATAAGCATCGGGCAAATATTCTACCATTTTAAAAGTAATGGACCCATTTTCGGTTTTTACTTTCCCTTTAAAGCCGCTTTTCCGGTTAACTTTATCGGCACCCCAGTTTTGCTTATAAACCTTTCCATGCTGCGCAACTTCCACATTCAGGCTCTCGTTCTGGGTCTGGATAAGGTCCGACGATTCCCCTTCACGGATGTGCATCATCCCCTCGTATCCAAAATAGCGGGTAACAGCGGCCCCAAGAATCATTACTATGAAAGCTATATGGAAAACAAAAATGGTCAGTTTTTTACGGAGGTAAAGTTTCCGGTGAAAAATACTTCCCACCAAATTAACCATGAATAAAACCATCAACAGCTCGAACCACTTGGCACCGTACACCAGTTCACGTGCCCTACCCGATCCAAAATCGTTTTCAATAAAGGTGGCCATACCCATTGCAAAAGCCCCTATAAATAATAAAACTCCCATGGTGATGGGAGAGATTAACATATTCCACAATTTTTTCATAACTCTTATTTATATATATGTACCAATTTGAAATTCTTTAACCTGAGATCATAATCTTCTGGAGTTTCGGTTTATCAATAATTTCTATTATATGATCTTCAATTTTGATGATGTTTTCGTCGTGAAATTCTTTAAGCAAACGCACTACACTTTCTTTGGTCATTCCTGTCATTTCGCCTAACTCTTGACGGGTTAAATAACAATGGAACCGTTGGCTCTCAAAAATATCATCGGACAAATGGATAAGCCCCTCGGCCAACCTCCCGTGCATCTTTTTTTGACTGAAACTTAACAGTTTATGAAAGGTATCCAGCGATTTACGGCTAATATCTTTCAAGTAACCTTCGGCAAACAGGTTATTTTCCATAACCAGTTTTTTGATGACCGAGGTATCCACGAAACAGGCGGTGGTTTCAACCAGGGACGCCAATGAATAATGGTGCCGGTTGTCAACATAAGTTCCGGGTCCCGATATTAATCGTCCGGGTTTTGCAATGGCAAGAATGATATTTTTCCCATCATATCCTTCCATGTATAATTTAGCAAACCCAGAGGTTAAGAAAATGGCATTTGAGGTTGGCGAACCCTGCTTAAATATTATCTCCCCCGGTTTAAATTTTGCCTGAAATCTGCTACCATTTAAAAGATCTAACTGTGTATCAGTAAGATTATCAAAATTTGGCCATCTACAAGAGCAGTTTTTACAAGTAACTGATGAATCTTTAAACATGCGATAAAAATATAAGTTTAGGTTAGTGTAAATCTACAATTAATATTGATTTATATCAACACCCAAATTGATGTTATATCATAGTTTTATTCGAAACAATCAACTGAATAGCTATTCGTCTTATAAACCCATACCCGTTGGGCAGGTTCGCCTTTTTGTACTTTTACCAGTGGATAAATCAAAAATTTAATTTTATATGAATAAGATGTACAAATTGTTCTCAGGTGTTGTTGCGATAGCAGCAATGTCGATGCTTGTAAGTTGTGAAGGACCTGCCGGACCTGCCGGTGCAGACGGTACTGACGGTACTGACGGTGTTGCTGGTAACCTATCGTGTTTGGAGTGCCACACTCAGGAAAACATGGATGCCATCCAAAGTCAGTATTCAATTTCAGGTCACGGAATTGGTGCATATGTTGCTTATACCTCTGGTTCAGGGAGAGCGGCTTGTGTTCAGTGTCACACCCACGAGGGATTTCTTTATGTATTAGAAGGAGTTCCAAATGCTGATCATTCCGGAAACCCTGCTGTTCCTACAGACATTTACAATGCCACCAAAGTTGGATGTGAAACATGTCACAGCAACCACGGAAGTTTAGAAGATTCCATTGAAGCCCCAATCAGAACTATTGCTCCAGTAATTGCAATTGCAGATAGCTCTGTAATTGATTTCGAAAACAACTCTAACTTATGTGCCAACTGCCACCAATCAAGAGCAAGTTATTTAGCTTCAGAGGCCCTTGATTCCGTAAAAGTAGGCGGTGTTATGGTTGCTGTAGCTGATGGTAATGTTGGTATCAGCAGTTCACGTACAGGACCTCACCACGGACCACAATCAAACATGTTGATGGGTACTGTTGGTTATGGAACAAGCAGCCAAGGAACTCACAGTGGATTAGGCTGTACTGCTTGCCACATGGGCGAAAGCGATGGTGCAGAAGGTGGACACACCTTTTTCCCAAGTGTAGAAAACTGTACAGGTTGTCATGAAGGCCTTGCCAATTTTGACCACAACGGGAAACAAACAGAGTTTGATAACCGTATGGCTGCTATCCGCACCAAATTAATTGAAAAAGGAATCGTTGTTGAATCAACTGATTTAGCTGTTGTTGGACAATATCCATTAGCCGAGTTTAAAGCCTACTGGAACTGGGTTTCATTAAAAGAAGACCTTAGCCATGGTGTACATAACCCAGGTTATACCAACACTATGCTAACAATTGCTGAAGCAGGATTAGGTATTGCAAAATAATTAAAACTTATAATAATTTTTGAGGCTGTCAAATTTTGGCAGCCTCTTTTTTTATCCCTTTATCTATTATATTTGTGTCAATTCATTAATGGTTCCATTGCATGTACAAAACATTTCTAATACTATTTCTTTTTTTTTATGTAAATGCTGGCGTCGGACAGACTACAGGCAGCCCTTTATATGCTTCCTTTTTAAAAGACACCTCACTTTCGCAAGCCCCGGATTCACTCTTTTTTTACAATTGGAATTCGGACGCAAATTCTTGGGAAAATGGATGGAAAGAGGAATTCAGCTATGCTAATTCAGGATTAAAAACGGCTCAATCCAATTATATCTGGTCCGCCGATCATTGGAAACCAACACATCAGACAAACTATTCGTATGTGGATGACAAGCTATCTCAATCAGAATATTCCGAATGGGATGACTACGAATTCGATTGGTTCCCGAGAAACAGGTATTCCTATGTCTATGATTCTCAAGGAAGATTAACCCAATGGCTCGATACGAAATGGAACCCAACGTTAGCCAGTTGGCTGAATGACTCTGCAATATCCTACAATTACAATGAATCCGGGTTACTGGCTTCGTCGTATGTTTCTATCTGGTCAGCAACATTCCAAGATTGGGAAAACTATTCCGAAACCCTTTTTAATTATACCAATGGGCAAAAAATCCGGCAGGTTCACAGCCTTTGGGACTTTGACTATTTAATTTGGGATGCACACCGGATCAACTACTTTGAGTACGATTCCAATCAAATGATGAGCAGCCAAAAACAGACAGTTATCAATAGTTTCCACACCCAATGGTTAAACGACTGGAAAACGGATTACAAATGGAATTCAAACAACCATGTCCAAGAAGAGACAAACTGGAACTGGTTTGAGGATGATAGTTCCTGGTCAGAAAGTACCAAAACGATATTTTATTACGACATCCGGAATAACCTTACAAATAAAATCGAACAGTATTTTGATGCCTATTATCTGGATTGGATCAATCAGTTTCAAACTATTAACAGGTATAGCACCTCCAACAAACTGATTGAATCAACCTTATATTCGTGGAACTATTCGCAATGGAACCCGGTTTTCCGGTACAACTATTATTACCCCGATTATACTGATATGCCAGAGGATTTGGCTCAACAAATCCAAGTATATCCAAATCCGGCAAACAATAAGTTATCCATTCATTTCTTTGGCTCTTTCCGGGGAGCCATCGAAATTGATTTATATGATATTTCTGGAAAGAAAGTTTATAACAGTCAAATCCAATATCCAGATTCCGATATTGAAATGGAATTGCCTGATTTACCGGATGGTTCTTATGTATTACTTTTAATAAATGAAAAAACAGCAACAAAAAAACTTGTCATTCTACACTAGACTGTCGTCCGGAAAGCTTTTAATTCACCTCGACATACTGAAACCACGGATACCCGACAACTCCATTGGAATAATAGGAGAAAAAACGGAGTTTGTAGTTTTTACCGTTCAATAAATCTTTGATTAAATAAATTCTGCGCGTATCTGCCTTATAAACAGCTGTATTTGCAGCTTCATCTACTGTTACATCTTTCCACTCCCAGCCAATGGCATCCCAGTCCGATGAATAAAGCGAATCAGCCATTGGCTTGATGCTATTGCTTTCAAAATAGTTCTTCAAATCGTTACTTTCTTTATTTGGATCTGATTCATTTGCAGGCACCTCATCGGTTGAAATGTAATATTTGGCCACTTCAATTTTTGTGTCATTTATAAAAGCCCCCCTCAATACATAAGGATAAAGTACCCCACTGTCATCGGGTATGCTATCTTCGTATTGAGTAAACTGGATATCCCAGACGTTGTTGTCAGGCTCAATCTGTACGACTTGAGCATTATTTCGGATGCCGACTTTTATAAAATTCAAATTAGTTTTTTTGTTCACAACAAGTATTTCGCGCTTTGAATTATCGAGGTTATCTACAGTTATGGTATAATGATCCCCGGTTAATTCAGTCAATTGGAATTTCTTTAAAGGCTCGATGCCATAATCGCCCACGCGACCCAGAATATAAACGTTGTAAGTATATTCATAAGGAGAGACACGTGTATTTACCCAATTCATGATGGATAATGAGTCAAAGTTCCCAGAACTGGCATCATATAACCATAAGGCATTATCGGGAACTGCCAGGTATTGATCGAAATCAATAGCCCCCAAATTGGCTACACGCAAAAAATCTGAATTGTTAAGAATTACATGTTCCCCGCTGGCCGCAGCTTCAAATCCTAAATCCCATGCAGCATTCAAATTGTACGATACCTCACTGCTATCGGAAAATGAGTAATACGACTGGTGGGTATATATAGAGTTATAGGTACTGCCTATTACCCCGGTAAATGGAATTAATGGTTGTTGTTCATCTTCAGGAAAACACGATGTTAAGAGACTTGCCGCGATAATAAAAAGTAAAGAAATATTCAACAGTTGGTTTAAATACATAATTAAAATTTATTGATGTTCAAACTAAGCTTTACAAAGTAAGTACGTCCCCAAGCTATGCTGCTGCCATCACTCCCACCACCATGTGGCCCCGAGGAACCACCGGTTCCTGTTACTGTTGTAACATCGAGCAGGTTTTTTATACCTAACGATACAGTCAGTTTATCATCAATGAAGGGTCTGTTTATCGACACATCCAGCATGTTGTAGGCATTGATATACCGTTCTTCAATGGTTTCATTACCATCTTTTTCTACTGGGTAAAACTGCGATTGTTTGCCGTTGTACTTATAATAGATATTTAAGCGGAACAAGTACCGCAAGTTATGATAATTGATTGATGCAGTAAAATCAGGCGTATAGGTATACTGGTTCAAATTAGCGATTTTTGATTTGCCATAATAATTAAAACCGGTTTTTAGCTCAAAGCGGGGGTGCAGATTGTAAGTGTATTCCAATTGGCTGCCAATGGTTTTGTATATGCCATCAATGTTAATATAATCGGCTTTAGATGCATTAACAGAATCATACAGAAAATCAATCTTGTTTTCAATCTTATTGTGATACAATTTCAGTGAAAATCTGTTTGTATTATTTTCTATTTCCATTTTGTAGTCAATAGATACATTGTAATTTTCAGAAAATTCGGCTTCCAGATTTGAATTTCCTTTTACTTCGTGGTTTACATCCACAAAATTCAAATAAAGTTCTTTTAATGAAGGGCTCCGGAAACCGGTGCCAAATGATGCCCTCATACTAATGCGGGTGGATGGATCCCATTTTGCATTTAGCGAATATACAATTGGAGCGTTGAATTTGGTATTGTATATAAAACGGGTACCTGCCTGAAACGAGATGTTAGTAAGCAGTTTATATTGAAGGCTCAGAAAGGCTGCATAGTCGTCAATACGCTGAATATCGGTTATCCGCTTTCCTTCGCCGGTTTCAATGTTTAGATCGTACCCAAGCTGGTAATCTATTTTTTTAATTTGTTGGGTAAAACTTGCCCGTGATATGACTGAATTGAACCAGGTAGTATCCTGTTTCGAAGTGTCCTGATTGAGTTCCGAAGTCTGATAATACAGGTTCTTATTGTATGTGTTTTTTACCCGTTTGTAATAAGAATAAGCTGCCATAAAGGCAATGGCTGTATTTTCGGATGTTCTATACTGAAAATCGGCTTTAGTATTTGCTCTTAATGTCTGGTATATTTCATCGTCGGAGTTTGGGAACGAGTAAACTTTCTTAACAATAGAATCTCCAATTTGGTGTATTATCGTTGTATCTCCACTGGTATAAATAGAGCCATAATTCGTCAGTTTTTCCTTAAATAAATCTTGCTTAAAAGTCAATTGTAATTTATTCTTGTTATAACTGTAACCTGCTGAGGTGTTATATTGCTCCTTAGGATTAAAATTAAAAGTCCGTTGCCCCATTTCATTGAATGAGTAACCATCAAAAAAATTACGAGCCCCTGAAAGTGCAATATGGTGGCTTTTTATATTGGATGATATTCCACCATCTATGTTAAAGACACCTACTGCCTCAAAATAGGTATTAGCATTTGCCTGAAAGCTGCTTCGTGTATTTTTCTTGGTGATAATGTTAATGGCACCGGCCAGCGCGTTACTTCCGTAAACCACACTCATTGGCCCCTCCACTATTTCTATATGATCCACATCCTGAAGGTTCAACTGTCCCAAGTCAATACTTCCATTTTGTCGGCCTATTACAGGAACCCCATCAATCAATATTTTAATGTGCTCGCCAGACAGTCCCTGCATACTGATGCTAGAACCCAATACCCCATTATTTTCAACCTTAATATTCAATTCGTTCGACAATAAATCGCCCAAGGTATTGGCGGCTTTATTCTGAATATCGAGTTTGTTAATTACCTGCACATTATAAATGGATTTGTCTTTGGTTTCAGGTTTCATTTGCCCGGTAACAACTACCTCCGAAATATCCTCCGTTGTTGGTTCCAGTTCAAAAGTGTAGTTTTTTCCGGGTTCAATAGTGGTTACCTCCGCTTTATAACCAATAAACGAAATGGCTACCTGCGAAACTGACTTTAAATCAATTTCCGCTTTACCATTCAAATCGGTCACAAAAAAACCTTTTTCTTTGGATTCCAATGTTTCAGTGCAAACATGAGCCGCAGGAATTGGGTCTCCATTGGTTTTATCAACTACTTCAATAATTATTTGTTGGGCATTTGAACTCCCAATTAAAAACAAAACCTGAATAAAGATGAGAAATTTTTTCATTCACAAAGCAAATAAACAATGGACAGTTTGTCCTGAAAATGTTCAGGACAAACTGCCACCGCTGGATAAAATGTACAATATCAAATTCTAATAAGTTGTTTTTACAAACTCGATGTTTCCGGTTTGGCTTCCCTCAAATTTTGTAAGCACCAATTTATAATTGTTGCCTTCCTGATCCTTAACAAAATAGACTAAGCTAGGAGTAATATCATAGGCAAATGTTTCCATATTGAATGTTTTCCAATCGGAACCAATAGTGTTCAGCACCTTTGTATAGGTGGCTGTTTCATAAGCATTACTGGCTGTGTCAGTTTCAGCCATTTCTGATACCTGAACATCAACATTTGATAACACTCCGGTAACAATGTAAGGAATAGACTCATCCCAATATTTGGTGAAAAGTAAATCCCAATCCGTACTGGCTGGTTCATGTTCAATTACCTGACCGGTACTGAAAGAAAAATGAATAAAATTCCTGTCAGTATAGGTAGCGCAGCTAATTTCCTTAGAAACTTCATTATCGCCATTAATGTCGGCATACTTTATTTCAAACATATTTGTTGTTGCGGCACGTTTCACAATCATCAGTTTTTTGTAGGAACCATCGGTCAATTTAATGATGTGGATAGAGTCGCCTACCACATCATGCGAGGTGCTGCTATAAACCCCCCAGCCATAATCGGGATGCCCTGAGGCGCCTTTATCGAATGCCCCGTTTTGCCATGTTGTATCGGAATAGGTATTGTAAAGCGGGGTCCAGGTAATACCTGTGGTATCAACACTTGCCCAGTTTTCGCGGTTTCCGTTTGGCCATACATAAAGCAACACACCGCTTCCATCGTTGGTCATAATGGTCGAAGTCATGGGGTTGGTATAAAAAGCGATATCCCATTCGGTCCGGGCAGGTGTTGAAACAACCCCATTTGCAAGGCTATAATAAATATCGTTGGCATAGCCTGCTCCTACTGATATATTTACGGTTTCAATGATTGGATCTTTTTCAACTATTGGGTCGTTATCTTTATCACAGGCTATAAAAAGAGTTACAGCAAGTGCTGCTAATAAAATATTTTTCATCGTAAAAATGATTTGAACTAATTAATATGTTTAAATTTTATTGCTACTTCCAATTGTTTTGAAAATAGCCACATGTTTCTATTTGTAGAAATAATTAATGAAAATCTCAATATCGAACTTCGAGATTATGGAAAAAATAAAGAAAAAGAGTTAAAATATTACATGGAGGGAGGTCCCCGGGAATAGATCAGAAAGCCTGGCTGAATAGGAATTTTCTCCGCAAATTTTGGATAATCAAAATGTACAAATGATGGATTAATGCGGAGAGTCGTCTCATCGGGCAGGATAGCAATATAATAATCGATAGTTGTTTCGTCACTGGAGTTTGTGGCATCCTCAAGTTGAATAACTACCTGATCGGGCACATTTTTTTTGAAAAATTGAAGAGCAGCATCTGAAACCCCCTGGTACAAAAACAGCATGGAAACCACCCCAAGGATGATTAACGTGATGATATTTGATGCAAACCCAAAGAAAAACATATACCGATTTATAAAATACTTGGCGAAGCTAATTATTTTTAACAATTTATTAATCCCAATTTATTATGATTTTTACTGCTTTTATCCTTATAACACTGATAATTTAACAGTTATAACTCCAACAGGCTTATTGCTTATATAATAAACAATCTCATAATTGATTTAGATCAGTCCGATGGTTGCTATATCGTTCCATTAAAGTGTAAGGGGATCAACCTGCCGCCCTGAATTCGTAAAACCACAAGCACTATCTTTAGCTCGTTAATAATTACTCATTTAGGGTAAAGGGATTAAACTTCAATTATAAAATTTAAAAACTATGAAAAGAACATTTTCTATTTTAATAAGCGCCTGGGCGCTGTTTCTGTTAAGCTCGTGTACCTATGAACCTTATGTAGAACCTGAAATTGTAATACCCACCGATTCCGTTTCGTTTGGCGACATTGAAGACATTTTTGTTGATCGTGCATGTACGGGATGTCATCCAACCAGTGGCGGATTAGACCTTACCCCCGGGAATTCATTTGCAAGTATCATGAGCAACAGTCTGGTGAACCTTACCAGCCCAACGGAAAGTATTTTATACACTAAACCAGCTTCATCTGGTTCTCACTCAAAAAAATATACCGCTCAACAAGAGGTGTTGGTTTTAACATGGATTCAACAAGGCGCACATAATAATTAAAAGAATTAAAATACAAATGATATGAAAAAAGCAGTATTCTCTCTATGTATATTGGCCGCAACAATTACCTCATTAGTTGCCCAGGAAGAACAATCGGTTGATAAACCCGTGGTTGAACCATTTGCCAGCGGCTACCTGATTGACAACCAAACCACCTTGATCCCTTACCCCAAAACACTGGAGTTTGTAATCCAGCACAAGTTTGGGACTTTAGAGAACGGCAAGTCAGACATCTGGGGTATTTATAACTCGGCAAACGTGAGATTGGCCTTAAATTATGTCATCATTAAAAACCTGCAGGTAGGTTACGGTTTAACAAAATCGGATATGATACACGATTTTAGTGCCAAATGGACTTTTCTGGAACAGACCCGGAAGAACACCATTCCCTTGTCGGTAGCTTTTTATGGGAACATGGGGTTAAATGGACTAAATGAAAAAGAATTTGGCGACAACTATGAATTCACAAACAGGTTGTCCTACTTTGGCCAACTGATTGTGAGCCGTAAATTAACCGATAGGATTAGTTTACAGGCGGCTGCCAGTTTTAGCCATTTTAACCATGCCGATACGTCAAAATTTGATTATGACCGCATTGGGCTTCATCTCAATGGCCGCATTAAAGTAACCGAACAAGGTTCTGTTGTATTCAACTTTGATCAACCATTAAAGGCACTCCAGCTTACTAAACATGAGGATATTAGCTTAAAACCTAATGTAGCCATTGGTTATGAAATTGCCACAGTATCGCATGCGTTCCAGATTTACATGGGCTATTCAAAAGAGATTTTACCCCAATATTATATGATGCGTGAACGTAAAGATTTTGAATTTGAACAATTCAATATCGGCTTCACCATTACGCGCTTATCAAATTTTTAATTGCACAGAATGCGGAAACAGGGTTTCTGTTTCCGCATTTTTTTACCAATTCATAAATTATTCTTCAAATCTTTATGATAAAAATTAAACCGGAGTCATTAATAATAGCGTTGGGAATGCTACTCTTTTCTACCGTTAATATAATGGCTCAAGATGAGGGAAACCCCTTATCGGAAAACAGCCAGGTTTGTGCCAGATGCCACGGCAATAAGTATTATACCTTTCACAACGAAGTAACCGGAACCGAAGTCCGTAAACGGATGAACCCTTACCTGCTTATCGATACCGTAAAATATACACAGGCTACCCATAGCTTTTTTTCATGCGACGATTGCCATTCACCGGATTACGCCGTTTATCCACACGCATCGAATTTAAAACTTGATCCAAAACCTTCATGTATCGACTGCCACGGGGGAGATGAGTCGTTTGCGAAATATCAATTCGACGATATTGACGTGGAAGTTCAAAATAGCGTACACAAGATTGCCCATGGCGAGCAATTTAAATGTGAAATGTGCCACGACCTCCACAGCTACAGATTGGTTGCCCGAAACGAAAATTCAAAAATTAAGGACATTGTAGTTCAAGACAACCAAATGTGTTTGAGTTGCCATAATAATTTAACCAAGTACCAGATACTCACCGACAATCAGAAACCTGAAATTTTGGCCACCCATGATTGGTTGCCTAACCAGGAATTACACTTTTTGAATGTCCGGTGTATTGAATGCCATACCCCAATTACTGATACTTTAATGGTCTCGCATAAGATTCTGCCAAAAGAACAGGCCGTTCATTTATGTAGCGATTGCCATTCTACAAACAGCATTTTGAGGAGCAAATTGTATAAATATACGGTAATGGAATCGAGGACTGACCAGGGTTATTACAATTCAGTTATCCTGAACGAAGCTTATGTTATTGGGGCAAATAGAAACAAATACCTGAATATTTTAAGTTTAGCCATTTTTGGACTCACTCTTTTAGGGATTTCAATCCATACAATTACACGAATCATCAACAAAAAATAATATGAGCAATCAAGGTTTGTATTTATATCCAGTCTGGTTGAGAATCTGGCATGGAGTCAATGCTTTAGGAATCATTCTTTTAATCTTTACCGGGATTAGCATGCAATATGGAAATATTGATTATCCGTTACTTCCTTTCAAAGTTTCTGTAATGATTCATAACATCAGTGGAATTGTTGTTTCGATTGGATATGTTGTTTTTGCCATAGCTAACCACTTTTCAAACAATGCCAAACAATATGTTCCTAACTATAAGGGTTTTGGGCAAAGAATCATGAAACAGACTACCTATTATGTTTTTGGGTATTTTAAAGGAGAGCCTAAACCTTTCCCGATTACAAAAGACAATAAATTTAATCCGCTACAACGCCTTTCATACATTACTGTAATGTATATTTTTGTTCCACTAATCGTATTTACCGGCGTGGGGCTGTTGTACCCGGAGTTAATTTTTTCAAAGATTTTCAACATGGGAGGGGTTCAATTTATTGCTGTGTTACATGCCATTGCCGGATTTTTTATTTCGCTGTTTTTAATCATCCACCTGTATGTGGCATCTATTGGCAAACACCCGTTAAAAAACTATTCAAGCATCATTACCGGGTACCACTCGACAGAAGATCATTAAAATCACATTTCTAATATTTCAAATCCCACCCAGGTTGAACTTGGGCGGGATTTTTTGTTTGGGATCAATTTCCCTTCCGGGTTTTATTACCCATTCATGTGGGTTTACTTTGATATCCCAGAGCAATTCAGAATTCTTAGGTCTTGCCAAGAAACTTATAACAAACACATTTAATACGATTTACAACAGAGTTTGACGTTTTTTACTGCAAGTTTTTCAATACATTTCGGTTAAAATGCTTGCAGTAAAAATCCTGAAATGATTTAAGGTGAATAGCCCCGCATTGCCAACTGACCTAAATAAAAGAAGCAGTGGCTAATATAAATGAGTATCTCTGAGGCCTTTATTCTACTAAAAAACGAAAGGTTACCTCCTTTGAAGAAGATAACCTTTCACCCTAATAATTTTGTATCAGTTTTTAATTCGAACCAAATAGCAATGAAAACAGTATCAGCAGTACAAGTATAATTCCCAAGGACAGGAAGAAGAATCCAAAAATCTTAATAACCCGCATCCTTGTTTTTGAGATAGCTAATTCTGTAGTTACTTCTTTAATCTTACCTGAATTTTCCAAATCTTCATATTCTTTTGGACGGTCCGTTTTGTATTCTTCAACGGGAACATGTCCAGTGAAGATGACTGTATCCATTGGGAACGCTTCGGGCCTGAAGTGGGTATTGAAAAAATGGATAGTGAAAATAAATCCTACGGCCAAAAGAGCTTCATCGGAATGGATGATGTGAGCCACGTTAATAACCCAACCCGGAAGGATTTTTGTAGCAACCTCGGGGAACCATAACATCAACCCTGTTAAACCAATCACAGCCACACCCCAGAATACCGCCATATAGTCGAATTTTTCCCAATAGGTCCATCGTCCATATTGTGGTTTCGGACCTTTTCCAACAAACCATTTAATGGTATCTACAAAATCGCGCCAATCATTCTTATTGAACATTAAAGAAGAACCGCTGAAGATAAATTCTGAGACTTTAATATTTTTTTTGTATTTGGTATAAAGCAGCGATCCTAAATGGAAAAAGAAATATCCAAAGGTAATGACTGCGGCAAATCGGTGCAAGGTACCTGCATTTTCAACTCCCCCAAATATTGAAGCCAGGTTCTTAGCCCACGGCATATTGGCAAACTTAAGCATCATTCCGGTTAGGGCCAAAGTCATAAAGCTGATGATTACAAAAATATGTGTTGCTCTCTGGCTTTTTGAAAATCTCCGGATATACAGCTTTTTCTCACTAGTCTCATGCTGTTTCCGTCTGCGGCGTTCTTTCAACGACCGTGGCAACCACATTAATGTATGCAATCCAAAGAAACTAAAAACTCCAACCAACAAGAAGGTCATACCCCAGAACACATAATACAGTATTGGGTATTCATCACGGTTGTTGTGTGTAGCATGAGTTAAAAAGCCCGTGAACCTGTTATTGGCGTCCGGGTGACATTGCTGGCAGGTGACCAAAATATTCTTTTTGCTGACACTCGATTCCGGGTTCGAAACATTTAAAATTTTATGGGCTCCATGACAATCGGAACAACGGGCTGCCTTTAAATATCCTAATGTATAGGCCTTGCCGTGGTAAGTTTCCATATAAGAGTCCGTCAGTTTAGCATGACAACTTCCGCATTGCAGAGTTATCTCGGTCATGAATTCATCCTTGTCAATCTCAGAAACCGTATGGGCGGAATGGCATACCACACATGTAGGGTATTTTTTATTTTCTTTATCCAAATGGATGGCATGATCGCTGGCTACATAATCATCGTAAATTCCTTTATGGCATTTAGCACAGGTTAATGGAACATTCCTTGGGTTCACCGATGAATTCGGATCTTCTTCTTTTAACACATGATGCGAGGTATGGCAATCGGTACAAATGGCGCTCGAAAGTAACCCTTTTTCGGTAACTCCTTTGCCATGTACACTTTTTGAATAATCAGCCATGGCATCTACCTCTTTCAAATCGGTTCCATGGGTGGCTTTTCCATCCTGTTTATGGCATTCGCCACATAGCTTTGGAATGGACATACGGTACGTGGGTGAATTTTCATCATTCTTCGATTTCACAATATGAGAACCGTGACAATCGGTACAATATGGAGCATTTTCGCTCTTCTCAAAATAGGCACGTCCGTGTCCACTTTCAAAATACAATTCCGAAACCTCAGCATGGCATGAGGAACAGTCCACTTTCTTCACCGTTTCACAGGGGCGCATCAAATTTACCGATACGTCGGAGTGGCATTTCACACACTTGATATTGTTGTGCATGGAGCCAGTAAAATCATTCACATCAATCTTTAATGAAATTCTTTGCCCATTAACTGTTTTATAGGCCGTTTCCTTTTCGTGACATTTTAAACAGGATCTATCGGAAATAGTCTCTACAATATTTTGCTGGTTAACGATATGAGGTGGATGGCAATCGGTACAAGCTGGAATGGCACCGGGTTTCTTTTCCCACAATTGTTTATTGATAACTTTTACGTGAACATCTTCAATACGGGCATGGCATTTCATACACGTATTGGCAATATTGTTTACCGAAATACTTGATTTTGTGTTTGTATGAGGTAAAATCAAATGGTTCCCGTGGCAATCGTTGCAAGTTGCCGTTACAATAAGCCCACTCTTATACAATCCCCTGCCATGAATACTCTGGCTGTAGTTTTCAAGAATATTATGCTCCGAGATATTGTAATTCCTGGCAACCGGGGCGCCTTCCTTATGACATTTTCCGCATAAGATGGGAATATTCATTTTATAAGTCTGCGATTTGGGATTCGAATTGGCCAGAATATCATGTGTCCCATGGCATTCCTTACAGCTTGGGGCATATTTTGCATTGTTTACAAAGGCTTTTCCATGGATACCATCCAAAAATTCCATTTCTTCCTCATCGTGGCAATTGCCGCATTTAACCGGGGAAAGGTTTTCGGGATGCGGAAATTCCTCAACAGCAGCTCCTTCATGACACATGGTACAATCAAGGTCCTTGTGAGGTGAATTTGAAAGCACCCGGAGATTGACAAATACCGACTTGAACACGCCGTTAATTTCCTTAATCAGTTCTTTGTCTTCATGGCAGGCCATGCAGTCGTCATTGGTTTGTGATTGAGAGACCCATGCCCAAAATAGTAAGCATAATAATAGGATAGGTTTTAAGAATTGTAATGTCAGGATTCTTTTAAATTGAGTCATGTCCGTAATCAGTTAAATTTTGTGGAACAATTTTTTAAAACGCATGTAATTCATTGTTAAAAACTTACTTCACCTTTAAAAGTATCGGCATTTACATACATTTATTGCAACAAAATAGAGCTAATAGCTTAGAAAACAAAGCTTATGGAATTTACGTATCATAGATGTTCATGAATATTTGAATTGATGTATATTAAATGAACATTTGCTTTGGATCAACTCTAATGTTGCTAATTTTTTAAATATTTGTATTCATAAACACTTTCATAAAGAAGAAAATATCCGTTAGGTAGATTAAATTTGGAATTACAAACAAAGCCAATTATGGAACATTGGATTTGTTACAAAAAAGTAAGTAGTATTAACGTAATTTAATAATTAAAAACTATGATGAGTAAGAAATTAGTAGCACTAATGTGTGTAGCACTTTTTGGGATGAATGTATCATTTGCTCAGCAATTTGAATACATTGGAGCAGCCAAATGCAAAATGTGTCATAATAAGCCTCAAACTGGCAAGCAATACGACATTTGGGCCAGTAGTTTACATGCCAATGCCCTTAAAAGTTTGAGCAGCCAGCAATCGTTGGATTATGCCAAGAAGAACAACATTGCTGACCCAACAAAGGAAAAAACATGCTTGAAATGCCATGCAACCTACTACAGTGTAAAAGAAGATTTGATCCAAACGCTAACTGCCCAGGAAGGTGTGTCCTGCGAAAGTTGCCATGGCCCAGGTAGTGTGTATAAATCAAACGCTATTATGAAAGATCAGGCCAAAGCACTAGCTAGTGGATTGATTTTACCCACAAAAGAAGTTTGTGAGAAATGCCATAATAAAGAGAACCCTTTCCACAAACCGTTCAATTTTGAAACAGCCGTTGCTAAAATTGCTCACCCAAATCCAGCAAAATAGGTTTTTACTGATTTGATTATACCGTCCCTTTGAAACTAAGATTCAAAGGGACTTTTTTTTACAAAGTTTCATTTCTTTCAGTTCAGGGTATTCAACACTAATTGATAAATATCAATGTCTGTGTTGATTAATTATATTAATCTGTCGGAAAGCATCAATGGTACTAAAGAGCATTCTTACTAATATTTTGGTATGTTTATCGCTAAATTAAATAACTAAACAATTATGAAATTACCAGCATCGTATTACAATACGGTTTCCTATATTGGAACTTTAATTGCCGCGTTAAGCCTTCTATTAATCCTTTTCATGTTTATTATTTCTTCGGTAATGACCGACACTGGTTCTTACTTAGGTTTGATTCTCTTTCTGGCACTACCATCATTATTATTTTTAGGATTGGTGATGATTCCCATAGGAATGTACGTGAAAGCAAAAAAATCAAAAAAAGAATCATCTGAAGTCAATCAACACTTTATAGTGATCGACCTAAATAAAAAACAGCACCGGAATGCAACCTCTATTTTCATCGTTGGTACCATAATCTTCCTTTTTCTCACAGGTATCGGTAGTTATGAATTGTACCACTATTCAGAATCAGTAAAATTTTGCGGGACCATTTGCCACACGGTCATGAAACCTGAATACGTAGCATACCAGAATTCGGCACATGCCAGTGTAGCTTGCGCCCAATGCCACATTGGACCAGGAGCCGATTGGTTTGTAAAATCGAAGATTACAGGCCTGTATCAGGTGTACGCGGTACTAACCAATAATTACCCGCGACCCATTCCCACTCCTATCGAAAACCTGCGCCCAGCCCGTGAAACTTGTGAGCAATGCCATTGGCCCCAAAAATTTTATCCCAATTCGTTGCGCACCGAAAGGCATTTTTTAACCGATGAAACCAATACCGAATGGGAAATTCAGTTACGGATGAAAACCGGCCCCACGCATAAATCGCAAGGGCAAAGTGAAGGGATTCACTGGCACATTAATCAAAATGTACAGATTGAATATGCATACACCGACAATAAAAGAGAGACTATTCCATATGTCCGATATATAAATAAAACTACGGGCGACACCACGGTGTTCATCGACCAAAGCAACCCAATAGAATTGACTGCGCTGGATACACTGCCAACCCGGGTAATGGATTGCATGGATTGCCATAACCGTCCTTCACATAACTATCATACCCCCACAAAATTTATCGATGAAGCCATGGCTGCAGGAAAGATTCCAACGGATTTGCCTCAGATAAAAAAGGTATCGATGGAGATTCTTGCCAAAAACTATGAAACTACGGATTCTGCTAAGAAAGCTATTGAAAATGGGGTCTGGAATTTCTATATGGAAAACTACCCTGACCTTTTCAAAACAAATTCCGAAAAAGTTAAAATGGCTGTGGTTGCTATTCAAGAGGAGTTCAACAAGAACATCTTTCCAGAAATGAAGGCCAACTGGGATGGTTATCCCGATCATATTGGCCATCGGGAATTTAATGGGTGTTTCCGATGCCACAACAATCAGCACCAAAGCGAGGATGGCAAAACCATATCAAAAGATTGTAAACTGTGCCATTCTATCATCTTACAAGGGAATGCCGATACCCTCCAGGTGGCACGATACAATGAATCGTTAGATTTTATGCATCCTGTGGATATTGGTGACGAATGGAAAACATCGAATTGTTCCGATTGCCACAGATATATGTACTAACAGTTGCTCTTCAGGTTTTTCTGGTCGTAAATTTTAATGGGCCAGCTACCTACTATTTGTAAGAACTCCAGACGAATTATTCTGATAATTCTTCTCAATAACTGTCTTATGAATAGGATATATGAGCAGCTCATCGACTACAAACCAGTTTTCAAACTTACGGGAGCCTGAGATGTAAAACGACAACAGACTTTTAGTGGATGTTATTTTAAATGTGTGTGTCGAAAAATACCACCAACCATCAATCAAATCGGTTTGAATTGGTGAATAATAGCTATTGAACAGGATTTTCTGGATACTGTCTTTTTCTATTAATAGTGCGGTGGTAAAGGTCTGGTCCCATAGATGGTTATAATACCAAAAACTCAAACAATAGGTATCGGATGTATCCATATTTGTGGTAGGAATTTGGAACAACCTGTTGTTTTGTTCTTTCAACCCATAGAAAGCCCCCGGCCCCCTGTAAATTTGAGGGCTTTGTAACGTATCGAACCCATTGTAGTAGTAAAAATTACTGGAATCTGAACTTCTTAAAATTTCATTTCCACTTTTCTTAACCTTTGTTAAAAGCGAAGTGTCGGGTTGCAATGTATCGGTAAAGTAAGAAATAGGTAGATTGTAAATCAAAAATTCATTAGAAGCATTCCATAATTTGGCATGCTGAATAACGAGTTTTTCGTTTCCGTTCAGCAACGCCGTATCGGAGGAGTGAACGATAATGGCAATATTTTTATCATTTTTTACAATTTCAGGAATGGCTTTTTTATAGGGTGGAGGCATAACCATTTTAAAAATTGAAAGCGATTCTGTAATTGAAGGTCTTGAAAGGTAGGTACTCATAATAGGCAACCCTGAATAAATGGATGAAACCATCGAACCATAAATAGCCTTGTCGGAGCGGGCCGAACCAAATGGCAGGTTGAATTTAAAATAATACGGCAAAGGCAGGATTGCTTGAAACGTAGCGGTATCAGGAAGCATTAAATTCTGTTGCTGGTCGGGAAGCAGTTCCGGACAAAACACATTCGGGTGGACAGAAACCCTTTTCGAAATATTCTGATGGATGGAATAAGATTCCACGAAAATGAATCCTATTAAAATAAAAACCAAAATACGGCCAAAACTCTGCTTATAGGAAATCTGAACGAAAAAGATGATGGCAAATACAGCAATCACATAATAAAACCCCCAGGCAAACCTGCCCAAAGCTGAAAATTGCTTAATCAACGGAATGTATGTTAGCATCTTTTCTGGTAAAAACCGGAGTGGTACAGCCATTGCAAACAATAACAGAACAATGCCACCAAAAAAATAATTATGGAATCCAAGAAGAAAAAACCGTTTAATCCTTTGGCTCTTTTTAACAACCAGATAATAACAGGACAAGGACAAAAATCCAACCACCGCCAGATTCGAAACAATGCCTACATAATTTCCTATATTATTCCATCTTAGCCCTGATCCCGGGTTAAAATCAAAAAACAGATCGTAAAAAGGAGCAAAAAGTGACTTAACAGGCAAAAACACCGATTGAAACGATGCCCGGTATGTATCTAAAAATGGCATATCAATCCGATCCGGATGGGTATCGAAAATGTGGAATAAACTCAAAATGATTAGGATGGGCACAACGACCTGAATCCCCAAAAGGAACCACTTTCGTTGATACAGCACCCGTTCCTTTTTATTAAATATAAATTGAGAAAAATGAACTGCCGTGGTGAAAATCAAAAGTATGAGCCCTAAATACACATGGATGAATGTCCAGAATAAAACATTGATGGCAATTAAGATAGACCACCTGTAAGTGTTTTTATCCTGGTTGTATTTAATCAGCAAATACCAACCCATGGGGAAGAAACAGACCATAGCCAATCCCAGATGCCCTACAGGGCTTAATAATAAAGTTTGTGATGACAAAAAAACAATGGCACAACCCGAGAGCACAGCCAAATAAAAAGGAACTGAAAAATGATATAACACCAAGAACATAAACACAGCTCCAGCAACCATCGAAATTAATAGGAGCAAATTCAAAATACCAATTATATTCTTATTTAACTGAGGAAAAACACTGGCAAGCTGCTGAATAGCTATACTATAGATTGGTAAGGAGTCTTCAAAAATGAGACATTCCCCATAAGGATAACTCATTCCCTTGAATTCCATAATTTGTTCATCATGGCTTCCATGCCATTGCATATTATAATAAGTTTTTAACCCATCTCCCTCATTCGTAAATAAATACCTGTTGGGATGAAAGACTACAGAATGATAGAATACTAAAATGTAAAAGGAACTAAGCAGGATACTTAGAATAATACCAAATGCTTGATGATTATTTAGAATTGAACGTTTCATAACAAATATCACAATGTTAAACAAACACAAATATAGAAATACTCCACTGGAACTATCACATCTATCAAAAGTTTCAATCATGTCGAAATCATCTTTCCATCAAGTCAAGATGATTTCAAAGCATTGAAAAACATCCAAAACGGTAATTATAGAATGAAGGTTCATTAACAGATAGCAGTTAATTAATTCCTTGCTTGAAACTAAAAGTTATGAACAGAATAAAATTATCAGTTCAAAACTTTCAGAAGCCCTATTTTAGCATTTTTTGTTATATAAATTCAACCATACTTTACTGTCAATGAATACATGACTGCTTTATTATATACCTGAAACTTTTGACCAAGACTTTTGCTTCGAAAAAAAAATATAGTAAGTTTACTTCAAATTAGGGTGTTATGGAAAAATATAATCTAGTAAAAGTATTTGAAAAAAGTATTCTAAGTCATTGGGATTTGCCTGCATTATCGGATTATAAGGGCTCAACACTTACCTACGGAATGGTGGGCGAAAAAATTATCAAACTTCATAAAGCATTTGAACACTGCGGTTTAAAACCAGGCGATAAAGTAGCGTTAATTGGGAAAAATTCTGCCAATTGGGGAATTGCTTATTTAGCCACCGTAACTTATGGAGCCACCATTGTCCCTATCCTACCCGATTTTCATCCAGACAACGTTCATCATATAATAAACCATTCCGATTCCAAGCTGCTTTTTGCAGGCGAAAATGTTTGGCCAAACATTGTCCCAAATAATCTGAAACAAGTTATGTCTGTATTCAGCCTGGTAAATTTTAGCATTTTATCCGAAAAGGAAGGATTGGAAATTTCCAATAAAGTACATATTGCCGAAGAGGAATTTTTTGACAAATTTCCGAATGGGGTTAAAAAGGAACAGTTTGTTTTACCTGAAGTGGAAAACTCCAATCTTGGAGTAATAAGCTACACCTCAGGAACCACCGGAAACTCAAAAGGAGTGATGTTGCCCCTTGACAGTTTGATGGCAAATATTCACTTTGCCTGGCACAACATGCCTTTAGAGGCCGAAGACAAGATACTCTCCATTTTACCATTGGCTCATGCGTATGGATGTGCCTTTGAATTCCTTTGGCCGTTTACCATTGGCGTGCATATTACATTTCTGGGAAAAATAGTTTCGCCTCAAGTAATGATTCAAGCTTTCCAGGATGTTAAACCCAGGCTTCTGCTGATGGTCCCGCTCATTATGGAAAAGATTTATAAAAAACAGCTACAGCCTGTATTATCTAAGCTTTCCATGAGAGTGCTATTGGTTATACCCGTTGTTAACCAGATTATTTATGGGAAAATTAAAACCAAATTATCGGCGGTATTCGGTGGCAACTTCCGTGAGGTGGTTATTGGTGGTGCTGCCTTAAATAAAGATGTAGAAGTTTTTTTACGCCGCATAGGTTTTAACTTCTCGGTAGGATACGGGATGACCGAATGCGGCCCCTTAATCAGTTATGCCAACTGGGACAAAGCTCAACTGGGTTCGTGCGGCAAATTGGTTGACTCGCTGGAATTGATGATTGATTCCCCCGACCCTGACCATATTCCTGGTGAAATTATGGTAAAAGGGACCAACGTGATGTTGGGTTACTATAAAAATGAAAAAGAGACCCAAAAAGTGCTCGATGAAGATGGTTGGCTACATACCGGCGATTTAGGGATTACGGACAAATCAGGTTATATTTTTATCAGGGGCCGGAGCAAGAGTATGATTCTGGGGCCATCGGGTGAAAACATCTATCCTGAAGAAATTGAATCGAAACTTAACAATTTCCCATACGTTCAGGAACAACTGGTGATTAATGACAATAACAAACTGGTTGCCCTGGTATTCCCTGATAAAGATAAAATTGAACGGGAACAGATCAACGAAGAGCAATTGGCGATGATTATGGAGGAAAATAAGAAGATGCTCAACTCGCAACTTCCCAAGTATATGCAAATCTCACGGATTGAACTGCAAAACCAGGAATTTGAAAAAACCCCCAAACAAAGCATCAAAAGGTTTAAATACGAAAAAAACTAATTTCATTTTTTCAGAAATATTTAAGGCTGTCCCAAAAGACAGCCTTTTACTTTTTTATCCGGCAGCAACCCAAATGAAAAAGGGCTGCCCCCTTTACAGGAACAGCCCTCTGCATTAAAGATAATTTACCTTATCTACTGTTTAAAAATTTTGAACATCGCTTTTTGATCGCCTGAAACAAGTTCAATAAAATATAAACCTGATTCAAATGCCCTCAAATCTACGTTGTTTTTAACGTTATTTAATTCCATTGAAACAATCACTTTACCTGTCAGATCAAGAATAGTGGCAATAGTTCTAGTTTCGAAATTCCCTTCGATGATAAAGTTACCATTGGTAGGGTTAGGATAAACATTTACGTTAGCTTGTAAACCTTCATGTACCCCTGGAAGAACCGAAACGGTTACGGTCCAATCTTGAATAGTTGTGCCATCTTCGGCAACCACTGTATAAACCACAGGAGCCGTAAAGTTGTTTACAGTTACTCCACTTTCTTGAACAGTAGAACCCACTTTTACAGTAGCACCTGCTGAAAGTGTATAAATGGCAACCAAAGCAGACACATCAGTTCCGGTAGGAACAGTAACATCAACTTTATGGTTGGCTGCATCCAAAGTAGTTGTCCCATTTGGTAAGGTATAACTCAAAATAGCAGTTTCATTACTTTCGCCACCTTCGCTGATAATTGAAATGTTATCAACGGCTAACTCATAACCATCGTTAAATTCATATACCAAGGCAACTTTAATGATAGTTCCTGCATATTCATCTAAACTAATTACCACAGGTTCTTCGTATTCGTTATCGGTTGAACCATCACCATAAGAAAGTACAGTTGACCATGAAGTCCCATCGAAAACATTCACATGGAATTTGGTAACCCAATTCACTTCAACGGAGTCTTTTAACCATAACATAAAGCTAAATTCAGCACCCGCAGTAGGAACTTGAATCTCAGGAGAAATTAACCAGTTGAAATCAGGAGCAGTATAACCAAGACCTGCCGCACGGGTACCTTCATAAATGTAATAGGAACCATTTCCATCAAAGCTTTCAGGTGTCATTACAAACCAAGTGTTAGCAGTAGGAGGAGTTACTAAATTGGTACCATCGAGTCCACCATCACTGGCCGTATTGTACATCGCGGTCCAACAATCAAATTCTTCTAAACCTTCAAATCCTTCGGAATATGGAAATTCAGAAATAGTAGTACAAGGAAGGTTTTCTGTTTTGAATGTATAAGGGCCGGCCCAAGAACTTTCGTCCACATCACTACAATAGGCCTTTACATAAAAGTCGTAGTAAGTATCAGCTTCCAAACCGGTTACCAAATAACTTGTAGCTGTAGGTTTTACTTCTGTTCCTTGGCCTAATTCAAAACCAGCTACACCATATTCAACTGCAAATGAAGCAGCAGAACTTACCCATATTAAGTCGGCTGAAGTGGTGGTTATATTCGTTGCTTCTAAATTCGAAGGTGAGGGACAAGTAATAAATGCCACATCATCTAAGAACCAATTGTCGCCATCATTATCCTCCATTACAAAGGCAATAAATACTTCCTGACCAGCATAATCAGCCAAATCAATACTAGTCTGCGAGAACACATAGTTTGTAACATCTGATTCCGACAGTGTCAACAAATTGGTATAAGCAGCAGTATTACTGAAATCTGCATCGGTAGATATTTTAATACTTAATGTAGAACCATAATCAGAACTTAAATAATCGGTGGCATAAAAAGCCAATGCTTTTCCTGTTGGTACAATGGTACGTCCGGTTACCAACCACTTAGAATTTAATCCACCGGATGATTCATACGAAGCCATGGCAGCATAATCTCCTGTGTTTACCAACCAACTTGATTGTTCCCAGGTTTTAATGCCATCACCGTTTTCAAAGTTTTGCCAACAAAGCGGTGCTACGCGGGTTTCAAAACTTTCAACAATATCGGTACCAGTTTCACAATCGGTAGCAAACATATAGGGACCAACCCATTCTGCATCACTATTGTCGCAAGCGGCCTGAACATAAAATTCGTAATAAGTTCCTTCTGTCAAACCAGTCAAGGTGTAAGGATTTTCAGTTACTTTTACCGATATTCCTTCACTCAAATCAAATCCTTCTGGTCCGTAGGCCAAATTCCATGCAGTAGCATCGCCATTTTCGATCCAACTAAGTATGGCAGATGTTTTAGTAACATCAGATGCCAACAGATCGGTTACAGGGACACAGTCTGGTTTTAATGAAATGGTGACATCTTCAATACCAAAGCCCCACCATGCAGATGCTGAATAAATTTGATGGATGGCAATATAAATTGATTGTCCTTCAAACTGATCTAAATAGATGGCATGCTTGACCCACTCAATATTGGTACAATCAAATGTTCCAAGATTATAGGTAAAATCGGCAATTTCTTTTCCTGTAGTTGAAACTAATATTTCATAGGTATTATTATTGGTAGCGCTTTCAACTTTATCCCACCACTGCATTTGATAAACTGCATCAAGAACCAATTGAGGAGTAATCAGGTAATCGTCTTGGTTACCCATTCCATGAGCAACATATTCACCCGATAATACAGGAACTAAATAAATGTTGTTTTGGTTCCATGTAACACCATCTACATCAGCATCAATTACTTCCCAACACCAACTGTTCCAATCACCATCAAAATTTTCAACAAACGGGAATGAAGCCACAGAGCCACAAGAAGTTCTAAATTTCAGGGGAAATGACCATAAACTGGTATCGCCTTCGGCACATACAGTACGTGCAGCAAATTTATAGAACGATTGAATATTTAAGGATTCAACGGTGTAGGGGTTTTCTTCCACATCAATGACGGTGGAGCTAACCTGAGCAGTACCATCGCCTAAATATGAAAAACTGACCTGCCATTTTGCAGCGCCGTTCATTTCGGTCCAGCCTAAATCGGCAGCGTCTGTGGTAATATTTAAAGCTTCTGGGTTTTGCGGAGCTAAGCATTTGTTTGGTTCTCCTGATATACAAATTGATAACGGTGTTTCTAAAACAACCCATTCACTATATTCGGAATCGTATTGATAGCCGGTACCTGATCCTGCAGGAGAATCAACCCATAAAAAAAAGCAGGAATTATCGGAAATTCCGGTAATGGCAACAATTCCAGAGGTTAAATCGCAGGATGTGGGTAGGACGATGGTATTCTGATAAATCTCAAAACCTTCGGCAAACATCTCACCTGTTGCGGTGGAAGAGGCTTCAACGCTTTCATAGGCCAGGTATTCGTCACCGACTCCATCTTCACCCTGCTGATAGAAAGTTACTTTGAACTCGGTAGGTATCTCGTTGGAGCATGAACTCCAAGCTGTCCCATCGTTGTATGCACTGATACTCCAAAAAGAAATGGAATCAATGCTTCCATCAGCAAAATAACTGGTGGCAACAGTGTATCCCAATACACTTTCAGAAGTTGAAGCATTTGCATAGCCATCAAGCGGGTTTGCAAACAAACTTTCTCCGGGACATTCCAGGTTCGATTTTCCGCGCTGAAAACTTAACATGTGTTTGTTTCCTGCTGCCTGTATCCGTTGGTTCATCCGTTGAACTTCGGTAGCATTTTTTTTACTTTTTTTTGCAATAGCTACCTCCTTGAGATAACCATTGTTGCTTTTATATGCTTGCCCATTCGAAATGAAATAGGAAAACAAAAAAGCTACAAACCATACCAGGTATGTTTTTCTCATAATTTAAATTGTTTGTAGTTAAAAACTTGGTTTAATTAAAAAATAAGTAGTAGTATTTCTATTGAAGTACCAACTTCATGTTAAACAAATCTATTAAAAAAATAATTTGGGTCAATTTATTTTTAAGTTTTTATTCTGAATATATTCCTATTTGTAATCAAAGCATTTCCGAAAGTTAACATTCATAAGGGTTACGCTAAATAGAAAAATAAATGAAATTCATAGCTACATCGATTCTACTGATGAAAATAAAAAAAAATCAAATATTAAATGCCGGATTAATCTTTTCATTAAAGAATACTACTTTTTCCATCCTATCAAAAAAAAACGTTACAAACAAATAGTTTCTATTCCATCAGGAAAAAATAGCCCTCTTTTGCCCGGACCTGGTTATCAAATGACAGTACCTCAACTTTGTACAAATAGAGCCCCGGAGGCTGTTCTCCCAAGAAAGAACCGCCATCCCATCCTTCATTTATATCACGCGATTCAAATACCAGTTTTCCTTGTTTGGTATAGACTTTAAACGATTTCAATTCCTTGATCCCCCACCCCTTCACATAGATAATATCGTTTATGCCGTCGTTGTTTGGAGTAAATGAATTTGGCAGGTTAACCGAATATTTTTCATCAACGGAAATATAAACCGAATCAACAATGCTGAAACATTGGTTTTTATCTTCAACTGTAAAAAAGTAAGTAAGGCTATGCATGGGTTTGGCAAACGGGGTTAAACAATTACCACATGTTAGTGACTCATCGGGAGACCAAAAAAAGTAATCGCCAAATTCCTGAGTGGCCTGTAATAACACCTCTTCCCCAACAATTAATGAAATGGTATCATTATTTAACACGTTAATTAATGGTTTGGGCTGAACCTCAACCATCACGGAATCAATATTCCCGCAATTATTGGTATCGGAAACATTCACGAAAAAGGGTTGTGTGGCCAGGGGTGAAACCCACAAGAAATCAGTTAATGAATCAAGGACGGTTTGATTGGCTGACCATTTATAAGCTATTCCACCGCTGGCTTGCAGCAAAATAGTGTCGTACTGGCAGATTAACGTGTCATTTGATATTTGAATGGTTGGCAATGGATAAACGACAATATTTTTCATCAAGGAATCGTTGCAACCAATACCATTACCGATCATAAGCTGGATTTTGTATAAACCCGGGGTTGAAAACTGATAATCGAATTCAGGTTGATTGGCGAGGTATTGTTGGTTGCTATACCAATTAATTGATGTAGCGCCGACCGACTGATTGAGGAAATGTACGGATAATGGGACACAACCAGCCGTATCGGTAGTAGAAAAATTGGTTTTCAACTCAGGAATGATAATAGAATCACTGATTATCTTATCACAAGTACCAAAGTCATCGTTTTTAAGTAAAAGATATAAAAACTTAGTGCCTGGGGTTTGATAAGTTTTTAAAATAGTATCGGTAGTAAATATGGAACCTTCATCATCGGTCCATTCAAAAGTGTGAATGTTAAAGCTATCTGCAAAGGTTATTATTGCAGGAAGGTTCACACAAAATGAATCGGGTGCGAAAATCTGTGCGTAGGGGCCTCCAATGTTGATATAATCTGTTTTTATCATGGAATCGGTGCAGCCAATAGACGATTTTATGGTAAGCTTGACATCAAAAATTCCAGGTTCTTTATAGGTATGAAAAGGCTGCTGAATGTTCTCCAACAAAACCTCATCGCCAAAGTCCCAAACCAAATGGTTCAAATCGGGAATGGTAGAAATATCCTCAAACCCAATAATGGATGGGTAACAGGTGGAAAATGTATTATTGGCGATAAAATCAGCTACTGGGAGCGGTTGAATAAAGATATAATTATCTTTAACCAAGGTAGAATCGCAACCCAAGGAATCGGTAACCATTAACGAGACCTGGTAGTAACCAGTATCTTGGTAAAAGTGTACCGGATTCGGAAGGGTATCAGACTGCCCATCACCAAAATCCCAGTAAAAGGAACGGATACTGCCTAAAGAATCACTCAGGAAAAACACGCTATCACCAAAACAGGAATTATTCCTGATTGCCTGAAAATTGACATAAGGCTTTAACGATGTAACGGCTCCCTCTTTGGTTAATGTATCGGCACATCCCAGTACATCTTTAATAATTAAATTGACCTCGAAATTCCCTTGGCTGTTGTAAACAATTATTGGGTTTTGCTGGGTGGACGATTGACCGTCGCCAAACGACCAGTTCCAGCTAACAACCTGGGTATCGGCCGTTGAATGATCGGTAAATGACACCTGAAACGGGGCGCACCCCTGAGTTGAACCTATGGAAAAATCTGCTTCAATGGCATTCAGATGTACCACTTTCTCAATTTCATCGAAACATTTATTGATATCGTAAACCAGAAGTTTTACCAAATGATCGCCATTGGTTTTAAATTGATGGGTTATCGGTCTTGACGAAGGGATTAGTTCTGAGGTATCGTCAAAACTCCACAGATATTTTGTTAGTTTATTGTTGTAACTAAAAAAATACTCATCCATTGAAGGCGAGGGATCGAACGTTATCAAATTATTAACGCAATTATATTCAGGGGAATAATTAAAATCGCTGACGATATTTCGGGCAAAGACGGTTTTGTTTACTTCCAATTTGCAATCAGTTGAATTATTTTTTCCGGTAAGAACCACTTTATAATTTTCAGAGTGGTTATATGTGTGAGAACATACTAGTGTTTGGGTGGAATCATAGGTTCCATCGCCAAAATCCCAATACCAGTTATCGGCTCCTTTTAAGTCAGTGGTAAAAGTGTATAAATACGGGTTCTCACAGGTCATCGCCTGAGTAAACGTTCCGGCAGGACCTACTACGTACAATAAACTGTCTTCAAAATAAGTGGTGCCGGTGCATCCGTTGTAAAACACGGTTAACGAAGCACTAATGTAACCAGTATCAACAAACTGCACCTGAGGATCCTGATTATGCGAAACCGTACCATCGCTAAAAAACCAATACCACTGATCTATTAACATACTGTCGGTAGATTGGTCGGTAAAATCCACCATTTCCGATCCGCATACCAAAACACTGTCCTGATAACTGAATTTGGCCGTTTGGGGGCTTCCGGCTTTTATAGTGGCATAAGCATAATTTGTGCATCCCGACTGGCTTACCGCTTTCAAGCTTGCTTGGTAAGTGCCCGGTCCGGTAAATGTATGGCTTGTTTGAAATGAAGTTGAGGTATTCTCATCATCGAAATCCCAGAACCAACCTATCAAAGGATCATCGGGATTATTTGCATGGCTGTTGTTTTTAAAATCAACGGTGAGCGGGAAACACCCTTTCACTAAATTTGCATAAACCCCGGAATCGTTGGGAGAAAAAGTGACGTACGGTATATTTATATATATATTACTGTCGATAACCGCGGTATCGGTACAACCCCATTCACTTTCCACGATTAAAGTGTCGGAATAATAAGCAATATAATCTTTACGTAACTGGTGGGTCATTTCATAAACCACCACCGGGTTTTCATGACTTGAAACACCAGTATTTCCAAATCCCCAATGCCAATTAATATAATTTGCTGATAAGTTTGTATAAATTACTGTGCTAGGCAATTGGCAGATATAATGTTCATTGGACTCAAATTTTGCTGTTACCGGATCAATATAAACAGGAATTAGAGTGGTATCGAAGCATGTATTTTGAAAGGATGAAATAACTTCTATTTCAAATGCTCCTGTGTCAACATAATTTTTTATTGGTTCAGGAAGAACCGATGTGGTACCATCCCCAAAAATCCAACGGAAACCGGTAGCCCCTGATGTATTGTTTTGAATTTCAAGGTTCTGATTTTTGCATAATGTGTCGTCCTGAATGATGAAATTGGGTATCAACTGCTGTATCTGAACATAACCGTAAATGGTTACCGAATCAGTGCAACCATATAAATCGGCAACTTTCAATTGAACGGTGTAATTGTTAAAACCTGAATAAAAATGGACAGGGTTTTCAAGTTGGCTGACAGCATTGTCGCCAAAATCCCATGCAAAGTTCAAATCGGTGGTTCCGAACGATTTATTTGAAAAAGTCACTGTCAAGGTATCAGTACAAGAAGTGGAAACCGAACTGGTAAATTTGGCTATGGGTTTCTGAGTGACATGAATAAAATTGGATTGAGAAATATTGCTTTCGCAACCGTTGGTGTCTTTAACATAAAGCGATACATCAAAAAATCCTGTCTGTAAATAGTTATATGTTGGGCCGTTTTCGTTAGAGGAATGCCCATCGCCAAAATCCCAAACATTCATATCCAATGGGCCATCACCCAACGTGGAACTATTGATAAAAGAAATACTCAAAGGGGAACACCCTGTCCGTTCCGAAGCAGTTTCAAATGAGGCTTTGGGAGATGTAAAAACCTTGATATAATCCACGCGCAACAATGAATCGGAGTCAACGCCATTTGAGACCACCAATTTGATTGTATATCGGCCTGATATATTAAATACTACCTGTGGGTCCTTTTCGTTGGAGTATTGATTATTCCCAAAGTCCCAGAAATAGGTTAAACCGCTTCCCTCCGACTCGTTTATAAAAGTTGCTACCAAAAAATCACAGCCTACAGAATCGTTCACTGAGAATTTGGCAATTACTTGCGCCTGAACTTTGTTTGATTGCCCAATGACAACAAGCACAAGAATAAGCAGCCAGCTATATGTATAACGCATTTTCATGTTATAAAACCTTGCATGGAAGCGCAAACTTCCTATCATATTCATAAATCCCCCGGTACTGCAAAGAAAATTCAAAGGTGTTGTAGGTAGCAACCTTTTTACCCCCGCTCAAAAAATTGAATGAATAACCTACCCCAACGGATAGTTTTTTCAGATTGACTCCTAAATTAAAAATAATATCGTTTGGATATTTCTTACTGCGGAAAGCCCATTGGTTTCCAACAAAAACAGAATTCATCAGAAACCTGGAATGGCTGAACCGATGCGTCAGGATACCACTGAACATAAACTCATTTAAAAGTTCGGAAGAGCTATTGAGAAGGTCGCATTGAATTTGATCCAAACCGGTGAGATGGTACGTAGTATTGAATGAGACCAGATAGGTACGGTAAAACCAGTAAGGTTCGTGAAAAACAGAAACATCCGGTTGGTTCATATTCCGTAATGCAAACTGAATGGTCGATTGAAAGTTCTGGTAGAATTTGGTCCAACTACCGCCAAAGTTCAGGCTGTAAGCATTCTGGCTCTCAAACGGGATGAACGTTTCAAAAGTTGGTATATCTGGATTAAAACCGCCTAAATTCCGGTCGTATTGGTCAGGATTGACAACCGAACCTGCATCAAAATGGCTGTTAAACAATCCGGGTTGTATCCCCACTAAAAACTGATTATTACGGTAAACTTTCCGGTACGAAAAGGTTAAAAACATTTTTTGGTCAATAAGCGGGCTACCCGTTAATCGGCTGAAATAATAGGTACCTCCTACTGAAAATCTATCCGGACCATCCATTAGCTTATAATCACCCGACACAAGAACCGAACGGAATGGCTGTTTTTTTAATACTTCCTTAGTATTGATGTAGTTGCCGGCCAAAAACTTATAATTGTGGTTACCTACATTTTGCGGAAAAAGGTAAAACCCCTCTTGCGGAAAAGACAAAAATTCTACCAATTGGGGAAATGTAGTTACAGGACATAGAATGAAAAACACTCTAAAAATAAACGTCCTAACATTTATTGATATAAAAAGCCATCCTTTGATACATTTCATGGTTACCTGGTATTCAATGATACGAAAGCCTTTCTTAAGTGTATGATGTTCCCATTAATTGGAAACGAATCCGTTATCAATTATTAAATTTAAACTTTTTAATAACATATATCAACTTATTTTGGTATCTTTCTTTAGATAACAATATTTACTTTAAAAAAAAGCAAGTTGAGGATACGTTTTACACTAATAATCATTTTGACTTTCTTCACTTTTTCACTTTTTGCCCAGGAAAAACCAATTGAGGCAACAATGAAAACCAGGAGAATGGCAGAAAGTGCCGAATTAGAGGGCAACCTTTATGCTGCCATTTATTATTACGAAACCTTACATCGCTCTAAACCTCATCATTCACGGACTGTCTATAAGTTAGCCGGGCTCTATAGCGAAGTCAAGGAATTTTCAAAAGCTAAGGATTTGTATCATCTGCTGTTGAACCAGAAAAAGAAAAACAATGAATTATACTACCGGCTGGCCATATCGTATAAGCAATTGGGAATGTATGATTCTTGCCTGTTTTTTCTAAACAAATGCGATAAAAAACAATTATCGCCTGAATTAAAAAAGAAATTTCCGATAGAACTGGAAGGTGCACAACTTGGAAAAGACCAACCCAAAGAAACGGATGTGGTAACCATCAAACATCTTGAAGCACCTATCAACACTCCAAACATGGAATATGCGCCATCATTTATGAATGATTCCACCATTTTCTATTCGTCCGTTGTGGAGCTCGACGGATCGGCATCCTCCAAAGTGTATGGACAAATATTTATGGCATCTTATGAAAACAGCCTATGGAGAAAAAGCAACGATTTACCCGTCCAAGGCCTTACGGATAATTTGTATTTGGGTAATGGATGCCTTTCGATGGACGGTAAAAGGTATTATTTTACACAGTGCTTTGTAAATTGGCAAAACAAAACCATCTGCCAGCTCTATTATTCTAAACTTGTGAATGGTAATTTTTCCGAACCCATTAAAATTGAAAACGGTGTAAACGATCTTTATTTTACCACCACACAACCAACCGTGGGTTCTACCTATAACCCCGATTTAGAAATAATTTATTTTGCCTCGGATCGGCCCAATGGTATCGGGGGTACTGATATTTGGTTCACCGTGTATAATACGAAAAAAAACACTTTTAATGCTCCATTAAATGCCGGGTCCAAAATCAATACCCCCTGGAACGAAGCTACCCCATTTTACATTCCCGAAACCAAGACTTTATATTTCAGTACCGACGGCCGGGCCGGATTTGGAGGTTTTGATGTTTTTAAATCGACAGGTGAATTAAAAAGCTGGTTTAAACCAAAAAATGTGGGAAATTATGTAAACAGCAATGCCGATGAATTACATTATATTTTAAATAGCCGGCAGAATGCAGGATTCTTCACATCGAACCGTAAAGGCAGCTACAACATTTATAACGAATTCTGCTGCTACGACTTGTATTTCTTCCAGTTTAAAAATCCGGAGAATATTAACCTGAAAGGGAAGTTGCTGGTTTCGTTAAATCCCAAAATTGAGGAACTGCTGAAATACGGGGTAGAGTTCCGCGATTCACTCAAAACAGAGAAGTATTTAAACAAAGCAGTGGTTTCGCTTTACCTAAAGGATAATGAAAACAACGATTCTTTGTTTATCCGCAGCGACACAACCAACAATATGGGTAGTTTCAATTTTGTAGTGGAACGGAACCAGGCGTATTCGGTATTGATTCATGATAAAGATGAGTACAAAGGAAAAATGGATGTTGTGACAGCCGATACCCTCAAAAACCTTACGAATGACATTATTCTCGATTCAAAAGAAATTGAGACATTACCTGAAGTCCCGCTAATAATTAAGAATATTTATTATGAATCGGGGAAAAGCGACCTCACCAGGCCGGCAAAACATCGGCTCGATTCTACCCTTGTGGCTTTAATGAAAGGCATTGAAGATATTGCCATTGAAATAAGTTCGTTTACCGATGACGTAGGCGATGCCACCTATAACAAAAAACTTGCTGAGCAACGGGCACAAAAAGTATTGGATTACTTAGTGGTTGAGGGAATTGATTCCGAAAGACTGGTAGCAAAAGGCTACGGCGAAGAATTCCCGATTGCGCCAAACAAAAACCCTGACGGGTCTGATAATCCGCAGGGCCGTGAAAAAAACCGCAGAACAGAATTTAAAATCTTAGGCAAATACAAACAATCCGCAATCCGTTTCTAGTGCCATGTCAACTATAAAAAGCCGGGTAATATTCACCCGGCGACTTTTTGATTATAGCATTATGCCTTATATTCTCGCCTGGAGCCACCGGGTGAATTGATGCAAACGCATGCTTGACTTGACACCATGTTATTTACTTTTCAAATCCGGTATCACTCCTTTTATTATACTCAATAAGCACACCCACGCAACCAAAGAGTTCATCGTATTCAGCACTCTCGCTGGCAACATCCCCTTCGGGTACAACTACTTCAATTAAAAGGTTTTTTGATTTTTCCACATAAAATATCTTTTCCAGGAATCCCTCTTCATCTGTTGAGCTGTCAAATAAAATATTGCGGTTGGTGTTATCTTCCCTGATTCTAAAATAAATACCTGTCAATTTTTTATCGGCACATAAACTTATCCGATACTCAAAACCTTCATAACACACCAATTTGAATATTGAAGTCTGTCCCTTTTCAAAAACAGCGTTTTTTGATTGGCCACTATATTTAAAATTAAAACCATACGCCTCACAATTGCTTTGATGGTAGTTTTTACACTTTCCCTGGGAAAAGGTGGGGCTGCTTATTAAAACCAACACTATTACAGTCCAAATAAGTTGATAAATAGTTTTCATAACTGTTATTATTTTATGAAGTTGTTCCGTGTATTATTAACGGTCTCTTTTAATTTATTGAATTGCTCCTGTGTAATATGCAGATCTGTGCCACCCGTGATTGCAAGTGCTTTGTCATCACTTTTGGTATCTGATGGGGCAATGGGCTTTTCTTCTATCGCATCAAATAGGTCTTTAATCTCTTTAAGGTATGGTAGCGTTTCTGATACCATTTTATCCTTTTGATAGGCACTGGCAAATTCGTAAAGGTTATTGATGGCAAATTTTTGATCTAAAACCTTATTCAACATTTCGTCGTTCGAATCAAATGTAACGACATACGACAGCAATAAATAGAGGCATTCCACATAGGCACCCATTGAAACCAAAGCCGATATATTTTCTTGTTCCGTTTCCGACAGATAATCAACAATGCTTTGATAGGCCTGCCCTGAAATAACAACCAATGAATCAACATTATCTAAATTCTCTTGTATCCTATTATACAGCGATTCGCTGAAAGCTTCTGAAATCTTTAGCTGAACAGTTAATTTATGGATAACTTCAAAATACGCTAAGGAATTTTCTTGCTGATTAAACAGGGTGATGTACGCCAAATCGGAGATATACACTCCCAGATTAAGTGATTGATCGGTGAGGTTTAAATAGTTTCTCCCGTTACTGACCGGGTTTAAAATAGCAGGGTCAAACTCCAGTTTTGATGCCTCAATGTATGCAAAAACCTCTTCGGGTGAGGGGAAACTATAGAAAATCTTATCTTTAATTTCCGAAGGATCTCCTGTTGTAGCAAGTTCCTTTAAAGTTGACCCCGATGAATCCCCCTTTGTATTTGAAGAATTGGAACAGGAATAATAAATTGGTGGAATACACAAAAGCATCAATAGTGCCGTTTTTAATGTTTTCATAGTTCTTTTTTTGTTAAATTACAGGTATTAAAAAAATACAAATTATTTTATGATGCAGAGATACACGTACGTTTAACTTTAGTCGCATTGAACTTTAATGTGTTATAAGTAAAAATAAGAATAAATTTAAAAAAATGTTCATAAAAAGTTACATGTTTCATCCTAACCGAAAGAATCTTTTTTAAATCCATTGAATGATTTTTGACAATAAATGATCCTTATCGACAGGTTTACTAATAAAATCGGAGCATCCAGCATTTAATGCCTTTGTTTTATCCGATTCTGCTGAATAGGCTGTAAGTGCAATAATGGGCAGTTTGGGTCTAATTTTTTTTATCAAGGGAGCAGCTTCAATACCGGTCATAATAGGCATTTTAATATCCATTAATACCATATCTACCGATGGATTGGTTTTGCAAATATCAACAGCTTCGGAGCCATTGATGGCGCGCAAAAGGATGATTTTTTCATTCGATAGGTATTCTTGCAATAGCAAGTAGTTGTGATCTTCGTCCTCGGCCACCAAAATAGTTTTATGATCGTTATATTCGAATCTGATTTCGTTTTCAGGTTGATTTTTCGTAACAACCTCCATTTGTGTTTTTTTGTAAGGTATTGTAAAATAAAACCTGGAACCCTTATCTAATTCAGAGTCTAACCAAATTTTGCCACCAAGCAGTTCCACATAGGACTTTGAAATGGATAATCCTAACCCGGAACCGCCAAATTGCCGTGAATCGGATGACTCAACCTGCCGGAACCGTTTAAATATTTCATCATGCAGTTCTTTGGAAATTCCAATACCAGAATCCTCCACATAAAATTCCAACTGGCTGCCTTTAACCATATAACCATATTTTACAAAACCTTGATCTGTAAATTTGATTGCATTGCTTATCAGGTTGGTTAGAATTTGTGTGAGTTTTATCTCATCGGTTATAAGAAACGCATTGTCATTGGGTAAACCGGTTTCGTAACTGAAAACCAAACCTGTATTAGCAGCTTTTGGTTTGAATTGCTCATACATGAAACTGAACATCGCGTTAATATTCACCTTATCCTCCTTTGTTTTAATTTGCCCTGCCTCAATGGTAGCAATTTCAATAATATCGGTAATAATGGCCAATAATTGTTGGCTGTTTTGCGTAATCAGGTCAACAAAGAAAGCCCGTTTATCTGGTTGAAAATTAGAATCTTTCAACAGGCTGGAGAACCCGACAATGGCATTCATCGGGGTGCGGATTTCGTGGGAAATATTGTGCAGAAAAGCTGTTTTTAACCGATCGCTTTCTTCTGCTTTTTCTTTGGCCTGAATCAATTCATTTAACATCTTTTTCTTTTCGGTGATGTCATTCATAATAAGGATATAATTGCCAATGGTTCCATTATCTTTCATCAGGGTTGAAATCACCACTTCTTCCCAGAAGGCGGAGTTATCTTTCCGTCGGTTCAACATTTCGCCTACCCAGGTTTCTCCTTTATGGAGTGAATCCCAAAGTTTTGAATATTCTTCTTCCGATAGGTGTCCGGGGTTTAGTATCCTGGGTTTCTTCCCAATAACTTCGTTCAATGAATATTGCGTAGAAGCGGTAAATTTATGGTTGACAAATTCAATATTGCCTTCTGCATCGGTAATTATAACTGCCGAAGGGCTCTGTTCAATAGCCTTGCTCAGGGTTTTAATCTGCTTTTCGGCCATGAGCCTTTCGGTAATATCGTTCGAGATGACCAGCCGGGCTTTTTTCGATCCATAATCAATGGCGTGCGAGGTAATTTCAACAGAAATCAGTTCACCGTTCTTTTTAATATGGCGCCATGTACCTGCCTTGTAATAGTTATTAAATGTAACTGCTACATCGGCCAGCAATGTTTTGGTGTCTTCTTCGGGGCGGATATCCTTTAATGTCATATTCAGGAATTCTTCGTGCGAATATCCATAACTTTCTATGGCTGCATTGTTTACCTCCAAAAACGACAAGGTCTTTAAATCGTAAATCCACATGGGGAGCGGGCTGTTCTGGAAAAGGTATTTGTATTTTTCCTCACTTTCGCGAATCCGATCCTCTGCTTTCTTCCGTTTGGTAATATTCTCCACCATTCCTTCGTAATACATGGGATTACCCTTTTCATCGCGGAACAAACGCGCACTCTCACTCACAAAAATGGTGCTCCCGTCTTTTATTTTCCAGGCCGATTCCATGCCCACTACAATCCCGTTTTGTTCAATCTTTTTTTTGAATTCCTCTCTAGGGTAATTGTGTTCATTTCCGGCTTGCAGCAGGTTACGCCCCGAAAACTCTTCAATGGAATGATAACCCAGCATCTTTAACAGGCTGGGATTGGCCATAAGTATTTGGCCCTCGGGCGTGGTCCGGTATATCCCGATAGGTGCGTTTTCATACAAACTGCGGAATTGCTCTTCGCTCTTCTTCAGGGCCTCTTCGGCCATTTTCTGCTCGGTTATGCTGCGCGAGATGCCAAAGGTCCCGATAATTTTACCTTTCGCATCGAGTAAAGGCATTTTTGTGGTTGAAACCCATGATGATTCTTGACGGTCCGACCAATTCTCTATTTCTTCTTTGTTTATAATGGGCCGTCCGGTTTTAATTATTTCCTGTTCATCGTTATATGCTTGCTTGGAATGGTCGGTTTGGAAAAAGTCCATATCAGTTTTCCCTTTAGCCAGATAGGGATCGTTCAGCCCAAATTTTTGTGCCAAAGCTTTGTTGATCCGTAAAAAGCGGCTTTCTAAATCTTTGAAATAAATATAATCGGGAATATTTTCCAGAAGGGTCTGCATGTAATATTGTTCACGGACTAACTTTTCCTCCATTTTCCGGCGTTCGGTAATATCTTCTTTTACAGCCACAAAATGGGTTGTTATACCTGCGTCATCTGTAATAGGTGAAATGGTGGCTGATTCATAATGCAGTTCCCCATTTTTCTTCCTGTTCTGAAATATGCCTTTCCATTCTCTACCCGATGTAATGGTTTCCCATAGTTCTTTGTATTCTTCGGGCGATTTGTCGTCGGATTTTAGCACCCTTGGGTTCTCGCCCATTACCTCGTCCAGTGTATAACCTGTAATTTCAGTGAATTTAGGGTTCACATATTCAATACGCCCCATGTTATCGGTAATTACTATAGATACAGTATTCTGCTCAACAGCACGTGAAAGAATCTTAAGCTTTTCTTCGGCTACTTTTTTAGCAAGGATAACTTCTTTTTTCTTAATAGCGGCATTAATTGCAGAACCAAGACGGGTTAAATATTCTTTAATAATGTAATCATCGGCTCCTGTTTTCATAACCTCTACCGCCGTTTGCTCATTAATGGAACCTGTTATCAAAATAAACGGGATGTTAGGAACCAGTTCTTCTCTGATCAACAGTGCCTGCATCCCATCGAAAAGGGGAAGGGAATAATCGGAAAGAATCAAATCGGGTTTAAATTCGTGGATGGCATTTATGTAGTCGTGCTTGGTTTCCACAATTTTAGCCACAAATTGAAAGCCACTTTTTTTTATTTCATACTTGATAAGTTCTGCATCGGAAAGGCGATCTTCTACCATCAGGATTTTAAGGACTACTTCCATATACTTTATTTTTTAAGGTCTGTTTGTTCGCTTATTTTATCAGCCTGTTTTAAAAAATGAACATCTTAATTTGGGCGTACCCTGAAAAAGTTTAGAACCGTTAAAATAGTCATCTGATGAATTCATAATTAATGAATTAACCAATTGTAATTACTTGTCCGGATGACTTTTCGAAGCAGATTCAAAGTTTATTTGGGCGGTTCATTGTAGAGCAACCAATACATGCCAAGTTCTTTCACGGTAGTAATAAATTTTTCAAAATCGACCGGTTTAACGATAAAACTATTTGCGCCAAGTTTATAGCTGGCAACCACATCGCTTTCCTCTTTCGATGAGGTTAACACCACCACCGGGATGGTTTTTGTACGTTCATCCTGTTTAATTTGCCGGAGTATCTCTAACCCATCTACTTTGGGCAGCTTCAAATCGAGAATGACCAGTTTAGGGTTTTGCAGAATGTCGCGATCACTGTAATTCCCTTTGGCAAAAAAATAATCGAGGGCCTCGGCACCGTCTGTAACTGTATGAATATCGTTGGCAATGTTATTTTTTTTCAATGCCCTGATGGTTAATTCCATATCGTTCGGGTTATCTTCAACAAGAAGAATCTCTGTTGCATGATTTTGGTTCATGATATAGTTTTTTTTATGTTTAATATTGCATGATGCATATTTTATTCCCTAATTGTAGGTCCTTATAGTTTTTTTGTTTCTGCTGCAATCGTAAAATAGAAGGTGGCCCCCTCATTTACTTTTCCTTCGGCCCAAATACGGCCATGGTGCCTGGCCACAATCCGTTGTACAATGGCAAGCCCTACCCCGGTACCCTCAAACTCTTTTTCGGAGTGCAGCCTCTGGAATACCCCAAACAGTTTATTTGCATAAGCCATATCAAAACCGCTCCCATTGTCTCTCACATAATAAATCAGTTGGCTATTTTCCGGGTGAAAACCTATTTCAATGATGCGTTCCGGCTTTTTTGAGGTGAACTTAATGGCATTTCCGATTAAATTTATCCAAACCTGTTTTATCATGGAAGGATCGCCATTCGTTTCGGGAATCCCCTGCAAGCGGAAATCAATTTTTCCATGCGCATCGGTAACTGCCAATTCCTGAAATACGGATTTGGCCATATCATACATATCAATCTTTGAAAGGATGATCTCTTTACGGCTCAAACGCGAAAATGCCAACAAATCGTCAATGAGCATTCCCATTTTTTTTGCATTATCGGTCACAATCTGGAACAGGCGGATGCCCTCACTATCAAGTTTGTGGCCATATTCTTCGATTAAAATCCGCGAAAAGCTGTCGATGGCCCGCAACGGTGCCCGCAAGTCGTGCGAAACAGAATAGCTAAAAGCTTCCAATTCTTTGTTGAGTGCTATTAGTTTTTGTTTCTCGTTTTTTAACTCGGTGGTCATGTCGTTAATATCTTCCACCATATATAACATGGCTTTCTGGCTTTTTTCCAGTTTTTTAACCTGTGCATCTAACTCAAGGGTGCGTTTTTCCACTTTTACCTCCAGGTCTTCCTTAAGCCGGAGCAATTCCATTTCCGATTCTTTCAGTTCGGTTATGTCTTGAAAAGACCCTCTTATTTGGGCAACCTTACCATGAACATACGATGGGTTTCCAATGGTACGCACCCATTTGTGATTTCCTTTGGCGGTTACCAATTCAAGTATCAGATCATAGGGTTTTCCTAGTTCAATGGCCTCATTTATAGCTTCTTCAATCTTTTTTCTTGAATCGTCCACATAAAAGTTACTACCAATTTCTACATTCGTTTCATCTTTGGGGTCTAATTCGTGAATTAAAGCCACTTCCTCGGTCCAGGTACCTTTACCTGTAGCAGCATCAAACTCCCACCCCCCGATTTTAGCAACCTTGCCCATCTCGTGCATTAAGGACTGTGTGTGAATAAGGTCTTCTTCCGTTTTTTTCCATTCGGTAATATCCAAAATACTACCATAAACCCGGACTACTTTTTTGCCTTGAAATTCTGCCTGCCCACTAGTCCACACCCACTTTTGAGTACTGTTTTTGGCTATCAGGCGTAATTCCAGGTTGTACGATTTTCCTTTTTCAATAACCTGCTTAAATGCATCTTTTAATACCTTTCTATCATCGGGATGATAAAACCGGATATCCATCTCCAGGTCCGAGGGATTATAATCATCGGGATGCACCCCATATATCTGGTAAACACCATTGGTCCAGGATATTTTTTTTGTTTCTAAAATATAGTCCCATCCTCCCACCTTACTTACCCGTTCCATTTGCTCTAACAGGAGCTGCTGCTGATGAAGCATTTGGTTGGTTTTTTCATGTTCTTTTACCTCTTTTTCCAATATTTTCGTTTTTATTTTTACCAGGCGCCGTAATACGAAAATAAGAACAAACGACAAAACCGCTACCAACGGAATAAGAATGTTCAAACTATGTACAATAACCTCCTTAATTGATAACGGTTCTTTTGAAGAAGGCCCAAACCATTTGTGGTGTATAGCATCATACGTTTTGTTGGCTATAATAACGGAAAGGCCTTCGTTTAAATGGGCAATAAGTTCTGTGTTTCCTTTTTGTGTAGCAAAACAAAAATCCTGTCGGAAGTCGTCTATTTGAATATTCAAAGGGACTACATTTTTTATTTTCATTGATTTTATCAATTCAAGTCCTACTACCTGCTGAACCAATACGGCATCAACTTTACCGCTTTCAAGTAACCTAAATGCTTCTTCGAAAGTGTGGGTCCTGAAAATGTTGGATGAGAGGTTTTTTCTTTGAATATATTCATCGGCATTATCGCCCCGCATTACAGCAATTGATTTGTTTTCTAAGTCCTTGACTGAATTGATTCCTTTAGTGCCTTTTTTCACAAAAATGGCTCCGTGCAATCTAAGATAGACCATCGAAAATTCATAAAGATGTTCTCTATCTGGGGTCCGACCAACCAAAGGCAATGCATCGATTTTCCCTTCGGCAAGGTCTTGTTTGATTTGGTTCCATATCCCAATTTTAATCGTAACTTCCATTCCAACTGCTTTCGCGGCGGCCTTGAACAGTTCCACCGAAAAACCATCGGCCAGGCCATTTTTATCAACAATGCAATAAGGAGGGTAATCGGGTTCCGATGCTATTACAATGGTTGACTTAAGTTGGATACTATCAATGGAGTGTGCCTGTTTATTTATTCCAATAAATGTAATTAACAATGCAGAAACGATGATGGTCGCTTTTTGTCCGGTTTTCATAGTTTACATTTTTTATGAAGTCAACCCACTATCTATGCCATTTTGGTCAAGAATGTTTTTCAACCTTTTTACTTCCTCTCTCAACTCTGTAATCCGGAACTCTCGGTTGAGCGTAATTTCGTGAAATTTTTCGAGTTCCTGAATTTTTATTTTCAATTCTTTGGTTTGTTCCTTTACTCTTTCTTCCAATTCATTTTTGAGCGATAAAAGTTCATCTTCGCTATTTTTGCGGTCTGTTATATCAATAAAGGATATAATATTTATACCGCCAATGGGTTCAAATCCAATCTCAAGGCACCGCAAACTGCCGTCTTTGCAGGTAACCATGCTCTCTATCGGGCTGATTTTCGTGTGGGTTTTCATGGCCCTCTCGATAGCAATCTCGCTTTGTTTCCTGATTTTTTCCCGGTATTCCTCATCAGGATAAGCACGTAGCCACCACTCATCAACCGAAGGTATATCGTCAATAGTATATCCTGTAATTTCTTTAAATTTTATATTTGACATTATCCCATTTTGGTTACTGTCGGATACAACAAAACCAACCGGAGCCAATTCAATCAATTTCCGGAACTTTTTTTCGTTTTCTTTCAGGTTTTCTTCAATGGCCTTACGTTCGGTGATATCGGTGGTAGTTCCAATGTAACCAATAATTTTTCCGCTTTCATCCTTTTGAGGGACAGCTTTCCCGTTTACCCAGGCTATGGTACCATCATTTTTTAAGAACCGGTATTCTGCCACCGAAAATGAATTATCAGCAACGGCTTGTTTCCATCCTTCAATAATCGGGTTACGATCATCGGGGTGGATGGCATTTAGCCAGCCGGTACCAACGGCTTGTTGGAAATCAATACCTGCAATTTCGCACCATCTGGGATTTACATAAGTGGTATTGCCGAATGTATCGGTCCTGAAAATTCCGACCGGGACAGTCTCAGAAAGTGACTTGAACAACTGTTCGCTTTCTTTGAGCAATTCATTGGCAATTTTATGCTCCTTTGCCACAGCCTTATGCTTAAGAATGGATTTTATGGTTGGTGAAAGACCCCGAATGTGTTTGGCTGTTTTAATTACGTAATCGGAGGCGCCCATCTTTATGGCTTGAATCGCAATTTCCTCGGAACCTGTACCTGTTACTATAATTACAGGCAATTCCGGATCTTTATTTTTTACAATATCTAATACCCGCAGTCCATCGAAGCCAAGAATGTTAAAATCACTCAGTACCAGATCAAATTCATACTCCAGGAGATATTTTTCAAACTTCTCACGGCTATCAGCAGCAATCACTTCATATTCATCCTGCTCTTTCTCCAAAGCATCTTGAATCAATATCCTGTCATGAAAGCTATCGTCAACATGTAGTATTCTGATTTTTGGTTTCATCCGTAAATAATTTGCATCAATATGAACTGTTTTTTAATAATCGTTTTCTTAACATTCCCTTTTTTCTAAGCGACTTTGCGTTAATCCTCTATCCTCTATTTTTCTGTTCTCTATTTTTCTGTTTATTTACCACTCAGAAACCCAGAGTCCATGTTTTACTATAGGGTTAAGAATTTTCAGGGGGTTTGATATTTAATGAAAACCAATAATCGTCTATCTTTTTCACTACTTCGGTAAAACCTTCAAACGAAACAGGTTTCAACAGGTAACTATTTGCCCCAATATCGTAGCTTAGTGCCCGATCGCCCTCTTCCTTCGATGAGGTGAGAATAACAATTGGAATACGTTTCAGTTTTTCGGTGCTTTTAACCTGTCTTAATACTTCAAAACCATCAATCTTTGGCATCTTCAGATCAAGTAAGATTAGCGCTGGGATGGGAAATTCGTCCCTATTTGCATACTTATCTTTACCAAACAGGTAATCAAGTGCTTCCTGACCATTCCTGGCTACATGGATGGTGTTTTTAAGACGGGCTTCTTTGAAAGCATCCAGGGTGAGTATTACATCCATGTGGTTGTCCTCAACTAACAGAATGTGGGCTTCATTTTCCATAGTTAAATGTTTAATTAGGTTTAGGTAAATTTACATAAAATGTTGTTCCCTGATCCACCACCGAATCAACCCAAATGATTCCGTTCAACATGGTTACCGATTTCCGGACTGTGGCAAGGCCGATTCCGGTTCCCGGATAATTATCTTCGCTATGTAGCCGTTGAAAGATGTTGAATATTTTTTCCCAATATTCTTTAGGGATGCCGATACCATTGTCGGAAATTTTCAAAGTCACATGTTTGGCATCTTGTTCAAAGTTTATTTTAATTTCCAGGGGAACATCTGTTCTCCGGTAGGTTATGGCATTATCAATTAAGTTGATGAAGATCTGCTGCAATAAAATCTCGTTGCCGAGTATTTCCGGTATCTCTTTTTCGACAAAAAATGACGCCTCCACGTTTTCAAGTTTCTGCCTAAAATCGGAATGAATGGTATCAATAACTTTATTGAGTGAAATAGGGTAAATATCAATGGATTTGCGCCCCAGGCGGGAATATTCAAGCAAATCGTTAATTAAATGCTCCATACGGACACTGGCCTGCACAATATAATCCATGTACTGCTGACCCTCGTCGTTCAACGATTCACGGTGCCTTTTCGATAGTATCTGCGAGAACCCGAAAATGGCCCGGAGAGGCGCCCGCAAGTCATGCGATATGGAGTAACTAAACGACTCCAGTTCCTTGTTTATAGCAGCCAGTTGGGCTGTCCGCTCATTCACACGTGCTTCAAGGGTCTCATTTAATTTCTGGATTTCCTGTTCGGCATTTTTACGTTCAATCAGTTCCACCCGCAGTTGTTCATTTACAATATTCAACTCAATTGTTCTTTGGGCCACTTTTAGTTCAAGATGTTTGTTGTGGTTTTTCTTAGCACGGTAAGCCATAAAAAGGCTAAGCACTAAAAATACCACCAGTATAATAATTACAACAAACAAATACATAATATTGCGCTGGCGGTGAATGGTTTGCCCCCTGTCTTCCAGGACTTGTAACTGCGATTGCAATCTTGATTCCTTTATTTCAATTTCTTTTTGAAGCCTCGCCAACTGCTCCTTACCTTTTTCAAGTTCACTTTTCTGCTTTTTAATGTCCTCTGATAGGAGATGCAAAACCCTTTGCTGTTCTTTTCGTTCTTTAACCAGTAATTCCAGATCGGCCTGCCGCCTATTTAGCAACAGGCTCTGCGATACAAGTGTTTCCTGTTGTCCCGAAATCTGTTCCGATTGTCTCAGCAAACTATCTTTTGCCAGTTCGGCCTCTTTTGATTTGTTACTAATCTCCATTTCAAGGGCAACCAAATTGCTTTCGTAAGCCGCCATCTGCTTTTGAAGGGTGAACAGGCTTTTCTGTCCTTCGCGGTATAATTGAGCTACATCTACTTCGGTTCCACCCACGAAAATAACATCGGGTAAAATGGTTAATTGCTGATTAATGATGTTTGATTTATTGATTTCGAATTTGAGCGATCCTTCCTTTAAATCGTAAAAATTTATCATAATAAGCCGCTTATCTTCATATTTATCGCTTACAAGGAGGATGTTGTGGTTTTCAATCTGGCTATAAATGGAAATTAACTGATCGCTTTTGTCTTGCAATACAAAAACAAGTTGCAAATCAATCATTCCGGTATAATTTGTTGCTGACGAGATTCGTATGGGTTTGTTTCTTAACCTCCTTGTCTTTGAAAGATTTGTCATTTCACGGATGATGTTTTCATCGTTTCCGATGATGAGAAAATGAAATTCTTTCAGACTGTCCTCATTTTGCCATTGAATATTTTTTGCAATGCTGTAAATATAAGCACTTATGGCCACAGGCCGCTCAACTTGCTGAGCATTGCTGAATAAACTTATTGATAAGCAAAATGCCAAAACTACATGATAGAAAATACTCCTATAGTTCATACTCTTAAGGTATCAAGTGAGTTAACATTAACCGGGAGCGTACTGGTTATTTTACTATAAAAAATGAATCCGTAAAAACCAAAAATACGCTTATATTACTAATAACCAATTAGAAAGAACCTAAAAAAAGTATATTCAATATTATTTAAAAGTATAACCTATCGTTAAGAGTACCGTCCGTTGCGGTTGCCTATACCTGTCGGGCTCCCTATTCGATGGGTGATAATATTCTTTGTCAAAAATGTTTTTAACCAGTAGTTGCGCTGAAAAGTTTTTATAATCCAACAAAGAGAACGTTCCATGAAATACAAGGCAAGGATCGATATATATGCTGTTTGTTGTTGCTATAACTTTGTAATTTTCACGCTCCCCAATATAATTTGCCCTAAGGTTAAGTTTTACATATTGGTTTATGGAATAGGTAATACTGGCATTCGCCGTATGTTTGCTAATCTCGGGGATTGGGTGTTCCAGTTCATCACGGCTTTGATTAAAGGTATAGTTCCATTGCGATTTGAATTTACCTGCAATATATTTTACATTCAATTCAAAACCATTTGTTTCTATTTTACCACGGTTCACCCAACGGTAGCTTTCATCTAAAAATTCTTTTTTAATGGCCTCATTCAAAATGTTTTTATACCCAATAAACGCAATGTCAAAGTTAGTTGTTGGCGAAACCTGGATGGCTGCTTCAAAGGAGCGCATTTTTTCGGGGAGCAAACCACTGTTTCCCAAACCATCGGTATAATCCCACGGTTTGGGCGCCCTGAATGCATCGGCAGCCGATACGCGGAAAAGATAGATGCCCGGACTATAGCTCAATCCCAGACGTGGTGTCAGAACTTGATCATAAACACTGCTGTGGTCGAAACGTATGCCCCCTGAAAGAAAAAGGTTTTTCATCAGGGTTATATGAGGTTCGGCAAAAACGCTTACCAAATAATTATTTAACATATTGGGCTTCCTCGGTTTTGCGGGTTTTTGATCCTGCGAACCGCTATAAGAAACGGAAAACCGCTCGGCTAACCGTTCATATTCCAAAGTCACTCCACTTACCACCGAAAAATCCGATGTTACCTGATATTCAATCAAATTGTCGATCCCGGTTAAATTATTGGGCCGGTAATACCCTATCTGGGCCGTGTCGGTAACATATTGTATGGAATTATTCAAAACCGTGGCATTCCGGTTATACAAAGTCAAGGAGTATTCTGTTTTATTCGTAAGGTTTTTTTTATATTTCAAGTAATTATTTATGAACCGGATATTCCATAGCGTTCCGTAATCCCGATAAATAGTCCCTACTGACTTTATGTTGGTGGAAGTAGATGATTGCTTTTGTAGGAAGTTTGTCCCAAACACAAAATCTTTGGCCTTGATTTTCAAATCGAAGGAATAATCGTTTTCAAAGTTTTCCATCCGGTCCGTCCAGTTAAAATCACCGGCTTTTCCTCTTAAATCAGCTTTATCTGTTTTTTTTGCCATTCCCGACACGCTAATTCCAAAAGTATTGGATTTGTTAAGGTAGGTTGATGTAAAGTTGCCCAGAAAGGTATTAAAGTTTCCGGCCAATACATTTGCCTCCGCTTTATTTTCGGTAGGATTTTTAGTAATAATATTAATAATACCGGTGATAGCATTGGTTCCGTATGCCACTGAAGAAGGACCATAAATAACCTCAACACGTTCCACATTTGAAAGGTTGTATTGGCCGCCGGCATAAAATCCCCCGGAATTCAGCTCGTTAACCTGAATACCATCAATAAGTACCAATATGTAGTTATTCTGATTGGGTACGCCGCGCTGAAAAACGTAGCTGTTGAAACCCATGATATTCCGGAACTGGAACCCGGGCAGTACCGACAGAGCCTCTTCCAAAGTAAAATACCCATTCTCCTTAATCTGTTCAGCAGTAATTACATAAATGGTGCTTGGAACTTCCTTTATATTTTGTGAGACTTTACTAGCGGTCACAATTTTTAATTTTGCCAACTGGGTTAAATCCAGATCATAGATATTAGTGGTATCACTCTGCGGGAATGCTTTATTGACACTGAGGCATAAAAATATCAATAACATCTGCCAGATGGTTTTATATATTGTATTTACGCGCATCAATTTCATACAAAAAGATTGGGTTGCCGGTATTATCAACTTTTCTGATCAATACTGTTCAACCGTTTTATCTCATCCTTAAGTTCCTTCATCCGCAGTTCACGGTCAATGGTAGCTTCACGGAACCGTTGTAACTCATTCACCTGTTCCTGGAGTTCCTTTGTTTTTTCTTTTACTTTATTTTCCAGTTCTTCATAAAGCTTAATGTTTTCATACACTCTGGCGGTAGCATCGGCAAGTGTTTGAATTAACTTAACTTCATCATCGGTAGGTACATGTTGCCTGCTCCAATAATTACCTATGGTTCCAAAGGGTTTTGATGTATTTATAGGAACCATTACCAAACTTTTTACAAATGTTGATTTGTATGCTTCTAAATGTATTCTATCGTCAGCAAAAATATCCGGAATAACGGCTGGTTTCTTGTTAAGCATGGTCCATCCGCATATACATTCTGCTATGGGGAATTTTTTCCCCTTCCAAAGCGGGGATATTGAATTTTCATCAACATAAAAGCAGGAATTGCCATCGCGTAATACAAAGGTGCATCCGTCGGAACCTACCAATTTACGTGCCGATGCAGTTATAATCTGTTGAACCTCTGCAATGGATTGAGCAGAAGTTAACTGGTTGAGGGTAAAAATTAAAAAGTTTAACTTGTTATTCAGGGTTAAAATTTCTTCTTTATCCAATTTTTGTTCTGTTACATCCCAAACTGTTGATATTACCATATTTTTATCAGGCAACGGGATGTTTCGGGCAGTAATGTAGCGGGTATCCTCCCCCTTTCGGGTAATCGGGACTTCGGTCCAGTTCATCCGCTCAGGATCGTTACTGTCCATATCGGAAAGAACCTTTTCCTTTATCTGCTTCCGGAACTCAACATCTTCGTAAACAGCATCCCAAAAAGCATCGGGGTTTTCAAGGTCTTCTTTAGTAATTCTATAGAACTTAACAAAATTGTCGTTCACAAATTCAAATTCAACAGCAGGAGTAATGGAGTTTACTGCAAGGCCGATTGGTAAATTTTTAATGATTGAATATATAAATGCCCTACTCTTGATAAGCTCACTTTCGTTCTGCTTTAATAAAGTTATCTCCGTTGATACACCGCATATTCCGCTCACCTGGCAATCGGAATTAAATAAGGGGAACTTTGTTGAAATAAAGTAACGTAAACCAGAACTATCTTCCAGAACCTCTTCTCCCTCAATTTTATCCTTTTTATTCATTACTTCAACATCCATCCGCCTGAAATTCCTGCCAATTTCTCCGGGGAAAAGCTGTTCATCGGTATTCCCAATGACTACATCGCGCGATAATCCTGTTACCTTTTCCCATTTCCTGTTAACCAATTCATATTTCCCATCAATATCCTTAACATAAATTAAAGCCCCGCTATTCTCGATCAGGTCCTGCAAAAAGCGTTTTTGAGCGATGAGCTCAAGGGAGGCTTTTTTACGCTCTGTAATATCCACCGAAAGTATAAAAACCCCTTCGGGGATGGATTGAATACTTAACTTGAACCAGCCACTTTTTCCATCAGGAAAAACAAACTCGTTTTCCATCTGATATGGGATTTTATCATCAAGGCACTTTTTTATTTGCCGGAATACCTCTGTTTGTTCAATCCCAGGCCACATGTCCATGTATCTTTTGCCCATTAGCTCCTCTTTTGGCCGCTTGTTATGAATTTCGGCTGCACGGTTGATGTAAACATATTCCCAATCCCGGTTAAGAATTTGGCACCCTTCGAGCATGTTATCCAGGGTAGAATGGAACCGTTCTTCTTTTTTTATTAATTCTTTCTGTTGTTCGCGTTCCTCGGTTTGATCGCGGAAAACCATAACCACTCCCACGATATTCCCGTTCCTGTTTTTAATAGGGGCCCCGCTGTCGGCAATGGGTAGTTCGTTTCCATTTTTCGAAATCAACAAGGTATGATTGGCTAAACCCACCACCAATCCTTTTTTAAGAACTTTTATGACCGGGCTTTCGACTTTGTTCCGGGTATCTTCATTAATAATTTGGAAAACTTCTTCCAACATCCTTCCCCGGGCATCATTTTCCTTCCAACCCGTTAGTTTCTCGGCAACCGGATTTAGCTGCTTCACCCTTCCAAGTTTATCGGTAGTAATTACTCCATCGCCAATGCTGTACAAGGTCGCACGGAATTCCTCCTGCGATTCGTGCAGTTCAATCCTTTTCAGGTAAAGCTCTTTATAAATGTTCCGTTGCCGGTAGTGATAAAACCAGGCAATTGCAAGCGAGACCAATAATATAAGCCCAAGCGTAATGGTGAAAATAAACACCGCTTTTTGATAAAGTTCCTTGTAAATCTCAGCCAAGTCCACTTTTGATACCATATACCACGGGGAATCAGGGACTTTTCTTACATCGGCTAAAACTTTGTGCCCTCTGTAATCCACACCTTCAAAAACCCCTTCAGAACCTAAAACCGCCTGAATTGCCGGAGTCTCTTTATTTGTTAATGGCAGATACATGGTTAAAGGAGCATTGGTGCTATGGCGGACGGGGTTAATAAATAAAACACTGTCGCCTTCCTTCCTGATAATAAGCGTTTCGGCTGTTCTGCTGAGTAACGGCCATTCCTGCAAATAAGGGAAAAGAAACATGTTGGGATTGATTTGAAACACCAGTGTTGCCACAATATTCTTAGATTCATCCATAACAGGGGCTACAATTTCAAAATGAATCTTATGATGTATTTTACACGTGTAAAAATCCTGGATGGTGATAACCTTATCCTGAACCGCTTTTTTGGCAGACCTGATTGAGTAATCGTCAATTCTTACTACTTCTTTATTAACACTGAACAATAAATTACCATTTTCAGATAGTAAAAAAATATTCTCGTAACGCGAATTGGTCATAATCCGCAGTAAAGAACTACGCAGTTGTTCATCTGCCTGTTCTGTTTGTTTGCCTTTAACAATAGCTACTATATTATGAATGTCGGGTAAATTTGTGGAGAAAAAGCGGGCCTCGGATAACCGCTCCTGCCGCCAGTTAACCAGATGGTTCACTTTAAGTTTAGCAACCGCGCTCAGTTCTTCATATTTTTGTCTTGAAACCAGTTTCTTTTCATACTTATAATAGTAATAGCCACCAATACTGACCAATAAAGAAAGAAAAACGATAATTAAAAAGTAGCGGTAACTAAATGATTTAACAACAGTTTTCATAAAAAATGGGGTTGGTTAATATATTTTATTTTGTTATCCGGTATGAAGCTACAATATTTGATGCTTGTTGGTTCTCTTTTTCCGGTTTATAAAAAAAAATACCAACTCAAAGAATGTGAACCTGCTTACACTTAAGCGATAAGAGTTAGATAACCGTTTATAAGTTTTCATAAGACATGGGATTGGTTAAAGAACTATATTTTGTTATTCAATATGGAGCCGAAAACTTCTCAGTTAAATTACAAATATTTTAACCATTATGTTCACTTATTTATGTTTTTTTACATATCCTTTTAAAATATTTTCGTTGAACCTGAATTTGTTAGCCATCAATACGGAATAAATATTAAAAATCATTCCCGAATCTAACCGCTTTTAAATAGATTTATTGTTAATTTGAGATGTCACTTTAAAACAACCGACCCTCACAAACTTTGTTTTAACTATTTCGTTTTCAGTCAATTTATCCTTATAGAATTAGAACGTTTACCATTTAAGTAAAAAACGGGCATCCAAAAAAAAAAAAAGAATACGAAATCAACAGTATTGTTATTCATTAAACAACCACCCATCACATAATTATTGCTTATTTGAAAACATTCAAGTACATTTATTCATTATTTCCTAATTAATACTTTTTATTAAATAACAGGTATTAAAATGTCCCTTATGAAAGAAAAGATTTTGATTGTTGACGATATTCAAGCGAATACGCAACTGATTGCTGCCATACTTGAGCAGAATAATTACAGTACCGTGGAAGCCAACAATGGCCATCAGGCTTTAAATCTGATAAATGAACAGGATTTTGATTTGGTCCTTCTGGATATTATGATGCCTGAGATAGATGGCATCGAGACCTGCAAATTGATTAAAAAAGACCCCAAGAATAAAGACCTACCCATCATATTCTTATCGGCGCGCCACGATAAAGATGTAGTTATAGATGGATTTAAAGTAGGCGGCCACGATTATATTACCAAACCCTTTGAGAACGAAGTTTTGTTAATACGGCTAAAAACCCATATTGAGTTACGGAAAAGTAAAGAACAACTGAAAAAAACACATCAAGAGCTGCAACAATTGAATGCGACAAAAAATGGCTTTTTAAGGTTAATCAGTCAAAGTTTAAAGCAGCCAATCAGCGATATCCTTAAAATAAACCATCTGCTCAAAGAGCTGGTCGATTCTAAAGAACTGGTGGGCTACATAACCAAACTCAATTATTCGGTCAAACAATTGGAGAAATTTTCATCTACCGCACTGTTATTAAACGACTTAAAACTAAACAGCAATGAATTGGTTTTAGAGGTTGTGCCATTAAAACAACTCATCCAAAACACCTTGCTCCAACAGTCGTCCACCATTAACTCCAGAAACCAGAAGATTACCCTACTCGAAACGGATAAGGATATGAATATTCTGGTTGAAAAAAAACTTTTAGAACTGGCGCTGGTTAAGGTTATTGAGGCAATTGTGTTTAGTTACAAAGGTGGCACTCAGATAAAAATTATCCAGCAAACAGATGCGGACTTCCCGGAAGTGATTTTCGAAATTACGGGAGAATACGAAGATCCTGCACATGAATATTTAGATATTAACCAAAACTTACCCTTAATGCTGGCTAAACTCATACTGGAACTTCACTCCTTTGAGTTAAGTATTTATTGTTCAGCATCGAAAAAAGAGTATTTAAAAATAACTTTCCATCCAACCGAAAAAAGTTAAATGAACGAAACGGTTTTAAATTCCATCATCAGACTTTTTGCACTTATCACGTTGTACGATAGGAATAACGATCCTTTTCTATCAAACGGTTTTGTGAAACTCTTTTTAAAAAGAAATTTTAACGAAAATGTAAATATCGAGCAAATCGAAAACTACGAATCCTGTTTGGAACGTTACCGGTCCGATGATGCCACCAAAAATGACTATGAAGATATTATTATTTCCATCTGCTCGCGGATAAACACGAAACTTACTAAGAATCAGCGTCTAATAATTCTGATTAATTTACTTTACTACCTAAAATACAATACATCATTCACATTATATCAACCTATCACTGAACATGAATCGTTACATGTCCTTTTTAATATCTCAAAAGTTTTTAAGTTTTCCGATGAAGAGTATTTCACTATTAAAGGTTTTTTGAATGACCAGATTGCCGAAATCCCAAATAAAAACCAATTATTGATTGTAAATCAGGATCCAGATTCACAGTTTTCAGGAATCAAGCATCTGGTTAAAGCCAATTTACAAGGTCAGCTTATATTCCTGCACATGCCCGATACAAATACCATTCTATTCCGATATAAAGGGGAAACGACACTCAATTACAATCAAAAAACGATTTATACCGACCTGACCTATTTCATGGAGCCCAGTGCATTTATAAGTATCGAGAGGAATGAGGGCATTTATTACAACGAGGTCATGATGAGCTTCATGGAAATAAAGCAAAGTATTTCATTGGTAACTGCGGAAATTTCGTTCAAATTCCCAAACTCCAAAAATGGTATTGAGCCCTTTAGTTTCCAGGCCAATTCTGGGGAATTGGTGGGCATTATGGGGATTAGCGGTTCGGGAAAATCCACATTATTGAATTTGCTAAATGGAAACTTACACCTCAACCAAGGTGGGGTGTATATCAATGGAGTTTCTGTCCATTCTGCCGATAAAAAACTCAATGGTATTATTGGCTATGTTCCCCAGGACGACTTGATTATCGAAGAACTTACGGTCTTTGAAAACCTCTACTTCAATGCAAAATTTTGTTTCGGGAACCTACCCAACAGCGAGATTGTTGAAAAAGTAAATCAGGAACTCGAATCGTTAGATATATTTGATATAAAAGATCTTCCCACGGGTAACCCTTTAAACAAATTCATCAGTGGTGGGCAACGTAAGCGGTTGAATATTGCTTTGGAAACCATCCGTAAACCCTCTGTTTTATTCATTGATGAACCGACCTCCGGGCTTTCGTCGAGCGACTCGGATAAGATTATAAATTTGCTCAAACAACTTACCTTTTCCGGAAAGTTACTTTTTATTAACATCCATCAACCTTCATCGGATATTTTCAAGAAGCTTGACAAGTTGTTGGTGCTCGATAAAGGAGGCTATCCGGTCTATTTTGGGAATCCGTTGGATGCTTTGATTTATTTTAGGCAAAACACGCAACAACTCAAGCTGATTGAAGGTCAATGCCCTACCTGTAAAACAGCCCATCCGGATGATATTCTGGAACTTATCGAACTTAAAACCATTAACGAGTTTGGGCAAGAAAGTAAATCGAGAAAATATTCACCTAACGATTGGTATCAAAAATTCAGAAAAGAGATAAACCAGCCCATTACAGAAAAGCCTTCCGTTACTCAATTTCCTGAAATCAGTTTTATACCGCCCGATACATTTGGACAGTTCATTACGTATTTAAAAAGGAATGTTTTAATTAAACTTAACGACAAACAGTACATTATAGTTAGTTTAATTGTTACACCTGTTTTAGCATTTCTTTTATCCTTTTTTGTAAAGACCTATCCCATCGAGGATGGCATAAGAGGGGCTTACAGTTTTTCAGACAACAGCAATATCCCTGCCTTTTTATTTATGGCGATCATCGTTCCTCTGTTCATTGGTCTATCTATAAGTGCCCAGGAGATTTTTAAAGATCGGAAAATATTAAAACGGGAAAAGTTCCTCAACCTAAGCTGGAGTACCTATCTGAATTCAAAAGTTACTGTCCTCTTTTTTATTTCGGCCGTTCAATCGCTTTCTTTTGTACTTATTTCACATTGGATATTGGAAATATATGGAATGTTCTGGAGCCATTTTGCCATTCTATTTTCGCTGTCGTGTTTCTCCAATTTGTTAGGTCTGTTTCTTTCAGCATCAGTAAAATCTATTTTAGCCATTTATATCCTCATTCCACTTATTCTTATCCCTCAATTGTTATTAAGTGGCATCATTATTCCTTTCGATAAAATCAATTATCGCATCTCGTCGCAAAGATATGTCCCCATCGCCGCCGACTTAATGCCGTCGAGATGGGGTTATGAAGCCATTATGGTGCAGCAGTTTACCGGCAATGAATACCAAAAACATTTTTTTGCCCTGAACCAACAATTGAGTAACATTTCATACTGTTCCAATTATACCATCCCAAAGCTTCTGGCATTAACTAATAACATGAAAAAGCCTGGCGGTTTTGGGAAAAATGAACCTGCCCAAATCATTTTAAACAACGAACTCAGTAAAATACAACAGGAATTTAACTTTAACCTTGAACCGTACCTGGCGCTTATACCCAAAGATGCTTCTCAAATAAAAGAATTAGATAAAGTTGAATCGGCACTCAAAACAATAAAATCGGCACTGAATAAAAGCTTTAAAGAACTCAACTATAAAAGAGATTCGCTCATAAATTCCATAGATGAGCTTAATGCACTGAAAAAAAAATACGACAACACCAAAGTAGATGAGGTGGTATGCAACACCGCAAGCTTTGACCGGATTGTATTGGGAAAGACTTCGTTTATCCGGAAATTCGAACCCATTTACCAGATTCCGGTTTCAAAATACGGCAGGGCACATTTTTATTCGGCTTCAAAAAGGATCGGTTCTTACAGATTTAAAACCCTTTATTTTAATTTGGCTGCTATTTGGATAATGACTCTTGCCATTTATTTTGTATTGGTTTTTCAACTCCACATCAAGGTTTTTGGGTTTAGGCAGGATATTCCGAAAGTATTGCCGTTGAAGGAAGATGAAACCCTCTGAATTTATTTTGTGCATAAGATGTAATAGATCGGTAGATTTTTAGACAAAACACCTGAACCATTCTGGCACATAGCCGGATCAGGGCATTTTAAAACCTGCCACTAAAATATCGTCGGTTTGCTCCAGCTTCCCTTTCCAAAAATTGAGTTCCGATTCCAGCGCCATTTTTTGTTTTTCCATGGGCAGGTTGCTTACCGATACCAAAAGGTTTTTAAAATTTTTACTCATGTATTTATAATTCTTAGCGCCTCCAAATTGGTCGGTAAACCCATCGGTAAACAAATAAATAATATCCTGCGGATAAAAAGGGATTTCTTTTAAGGTAAAGTTTATTTCATCCAGGTAGGTATTTTTTCCAATCGGCAGTTTATCCCCCTTGATAATCTGCATGTGGTGCCCGCGGACCAGAACCAAATCGCGGTAAGCACCTGAAAACTGAATGGTTTTTTTGTTGTGGTCGATTAGGACCAGTGCTATGTCCATACCGTCGTTGACGCGTTTTGTATGCATTTGCTGCGCCAGATTATCGACTACTTTTTGCCGAAGTTTATTGAGTATTTCGGCAGTGGTTTGTGTGCCTTCTTTACTAACAATATCGTTTATAAATGCTATTCCCAGCATGCTCATAAAAGCACCGGGAACACCATGACCCGTACAATCGGCAACTGCCAGTATGGAAATGTTAAAATCACTATTCCGGATGTTCTTAAACCAGTAAAAATCACCACTGACCAGATCCTTAGGGCGGAAAAAGATAAAATGTTCAGGAAAGGTTTTTTTTATGACATCCTTAGGGGGTAAAATAGCTTCCTGGATGTTCATGGCATAACGTACGCTGTCCATCATTTTTTTATTTTGCTCCATTATCTGCTCCTTTTGAGTATTGATTTCTTCGGTGCGTTCAATTACTTTAATCTCAAGGTGTTCAATCTGGTCATGGATTTTGTGTTTTAGGAGCTCGAAATTTTCTATCAACAACCCAACTTCGTCGTTACGGTTTTTCACCCTCACGGGTTCCAGGTTGCTAAAACCGGATTCAACAAAGTATGAAATATTGTCGCTGAGCTTACTGATACGGCGCGTAGCCAGTTTTGATAATTTTAGGCTCAGGTAAAGTGAAATCAACACAAATCCCAATATACTCAGGCCGGCTGTGCTTTGCATCCTTCGAAAACTCTTTTGTTTACTTATTTTGCAATTTGAGCTGATCAGTTTTGCATCGTTAAGTAAATGGTTAACCGTATAGTCTAACCGGGCTTTTAACGATGCGTTATTTTTTATCCCGATAATGCTATCTAAATGTACCACCTGGTCGAATAATCCGCCGTATTCAAGAAGTGATTCCACCGTTTGATTTTTTGTAACCGGGTTCAGGCTTTTTGATTGCCGAACACTATCGACAATTGTTTGCAGCTTTTTATGAAATTTATCGCAGTATTTTACCTCGTTCCGGATAATATAATCTTTTTCGTGGCGGCGCAACATGAGCAAATCGCTTAAAAGGATACCCTCACTTTGTTCCAGGGCGTGAGCATAGTTACGCATATTGCCTTCAATACCCCAATCCTTGAACCCCCTCAGAAAAACCAACTGGGTTATACTATCGAAAATTACGTTAAGCGAATCGATATGGAGGGGTAAATTCATAAACAGATCATTTGCATCGAGTTGCACAAATTCATCCGAATGATAGATGTAGTTCTGTGTTTGTTTAATCTGATTAATTAGTTGCCTGTGGTTTTCAATGTAAGCACTTTGCCGTGTTGTAAAGAAACTTGGGCTGTAGGTCTCATAGGTAAAGAAATTATTTATTTGTTGCGCATCATTATATATGAGCAATTCAAGATCGTGGATACGGTTTTCAATGTTTGTAATCCGCTCCCGCTTTTTTGCCTGGTATTGCGAAATTAGAATTACAACACTATTTATTAAAACAAACAATAAAAGAATGGCTAATAATTGCGTGTGAAGTTTACGAAACATAATCCCTATGTAGTTTTGTGGACTACTAAAATAGGGCTTGGTTTTTTTCTTTGTATTTTGACAGGATTAAGTATGTGTTAAATAAATTGAGATGAAAATACTTTTTGTGATCAAGTTATAAATTAAACTTAAAGGTCATTCTACCCTCAGCAGTCAGTTACAAAATAAGTTTTTTTAAACTTAAACCCCATTGTACCAATTAGAAACGGTCGTTTTCATTTTTTATAAAATTAAATGCACATAATCTTGTTAAAAGTGCATAAAACGTAATGATTTAACTTTTGATTAATATACAATCAATGTTGAATTGACAACTTGCAATTCCTAATTTTAAAACTCAATGCAACGATTCATTGCCCTTTGGCGGTTGGTCCTACTTATCACGGTTTCTTTTTTATGGCTAATCATGGGAACTATGCTACAATGGATAACAGGGCATTCGGTAAAAAGCAGCCGCTGGGTTGTACAAACCTGGGCCACATGTGTTCTGAAAATTTTACATATTAAAATCAATCTTTACGGGAATTTGCCCGATTTACAGGCAATGGTTATGGCAAACCACCGCAGTTATCTGGATATTTTTGTTCTGTTGGCCTATTTTCCGGAATCTATCGTCGGGAAAAAAGAACTCCGGAAGTGGCCAATCATTGGGCAAGCCACCAAATTAGCCCGGATGGTATTGGTGGAACGTACCAATGTCAAAAGCCTTTTTGAAACCATGGGAAAAATTGAAATGGCATTAAATAGCGGAAGCTCGGTTATCCTTTTTCCCGAAGGAACTACTTTTAAAGGGCCGCACACATTAAAATTCAAAACCGGCGGATTTGCTGTTGCATCCCAAAAAGGGATTCAGGTAATACCTTGCGCGATTAGTTATTTTGATGCTGAAGATGCCTGGGTTGGGAACGACTATTTTATTCCCCATTTTATCAATCAAATGGGGAAACCGCTCACAGAGGTAAATCTGTGGTTTGGCGAACCCAATTATTATCCCGATGCGCGGCAATTAAAACTTGTTACCCAGGACGCCATTAACCAAATGCTCGTTGATTGGAATAAACGGAAAGCCCGTGCCAATTAAATCTTGCCGGTTGCAGTGATTGAGTATATCCCATGACACCCGGATCCTCACCATCAACCACTCTTTATTATTGAAAGCGGAGCAAGTTAAATTCAAAAAAAAACAGATTGCTTTTTTTTTGTTTTAATCTCAACTTAACATCTGTTTCAAGTTTAAAACAGGAAATTGCTTATAATGAATTATATATAAAAATAAGTCCAAAAATGCCACGCCCATTTTAGTTCATGGCCCACCAATGCTTTAAACTTTATTTAATAGTTAGTTAAACCTAATTGTCTTAATTTTATACAATTTTGTTACACTAAAATGAGCGATATGGAACATGATGTAGCAATACAAAAAAAAACCACGGACAACCAGGTTAAAAAACCTTTGGAATCATTATCGTTACAGGAAATATATAATGTTTTAATTGCTGATTATGGTATCGACTTTCAGTTTCAGGAAAGTGAATTAAGGAACTTGCCCAAACAGTCCCCGTTCATTGTCATTTCAAACCACCCGTTGAAAGGGATTGACAGTATTTTATTACTGAAAGTAATTGCTGAAGTTCGTCCCGATATTAAAATAGCCAACGATGTGATTCTTCCCAAATACACACCGATACAGAAATATTTCATCTTTTCGCACAAGTTCCACCGGACCAAGCTGTCGCGTAAAAAGGCCATCGAATATTTGAAACAGGGAAAACCCTTAGGGATATTCCCGGCGGGCGATTTCTCACTCTTTTCGTTTGCAACCGATTTTTCCAACGATCCCATCTGGAGCACTGAAACCATCCGTTTTATCAAATCGGTAAAAGTACCCATAGTTCCGGTTTACTTCCAGGTAAAATCCTCCATTATTCAATCATTGCTTAATGGAAATTATTGGTTAATGCCATTGCTGACAAAGGGTGAATCAAAAAACAAAGTACGGAATATCCGGCTTCGAATTGGTGCACCGATAGATATTGAAGACCAAACGAATTTTAACAACATTGATAAATTTGGCCGTTTTTTGCGTTCAAAGGTTTACTGTTTAGGTTCACCTGTTGAGGTACCCGCATATTTTGCCCCCCGGTTGAAGAGTCCTAAAAAAGTAGAACCTATTGCTCCACCGGTATCAAGAAATGAATTGAGAGATGAAGTTGAACAGATTAAAAAAGAGTATTTATTGTTCGATTCCGGTTCATTTAGTGTCATCTGCTGCCCTTCGAATAAAATTCCCCTCATGATGCACGAAATTGGACGGGAACGTGAATTAACGTTTCGGCAAGTGGATGAGGGAACCAACCGTTCCATCGATCTGGATGAATTTGACCTTTATTACCAGCAATTGTTTATTTGGGATAATGCGGGCCAATCCCTGGTTGGAGCCTACCGTGTAGGGAAAGGCAACGAAATTATGCAACAGTATGGAATAAAAGGGTTTTACATCCAGAGTTTGTTCCGCGTTCATGATGATGCCGGTAATATCCTGAGCCAATCTCTTGAATTGGGACGTTCCTTTGTAGTTCCGGCTTATCAAAAACAGCCACTTTCGTTATTCCTATTGTGGAAAGGGATACTCTATTTTCTAATTAAAAATCCCGAATACCGCTACCTGATAGGCCCTGTCAGCATAAGCAATCATTACAGCAAAGCCTCAAAAAGCTTGATCATTAAATTCATGATGGAGAATTTCTTTCATAAAGAACTTGCTACTTTATTTAAACCCCGAAACGCTTACAAACCCAAAATGAAGTACGATCTGGATGTGCTGGTTGAAAATACAAAAAGCAACCTGAATAAACTCGATTCAATGATTTCTGATATTGAATTCGACAATTACAAGATTCCGGTTTTGCTCAAAAAATATCTAAAACTAAATGCCAAAATCATCGCCTTTAATATCGACCCTTTATTTAACAATGCACTCGACGGTTTAATCATTCTTGATGTATTAGATATTCCACTCCATACCATCCAAAACTTATCGAAAGAAATTAACGACGAAACCCTTTTAAGCAGATTTACTCAAGAATGACCCGAAACACAATTACGAATAACAACCAATAAAATAAAAAACTATGGATGCTATTATTTACAATCAAAAAACAACAAAATCCGGATTATTTTTTAATCTCCCTGATCCGGAATTAATTTTTAAAGAGAGTCAAAAAATTAGTGATGCCGTTTTCACTTATGAAAGTGAAAATTTTAAAGTTCCCTTGTCAGAACCTGAATTATTGTTTAATGATGTCTATTTTGCATCAATGGCCCAGCTTTGATCCTGAATATGCCTGAGGATTTTGTAATTGAAAATAAGTATTTCCAATAGTAAGCTTTAATAATCTGAACGGACTACAAATTTGCTGCTTTAACAGAAAAACTATAAATTGCGTCAAATAAATGACGGAATTATGAATTATTTAGTCAGAGACTTATCTAATAATATTATAAATAAGTTACAACCTAATAAAGTTGTAATAGTTTTTGGAGCTCGCAGAGTTGGAAAAACTGTGCTTGTAAAAGAAATACTTGACCAAGTAAATGAACCTGTTCTTACGTTAAATGGAGAGGATATAAACGTCCATGACAAACTTGCAATTAGAAGTGCAGAAAACTATAAACAGATTCTTGGTTCATATAAATTTCTTTACATTGATGAAGCACAAAAAATACCTGAAATAGGCTTGAAACTGAAGCTTATGATTGATGAAATTGAAGGACTTAAGGTTATTATTTCGGGTTCATCATCATTTGATATTCACAAAGACGCAGGAGAACCATTAACTGGCAGAAAGTATTCATTTAATCTATTCGCCTTATCCGAAAATGAATACAACCAAGTTGAGAATAGTATCTCTAAAATAGACAAAGTGCGGGAAAGAATGGTTTTTGGGAATTATCCAGAATTACTGCATCTACCGGATCGTGAAGACAAGATTGATTATCTAAACGAAATGGTTAGTTCATATCTTTTGAAAGACATTTTAGTTTACGAAAACATTAAGAATTCGCAGAAAATATTCAATTTATTACGACTAATTGCATTCCAAATTGGAGGGGAAGTTTCACTTCAGGAATTGGGGAATCAATTAGGAATAAGCAAAAATACCGTTGAAAAATACCTAGACTTATTGAGTAAAGTATTTATACTTTACAAAGTTGAAGGATTTAGTAGGAATTTAAGAAAAGAAATAACTAAAAACTCAAGGTGGTATTTCTTGGATAATGGAATTAGAAATGCTGTGATTGCAAATTTTAATCCCATTGAATCCCGCAATGATATTGACGCTTTGTGGGAAAACTATATGATTAGTGAAAGGTTAAAATATCAGGAATATAAAAGACTTTCATCTAATAACTATTTTTGGAGAACATACGAACAACAAGAAGTTGATTGGGTTGAAGAACGAGACGGCTCTATGTTTGGTTATGAGTTTAAATGGAAAGAAGACAAGGTTAAAATTCCAACTCAATGGAAAGCTGCATATCCGGATGCTTCATTTGAAGTAATAAACATGGATAATTTTAGTGAATGGTTGAAATAATTACTAAAGATAACCTTTAGTATATGCAAAGTAGGCGATACCTGATTTAATTCTATTCTAAAGACCTTAAAATGACTCCCTCAAAGGGATTCAGGTAAATTAAACTCTGTGCTGAACGGTTAGTTTTCTGTCTGGTCGAAATAAGTAACTTCCATCGGGAATAATAAGTCTGGCCAATTTCTTTAACAAACGGGGTAAAATTCAAATAAATATGTATTTTTTGCTCCCCATAAGTACGTTCGTAAGCCATAACTCCCTTTTTACCAGTATGTAACCATGTAAAATCGCCCATGGTAAAAGCTACATAAGTCCTTCGCAATTGGATTAACTGCCGATACAGTTGGAGCATGGAATGGGGCTGTTCCCATTGGGTTTCCACATTTTTTACGCAATAATCAGGGTTCACCGGCAGCCAAGGAGTTGTTTCAGAAAATCCCGCGAATTTAGTCCCGTTCCATTGCATAGGTGTACGGGCTTTATCGCGGCCCGAATAAAATGGCCAGAACCTTTTTCCAATGGGATCTTTGATTTGCCGATGCGGTATGCGCCCGTTCACCATCCCAATCTCTTGCCCATAATAAATAAAAGGAGTCCCCCTTATGGTAAACAGCAACATAGCCTCCAAACGGGCTTTGGGTTCTTTAAAAAACCGGAAAACCCGGCGGTTGTAACTTCGGTGCAAATCGTGGTTCGAAACTACTGCGCATGGCCAACCCTGCGGGGGGATAGCTTGCATCCAGTTTTGTATGGCGCTGGTATATTTTTTTGCGCTCCAGCGTTTAAATGCCAGTGAAAAATCGAAAGCCAGATGCAACGAGTCGGTTCCATCGCCCAAGTACGAAGCTGCCAATTGGGGATTCCCGGGCGGCAACATATAAATTTCGCCAATGCTCACCTTTTCAGGATATTGATCGAGAAGTTTGCGGAGCGAGGCCAGGATTTTTAACGATTTGGGGCGGTTGTGGGTAAATACCGTTGTTGTTCCTAAAAGCTGACTTAAAAAAGAGGGATCGTCGCGAAGTTTTCGGTCTTTGACAATGAAATTGATAACATCGAGCCGAAAGCCATCGACTCCCAAATCGAGCCAAAACTTGAGGGCTTTGAACATGGCTTTTTTTACCTCATTGTTCCGCCAGTTAAGGTCGGGCTGTTCTTTTAAAAACGAATGGTAATAATAATGCCGGGTGGTTTGGTCGAATTCCCAACCGGAACCGCCAAACCTGTTCCGCCAGTTGTTGGGCAGTTTACCGTTATTGGGTTCCTTCCAGATATACCAATCACGTTTGGGGTTATCCAGGGATGCCCGCGATTCCAAAAACCAGGGATGCTGATCGGAGGTATGGTTGAGCACCATATCCATAATCAAATAAATGCCCAGCTTGTGGGCTTCTTTCACCAGTTTGTTAAAATCGGCAAAGTTCCCAAAAATAGGATCGATCTGGTAATAATCACTGACATCGTACCCAAAATCGGCCTGAGGCGACAAATACACCGGCGAAAGCCAAATGGCATCGATACCCAATTTTTGCAGATACGGCAGTTTTTTAAGAATGCCTTTTATATCACCGATCCCATCGCTATCGCTATCGTAAAAGCTCCGGGGATAGATATGATACACCGTTCCGTGTTTCCACCAAACCCATGAGCCGTCTTTCGTGTTTTTCGATGTCATAGGTTACAAGGCAATATCCTGAACGAGTTGTTTCATAATGTGGTCCCTACTGTACTTAGCAGCCCGTTCAATGGCTGCTTGTTTAAATGCTGCAGATTTTACCGGGTTACTGAAGTATTCGTTCATCCAAAGCACCATGTCGTTTTTACTAGATGCCAAATATCCCGACACCTGATGTTCGATAATGTCTTTGGGTCCTTTCGATTTGTAAGCAATCACCGGCAAACCGCAACTTAGCGATTCCAACACAACCAGGCTAAAGGTATCGAACCTTGAAGGCAAAATGAGCAAATCGGCGGCAGAGTAATAATACGGAAGTTCTTTAGTTTCAATCCATCCCAGGAAAATCGCGTCAGGCATCAGTTTTTGAATTTCGTTTTGTGCCGGTCCCACTCCTGCAAATACCATTTTAATATCGGAATGTATTTCTTTCAGATTTTGGAAAATCTCGGGAATATCCATAATTCCCTTTTCGAGGCTGATTCTTCCGGCAAACAACACCACTTTATCGGTCTCGCTCAAACCAAACGCTGCATATTTTGACGACGGAACAGGTTTAAAAGTTGACTGTACCCAATGGGCAGTAAGTTTTACCTTATCGGGCGAAAATCCCATCTCTTTTCCGGTTAACCATTTTTGATGATCGGAATTAAGCACAAACACCTGATCGAAGGCACCGTAATAAGCCCGCAACAAACGACGGACACGGTTCAGGTTGTGCTGATCCATATTTAAAACTTTACGGGCAAACATCACCCAATCCGTATGGATGTAAAACGAGGCAGGTACATTGTAAGCATGTTTCAGGTACAGTGCCGCGGCACCCATAATCCCCTCGGTAGAACACATGACCCGGTCGTATTCGTTTTCAAGAAAAAGGTGGTGTATTTCATTAAAATTGGGGATGCGCACTGGCTGTTGTTCATAAAAGGGTAAAGTAAATTCGGCCATCGGTTTCAATACAATCAAATGGTCATCGGGCTGCACCTGGTTACTGCAAACCAGAATATCAATAGGAAGATTCAGCCGTTTAATTTCTTTGTGCATCTCCTGCAACACATGCGACACCCCGTTTTTATCGGCATATGTGTCGGTGAGCCAAAGCATCCGTTTGGGGTGTCTGAATTTTCCCAGTTTTATTGAAAAAGTTTCGAGCAACGGGCGGGTATTGTACAATACTTTGGCACTGGTGAAATTAGCTCCCAGGATTAATGACGAGGCCAGGAACGGGAACGACAATCCATCGAGGAATTCGGAGAGGTTCAGTGTTGAAATCCGTTTGGTTTTTTGATTTACGTATTTAGGACCTTGACCAATTAACACCCTGACATCGCTAGGTAATTCCAGTTTTTCAATTAATTGGTTTAAATCCATTTTTTTAAGAGAACTGTCTTCGCTCAGCTTTTCAATTTTTTTTGACAAGCGTTTATAAAGTACCTCATTTAATTGGTCGCTGATGGTATTTACCGATTTTGAAAGTTCTTTTACCATTAATTGAGGCGGCAGTTCCCGGGCTTTAGCAATGTTGGTTGCTTCGTCGAAAATGGGTTTGTATGCTTTAGGTACCATCATCCGGCGGTAAGCTTTGGGTACTTTTCCCATAAAACATTCATGAAAAAGCTCGATAAACCGCATGGTCACTTTGTGGTTTTGCAATTCGGTAAAGGCGTTGGATGCCAAAAGAGCAATCATTTTATCACGGCCGGTACCTTTGTGGAGCAAGATACGGAGCAATCCGGGATCTTGCTTATACATGGCTATCTGGCACACGTAATCCAAAAAGGCAATGGTCAGTTTCTCAAAATTTTGATGTGATCCATAGGGTGCCATGTTTCCATTCCGTATAGCTTCAAGAGCAAGTTCAGAGCCGGCTGAAAATTGCAGACGGTTTTTTAAATCGGGAATATGCAGCAAGGTCCCCGTTTGTCCGGTAAAAATCCCCATGTGGCTGTCGGAACCGCCCGACCATGATTTTTTATAGGGGTTTTGTGAGTAAAGCAACGGATCAACCTGAAACTTCTTGGCATAATCGTTTAAAAGTTCGGGCGTTAAACCTTCAACCCAGGACTTTACAAGCATGTTTTGCCAAGTGTCGCGTTGACCGTTCAACACTTCGAACCGTTCAAAAACCACTGCCATTTTGTAAAAGAAATCCATGGGAGGCATTCCATCGATGCTGTAGTTATAGAGCGGATGTGCCCAAATGGTGGGGATATTTTTTTCGTGGGCATATTGTAAGAACTGGTACACATTTTTGCGGAGTTTGTTCAGTGTATATTCCTGATCGGGAGTAAACCCATACGTCAATACATGAATCCCGATGTTGAAATCGGGTACGGTGCAACTGAATTCGGTACCTACCAGCACATCGAACCCTTTATCTTTCAATTCGTAACATGAACGGGCATTGTTGTGGTTGGTGATAGTAATCACATCGGTGCCGCTTTTCCGTAAGGTTTTAATTAATTTTTCGGTGGGCAACCAGGTTTCGGGGACATTCAGAATACGCCCGAGCAATTCATCGGGGACATCACTATTGTGGTCATGACAATGTAAATCAATTTTTAAGGTTTCGTGTTCAGGGAACCGTTCCTGTTCGGTCCATAAAAACTGTTCTAACTCCTTTTTAAGTTCCTGCTGAAACGACCAATCATTCGGGTTGTTGCGCTGCATATTTTCTACTTACTAATTTGCTGGCAAATTGTAAAACTATCGTCAACTGAATGTGAAATGCAGGTTACCGATTTATTAAATCCGCACGGAAACTAGAAAGAGGAAAAAACTGCCTAAAATGACAAAACCCCAGGACAACTTTAAGTCATCCTGGGGTTTTGTTTTTTGTGACTCCGCCAGGACTCAAACCTGGAACCTTCTGATCCGTAGTCAGATGCACTATTCAATTATGCTACGGAGCCTTTTGCGGGTGCAAATATAGCCAAAAAATTATAATTACAAATAGCTTCCAAAAAAAACAATTCAATACTTTTTTTTATCTTGCATAGTTAATTAGAAAACAAATTGCTATGAATACTCCTAAGAAATTTCTGATCCTCCTTTCAGTGATGATGGTTTTATTGGTTTTCATCCAGTGCGAGTTTAAAAAACGGTCGGCACATTCCATTATTTTTCAGGATAACGAATGGTACTATGGGGATAAACCCGTTTTTAGGAATGATTCATCGTTTTCATTCTCAGCCTTTGACACCATTGCCAACAAATTTATCAACCCCCTCTCCTTTCCCATTCAACTGACCGATTCCACGTTGGTATATCGCCGTTTTCAGGAACGGGGTTATTACAACCAAAACAGGGAATTCCAGATAACATTTATGGAGGAGGTGATAGATACCGTGAAATACGATTTAAAATATATTAATAAACAACCCAAACTGATTTTATACCTGGAACCTTTTCCAATCATTCTGAAGTCGAAATTAGATTTGATGGTGGCTGAGACCAGAAACTTTGACCCCATAAAATTTGTCATCATCGATTATTCTATTGGCGACCAGATTGACCGTTCGCTTTTAAAAACCCGGGGAATTTACAACTACCCAAGTTACACAATAGAAGATTGTGAATACATTGACAACAAGGATATTACCTTTAAAATTATTGGTTACAACAGTATTTATTCCATTGAAAGGCGGCGGATTGAAGATTACCGGGTGAAAGAAATTGTAAACGTGGTGACCAGCAAACTTGGTTTTAGTCCCGAATACCGGCCCATGAGGCAATGGATTGAAGGTTCCGATTATGAATACGAGTTCTACCGGTGGAGCGGGCATGGTGTGCAGATTAACCTTTCGCGAAGCAAATATATTGGGGCCGATTCGTACAAAACACTGATAATAAGCAACGATTGGACTCTTTCGTATGACGACAGCTTTTTACAGGCCATCCTGGTAGAAACCTTTAAAAATGGAAAACCACAGTCAAGTATTATAAATTAAGGGAAAATATTGCTGCCATAAACGGAGGAAATTAATCGTATCCAGAGATAACAAAGCAATATTAGCCACAATTTTAAGATTCGTAATTTTTCCTACTCAAGTTCTCGGCTTTCCTTGTTTTGTCAAAAGTATTGTCCAAATCAGTCAATATTTGTCATACGTTCGCACTTTCTTCAGTGGGATGGTAAATATATCTATGAAATTATTTTTCACTCTCGTGTCAAACATGCGTTTGCATCAATTCACCCGGGGGTTCCGGACGTGAATATAAGGCATAATGCTTAATCAAAAAGTCACCGGGTGAATATTACCCGACTTTTTATAGTTGACAAGGCACTAGTCGGGTTCATTTTCCAGCTTCGATGATTAATACCCCTATTTTTACCTTTAATTACACTGAAGGCAGGGAAAAGGTAAAAGTAGAACCTTTGCCCAGTTCGCTTTTTACACTGAGCGTTCCTCCATTTTGTTTGATAAATTCCTGACAGATAATCAGTCCAAGGCCTGTTCCCCGTTCGTTATTCACACCGGGTGTTGTTAATGGTTGATCAATTTTGAACAGTTTTTCGATACTTTCGGGCCTAATACCCACCCCATGGTCGATAATGCTCACCAAGATATTGTTCTTTTCCTTTTTCAGGGCAATCACAATCTTTCCGTCGTTTTGGGAGTATTTTATGGCATTCGACAGGAGGTTCCGCATCACGGTGCGCGACATGTTTTGATCGGCGTAAACCAAAAATTCGGTAGGAGTATTTAACTCTATTTTCAACTTCTTTTGCTCCAAACTATAACCAAACAGGTTGACGCTCTCCATAATCACATCGTTTACCGGGAAAGTTGCCAATGATTTTTCAATAGACCCTGATTGTGTGCGTGCCCACTCCAATAAATTCTCCAACAGATTATATACCTGATTGGCCGATTGATTGATCAGTTTCACGTACTGCCTGATTTCGTCAGGTGAGTGGGTATCGTAGTTCTCGGAGATAATGCTGGTCAATCCTAAGATGGCATTGAACGGGTTTTTAAGATCGTGAGCCATGATGTTGAAAAATTTGTCTTTGGCCGACAATGCCTCTTTGAGCTTCCCCTGCGAAAACTTTAGGTTCCGTTCGGCTTTGCGTATATCGGTAATATCGATAAGAATGCCTAAAGTACCAATCAGTTTTCCATCGGAATTAACAATCCCTTTACGGTAGCTAATGACGTCATGTTCTTTTTGGTCGGTAAAAACAATAGTCCCTTCGTTCCGGAGTAAATCTTTGCCCGGGTTGCTAAAAAGTTTGGTGGTGTCGCAGCTTAATTGGGTTTTCACATTTAAATCGATCAAACTGCACCCAATAATTTCGTCTGCTTTTTTACCGGCTATTTCCTCAAAAGCCATGTTGCACCCCAATAACACGCTATTTTTGTCGGTGTAAAAAACCGGGTTCGGAATGGTATTTAACAAGGTCTCGGTAAAGGTATATTGCTCTTTCAATTCAAGGTTCGAAATTTCGATAAGTTCCTTTTGATGTTCAATCTCTTTATTCTGCTTAATCAGCTCGGTATTAAGCACCGCCGATTTTTTCAGGTTACGGATGATGATAAACACGATTGCAATCCCCAAAACAAAAACAAGGATAAAGAAATACCGCTCTTTGAGTTTCTTCTGGTGTTCTAAGTTCTTGGTCAGCAAATGTTTTTCAATCTCCGATTCATATTTAATGCTTTGGTCTTTAAACTCAATTTGCAGTTCGGAGTGCTTAACCTGCTCCTTTTTGTTATACTCCCTTGAACTATCGGCCATTTGAAAAGCTACCGCCTGATACTTATATGCGTTTTTGTAATCGTTCAATTTCTGAAAGGTCTGGCTCAACTTAATAGCCGACATTTCGATAATCTCATTGTAGCTATTATCCCTAGCTACCCGATAACTCTCAAGATACATGGCCAGTGCTTTTTGAGTTTGTCCCTTACCCATGTAAATATCGCCTACCAGCAGATCTACAAGTATAAGACTGTATGTATCATGAAAGTCGTTATAGATTTGAATGGCTTTTTGAAAATTACTGTAGGCCGAATCGTACTGATTGTTTTTTAGGAAATACTCGCCCATGTTATGATAAATAGTGGACAACATTCCGGGATTGTTCTGCTCTTTATTGATTTCCATGGCTTTATTAAAATATACCAACGCGTCATCGGTTCTTCCTTTGTCAACATTTAAGGAGGCAATATTCAAAAAAGCAACCGACTGGCCTTTCAAGTAATTAACCTTTGTGCTGTATTCCAGCGATTTGTAATAATAAACCAGGGCTTGGTCGCTGTTACCAAGCGAATAATAAAGAATCCCGATATTGTTGTAAAGGTCGGCAAGTATATCAATTTGATTGATGGCTTTAGCAAATTCCTGTGCCTTCAGGTAATTTTCGATGGCTTTGTAGCGGTTACCAGTTGTTTCGTAAATAACCCCGATATTGTTATAAGCTTTACAAAGTGATAAAGTATCCTGGCATTTTTCGAGATAGGTAATTGAAATCAAGGCAAATTCCATGGAGTTAGGGAAATCGCTAATAAAATAGGCTCCCAGGTTTTTAACTAAATAAAACTTTCCCCAAAGCAGGTTGTCATTTAAACCGGACAGCTTTTTTTCAATTTGCAACAGTAAAGTATCCGCCTCGTCCATCCTTCCCAGAAAATACAAACTCCTGACTTTTTCAATGTTAATATCAGCAAGTTCGTATTTAAGTTGTTCCTTTTTGGCTATGGCAAGTGCACTGTCGCAATAATTTAGAGAACTCTCAAGATTGGAGTTCTGTAAAATCCTTATAAGTTCAAGGTAATTGGCAATTTTATTTTGATTATCTGTCTCATTAGCAATCTTCAGTAGAATACTGTCTTTTTGTTGATCCTTAAAGTCTTTGGTGTACCCCTGATTAAATGCAATGACCAATGCAATAACCATTTGAAGAATCCTATTTTTCATAATCAGAGGCAATGAATGCTTTTAATTATCAAAAATAGAATTATAATCGTGTACTTTGATATAAAATGGCTGATTTTTATTTGCCAGTTATTATAAAATAACGACTTAATGTAGAAATGGGGGGCACAAAAAAAATACCATAATAAGTCATTGATGACTCCATTTATAATTCAAAGGGAATGTTACTCTATCTCATTCCATACCAACGCACTGGCTCCCATAATGGCAGCATTGTTATTCATCTGCGAAAGTTTTAATTGGGTTTTGCTTTTGAAAATATAGAGCATGTTCTTATCCATGTGATGCTGAACCTCGTCGGTTAAAATTTTTCCTGCATTGGCCAGCCCCCCAAAAAGGAAGATAGCTTCGGGACTTGTAATAGCCACAATATCGGCCAACGATTCGCCCAAACGCTTCCCGGTTTTTTTAATCGCTTCAACAGCTATAAAATCGCCTGAGGCCGCTGCCATGGCAATTCCCTTCGAGGTTAATTTATTAAAGGGAATCTCTCTCAATCCGCTGGGTTGGTTGTAGTAAGCCATCAATTCCGAAACTGTACGTACCAATCCTGTGGCTGACACATATGCTTCCAGACAACCATGGCGCCCGCATCCACAAACCCTTCCGTTTGGTTCCACGATAACATGGCCCATTTCACCTGCAAAACCATCTTGCCCGTAAAGCAGTTTGCCATTTACTACAATGCCACTGCCCAAGCCGGTACCCAAGGTAATAACAATAAAATTCTTCATCTTTTTCGCACCCCCGTAAATCATCTCACCAATGGCAGCAGCATTGGCATCGTTGGTAAGGTAAACAGGTACACTGAAATGGTTTTTAACCAATTTGCTGAATTCAATCTTGCCTTTCCATCGCAGATTTGCAGCGCTTTCGATGGTACCTGTATAAAAATTGGCATTGGGCGCACCAATTCCAATACCCACAAGTTCAAAATCACCTTCCAGGGTCTGGATACCATTTTTTATCTCGCCACACAATTCGGCAACAAAATCTTCAATTTTTTCATGAGTTTGGGTAGGTATAGAATGTTCATACACAACGTTTCCATCGCGATCTACGATACCAATCACCGTATTTGTTCCACCTATGTCCACTCCTGCTGCAAACTTCTTCATCCTGTTAAATTGGTTAATTCATTATAAAACAGGTGCAAAAATAATTATTAAATGATAATTGAAAAGTTTTACCCAGCATTTAATAATATTTTTCACAATTGTCCCACCACTTTTAATTCTGTTCTTCGGTTTTTAGCCCTGTTTTCATCCGTGGTATTTGGAAGCACGGGTACTGTTTTACCGTAACCTTTGAAGGTTAGGCGATTTGTGGAATTTGTATGCATCAATAGATAGTCAAGCACTGATTTTGCCCTTTTGTTTGAAAGCTCCAAATTATATTCTGAAGTTCCGGTATCGTCGGTATGCCCTCCAATCTCAAACTGGAGTTTGGGGTTTTGGTTAACAAACTCTATCAATTTCTGTAATTCTGTTTCCGACTGGGGAAGTAAGATGTACGAATCAGTCTCAAAGAAGATATTCTCCAGAACCACGGACTCTCCTACCTTCGGCTTAAATAGTTCGATATTTAATTGATAAGGTTTTGCAATAGAATGAACCAGTTCCAAATTAAAATTCATGGAGCAAAACAGATATTCAGTATGCGAAACCGTAAGTGCATAAGAGGCTCCGGCAGGCAAACAAACTAAAAAGGTTCCATCTTCCTTGCCAGAAAAAACCCGGGCAACTGTATCCCCATTTGTCAAAGACAACAGTAGAACTTCGGCTTGTAACACCTGATGCGTTTCGCCATCGGTTACTGTCCCCAGGGCATAAGCCACCGGATTCGGTTTAACTTTTTCAGGCAATTCAAACTGGAAAATATTCCAATTATTTTCCAAAACATCGGAGGAATAATAAGCCTTGGTGCCAGAATAATCGATAACCAAGCCAATCTCGTCGCGGTAAGTATTAATGGGGAACCCGATGTTTGCAGGTTTTGACCAGCTATTGGAATCGTTACGGAACGAATAGAAAATATCTTTTTTGCCCAATCCGGGGTGGCCTTCGGAACTAAAATAAAAACTCCGGTTATCGGCATGTATAAATGGTGAAGCTTCATCAAATACCGTATTAACTACCCGTCCCAGATTCACAGGCCGCAACCATTGCCCATCCAACGAAAGTTTCGAAGCCCAAATATCCATTCCGCCAATGCTCCCAGGCCGATCAGAAGCAAAATAGAGTATCCGCCCATCGGCTGAAAGAACAGGCTGTTTCTCGGAAAACGAACTATTGAGCAACGGGCCGGCATTTTCAGGCACGGCCCACTGCCCATCGATGAAATGCGAGAAATAAATATCGCAGTTTCCAAATCCATCGGGGCGGTTGCATCCTGTAAAGACTAAAGTTTTGCCATCGGCTGAAATCTGCTGTGCTCCTTCATTTCCGGGTGTATTGATGGGAGGCCCCAATGGAAGCCCTTTTTGCCACTGTTCCCCCGCCCAATGGCTGATGTAGAAATCTTCCTGATGGGCATAAGTCCCGATGAGTGTTTTTCGGGTGCTGTCCACAAGCATCACTGTATAAACCAAGGTTTGCCCATCGACTGACAAAGAGGGCCAATACTGGTCTTTCTGGTCATTTATTGCCGGGCCTAAATTAAGAGGTTTGAAAGGTACCGGCTCATCGATCAAAGTTTGAGCAAACTGGCATTTTTTCAACAAGTCTTTTGCCTTTGCCATGGTTATGGGTTTGGCTTTGTCCGATGTTAGAAACACATTTAACCGCGATTCGCATTCGCGGTATTTGCCCACCTTCCAATACGCAGTTGCCAAATTGAAATGGACGTAGGGAAAATAACCGGCATCAATGTCAATGGCCTTTAGGTAGCAATCAATCTCACGGTGGGTAGAATCTTGAGAACGGTAAACTTCGGCCATTAGTAAATAGGCATCCACAAACTTGGCATCTTTTTCAATAGCCCGGTTCAAATATTCTACTGCTTTTTCGTAAAGCATCTGCTGGTAGGCTTTCCCGGCTTCCTCGTAATATTCAATGGCTTTTTTGGAACGGGTAGCATAATTGGGTTGTGCATCTAGGTAATGTAAGCTCCCATAAAATGTGATGGCCAATACTAACAAACGAAAAGTGGGCATATAAAGTTTTTTAATAATCGTATAGTTATAAAAAATCCGTCGCATGTTTTCTAAGATTATTTAACGCTCTTAGTACACGCGACGGTTTTATTTTATCATGATTTACTACTGCAACTGAAAGCCAATAACCAGAATATCGTCCACCTGCATTGATTCACCTTTCCAATCCATGATGGTGTTTGTCAACTTTTCTTTTTGCTGATTCATTGGCAGTTGATGTACATCGAGCAATAATTCTTTAAAGTTCTTCGACATGAATTTCCGTTGGCTTGGGCCACCAATCTGATCGACGAACCCGTCGGAGAACATGTAAAAAGTGTCACCCTTTTGCACCTGTATCACATTGTTGGTAAATTCGGCTTCTTTAAAATATACAGCCACCGGTTGTCTGTCGGCTTTAACAGTTTCCAATTCATTATTTCTGATAAGATACAACGGATTGAATGCCCCGGCGTATTCCACTTGTTGCTTTTGAACATCGATAATGCACACCGCCATATCCATACCATCTTTTTGGGTAGAATCGGTACTGGTTTGTCCCAAAGTAAGTTTGATTTTATCGCGCAGGTGATCTATAATTTCGCTGGCCGATGGGTTTGAAATCTGGCTCGATATTTCACTCAGGTATGAAATCCCCAACATGCTCATAAAACCACCGGGCACCCCATGTCCGGTACAATCGGCAGCAATAAACAACAATTTTTTACCCAAAGGTTTAAAGAAATAAAAGTCACCACTCACTATATCCCGGGGCATAAAGAGGATAAAATGGTTCGGGAGCATGGCCTCAATAATCTCATCGTGAGGCAACATGGCTGTTTGAATCCGTTTGGCATAGCGGATACTTTGAGTTATTTCATCGTGCTGTTTTTCAATGTGCGCCTTTTGTTCCTCAATGGTATGGGTACGCTCTTTCACCTTTTGCTCCAGAATCTCTTTGTCTTTTTCAAGCTTTATTAAGCGGTACCTGAAAAAAAGATAAACCAAACCACCTGTTACTAAAAGCAACAAGAAGTAGAAGAAGAAGGTCTGGAAAAATGGTTTGGCAATTTTCAGTTTCACCGGTTCCAGTTGAACCAGTTGCCCCGAAGCATTTTTCGCTTCAACTTTTAAACTATAGCTCCCTGGCCTCAGATAATTTAATTGGAGCTCAGAGTCATTGGTCCAATGGGTCCAATCGTCATCCAATCCATCAATCAGGAACCGATATTTCACCCCTTTTTGAGCCAAATAATAAGGGGCACTCAGTGTAACAGTCAGGTTGTTTTGGCCTGCCCGCAGATTAATGCTTCCATCATATTCCTGCTGTTTATTTTCAATTTCAACTCCTTGCACGGCCACTTTAAAATCAGAAGCTTTGCGGATGGTCAAATCTTTACCGATGCGGTAAAAATTATTGTTTTCGGTAATCACCCAAATATCCCCTTCATTGGTAACATCGATATAGCGAAGGTTTTGGAAAAGTTGCAACCGGCTAATTTGTTCCTTTAATGAAGCATGATCCTTTGGTAGCATGCATTCCCACTGGTCGTTGGCAAACTGCCACAAATAATCTGCCTGGTTGCCAAAATATAACGAGCCTGCTGAAATCCCGCTTAAAGGTTTCAGGGTTCCATCGGTTAAAAACTCGTAAATGGCATTGGTATTGAATACCTGAGTTTTCCCATCCAGATATTTAATATAAAAACTTCGTCCGGCAGCTTCAATCAAGTCGGTTTGATTGATCACTTCAATATACCGTCCATTAAGTTTTGCCCTGATGAGCATGTTGTCGAAACCCAGGACCCAAACCCCGTTGGGTTCCTGAGCAATGGCGTGTATCCGCATCGAGGTGGTTTCGGCAAAATGTTCCAAGTCCCATTTTCCCATGGAGCGGTTTACTTTATAGAGGCCGTTGTTGGTAGAAATATAAGCATCGGTAAGGTTTGTGGAAACATAAATATTATAAACATACACATTGGAGATAACTTTTTGTGCCGTACCATTTTTAATGGCATACAAACCATTGTTGCCGGCAACTAGCAAATGCCCACTGAATGCGGCCAGTTGGGAACATTTATCATCAACTCCCGACAAGGGTCTGAAATAATGGCTAACTGATTTTAAACTTCGCTTTTTAATGGTGCGGACCTCGTTTTGAGTAACTTCACGTTTGTGGCTCTCTGTTTTTATAGCTTCTGAACCAGCCTCTGTTCCTCCCGCAGGTTTTGCTTCTTCAGCTTTTTTCTTTTTCTTCGATAAAAACGAGAATAACGATTTGCTGTTGTCCTTCTGTTCAGCCGAAACATTTGCCCCTGACTCCGTATCGTATTGGTTTTGGGTTGATACATCGACACTTACATTTACGGGAACATTTACCGAAACTTCAAATTCACGGAAGTTTTTTATCTCCGAAAGGGTAAATAACCCGTCATTGGTAGCTACATACAATTCACCTTCGAAATAGGTGGCCGCCAGCGGACTTCCCTTGAGTCCCGGGTAAAAGCTGTAATTTTCGATGCCCACGGTAAAATGGATGCGGCTAATACCAAACTCGTGCGAAACCCAAACGGCTTGTTCGTCATCCACAAAAAAAGCACGGATTTCATCATCGGGCAGCCCGTTAAAGTAACTGATTTGGTTTGTTACCTGGAGCCGGTTCAAATCAACCAAAGCGACACCTCCCGCCAAACTGCTCAACAAAATTTTGTTATCGCCAAATGGCTGGCCTGTCACAATCAAGTTGTTATCGAAAAAGGCACTCTGCCCAATGGTACGGGTTCTGAAGGTTTTGCCATTAAACATATAAATATCATTACCAGTGGTTCCTAAGATAACCTCAGTGGCAGAAACCGGAATGGAATAGGCAAATTCATCTACCGGGAAATCCACATTGGTGATTTCTTTAAAAGCATCATTTTCAATTTGAAACAGGAAATAATCAACGATAAAATAGGCCTCCCCGTTTAACTCAAATATTTCTTCAATCAAATCCCGCCCCGGAGAAACGGATGTTTGGGATGCAGTATCTTTAAGGTTGAACCGGGTAAGCAGTGTGGGAGAAACAACATAAACAGTCTCTTTAATAAATTCAATTTTATTGAATTCCTGATTTGATACCAGTGCCAATTCTTTGTACTCATAGTTGGCGTAACCAGTAGGTTCAAGAATCCCAATGCGCTCGTAGCCTGAAACCCACGCCCGGTTATTCGAGGCATCGAACTTAATTTGCAAGGGGGTAAAAGGCAACTTGATAAAATTCTGGTTGATACCATCAAACACCACAATACCATTGGTAACACCAATCAACATATTCCGGTTGGCATCCTGGCTGATAGCCCAACACCACTTCTCGGCACGGTTTTCTAATTTAAAATCGGAAACATATACCCCATTGTTCTGTGCTCCTAAATGATAGGCGCAAAGGATAATAAAAATAAATACACTCTTCTTCATAAATAGTAGTTCTAATTTGGGTTACTTCAATTGGCAAAAATAAGAAATTATTAACTGCCAAAATATTAACGGTTTGTTATTTTTTAATTTAAATGGCTTTCACTTATCAATAAACATCTCCGATAAATCTTCATAAATACAATGCTCCTGTTTTATTATGATAAAGAATAAGGTCAAAATAAATTTATCGAAAATGCCGATACTATTTCAACTGATTGAAAACATAAACACAATTAGTGGGCTTTCAAAATTAAAGTAAGCCTCTTTTTTTACTATCATTGCAAAACCAAATAACGTAAAAAAAGGGTTGTTATGACTTCTGTGTTTAAAAACTATTTTCAAAAGAAAAGCAAATTTGGGTTAGCCATTGATATACTCATCGGCATCATGATTATCTTTTTAATCATTCCGGCCACCCGCAAAGATATGGCTGCGCTGATACTTAAACCCACTCTTTTCATTCATCAACCAAAACTTATCAAAGAAAGGGTTGCAATAAATCCGGCAACATATAATTGGAGGTTGATGCAAATGGATGGTACCAAAATAGAGCTTAACCAATTTAAAGACAAGGTATTGTTTATTAATTTCTGGGCTACCTGGTGCCCGCCTTGTATTGCCGAAATACCTCAATTGCAGAAACTTTACGAATCATACGGCGATAAAGCCGTTTTCCTGTTTGTGAGCAACGAAGAGCTTCCTTTGGTAGAGCAATTTATTAAAAGTAAAGAATTTACACTGCCAGTTTATATTCCTATAACCCAATACCCAACTGATTTTGATACAAATTCACTTCCTACTACTTTTATTGTGTCGAAAAAAGGGGAACTGGTTTTGGCCAAATATGGGGTGGCACAATGGAACAGCAAACGCATCCATAAGATTTTGGATAAATTGGTGGAGGAATAGGTAATGGAGTTTAGAGTTTAGACTTGAGGTTTACGGAATCTGTTAATATCTTAAAAATTGGTACTTAATTATATCTGGATAGCTTTTTTTCTGATAGCCTTTGTGGTGGCGCTTTTCAAATTACTTTTTTTTGGTGATTTAACGGTGTTCCCCTCCATCATTGGTTCCACGTTTGATATGGCAAAAACCGGTTTTGAATTATCGCTGGGATTAACCGGGGTAATGACGTTGTGGCTCGGGTTGATGCGCGTGGGCGAGAAAGGGGGCATGGTTAACCTGTTGGCCCGCTGGCTGGGTCCGTTTTTCAACAAACTGTTTCCCGAAATCCCCAAAAACCATCCGGCCACTGGTTCCATCATGATGAATCTGGCAGCCAACATGCTTGGATTGGACAATGCCGCCACTCCCATGGGATTGAAAGCCATGAACCAATTACAGGAGATCAATCCCGATAAATCGCGTGCCAGCAATGCCATGATCATGTTTTTGGTACTCAATACCTCAGGCCTGACCATCATTCCAGTGAGCATCATGGTTTACCGTGCCCAACTGGGTGCAGCTGACCCTTCCGATATTTTTATTCCCATTTTAATCAGTACCTTTTTTTCCACCTTAGCGGGAATTGTTGCTGTTTCCATATATCAACGCATCAACTTGTTTAATAAAATTATTTTGGCATACATGGGTGGTATCTCCCTGGTTATTGCCGGAATCATTTATTATTTCACCACGCTCCCAAAAAATCAGGTAGGAACGGTTTCGTCCCTGGCCGGGAACTTTATATTATTTGCTATTATTATTTCATTTATCGCTTTGGCGGTACGAAAAAGGATAAATGTTTATGAAACATTCATCGAGGGTGCCAAAGAGGGTTTCCAGATTGCCATAAAGATCATTCCGTTCCTGGTGGCTATTTTGGTAGCCATTGGCGTTTTCAGGGCATCGGGAGCTATGGATATGCTCATGGATGGGATCCGTTCTATGGTTGCCTGGCTGGGGGTTCAAACCAATTTTGTTGAAGCGTTGCCTACCGCGTTTATGAAGCCACTCAGTGGTTCCGGAGCCCGCGGGTTAATGGTTGATACCATGACCACCTACGGTGCCGACTCGTTTGCAGGAAGGCTTGCATGCGTGTTCCAGGGCGCCACCGATACTACCTTTTACATTATTGCCGTATATTTTGGAAGCGTGGGTATCTCAAAAACACGCCATGCCATTGCATGCGGGCTGATTGCCGATTTAGCCGGGGTAATTGCTGCCATCTTTATCGCTTATCTGTTCTTTGGATGATGATGCCTGCCAAACCTATATGGTGCCCTAATGTTATTCTTCTTGATAAGAACGATCCTTCAACGTTCTCAACTGAACAAGTAATTGAGGCAATTCACCTATTGCCACCTGACATCCCGTTTCTGTTTTTAGCAATTGGGGATTTTAAAGATTCTTCCCTGGATTCCCAGATTATTATCCAGCAACATGGATATAGCATCTATAAAGAAAACATATTTAAACGTGGAAACCTCACATCGCTAATTCTTGAAACCGGGCTCCACCATGTATATTATATCCATACGGAACCTGATTTAATAAAATTAGCCTTCATCCATTTTATGGATATTATCGGTTCCGATTATCCCATCATTTGTTTGGCCCCTCACCTATCGGGGAAACTTGAACCTGCCATTATTATTGAGCCTTCGGAAAAAGTAGAACCAAGAACAAAGAAATCAAAGGCGATGATAACCCTAAACGAAGTTAAAAACATATCCATCAAATTTAATAATCAACAGCTTTGGGTCAGCATAAAATAATATAGCGCACCTGCAAATCTATAGGTGGCCTGTAACCATTGGTATATTTGCCCGACAAAGAAAAAACTAAAAACAACAATATATGTTTACATTAATTAAAAAATACCGAATAATCATTATGGCCGGACTCATTATGGGAACCCAAGCTTGCGAACAAGTGGCTGAAACAAAGGTGAAGCCTATCGACACGTTGAATATGGATGTAACAGCGCATCCTGGAACCGATTTTAACCAATATGCCAATGGCGGATGGATGAAAAACAACCCCATCCCCGAAGACAAAAGCCGTTTTGGCAGCTTTGATCAGCTTATCGATTCCAACGAAAAACAGTTGAAGGACCTAGTAGATGAACTTTCTACTCAGACCTTTGCCGACGGATCTGTATCCCAAAAAATTGCCACTTTCTTTAAAACAGGAATGAATACACTTCAAATTGAAGAAAAAGGTACCAACGGGATTTCCAATTTTTTGGAATCCATTGCTGCTATCGAAACCAAAGAACAGATTCAGCAACAACTGGAACTGTACCACAAACACATGATTAGCTCTGCATTTGGAGTGTATGGCAGTGCCGATTCTAAAAACAGCGAAATGGTGATTACTCATTTATACCAAAGCGGTTTGGGAATGCCCGATCGCGATTATTACCTTAACGAAGCCGAACGGTTTGCAACTATCCGCGAAAAGTATCTTTTACATCTTGAAAATAACTTCAAATTGTTGGGTGACGATTCAACCACCGCCAAAACAAATGCTCTGGCAGTATTTAATTTTGAAAAAAGATTAGCCGTGGCATCCATGGACCGGTTAGATTTGCGCGACCCCAATAAAACCTATCACAAACTCAATCAGGCTGAGTTAGCAGCACTGGTCCCTAACTTTGATTGGGACCATTACTTTACAGCCATTGGATTGGAGAATCCCGGAGACGTAATTGTTATGCAACCCGGCTTTTTGGGTGAATTCAACCGCATGTTGGTTGAAGAGCCTTTAGAATCGTGGAAAACCTATTTCCGGTGGAATCTGGCACGTAGCACAGCAGGTCTGTTGTCCAATAATTTTGTTGATGAACAATTCAGCTTTTATGGCAAAGTTTTATCGGGAACACCCGAACTTAAACCACGCTGGAAAAGGGTACTGGACGTGACCAATAATTCATTGGACGAAGCCGTGGGACAAATCTATGTGGAAAAATATTTCCCCGCCCAATCGAAAGAGCGGATGATTCAACTGGTGACAAACCTGAAAATTGCTTTGGGTGAACGCATCAATCAACTCACATGGATGAGTACTGAAACCAAAGCCAATGCCCAGGAAAAACTGGCGGCCATCAATGTCAAAATTGGGTATCCCGATAAATGGATGGATTATACCAACCTTGAAATCAAAGAAGATTCCTATGTGGCGAATGCCTTGCGGGCCCGGAAATTTGGTTTCGACGACATGGTTTCGAAAATCAACAAACCTGTGGATAAATTGGAATGGCACATGCCGCCGCAAATGGTAAATGCCTATTACAGCCCAACCATGAATGAGATTGTGTTCCCGGCAGGAATCTTACAACCTCCGTTTTTTTATCCTGAGGGCGATGATGCCGTGAATTATGGTGCCATTGGAGTGGTTATTGGACATGAAATGACACACGGTTTTGATGACAAAGGCCGGCTTTACGACAAAAACGGGAACCTGAATACCTGGTGGACCGAAGATGATTCTAAACTATTTACCGGGCGGGCCGATGTTTTGGTAAAACAATTCGATGCTTTTACCGTGCTTGATACTGTTAAAGCCAATGGAAAATATACCCTGGGTGAAAACATTGCCGATTTGGGAGGTATAAACATCGCCTACACAGCCTTTACCAAAACGGAGCAATGGAAAAACCCACAGCAAAAAATTGAAGGGTTCACCCCAAACCAACGGTTCTTTCTGGCTTATGCACATATTTGGGCACAAAATATCCGCGATGCCGAGATTTTACGCCGCACCCAGGAAGATGTGCATTCTTTGGGAAAATACAGGGTTAATGGCCCATTGCGGAATGTTCCTGAGTTTCATGACGCTTTCCGGATTGATTCCACAGATTATATGTATCTGGCAGAAAGTGAAAGAGCAATTATTTGGTAAACACCTTATTATTCCTGGAATTATAAAAAAGAGGATTGGTTAAAAGTTGAACCAGTCCTTTTTCTATTTCAACGTCAGTTAGATGGAATTAATAAGACATATTGCTTATATTTAATTACTTGTCTTGTTATTGTACTTTTATTAGTATCAAGATTTCAGATAATAAATTTAAAAAAATGATTTTTATCTTGATACTTTGTACTTGATACTATAAGGTTAACCAGTAGACTGTGTAGATTTTCAATAAAATACACTTTTTCTTAGGTCGAGTTCACGTTATTTTATATCTGTCCTGAATAGGTAGCAATCTATTTCACCATTTTTATTGCAATTTTTTTATGATCTGCAACTGAAATATCATCAAAGAACTGAATCAACTTATGATATTCTTCTTTTGGGAAAATACCCTTTAAAAGCTCTAATTTTCGGATATACGTTAATTGATGATTGGCATATATAAATTCTGCATGATAGCTCCCAAAATTGGTTGTAATGGTAATATTATCAGGAACCTGTATAAGTTCATGTGTTAAAATAAAGGAATATACAATGGTGTCAATCTCGGAGGTTGATCTCCTAATCTGAATATCAGATAGCCTATCCTTCATCTTTTTGGGCGACTCATCGATTTTATTCATCAAATTGATATCAAAAAAAATATTGTCACCCATCATTGTTGAATAATTTCCAAGATCAGCATTGAAGTTAATAGCAATATCCGGAATCTTGTCCTTACTTTCTTTTAATTCAAAATCCTTTAAAGTAAAATGTGGAATTTGAATCGATTGATAAATCTTCTTCTTCCTGTCTGTGTCATCACTTAATAGAATATCCCTTGCTTCATCATAAAAGATGCCTTTATGAATGGTTAAAACACTAACTTCACCAAACCCATTTTCATATAAAGTAACTTGGGCTTTTGTTATTTTTTGGTTTTGTTCGCTGGTATATACTGGTGTATGAACAATTTCGCCACCTGTTTCCTTTACAAGTAATACATCCCTGTCATCAGTAAAACTCCCTAGATAACCAAAGGGGATGGATTGATTTGTACATTCCAACCAAAGGGTATCATTCCTATCTGGAACACATAAAATCACATGATTAAACTGATTTGAAGGAAACTCTTTTTGAATATTTGATCCAAAGGAACCTGCATAAACCAACGTATAATACGATTCAATTCCTACCGATTTTAACAGCGACTGCATGTAATTTGAAAGTGCCTTACAATCACCATACGATAGTCTATCAACGGTCTCAGCTTCAAAAGCCTGCCAACCACCAATCCCTACCTGTACGCTTACATACCTTGTATTGTTTTGCATATAATTGTAAATGATTTTAATCCGATCGGCATTTGAATGTGATCCTTCAATTAGTTTAGTTATCTTCTCGGCAGTTGTAACTGAAAGAAGATCACGGCCTTTATTTAAATCATAAATCCATTTGCCAAATGAATTCCAACTACTGGCATCACCCGGCATTCCATTTATTGAAAAAGAATTCATTGAGAAATCGACAGTTGGCAAAAAATCTGTCATTGGTCCACTATATGGCTCCTCCTTGACAGCTTTTAGGTTTTCTGCACTCCAGGAACGAATGGAGCCTGTGCCTAATTTTGAAATATTGGGGTTCCTTTCAATATTTCGTTCAAAATACCTAAATCCAGGTTTTTCAGGAGCCTGAATAACCATTTCAGAATGTTCAATGGCAATTTCGTAATCAGGATATGGCCTCCACGAAGGTAAGTTTAACGTACCTTTAAAAACAAGTTCATATTCATATTCAACAGTAAAAGGAAAATCTCGGATCTCCGGATCAATAACCTTCATTCTATTGTCGTCAAACGTGGTAGTATTATCTATGGCACTAAAATCATACATATCGCCAAAAGGAATTTTTTTGAGTTTTTCGCCATTGAAATCATAAACAATCGCTTTTTTTACATTCAATTTCATAAACTTATTGTAGGGATGTTTAAATATCCCATCATCGATTCCATTTTTATTTAATACTGTAATTGCATATTGAACTGTTAAAACCGCCCTTTCGGGAGTAAAAACTTCCAACTTTTTTAAATCCTTTCTGATAACAGCGCGAGCATTACTCTTCAATTCAGCAGGTATCAAATTCACATTATAGTTTGATTGACTTTTTGTAGATGTGGAAGTTAAAACTACTAAGATAAATAACAGACTTGCTATACAATTTTTATTCATTCTTTGAAAGGATTATGGGTTCCGATTGTTTATTGATAATCTGGTTATATAATTCGCGTAAATATTGATATTCCTCCACCGAATAATCTGTTTTATTTAAAGTAAATTGGTATAATACAGTTATATTATTACCATTACTCTGGAATGAAAAGATGGCACTTCCTCCGTTGTCAGGCAACATCATTTTTAATGATTTAGGTAATTCGGTAATTTGATAACCTTCTGGTAACGTATATTGAAAAATATATTTCTTTTCAGAACAAAAACCAAAACTAACCGGATACTTTCTTTCAGCTTCCTTAAAGGGGTTGTCAGTTTTTTTCAAATGCAGCAGTGGCGAAAGATAGATTTTATTCTCCAGGGTATATAATTGGTTTTTAATTTCCATTTCATACGACTCCATTACTGGCAAATCTATATTTTCTATATCTGTAAGTTGATAGTTCGAGATAGTAATCCCCTGATGGTTTTCTTCCATATCTTCAACCATATCATCCTGTGAATTAAATGATTTGAAGTAATTCCTGAAATTATAAGCACCATAATCTCTATATATACTGGATACATTTCCCCTTAAAACCAAATCATCAGAAAGTTTTAGATTAAACATTTCAGTGACCTGCTCTTTTTTTGTTGGTGATAAAACCACTTGAATGGAATGATTATCCATCATGACATGTCCCATTCCATTTAAACATCTCAGGGGCAAAATACCAACTGTGGAGTTCTCTTCCGTGGCATCCATCAAATACTCAATGTTATCTATTTTGGCATAAGCAATTACATAATTGAGTTTGTTAATGCTTGGGCTGAACCGGGGCAATAAGCCGTTATCTCTTGTGCTTAATACTACAGGATGAGCCTCAATATCTAATTTATGAAGCAAGTTTACCAAAATCATATTTATATCTGCAGAATTTCCAACCCCCTCTTTATACGACATCCCTAAAGAGCTATAGGTGGTTAAAAAGCTTTTTTGTTCATTCCACTTAACGTGTTTTGCCGTTTGATACGCAAGTTTCATTCTACCCATCGGCGTAGAATCCTGCTTTTCAATTTCTTTTGCTGCATTCGACAAATAAAGGGCAATATTCAATACTCCTCCAAAATAGGAACTTTCCTTTAATCTCCTGGCCACAGCATCCCAATCAGTGGTAAACTCTTTATAATATCCTGGAAAGCGATAGGCTAAAACATCAAATTCAAATTTTGTGATAAAGTTTTTTGATGAACTTATAAAAGCTTCGGGTTTAAATGCCGGCATGTCTTTGGCAATCCAATGTTCATTGGAACTATAATACAACTGTTCATGTCCAAAAAAATTCTTCCGGTAATCAATATACATGGATTGGGGAATAATTAATTCACTCCACTTTATTGGAATATTTTGCTGAAAATGCCATATTGTAGGAATCCCAAAATGGGTAATTTCAATATCAATCACAGACCCAACTTTAACATTTGGCATGGCAATCCGGTAGTTGTAATAATCTTCATAAATCCGTTCTTTAAATATTGATTCTCCTTTTAATTTATCAACCTGAATCTCCCCATTCACCAGGTTAAAAGTCTTTCCCCGGATGGTGGTTCCTTCATCACTTGGATATACCTGATTTCCATATTCCAGGCCTTCCTTTTTAAGTATTTTTATCCGGATAACTTTGGTGAACATATATCCACGCAGATTCCAATAGCCATAATCGCAAAGAATCACAGCTGGAGCACTCGAATCTTTGGAATATATGGACATTTCTAATTCCTCCTTTGATACCTTTCCAAATTTAATGGGTTCTTTTGATGCAAAGGCATTGCTAGTAATAGTCAATAAAAAGAATGCAACTAATACAATGGAATTTAAATTCAATTTCATGATGTATTTACTAATGATAAATGATGGTTTCTTTTAAAATTTGAAGCAATTTAATTATTTGATTTTAATATTCAAAGGAAAGTTCCTTATGTGCATATATTTTTTTCATTCACTCATATCGTGTAATAAGAAGATCAGTATAAATATGCATTATACCTTTAAAGCCGGGGTGAAAAGGTTGATCATTAATAAAAAAAGACTTAAGAATTGATAAATCAGCAGAATTTTTATAGGACAAACAAAACTACGTTTGATATATGTATAAATTAGTTTCTACACTTAATAGATTAATGGAATAAACCGAATCTATTGAAAAAAACAAAAATGAATATATAAATTCCATTTTTTGTATTAAAACCAGAAGTTCTTATTTAATCAAATTGATTAAATAAGAACTTACATTATTTTCAATGCTCATCTCAGCTTATCGACTGGATTGCCTCATCTAACGAAGGATAGATTTGGAGTACCTGATCCAATTTGGTGATTTTGATTAAGTTCATTACTGAAGAAGCAATGCAACAGAGTTTAAAGGTTACCTGGTGATTCCGGGCATGGTTAAAAGTAGCTACTATAGCACCAAAACCAGAGCTATCAATAAAATCGACGTGTGTAAAATCAACAATGACCACAGAAGCTCCATCGTCGATCAATTTGTACAATTGTTTTTTAAATTCATCAGAAACTACAACATTCAAACGCTGCTTATCTTGTGGAAAACTGGCAACCACATATCCCGGATTATTTTTGTCAATAACTAACATCTTTTAAAATTTTAAATCCTTTATTTCTTCTAAAACCAATTGTGAAATCTCTTCAAAAGTTTGTATTAAGGCCGGATAATTATTTACATCTGTTCCTTGTTTAGCTGAAATCTCCAGCTTTTCCATCGCCTCTTTTAATACTTCAATGCCTAACATGGCCACCGAAGATTTTGCTTTATGGGCAACCCCGCTGAGTTCATTAAAATTTTCTTTCGTGTAAGCTTCATGGAGCTGTTTATTTAAGATGGGCATCTGCTCCTTAAAAATGGTAATCAATTCATTTTTAAATTTGGAATCCCCCTCACCTATTGAATTCAGATAATTCAAATTCACATACTTATGCGATTTATCCACCGTAATTTCTTTTTTGAAAGTTGGGCTCTTCTTATGTTTGATATTCTTACGATGACCTTTCAAAATTTCCAGAATCTTGGCAAACAAATCATCGGGTTCAAAAGGTTTCGAAATATAATCGTTCATCCCGGCAGCTAAGCATTTATCCCTCTCACCTTTAATAGCTGCGGCAGTTAACGCAATAATCGGGATATTCTTTTGGGTAGCATCGGCCAGATTCCTGATGGTATAGGTGGTTTCATAACCGTCCATTTCAGGCATATGCAAATCCATTAAAATCAAATCAAAATGTTCATCCCGCAAGCGATTCAAAACCTCCAAACCATTAGGAGCAACTACCACCTGGTACTTGGTTTGTAAGATGGTTTTTACATACAATTGATTGATTTCATTGTCCTCAGCCAATAAAATTTTGAAAACCTCTTGAGGCTCCAAGTCATCTGTTATTGGCTCCGGAGCCTTTTTCGTAATTAGACCCTTACCATGCTTAAAAGTTAAGGTAAAATGGAAGGTACTTCCTTCGCCAACCAGACTTTCTACTTTCAGATTTCCTCGCTGCAAATCGACCAACTGTTTTGAAATGGTTAGTCCCAGACCGGTTCCGCCATATTTACGGGTCATATCACTGCTGGCTTGAGAAAAGCTTGTGAAAATCAGATCCCGCTTTTCGGGGGCAATGCCAATACCCGTGTCATTAACAATAAAGTGGAGGGTAGATTCTTTATGCGATTGTTCGTCTATCTTAACTACCAAGGCAACACCTCCTTTTTCAGTAAATTTTATGGCATTTCCAAGCAGGTTAACCAGAATTTGGTTTAACCGGGTAGGATCCCCAATAATAAATTCCGGAACCCTATCGCCGATATTCAATTTAAAATAGAGATTCTTTTCACTGGCTGCCTGCATGTAAGTTATTTCAAGCTTGTGCAGCAATTCATGCAAGTTGAATTCAATATTTTCGATTTCAAGCTTTCCGGCTTCAATTTTCGAAAAGTCCAGAATATCATTAATAATCACCAATAAATTATCTGCGGAAGTAGTAATATTACCAAGATATTTTTTTTGATCTTCACCCAGCAAGGTGTCGTTCAGGAGTTTAGCCATACCTATAATTCCATTCATCGGCGTCCGGATTTCATGGCTCATATTGGCAAGGAATTGTTCTTTAATTTTTGCCGAGTTTTCCGCTTGTTCTTTTGCCAGGTTCAACGCCAGATTCTGTTTATCGATCTGGCTGATCATGGTATTAAACCCTTTTATCAGTTGTCCTACTTCATCCTTTCCTTTTTCTTCCATCTGCACGCTGTAATCTTTGTTAACAGATATCCGTTGCATGGTTTTGGTCAAATTAATAATGGGATGCGAAATAAAGTGCTGCAACCTGATGGAAATGAGTAGAGTAATGATAAATGTAGCAATAAAAATGATGACAAAAACATTTACAAAGTTTTTAATCCTTTGGCTGTAGTCGTCCAGGCCTGAATAAAGAAAGATGGTGCCAATTTTTTCATCATCAAACACAATTGGTCGGCAAACCAAAAGGGACTTATCCACAAAAGCAAAAGTGTCTTTACTATTGACAAATTCCCGATATTTTAATTTAAACGATTCGTTGATTGCATATTCGGCAAACAGTGCATTATTATTGTCGTAAATACGGGCTATCTTAATATTTTTGTTGGCTACCAAGGTTCCCAATATCTCTAAAGCTCCCGGGGGTGAATCGTATTTTATGTTTGCGGTGTTGTTGTTGCCTATGATTTCGGCCAAGATCTGCAATTCGCGCAATGCCGTCAATTCGTATTGCGATTTATCGTAGGCATAAAAAATCAATCCCGAGAGAGCCAACGAAACCAAGCTGGTAGCTCCTATGAGGGTAATAATCTTAAACCTGATTGATAAATCGCTAAAACTCATCTTCTTTATTCGAAATTATTTTTGCCAACAGCAGCAATTTGGGGCTAATGAATATTCCTTTACTTTTTGCCACATCGTTGTTTATCTCAAACTGTTGATCCGAAAACTGAGGGGTAAAATTTACAATACCGCCCATTTCACAAAACTGCATCATTTCGTCACCGATGGTTAGAATCGGTTTATTTTTAATTTTCTCAATCAACTGTATGGTTTCATATTTTCCAACATCAGCAATAAAAACAATATGGCATCTGTCCAGTTCAGATACCGTGTTGGTACGTATAATCTTCCAATCTTTTCCTTGTGCCTTCCGACCGATCATGGTTTTTTCCAAAACAGTACCAAATGGGTCGGGTCCATAAATGGCTAGTACAATGGTGTCGGGATTTGTTTTTGAAGCTGGCCATTCAATAAACTTGGCAAAATTAAAGATATAGGCAGCTTTTATTTCATATTCGGAATATTGAGCGTTTACCGGATTGCTAAATAAACAAACCAATAAAACCACGGATAAACTATATATGATTCGGTTAGTTCTCAATATTCCAGTCCTTTAAGTTCAAAAACATTTATTTCAACTTTCCGCAGGTATTTAGGATCGCTGGAATGGATATGGTCATGAGTCTCGCCATACCCTTTGACTATCAGCTTTTGGTAATCTACTTTTTGATCCAGGAAATATTTCAAGACTTTCTGTGCGCGTTGCCTGCTTAACGAAAGGTTATATTTTTCGGCTCCTTGCGAATCGGTAAAACCATAAATCTCAGCTCCTAACAATGGATTATCGACCAATAATTTACAGATTCCGTTTAATTTTTCGGTCATATCCAACGGAATCTCATCCTTATCAATATCATAATAGATGATTAACCGATGGACATATTTCCGGTCTTCGGGGGAAGAGGTTTTGAATGCGGCCTCCTTAACTACCTCTGCTTCCTTTTTAATTTTTGATATTTTTTCAAAGTTCGATTGCCCAATATTAGTTTTAATTGGTGGGGCAGTATAAATGGTATCGCCGCCAACTACAGTAGTTACAAGCGATTTTTCTTTATCTCCTTCGGTATAAAAATGGGTCTGTTTGATCTTATCTTTCTGTTTAGCATTGGCATCTAAGATACTAAGTGTTACAGGATCGGTGGTTTCAATGGCCTCCTCAATCATGTTCAATAAAGCATCCATATTCTTTGCGGGGTCGGGCTTATCGATAGGTTTCTTGGTATAAATCTTTTGAAGGGTATCCGTGGTTTCAATAATATTCTCAATCAATTCTAACAAATGATCATAATATTTGGGCTGTTTGGGTGAATCTTCTGTGATGATAGAATCAGCCTCGGCAGTTTTATACAAGTCGTAAAAAGTATTGTTCACGGTAACTACTTCGCCCACAATTCCATTGCCCAATTCAATGGGCTGAAGATGAATTTCCTGGTACAGCTCATAAAAATATGTCTGGTAAGGGATGTAAACATTCAAGAGCTGTGGGAGAAAGTCTTCGGAACTGATGACCAAATCGTAATTCTTGGCAGGAGGAAAAATCATCAAATATTGTCCAGTCTCGGCATCGGGGTTGTACACGTATTTTACCCGTACGCCTGTTTGCTTATCATATACTTTTATATCGGCAGCAATTGGTAATGCCGGGGTTCCAGCTTTTATCACCCCTTTTACCAATGTCAATGGAATGGGATCTTTTAAACTAACCCTGTATATCTTATGCTTGTTGTAAATATTATTTTTTGATGACGAAAAATAGCCTGTCTGCCCATTGGCATTCAACACAAAGTACAAATCGTCTTTCGTGGAATTTGGAAAACCAAGGTTTTCAGGTTCCGACCACACACCATCCGAAACCTTGCTTTTAAAAATATCGTTACCTCCAATACTTTTATGCCCTTCGGAACTGAAAAACAGGGTCACGTTATCAGGGTGCATGAACGGGGAATCCTCATTGTAGATAGTATTCACAGCCGCACCAATATTAATGGGTTCGTCCCAATCCCCTTTTCTGCTCCGTTTCGATTTGTAAATGTCTGTTCCACCAAAACCGCCGGGCCTGTCGGAAACAAAATACAATTCAGTACCATCGGCTGATATACTGGCTCTGCCTTCGTAGAATGGAGTATTGATGTTTTTATTCAGTTTTTTTATTCCAATGATGGTATTGGAAGCTATAGAACCCATGTAAATGTCTTGATTCAGCCCCTCACCGATGTTAAGAAAGATACTTTGTCCATCAGGGGACAGGCCGGCCAATAATATATCATTGTTTTTGTATTTTTCAATGGATTCAATTTCAAGCTTCACGGGATTTCCCCAATTCCCATCGGGTTGTCTGGCCGAAACCATGAGCGTAATTATCGGTTTCTCAATTTTGCCTAACCCAAGTGCCTGCATGTAAACCATCATTTGTTCGTCGGCAGTAATCATGGGACAAAATTCCGATTCCATCGTGTTTATAGGGGCTCCAAGAATGTCAATGTCAGCTTTAAAAGGTTGCGTGGTAATTTCAATCGCATTCAGGCAAACTGAAATCATCCGCTTGGCAAACTCATAATCTTTAGACTCGGCAAATTCATCGGTTTTGCTTTTCTCCATATATTTTTCGAACATTTCAATGGCATCGTCGAACCGATAGGTATAGTGATACAACTTTCCTAAATCGTTATAAACAATTACCGGAACCTGGATAGATGGCAATTGGCTTACCTCCTCAAGGTATGGCAATGCTTTTAGTTTTTCATATTTTGTATTCAGGTAACAGGCTCCAATCCGGTATTTTACCTGGGCATCATCCTCAACAGAATCAATCTTTAAATATAAAGGTAAGGCTTCGCTGAATTGTTCTTTATCGAACAAGCTGTTGGCAGTTTTTAATACTTTCCGCTCCATGGGAGTCAATTGCGCGAAAAGGACTGTTGGTATTAACAGATAAATGGCGAACAGTATGTTACTCAATTTTCCCAAGACCTCGTTTTTATATCTCAACTAAAATATTAATTTTTTTGGTATGTTTGACAGTGACAAATCAAAATAAAAGATTTGTTGGTCATCAATAATGCTCGATTGATATGTTTTGGCAATTTTTGAAACCCCACATACTCCACAAATATAAGAAAGATCAGTTAGGAATTATCCATCGGTTCGTTCAAGAAAATGAATATTGGCGGGGGCATCTACAAAATACACAAAAATTCATCTTAGAAAACCTTCCCAAACAAGGCAATTTAAAAATTGCAGTATTGGGAAGTGGCTGGTTGCTCGATTTTCCGATGAATGAACTACAACAGGAGCATGAATTGTTCTTATTTGATATTTGCCACCCACCACAAATAAAAAATAAATACAGAAGATTCAGCAACATTCACTTCATTGATAAAGATTTAACCTTTGGATTGGTTGATTTTGCACATAAAAATCAAAATCCCGATCTCGTTTTAAGTGAGGCAGATAAAAAAGAAACCTCAACTGAATTCTCCAGTTTTGATGCAACCATTTCTTTAAACCTCCTGAATCAATTGGATATTTTATTAATTGAAAATTGTTTTTCGCCCCCGACCTTAAATTCTCTTGATTTTACTCCACTACGAAAGCAAATCCAGGACCTTCACATCCGTTCGTTACCCAAAGGGAGAAGCATATTAATCTCCGATTGGACAGAACTCAATGCTACCATAAATGAACTACATCCTATAGAAAGATCGCTAATTTTTACTCAATTGCTCAATAGCTATCCCTATCAGGAGTGGCTCTGGGTTTTTGATACCCACAAAACCTACCATCAAAAAAATATCACAACTTTTAAGGTACGGGCCCTAACTTTCTAAACAGGATTTTCTAAATTTATTGTTTTAATTGAAATCCGAAACATGAAAAACTTACTCTCCATTTTATTACTGATCCCTATTTTTATTGCTCATGCCCAACAGGACTCTACTTTAATTGTAGCCGAAAACCAGGAGGCTGAACAGTTTTTTAATAAGGGAAACGAACTGCTGAAAAATCACGAACTTGAGAAAGCGGTGACAGCTTTTAACATCGCCTTAGAATTTAAACCCGATTTTACCAAAGCGTTGATTAACCGTGGTGGCATCTTTACAACCTTAAAAAAATATCCCGAAGCTGAAGCCGATTACACCATGGCTATTTATTTTGACAATACTTCAGCCATAGCTTATCTTGGCCGTGGGATTGCCCGGTACTATCAAAACAAAATAGACGAGGCGCAAAAAGATTTATTAAAGGCTCAAGAACTTCAAAACAAAGATGCCGAATTATACTACTTTTTAGGTGTCATCAGTTTTGAACATACCGATTACCAAGGAGCAAACGAAAATTTCACCCGCTGTATCAACATCGATCCAATCAATGTAAATGCTTTCAACGACCGGGGAAGTACACAACGGATGCTCGAAAATTATACTTTAGCCATTGATGATTATAAAAAAGCTACAGAATTAAAACCCGATTTTGCCATTGCTTTTAACAATTTAGCAAGTGCCTATTGGAAAAACAATGAACCCGACCAAGCTATTGTCACATATAGTGAGGCCATCCGGATTAATCCCGGTTTAATTATTGCCTACAACAACCGGGCAAGTGTAAAAATTGACAAAAAAGATTTTGAAGGAGCTTTAGCCGATTGTAACAAAGCTTTAGAATTAGACCCCAATTATGCCTATGCCCATAACAACCGCGGAACCGCGCTCATGAAACTAAACAGGTTGCCCGATGCCACTCTGAGTTTCACCAAAGCCATTGAACTGAACCCCGGTTTTGGGGTCGCTTATTTAAACCGTGGCATCAGTCTTGAGATGCAGCGCGAATTTACAAAAGCATTGGATGATTGGAAGAAAGCCTTAAAATTGGGCGTAACAAAGGCTCAATCGTATATTAATTTTTACGAATAACATACCAGCTATGAACCGATATATATCATTTACAACTATTTTCGTTGGATGCCTGATATTTGGATTGACATCTCAGAGTTTTGGACAATCGGTACCCTTCGACAAGAGCCAGTTCGAAACTAACCGCGAAGGATTCAAATTGGCCAATTCCAAATTAAAGGAGGGTGACTCAAATTTTGATAAAACATTATATACCTTAGCTTTAGACGCCTACCTTCTGGCCCAAAACTTTAATCCAAACAATGCCGAACTGAATTATAAAATTGGAATTTGTTACTACGAGACATCCTCAAAATTCAAATGCCTCGACTATTTTAAAAAAGCCTATGAGTTAGACCGCCAGGTGGCTACCGACATCCATTTGATGCTTGGCCGGGGATTTCATCTAAACCAGGATTTCAAAAATGCCATTATCGAATACAAGGCGTATCTTGCGGCTATTGAGGAGGCTGAAAAGGAGGAAATGACTCCTGCTATCAACAAGTATGTCAACGAATGCTACAATGGCATTGAATACCTGACAGCACCTCCCAAAGCGTTTATGGAAAATATGGGCGTCACCATCAATACCACTTACAATGAACACAGTCCTTTGATTACAGCCGATGAATCCGTCCTTGTATTTACCTCCACCCGCGAGAACAATAAAAAACCTGACGAAGATGGCCAGTTCGACGAAGATATTTATGTGAGCCAGGTACAGGGAAAACAATGGACTTTCCCGAATACGATAGGCGAACCCATCAATACCCAATTTAATGATGCCACTGTGGGACTTTCGCCCGATGGCCAGATGCTATTGATTTATAATGGAAACCGGGGAAATGGAGATATCGAAATTTGTGCCTTTGAAGGAGATCAGTGGAATTACCCCAGACCTTTACCTGCCGAGATAAATACCGAGTTTAGGGAAACATCGGCTTGCTTTTCGCCCGATGGAAACCATTTGTATTTTGTGAGTGATCGTCCTGAAGGTTTTGGAGGCTCCGACATTTATGTTTCCACCAAAAACAAAAAAGGGAAATGGGAAAAGGCAAAAAACCTGGGGCCCATTATCAACACGGAATTTAACGAAGAAACGGTATTTATGCACCCCGACGGACGGACCCTGTATTTCAGTTCCGAAGGGCACCGTTCGATGGGCGGTTTTGATATTTTCACGAGCCAGAGAAACGAAACAACAGGAACCTGGGAAGAACCTGAAAATTTAGGCTTCCCGGTAAATTCGCCCGACGACGATTTGTGTTTTGTACTCTCGGCAAATGGCCGGCATGGGTACAGCAGCAACATCCGTTCCGACAGCCATGGGGGCTACGACATTTATAAAATGACTTTCTTAGGTCCTGAAAAACCTTTGATGCTAAGCAACGAAGATTACCTGATTGCCGTTCGGGCCAATCCGGTGAGCCAAATGGCGATGGAAGAAAATGTAACCTTGAAAACCATCCGGCTGACGATTGTAAAAGGGCTAGTTACCGATGGTTTGACCAATAATCCTGTGGCCGCGCAAATTGATATTGTGGACAACGAAAAGAACGAGGTCATCTTCACCTCGCATACCAATTCCACCACCGGAAATTTTTTGGTGTCGCTGCCTTCGGGGAAAAACTATGGACTAATTGTTAAATCCGATGGGTATCTGTTCCATTCCGAGAATTTCAACCTGCCTCCGGCCACCGAATATCAGGAAATTAGTAAAGATATTGCCCTGAACAATTTGAAAAAAGATGTAAAAATCATCTTGAAAAATGTCTTTTTCGAAACAGGCAGTTCCAACCTCCGTCCGGCTTCCTACGCCGAACTTGGGCGTTTATCGAAATTGTTGACCGACAATCCAGATCTCCGCATCGAAATATCGGGGCATACCGACAACCAGGGAAACAAAACAGCCAACCTGAAACTCTCTGAAGAACGAGCCAAATCGGTGGTCGATTTTTTAATTACCGAAGGAATCGCCAGCAACCGTTTGGAATTTAAAGGTTACGGGTTTGAACAGGCTATTGCCGATAATGCTACCGAAGAGGGGCGCGCATTGAACCGGCGGGTGGAATTTAAGGTGCTCAGCAACTAAAAATCAGGGAAAGTGAATCTCATATAACACCTAAAATCCGCAAATCATCTGGGAAACCGTTGAAATAATTAAAATCTGTTACCATCCTCCGCCTCCACCACCTGAGGTTGAGCCCACTTTGGTTACCACACTTGAAACGGTAAAGCTGGTGTATTTGGTTCCGGCGGAGTACGTTCCATCGGTGTAAAGTCCATAGCTGGCCGTACCTGAATGACTTCCCCCTAAGTAAAAATCATACGAACCTGATTCCAGTGCGGGAGACGAAAAGGCCACCGATTGGTATTTTTTTGTAGGTTTGAAACTTAACAGTTCTGTCCCCGAAGCATTTTGAATGTGCACCAGCGAACCTGCCGATTGGGTGCTGGTTAAATTAACCAAAACCGATTTCTGGGTTGAAGATGTCCCCGGAGCTTGTGCCATTCCTGAACTTCCCACAGCTACTAAAAAGCCTCCCGATATTGAAAAAGAACCATCATAGTCCAACGCGGCATTTCCATTAGAGGTAGGGCCATTTATTAACAGCGTTCCCCCTGACATTACCACAGAACCATTCACATCCACACCGTCACCTGTTGATTCCACGGCTATAAATCCTCCGCTCATGGTAAATGAACAGGTCCCTGTACTGACCATCCCACCTCCCGGACCTTCGGTGGTAGTGCTTCCATCGGCTGCATTAATACCATCATCGCCAGCTACAAGCAAAACGGTCCCTTCATTTAATGTGATGGTCTTGCTTTCCAAACCTTCATAGCATTTCTGTATATCGAAAATTCCACCGTTAACAATCAGGCCCACATCGGCATGCAGGGCATCATCGCCTGAGTTGATGGTGTAATTTCCGCCATAGGTGGTAAGGTAGCCATTGGTATGCAGTGCATCGTCAGCTGCGTTGAGATTAAAGTTTCCCCCTTCGATGCAGACACTCACCGTTCCCTTTATTCCTTTTGCCGATAAACTGCTTGTGTAACTGCTGCTCCCACCTCCGGACTGGATGATGAAATCGCCATAAGTAATATCCACATCGGTTTGAGCCGCAATTGCATCGCCCCCGGCTACCAATTGGTAAGTTCCTTTATCAATAGTAATAAATCCCATGGAAGCATCATCTTCGTTATCGGATTTCAGTGCATCGCCATTGGATATAATATTAAAAGTCCCATCGTGTACCAGCAGGTAATCTTTTCCTCTGATGCCGTCGTCGGCAGCGGTAATTGTAAAATTTCCATTTTGGATAACAAGCCCGTCTTTGGTGTTGATGGCATCGTTAAAGTTGGCATCTATGGTTAACGAACCCGTGCCGCAAATGGACAAATTTTGCTTGCTGAAAAGAGTGGCGTTGGGCTCCTCTTCTTCGGCATCCTCATAAGTATAAGTGGAACCATCTGTTAAAAAATTTTCGGAACCTTCGTTCAGAACCAGGATGGTTTTAGCACAGTTTTTAATGTAAATCGGAGCAGAGCTTGAATGAGAAATATCCACTCCATCGAGAATGATCCGCACCAAATCGTTTTCGCCGGCATTTACCACCAATTGCCCGTTAGATAGCGAACCTGCAACATGGTAAGTTCCTGCAACAGTAAACGTAATAGTGCTCCCGTTAATGGTAGCTACTCCGGAATTGATTGAGATGGAACCCCCATTCAACGTTATCTGAATTTCGGAGGAGGTATCCCAGGTGTAATCACTTGCTTCTTCGTGCGTATCGGCATTTGGCACCAAAACCACCTCTTCGTCAGAAGTTGTGGAATCTTCAAAAAGGTCTCCACATGAATTCAAACTTATTATTAAGGGCAAAAGGAGTATCAATTTTAACCTTCTGATTTGTTTCATTTCAATTTTCCGCTTCATTTCTAATACTTTTTTTCTTTTGATTGTATATGATGTTAACTGACCTTTAAAAGTAAGAATCATCAAATCTAAAAGTAGGTGGTTTACCGGATGTGGAAAAAACGAATCAACTATTGGCTGAAAAATGTCAATGAATTTGACCTTCTTATCAATGAAAGCTCCGTCCTGAATTAAGGGTTGATAATCTGTGCAAGGATGCATCTGCAAAAGTTTTGACCACAATTGCCCTTTACTATTCACTTTAAACCGCCAAAATTCATTAGCCACTAAAGCACGAAAACACAAAAGCTGGAGTACCGGTTTTATATACTTAGTAAAATTTAGTGTCTTGGTTTTAGTGCAAAAAAAAAGAGTTGTCTTTTGTTTCAAAGTAGTAAAAAATAGCTGATTCTATTGGTTTAAAAAGGGATTGTATATTTTCCCCCACAACACAAATGATAAAAAAATGTATTATTTAACATTTTTGAACTAATTTAAAAACTAATTTTACGTGCACTTTTTATTAACCTTAACATAGTAACATTATGGCTTTTTTGACTTGGACTGATTCAATGAGTGTTAAAATTGAATCTATCGACAAACAACACCAAAAACTTATCGGGATGATCAGTGACTTTTATGAAAACATTAAAACACGATCAAACAACGATAATATCTTGAAACTTGTTGACGGGATGAAGAAATACACGTTAGAACATTTCCGTTACGAGGAAAAATTTATGCAGCAGTTTAATTATCCCGGGTATGTGGAACACAAACATGAACACGACCTGTTTGTAACAAAAGTAAATGCGCTGGAAGAAAAATATAAGAGTGGCAAGATTATCGTATCCTATGAGATTACCAGCTTTTTAAAAGATTGGATTACCAACCATATTCAAGGAGTTGATAAAAAATACAGCGATTTTTTAGTAAAGAACGGGGTTGAGTAACCAACCCCGTTTTGGGATGCTAACTATTCAGCACCTCATGAATGGTTAAGAACAGATCGCGTTTGGAAACAGGTTTGGCAATGTAGCCATGGCAGCCCAGACCCAAATACTTTTCACGTTCTTCAGAAAAAGTGTATGCGGTCTGGACAATTATCTTGGTATCGTAACCTCTTTCTTTAATTTCCCCCAAACATTCCAAGCCCGATTTGTAGGGCATGTTTATATCGAGCAGGATCAAATCCGGGACCTCTTTTTCGAGAATTTCCATCACCTTAAGCCCATTTTCCGCGTAAAGAATCTTTATGGGGTAATTGTTGAAAAGTTCCTTCAGGTAGATGTAGGAACTGAAATCGTCCTCGGCAATTAAAATGGTTATGTTTGAAAGAAGCTGCTCTGTTGAGCTCAATGTTTTCTTGACTGTATGCTTCAATTGACATTCCATACATGGGATTTTGAAATAAAATGTTGTACCTTTGTTCAACTCCGATTCGAACCAGATGAAACCGCCCAAAAGTTCAACAATTCCTTTACATATTGTCAATCCAAGTCCTATTCCTTCGTGGAACATATTTTCTTCTATTTGGCGGAATCGTTGAAATATCAATTCATATTTGTCTTTGGGGATGCCTCTGCCCTGATCCTTTACGTAAGCCACAAACCAAGGCTGATTATCCTCGTCCACTACCCGGTAACCTATCTCAATAGTCCCTTCCGTCGAATACTTTACGGCATTGCTCATCAGGTTTTCAAAAATCTGTTTTACCCTGGCCAAATCCGTTTTAAGGACCAAATCTTCAAATTCCTTGTTGACGGCCACTTTTATCATTAATTTCTCTTTGGCGGCAAACGCTTCACTTTTTTTCACTGTTTCAACAGCAGTATGAATTAATTCAATCGCCATCCCTTTGGTGAAATTCAGGTTCATCTGTTTGGCCTCAATCTTTGAAACATCCATTATATCGTTGATTATTTGTAACAACCGGTGGCTGGCCCGGTTGATGATGTTGGCATATTGAAGGGTTTTGGCATCGTTTTCAACATTTTTTGAAATAATGTTCGAAAAGCCCATGATGGCATTGAGCGGTGTGCGGATTTCATGGCTCATGTTGGCCAAAAACACCGACTTTAGTTTATCGCTTTCCTCTGCTTTGTTTTTGGCCTCGATTAATTCCGTCTCATTTTGTTTTCTGGTGGTAATGTTTTCACCAATTTTGGCCACTCCAACAACGTTACCGTTCTCATCTTTCAAAATAGAATTATACCATGCTATTTGCAGGGTTTCGCCTGATTTGGTAATTAATTCATTTTCATGATTTAAAATATCATCCGGGTGGTTCAATATTTTTTGGAATATCTTATGTGTCCGTTCACGGTTCTTTTTTGGAATAAAATGGTCGAACCAGTTAACACCAATAACCTCCAGTTGGGTATAACCCGTTGTATGAAAAAAATACTGATTGGCAAAAGTTATGTTTCCCTGTTTATCGAACAATACTGAAATCAGATTGATGTTTTCGAGAATCCCGGTAAACCTGCGTTCCATCTCCACCAAGTGGTTCATGGCTTTGCGGTTTTGCCAATTGGCGAATTGGCGGAGCATTAACATCCCCAGCAGCATTGTGCCAGGAGTATAGATAAGTATCAGGGGTATGGCTATAGTTGTTAAGGTAGTGAGAAATTTATCGGAAGGAAGGAATAAGGTGCATAGCAACATGGAAATATGGACCAACAGGCCCATGATTAACAATTCCCAATAATATTTTTTTGAATAATGCCATTTGGGACGGAAATACCGCCACAACAGACCAATGGCACCTGACGAAATGATGACTGCAACCCCCATGGCGGCACCATCGCCCCCAAGGGAAATCCGGTACCAGGCAGCCATTAACATGGCTATAAATGTTGGAACAGGTCCAAAGAACAAACCTGAGACAGACAGTAGGATAGACCGGGTATCGAAAACAATCCCAGGCACTAATGTCCAGGGGGTCATCATTACAATAAGTGCAATGGTTCCGATAAGAACCCCAATAATAATTTTACGGATCAGGCTTTTGGAATCCTCTTTTTTTACCCATGAATAATCATAAATCATGGTAAAAGCCAACAAAATGGCAATGTTTTGAATAAGACCTAAGATAATGGATTGCTGCATATATCAATAAGTTGAATTATGTGGAAAAAAAGAACTTTAAACGGCTTTAAGTTACTAAAAAAAGGATTGGGTCAACAAATTGTTTAAAGGCCAGACCATCTTTTAAGGATTTTCATTACAATTAACTTCTTTTTTTACCGTCTCCCGTTTTATTCCCTTTTAAAACGGGTAAATTTTATATTTAACATAACTTTTTTCACCTCAAATCACAAGAATCCCAGAGGAAATCCCTAGAATCCCACAGGTCATCACATTTTTTTGGAAATAAATAAGTTATGGTTTAGTATTGATAAAGAATTTTACTGAATTATTTTAACCAAAAACAACCCAAAAATGAAATATAACTCACACCCTTTTGTTTTATACTGCCCATTATAGGGAGATATATACGTAAAAACTGAGGTTATATAATAGTTGTGCTTCATATTAAAAAGACACCGAATTAACCATGAAAGCAGAATTTTTAGGACATGGATTAAATAACAAATCGAATACAGTACATTACTATCTGCGAAAATCATTTTTGGATAGTAACTATGATACTTTTATTGGATTTTCTGCTTACACAAAAAAAACTGGACTTGATTTGATTTCAAAAGAACTTCTTGAAGCTAAGAAGAGATATAAAAATATTACATTTTATCTTGGGGTGGCTGAAAAGGGAACATCAAAAGAAGCATTAGAGTTTTTAATAAAAAATGAAATAAAAACATATACCTTTTGTTCAGGAACTACTTATATTTTCCATCCTAAAATTTTCTTTTTTGAAGGTGATTCTGAAAAAAGAATGATAATAGGTTCTTCAAATCTTACAAAAACTGGGTTGACAATTAATGGGAATATTGAAGCGTCCGTTCTTTTAGATTATTCAAAATCAGACAGTAGTGGATTAAAACTGCAAAGACAATATTTTGAGTATTTTGACGAAATTCTAAGTGGTAAAAATCAGCTTGTTAAAATACTTACACCAGAGTTACTTGATAAATTTATCAAAGATGGTACTGTGGTTGAAGAGCGTTTCACCTTTGAAAATGAAAATAGAAAAAATAAGAAAGACAATTTAGGCGAAAGAAAAAAGAGAGCGAAACAATCGGAAGAAAACATTGAAGAAAATAAAAAACCAAAAAATAATGTAAGCGATACCAATTCAAAACTAAGTGTAACAGCAAAGTATCTTGAAACTTGGGATGAAATGTTTGAATTATTTAAAGGCTTCAAAAAACAAACAGGAAGTGTCACGGTACCCAGTGACTATCCTATTAATGCATTATACAGATGGTATCGGCTACAAAAGATATTTTACGCAGACGATTCAATTAATGCCGAATATGAATTAAAATATGAACATATCGAACGGCTTTTGAATGAAGGTTTTTATTTAGAAGATGCGCATGAGCTTTTACAGCAAAATATTGAAGATGAATGGTTAAGTATTCTATCAGACGCTTTAGCAAATCGAAAAGAGAAAGTTAAAATTCAAGTCAATCATCGATACAAGTTTAACGGAAACAGACTTGGTACTTGGCTTGTAGGAGTAAGTCAAGCTAATAAAGGGGATAAGCCAAAACCGAGGAAAGTTGAATTAAAAAAGAAAATTGAAAAACTTGGTTTTGACTTTACCAAAACTAGCAGAAAACCTGAGCATTCCGCAAGTAGATTCTTAGAACAATTGCTTAATGATAAAAATCCAATAAAAGTTGAATATCAAAAGTTATTTAACCGACAAATGTTGCCGAGAAGTAAAAAAATTCCGCCAGAATTAAAACAAGAAATTAATACTGCATGGGAGCTTCAATTTAATGAACCGAGAAGTTGGGATAAAATAACAAGAGATAAAGACAGGACTGACGAATGGAAAGAATTTAGGTATAATAAATCACTGAATCCCTTAGGAAAATGGATTACAGGTGAATCAAATATGAGTAAATTGTATAATTATGTCTATCATAAGAGAAAGGATAAAAAGAAAATGGATTTAGTAATAGACAAATTTACAGTTGAAGAACTTAACGAATTAAGAAATGAAGGATTTCCAGTATAAAGAAATACGAAGCACAACAATGTATAAAAATAATAGCCGGTTCAATAGTAAATTCAAGAGTTATAGCCCGACTAAACTTTTGTGTAACTTGATAGAAAGTCGCCCGCAACTTAGCGAAGCGATTTCATGAGCGATAGCGAATAATCGGCAATTTTTCATACCGCAACCGTTACTCTACATAATGAAAAAAACTCTCGTAAATTGAAAAAAATCACTAATTAAAATAATTGAAATCAATTTTAGTACAAATATTCTAGCACTGGTTAATGAGATATTTTTTGCATACAGTTATTAGCAATGTATAAATATCTGTAAATAAATATATGATGGAATAATAAAGGCAACTTTCGTTAGATAAATAACTATCGTATTTAACTTTAAACAGAAGCAAGGTATGAAACACAAAAAAGTAAAATTAACCGCAATCATTGCAGGTATTGGGGTATCATGGATACAGGCTCAGGAGTCGGTACCTGCCGCGGGAAGTAATGCCTCGGGCAGTGGAGGATCCGTGAGCTATTCCATTGGACAGATGGTGTACACCACAAATCCAGGAACGAACGGTTCTGTTGCACAAGGCGTCCAACAGCCTTTTGAAATTTCGGTACTAACCGGGATCGGGCAGGCTAAGGAAATAAACCTGATGCTCTCGGCTTATCCAAATCCTACAGCAGAGTCTGTAAAGTTGGAAATTGAGGATGGTAACCCCGAAGGATTCGGGTACCAGCTTTATGACATCAATGGAAAACTGTTAGAAAGCAAGAAAGTAGTAAGTAACAAAACAGACATTGCTATGAGCAGTTTACTTCCTGCCACTTATTTTATTAAAGTAACCAAAGGGAACGAGGAAATTAAAGTATTTAAAATCATTAAAAAATAATGCCATGAGAAAAATTCTTACAATTGTAGCGGCGATAGCACTGACTGCTAGTGCAATAGCCCAATCGCCGGAAAAAATGAGCTATCAGGCAGTTATCCGCAATAGCAGCGATCAGTTAGTGGCGAACCAGCCTGTAGGCATGCAAATTAGTATTATTCAAGGTTCGGCAACAGGTTCGGTTGTTTATGCTGAAACACAAACACCAACATCCAATGCTAATGGATTGATAAGTATTGAAATAGGAGGAGGAACAGTAGTGAGCGGGACATTCTCGTCGATAGATTGGACCAATGGCCCGTACTTTATTAAAACCGAGACCGACCCCACCGGTGGTACCGGTTATACCATTACCGGGACGACTCAATTGCTGAGCGTGCCCTATGCCTTGTATGCAAAAAATGCCGGGAATGGGTTTAGTGGCGATTTTAATGATCTGATCAACATACCCGACCTAAGCCAATACTTAACCACAGAAATTGATAGTTCAACAACAAATGAGCTACAGGTTTTAAGCATAAGTAACGATACCATTTTCTTATCAGACGGCGGATTTGTAAAACTTCCGGCAGGGACTTCATTTAGCGGGAGTTTTAACGATTTAACCGATGTCCCGGCAAACCTGGACACCGATACTACAGACGATTTTGATGGTGATTTTGCACATTTGACAAATGTCCCGGCAGGCTTATCCGATGGAGATGACAACACACAGTTAACCGAAGCTGAAGTTGATGCCTACGTAACAGACAATGGATATTTAACAACAGAAGTTGATGGTTCAACAACAAATGAACTCCAGGTAATTACAATAAGCAACGATACCATATTCCTTTCCGATGGAGGTCTTGTAAAACTACCGGCCAGTGTTTCTTTTAGCGGTAGTTTTAATGACTTGGACAATATACCTACCACGTTAGCTGGCTATGGCATTACCGATGCCATGAACACCAGCCATGCAGCCAACGGAATAACATTGACCAATACCAGTAATTGGAATACAGCCTACGGTTGGGGGGACCATGTTTCTGCCGGTTACCTGACCAGCTATACCGAGACTGATCCCGCATGGACCACCGCTTCGACAAGTTATTACACCAAAACAAACATGCAGACCAGTGGAAGCGCCCAGCTTCATTTCGGTAACCTGACCAATACTCCAACCACCATATCGGGCTATGGCATTACCGATGCCATGAGCACAAGCCATGCTGCCAACGGCATTACCTCGACCAATATCAGCAACTGGAACACGGCTTACGGCTGGGGAGACCATGCTTCTGCCGGTTACCTGACCAGCTATACCGAGACTGACCCTGCATGGACCACCGCTTCGACAAG
>DOTG01000042.1 GCA_003512955.1 Marinilabiliales bacterium
CTTTGTTAAGGAGCGACTAATTAAAGCTAATGTGGGATTCATTTATTATAACTTTGAATATTATTATGCTGAAACTGCAAATCCAGGAACATTCAGTGGATATAATCCTTACAATCCAACTGTTTATCATTCAGATGATTTTGATAAAAACAGTTTAAACTTTAGTTTATCTATTACTCCTGAAATTATCTACTTTTTAAAAGAAAAGTTCGCACTTTCACTGGCTTTTGGAATTATGGAATTCGGTTTTACCGATGAATTCGAAACCAATTACTGGATTGCCAGCGTGAAGCCTGCTTATTGGTCGTTGGGATGTAAATTTAAATTGTAAGTACTTACCTTTTCAAATCACTTATTCTGGCTTTCAAACATCTTTGTTTGTTTTGAAACTCGCCAAAAGTGGGTTACCTTGCCGCCTCAACTTTTTAAAAGCATGTTACAATGAAGCAATTATTTTTATACGGACTTGCTCTTGTCCTGATGGCATCGTGCACAGCCCCTACGGAAAATCAACCCAAAGCACCACTTATCCAAAAAAGTGAGCTAAAACTCACATCGGACCTCATGACTCCTGAAGTGCTTTGGTCGTTTGGCCGCATCAGCGATGTACAGGTTTCCCCCGACGGGAAACAAATTCTGTACGGCGTAACCTATCCAAGCATTGCGCAAAACAAAAGCAACCGCGAGCTTTTTGTTATGAATGCCGATGGCAGTAACAAAATGCAGATTACCAAAACCCCATTTAGTGAATTTAATGCTGTTTGGAATAACGTAGGTGACCGCATCTTATACCTGTCACCCGAGATCGGAAGTATGCAAATCTGGAGTATGAATACAGATGGCACCGATAAAAAGCAGGTATCCAATTTGGAAGACGATGTGACCAACTTCATTATTTCGCCCGATGGTTCCAAAATACTTTTTACTAAGGATGTACAGATTGATAAAACCACTGCCGACCTTTATCCCGATTTGGATAAAGCCGATGGCCGTGTAATTACCGATTTAATGTACCGTCACTGGGATACTTGGGAAGATGGTGCTTATAGCCATATCTTCACGGCATCGTTTAACGGAAATTCAGTTTCCGATGCTAAAGATATTATGCCCGGAGAACCTTACGACACCCCGTTGATACCTTTTGGAGGTATCGAAGAAATCTGCTGGGCACCTGACAGCAAACAAATTGCTTATACCTGCAAAAAACTGAAGGGCAAAGAATATTCGCTAAGTACCAATTCCGATGTGTACCTGTACAACTCCGAGAGTGGCGAAACCAAAAACCTTACCGAAGGAATGCTCGGGTACGACCGCGCCCCGTTCTTTTCGCCCGATGGAACCAAAATGTACTGGTTGAGTATGGCCCGTGGCGGCTTTGAGGCCGATAAAGAACGTCTGTTTCAACTTGATTTTGCTACCGGAACCAAAACCTATTTGACTGAACAGTTCGATTACAGCCCATTGAGCTTAGTGTGGGCCGATAATGGCGAAAACCTGTACTTTGTGGCGGGTGTTATGGCTACCTTCCAGATTTATAAAATGAATGTGGCTACCCGCGAAATCAAACCGGTCACCGAAGGCTTGCACGATTATCATACCGTTACAGTGGCTGGTGATCGGTTGATTGGTGAACGGGTTTCGATTGCCAAACCTGCTGAAATTTACAGCATTAATCCCGAGAATGGCGAAACCACCGAGTTAACTTTTGAAAACAAACACCTGCTCGACCAATTAACCATGCCAACAGTCGAGAAACGTTGGATTAAAACTACCGACAATAAAGACATGTTGGTTTGGGTTATTTATCCGCCTCATTTTGATGCAACCAAAAAATACCCGGCTATTTTGTATTGCGAAGGCGGGCCGCAATCGCCCCTGAGCCAGTTCTGGAGCTACCGATGGAACTTCAGCCAAATGGCATCGAACGGTTACATAATTGTGGCACCCAGCCGCCGGGGGGTTACCACCATGGGACAGGAATGGACCGACCAAATCAGTAAAGACAACAGCGGACAGGCCATGCAGGATTTACTGCGGGCTATTGATGTAATGAAAGAGGAACCGTTTATCGATAAAAATCGTCTGGGAGCCATTGGTGCCAGCTTTGGTGGATTTTCGGTAAACTGGCTGGCCGGAAATCATCAGGGTAGGTTCAAAGCATTTATCACGCACTGTGGGGTTTTTAATTCCGAAATGGAATACCTGACCACCGAAGAGATGTTTTTCGATACTTGGGAAAAAGGCGGTGCCCCGTGGGAAGAGGACAATAAGGTAGCCATGAAATCGTACGCCGGTTCACCTCACAAGTTTGTTAAAAACTGGGATACACCCATTATGGTCATTCATGGTGAGCACGATTACCGCATACCTTACACGCAAGGTTTGGCAGCATTCAACACAGCTCAGTTGATGGGAATTCCCAGCAAACTGCTGTTTTTTCCCAGTGAAACCCATTGGGTATTGAAACCTCAAAACGGTATTTTGTGGCAGCGCGAATTCAAATCGTGGCTCGATCAGTGGCTCAAAGAACCTCAAACTAAATAAGAAAAGATCGGAGCATTTACTCCGGTTTTTTTTGTACTATTTCTTTAACCGCAAAGGCGCGGTGGCTCAAAATTAATGGTTCTTCCTGTTGCTACGTAGGCTGTCCTTTCTTGAGGGAGGTCAGGAAGGTGAATGTTTTAGACCAAACATTAGAAATTCACTCCCCACAATTCTGTTGCGGCTATCCCATTATTTTATTCTTTTTTTCTATAAGGGTATATCCTGCTGTATTGTCCCTTGAATTCTTTTGTACCGAAAGTTTAGACCGGATCAACGAAAGATAAAATATAACTTTCTGACATGTTTTGGTATTTAGAAAGTTAAAAAGGAAAACTTTATGTATCAGTCAATTTTTCTATTTTCATAAATTAAAAAAGCCAGAAGAAATCCCTCTGGCTTTGGTTTATCATTCTAACAATTTTCTATTTATTTTGGCTTTACCAGCGAAATAAACAACTCCTCCAATTGAGTGTTGGCAATGGCCGACGGGCTGTCTATCATCACATCGCGTCCGGAATTGTTTTTCGGAAAGGCTATCACATCGCGGATGGAATCGAGCCCGGCAAACAGTGATACAAAACGGTCGAACCCAAATGCTACGCCACCGTGAGGTGGTGCACCAAAACGGAAGGCATTCATCAGGAAGCCAAACTGATCCTCAGCTTCTTCTCTGGTGAACCCAAGGGCTTCGAACATCTTGGCCTGTAACGCTTTATCGTGGATACGGATGCTTCCACCGCCAATTTCAACGCCATTGATTACTAAGTCGTATGCGTTGGCTTTAATGGCCCCGGGGTTTGAATCAAAAAGGTGCATGTCCTCCGGTTTGGGCGATGTAAACGGGTGGTGCATGGCAAAAAACCGTTTAGCCTCTTCGTTCCACTCCAACAACGGGAAATCGACTACCCAAAGCGGGGCAAATTTAGTTTTGTCGCGCAGGCCAAGCCTTTCACCCATTTCAAGGCGCAATTCACAAAGCGCTTTTTGGGTTTGGATTTTATCACCTGCCAGTATCAACAGTAAATCTCCAGGTTGGGCATTCATAGCTTTGGCCCATTCCTGTAAGGTTGTGGCATCAAAGAATTTATCAACCGACGATTTAAACGAACCATCGGGTTCATATTTTACATATACCAATCCTTTGGCTCCAATCTGTGGTTTCTTTACAAACTCGGTCAATTGGTCAATCTCCTTGCGTGAATATCCGGCACAACCTGTGGCGTTGATCCCGGCAATATAAGCAGCACTATCGAAAACCACGAATCCTTTTCCCTTCGCCAATGGAGTAAGTTCGCAGAATTTCATACCGAACCGGATGTCTGGTTTGTCGCTGCCATAAAATTCCATGGCATAATCGTAGGGCATTTTTTGGAAGTTATAATCAAATTCAATATTTTTTAAAGTTTTGAACAGATGTTTGGTAAGCCGTTCAAACACATTCAAAATATCGTCGCGCTCAACAAAAGACATTTCACAGTCAATCTGTGTGAATTCAGGCTGACGGTCGGCACGCAGGTCTTCATCGCGGAAGCATTTAACAATCTGGAAATATTTATCGTACCCGGCCACCATCAATAGCTGCTTGAATGTTTGTGGTGATTGGGGTAGGGCATAAAACTGGTTTACGTTCATCCGCGATGGAACCACAAAGTCGCGGGCACCTTCGGGAGTTGATTTGATCAAATAAGGGGTCTCAATTTCAAAAAAACCCTCTTTGTTTAAAAAATTGCGGACCTCAAAACCCATTTGGTGGCGAAGTTCCAGGTTGCGTTGCAGCGGTTTGCGCCGTAAATCGAGGTAGCGGTATTTCATCCGCAGTTCGTCGCCGCCATCGGTATCTTCTTCAATGGTGAATGGCGGAACTTCCGACTGATTTAAGATAGTCAGTTGGTGGGCCAATATTTCAATGTCACCGGTAGCCATTTTTGGGTTTTTGCTTTGGCGTTCAATCACACTTCCGGATACCGAAATCACAAATTCCCGTCCCAATTTCCGGGCCGATTCGGTGAGTTCGGGATTCTTTGAAAGGTCGAATACCAATTGTGTGATGCCATAACGATCGCGGACATCAACAAAGGTCATCCCACCTAGTTCGCGGGTTTTCTGAACCCATCCGCTTAACGTAACTTGTTGTCCGATGTGGCTGGCCCTAAGCTCACCACAAGTATGTGTACGGTACATAAATTTAATAGTATATCAAATGAATAGTCAGATAAAATTTCTTTGCGAAAGTAATATTTTTTTAGTTTTGAAAATCATTGAACAATGATCAATAAATAAATAGAAATGAGCCATGTGATAATCAATTCGTTTTACTTTCTTTGATAGTTATTTGGCTGATCTTTTTAATCGGTTTTTTTCAAGTTTGATTTATACTTATAATGATCTTCTCCGACGAGTATTTTATGAAAAAGGCCTTAGAGCAGGCTCAACTGGCTTTCGAAAAGAACGAAGTTCCCGTGGGGGCAGTGGTGGTGTGCCAGAACCAGATTATTGCCCGGGCCTACAATTTAACCGAAACGCTGAACGATGTTACCGCTCATGCTGAAATGCAGGCTTTTACCGCCGCGGCGAATTTTATCGGTGGAAAATATTTAAACGAATGTACGTTATTCGTCACCCTCGAACCCTGCGTAATGTGTGCCGGAGCAGCCTATTGGACCCAGTTGGCCCGGTTGGTTTATGGTGCTTCCGATATTAAACGGGGGTTTTCGTTACAAGGGAAGCACTTGCTGCATCCAAAAACTGAGGTAGTGGGCGGTGTTTTGGAAAACGAATGTAGTTCTTTGGTCAAAGAATTCTTCAAACATAAAAGATGATACGGTGGCCTTTGTTATTAATTAACAATCGGTTATTTTTGGCTTAAAATTAAACATTACTATGAACATAGATAATACCCGAAGGGCTTCGAAAATAAAAACCTTTTACATGCTGGTTCCCTTATTGGCCGTGGTTTTTGTGGCCGGAGTGTTTTTATTTACCGATGTCAAGGATTTTAAATTCATTCTTTTCGCCTTCCTATTTTTAGTCATCTATTTTATTTTAATGGCCATCCCCGGGCTTTACTTTGTATCGTTTTATGCCGGGCCCGATAAAATCAGAATCCGTTATAAGTCGTTGGCTCCTTTTCGCACAAACAACAATTCCATTGTCATTAAATCGGAAAATTTTCGGAAATATGATCTGAAAACGAGCCTCCTGGGAAAGAAAAAGACTCTGATCCTGTACCAGGAGACCCCCGGAGGATTGGCTAAATTTCCAAAGGTTAGTTTAACCCTGATGGCTCAACCAGAGGTTCAGCAAATTACCAAAGCCCTCGATTTGATTCTGGCACTAAACAAAGCACCTAAAGCCTGACCCTTTGGATACTAAAGCCGAACAATTACGCAATTATCTTGCTCTGTGGGCGGTTCCGGGAATCGGGAGTATTACCTCGCGCAAATTAATAGCGTATGCCGGAGGTATTGATGAAATCTTCCGGATGAAACAACCGGAACTTCAGAAGATTCCGGGAATCGGGCCGCTTTTATCCGAAAACATTGTTAAAACCGAATGCTTTAAAAGAGCCGACGAGGCAATAACTTTTGCTGAAAAATATCATATCAACATCCAAACAATCTTTGATGAGGATTATCCTTTCCGCCTGAAGCAATGCGAAGATGCACCCCTCATTTTGTTCACCAAGGGGGTTCCCATGAGAACTGAAAAAAAGTATATTTCTTTAGTGGGGACCCGTAGTGCCACCAGTTATGGCAAGGATTTTTGTGAACGTTGGATTTCATCGTTGGCCGTACGTGGCCACGATGCGGTCATTGTTAGCGGCCTGGCTTACGGTATTGATATTGCCGCGCATAAAGCCGCGCTGCATCATCAACTGGGAACCATTGGGGTTCTGGCCCACGGGCTCGATACCATTTACCCCACGCAACACCGGAAAATTGCTGCCGAGATGCTCGAAAAAGGCGGATTGGTTACTGAATTTTTTCCACATACGTTCCCCGATAAAACAAATTTTGTCCGCCGCAACCGCATCATTGCCGGATTGAGCGATGCCGTGATTGTAGTGGAATCCGATATTACCGGCGGCGCACTTATTACCGCAGAACAGGCCAATTCGTATAGCCGCGATGTTTTTGCTGTACCAGGTAGGGCAGGGGATAAGTATTCGTCGGGCTGCAACAAATTGATTAAATCGAACCGGGCTGCATTGATTGAAACGGTTGAAGATTTAGAATACCAGATGGGTTGGCAAACCGAAACCAAACCTACACAAAAACAGCTATTCATTGAATTTACCCCGGAGGAGACAAAGATTATGGATCTGTTCAATACCCAGCCCCAGTTGAATATTGATGAAATCTGTCGGCTGTCGGAACTGAGCATGCCCAAAGTGTCGGCCCTGTTGCTCAATCTGGAATTTGCCGGTGCCGTAAAATGCTTGCCGGGAAAAATATTCTACAGGACCTGATTGAAAGGTTATACATAATAATTAAACAGGATTTATGGAATTCATTGATACCCACGCTCATCTATATACTGATGAATTTTTGAACGACCGCGACGAGGTACTTCAACGGGCCAAAGACGAGGGAATAAAAAAAATCATCCTGCCGGCTATTGACAGTAAGAGCCATCAGGCAATGATTGACTTTTCGGCAGAACATCCGGAACTTCTTTTTCCACTGATGGGTTTGCACCCCACATCGGTAAAAGAAGATTACAAAAAAGAACTTGAAGTGGTCGAAAACTATTTGTCGGAAGGTTCTTTGTTTCATGGAATTGGCGAAATCGGGATTGATTTGTATTGGGACAAAACACATTTCAACGAACAGGTTGATGCCTTTAAAACACAGGTAGATTGGGCAAAAGGGATGCGCTGGCCTATCGTGATCCATACCCGCGATTCTTTTACTCAGGTTTTTAAGGTTTTGGAACCCATGCTTGACGGAAACCTTACAGGTATATTTCACTGCTTTGGGGGAACCCTGGAAGAGGCACAGCTCATTCAGAAAATCGGGTTTTTGATGGGTATTGGTGGCGTGCTGACATTTAAGAATAGCTCGTTACCTGCAATCATGGAACAGGTTGACATAAACCACCTTGTTTTAGAAACCGATAGCCCTTACCTTGCGCCTACTCCGTATAGGGGAAAACGCAACGAAAGCAGTTACCTGAAACTGGTGGCCGAAAAACTGGCAGCCGTACAACAAACATCGGTAAGCCATGTAGCCAAAGTAACTACTAAAAATGCGTTAAGGGTGTTTAACTGGTAATGTGTTTCTAAAACTAACCTGAATTGTTGTCGGCTATTTTTCAATTGTTACTTTTGCAGTCGGAAGTAGATACTAAAAACGGACATTTCCAAGTTATAAAAGAATTATAGGGAAAATGATGTTTAAATCGGGGACCTCAATACTGATCATTTACACCGGTGGTACCATTGGGATGATTAACGATCCGGAAACAGGCTCGTTGGCACCTTTTGATTTTGACCATGTGATGAAGCAAGTACCCGAATTGAACAAATTTGGCTTCGACCTGACCACCATCACTTTTGAAGAGGTGGTCGATTCCTCAAACATTACCCCCGAAATATGGATTCACCTGGCCGAGTTGATTGAACGGAATTACGAAACCTACGATGGGTTTGTCATTCTGCATGGTACCGATACCATGGCTTATTCAGCATCAGCGCTAAGCTTTTTACTGGAAAATCTGGGGAAACCGGTAGTTTTTACTGGCTCACAGCTTCCCATTGGAACGTTGCGTACTGACGGAAAAGAAAATTTTATCAGCGCCATTGAAATTGCCGCGGCCAAAAAAAATAACCAACCGTTGGTTCCTGAGGTAACCATCTTTTTCGAAAATAAACTGTACCGGGGAAACCGTACCTCAAAACACAATGCCGATTATTTTGATGCCTTTCGTTCTTACAATTATCCGGAATTAGCCAAAGCCGGCATCAACATCACCTATAATTATTCCGCCATTCATTATCCGGTAGTTAAAAGGGATTTACATGTTTACCATACCCTCGATCCCAATGTGGCCATTTTGAAACTATTCCCGGGTATTACAACGGAGGTTGTTGATGCATTCATAAATATTAAAGGGTTGAAAGGATTGGTGCTGGAAAGTTTTGGTTCAGGCAATGCCCCTACACAGAAATGGTTTATCGAGAAGCTGAGCCATGCGGTTGCCAATGGTATTGTGGTATTGAATGTGAGCCAATGCAGTGCCGGAAGTGTGGATATGGGTGCTTACGAAACCAGTTTAGGGTTGATTGAGGCAGGTGTCATCAGTGGAAACGACAGCACCACCGAGGCCGCCATTTGTAAATTGATGTTCTTATTGGGTCAAAACCTGACCAAACAGGAAATGGAAGTTAATCTTTCAAAATCGCTGAGGGGAGAAATTAATGTTTGATTCCTGTTTCAGGTTTTGTTTTTTTTTGTAATTTGCCGCCCAAAATTCGGATTAAGTTGAATCTTTGGGTATTATATGGAGAAATGGCCGAGTGGTCGAAGGCGCACGCCTGGAAAGTGTGTATACCTCAAAAGGGTATCAAGGGTTCGAATCCCTTTTTCTCCGCTGGTTTTTAATAACTTTAATTGAAAAATAAATAACGTAAATAACAAAAAAGCAAAGCAATGAAAAAACTACTCGCATTATTCGCAGTAATTGGGGTGCTTACGTTTGCATCAAATGTAACAAAGGCACAAGATGGATCAGCTAGTATTGATACTACTGTATCTCAAACTGTTGATCAACCTGCTGCAACAACAGCCACCGCTGATGATGAAGCAAAAATCGAAGGGCAATCGTTTCACCAAGTATTGAAGCAAAAATTCATCGAGGGTGGTGCCGGATTTATGGCTACCGTTGTACTCTGTTTGATTTTTGGTTTAGCTATTTCTGTTGAACGTATCCTTTATTTAAACTTTAGTACAACCAATACTAAAAAATTGTTAGCTAATGTTGAAGAGGCTTTAAACCAAGGTGGAGTTGAAGCTGCAAAAGAAGTTTGCCGCAACACCCGCGGTCCGGTAGCCAGTATCTTCTATCAAGGTTTGGACCGTCATGACGAAGGCATTGAAATGGTTGAAAAATCAGTAGTTGCCTATGGGGGCGTACAAGCTGGTTTGTTGGAGAAAAACCTAAGCTGGATTGCCCTTTTTATCGCATTGGGTCCTATGTTGGGTTTCTTGGGAACGGTAATCGGTATGGTGGCAGCGTTCGATGCTATCAAAGTTGCCGGTGATATTTCTCCTGCTCTTGTGGCCGGTGGTATCTCAGTAGCTTTGATCACAACCATTGGTGGTTTGATCGTGGCGATGATCCTTCAGGTTTTCTATAACTATTTTGTTTCTAAAATTGATTCTATCATCAATGATATGGAAGATGCTTCTATCTCATTAATTGATATTTTATACAAATACAACCTTAAAAAATAATATACCATGGAGAAAAGTTTAGCAATTAAAATTGCTTCCATCATTTTCTACATCCTGTTTGGTATTAGCATTTTGTTGGGAGTATTGTTTTATATTAATGATAATGAATCCCCAATGTTGGTTTATACTTACATCCTAACAGGAATAGCAATGGCTAGCACATTGATATTTACTGTCGTTAGTATGTTCCAAAGCAAAAAATCATTAATCAGCAGTTTGACCGTGATCGGTTTATTTGGTGCTTTGGTGTTGATTTCATACTTGATGTCGTCTGATGCCATGCCTACGTTTTTTGGTGTTGAAACTTTTAAACTGACAGGCGGCACCTTGAAATTGATAGACACTTCTTTATTTATGATGTATATTCTGATTGCCGTTTCATTTGTTGGCTTACTCTATACCGAGATCAGGGGAGCATTTAAATAGAATGAGAAGAATTTAATAACATTAAAAAGAATTGTTATGTCTAAAAAAACACCTGAAATACCTTCAGCATCAATGGCTGACATTGCCTTTATGCTGTTGATTTTCTTCCTGGTGACCACTACCATGGATACCGATTCAGGTATTTCGCGGATGTTGCCTCCCCCGGTTCCACCAGATGAACAAAACGATGACGATGTAAAAATCAAGGAGCGCAATGTATTCGTGGTGTTGATCAATAAAAACGATCAATTGATGGTTGAAGGTCAACCGATGCATATCAAAGAATTGAAAGAAAAGGCCAAGGAATTTATCGAAAACCCTACAGATAGCGAAACCTTACCTGAAAAAGAGGCCAAAGAGATTCCGTTTTTTGGAACCACGATGATCTCGAAACAGGTAGTATCGCTGCAAAACGACCGGGGAACCTCATACGGGATTTACATCCAGGCACAGGATGAACTGGCTGCGGCATATAATGAACTGAGGGATGAACTGGCTTTGCGAAAATTCGGTAAAAAATACGACGATTTGGATTTAGATCGTCAGGATGCCATCCGTGACGTGTATCCACAACGTATTTCGGAAGCTGAACCTAAAAATTATGGAGGAAACAACTAATGGGAAAATTTAGGAAAAGCGGAAAAAAAGAGCTACCTCCAGTTTCGACGGCTTCGTTGCCCGATATCGTGTTTATGTTGCTGTTCTTCTTTATGGTAAGTACCACCATGAAAGAGGTTGAATTGAAGATAAATATAAAAGTACCACAAGCCAGTCAAATTAAAAAGCTGGAAAAAAAATCGCTGGTAAGTTATATTTATGTGGGTGAACCTCAAAAACAATTCGTCAGAACCATGGGTACCGAACCACGGATTCAATTAAACGACCAATTCTCTGAAGTGAGCGACATTGGTAGTTATATTGAAGAGGAACGCGGAAAACTGGATGAAGCAGAACGTCCATTGTTAACCACATCGCTTAAAGTGGATGAGAAAACCAAAATGGGTATTGTCACCGACATTAAGCAACAGTTGCGCAGGGTAAGCGCCTTAAAAATCAACTACTCTACCCGCAAGTCATCAAAAGAAGAATAATCTTTGAAAGATAAACAAAGGAGGCTGTCTAATAAGTTTAGGCAGCCTTTTTTGTTTCAGTCAATCAGTTCGTTGTTTTTCAATACATTATGGTATCTTTGGCTTCAATAATATAGAATATCATGCACTTTAAAAAACGGTCAAACACATTTTTGGGATTTGCTTTACTCGTAATCACCCTTCTGACATTGGGGTGCCAAATGTTTAAACCTATTGAGGTAACCAAGGTAGTAGGTTTTAAAGTAGCCGAGTCGAAAGGGTTTGGGGTAACTTTAGAAACCAAACTGGAACTGGTAAACCCCAACCGGGGAACTATCCGGATTACTAGTGCCGATATCGAAGTATGGATGGAGGGGCAAGTATTAGGGAAACTCATCCTGCCTGAGGAATTTACCCTTTCCCCCAATACCCCTGAAGTGATTTCGTGCCACATGGATATTCCCTTGACTGTGCTGATTTCGTCGGGGAAAAATATGATGAGAAAATTGAAATCCGGTTCGTTTCAGGTTCAACTGAAAGGATCGGTTAAGGCGCATTACCGGTTATTTAAAAAACATATCGATATAGATACCAAGCATCTGGTAGAATTGTAAGCCATTCTGTATCTTTGCTAAAATTCGACCCCAATGAAGCATATTCTGGTTCCCATCGACTTTTCCAACGACTCCATCAATGCACTGGAACATGCCATCATGATTGCCAATTACACGGATTGTGGGATACGGCTGATTCATGTAAAACGGAAAAATGCCGATTACGATGCCTCTTTTAATCTTCATGATTTTGATGAGGTACTAAGATCGGGGGTTATCGACAACTTTGAACGTACCATCCAGCTTTACAAAAAGGAACTGAAAGGGGAATTTGATTACCGCATCCGCGAGGGACGGATTTATACCGAGATCTGCCACCAGGCCAAATATGGCGATGCCGAAATGATTATTATGGGAACGCATGGCGTATCGGGTTTTGAGGAGCGGTGGGTGGGGAGCAATGCTTTTCGGATTGTAAGCAATGCTACGGTACCGGTACTCACCATCCGGTATAGTTTCCCGAAAAGGGAGATTAACAAGATTATTTTACCCATTGACATTAGTAAAGAAAGCCGGCAAAAAGTTCCGTTGGTTGCCGGACTGGCACTGCTCTTTGGAGCCGAGCTCCACGTGATTGATATCCGGCAGGACAACAAAGTGGTGACCCGCAAAACATTGAATGAATATATTGATCAGGTGATGATCTATTTAAAACGGCGGAAAGTAAAATGTGTGCGCGAATCGCTGAAAGGCAACAACTTATCCAACTTAGTGATTGAATATGCCCTGCTTTGCGATGCCGATTTGATTGCGGTGATGCTTGAAACCAACGAGCGCACACTTCCATTTTGGGTAGAACCTTATGCCCAGCAAATGGTGAATCATTCCCCCATTCCGGTGCTTTCTATCCGTCCCACAGGCGATTAGTCTGTTATCGGTTTTTATAAAATCTACTAAAAAGAAAACCACACCAACAAGCTGTCCATGTGGTTTATATTATTAATCTTGAATGGTCTATTCCGATGCTACCATTGGGGTAACGCTCATTATTTCCACGATTCTTGTTTCCAATTCCTTGGATAATTCCGGGTTGTCGATCAACAACTGGCGGACGGCTTCGCGGCCTTGGCCCAAGCGGGTTTCACCATAGCTGAACCAGGAGCCTGCCTTTTTAATGATGTTGTATTCGACACCTAAGTCAATGATTTCGCCGGTTTTGGAAATTCCTTCGCCATAAACAATGTCAAATTCAGCCTTACGGAACGGTGGCGCCATCTTGTTTTTTACAATTTTAACACGGATGCGGTTTCCGGTTACCTCTTCACTATCTTTTATCTGACCTATTTTGCGGATATCCACACGCACCGACGCGTAAAACTTAAGGGCGTTACCACCGGTTGTTGTTTCGGGGTTACCGAACATGACACCGATTTTATCGCGCAACTGGTTGATGAAAATGCAACAGGTTCTGGTTTTATTGATGTTGGCGGTGAGTTTACGCAACGCTTGCGACATTAACCGGGCCTGCAGACCCATTTTGGAATCGCCCATTTCGCCTTCAATTTCGGCTTTTGGAGTCAGTGCTGCCACGGAGTCAATGACAATAATATCTACAGCGCCTGAACGGATCAGGTGATCGGCAATTTCAAGGGCTTGTTCCCCATTGTCGGGCTGCGAAACCAGAAGGTTCTGAATATCGACGCCCAATTTTTCGGCATAAAAACGGTCGAAGGCATGTTCCGCGTCAATAAATGCGGCAATACCCCCCGCTTTTTGGGCTTCGGCAATGGCATGGATGGCCAGAGTTGTTTTACCTGACGATTCCGGCCCAAATATCTCAATAATCCGTCCTTTTGGGAAGCCACCTACACCCAAGGCCAAATCAACTCCAATGGATCCGGAACTAATGGTTGGTACCTCTTCCACCACAAAGTCGCCCATTTTCATGATAGCTCCTTTACCAAAATTTTTTTCGATTTTATCAAGGGTCAGTTGCAAAGCTTTCAGTTTTTCTTTGCTCATGTCCTTGGCCGCCTCTTTAGGTTCTTTGCTCATACAATCAAGTAGTTAATGGAATTAATTTTTCGATTTTCTTTTGGTAAAGATAACCAATTCAGAACATTAATTTGAAAAATTGGAGGGATACTTGCAGGGAGTTTTCAACAATATCCCTAAGCAGGTTTTTGTTTTCATCAAACAGGGAAAATATATTTTGGGGATTAACTCAATGCCTTCAATATTTGTTCTGTAGGGTTTTTGGTATCCACTTTTGTAATAATTTTTGCAATCATCCCATTTCCGTCAATAACAAAAGTAGTGCGTAAAACCCCTTCATATTCTTTGCCATACATCTTTTTCATTCCCCAGGCGCCATAGACCTTCAGGATTGTTTTATCTACATCGGCAATCAAATGAAAGGGGAGTTTCTGTTTTTCAATAAAACCTTGATGCGATTTTTCGCTATCGGGACTTACCCCAACCACCTCAAAACCTTTGCTGAGCAATTGCCGGTAATTATCGCGCAAGTTGCAAGCTTCGGATGTACAGCCAGGGGTATTATCTTTGGGGTAAAAATATAAAATCAAGGTTTTCCCTTTAAACTGATCCAACGATAGGGTTTGCCCTAACTGATTTTTTCCAACAAAATTTGGGGCTTTTTGGCCTTCTTCTAAAATTGTCATCGTAATGTGTTTTAAACTGTTTCCACTTCAAAAACAGCCTTCGGTGGATTTTGTTGCAAACCTTGTGCGATTCTTTAAAAATGAATATCGGCATCTTTAGGAAATTAGTACAAACCCTCAAAAACAAAATTCTTTTGATTAAGGTTTGAAAGTCTGGCTTTAGGTAAAAAATCAGTATAACTTAAAATGGCACATTTAAACTACAAAAAATTAAGCTATCTTTGAACTCACTTGTGTATTAGGTTATTTAAGTAATAAGAAATGGCAAATCAAGAAAAAACAAGACCCCATTTAGATGAATCGAATCAGATTGAAAAAGACAACGACTTTCATCTGATTCTCCATAATGATGACTACAACACCTTTGACTTCGTAATCGAATGTCTGGTTGAAGTCTGTGAGCACGACAGCCATCAGGCAGAGCAATGTGCTTACATTACCCACTACAAAGGCAAATGCGATGTAAAAAAAGGGAAGTTTGAAAAACTCTCGCACATGAAAAACAAGTTGAATAGCAAAGGATTAACTGTTACCATCGATTAACGCTTTATGAGTTTAACTGCCATTATTGTTTTATTGTTAGTGGGTCTTATTCTCCTGCTTCTTGAGGTTTTTGTATTGCCTGGGACTAACATTGCCGGAGTGATTGGTATCCTGTTCATCGTGTTGGCCATCTTTTTTGGATACAGAGATTTGGAGAAACCTATTGCCCATATTATTTTATTTACAGCCCTTGCGCTGACTGTAGCCACGGTATGGTTGGGGTTGCGGTCGAATACATGGAACCGTTTATCGTTGCATTCCACCATCAGCAGCAAGGTAATGAATGTAGAACCGGATGAATTGCAGGTGGGAGCCCGTGGCGAAAGTATTACCCGTTTGAATCCCATGGGAAGGGTACTCATCAACAACAAATCGTTCGAAGCCAAATCAGGCCATCTTTTTATCGATCCGCATACGCCAATTGAAATAGTTAAAATAGAAGGAAATCAAATCATTGTTAAACCTATTGATTTATAAATTATGGAAAATATGATTGGAATGAATGTAATACTCATTGTGGCCATCATTGTCGGCATCTGGTTCGTTTTGTATGTAATCCCCATCAAGTTGTGGTTTACCGCGCAAATATCAGGTGTCCGCATCTCTTTGCTGCAATTGATTTTAATGCGTTGGAGGAATGTCCCCCCACAAAAAATTGTTAATTCGATGATTGAAGCCCACAAGGCCGGATTGCAGGGAATTAAGAGTGACGACCTTGAGGCGCACTTTCTAGCTGGTGGGCATGTGGAGGCTGTAGTCCACGCCTTGGTTTCGGCTGAAAAGGCAAATATCCAGCTTTCGTTTAAGATGGCCACTGCCATTGACTTGGCAGGCCGCGATGTGTTTCAGGCCGTTCAAATGAGTGTAAACCCAAAAGTGATTGATACCCCACCAGTAACCGCGGTTGCCAAGGATGGGATACAGTTGATTGCCAAAGCCCGGGTTACCGTGCGTGCCAACATCAAACAATTGGTGGGCGGAGCCGGTGAAGAAACAGTATTGGCAAGGGTTGGCGAAGGAATTGTTTCATCTATTGGTTCGAGTTTCGACCACAAGGCTGTATTAGAAAATCCCGATAAAATTTCCCGGTTGGTGCTTGAAAAGGGATTGGATGCCGGGACTGCTTTCGAAATCCTTTCCATTGACATTGCCGATATTGATATTGGGAAGAACATTGGTGCCGTTTTGCAGATGGATCAGGCCGATGCCGATAAAAACATTGCTCAGGCCCGTGCCGAAGAACGCCGTGCGATGGCTGTAGCTTTAGAACAAGAAAATAAGGCCTTGGCACAAGAGATGCGCGCCAAAGTTATTGAGGCTGAAGCTGAAGTACCTCGTGCCATGGCTGAAGCTTTCCGCCAGGGAAACTTGGGGATTATGGATTATTACCGGATGAAAAACATTGAGGCAGATACCCACATGAGGGAAAGCATCTCAACTCCTCCACAAAGTCCGGGAAATATCAAGAATCAAAAAGATAAATAGATCAGGTGAACCTTTAAAGAACACTTAAAAAATAGTGAGAAGTCCCGGAAATAATCCGGGATTTTTTTTTTGAAGCCACGTTCCGAAAAACTTATCTTTGCCCACTTAAAACAGCATTATGGAAATTACCGGAAAAATTGTACAGATACTTCCTGCCACTGGAGGACAATCGGCCAAGGGTGGTTGGAAACGTCAGGATTTTATCATCGAAACGGTGGAACAATACCCTAAAAAGGTGTGTATTTCGAATTGGAACGATAAGGTAGAATTGACCCAACAAGGTATAGGGGCTCAAGTAAAAGCCTCCATAAACATCGAAAGCCGCGAGTTTAATGGAAAATGGTACACCGATGTCCGGGTTTGGAAAATGGAAACTATGGGTGGTGCCCGTCAAGCTGACAGCACCTTCGATACAGGAAATTATCCGCCACCCCCATCGAACGAAGAACTGGGACCTGATGACATGCCCTTTTGATTTTATGTGCTTTTGCAGGCATGGTTGCGGTAATAATTTGAAAAAAACAGCCAAACTTTTTTGGAAAAGAAATACAAATTCCTACTTTTGTGAACCTTAAAAAAAATTAAGGTGTGTTCTAAAAAAATATTCAGCACAATACCCGGAGAGGTGGGTGAGTGGCTGAAACCACCAGTTTGCTAAACTGACGTACGGGAAACTGTACCGGGGGTTCGAATCCCCCTCTCTCCGCAAAAATAAAGGCTTGCCAGTTATGGTGAGCCTTTTTTGTTGATGCTATTTGAGAATTTATTGAGATAAAGGTTTTGGTCGATCGGACTTTTTGATTAGTCAACAATGCTGACGAATATTTACAGAGCATGTAAAAATTGGTAAAAATAGAGGTTGCCCAGGTTTTTTTGAACAACCCCTATGTTTTTAAATTTATTTATTTACAATTTGATAGGTTGCCTTTAAACCATCAGCTTTAATAAGAATATCATAAATTCCCTGCGGTTGGGTTGAAAAATCCAATTTAATTGAATCTGATTTTTTACTTTTTTCTGTAATAATTATCTTACCCATTGGATTTATTACAAAGACTTCAATTAACTCAAAGATTTCTTTGAAATCTATGTTTAAATAATCATTGGTTGGGTTTGGATAAATTTCAATTTTATTATTAAATCCATCATCCAAAATAGAATACCAAGTAACAGCGTAACAAATTGATGTATCAACACACGAATTTTGTTCGATAATTACAGCGTAATTTCCATTTTCTGTAACCCTATAAGATTTTGATGTTTCTCCTTTAATAGGTAAAAATACATTACCACAAGTACCCCATTGATAAATAGCATCAGTAGCATTTGCTGTTAAAGTAACTCCATCTTGAATTACTTCCGTATCAACGTTTGTTACCTTTAAATTCAAACTCACTAATGAATCACATCCTAAAACAGATATGAAAACTTCAGAATATTCTCCAGGGAACTTTAAGACTTGATTTCCAAAACTGTAAGTTTCACCATTACAAATTGTAATTTCAATTATTTCATTATAAGATTGGTTTATAGTTAAATTCAAGGTGACAATAGAATCGCAACCTGTGGCATTGGTTAAGGCAAAGGTAGCCGTATTATTGCTTTCGGTGTAGGTGTTTCCATCGATCCATGTGTAAGAATCACAAGCGGTTATTGCATCAGTACTACCGATGCTATGGTTGATGGTTAAATCCAGGGTGACAATAGAATCACACCCTGTGCCACTGGTTAAGGCAAAGGTAGCCGTGTTATTGCTTTCGGTGTAGGTGTTTCCATCAATCCATGTGTAAGAATCACAAGCGGTAATAACATCAGTTCCACTAGTACTTTGATTGATGGTTAAATCCAGGGTGACAATAGAATCGCAACCTGCAGCATTGGTTAAGGCAAAGGTAGCCGTGTTATTGCTTTCGGTATAGGTGTTTCCATCGATCCATGTGTAAGAATCACATGCGGTTATTACATCAGTTCCACTAATACTATGATTGATGGTTAAATCCAGGGTGACAATAGAATCGCAACCTGTGGCACTGGTTAAGGCAAAGGTAGCCGTATTATTGCTTTCGGTGTAGGTGTTTCCATCGATCCATGTGTAAGAATCACAAGCGGTAATAACATCAGTTCCACTAGTACTTTGATTGATGGTTAAATCCAGGGTGACAATAGAATCACACCCTGTGCCACTGGTTAAGGCAAAGGTAGCCGTGTTGTTGCTTTCGGTGTAGGTATTTCCATCTATCCATGTATAGGAATCACAGGCGGTAATAACATCAGTACCATAGGTGCTATGGTTGATGGTTAAGTCCAATGTGACAATAGAATCGCAACCTGCAGCATTAGTTAAGGCAAAGGTGGCTGTGTTGTTACTTTCGGTGTACGTATTTCCATCAATCCATGTGTAAGAATCGCAGGCAAACTGCCTGTCTATCACATTCTCAACATCGCATGACACTTCAATTAAAATATTCAAAGTATCCTTTAAGTCATAATTGGTTGCTATCAGAGATACAATGTAGTTTCCTACATTTTCAAATGTATGGATAGGAAATTCATCAGTACTTCTCGTTCCATCGCCAAAATCCCATTGATAATTTATAGCATGGGCAGAATTATTAGTAAAAGATACTGTTTTTTGATCTTTTGTATATGTGAATGCGGCAGTAGGATTTAATATTAAACCCTTATCGGTAATAGACCAATGATAAAGAGTAATAATTTTTTGCCTTGCACTTGCACTTGAAGATGTAAAATAATTGCTATTATTTAAATTTACATTTTCTTGTAGTGGCAATTCAGACCATTTGTTTAAAATCGCATCATATCTGTAGGTTGAAAGAGAAGTTCCCCTAAAAATGAAATCCATTGTTTTAACATTACTAACAATCCAATTACTAATATCTCCATCAAATGAAGTGGCACCATCAAACATATCCTGCATATCGATAATCCTGCTAACATCCCACGTGCTCAAATCACCCTTAAATAAACTTGCACCATAAAACATCTGTTTCATACTTTTTACTGATTCAGGAATAACTGCAGGAACTTCAATTAATTTATTTTCATTGGCAAAAGCATAATCAAATGATGAAATGCCCAGGTTTCCAAAACTGATCACCTTTGTTAGTTTACCCGCATAATCATTGATTGTACTTCCTCCGTATGTATCTAGTTTTCCTGTAATTTTTACCTTATAAATTCCTTCATTGGCAAAAGTATGCGTGAAAATTGATGGAACAGGAATTTCCAATATAGTATCCATGTTACCGTCACCCCAGTCGATGATAATATTACCTTCAGAAAGAGGAATCCCAATGGTGGTTTCACTGCTTTTGGTTGATTTATTTTCTGTGAACCCCTTTTCTGTTTGATTGGAAAGTGTTGTATTAAATTCAAGTATCATGGGACCTTCAACCAATGTTAAATCTAAATTAACAATAGAGTCGCATCCTAGGGCATTTGTCAAGGTAAAGGTTGCTGTATTATTGTTTGAAGTATAGGTAATACCATCTATCCATGTATAAGATTCGCAAGCAGTTATAATATCAGTTCCATTGGTGCTATGGTTGATAGTTAAATTCATTGTAACAATAGAATCGCAACCTGTGGCACTGGTTAAAGCAAATGTGGCTGTGTTGTTGCTTTCGGTGTAGGTATTTCCATCAATCCATGTGTAGGAATCACAAGCGGTTATTGCATCAGTACTACCGATGCTATGGTTGATGGTTAAATTCAAGGTGACAATAGAATCACACCCTGTGCCACTGGTTAAGGCAAAGGTAGCCGTGTTATTGCTTTCGGTGTAGGTGTTTCCATCAATCCATGTATAGGAATCGCAAGCGGTTATTACATCAGTTCCACTAGTACTATGATTGATGGTTATGTTCAGAGTAACCAATGAATCACACCCTGTGGCACTGGTTAAGGCAAAGGTAGCCGTTTTATTGCTTTCGGTGTAGGTGTTTCCATCAATCCATGTAAAAGAATCACAAGCGGTAATAACATCAGTACCACTAATACTTTTATTGATGGTTAAATCCAGGGTAACAATAGAATCACAACCTGCAGCATTGGTTAAGGCAAAGGTAGCCGTATTATTGCTTTCGGTGTAGGTATTTCCATCGATCCATGTATAGGAATCGCAAGCGGTTATTACATCAGTTCCATCAACACTATGATTGATGGTCAAATCCAGGGTAACAATAGAATCGCAACCTGTTGCATTGGTTAAGGCAAAGGTAGCCGTATTATTACTTTCGGTGTAGGTGTTTCCATCGATCCATGTGTAAGAATCACAGGCTGTTATAACATCAATTCCACTAATATTATTATTGATGGTCAAATCCAGAGTGACAATAGAATCGCAACCTGTTGCACTGGTTAAAGTAAATGTAGCCGTGTTGTTACTTTCGGTGTAGGTGTTTCCATCGATCCATATGTAAGAATCACAAGCGGTTATTACATCAGTACCACTAATACTATTATTGATGGTTAAATCCAGGGTGACAATAGAATCACAACCTGCAGCATTGGTTAAGGCAAATGTGGCTGTGTTATTGCTTTCGGTGTATGTATTCCCATCGATCCATGGGTAGGAATCACAGGCTGTTATAACATCAGTACCACTAATACTATTATGGATGGTTAAGTCCAGGGTAACAATAGAATCGCAACCTGTAGCACTGGTTAAAGCAAAGGTGGCTGTGTTATTGCTTTCGGTGTACGTATTTCCATCAATCCATGTATAGGAATCACAGGCGGTTATTACATCAGTACTACTGGTGCTATGATTGATGGTGACTACTGAATTATTACTAACTTTATTATTGCAAGTATTACTTACCTGACAAAAATAGGTTCCTTCGTTTGAAAACTCAGTTGCCAGGGTTAAAACAGAATCGGTTTCATTTAAAAGAGCCTCACCATTAAAATACCATTGGTAAGTAACATCCTTATCGGCAGCATCAATATAAAGTTTAATATCGGGATCATTCTCACAGCTATTAATGGATGGAAAAGGTTGCACTTCAATAACGGGTTGTTTTAAAAGGGTCAAGTTCAACGTAACTATAGAATCACAACCTGCTATATTGGTTAAGGTATATTTAGCTGTATTGTTATTTTCGGTATAGGTAATACCATCCATCCATGTAAAGGAATCGCAGGCTGTTTGAACGTCGGTGCCTGAATTGGATACACATATTATTTCAAAAGTTTGCTTTAAAGAATCTTTCAAAATATCATTTATAGCATATAAGGTTACTATGTAAGTTCCGGGGTTGGCATAGGTATGCGTGGGATTTATTTCTGTGCTGGTGGTGCCATCATCAAAGCTCCATAAATAAGAAGTTCCATTTGTGGATTCGTTGGTAAATGAAACCTCATTTCCATTTTGTTGAAAAGAATAGGTGGCTGTGGGTATTAGTAGCTCCCCACCATCGGTAATGGTCCAATAATAATCATTATCTAATTTGTTTCTTGCAGCCACAGCTTCGGAAGTATATTTGCTTAACCCGCCATTGAAAGTAACGTTGCTTTTTACTAGTAGTTTAGCCCAGTTTATTAAAAGGGCAGTATAATTTTCCGTAGGAATATCAACACCCAAGAACATATCTGTCATATTAGTTACCTTGCTTACATTCCAATTGCTAATATTACCATTAAACGAAATTGCCCCTTTAAACATGGAATTCATAAAAGTAACAATACTTACATTCCATTTACTAATATCACCATTAAATGAGGTTGCACCTGAAAACATTTGACTCATATTAGTAACCTTACTTACATCCCAATTGCTAATATCCCCATTAAATGAGGTGGCATTGGAAAACATAAATTGGGTATTTGAAACATTACTTACATTCCAACTGCTGATATCCCCGTTAAAGGAGGTGGCATTTGAAAACATTCCAAACATATTAGTAACCTTACTTACATTCCAATTACTGATATCTCCATTAAATGAGGTTGCAGAACCAAACATACCAAACATATCAGTAACATTACTTACATCCCAATTACTGATATCCCCATTAAAAGAGGTTGCACAATCAAAAATATTACTCATATTAGTAACCTTGCTAACATCCCAATTACTAATATCCCCATTAAAAGAGGTGGCACCTCCAAACGCACGTTCCATATTAGTAACATTACTAACATCCCAATTATTGATATCTCCATTAAAGGAACGTGCGTTATGAAATGTATATAACAAATTTATAACTGTTGAAGGTAAGTGTTCAGGCACTTTAATTAAACTCATTTCACTCATAAACGCGTATGCAAGGCTTGTTATACCCAAATTGCCAAAACTCAGCACTTTGGTTAATTTACCGGCGTTGGGATTGTATGTAAAACTATTAGATCCATATGTTGTTAAGCTACCATCCAACAATACGGTATAAATACCTGTTGATTTATAATAATGATTGACTAAACCATTAACAGAAGTAAGTTTTTGAATTTGACCATCACCCCAGTAAATGGTAAGGTTAGTTCCAATTAGGGGCAAACTTATTGTAGATGCAGAATTAATGTCAAACTCCAAAACCATAGGATTTTTAAAGATGGTTAAGTTCAACGTGACCACAGAATCGCAACCGGCTGCACTGGTCAAAGTGTGGGTGGCGGTATTGTTGCTTTCGGTGTAAGTATTGCCATCTATCCAGGTATATGAATTAATGGCACCTTTCACATCGGTACCGGTGGTGCTCTTATTTATGGTTAAATTTAAAGTAACCACAGAATCGCACCCACCAACATTCGTTAAGATATATTTAGCCGTATTATTGTTTTTGGTGTAGGTTATACCATCTATCCAGGTGTAGGAATTACAGGCAGAATGGGTATCGCTTGCATAGGTTGATGTGCAAATGATGTCAATCGGTTGCAATAATGAATCTTTTACAATTACATTTATGGCATATAGGATAACCTTATACGTACCGGGATTGGTATAAATGTGGGTAGGATTTTTATCCGAACTACTGGTTCCATCGCCAAATTTCCACAAATAGGCGGTGCTGTTACTTGATGAATTGTTAGTAAATGAAACCTCATATCCATCTTTTTGAAAAGAGAAGGCAGCTGTAGGCTTTGCAATCTGTCCACCATCTGTTATAGTCCAATATTTATTAATTGTTAATTTGTTTCGGGCAATAACGGCTTCGGGAGCATATTTGCTGGATCCTGCATGGAATTTAACGCTGGTTTTTACTGGCAAGTTTGCCCAGGTAATTAAAAGGGCAGTATAATTTTCAGCAGGAATTTTAACTCCATAAAACATATTAGTCATATCAGCAACCTTGATTACATTCCATTTACTAATATTCCCATTAAAGGAGGTGGCATTATAAAACATTGCATTCATATTGGTAACCAAGCTGACATTCCATCTGCTAATATCCCCATTAAAGGAGGAGGCATTATAAAACATATAATACATATTAGTTACCTTATTTACATCCCAATTACTAATATCCCTATTAAAAGAGCTTGCACCACTAAACATACGTTGCATATTAGTAACATTACTTACATCCCAATTGCTAATATCCCCATTAAAGGAGGTGGCATTATAAAACATATTACTCATATTAGTAACATTACTTACACCCCAATTACTAATATCCCCATTAAAAGAGCTTGCATCTTGAAACATTCCATTCATATCAATAACCTTACTCACATCCCAATTACTAATATCCCCATTAAAAGAGGATGCACCATTAAACATATTAGTCATAAAAGAAACATTGCTTACATTCCACTTGCTGATATCCCTATTAAAAGAGCTTGCATTTTGAAACATATAATACATATTAGTAACATTACTTACATTCCAATTGCTTATATCCCCATTGAAGGAAGTAGCATCTATAAACAAAAAACCCATATTTGTAACATTGCTTACATTCCAATTACTGATATCCCCATTAAAAGAAGTGGCACCTTTAAACATTCCGTACATCTCTGTGACTGTTGAAGGCAGAAAATCAGGCACTTGAGCTAGGCGTGTTGCATTTATAAAGGCATGTCTAAGGCTTGTTATTCCTAAATTTCCAAAACTAAGCACTTTTGTTAGTTTGTCCCCAAAGCTAAAATTATCCCTTCCAATAGATTCTAAATTTCCATTGATCTTTACAATATAAGTACCTATATTTAAATAAGTATGAGACACTGAACTATAGACGCTACGTTTTTCTATGATGCCATCGCCCCAATCAATGTTAAGGTTTATTCCGTAAATTGGGAGAACAATTACTTTATCGTTGGGATTAGTAACTTCGAACTCTAATATAACTGGTTTTGGTGAGAGTGTTAAGTTCAATGTTACAATAGAATCGCAACCGGCTGCATTTGTCAAAGTATGGGTGGCTGTAAAGTTGCTTTCGGTATAGGTAATTCCATCTATCCAGGTAAAGGAATCGGTGGCACTTTGTACATCGGTACCAGTTGTGCTTTTATTTATGGTTAAATTTAAGGTAACAACGGAATCGCAACCACCTGTATTGGTTAAGGTATATTTAGCGGTACTATTGCTTTCGGTATAGGTGATTCCGTCTATCCAGGTAAAGGAATTACAGGCGGTATGGGTATCGGTTGCAAAACTTGTTGTACAATTGATATCAACTATTTGCGAAACAGAATCCTGTAAGGTACTATAAATAGCAAATAGGGTTACCTTATATGTTCCGGAATTGGTATAAATGTGTGTAGGGTTTTCATCGGTACTGGTGGTTCCATCGCCAAATTTCCATAAATACGAAATGGCATTGGCTGATTCGTTGGTAAATGAAGCCTCAAATTCATTTATGTGGTATGAATAGTTTGCTAATGGTGGATTTATCAATCCACCATCGGTTATATCCCAGTTAAAGGTATTTTTTAAATGTTCCCGGGCATCATAACCTGCCAGGGAATACCTGCTATCCCCTGCATCGAAAATAACATTTGGTTGTAAACTTCTTTCCGACCAGCCAATTAATAGTTTATCGTAGTTTTCGGCAGAAAGAGAATCATAGGAAAACATACTAATCATACTGTTTACCTTACTCACATCCCAACTACTTAAATCTCTATTAAAGGATATAGTATTTTCAAACATAGAATCCATCGAGGTTACATTGCTTACGTTCCAATTACCAATATTTTGATTAAAATTTGTAGATTCAAACATTCCATTCATATTGGCAACGCTACTAACATTCCAATTACTAATATTACTATTAAAGAAACTTGCACCTGCAAACATGAATCCCATATCATGAATGTTACTTACATCCCAGGTACTCAAATCACCATTAAAAGATGTAGCATCCTGGAACATCTGCTGGGTAGTGGTTACAGATGATGGTATATTGGCAGGAACCTCAATCAAATTAAAGGCTCCCATAAATGCAAAATTAAAAGATGTAATACCCAGGTCACCAAAACTAATCACTCTGGTTAATTTTTCAATCCCCTGGTTATTATGCCAATTCCCATAGGAAGTTACCACACCTGTAAAGCTAATTGTATAAATTCCATGGGTGGCATAGGTATGTGACACATAATCAACGCATGAAGGTATGGTATCCTTATTCCCATCTCCCCAATCAAAAATTAAATCAGTACCTATAAGTGGAATTTGAATGGTGGTTCCTTCTGATAGGTTGGTGTTATATTCTAATACCATGGGAGCTGTTCCTGCCTGGGCTACAAGAATTGTAAATACAAACAAAAGGAGAAAGCTAATGCGGTGAAGTAATTTATTTACCATATTTATTTTGAATAAATGTTAATAATGTAATGGTTTTGAGTTAAGAACTGTCAAATATATATAATATGACAGTATTTTACTACTATTGAAAGTGTAATTTTAATTTGAAACACAAGTTTTTACCATCGCTTACTATTAACAAAGAAGTTTTCATTATATGGATTTGTTATCAATAGCAAGAATAATCAGGCTAGGGTGAATTTTTTGTAACTATTCAGTCAAAAGAATAAAGCAAATCTAAAGGAAAAAAATCAAAGGATGTACAAAACTCCGATAACCCCTTTAGAATTGGATGGGGTTTATTTTAATGTTATTTGAAAGGCCATTGAAACCTCAGGGGGGGAATACAGGTGGTTATCAACATTTTTCTTTGGTGTCTCTTGATAACTTGTTGCTTTTTTGCATTGTCACCTTGGGACGGTTCAAGAACTTTGCCTCTGGATGAAACAAGGACCCCAAATATTAGAGCAATTGCTCGAACGGATTATCCGTTTAGAGGACGAGGTTACTTATTTGAGGGCAGAAAACCAATATTTAAAATCAGAGGTTGCCAGGTTAGAAAAGCAACCCGAAAAATATGAGAACCCTAAAAACAGCCGTAATAGCAGTAAGTCCCCATCAAGTGATTTTCCGAAACAACAAAAAACCCAAAGCCTTAGGCAGTCTTCTGGCAAAAAGCCAGGAGGACAGGCCGGACATGAAGGGACAACTTTGAAGCAAATGGAAAACCCTGACAGGATAGAACACCATATGCCATTATATTGTAATTGCTGCGGGGAAGATTTAACGGGGCAACCAAGCTTTTTTGCCAGCAAAAGGCAAGTGATAGATATCCCGCCCATAAAAGCAATTGTTACCGAACACCAATTGTTCGACAGGCCCTGCAAATGCGGGCACATAAACCGGGCAACATATCCGGCAGGGGTTAACGTCCCGGTTAGTTATGGCGAAAATGTACAAGCCCTTTTATCTTACCTTGGGGCCAGGCAATATGTCCCATTCAAACGGTTATCGGAATTGATGCGTGATGTATTTGGGTTAGGTATAAGCACTGGTGGCATCAACTATGTCATGGCCAAGATGGAGAAAAAAGCAGCTGGTACTTATGAAGCCATCCGGCATGTGGTATTACGAAGCCATATTGTTGGTGCCGATGAAACAGGTGCAAACATCAATGGTAAAAACCATTGGGCCTGGACTTTTTCAAAACAAAAGCGCGACATTTATTGCTATACACCAAAGTCGTGGGCACAAAGCCATTGAAAGCATCATCCCCGAAGGGTTGCCTAAATCGGTGTTGGTAACCGATTGTTGGCCTGCTTATTTTAACGTTGAAGCCCGAACACACCAGCTTTGTACCGCACATTTGCTCCGTGAATTGGTGTTCCTTAAAGACAAGTATCCTCTTGACCAATGGGCACAGCAGTTCTCGCAATTAATAACCGATTCATTAAGCTTGCGTAAAGAGAACAAAGCCACAAAAAACAAGGTAGATAAAGTTTGTTAACCGATTAACAATTTTATTCAATTCAATGCAATTTCATTCAATTACTTTAATCCCTTTAAAATAGGGTGTATTGATTGAATTTATTAGGGTTGAGGTTGATTTTATTAGGGGGGTTCGGTTTCCAAAAATGGGGGGTTCGAATCCCCTTTCTCCGCAAAAATAAAGGCTTGCCAGTTATGGTGAGCTTTTTTGTTGATGAAAACCCTACTTAAGCTGAGGGATGAAAAACCCCTGGATCCGGACGGCGGAGCCCTCATAATACGAAGCGGAGTAATCCCCCCACACTTCTTTGCAAAGAATAAAGGTTTGTACCTTATTAGAAATGGGACATGCCCAACATTCAAAATTAAAAGCCTCGCATGGGTTGTTTTATCAATAATAATCCGCAAACATTTGAATTTGAGTGTTTAGCATCAACTGATTTTACAAAGCCATGGTACACTTATCGGTTCACTTTGCCTCAGTTTTTATTTCACTTGCGGATTAAAACTCAATGCCACGCACCTAAAATGGCTCCCATTAGCATTAAAAACAACACCTGGTATCCGGAATTGATGGCCCAAAGTTTCAGCGATTTACCCTCGTATTGGTAGTTTACACCCATGGAGGTCACCACAAATGCTACACCTATATATAATCCATGAGTAAGCCCAACCAGCCAGGTAACTTTGGCATCTTCCACCTTATGAAACAGAAATGCCATACCAAATGCCATGATTAGTGTAAGTATAAAACTGATCCCAAAGATTTTGATCATGTTTCCTGATTGAATTTTCTCATCCGATAAGCCAACCTCTTTTTGCCAGGCTTTGCCAAACAAGGGGCCGTACCAAATAGAACCAATCCCAAAAGCCAAAACGGCAGAAACCAGAACAGCCCATAAGTTCATTGCATACATCATTTTTCCCTCCTTTTTTAATTTTAGTGAATGAAAAGTACGGAAAAATCAGGTTAGTTAGAATTGTTTCAAATAATTTTTTACAAGCATCTTCAAAATTCAGCAGGTTTTTTAAGCTTCCACTTGTTGGTCCAAAGATTTTATGTTTTGGTAAGTATTGACGTTAGCAGGCTTTAAGTCCGTCTTTTGAATTATCATCCAAGAGCCATGATTCAGCAAGCTCCAGGGTCGAAAAGAATTTAATTTCTTTGGTGGTATTCTTTGGTAACAACTTTTCTAATGAAACCTGCCCAAATACATTCTGCGACCTGACATACCCTACCTTTTTTAGGGAGGTCTGCCGCAACAATGGATAGATTTCCATCACGATCCAACGGATATCATCGGTTTTAACAACCTCTAATCTTGATGAATCAATTAATAAATAATGCACCTTTTGCTTTAAACACAACTCAACGGTTTTTTGCATCAGGTCTTTAACCTTGCCTGATTCTAAAAAACCTTCCACAGCCATATAGGCAATGTTACGATCTTTTATAAACATGAGGCATGCCTGCAAATTGCTGTAATATATCATCTTACAAGAGATAGAATGTGTAATAGTTTAAAAAATATTCTCAATTCCAGACCAAAGATGTTGGTTTTGCCGCGATAAAACGAACGAAATCGACACATTCAAAGAATTTCTCTACCAAAAGGAAAAATTCCGAAACAGGTTTTTTACATTTGATGCATGGAAGAAATGGTACCCAACAAAGAATTCTTGGTAGAAATGGCCAATACGGTTATGCCTTTTGGAAAGTTTAAAGGAAAGCTCTTGATTGAATTACCTGAACCTTATTTGGTCTGGTTCCGCCAACAGGGATTTCCCCCGGGAAAGCTTGGCGACCAGTTGTCACAAATGTATGAAATCAAACTCAATGGATTGGAAAAACTCATCTGGCCTTTGGTAAAGAAAAAAGGATGACAAAAAAAATATTTGTCCATTGTAGCATTTATTCAAATATTTCCGTCACAATGGCTACATTTAGTTTATAACCCTAAAAATTAAAAATATGCAATCGCACGAAGTTGACTACAAAATTATTGGAAACGACATCCAACTGGTTGAAATTGAATTAGACCCAAGAGAAACAGTAATAGCTGAGGCCGGAGCTATGATGTACATGGAAGAAGGTATTGCTTTTGAAACCAAAATGGGCGACGGGACCAATCCCACTCAGGGCTTTATGAGCAAACTTTTACAAGCAGGTGCCCGGGCCATCATGGGCGAATCCATCTTTTTAACCCACTTTACCAATGTGGGATTTGGGAAAAAGCATGTTTCGTTTTCAGCTCCTTACCCCGGAACTATTATCCCCATTGAGTTGAACCGCTACGGGGGAAGGCTTATTGTTCAAAAAGATGCCTTTTTGTGTGCAGCATTAGGAACCAAGGTCTCCATAACTTTGAACCGCAAACTGGGAGCCGGATTCTTTGGAGGTGAGGGATTTATCCTGCAAAAGCTGGAAGGTGATGGCCGGGCATTTATTCACGCGGGTGGAACCGTAATCGAACGGCAATTGACTAATGAAACACTGCTGGTGGATACCGGCTGTATCGTAGGTTTCGAAGAGAGTATCACGTACGACATCCAACAAGCCGGAGGCCTTAAGAGTATGGTATTTGGTGGCGAAGGCATGTTTTTGGCCTCCCTCCACGGTACCGGAAAAGTCTGGTTACAAAGTATGCCTATCCGCAAACTGATTATGGCTTTGGCTCCTTATGGTGGTAACAGCCGAAAGGAAAATCAGGGATTCATGCGCAATTTCCTGGAAAGTTAAGTAATAATTAAAATCCGAAGTGTCAACTAATTACAAATTCACCCGGTGACTTTATTGCTAAACACAAACAACCCCGGCAACTTGCCGGGGTTGTTTTCTATCATTCAACGAAAAAAAGTCATCGGTTTAAGAATTGGGATTTTCGGCCGGGGTATCACCGCCGAAGGTCGGTTTGCCGTTCTTACGGATAATTACAATGCCTGCCGCTTTATATTTCTGGTAAAAATCGGGGGCTTTGCGTTTAAACTGCGGGGCCAGGCGGTCGAGCACGTTTTTTTTGATATGGGCTGCCTCGGCAAACAGGTCGCGGAGTTTTTGGGTATGTCCCGAGCGGTCGATAATACCTGAACGGGGGTTCGATACCGCGGTACGGAACTTTTCGAAGGTTGACAGGCATCCGGCAAGTTCTTCGGGGGCGATCCCCTGATCGGCGAGTTCGCTGGCAGCTATTTTTGTGGCCTCGCCGGTTATAATGGTTGCCGCGGCAATCAACTGCGAATCGCTCATTTTTTCGAGGACCCATTCTTTGTAATCGACTTTTGATACCAAAGTGAGGTCGTTCTTTGCCAGGGCATAGCTGTGGACAGCCCCGGCAATTTCAACCAGCAATTCAACCAGTTCATCGCATAAGGCATTTTTATCGTCGCTGATGCCGCCACGTGATGTTTCCTGCAAAGCACGGGCACTGTCTATGGCAGTACAGATGGATTCGAGGTTCGTAATGCCATCGGCAAAACTTTTAATCAGGTTAACGGAGGTGGCATTTTCACGGGCTTCTTTCACAATCAGTTTATACGAAGCCAGCTTCGATGTTTGATTTGCATTCATAATAATCTGTTATTAAAGTTATTAATTTGGTTTACATAAGCACTAATTTATAAAACAATTGGCAACAAACAAAAAATACCCCGCGAATTTATTCCCCAAATTCTTGATAAAAGTAGCCCCACTCGCTCAGTCAGGTTTTTTCAACGGCGATAATTTATAAAAAACAACAGAAGATGGGCCATTTATTTATGATTATTTCATCACAACGGGCCGTTAGTTTGTTTTTTCATGGCCTGAAAAAAGAAACAACGCGTCCCGAAATCAAATATGGTACAAACGCAACCAAAAGAGGCGAAAACGTAATTGAAAATGCCCCTGGAGTAGAATTGACGGGTGAAAACGTAAACGTAAACAGAGTGGACGTAAATGAAAACGGCTTTGGCGTAGTTTAAACCGGGGGTAAAAGTAAATGAAAATGCGGAAACGTAAATAAAATTGCCGAAAGAAAAAATGGCAGCAGGGTGGGGGATTTTGTTAGCCTCCATAGAAAAAATTTTAGTGGCTTAGGAATAAATTGTATCACCGGGTGAAAAGATTTTACCGGCCCAGGGAATGTAGTAAACACCTTAGGCAGGACCAGAACAATCCAAATAGTACCCTATTTCCGCGAGTCACCGGGTGGCTTGTTGTGAGTCACCCCGTGACTTTCAACATCTTCCGGCAGGCTCGCGGATTTTAGGGAGCCTCTGAAGAATCCTTACGGCCAATTGTTATAAATTATTATTGATATATAGTTGTATGTTTCCTATTTTTTCATAAATTAGCCTTTGACATTTCTAAAGCAAAGCATTATTGGACATAGCGTTCTCAAAACGCCATCCCTGTTTTGGGTATTATCGGCCACGGTAGTATGACAAAACCAAAGAAAGTGTGTAATGAAT
>DOTG01000034.1 GCA_003512955.1 Marinilabiliales bacterium
TTAAAGATTCCCGATAGTCATAAAATTTTTTATCGCTTTTAAAACAGGGAGAAGCAAAACTGTATGAAGGTCTTCTCCCGATTAATTTCAATTTATTGAGATGGCTCACCAGGGAATTTTGGAATGTATTTCGTCCACGCTCCAATTTTCGGCCACCGCTTTCTGATAAAGCTTATCACGCTCTTTATCGTTGGCCATAACCAACCCTTGCACTTTTCCATCTTTTATATAAAACTCCCGAAAAAGATTCTCCTGTTTTTCGGTGATAGTTTTCACATTCAGTTCTTTAGATCGGGAAAAATTTGCCGAAAAATAGAACCCTCCAAACAAGCTGGTTTTTAACCGCTGAGGTACAGGTTGGTAAGCCATTCCATAAGCTACCATGTTTTCTCCGGCACAAAATCCCTGATACTCTGCGGAATGCCAAAGGCCGGTGACCGAGCCATCGGGATGCTGGGCCACATCGCCTGCGGCAAAAACATGAACATCGGAGGTCTGCATGAATTCGTTGACGCAAATACCCCGTTCGGTTTTTATTCCTGCAAGTTTGGCCAATTGAATGTCTGGCTGTGTTCCGGCACAAACCACCACGGTGTCAAATTCCTGCATTCCTTTAGGTGACTGTAGCTGGTACTGTCCTTTGGCATTCCGATTCAATTCCGAAAGGTGAAAGTTATCGAAGTAATCGACACCATCCGTATGCAAATCGGAAACAATTTGTTTGGCCAATTCCGATGGGAAAAACCGGGACAAGGGATTTTGATTTCTTTCTACCACGGTAACTTCTTTTCCCATTTTAATGAATTGATTGGCAGTTTCCAACCCTTCTACGCTGCCACCAACAATCAGGATTTTATGTTTGGTTTCAACCTCGTTACGCAATTTTTCCACCTGCCCGGCAAAATGAACAGCGTGGGTTTTTTGCTCATCCAACCCATTGATTTTAGGAATATAAGGTTTTGAACCTTGCGACAACAATAATTTTCCGTAGGTTACTTTGGCTTGTCTGCTCAGTTCCATTTCCTTTTCTGCCAGGGTTAGTCTGACGGCTTTCGTATAGCAAAGTTCCACGTTGTTTTCATTGTACCATTTGGCATCAAAAAGCTGGAATTCTTCCTTTTCGAAACCTTTGGCTATGCTTTTGTTGATTTTTGTCCGCTTGTAAGGGAGGCGATCTTCATCGGTGATTATTAAAATTGAACTTTTAATATCCAGTTTCCGGATTTTTTTAACAGCCGATAGCCCTGCTATTCCGGCACCTACAATAAGATATGTGTATTTTTTTTGCTTCGGGATCATATTATTATGTTTTGATAGCACTAACAAACCATAAATTTGATAAGTTTAGAATAAGTTAAAATTTTAGCTATAAACAATTTTGAACAACTCTCGCTAGTTTATAAAGATTTGATTGAAAACCGGATGAATGAACCGCGGAGGCATCAGATTGATGAGGATTATTATCCGCCTTATGCCGAGAAGGAGGTAAATGAGTTTAAAGCTTTGGAAGCGGGAACTGCAAAAGCACTGTCTGTAGTAAATAAATTGATAAGGCAAAAACTGGGCACATTTATTCATCAAATGGAATTATAGCCAGCAAATCAACACCGGGTTTCTTGCTTTTTAAAGCCCCAGCGCCCCGAGTTTTTTATTTTTCCGATATACTCTGTAGCCAGAGGCACTTTGCAGGCGGTTTTTCCCACATCAACCCGTACCTTCCCAATGGTTTGGGCAGTTTTTTCAGCTTCGGCAGTTAGGGGTTTTACCGATGAACCTACCGCGATAACAAACCCGTTCATAGTGTATCGCACCCGGTTGGGCGACCGATGAATGGTTTCAGAAACCCGGTTAAGCAATTGTTGGAGCAAAGGAAAAGGCAAATCGGCATCCTTTTTCAGGGTAACCAAATTTGAATAGGTAGCCCAACCGGATGAGGCAACATTATCTTTTTCACTTTCAATCCATTCCTGCGCCAGGTCCCAGCCAAATGGAGTTTCGGCAGCCACCCAAGGTACCGTAAATTCGCTCAGATAATACCAATAAGCCTGTTGAGCCCAACGATTCAAGTCGCTTTTAGTCATCTGCTTTTCGTCGGCAATAAGGCCGGCAAGATACATGGCATCGGAATTTCCGGTTGCAAAAAGCTCTAATGCGAGTGTGTAGTTTTTTTTCAGCTTTTTTTGCAGTGTTTTCAAATCAGCCGCCTTCACGCCAAACAAAGGTTCTTTGGCACCATGGGTTAGGTAGGTTTTTTTTGTTTGTTCCGAACCTGCTGATTGCAGGGCATTTATAACTTCGTTAAGTGTCATGGCATTCATTTTTAGCAGTTAAAAGATACAAAAAAAGCTGTTGTGCATTGCACAACAGCTCAAAAAACAGGCAATTATAATAATACTCAACTAGGACTTTGGAAAATTTACCGTTTCAAGAACAATGTCGAGAAAAAAGTAACAATGGCTACAAGTATAAAAATCAACATAGGGTAATTTTTTAAATACAGTGAATAGACAGTTAATAATGGAAAAAGTTACAGATGGGGATAAAATAATTTGAATATTTTAACGTGAGTTTTGCCTTGGTT